>NZ_KV830311.1:195937-206262 GCF_001836735.1 Rothia sp. HMSC061D12 | reverse complement strand
GTGTGTGGTGGAGCAAGGAACCTACCGGGACCTAACAACCGACCCTACATCACGCTTCAGAAAGCTCTTCGCCTCCCAACTGGAGGGGAAATAACCACGCAACATACCCGCACAACGTAGAGTTAAAAGAATGGAACGTATTGAATCTCCCGTATACCGCAGGCTCGGCAACTCCGGTCTCGTCGTACCCAGCGTCGGCATCGGCTGCAACAACCTCGGCCGCCCCGGCACCCCCACCCGCACCCAAGAAGGCACCAACGAAGTCATCGCCGCCGCAGTCGACGCAGGCATCAGCTTCTTCGACATCGCCGACCTCTACGGCGCCGAACCCGGCCTCTCAGAAACCATGTTCGGCACCGCCCTCACCCAGCTCGGCCTAGACCGCGACGAACTGACCATCGTCACCAAATTCGGTCTGCCCGTCGGCGACCTCAACGGCAACGACCGCAACGCCCGCGGATCGCGCCGCTACATCATGCGCGCCGTCGAAGGGTCCCTCCGCCGCCTCGGCACCGACTACATTGACCTGTACTTCTACCACAGCCCCGACCCCAACACCCCTATCGAAGAAACCCTCAGCGCCCTCGACCAGCTCGTACGCGACGGCAAGGTCCGCTACCTGGGCCACTCCAACTTCTCCGGCTGGCAGCTCGCCCACGCCGAACACTGCGCCCACGAACTCGGCACCGAACGGTTCATCGTCGCAGAAAACCACTACAACCTGATCGACCGCCGCGCAGAACTCGAAATCCTGCCCGCCGCACGGCATTTCGGCATGGGTGTGCTGCCGTACTTCCCGCTCGCTAATGGCCTGCTGACCGGCAAGTACCGCCGCGACAACATTCCCGCCGGTTCGCGCCTGTCCCACTCCAAGAAGAACGTGCTCGACGCCGCCAACTGGGACCAGCTCGAAGCCTTCCACAGCTTCTGCACCGAGCGCGGCATCACCGAGGTGCAGGCGGCGTTCTCCTGGCTCGCGCAGCAGTCGCCGGTCACCTCCGTCATTGCCGGTGCAACCAGCGCCGAACAGGTGCGCGCCAACGCACAGGCGGCATGCCTGCGCTTCGACGCTGAGGACCTCGCCGCCCTGGACGCCATCTTCCCGGCACCCGAGAAGATCGCGCTGTTCTAAACTCCGGCTCCCTCTCAAAGGGGCACTCAGGCGGTCGCTCGTGTCGGCCGTAAAATATGCTGAAAAATAGGCGCGGTGAGAAATAAATATCACCCGCCGAACGTTTTCGCTAGGATTAGGTGAGGTGTGTCTAACCTGACGCACCTCACCTCGCCTATATACCCACCCCTGCCGCCTGGAAGCAGCCCGGCAGGACCACCCGCCACCGGCACATCAAAGGACACCATGAGCGCACAGAGCACCGCCTCCACCCTGCCCCCTCTGGGCACCGGGAAGCACAGCCGATACCTCGGCATCATCGCACTCATCGCCACCTTCGGCGGTCTGCTCTTCGGCTACGACACCGGAGTGATCAACGGCGCGCTCGAACCCATGAGCCGCGAACTCGGCATGGACTCCACCACCCAAGGCTGGGTCACCGGATCGCTCGCCTTCGCCGCCGCTATCGGCGCACTCGGATGCGGCCGCATCTCTGACCGGTTCGGCCGCCGAACCACCATCATTGGGCTCTCCACCATCTTCTTCATTGGTGCCCTGACCTGCGTGTTTGCACCCAACGTCGCCGTACTCATCACCGGACGCACCCTGCTCGGTCTGGCGGTCGGCGGCGCCTCCGCCGTGGTGCCCGTGTTCCTCGCAGAGCTCGCCCCCTACGAAATTCGCGGCTCCCTCTCCGGCCGCAACGAACTCATGGTTGTGGGCGGTCAGCTTGCCGCGTTCATCGTGAACGCCCTCATCGGCAACGTATGGGGCGAGCACGACGGCGTGTGGCGCTGGATGTTCGCCATCTGCACCCTGCCCGCCATCGGCCTGTTCGTCGGCATGCTGCGTGTGCCCGAGTCGCCGCGCTGGCTGCTGCGCGTCGGCAAGCGTGAGCAGGCGCTTGAGGTGATGAAGCGCATCCGCTCCACCGAACGTGCCGAGGCTGAGATCGCCGACATTGAACGCACCCTGCAGGCGGAGGCGGCAACCCAGAACGACGCGGCGGGTAAGGAAAGCGTGGGCGTGCGCGGCTGGTTCGTGCGCATCCTGCTCGTCGGTATTCTCGTTGGTGCGGGTCAGCAGCTGACCGGCATCAACTCGATCATGTACTACGGCATTAAGGTGCTCAAGGAAGCCGGTTTCAGCGAATCCGCGGCACTGATTGCGAACATTGCGCCCGGCACGATTTCGGTGCTCGGCTCCATCCTGTCGCTGCGCCTGATGGACCGCGTGCCGCGCCGCGTCATGGTCATTACCGGCTACAGCTCGACCACGTTCTTCCACGTGCTGATTGCGGGCGCATCCATGCTTCTGCCCGCCGATAACGCGGCGCGTCCCTGGATTCTGCTGGTGCTTATTGTCTGCTTTGTGGGTGCGATGCAGACCTGCCTGAACGTGTCTACCTGGGTGATTATGAGTGAGCTGTTCCCGCTGCGCGTGCGTGCGGCGGGCATGGGTATTTCGGCGTTTAGCGGCTGGATGATGAACGGTACCCTGTCGCTCGTGTTCCCCGTGATTCTGGGTGCGGTCGGTCTGACTGGCTCCTTCATCGGCTTTGCCGTGGTGAACGTGATCATTGCGTTGCTGATGTTCCGCAACCTGCCGGAAACCCGCGGCGTGAGCCTGGAGCAGGTGGAGCGCGGCGTGATGGACGGTAGCATCTACCCCTCCGCACGCGGGCGTTAAACCCTGCGGTTTTAGGCATGAATGAGGCGGGCGGCCCCTCCCTGGTGGAGGTGCCGCCCGCCTCGCAATATGCGTTGAAAGACTAGTCTGCAGGGTTCTCTGCGAGGAACTCGTCGAGGCCGATGCGGTAGCCGTCATCTTCGGCGCGTGCCTTGCGTAGAGCCTCAATGTCGAGGAGCTCTTCGTACTCTTCAAGTAGCTTCAAATCTTCGTAGGAGATGAGCGCGGCAACAGTCTTTCCGTTGCGGCTGATGAGGGGACGTTCGCCGGAGAACACGGCCTCGTTGACTTTGGTTCCGAGGTTGTCGCGGAGTTCTTTAAGAGTCGTGACATTGGAACGAGTCCGGTGAGTGGTGACAGTCATGACTGGTTCCTTTCTGGGGTTGATGCGTTAGCTCCGAGGATAGTTCCTGTGCAGATTCTATCCAGGGGAGCTACTTACATAGTACAACAATGTAAAGTGTGTAAAAAGTGTACACTTTTTCTGCTAAGGTTGAGGTTAAGATTTAGAGCTCTGCCTGAAGGGTGCAGATGACTGCAAACCATGTCTCAAACCCCGCGTACCGGGTCGAATTGACGCGCAAAGCAGCGAAAGAATTGAAGAAAATCCAACGAGAAGACCGGGCTGTCTTTGAGAAAATTATCGCCTGCCTCCGGTCCCTTGGTGATGACCCCTATATGGCGGGAGTCAAGAAGCTACAGGGCGAAGAAGGGTACAGGGCGCGAGTAGGAAATTACCGCATTCTATACACCATTGATAACGGCGCGGTTGTTGTTGAGGTTTTCCGGGTCGGTCATCGGCGAGAAGTCTACCGCGGTCTGTAGAGTGAGCGCGGCGTGATGGACGGTAGCATCTACCCCTCCGCACGCAAACGCTAGATTCGGCGGTTTTTAGGCAAGAATGAGGCGGGCGGCCCCTCCCTGTGGAGGTGCTGCCCGCCTCGTGCGTCTCGTGACCCGCCGCCCCTCGCCCCACCGCACTGTTCGTTGAATGAGAAGCAAGGAACCCCTACCCTGCGCCACCAATCCATAAGTGATACGGTCAAAGAACAAGTAATGGATTCACGTGCTGAAATGCACGCCCGACCCTGCCCCACACGCATCGCCCGGACGCCCGCATCCAGCACGCCACAACTCTATAACGAACACGGGTGAACAATGACTGAGAACGTACACAACGACTGGGACCTCCGAAGCGAAGAGGTTCAGAAGGACCAGGTAGCTGCCTACGACGCAATGCGCCGCCGTTGCCCCGTCGCCCACGACGAATTCATGGGCTACTCCGTCTTCAAAAACGCCGACGTACAGCACGTACTCGACCACCCCGAAATCTACTCCAACGTCGTCTCCACCCGCCACATCGCCGTCCCCAACGGCATGGACGCACCCGAACACACCACCTTCCGCGCGGTCAACGACAAGTACTTCACTCCCGAACGCCTCGAAAAGTTCGCACCCGTCATCCGCGACGCCGTGAAGACCCTCATTTCAGAACTGCCCCGCGGCGAAGAAGTGGACGTCATGCAGGGCTTCGGCCAGGCCTACGCAATGCGCGTGCAGAACGCCTTCATGGGCTGGCCCGCATGCCTCGAACAGCCCCTCACCGAGTGGATCGAGAAGAACCGCGTCGCCACCCTGCGCCGCGACCGCGAAGAAATCGCTAAGGTCGCCCTCGAATTCGACGGCTACATCCGCCAGCTGCTCGACGAACGTCGCGAGGACGCCGCAGCCGGCAACCCCAAGGACGTCACCGCCGAACTGCTCACCGACACCGTGCAGCTGCCCGGCGAAGAGCCCCGCACCATGACCGACGAAGAAATCGTCAGCCTCATCCGCAACTGGACCGTGGGCGAGCTGTCCACCGTCTCCGCAACCGTGGGCGTATTCGTCAACTTCCTGGCACGCAACCGCGCCGAGCAGGACCGCCTGCGCGCATCCCTCGCCGAGGGCAACGCACTCGACGACCGCAGCGAAATTGCCCTCGCCGTTGAAGAAATCATGCGACTCGAAGACACCCTCGTCACCAACCGCCGCATCACCACTCAGGACACCGAGCTCGGCGGCCGCACCCTGCCCGCCGGCTCCCGCGTGACCATCAACTGGGCAAGCGCAAACCGCGACGAGGACGCCTTCGAAGACGCCCTCACCTACAACCCGCACCGCGACCAGTCCCGCAACCTCGTGTACGGCGACGGCATCCACGTCTGCCCCGGTGCGCCTCTGGCACGTCTGGAGCTGCGCATCCTGCTCGAGGAGCTGCTGCGCGGCACCGAGTCCATCGAGATTGCGGACGAGAGCGAGAAGCCCGCAACCGTGAACGCCGTGTACCCGGTCTCCGGCTACTCGGTCGTGCGCGCCATCTTCAACTAGGCACGCTCTAGCCGTAAAAGCGCGAGGCGCCGAACCCCAAGAATGGGGGTCGGCGCCTCGCGCTGTTAAGAGTAAATATAAGAGTGAATAGTAGGGGAGTGGTGGCTCGTATTAGCCGCGCACTATAGATAAAACGGAATATTCCCTAGTGGCTATATAGGCTAGTGGAATACCCAAAAAAGCTGAACCTAGCGGCCCGAGCTCGTCGCCGAAGGCTTCACCGAAGAACCCGCAGAACCGCTCGCAGACGCACGAGCCGAAGCACTCGCAGAAGCCTCCGCCGCAGCCGATGCCGACTCCTCCGGAGACAGAGCCGTACCATCCGCATGAACACCAGCCATCGCCGGAGTCACACCATTCACGAAGCTCAACTTCGCCTGCTTGAACTGGTACTCGGGAGAGCAGGTCAGCTTATACTTCGAATTCGCCAGCTCGCGAATCGACTTCACATAATTCTGAGTCTCCTCATACGGGGGAACACCGCCGTACTTCTCCACAGAACCCGGACCCGCGTTATAACCGGCGAGAACCACATCCTGCAGCTCATCCTCATTGGAGGCGTACTTCGCCAAGCGAGTACGCAACTCAGCCAAGTAGCGTGCCTGCGCCGCAATCGCATCGTGCGGGTTCAGAACATTACCGCCATTGCCGAAGCTGTAGTGGCCGCCGCTCCACGCGTCATCAGTGAACTGTGCAATACCCTTAGCGCCCTGGTGGGACACAACGCCCACACGCCAGTGGCTCTCGGTCTCAATCTGCGCCGCCAGCACGCCGGGACGGAAACCCGACACCTTAGAGCCCTCCTCAAAATCGGAGCGGAGAGCCGCCGGAGCATACGAAAGCTCCGTCATGCCGCAATAGTCGTCGTAGGTGGCTGCCAAACCGGCAACACCGCCACCCAAAAGAACCGCAGAGGCAATAATCTGCCAATGCGCAAGAACCCCGGCGAGAAAGCGAAGCGGGAAAGCTTTACGCTGCCGAGGAGAAATTTGTTGATCCGCCGGAACGGAAATGTGGTTGGAGGCGCTCGTAGCGTTACGCTCGGAAGGGGCGCCCGAAGTGCTATCTGCCATTCCTATAGACTAGCGCACCATCGCCGTTTATGGTGAAAACACTCCCCTCCGTTGAGGTGAAAACCATAGTCAGAGAGTTCTTGGCGCGTCTTTACCGGAGTCAACATCAAGTGCAGGTACAGACTCCGTGCACGTGAAGGATGACCCCACCCGGTACACCTTTGACAGGGAGTACCAGGCGGGGTCAATCCATGATGGGGAGCTTCAGGAGTCCCTAACGGTTCGTCACCACGATCTTGCCGGCGGCACCGCGCTCCATCTCCGAGAAGGAGTGATTCACGAACGTGTACGTGCCAGACTCTAGGAACTGCATCTCCACGAAGCCGCCCTGAGCGGGCGCCAAATCGAGTGCCTGGCTGTGGCCGTCACGGCTACCGAACGCATCTGCGCCGCGGCGCATCAGGTAGCCGCCCTCCTTGTAGACTGTGTCGAATTGCGAACCGACCACGTGGAAGCTCGTGCCGTGGTTCGGGCCAGCCGCCATCACCCAAATACGGATACGCTCGCCCTTCTTCACCTGCAGCGGCTTCGCCTTGTACTGGGTTGCGTGGCCGTTGAACATGGTCAGCGTGGGGGTGCCCGCCGCGATCAGTTCCGGCGAGTTCTCCGCCAGCTTGTTACCGTCGGAGGCGGTCTTGCCGGTGTCGTGCAGGTACGCCTCGCCCTGAACCATCACGTACTCGTGATCGACCGGGTCAAGATTCGCCGGGTCAATGATGACCGCGCCGTACATGCCCTGGGTCATGTGCAGGCTCAGCGGGGCGGTGCCGCAGTGGTACAGCCAGATGCCGGCGCCCTTCGCCTCAAAACGGTAGACGAGACGCTCACCAGGGGCGATGGTCTTCATCGTATTATCGGGGGAGACCATGCCCGCGTGGAAGTCCAGCGAGTGGCCCATCGTGCCGTTATTGATGAGTGTAATTTCAAAAACGTCACCGACCTTGCCGCGCAGAATCGGTGCCATGTTCTGCCCGTTGAACGTCCACATGTGAACGGTCACGCCGGGCGCCACCTCGCGGTCGACTTCCTCAACTTCCAGGGTGACCTTGCGGACGGTCTTGCCGTTCACCTGCGTGGCGGTGTTCGGTGCCGGGATGTTCGGGTCGCGGTACTTGTAGCCGCTGCCGGGCGCTGCGGACATGTCAATCCTGCTGTTCGCAACGGTCATGAGGGTCGGGGTGCTACCCGACGCGGCGTGGTTGTGGGTGCCCGCAGAACCGTGGTTGTGGCCACCCTGCGCCACCTGGTTTGCGGAGGCGCCGGTCGCCTTCACCTTGAACACCATGCCCAGGGAGCGGTGACCCGCCACGGAGCAGTAGCCTTCCTGGTCGGCGGTAATGACACCGGCATCAACGGTTTTCGTTTCGCCGGGGTTGATAACGCCGGTGGTCGCGCCGTTGTCGAAGGTCAGGTCGTGGGTCATGCCCTCGTCGTCGTTGGTGACTTCAACGACCAGGCGGTTACCGGCGGGCACCTCCACCTCGGCGGGGGTGAAGCGGTAGTTGCTGGTCGCCTTCACCTGCACGGTGGTGGTCTGACCGGTCGCAGCCACAGAGCCCGCCGAGGAGAACGACGGCAGGTTCAACGCGGACGGGTTCACGGCGAAGCCCAGCAGGAACGCCATGGCAACCGCCAACGCCGCCTGGAAGCTCTGCTTGGCGTGCGGGACGGGCTCCGGGGTGAGCGCCTCCGGGGTGAAGACGGGCTTTTCGCCGCGGGCGCGTGCCGCCATCATTTCCTTGCGGGTGTTCACGGACGCCTTCACGCCGCGCACCATGAGCGGAATGAACGCCATGAGCGCCAACGCACCCACGATAGCGACGGCAATCTTAATGGACTGGCCCACCATGGAGCTGGGCATCATGAAGATGAGCAGCGCCAGGTTCACGGCGGTTACGCGTGCCGCCGCGAAACGGCTGAACTCCTTGTTGGAGGCGCGCACCACCGCCGGGCCGCCGCCCATGCGCTGGGGTAGCAGGTAGCTCATCGCGCCGAGCAGCAGCTGCAGCAGGAAGCCGACCACAAAGATGGGGGTCACAGCGCGCATGTCCAGCTGCGCGAAGGGGACGGTCGCCACCATGTAGGCGGTGGTCGCCACGCCAATAATCAGCCAGAGGAAGCCCATACCCACGCTCATGGGCGGGTACTCGTTCGGGCGCTTGGTGCGCAGGGTACGCACCATCACCCAGGCGACAATCAGCAGGGCAACCAAGTAGACGACTAGGCCCGCAGCAGCAAGCGGACGCATCCCAAAAATCGCGCCGACAACGGTCAACGCCAAGCCACCGCACATCAGGTACAGGGCGCGCAGACTGTGGGTGAGCGCCTTATCCACCATCTTGGTGCGCAGCATGGTCGGCCAGAACGTCACCAGCGTACCCACCGCGGTAATACCGACGAAGCCGAGCACGTTCACTGCCTCGTGCGCGAGCAGGAACTGCGAATGCAGGGTGCCGGACAGGTTCGGGTAGGCAATCATGCCGCCAAACGCCGCACCGAGGGGCAGCAGCAACGCCGCAACAATGTAGAAGCGAATGGTCACACCGAACCGCGACGGCAGAGCCTGACGCACCTGCTTCAGCAGGTAGATGCCGTGCCAGGCGACCATCGAACCGACAATGAGGGCGCCCACCACCGTGGCGGCGTAGAGGCCGGGCACGCTCAGCTGACCGACCATGCCGATCATGAGCACGAGAATACCGGCGTTCAGAATGAAGATGCGGCGCACCTGGGTTCCGCGGTGCTCGTCAGGAATCTTGATTTTCATGAGCGCTTCGGTGAAGTGCTGCGACCAAATCAGAATCGAGTTCGTAATCAGGCCGAGGGTGACGATGTGCACCATCAGCCAGCCGCTATTCGGGATAAACCTGTGCAGCAGAAGTACGCCGACAAGGGTAAACATCCAGTGGGAGACCGGCTTGGAGGCGCGACGATGCCACGTACCGCGACCGGATGCGCGGCGTGCGATCTCTTCGGGGGTGAGGTTCGCACCGGGCACATCAGCCGGGCGCGCGCCAATGCTCAGGCCGGAGGAGCCGCCTCCGGAGACGTTTGCGCCTGCGGGCTTGCTACTCGTGTTCTCACCTTCGGGTGGGGTGCCGAGATGTTCACTCACGTGATCACTGCTTTCACTGCTGGTTGTTCGTGGACGTCGGTGTGCGGGTCGGCACCGCTTGCCCCTGCGTTGGGGCGGGTGCCAATAAGCCCATTATATTGCCCGGATAGTACCAATTTTGAAGACATGACGTGCATATGAAGGCGGCTCATATCGTGATAGTTGTGCTTGCGTGCTCGAGTGATTCTTCTCCTGTGAATCTTCTCTCCAATGCACCCTTCACAGGTGCGCACGATAAACTATTAGGATTCCAAAATCAGATGCCCGCCCACCCTACGCGCGCATCCGCCGGCACCAAGGTAAGGACAAACACCTCGTGACAAGGACTGACTCCACCACCCCCATCTGGGGAAAAATCGCTATTGTGGCACTCATCCTCATTGTTGGCGGTGGATACGTCATCAAAATGCTCACCAACCCCTTCAGCGGTATGGACTTCTCCATCTACCGTCTGGGTGCGATGACCATTTTTGATAACGAGGGCTTCACCCAGGACCTGTACTCCCCGACCCTGAACGATCACGGCGTCATCAAGCCGCCGTTCACGTACCCGCCGTTCGCGGCGATGCTGTTCTTGCCGTTCGCGTTCATGCCCCTGGAGGTTGGCAAGGTCATTATGGTGGTCGGTTCGGCTGTGGTGGCGTGGTGGATTTCCACGATCATTTACAACTACGTGAATGCGCGCGGCCGTGAATTGCCGCTGCAGCAGTACTTTGGTCGTGCCGGCACGATTGCGATGCTGACCATTCTGGTGGTGGCGGCGGGCCCGTGGCAGCGCACCCTGGACCTGATTCAGATTAACCCGTTCATTACGGCGCTGATTCTTGCCGATTTTGTGCGCCCAGCAACCCGCGTGCCGCGCGGCGTGCTGATTGGTATTGCGGGCGGCGTGAAGCTGACCCCGCTCGTGTTTGGTCTGATTCTGCTGGTCCGCCGCGACTGGAAGGGCATTGCGACCCTGGGTGCG
>NZ_KV830311.1:138003-195837 GCF_001836735.1 Rothia sp. HMSC061D12 | reverse complement strand
ACTGGAAGGGCATTGCGACCCTGGGTGCGACGTTCTTCGGCACCATTGCGCTGGGTTTCATTCTGATGCCTAAGGATGCGCCGGAGTTCTGGTTCTCTGCGCTGACGAACCCCTCGCGTGTGGGTGGCCTGAACTTTGTGGATAACGTCTCGATTCAGGGTTGGCTGCTGCACTTCGGTCTTTCTGAGAGCGCCGCGAAGCCTGTCTACTACGCCCTGGCGCTGGTCACGATCGTGCTGACCGCCGCACTGCTGTACCAGCTGGAACGCCGCGGTGCCGCGCTGGCGCAGGTGGCGGTGACCGCCTCCTTGATGGTGGCGCTGTCGCCGATTAGCTGGTCGCACCACAACGTGCTGCTGCCCCTGCTGGCTGCCGTGTTCATCATGGACGCGTTCCCGACCTATTTTGCGGTTCAGCCGGCGTGGCTGCGGGTGACAGCGACCGTGTTCGCGGTGGTTGCGGTGTTGGGCCTGTATATTTCGCCGATTAGGATTGCGTCCTGGTTCCACGGTAGCGCTGATGGTTTGGAACAGCTGGACCCGGGCGCGTTGGCGGTTTCGGCTATTCCCGCGTTCTGCCTGTGGGTGACGATGACGCTCTGGTCGGTTGCCGCCCTGAGCGCGCCGGTGCGTGGCGCGAAGGTTGAGCCCGTGCAGTACGGTTCCGTGCGTAGCGATGCGCCTCTGGGCTGGTGGGGCGCTCGCGCCCTGGTGACCGAGAGCGCCGAGTCTGTGCGCGCTGAGTCTGTGCGTGCCGCCGCTTCCCGTGAGGCAACCGCGTGAGCCGCGATAAGGAACTAGAAAAGACCCCCGTGAAGAATACTGACACGAACTCCGCTACGACCGCGGAGAATACCGAGGCGGCTGCACCGAGGATTCCCTGGGCTTCGGCTAGCTCTACTACTGCACCGGTTGCGGAACCGGCTGCTGAAAGCACTGTAGAAAGCGCGGAGCCTGCCGCATCCTCTGCAGCCACCGCGGAAAAAGCGGCAAAGGAAGAAGTCGCCGAAGAAACCGCCAAGGAGCTTGCCAAGCCTGCGCGTCGCAGCTTCTTTGACCGCATCCCCGGCATGCGTAGCGGCGCTCTCTGGGCGCACCTGCTGTTCATCCTGGTTGCCCTCTACGCCTTCGACTACGTGACGCACGCGGCGGCTGACGATATTTACGTGTACCGCCTGGGCGCTGTCTCCCTGGCGGACGGCCCGGACGGCTACCAGCTGTACACCTTCCGCACGCGCGGCCTGCCGTTCACCTACCCACCGTTTGCGGCGTTGCTCTTCTACCCGCTCGCGTTCCTCACCGAGCCGCAGAGCATGCTGCTGATTACCGCCATTATTTGCGCGCTCTGCTACTGGTGCGCGTACCTGTTGTACTCCTACGCGCGTAGCCGCTCGTGGCGTCTGCCGTTGCAGAAGCACCTGGGTCATTGGGGTATGGTGTCGCTGATTGCGGCGCTGATTTGGATGTGCGGCCCGTGGCGTTTGACCACGCATTTCGGGCAGATTAACGCCATTATTCTGATGCTGATTCTTGCCGATTTTATGCGCCCGGCAACCCGCGTTCCGCGCGGTGTGCTGCTGGGTATTGCGGCGGGTATTAAGCTGACCCCGCTCGCGTTCGGTCTGCTGCTACTCATGCGTAAGGACTGGAAGGGCATTGCGACCCTGGGTGCGAGCTTCGCCGCGACCGTGGCTATCGGCTTCCTGGTGATTCGCGAGGAGTCGTTCACGTTCTGGTTCCACGCGGTGCGTGACACCTCGCGTGTGGGCTGGTTCAGCTACTTCGATAACGTGTCGATTATGGGCACGCTGACCCACGCGGGCCTGCAGCATCACCTGACGGCGACCGCGCTGTCGGTGGTGCAGGTGGCGTTGACCCTGCTGATTGTGCTGGTCACGGCGGTTCTGCTGGTTCCGCTGATTCGTGCCCGCGCGCTCATGGCGCAGCTGGCGCTGACCGCGTTCATGATGCTGCAGATTTCGCCGATTAGCTGGTCGCACCACAACACCTGGTACCCGCTGATGCTCGCCGCCGTGGTCATGGAAATCTTCCCGCTCATGTACCAGCGGGTCAGTTCCTTCGTGTTCACGCTGGCTGTTATTTTGGCGACTGCGGCGCTGGTGGGCATGTACATTTCGCCGTTCTGGATTGTGCTGGCGTTCTCCCCGCACTTCAACTCGGATCAGATTCTGATGGTGCCGGAAGGCTCCCTGGGCCTGATGGCGGGCACCATGCCGTACCAGCTGATGTACCTGTTTATCCTGGTGACGTTCTTCGTGTACCTGGCGAATCGTCAGCTGGTGGAGCGTGCGGCACGCGCCGCAGGTGACGAGCTGGCGGAGGCGAAGTACTCCCGTTAAGGCGGCGGGCGCCTCCAGCAGGGTATAAAACCTCACCGGGCATAAAAGTATCCCCCGCACCCATCACGGATGCGGGGGATAACTTTATGCACAACCTGCTGACCTAGTCAGCCAAGCTACTAGTTAGTGCCGATGCTCCAGGTAATAGCGGAGTCGGTACGAACCTGCAGGTAGCTCTTGTTGCTCTGAACCCACTGTATGTTGCTCTTCACGGTCGGGATGGTCGAGGAGAAGAACGGGTCGTTCTTGGTCGCGTTCAGAACGGTGAAGCCGCGGGTGGTCGGGCCGCTGGTCTGGAACTCCATGGTTGCCTCGGTGCCTTCGTAGGTGAAAGCGTAGTAGTTCATGGTGCTCTGGAACTTCTCACCCTTCTTGTAGTGGGGTGCGGAGTCTGCATCGTAGACGCGGATGGTCCACTCGCCCTTACCGGTCAGATCCAGCTTGCGGGTGGGGGTGGAGTGGCTGCTCGCGTCAATCCACGCGGTGCCCTTGATCTCCTTGCCGTCGCGGCTGGAGTCGAGAACGCTCACACCCGAGGTGAGGTTGCCCTTGTCGTCACGGCTGGTGATGAAGGCGTTGACCACGCCCTCTGCGGGCTTGAACTCGTAGTAGATCAGGCCTGCGGACACATCGCCCTTGATCTTCTCAATGTCGATGGTGTCCTTGTTGTCGGCGACGGTCTTCTTGTATTCCTTGAACTCGCCCTCGGGCATCTTCGCTTCAGCAGCAGCAACGGGTGCTGCGGAAGAAGCGGAAGTACCTGCCGCCGCGCTCTCAGATGCGGGAGCGGAAGAAGCCTCAGAGGATGCTGCCGCGGAGGACGCCTCAGCGGAAGTAGCCGCCGCGCTCGATGCCGCCGCAGAATTGGAGGCGGGGTTCGAGTTACCGCGCGGAATCAGCATGACAATCGCCAGGATGATGACAATCAGCAGAGCCAACGCACCACCGATAACACCCCACAGCTTGGTGCCGGAGAGCAGGCCCTTCTTCTCGGAGCCGTCCTCGCCATTGCCCTGGTTGCCGGGCTCGGTCATGTAGGGGTTGCTGAGCGCCACGGTTGCCTGGTCCTGATCAGACACCTGACCCTGGTAGGGCTGCTGAGCGTTGTACGGCTGACCCTGGTAGGGGTTGCCCTGGTACTGACCGCCCTGCGCGTTCTGACCCTGGAAACCCTGACCCTGGTACTGGCCACCCTGGAAGTTCTGGCCCTGGAAGCCCTCACCCTGGAAGCCTTCAGCCTGGTTCGGCTGGAAGCCGTTCGGTGCCTGACCCGCCGGGATGAACTGTGCGTTCTGGTCACCCTGCACGTTCTGGCCGGGCTGTTCCGAGAGGTTCACGGTGCGCTCGGACAGGTTGACGGTGCGCTCAGTCTCGGGGGTGTGGAACTCAACGAGCGGGGAGTTCTCGATGGTGTGGGGAGCCTCTTCGGTGGAGGCGGGAGCCTCAGCGACCGGCTCGACTGCCGGCTCAGCGGCAGCGGGTGCCTCGGGGGCAACCTCGGCGACCGGCTCAACAACGGGCTCTGCAACAGGCTCGGAAACGACCGGCTCGGATGCAACGGGCTCAGAGAGCACGGGCTCAGCAACCGGTGCCTCAACAACGTGCGCCTCAACGGGCTGCTCGGAAGCAGCCTGCTCAGCAACGGGAGCCTCAACAGCGGGCTCTTCAGCCACAGCCTCTTCAGCAGAAGCCTGCGGGGTCAGAACCTGCTCGGGCAGAGCGGTACCGGTCAGCGGAACCTGAGTCAGGTGACGCATCGGCTTGGGCTCAGACTCCTCAGCGGACTCAGCCGCGGGTGCCTCTACCTGCTGTGCCTCAACGTGGGGTGCCTCAGTCTGGGCCGCCTCAGCCTGGGGTGCTGCCACCTCCGGAACCTCGACAATCTGCTCACCTTCGAGCTCAGCGGCGAGCTGCTCCAGGTCAACGTCCTCAACGGTCAGCGGTGCCGCAACCTCGGCGGGCTGCTCAGCCTCAACAGCGGGCTCAGCAACCTGCTCAGCGGGAGCCGCCTCAGCAGCGGGCTCCTCGGGAATCAGCGGCTCAATAGTAGCCTCTTCAACCTGAATGGGTTCGGGCTCGGGCTCTTCGACCCACAGCTGCCAGCCTTCAGGAACGGGACCCCACGCGGGGTCGGGGCGCCACGTAGGAGTGGGGGCCCATCCGGCAGGAGGAGCGGGCCAGTTGGGCGGCGGATTGAAGACGAGTGCCATAAGAAAGCAGCCTTTCTGGTGCTGAAAAAACACCCCGGAAGAGCGGTCATCAGCGACTATGTATATGAGCGTATTATCGCTACAAATTATGGCATAGGTTCAGAAAATGAACCCCGTGAATGGTGGGTTTTTAGCCTTATTCACGGCTTTTTCAATGGTTTTGGAACATTCCGTATCAATCAGTACTTGAAGGTTGCCGCATGCCCGGTCACCATCGACCCCGCGGAGGCTAGGATTAAAGAATGAACACGACACCGCCTCCCGCACCCCCGCAGGTAGCCACCGGAACCCCCGCTGCTCCTGCGCCTGTTGCAGGTCTTGCCTACCACCGCCTCTCCCACGCCGACCCGAAATCCCGCTGGTTCTCACCCCTGCTGGAAGGTCTGCTCGGCGTCACCGTATTTATTGGCCTCAACCTGATCATTTCAGTTGCCCTGGCTGCGACGATTATGGGTTCGGGACTTTCCCTCCATGATGTAGCTACGAACCGCTCCGTCATTATGGAGCACCCGGCGCTGTTCGCGCTGACCTTCCTCTCCCTGATCGCGATTGTGCCTTCGCTCTTTCTGGCGCGCCTGGTCGTGGGCCCGAAGCCCTGGGGTCTGATTCATTCGGTGGCGGGCCGTCTGCGCCGCTCGCTACTGCTTCCGTACCTGGGTTTGAGCTTCGCTGTCTATGGCATCTACTACGCCGTGATGCTGGCGTTGAGCGGTGAGAGCCTGCCCGAATACCGCTATTTTCAACCTCCACAGGTTGAATTTTGGGTTTATGTGGCGATGATGCTGCTCCTGGTGCCCGTGCAGTGCTACGCCGAAGAGCTCGCCTACCGTGGCTTCATGATGCAGATGCTGGGCCGCTGGCTCCGCACCCCCTGGCTGCCGATTGTGCTGCCCGCAGTGCTGTTCATGCTCTCCCACGCCTACGACCCCTGGGGTCAGAGCACGATTCTCGCGATGGGTATTTACGCGGGTTTCCTCTGCTGGTACACCGGCGGCCTGGAAGCCTCCATCAGCCTGCACGTGGCAAATAACGTGATCCTGATGCTGCTGTCCATGGTGGCTGGTCTGGATCCGTTCGCCTCCGAAGGCGTGACCCCCGTGGATGCACTGCAGGGCATCGCGCTGGAAGGCGTGTACGTGGTGCTCGCCTGCCTGATCTTCAACGCACGTGCTCGCCGCGGCGAGGTTTCACGTGAAACACAACCGCTTAAGGTTGATAAATAGGCTATTTGGCGGGTTGCTCTAGCTCAGCTACCCCAACCCGCCCGCCCCGCTCCATTCGAGCCTCACCAGGGCTATTACTCCACACCGAGTGGACTATCAGCCCCGGTCACCCCGTCAACACCCAAGAAAAGGTAGGGTTAAACCATGACTGTTGATGCTGTAAAAAATATTGAAGACCTCGCCGCATTCGTGGCGGAGTCGCCGGTCTCTTACCTCGCCGCGCGCACGGTAGCGCGCCGCCTGCAAGCAGCAGGCTTCACCGAGCTCGTAGAGACCGAAGCATGGGACCCGCAGGTCGCAACCGGCCGCCACTTCGTCGTCCGTGACGGCGCGATTATCGCCTGGGCTGGCGGCGCGAAGGCGCAGAAGGCAAGCGGCTACCGCGTGCTGGGTGCGCACACCGACTCGCCCTCCCTGAAGGTCAAGCCTTCCTCCTCCATCACCACGAAGGGCTGGCACCAGATTGCCGTCGAGAATTACGGCGGCGCACTGCTGAACTCCTTCCTCGACCGTGAGCTGTGCGTGGCGGGTCGCCTCACCGTCTTGGAGGACGGCGAGCTGAAGGACCGCCTGGTGCGTACCGGCCCGATTGCACGCATCCCGCAGCTGGCACCGCACCTGGACCATAAGCGCAACGAACTGGTGCTGGACAAGCAGTTCAACATGTACCCCGTGTGGGGTGTGGACCCGGCGGAGAACGACGTGCTCGGCTACATGGCAAAGCATGTGATTGACGGCGAGCCGGTCGACCCGCAGAGCATTGTGGGTTACGACCTGCTGTTCGCTGATTCGCAGCCGCCGCGCCGCTTCGGTGCGGATCAGGAGCTGTTCGCCTCGGGTCGCCTGGATAACCTGTCTTCGGTGCACGCGGGTCTGACCGCCCTGGAGCGTTACGTTGCCGATAACGCGGACGAGCACGCCACCGAGACCGTGATGCTCGCGGCGTTCGACCACGAGGAGCTCGGTTCGGAGTCGCGTAGTGGTGCGGCTGGCCCGTTCCTGGAGGATATTCTGGTGCGCCTCTCGGCTGCGCGCGGTGAGAGCACGGAGGAGTACCGCCGTTCGGTGGCGGCGTCGTTCTGCCTGTCGGCTGATGCCGGTCACCTGGTGCACCCGAACTATCAGGGTCACCACGACCCGACCGTGCAGCCGTTGCCCGGTGGTGGCCCGCTGCTGAAGATTAACGCAAACCAGCGTTACGCGACGGATTCGGTGGGTGCCGGCGTGTTTGCCGCGGCGTGTGCGAAGGCCGGTGTGCCGTATCAGGAGTTCGTGTCGAATAACAATATGCCGTGCGGCTCGACGATTGGCCCGATTACGGCAACCCGCCTGGGTATGCGCACCGTGGATGTGGGTATTGGTTTGCTGTCGATGCATTCGATGCGCGAGATGTGCCATGTGGACGACATGGCGTACATGACGCGCGCGGTGGAAGGCTTCTTCCGCCTCTAAAATGAACCCCGCTGAGGTATGAACAGCTGGGGAGCGGGCGCCGGGAACGTATGGTTCCCGGCGCCCATATTTTTAAGAATCTTTTCGGAGGTGTTTACCTCTTGAACAGGGTCTAGTTGTGCTGTAAAGTAACCCACAATACGTTATACATATGTTGTAAACTACTTGTTTTTGAGAAGTTTTCACCAATGATGGTGCACCATCAGCTCGTCACCGGCGTAGCGAGCGAACCCCAACGTGAAAGGCGGTTCCCATGTTCTTCGATATTTCTCTGATCCCGCTGGCGGTTTTGATTATTGTGGGTCAGCTGAAAAAAGCACCACCAAGGTTGCTAAACAACCCCAGCTATCAGAAGGAGAGGGGGCAGGTGCGAAAGCACCTGCGCATCCTGGATGTGCTCGGCGTGGGTTTTGCTCTTGCCCTGATGATTATTCAGTGGGGTAACCCCGCGTTATCGCTTGCCTTTCAGGCGTTCGTTATTTGGGTGGTTCCCCGGCAGTTGTACGAGCTCTGGCAGAAGTTCAACGTGTCGCGTGGGCTACTCTTCGCGTGTGCTGTCGCGCTAATCGTTATTGAGTTTGGGTTGGCGCTCCTACCCTAACCTGCACCCTATAACAGTTGTGGCGGTGACCGAACAACGGTCACCGCCACAACTCTTTTTGGGATTAGGTAGGGGTTCGATTAGACAGGGTTGTCGGGGCTGGGCAGGGTTACCACCTCAGACCAGCGAGTATCTTTAGCGGCCGCACGGTTCGCGTCGCTCTTCTGCTTCACATCGGCGGGTGCCTGCTGCGCAACAGCGTAGGCGTGATCAGCCTAAGCCTTCTCGTATAGCGCCAGGCACTCGGCTTCTGCTGATTCAGCCTCGGTATGCGTGTGGGGTGTTTTGCAAATACCCACACGGAATGGCAAAAATTTCAGCGAATTATCTGGAGTATTTAATCACTGTTAGTAGATTACGGCTTGTCAGAAGTATTTAAAGGGGGAGGAAAAGGCAATATTGGTTTTACTGAAAAAGACACATATTTTCATTGACCATATATCAAATCTGCAGGTATAGTGGGGCGCAATACATTACTGCACCCACGTTATGAGGTGGCCCCATGGCTCTCACCCCGAAGACCTTCTCCGACCGTCGCAGCATTGTACGATGCGGTACCATCGCGGCTGTCCTGCCCCTGTTCCTCGCCGCCTGCGGTGGTGCGAACACCGCGGCAAGCAGCACCTCCTCACCCTCCACGGCGAGCGCCTCAGCAACGGCAAGTACCACGCCCACCGTCAGCTGCTCCTCATACTCCGCCGAAGCTATCGCCTCAGCAGAAGCCACCAAGCCCGTCCCGCGCACCGATGAACAATACCCCGCGTACATCCAGTACCGGCACATCCTCGCAGACGGCGCCCACATCATTGAGCCCAGCGAAATCGACAGCAAGTGCCACGCCGCACTCAAAGCAGGGCGGAGCGCCCTCCCCGAATACGTTCAAAACATCGATGCCTACAACGCCCACCCCAGCGTCGGACTCACCGACCCCTTCGCCGGTAGCGAGTACCGAGACATCAAGAACCGCAACGAATTCATCCCCCACCGCGCAGACCTGGAAGAAGCCGCATACCCCGAGATGATTATTCGTCTCTACGAAAAGTGGTACGAGGCAGCCCCCGCAGACATCAAGACGCTCAGCGACGCGAACCGTGCACGATTCCTCGCCACGAGCACCTACCAGCAGTGGAAGGCCCAGCCCCAAACCCCCAGCAGCTCCCGCGCATAAATCCACTCACGCATAAACCCGCGCAAAAACAGCTGTGGCGGTGACCGAACAACGGTCACCGCCACAACTCTTTAAGCGGTCATTACCGGGCTTATTTTTTTTGGGGGGGGGGAGGGGCTAGTTGCCCTTCACCTCGCGTGCCAGAGCCAGCAGCTCCTCATGCACCGTCGTATCGCCCGTAACCTCCGGGTGGAAAGAAATACCAATCAGGTTGCCCGAACGCACACCCACAATCTTCCCCTCATGACGAGCCGTCACCTGCACACCCTCACCAGTGCCAGTCACAATCGGCGCACGAATAAACGCCGTATCAATAACCACCTCATCACCGGCAGGGGTCAGCCACGGCAGGCGCACCTCCGCAGAATCAACCTGCGAACCAAACGCGTTACGACCCACCGAAACATCCAAAACACCCAGCGACTGCTGACCCGGCGCCGGATCATCAATACGCTCCGACAACATAATCAGGCCAGCACAGGTACCCAGAGTCGGCAGACCCGAAGAAATCGCCTCAATCAGCGGCTCACGCACACCAAAAATACGGGTCAAACGGTCAATCGTCGACGACTCACCACCCGGCAAAACCAGCGCATCCAGACCCTCAAGCTGCTCACCAGTACGCACCCAACGCACCTGCGCACCCAGAGACTCCAGCATCTCCGCATGCTCACTCACGCCGCCCTGCAACGCCAAAACACCAACCGTAAAACCCTCACCCGGCAAAACACCGGTAGGCTGAACCTTCTCAACCATCACCGCTCCCTTCACAAAACAACAAACACAACAAACACAAGGAGGGTGGGACCCGCCTCAGCGAACCCCACCCCCTCATCAAACACTCACCCCGAATACGGGGTGCGCGCACGAATTACCAGCCGCGCTCCGCCAGGCGGTGCGGTGCCGGGATGTCAGCAACGTTAATGCCGACCATAGCCTCACCCAGGCCGCGAGAAGCCTCAGCAACCTTCTCCGGGTCGTTGTAGAAAGCAGTAGCCTTCACGATAGCCTTCGCGCGAGCAACCGGGTCGCCCGACTTGAAAATACCGGAACCAACGAACACGCCGTCAGCACCCAGCTGCATCATCATTGCAGCGTCAGCGGGGGTAGCCACGCCACCAGCGGTGAACATCACCACGGGCAGCTTACCGGTCTGAGCAACCTCACGAACCAGCTCGTACGGTGCAGCCAGTTCCTTAGCCTTCACGTACAGCTCGTCGGGCATGGTGTTGTACAGGCCCTGCAGCTCAGCAATCTGACGCTTAATGGTGCGGATGTGCTTAGTCGCCTCAGAGACGTCACCGGTGCCAGCCTCGCCCTTCGAACGAATCATAGCGGCACCCTCGGTGATACGGCGCAGAGCCTCACCCAGGTTGGTAGCACCGCACACGAAAGGCACCTTGAACTGGTGCTTATCAATGTGGTTCACGTAGTCAGCGGGAGAAAGAACCTCAGACTCGTCAATGTAGTCGACCTTCAGGGTCTCCAGAATCTGAGCCTCAACGAAGTGGCCGATGCGTGCCTTCGCCATGACCGGAATCGAAACAGCATCAATGATGCCCTCAATCATGTCCGGGTCAGACATACGAGCCACGCCGCCCTGCGCACGAATATCCGCGGGAACGCGCTCGAGAGCCATGACGGCAACAGCGCCAGCATCTTCAGCGATCTTAGCCTGTTCGGGGGTGACGACGTCCATGATGACGCCGCCCTTGAGCATGTCGGCCAGGCCGCGCTTAACAAGCGGGCTGCCGGTTACGGTGTTGTTATCAGTCATGACCTTATCTTCTCACGTTCTGAGTGTTCGCGCGCACTCACAGGGGCGGATTTTCTGTTCTCTGACACAGTACGACCCCAAGTTCACGTCAGAACGACACAAAACGTCATGAAAAGCGGTTAGAGTAGGGCGGTTCATGGGCTGAGCAGGCCCGGCTGAGCAGACCCGCCGGATGCACGCAGGTCGCCTCCCATAAACTCACATCCCGAGCGGCCATAAGGCAAGGTTTTGCTCAGGGTAAACATCCACCCACCCGCACTGAACAACGGTAAAATACAGAAGCTACGCCCGCACTCGTCCCCACGCGGAAGCCTCACGGCCCAGGGAACGAGCAAAACATTTTGGGCACCCTGGCACCCGCACACTCGCGGACATCAGCCGTCTATCAGACGCACACCATGAACCAGCCGCCACATCCAAAAGGAACACACCAAATTGCTTGAAGTCATCATTGCCCTATCGCTGGCAATTCTTCTGGGTAATATCCTCGCCCATAAAATACGGATAACCCCCGCCATTCTGCTCATTTTCCTGGGGCTTGTGCTGGCGCTCATCCCCGTTCACGCCATGCACGAGGTGCGCGAGGTCGGGCTGCCACCGCACGTGATTCTCGAAATCTTCCTGCCCGTGATGCTGTTCTGGGAGACCCGAAACACCTCCTGGCGTGAGGCGCGCGCTCGTCTGCGCGGCATTCTGCTCTCGGGCACGGTGCTCGTAATTTTCACGGCGTTCGTTATCGCCTGGGTGCTTCACACATTTATGGGCGTCTTCATCTGGCCTGTGGCGCTGATTATCGGTGTGGCGCTCGCCCCCACCGATGCTGTGGCCGTGGCAACGCTCAACGGCAAACTCCCCAAATCTTCCATCACCACCCTTAAAGCGGAAGCACTCATTAACGACGGCACCACCCTAGTTCTTTTCGCACTCGCCCTGCAGCTTGCGGGTGGTCATGAACTTACCCTGGGGACTGCATCCGGAATGTTCTTCTTCTCGTTCCTGATTGGAACTCTCGTTGGCCTGGCCGTCGGATGGGGTGTAGATAAGCTGCGTGCGCACATCGGCAACCCCATGAACTTCAGCGTGTTCATGTTTACCGTGCCGTTTATTGCTTTCTTCCTGGCTGAAGAGATCGAGCCTTTTGAGGGCATGAAAGGTTCCGGAGTGGTGGCTGTGGTGGTCGCCGCTTTCTACCTGACCTATCGCGGACCGGATACCATCAAACCCCAAAACCGTTTCTACGGTCTGCCCATCTGGTCGTTTGTCTCCTATGTCATGAACGGTGCGCTCTTCGTGCTCGTGGGTGTTCAGCTGCCCAGCGCCACAGCGCCTGTGGATGATGTTCTTCGTGAATACAACTATGCGTGGGCTTTGACGTTCGCCGTGATTGTGGTGGCATGGCTTGTTTCCATTGCGGCGCGTTTTATTTTCCTGCACGTCTCGATCGGTATTATTCGTGCCCTTGACCGTTCAGAAAAGCAGAAGCAGCTGCGCACAACTTTCCGTGGCCGTGTAGTGAGTACCTTTGCGGGACTGCGCGGCGGTGTTTCCCTCGCGGTGGCTCTCTCCGTGCCGACTGATGTTCCCGCGCGTGACTTTATTATCTTTGTTGTTGCGGGCGTGGTTCTGCTGTCGATGGTGGTTCAGGGGATGCTCCTGCCGCTCGTTATTAGGTGGGCGAAAATTCCGGTTGATACCACCGAAGAAGATGAGATTAATGAAGCAATCCGCACGATCATTGCCGAGTCCTTCGACTCTGTGGCTGAGATCGGCCAGGAAATTGGTGCACCACAGTGGATTATCGACCGCATTGCCGACGAACAGATGTACAACGCGAGTATACACCGCAACCTGCACGCCGTTCGTAAAGACGGTGCGAATGCGCCGGAAGAAGCCCGCCGCATTATTGAAGCGGGCGACCTTGAGAAAGAGCTGCGCCTGCGGCATTTGGAGAAGCAACGCAGCGTGCTCAAGCGCCTGCGTAATGAGCGCATAATCGACACGAATGTGCTCCACGCGATTCAGGAAATCCTGGATATTGAGGAGGTTCGCGTGCTTGGTCCGGTTGAGCTCGAATAGCTCACACTCCTACATGCGATACGTATGAGGCGAGGCGCCCCACCCCTAAACGGGGAGGGGCGCCTCGTTGCTTTTTATGGCTAAACCTCTAGACCCACCACTACGTGGAGACGGTACAATACACTAGCCCGTTTTTTCGCGCGGACCACGCTTCTTGCCGCGCACCGGACACAACACAGACTAGAACCACAGGAACCTATGACGTCCCACCAGACTGAAAATAACGCGCCCAAAAACGGCGCACCCAACAACACCGCACCCGCCGCAGGACACGGCCCGCACGGCGCAAGCGAAGACCCGCAGAACATCTACCTGCTCAAAGAAGCACCCATCCTCAAGGCGCTCCTCTCCCTCGGCGTGCCCATGGCACTCGGCCTCGCCATCACCAGCATCTACAACGTGGTGAACTCCTACTTCGTCGGCCACTACGGCGGCACCGAAGACCTCGCCGCCACCAGCTACGGCGTGCCCGTCTTCGGCGTCATCATGGCGATCGCAGGACTGTTCGGCCTGGGCTCCTCAACCCTCGCCTCCCGCAAGCTCGGTGAAGGCCAGCCCGCCCACGAAATTCACCGCGTCACCTCCTTCGCCCTCTACTCGGCGCTCGGTGCCGGTATCGTCGCGGCGGCTATCGGCTTCATCCTCGCCGACCCGATCACCAGCATCATGGGTGCATCCGGCGGCTCCTACGAACCGACCCGCATCTACGTGCACCTCATGTTCCTCGGCGCGCCCCTCGCTATCGGCATGTTCACCCTCGAACAGCTCGTCCGATCCGAAGGCTACGCCAAGCAGTCCATGTACGGCATCATCGTCGGCACCGTCGTCACCTGCATCTTCGACGTGCTGTTCATCGCCATCATGGGCATGGGCGTCGCCGGTGCCGGTTGGGCGATGCTGCTGGCGAACGGCGCATCCATGCTGTACTACCTGCTGTTCCTGATGCGTCAGAGCGAGAACTTCTCCGCGAACATCCGCGACTTCTCCCTCGACCCCGCTATCATCAAGCCCGTGGTCGCGGTCGGTGCTGCTGAGCTCATTCAGAGCCTCAACCTGATCTTCGCCGCCCTGCTGCTGAACAACCTCGCCGCCTCCTACGGTGACGACACCGTCGCGGCGTTCGGCCTGGCAATGCGCCTGAACATGGTGCCCGAAATGCTGTGCATGGGCCTGTGTATGGGCGGTATCCCGCTGTACGCCTACGCTTACGGTGCCCGCAACGGCGCCCGCGTGAAGGAGGCGCTGCGCACCGCAACGATCCTGTCCGTGGCGACCTCCGCGATCATCACCATTCCGGTGCTGATTTTCCGCCGTGAACTGCTCGCCGTGGTTGGCGATGCAAGCCTCATCGACACCGGCGAGGAGATTATGGTTGCGCTGATGCTCGCCGCCGTGTTCAACGCGGTCAGCATCGTGTTTGTGTCTTGGTTCCAGGCGGCCGGTAAGGGCGGCCCGGCAATGCTGATGACCCTCGGTATTGCTCTGCTGTTCTTCCCCGCCGTGTACTTCGGCAACATGTGGTTCGGCTTTAAGGGTCTGACCTGGGCGTTCCCCTTCACCCAGGTGCTCGCCTGCGCGTTGGGCCTGGTGCTGTTCCTCGCCACGGGTGGCGCGAAGGTACCGCCCGCTGAAGCTGAGGTTGAGGCTGAAGGTTCTGAGGATTCGGACGTTCAGGCTGCCCAGGTTTCTGGCGCACAGCCCGAACAGAAGGCATAGTCCTCGGTCTGCAAAAGCATAGTAAAAGCCCCGAACTCCCACCAAGGGAGTTTGGGGCTTTTACGTTAGGTCATTTGCCGGTTGAGGCGCTAGTTCTTCCACCAGGAATCAAAAATCGTCACCGGAGTAGTGCGCTTATGGCGGCTACGCAGGTAAATCTGCTCCAGCTTCGCAGCTGCCGCCTCATCGATTTCCTTACCCTCCAGGTAGTCATCAATCTGCGGGTAGGTCAGACCCAGCTCATCCTCATCGGTACGGCCGGGCACGCCGTCCAGCAGGTCAGCCGTCGGCGGCTTAGCCCACAGACGCTCAGACGCACCCAGCACCCGCAGCAGCAGCTGGTTCTGGCGCTTGTTCAGGCCGTACAGCGGTAGCAGGTCCGCGCCGCCGTCACCGAACTTCGTGAAGAAACCCGTAATGGACTCCGCCGCATGGTCGGTACCCACCACCAGGTAGCCGGGGCCGCCAGCCACCGCGTACTGGGCAATCATGCGGGCGCGCGCCTTCACATTACCCTTGTTGAAGTCGCTGATCTGCTCGCCGGTCGCGGCAGTGTAGGCGGTGTCGAAGCCGTCGACAGCCTCCGCAATGTTGAAGGTCAGGGAGCGGGTGGGCTGGATGAAACGCAGCGCCTCCTGCGCGTCCTCTTCGTCGTGCTGCACACGGTAGGGCAGGCGCACCGCCACGAACTCGGTGGTGCGGCCACGCTCGTTGAGGCGGTCCACCGCCAGCTGGCAGAGGCGACCCGCCAGGGTGGAGTCGATACCGCCGCTGATGCCCAGTACCAGGCCGCGGCTTCCGGTGGCTTCCAGGTAGTCGCAGATGAACTGGATGCGGCGCTCCACTTCTTCGCGTGCCTGCTCTTCGGTCATGTTGGGCTTGACGCCCATTTCACGGATGATCTGTGCCTGTAATTCACGCATGACTTAAGTGTACGCTCCACCTTATAGCCCGTGCGGTGAACCGCCGAGGGAGGCGAGGTAGTGTTCCACACGGTGCGTTCAGACCCGCCCGCGCTAACTAGCCCACCTCGGGCAGGGTGAGGCAAGCAAATACCCCCGGCAGACGCGTACAGCATCCGCCGGGGGTATTTAGCTAGAATGAGAATGGCGTCAAAAAATAAATTACATCCCTAATAGTATTAAATCATTTTAGGTGTATTAATTTTTTCGACGATCTTCCTTGCGGGAGATTTTTTCGATTGACGCCTCTATATTATTTTTTTTATAGTTAAGCCACCAAAGGCTAAACATCCCGCTAATAGTATTTTTGCCAATATCGACAATACTTGGAAGTCCTTGGTCTTTGAGGGATTTTTCAATCTCTTCATGTGAATAACCCTGTTCTTTCATGATTTCAACAAGGCTACTAGCTTCGGCGTGAGGCCCAGAAATCATTGGGTGGTGATCAATCTTGTTCTGTATGTCAACAAGCTCGTCGTAGAGGGCTTCTTTATTTTTTGCCATGAGTATCAACGCCCCAACGAAGATTGGAAAAAATATTAGACATAATTTCCTCCTAATAATAAATCGAAAAATTAACGGTGTGTTGTGTTTCATATATTAGCAGATTTGGAGTGGATTAATCCAGGAAAAATACTGTTGAAAATATCACATATTGCACTACATTGAAATATGTTTGATTTTGTGCTTTTCTATGGTTTTCATAAAATATTTTCATAAAAATTTCTTGGGTTTATGTGGGTTTAAGGGCTTGTGGTGTTTACCGGGGGTATTTCTTTCGAAGGAATAATCAGTGGCTTAGATTTTCAAAGGCGCTCTCATAGCGGTCAATGAAGTCAGCCGCCGCGTTCAGAAGCTCCTCCTGGTCAAGGGAATCCTGGGTAGCTGACAGCGTCTCATCCTCGCCGTTCTGAACCTGTAACTCACTCATAACTTAAGTCTACGCGGCAGACATAACAGCCCACAGAAAAGGCCGTGCCGGGGCAGAAAACTCCACCCCGACACGGCCCTCACATCCGCATCCGACTAGCGGTTATTCAGCACCCGCACGTTATAGCGGTGCAAGAACGCCGCCATCGCGCCACGCTCAATCGGCTGAACCGGACGGAACGAACCATCCGCCCAACCCGTCGTAATACGCTGATTAGCCAACCATGCAATCTCACGATAGAACTGGCTACCAGTCGATACATCACTAAACGGCGACACCGCAGGAGCCGAATACGCCGGCGAACCCGCAAAACGGTAGAAGAACGCCGCCATCGCGTCACGGTTCACCGCAGCATTCGGGCGGAACGTACCATCCGACCAGCCGGTTGTAATACCGCGGGCACGCATCCACTCAATCTCCTTGTAGAACGGGTGGTCACGCGGAACATCCTTAAAGCTCGGAGTGGACGGCGCAGTGAACTGCGGCGAACCCGCCATACGGTAGAAGAACGCCGCCATCGCGCCGCGCTCCACCGAACCATTCGGGCGGAACGTGCCGTCCGGGTAGCCGGTCGTGATACGACGCTGGGCAAGCCAGTTAATGTCATTCACGAACGGGTAATCCGCCGGAACATCCTTAAAGTGCGCACTCTCGGCGGTAGCCTCAGAGTTCGAAGAAACACGCAGAACCTGCGCACGCTCACCCGCAGCACCGTTCACGCCGGACAGGTCACCGGTCGCATTGTGCATGTGCAAGAACAGTGCCGAAACGTTCTTCGTATCGCCGTTACGGTGCGCCACCAGCTGCGCCGAGGGTGCATCCATGAACAGGTTCGGCACGCCCGCCGAATCGCCGCTGAACCACAGCTTCGGAGCCGCATAGTTGAACACCACCGAATCAGTCGTATCAACCACGGTTGTAGCAGAGAACGCGCTAGAAGTGGTCACCGAGTACGAAATCTCGGTGGACTCAGCGTTCGGGTCCAGACCCAGAACGCTCAGCGGAACAGTCATCACCAGGGTGTTCGAATCCATGATGTTGGTGTCCGTGTCACCCCAGGTGCCGTTCAGCGGGTACAGGGCATTCTCGATAGCGTGCCATTTGCCGTCCTTACCGCGCTGCGAAACCTTCACCAGCGGGTAGTCCAGACCCTTCTCACGCACCGTCTGCAGGCGGTAGTCGCTCGTGCCGTCCTTGTTGGTATCAACGAACACGTAGTAGGTGCCGCGCGGGGTCACCTCCTGCCAGTTACCCCAGGTCGAAATACCGAAGGACAGCTGCGCCGTGGAGGTGTCCTGACCGGCAGCCTTCAACGCCGCCACGTTCGAGGCGGCACCCACATACTGCAGGTCCATGCGGGAATCCGAACCCACACCCAGCTTCGCGGTCGGGATGCGCGGGCTCGAAGCACCCAGCTCAAAAGCACCCAGCAGGGAGCGGTAACCGCCCTGATCCACCGCGGTACCCTGCAGGGTCAGGGTCTGCTCGGTCGCACCGGAACCATTCGAATCAAAAGCAATATCGGCACCAGCCACACGCATCGCGGAGACAGGCTTCGGTGCCACGTGCAGCGGCATGCGCAGGGTCTTCACCGCAGCCGACGAATCAGCATCGGTCAGAATCAGGCGGCCCGAAGCGCTCGCAATGTACTGGCGGGCACCCGAAATAGTCACCGCACCGGTCGAGTAGTTCACCGAATCCTGGTTCGGGTACATGGACGGGTCACGGGTCTTTTCCAGCTTCGACGGGTCAATGCGCACCGTCACGGTGAACGTTGCCTTCTGGCCGGCACCCACAGACACGGACTGCGGGTAGGAGAACTCCACACCCGGGATGCTCGTGCTGCCCTCATAGTTCAGGGTGTAGGTGTGTGCCACCGAGTCGGTGTTCTCAACGCTCACGCGGTGCTGCAGGGTCTGCACGCCGGCGTTCGGGGTGTACTCGAGCACGCCGAAAGTGTCCGAAACCTGTTCGGGTCGTGCCGCGTTGAACAGCATCACGCGGTCAGCCACCGCCGCACGCGTGTTGATGCGGCCGGTACCCACACGATCCACCGCGTACGGGTTGCCCCAGGCATCCTGCATGCGGTGGTCGGCGGTGTTCATGATGACGGTCTTAAGCATGCGCGGACCGTACTCCGGGTGCGCCTGCATAATCAGCGCCGCAACACCGGCAACAAAGGGCGTGGACATGGACGTACCGGTCTTCACGGTCGCCTCAGTACCGCCACCGACCAGGATGGAGGAAATGTTCGTACCCGGTGCCGCAACGTCCGGCTTGGTGATGCCGTGCGAACCGTGCAGGCCACGCGCGGTGGAGGTGTTCGCCTGATCCAGCTTGCCGTTGGGAACGCGGATCGAGTCGCGCAGGTTCTCGCCGAGCTGCAGGGTCAGCTCACCTGAATCAATCTGCGCGGAAAGGCGCTCCACCTGGCTCTTTGCCAGGCGCACGCCCGGAATGGAGGAGTTACCGCCGATAGCGGTGTCACCGACCTCAGTGTTCGAGGTGAGCACCACGCCGGTCGCGCCAGCCGCCTGCAGGTTGTCGAAGCGTACCTTCGAACCGCAGGGTGCGGTGCCGTCAGCGTCCGCCCAGTCAATGAGGGCCCACTTGCCCTTCAGTACTACGGCTTCCTCTTCGGTGAATGCCTCGCAGGCGTAGCGGTTGCGGGAGGCGGCACGCACCACGGTGCCGCGCAGCTGCTCCTCGGTCGCCTTCGAATAGTCGAAGCTTACCGAGTAGTCACCGTAGGTGTCTGCCTCGTTCGCGGGGGCGAGAATCTTCACGCGGTCCACCAGCTGGGTCGAGCCGATTGAGTTCGCCACGGTCAGGCCGTAGGCGCTGGTGCCGGGGCCACCCGAGTTGGAGTAGGTGTCGCCCACGGCGTTGTAGTTGTTGGCGTTACCCGCCGCAACCACGGAGAGGATGCCCTCGCGGTAGAGGGAGCCGACCGCGTAGTTCACGGTCTCATCGAACACGCCGAACTCGTTGCCGAGCGACAGGTTCGCGATGTCGGCGCGGTCGGAGAAGTCACCGTCGTCATTGGGGTCGAGCACACGGTCCAGGCCCTTGGGGACGAACGCGGTGGTGCCCTTACAACCGAAAATGCGCAGGCCAATCAGCTGGGCGTCCGGCGCGGAGCCGGGGCCAATCTTCATGTTGTTGAGCTGCTCTTCGGTGAGCTTGGAGTAGTCGCCGTGGAAGGTGCTGCCGTCCGCGTTCACGCCGTAACCTGCCGCGGTGCCCGCCACGTGACTACCGTGGCCGCCGCAGTCGAGCGGGTTGTTATCCGGGTGGGGAGTGGAGGTTTCCTTCTTACCGGAGTTGTAGTCGTCACCGACCAGGTCGTAGCCGCCAAGGAACTTCTTCGGATCGTAGGAGCCCTCGGGGATCGTGTCGGATGCCTTCGCCTTCTCGTAGGCTTCCTGGGTGCCGGGGCCACCCAAATCGGCGTGAGTGTAGTCGATACCGGTATCGAGCACGACAATCTTCACGCCCTTACCGGTGTAGCCGGTGGAGGCGGGATTCTGCGGGCTCTTCGCCCACACGGAGAGCGTGTCGGTGTCGATGAGGGTGCCGCTGTTCTGCGGTGCCATGTCCTCAATGATGCTGATGCGTTCCACATCGTCACGGTTCGCGAGCGCACGAATCTGCTCGACGTTACCGTAGAGCGCCACGCCGCGCATCGTGTTGTGGGTGGTGTACAGGACCTGCGCGCCGGATTCCTTCGCCGCGGAGGCGCCCTGCTGCTGCACGCTGGCGCGGATTGCCTGCACCTGTGCTTGCGCGTTGACGGGTGCCTGCGCGCGGGAGCGGACCGCATCCGGCTGGGTCTGGGCGTACGCGCCCTGACCCTTGAATCGGACGAACACGGCGCGTTCGCCGGTGGCGCCGTCCAGGCTGGGGGAGAGAACTTCGTTGTTGTTCTCGCCGGTGCCGGTGTTCTGGTGGGGTGCATCCCGGTCTGCGCCGCGTACTACGCCCGGTGCCGCGTAGGCGGCGGTGCCGAACGGCAGGGCGGTCAGCCCGAGGGTGAGCCCCAGGGTGAGTGCGCCGCAGCTGCGTGCCAGCTGCTTGAGGCGACCCGGCTGTGTGTGCCGGGCTGCTCGCGCGGGGGTAGCTTCAGGGAAGGTTGCCACTGAATGCTCCTTTTTAGTGATGGTGTGTTTCTTAGCGGTTTCTGCACCGAGGTTCTGCGCGGAGAGTTCTACGCCGAGGGGGTTCTGCATCGAGAGTGCTTCGGTGCGTCTGCACTGTGTTTCCAGTGCGCCTCCAGTGCGTCTGTGCGGCGTAAACGTCAAGGTTCATGCCGATGGTGAAGAAACCTTCACTTATTGTCTCAACGATTCTTTATATAACCTAGTCAGACTCGTATTACGGAACATTACGCGTAAATAACAAAGCACCCGACCACAGAAAAAGGGAGCCGCACCACCGCAGATAAACTGCAGCGGTACGGCTCCCTCGGTAGAACCTATAGGTTCTTAGCTCCCGGAACCCTAGATTTCAGGGCTTTCCTTCAGCACACCCGTGCTGTAGCGGTACACGAACGCCGCCATAGCGTCGCGGTGCACCGGCTCCACGGGGCGGAACGAACCATCGGGCCAGCCGGTGGTCACGCCCTGCTCAGCCAGCCACGAAATCTCGCGGTAGAACTGCTTGTCGGTCGGAACGTCCGTGAAACGAGCCTGCGCGGGGGCAGTGTACTCGGGCGAACCCGCGTAACGGTAGAAGAACGCAGCCATCGCGTCACGGTTCACCGAACCCTCCGGACGGTAGGTGCCATCGGGCCAGCCGGTCGTGATGCCCTGAGCCTTCATCCACTCAATCTCCTTGTAGTAGGGGTGGTTGAGCGGAACATCCGAGAAGCTCGGGGTGGACGGCGCGGTGTACTGCGGCGAACCGCTCATGCGGTAGAAGTACGCCGCCATGGTTGCGCGGTCCATGTTGTTCAGCGGGCGGAACGTGCCGTCCTGGTAGCCGCGGTCAATCTGACGGGCAGCAATCCACGTGATTTCACGGTAGAACTGGTTATCCGCCGGAACGTCGGTGAAGCGTGCATCGTGGAGGGTGCGAGCCACCTTCACGACCTGCGCACGGTCGCCAGCGGCAACACCGTTAGCGGTCTTACGGCCGCTCAGGTCACCGGTCGCGTTGTGCATGTGCAGGAACAGAGCCTGACGCTCCTTGTTGTTGTTCTTGCGGTGAACGGTCAGCTGGCCGCCGTCACGGTCCACGAACAGGCCGGGTACGCCCGACTCCTCACCGGTGAACCAAACACCGGGGTTGAAGGGGGAGTACTCGATAGCGGAGGTGGTGTCCACGTAGGAGTTGCCCTCGTTGTACCAGGTGTCGGTCTGCACCGTGTACTTGATGCTCTGAGCCTTCTCAGCGGTCAGGCCCAGGTCCTTCAGCGGCACACCCAGAATCATGGTGTTGGTGTCCATGATGTTGGTGTCGGTGTCACCCCAGGCGCTGTTCAGCGGGTAGCGAGCCACCACGTAGGACGCGTTACCGGAGATGGACCAGACCTTCACCAGCGGGTAGTCCAGACCCTTCTCGCGGGTCACCTCCAGAACGTAATCTGCGGTGGAGTCGTTGTTGGTATCGATCTGCACCTGTACCTGACGGCCCCAGTGCATGCTATCCCAGGTGCCCCAGGTCGAAATGCCGAAGAACAGAGAACCATCGTTCGGGTTCTTGCCGGCAGCCTTCAACGCCGGAGCATCCGAGGCGGCACCCACATACTGAAGGTCAACAGACTGGTTCGACGGCAGCTTCAGCTGACCGGTCGGAATACGGTCGCTGACCGCACCCAGCTCAAACGCACCCAGCAGCGAACGGTAACCACCCTGGTTCAGGGTCGTACCGCGCAGAGTCACCGTGGACTCCTTATCGGCAATGCCCTTGTAATCAATACGGGAGGCATCAACACGCATCTTCGAGACGGGCTTCGGTGCCACGTGAATCGACTGGCGGATCGCCTCGCGACCATTCTCAGAGAAAATCAGGCGACCAGAAGCGCTCGCAATGTACTGGCGCTTACCGGCAGCCAGAGTCTTACCGTTCGTCCAGTCCTGAGCGACCTGGTCGGCGCTCATTGCCGGGTCCATGGTCTTCTCCAGCTTGGACGGGTCAATACGCACGGTCACGGTCACGTTCTTACGCTCACCGGCACCCACGCTCACCTGCTGCGGGTAGGAGTACTCCACACCCGGGATGGTCGTGCTTGCCTCGTAGCTCAGAGTGTAGGTGTGAGCCTGCGAATCGGTGTTGTCCAGCACGATTTCACGCTGAACAGTCTGAATACCCGAATCGGGGGTATACTCCAGCACACCAAACGCGGTCGAAACACGCTCGGGGGTCTTCGCATCGTATGCGATAACCTTCGCGTCCACGGCGGCGCGAGCATTCACCATGCCCGTACCCACACGATCCACCGCGTACTGCGCACCCTGCTCATTCTTGATCGGGGTGGACGCGCCGTTCATCAGCGCAGCCTTAATCATCTGCGGGTTGTAATCCTGATGCGCCTGCATCACCAGAGCGGCAACACCGGCAACATGCGGGGTCGCCATGGAGGTACCGGTGAAGGAAACACCCTTATTACCCATACCCACAGCGGCAGACACAATCTCAGTACCCGGTGCCGCAAGGTCAGGCTTAATGAAGCCGTCAGAACCGTGCTGACCGCGAGCACTCGAGGAATTCAAATCAAAAGCGTGCGAGTGAGGACCGCGGCCCGAAGCCTTGTAGTCCAGGTTCATCTCAACGGTCACCGGACCGGCAGCCAGAGCCTTCTCCAGGTCCTTCGTCGAAGAAGCAGTCAGACGCAGACCCGGAATGGTCGCATTACCACCAATGCCGATCGTGTAGCGCTCAGCCTTACCGGCCATCACCACGCCAACACCGCCGGCAGCCTGAACGTTATCGAAACGCACCTTCGAACCGCACGGGAACGTCAAATCGTCCTGATCCCACTCGAAGTAAACCCACTTACCCTTCAAAGCCTTCGCCTCTTCAGCGGTGAAAGCCTCGCAAGCGTAACGGTTACGCTTCGGTGCGGCAACAACCTCGCCGCGCAGCTGATCAGCGGATGCCTTCGAATAATCGAAGTTCACCGAATAATCACCCTGCAACCACTCCAAACCAGTCTTTGTGGTCGCGCGGACACGGTCAATCGGCTGAGTGGAGCCGTAGGCGTTCGCCACCGACAGCGCCGCAGCCGCATTCGCCGGGCTACCCGAATCGGAGTAGGTGTCACCCACACCGTTGTAGTTATTGGCGTTACCGGCAGCAGCCACAGTGAACACACCCTGGCGCGCCATCGTATTAATCATGTACGACTCAGGATCGTCAGCCGGGGCGAACTCGCCACCGAGCGACAGGTTCACAATATCGGCGCGGTCAGAGAAATCACCGTCACCATTCGGGTCCATCACGGTATCAAGCGCCTTCATCACAACACTCGAATTGCCGTAGCAGCCGAACACACGAATCGCCAAAATCTGAGCATCAGGAGCAGTACCGGGGCCAATGGACATGCCCTTCAGCTGCTCCTCCGTCAGGTTCTTGTAATCGCCACGGTAAGTCGTACCGTTCGCCGTCACACCATAACCGGCGGCAGTACCCGCCACGTGCGTGCCGTGACCGCCAGAACCGAAACCATCCGGGCGGCAATCCAGCGGGTTATTATCCGGCTGCGGAGTCGACTTCTCAGCCACCGACGCATTGTAGTCATCACCGACCAAGTCAATGCCGCCAATGAACTTATTACGATCAATCAGACCCGAATCAGCGGACGGAAGCTCCGTCATCGCCTTAGCCTTCAGGTACGAATCCACCGTACCGGGGCCACCAAAATCAGCGTGCGTATAGTCAACACCAGAGTCAACAACCGCAATCTTCACGCCCTTACCCGTGTACCCCGTATTCTCACGAGTCCACGTGGCAAGAGTCTTCGTATCAATCTCGCTACCGGAGTTCATACGCTCCTTCGCGATAATCGGCGAAATACGCTCCACATCCGGGCGCTCCGCCAACGCACGAATCTGCGCAGCATCACCAGTAATCGCCGCACCACGCATCGCATTATGCGTGGTGTACATCAGCTTCGCGCCAGAAGCAGCCGCCACAGACTGAGCCTGCGACTGCACCTGAGCTGCAATAGCCTGCACCTGCGCCTGACGGTTCGCCGGCGCCTCCTTACGTGCCAGAACAGCCGCGGACTGGGTCTGCTCATACGCGCCCTTGCCCTTGAACTGCACATACACGGTGATTTGGCCTTCAGCCTTCTGCAGGCCCGGGCTGATACGCGAGGCAGCGTCACCGGATGCGCTCGCAGTGCTTCCTTCGACCTGCTGGGGGCTCTGAGCGTGAGCTGCAGAGAAAGTGGCGGGAACGCCGAGAGTAAGGGCAAGAGCTGCACTCAAACCGGTCGCACCGACAGCCTTCATTCTGCGGCGTGGCGCATGAGGCGTTGTCATGGAATCCTCCTTCGGATTATCTGTTTTCGATAGTGCTGTGTGCTCTGTGGTTGTGTATCGGTGATGTGCGGAGGCGGCCCCACCAGCAGACGACGAGTGAGTGCGTCCGCCGGTGAAACCGCCACCAAAACTTAGAAAGGTTCCGGGGCTTCAATCCCCGGAGCCAGCCGGTTCCGGGTGTCCCTCCCACCCCATGCAGGGGGCGGGAGGGGACCCGAACCGTTCGCTACCAGTTAGCTACCGTCTAGCGGCCGGCCTGGTTAGCAACCTTCTCGGTGTAGCGGTAGATGAACGCCGCCATTGCGTCGCGGGCAATGGGGGTCACCGGGCGGTAGGTGCCGTCCGGCCAGCCGGTGCTGATGCCCTTCGAAGCCAGCCACGTGATTTCACGGTAGAACTGGTTATCGGTGGAAACATCGCTGAAGTGGCTGGTCGCGGGCAGATCCACGTGCGGGGAACCCGCTGCACGGTAGAAGAACGCAGCCATGGCGTCACGGTTCACCGGTGCGGAGGGGCGGAACGTGCCGTCCGAGTAGCCGGTGGTGATGCCCTGTGCCTTCATCCACTCAATCTCCTTGTAGAAGGGGTGCGTGGTGGGCACGTCCTTGAAGCTCGGAGTGGAGGGGGCAGTGAACTGCGGGGAACCCTGCATGCGGTAGAAGAACGCCGCCATTGCGCCACGTTCCACGGACTCCAGCGGGCGGTAGGTGCCGTCCGGGTAGCCGGTGGTGATGCCGCGCTGAGCCAACCAAGAAATCTCGGTGTAGAACTGGTCGGTGTTCTTCACATCGGTGAAGCGGGACGGAGTGATGTACTCGGTCTGCTGCTCCTTGATGTTCAGCACCTCGGCGCGGTTGCCCTTGGCGCCGTTGGTGCCGGAGAGATCACCGGTGCCGTTGTGCAGGTGCAGCAGCAGTGCCTTGGCGGGGGTACCGGATTCGCCGAGCGCGGGGATTGCGTCAGCGGAGCGGTGCGCCGTCAGGGTGGTGGTGGAGGCATCCGGGTGGAGGCCAGCCACGGCGGAGGAGTCGCCGCTGAACCACAGCTTGGGGCTGAAGGGGCGGTACTTGATCCAGCCGGTTTCGCTGACGTTACCCCACTCGTACTGGGTGGTTGCGCTGACTCGGTATTGGATGTCCGGGTTGTTTGCGCTGGTCAGGCCCAGGTCCTTGAGGGGTGCACTCATGATGAGGGTGTTGGTGTCCATCATGTTGGTGTCCACATCACCCCAGGCGCCGTTGAGCGGGTAGTAGCCGAGCTCGACGAGGTTGCCATTCTTGTAGCCGTAGAGGCGAACCAGCGGGTAGTCCAGGCCCTTAGCGCGGTCGGTGACCAGCTTGTAGTCGGCGCGGTTGTTGCCGTCAGTGTCGATTTCTACGGTAAAGGTGTTCTCGTAGGAGACAACATCCCAGTTCGCCCAGGTGGAGATACCGAAGCGCAGGGTGCCGTCATCGGCGTTGCCGCCGGCTGCCTTCAGTGCGGGCGCATCCGAGGAAGCACCGACGTACTGCAGGTTCGCCTTAACGTTGCTGTTCAGCGACAGGGAGGTGGGAGCCACACGGTCCACGCTCGCACCGTACTCGAACGCGCCGAGCAGGGAGCGGTAGCCGCCCTGGTTGACCTCGGTGCCGCGCAGCGAAATCTGGGACTTGGTCCAGCCGGTGTCTGCCTTCTGAGCCTCGTCGCTGGAGGGCTTCTGGGTGAAGGTGACGGTGTCTTCGGCAGCGTGCATGGTGCTCACGGGCTTGGGTGCCACGTGAACGGGCAGACGCAGCGCCTTGGTGCCGTCTTCGGTGAGGACGAGTCGGCCGGATGCGCTGGCAATGTACTGACGGTACTGTTCGGGAACGGTTTCGTTGCCGGTGTAGTAGTCAGTTGCGTTCTGGGTGGTGTCCATTGCTGCGTCGCGGGTCTTCTCCAGCTTGGACGGGTCGATGCGCACGGTGACTTCGAACTTCTTAGTTTCACCGGGTGCGAGGGTGACCGCGGAGGGGAAGGAGTATTCCACGCCGGGAATATTAGTGCTTTCAGCGTAGGACAGGGCGTAGGCGTGCGCCACGGAGTCGGTGTTCTCGACCGTCACCTCGCGGGTGAGGGTCTGAACGCCAGCATCCGGTGCGTACTCGAGCACGCCGAAGCTCAGAGACACGGTACCGCTCTTGTCAGTGTTGTAGACGAGGGACTTCGACTGCACGGCAGCGAGGGTGTCGACTCGTCCGGCGCCCACGCGGTCCACCGCGTATGCGGCACCGGATTCGGTGCGCACATCGTGGGTTGCGGTGTTCATGAGGGCGGACTTGACCTGTGCGGGGGTGTAGGTCGGGTGGCTCTGCATGACCAGGGCGGCGGAGCCGGTCACGTAGGGTGCCGCCATGGAGGTGCCGCTGAAGGTCACGGAGTTGTTACCGGTCGCCACCGCCGCGGAGGTGATGTACGAGCCGGGTGCCGCAATGTCGGGCTTGGTGTAGCCGTAGCTGCCGTGGAAGCCGCGAGCACTCATGGGGTTCAGCTGATCCAGCTTATCGGTGTCCACGCGCAGGGAGGACTTCAGCTCGTTGCCGAGGCGCACGGTCAGGGGCTTACCTGCCGCTTCTGCTGCGGTGATCTGTGCACGCAGGTCCTTAGCGGCGGATGCTGCCAGGCGGAAGCCGGGCAGGGTATCGTTACCGGCAATACCCAGGCCGGGTTCTTCGTCATTGCCTGCAAGCAGTACGCCCTTGGCGCCTGCCGCCTCCAGGTTGTCGAAGCGCACCTTGGAGCCGCAGGCGAGTTCACCGTCATCTTTAGCCCAGTCGATGAGCACCCACTTGCCCTTTACAGCTGCCGCTTCGTCGGCGCTGAGGGCGTTGCAGGCGTAGCGGTTGTTCTCGGAGATTGCGGTGAGTTCACCGGTGAACTCCTTGGTGCCCGCCTGTGCCCAGGGGTAGGAGACGCTGTAGTCGCCGCGTACCTTGCGGGTGGTGCCGGTGGCGGGGTCGGTCAGCTCTGCCGCATCGACGGCGCGGGTGGAGCCGTAGGCGTTAGCTACGGTGATTGCGCTGGCTGCGGTGGCGGGGTGACCGGAGTTGGAGTAGGTGTCGCCGCGCAGGCTGTAGTCGTTGGCGTTACCTGTGGAGATCACGGAGAGCACGCCGGCGCGGGTGAGCGCGTCAACGGCGTAGGCTTCGGGGTCGTCCTGCGGGGAGAATTCGCCACCGAGGGACATGTTGACCACGTTCACACGGTCGGAGAAGTCGCCGTCACCGTTGGGGTCGAGGGCACGGTCGAGCGCCTCAATCACGACGTTGGTGCTGCCGCTGCAACCGAAGACGCGGAAGGCGTAGATTTCAGCGTCGGGGGCGACGCCGGGGCCGATCTTCATGGTCTTGAGCTGCTCTGCGGTGAGCTTGCTGTAGTCGCCGGTGAAGGTGCTTCCGTCGGAGTTCACGCCGTAGCCTGCCGCGGTGCCCGCCACGTGGGTACCGTGGCCGCCGGTGGTGCAGTCGAGCGGGTTGCCGTCGGGGGTTGCGGTGTTGCTACCGTCGTAGGCGTCACCGACGAGGTCGTAGCCGCCAGCAACCTTGGTGCGGTTGATGAGTCCGGAGTCTGCGGAGGGCAGCTCGGTGAGCTTGGATGCCTTCTCGTAGTCTTCGAGCTTGCCGCTACCGCCGAAGTCGGTGTGGGTGTAGTCGATGCCGGAGTCGATGACGGCGATCTTCACGCCCTTGCCAGTGTATCCGCCCGCGCCGGCGGGGTTGGTGGTGCCGGTCCAGGTGGCGAGGGAGCCTGCGTCAATGGCGGCGCCCGCGTTCTGGCGGTACTTGGGCAGGATGGGCGAGATCTTCTCTACGTCGGGGCGGTTGGCGAGTGCCTTGATGGACTCTGCGTCACCGCGCACTGCCACGCCGCGTACTGCGTTGTGGGTGGTGTAGAGGACCTGCGCGCCGGACTGGCTGCTGACCTGCTGTGCCTGGCTCTGCACCTGGGAGGCGATTGCCTGCACCTGTGAGCTGGTGTTGACGGGTGCCTGCACGCCGGCGCGTACGCCTGCGGGCTGGGTCTGTTCAAAGGCGCCCTTACCCTTGAAGCGGACGAAGGCGGTGACGGTGCCGCTGGCGTTCTTCATGCTTTCGCTGAGTACCTGCTTGACGGCGTCGGGGTCTTCCGCGGCGTGGGCGGTGGTGCCCAGGGCTGCGAGGGGGCTCAGTGCCATGCTGAGGGTGAGTAGCCCGCTGCCGATTCGGCGTCGATGCGACCGGCCGCGGGGGTTTGGGGAGGCGGTGTGTGTCACGGTGCTCCTTTGCTTGGCTCCCGGGGTGTTTCTGGGAGGCTTGTGGTGTTGTTCTGGTGGGTTCCAGCTGAACTTGAACACACTAGATGTGAACTAGGATACACCTCAAAATGGCTTGTGAAGCGTTTATTACCCCTAAATGAATCAAATTATGGACATGTTCGACCCTTTTCTTTTTCATGCTTTTTATTTGCACTCGGGTTCAGGTTCTTTTCAGGTTCGGTTGTTACTGTAAAACCATCTATTGAACATCTATCAAAAATGATGGGATAGGGAGGGTCGAACCATGGTCAAGCGACGCGTTTCCACTGAGGATTCTGTTCTGCTGATGTCACCCCAGGTTATGCACGGCCGCCCCGGTCCACGGTTGGAACGTATCCATAGGGGAGAGGTGCAGGGTACCCTCACCGAGTACAGCTCATCCGCCTGGCAGATTGGCGATGTGGTCGGCTACGCCCCCATGGAGAAGCCACCCGAAACCTTGGACGTGAAGAGCCTCTTCACCGACTGGAGCGGCTTCACCTGGTACGTGCTGGGTCCACTGCTGCGGATGGTGTTCTGGTCATCTTTCTTTATCGTGCTGATGAGCCCGATACTTTTCAGCCTGGGTTTCAGGGGAGTGGGCGAGGAAATGGCGATGATACTTGTCATTTTTTTGATTCCGCTCTTTTATTTCCCTCCGCTGATTTTGCTTGTGGGCTTTGTCGGCCTCGTCGCAGAAATCTGGTTGCTGCTCCTCTGCGTAGGAAAGTTTCTGAATGCTGTTGGGGATGCCGTCGAATCGACGCGCCTGCTCGTTAGGCAGCACAAGATTCAGCAGGATTTTCAATTCCGGCTGGTGTACGAGTGCACCCCGCTTGACGGTGGTTCAGCTGAGGCATTGCTGCACCGCATCCTTGAATCGCACCAGGAGGAGGAATCATGACCGACGATAACAACCAGCCCATCGACGACCAACCCGTTTCCCCTCATCAGCGTGTTTTAAAGGTGGCACCGCAGGTGCATTACGGTCGCCCCAACCCGCAGCTGATGCGCATCCACGCCGATGATGTTCAGGGAACTCTCCCTCAGGGAGAATCGCCGGAGGAGCACGGCGGCGAGCTGGTCGGATACAGCCCCGTTCCGGTTCCTAAACGCAAGCCGCACACTGGTAGACGCGTGGTGGAGGCGCTGGCGTACCTGGCGTTGGCTATCGTGGCGGATCCTTTCGTATATTTCTTGTTGCCTTCTTATAGCCTGAGCGAAGAAACTCTAGGTTCTCTATATCTGGCGGGCATAGGGTTTTCGGTGCTGAGCATCGGTATTCTTCCGCTGGTACTGCTCGTCTTCTCCCTGGGCGCTGTTATCAATTTTCTCGCTGTGATGGTGAATTCCATCTGGAGGCGTGGAGCTGAGGAGAGGTTCACGTTCCGGTTGGTGTATGACTGCACCCCGTCCGTAATCCACGCTTCACCTCGTCGTATTGGCATTACTCAGCCGGTGACGAGTTTTGGCGGTTCGTCTGATTCATCTCAGAAGGGGGAGGCGAAGCTTCTGTTCTTTGCCGTTTCCGTCCTGAATCCGTATATTGCGGCGGCGATTCTCTCCATTGCGGGCCTGTTCGGGGCTGGGTCACTCGTCGCAGCTCTCTTTGTGACGGTGAATCAGGTGAGCGCAGGGCTCATGGGGATTCCCGGCATCATCTGGTTTGTGGCGTGGATTCTGAGCATTGTGCGGCTTATCGAAGCGGCCGAGGCGTAAGCAGATGAGCCACTGGCTCAAAGAACAGCTGCGGGATTGAGCCCCCGCGCATCGAACACACAATGTAGACAACACAACAGACACATAACAGCAGACAAGCATTGGAGGAGGTCACCGTGGCGGAGCATCGCGAAGCACCGAAAAACCCTCAGAACCCAACCGAGAAGAGCGATAGCGAGTATCAGCCCCTCTGGGATATGGAGCAGCCCGCCCCCGAATACTCGGCTTTGCTTCTTCATGGAACGCCCGTTCCCCCGCCGACCGGGGAGATCCCCGAGCCAGTGAGGGAGGTTCTGGAAATACAGAAGGCTCGTTCTGCATCCGCCCCTGCTGACTCCGCGGTTCCTGCAGCACCTGATTCTGCGGTGCCAGCTCTGGCGGTTTCTGCTCCTGCGCCGTCTGTGCCGGCGGCGAATTTTTTCCCTTCGGCGGAGGGGTACCCGGTGCTGAATCGACCGCTGTATGGCCGCCCGGGCCCCACGATGCGCCGAATGTCCCCCATGGGCACGGATACTGGCGCATCTGCAAACCAGCAGGTGCCAAGTGTGTTTCCTACCTGGCAGGAGGGGAAAGTAGTGGGTACACCGCGACCCATCGGGTATATCTCAGCGACCCCACTTGCGGGCAAGGTGCGTGTATCAGACTTATGGTGGAAAGCCTGGCCTGAGTTCATAGTGCTCTTCTTCGTGGGTGTGGTGTTTAATCCCCTGACTTATCTTCTGCTGGCTACCGTTACAGAGGACCCTCGCTTCGGCGGGTTTGTTTACTATTTCTTCCTGATATTTTCTCTGGCAACGTTTGGTCTTCCCCTGTTCTTGTGGGCTGGTGCGCTGATTTTTGCGCTGATCCGAGTGAGCCGAAAGTACCGAGCGCTGAAATGGAAGGCCATGCCTCTCGGGTCGTTCTGGTTCTACCTGGTGTATGACCGCCTGCCTAGGGATGCCGAGGAGATGCAGGGAATCCTGGGCGCGGCGTCTTCGATGTCTTCCGTGGCGCCAGCCCCTCAGCCGCTGAGTGCCCAGAGCCCTACCTCAAGCCCTGTTCCAAACTCAGCGGATGCATCGTAGTCGACTTCCCGTGAGCCCCTGGACTCCGGTAGCGCTGAACCCCCGGCAGTGTTAACACGTGCGTGTTGGCGCTTGTCGGGGGATTTTTCTCAGCTTTTATCGGGCAGGTTTCAAGGGACTGCCCAGCGCACGCTGGTACGGTGGTGCCGCTAGGAGTATGTCTGGTAAGCGAAGGAGACGACCATGGCAGACCGACTCACTGAAAAGAAGGAAGCTGCAAAGAAGGACGAGGCGTACCAGCCCCTCTGGGACACCGACCAGTCCATCCCGGAATACATGGCGCTACTCATGGGCGAGCAGACGCAGAAAAATGAAGACGTTGAGCTGCACGAAGCCTCCGACAGCGAAGACTCCGACGGTAGCAACGAACCGGAAGACACCTCAGAAGACACCCCGGAAGATACTCACGAATCTCGCAAGGACGACGAGGCGAACCACCCGGTAGCGCTCGCCTCCACTGAACAGGCTCAGCAAGAGCAGGCTCAGGCAACGCACGCCTACGGCGAGTACGTTCGGCTGGAACACCTCGGTCTGCAACCGGGCGCTATTCTGCCGGTTATTCCTGAGCCGTTCTTCGGCATCCCCGACTCGGAACTTATCGAAATGCGCCTGCTGGACCGCTCGCTTGAATCCTCCGCACCCATGCAGGCGTGCGCCGCCCACCTGAACCCGGTCAAGGCTGAGGAGAACCCCATATCGCGGGCGGCCGAGCTGCAACCGGTGGGCTACGTTCCCATCAATAATCCGTTGGCTGGCTCCAACATTGAAGAGATCGAGGGTCAGCGCACCTTCTGGAAAGCCGTGCTTATTGTCCTACTGATACTGAACCCGTTTGTGCTGGTTCCTTTGGTGAGCATGTTCGATAATAATGCCGGTATGTCGATGCTGTTCTTCTTCATCATTATCGGTCTGGGATCATTTTTTGTGGTGCCGATCCTGTGGATTGTGGGTATTGTTCAGGCTGTGAAGCATAAGAACCGGCTGAGGGAACTCATCCAGAAAACAAAGACGGTACATGCCGAGTTCTGGTACTACCTGGTGTACAACCGCCTGCCGGACGACTACACGGGCATCAACGGATACACGAAGAAACATGGTTTTTTCGATGAGTATGAGGCGCTGAAAAGGCGGGAACGTGTAAAGCTACGCGAGTCTGCGGCACCGCGCGAGGCCGCCGCACAGCGCGAGCCTGCCGCACTACATAAGCCCGCCGCGCATCCTGGCTCACCCGATGTAGAGATACAAGACTAACCTCAAGCCAATCCACACCGTAAAACGACCTGCCCCTCCACACACGTAACACCGCGTGGAGGGGCAGAGGCGTCTTTTTTGTGTCATATTCGGGTTTCTTTGTCTGTTGTCCGGCGAGGGTTAATATTCCATTTACTTTGCCTTGATAGGGTGAAACCATCACGAGCGTTGCGACTAAGCAGAGCGAGGCGGGCACCCGCCGAAAACGGCGAGTTAGCCTGCCGCCGCGCCTCAATGATTAGCCGCACCTCAACGATTAGCTGTATCCACTCATCGATAGATTAGGAAAAGAACGATGTCCCAGAACCCGAACCCTGAACAGTACAACCAGTACTCCCAGCAGGCACCCTCCTACTCGCAGGCGCCGGGTCAGCAGCCCAACGGTTACGTAGTCTCCTCCAAGGACGACCAGAACATGGCGATGCTCGCGCACCTGGCTTCTGCAATTCTGTCTCTGCTGTCCTTCGCATCCGCAAGTATTCTCGCGCCGCTGGTCATGTGGTTCATCTACAAGGACAAGCCCGGTTACTCCTTCACTAAGGAAGCATCCCGCCGCGCGTTCAACTTCAACTTCTCCCTGTGGGTCATCAGCATGGCTTCCTGGCTGCTGATTATTCTGACCTTCGGCATCCTGGGCATCATCCTGTGGGTCGTCCCGATGGTTGTGGCTATCCTGATGGTTATCTTCCACAGCCTGGCTGCTCTGGCCGCAAACCGCGGTGAGCAGTACACCTACCCGATGACCTTCATCGAGATCATCAAGTAGTCTTCATAAGCTCATACCGGTAGCGCCCCCGTCCAAATATCGGATGGGGGCGTTGCCGTGCCCGGTGAGGCTCACCGGCACCGGATCTGGCACGCCTACCGCCCCGTAACACGGGACTTAAAGGGACGGGCACGGTATCATTAGAAGAGCTGTGCCTACCCGAAACATGAGGCGGTAGGTCGCCGCCGCGCCGTGAAATCCGGTGCGTATCTTCAAGGCTTTCAAGGAGCACAAAAATGTCAGCTGTCGTGATTGTGGGCGCCCAGTGGGGCGATGAGGGTAAGGGTAAGGCAACCGACCTGCTCGGCCCCCGCGTAGACTACGTGGTCAAGCCCAACGGCGGTAACAACGCCGGTCACACCGTGGTGGTGAACGGCCAGAAGTTTGAGCTGAAGCTGCTGCCCGCGGGTATTCTGAGCGATAACGCCGTCCCCGTGATTGGTAACGGCGTGGTTGTTAACCCCGAAGCTCTGTTCGCTGAGATTGACGGCCTTGAGGCACGCGGTGCAGACACCTCCCGCCTAAAGATTTCCGCTAACGCACACCTGGTCGCACCCTACCACCAGACCATGGACAAGGTGACCGAGCGTTTCCTCGGCAAGCGCGCTATCGGCACCACCGGCCGCGGTATCGGCCCCGCCTACATGGATAAGGTTGGTCGCCTCGGCGTGCGTGTTCAGGACATCCTGGACGAGTCGATTCTGCGTCAGAAGGTTGAGGGCGCACTGCGTCAGAAGAACGAACTGCTGGTGAAGGTCTACAACCGCCGCCACGTTGAGGTCGACGAAATCGTCGAGTACTTCATGTCTTACGCTGAGCGTCTGAAGCCGATGATTGTGGACACCACCCAGCTGCTGAACAAGGCGCTGGATGAGGGTAAGACCCTGCTGATGGAGGGCGGCCAGGCAACCTTCCTGGACGTTGACCACGGCACCTACCCGTTCGTGACCTCCTCCAACCCGACCTCCGGCGGCGCATGCGTCGGTTCGGGTGTGGGCCCGACCCGCATCTCCCGCGTGATCGGTATTCAGAAGGCGTACACCACCCGCGTGGGTGCTGGCCCCTTCCCGACTGAGCTGTTTGATGAGATGGGCGAGTTCCTGCGCACCACCGGTGGCGAGTTCGGTGTGAACACCGGCCGTCCGCGTCGTTGCGGCTGGTACGACGCCGTGCTGGCGCGTCAGGCTGTGCGCATCAACGGCTTCACCGACCTGTTCATCACCAAGCTGGACGTTCTGACCGGCCTGGAGAAGATTCCGGTCTGCGTGGCTTACGACGTTGACGGTGTGCGCCACGACGAGATGCCGATGACTCAGACCGAGTTCCACCACGCTAAGCCGATTTTCGAGTACTACGACGGCTGGACCGAGAACATTTCGGATGCGAAGAGCCTGGATGAGCTGCCCGAGAACGCCCGCAAGTACGTGCTGAAGCTGGAAGAGATTTCTGGCTGCCGTATCTCCGCGATTGGTGTGGGCCCGGATCGTGACCAGACCATCGTGGTCCGCGACCTCATCAACGAAGACTAAGCTAATAAGCTCAATACGTGAAAGCCCCCGGAGGCTACCTTACAGGTGCCTTCCGGGGGCTTTCACGTAGTTGGTGGTGATGTCTATGATCAGCATCGTAAGAAGCATCCAGAGAATTACCCATGGAAAGTTCACTTTGGCCCGTGGCGTGCAGGGTATATGGATGTCACGATTAATAACTTTGTCATGCGGTATGGAATGCATGACATCGAAGAAGAAGTGAAAAAGACCCCAAAGAAGTACACCGATATGCCAAAGTATAAACAGGATGAATATCTGTGTACAAAAGTTGAATTTTAATATATAAAAGATAGGCTCTGAAATTATTAATATTCAGAGCCTATCTTTATTTCTTTATAATTTATAAAATTCCGCGCTCGTCAAGATCTCGCAAAACAGATAGAAATGTCATGAATTTAACATCACTGTCATATCCACATTGAGGTGTCCAACCCAGCCAGCTATATGCTTTATGCATATCTCCGCCCTCTTTCACACAACGCTTGAAATCCTCGGGGACGGGGGTAAGACCCACCTGAGGTTTGCCGTACATCCGGTAAAGGAAGAGAGCCTCAGTCGCCTCATAAGCTACCTCGTTGTAGTGGAACTTTCCATCCCCCCACCCGGCAGTGATACCTTCACGAGTAGCCCAGATAGCAATAGGGTAGTGCGGGTCATTGACCGAAATATCGCTATATGGCGAAGTAGCAGGAAGATCCTTAACCACGGGCCTACCCTTCACATGGTACAGAAACTCAAGAAGCTGCCCACGAGTCATCGCAGGCTGGGGAGCATTCTTATTCTTCTGAAGATAAAGACGGCGGCCGTGAGTAATAAGCCCAGTGCACTCCGCCCAAGCAATCACCTTATCCTGGTAATCACCCGGGGTATTGTATTCAGACTCATTAATGCAGGTAACTTCCAGTTCATCACCCGGAAAAGGAGAAAAAGTCTTAGGGCGCAATTGCGCTGCAGAAGCAGGCGCCACCGCAGACAACAAGAGAGAAGCAGCGGCAAAAGTACACGCCGCACCCTTCACAAACGGTTTCAACAGCATCGTTGACTCCTCAAAAGAAAATAGTGGTTGGTTCTAAGACAATCCCAGTCTCATTAACTAGAAGTTTAGACTTTCTTGGCTTTCAAGGGAAGGTTGAAACTCTACAACTCCCAGATATCTTAAAAAGAAAATCCAAGACTCACCACAACACCCCAGCCCCCAGCGCCTCCGAACCTGCACATGTGACCAGGCGGGGCGTGTGCCGTATGCTGGAAAGAGCGCCCACACACGTGGCGCCAAAGCGTTCAGAGGAGGAGAACGATGACCTACATTACCGGAGCCATCTACCCCAGCGGCGACCGCATCCGCATAGGCGCACCCGAAGAAGAAACCCTCAACGCCTACCAGCAGCCCAACACCGCCGTAGCCCTCGGATACGCCAACCCCGACATCCACGAACTACACGCCCTGCAAAAAACCTTCAACCTGCACGAACTCGCCATCGAAGACGCCGGACGAGGCCACCAGCGCGCCAAACTAGAACGATACGGCGACTCCCTCTTCACCGTCATCCGCCCCGCCATCTACCTCGACAAAGAAGAAGAAGTGCGCCTCAGCGAACTGCACCTCTTCACCGGCCCCCGCTACACCCTCGCACTCGTTCGCGACGAACAACGCAGCAACCAGCGCATCAACGACCAGTTCAACCTGCTCTACGCCACCCCCGATGCATCCCCCGCCCGACTGCTGCACCGCATCCTCGACAGCACCGTCGACGGGTACGCACCCGTGCTCGATGGCCTCGAAAACGACAGCGACGAAATCGAAGACATCCTCTTCTCCCACAGCGAGCGGCGCGACGCCAACTCCCTCGCACGGCGCATCTACGAACTGCTCAACCAGGTCATCGACTTCCAGCGTGCCTGCCGACCCCTCGAATCCATGATCGGCCGCATCATCGAAGGGATGCGCACCGGCGCGCTCGACCCCTCACCCTACCCGGGCGTATCCGACGAAGAAAAGAACGAAGAAGCGGTCGAGCTCGCCCGGCAGTTCCGCAACGTGCTCGACCACGTAACCCAAACAAAAGAACGCCTCGAAGACCTTCGCAGCTCCCTCGAAAACGCACTGCGCGTGCACGACACCCTGCTCGGTCAGCAGCAGAACGACGACACCAAGAGAATCTCCGCCTACGCGGCGCTACTCATGGTGCCCACCATCGTTGGCTCCGTGTACGGCATGAACTTTGAGGTCATGCCTGAACTCAAATGGGAGTTCGGCTACCCCGCCGCGCTGCTACTCATGGTGGGTTCCTGCCTGCTTCTCTACTGGTTCTTCAAGAAGAATAAATGGCTCTGATATGCGCGTATGCCGCATAAGGCATACACGATATACCTTATGCGGCGCGGTCGTACTGGGCACGCATTGCGCGGCGGCAATCACGACGCTCACGCTTGAACTTCTTACACACAGCCTCCGAATCGGCAAACATGTAGAAGTCCTCCGGCTCAGCCGACAGACCCAAAGTCGACAGCTCAACCAGCGACAGCATCGCGTAGAACATCTCGCGGCGCAGCTCAAAATTGCAGGCACCCGGAGCGGACTCCACCGCAAACACGCCGCCGGTGCACTCCAGCGCGCGCATCGCCCAGTGCTGAGTCCACAGGTCACCATTGACCGGGCTCACGCCCAGACGAGTCAACGCCAAGCCGGTACCCTGCACACGCTCAAAGCGCAGGCACATCTCCAGGTCCTTCTCCAGGGGGAACACGAACAGCAGAGCGTTCTGTGCCGCCGCACGCAGCTCAGTCAAGTTCGCCTCGTAACCGGAAGCACCCTGAGTCAGGTGACGCATCACGCGGCCCATCGTCGAAGACGCCGGCGCGGTGCGGAAGCACGAACCGTCAGCTACCAGCTGCTCCAGAACGCCGCGGAGCTCCTCCACGTTGAAACGCTCCATACGGACGATGGTGCCCGCCTGCATCAGCAGGTTGAACTCTGCATCACGGCACAGCTGCTCATCGGCGGTGCAGGAAATCTCTGCGTTTGCGTACTGGCTCTCGTGAGTGGTGTTGTCCATGACCGTTCCTTCCGTAGATGCTGAATCAACCTAGCGGCAACACCGCAGGAGACGGTGTGCCCGGTCGGAAGGATCGTCCCTTCCAACACCTACACTCTATGAGCGACCCCTGACACGATAAGCAGTTTTTAATCTACCCCGGGGTAAAACTGGGAAAATTCTGAAAAATTCTGAAACCACCCGTGAAACCCAGCGAAGCCGCCCGTGAAACCTAGCGAAACCCCGTGAAACAGAGAAAACCGGGTGCCCCCAGTTGGGAACACCCGGTCACTTACACGAAATAAGACGGCGCAACTAGCGCTGACGGTACAGCAACCACAGCATATACACGCCACCCAGCGCGCCCGTCACCAGGCCCACCGGAATCTGGAACGGCGCCAACGCACGAGCCGACACAAAATCAGCCAGCACCAAAATTACCGAACCCAACAGCGCCGAATGCCACATCGCCATACCCGGAGTGTTCCACAGGCGGCGCGCAATCTGCGGGGCAACCAGCGCCAAGAAACCAATCGGACCCGCAACAGAAATCGCCACAGCCACCAGAAGCACGGCAGCCGCCACCAGCAGGTTCACGGTCCTCTTCACCGGCAGACCCAAACCCGCCGCCAAGTCATCGCCGAGCTCTAAGACGCGCAGGCGATGCGTCAGCATCAGCACCAGCGGAATCGCCACCAGCAGCAGCACCGCCTGCACCGACACCTGATTCCACGACAGCGCATTTAGCGAACCGTGTTGCCAGGTCTTCGCCGCCTCCGCCTTCTCCAAATCACCGCGTGTGATTAGGTAATCGTTCACTGAACTGAGCATCGCACTCACCGCAATACCGATTAGCACCATCTTCTGACCCATCGTCGCGCCACCGCGCGCACCCGCCAGAAGCATCACCACAGCCGCCGTCGCAAAACCGCCAATAATAGCGCCCATGCCCATACCCACGCCGGTAGAACTCAACGACCCAATCAGCACCACAGACAGGGCACCGGTCGCCGAACCCACCGTGAAGCCGATAATATCCGGCGAACCCAGAGCATTACGCGAAACTGACTGAAAAATAGCGCCCGACAAGCCCAAAGCCGCACCAACCACCACGGCTGCAAGCATACGCGGCAGACGCTGATTCAACACCAGCTGACGCTCAATCTCCGTGCCCTCACCCTGAAAAATCAGGCGAAACACCTGATCAGGGCTCATCTGATAACTACCAAACACCAGGGAGGCGACCGCCGCCACCACAAGCACCGCCACCACCAGCAGGGTACGCGGAATAGGGGTGCGGTAACGCCCCGGAATACGCACGGACCCGGCTACAGAACGAGACACAACGCTCACAATAAAACCTCTCAGAAACCGGGACCTACGAACCAGATACGCCAGTCGAACCAGACGAACCACCCACAACAGGGCGGTGAGCACGATGCGCCCCGTGCTCCGACACATGAGCCGGGCCCGCCTCGTCGTGCGCCTGCGCCTTCGAACCCAAGCGGCTCTTCTTCGCACCGCGCGCACCGGTACTCAAATGCAGCACCAGAGCCATCAGCACCGGGGCACCAATAAAGGCGGTCACAATACCCACCTCAAGCTCGCTCGGCATGACCAGGATGCGGCCCAGAATATCGGCGGCAAGCACCAGCACCGGGCCGTACACCAGCGACAGCGGCAGCACGCGCGCAATATCGGAACCCACCAGCAGACGCACCACATGCGGTACCACCAGACCCACAAAACCAATCGGGCCCGCAATCGCAGTCGCCGCACCACACAGCGCCATAATCGCAATGATCGTCGTGCCACGAACCATTGTCACCGGCACGCCCAGGCCGGCTGCCGCATCCTCACCGAGCGCCAGGGCGCGCAGGGGGCCAATCAGCATGAAGGACAGCACCAGCCCCACCGCCACAAAGGGCAGCGCCGAGAGCACCTGCTCGAAGGTGCGGTTCTCCAGCGAACCCACCACCCAGAAACGGTGCGAATCAAAAGCCTTGGAATTAAACATCGTGATAATGCCGGTGATAGTGCCCAGGCAGGCGTTCACCGCCACACCCGTAAGCACCAGACGTGCCGTCGAATCCAGGTTCGGCTTAGAATCCACCAGGCCCATGACAAACACCAGCGCCGCCGCCAGACCCGAACCGGCCAGCGCCAACCACAGCTGTACGAACGGGGAGGACACCCCAAAAACGCCCACGCCCACCACCACGGAGGCGGCAGCACCCGAGTTCACACCCAGCAGGCCCGGCTCAGCCAGCGGGTTGCGGCTCAGCGCCTGCATGAGCACACCCGACACCGCCAACGCGGCACCAACCAGCAGCGCCGCGGCGGTACGCGGGGCACGCTTCGCCCAAATCAGTTTCGATTCGATGGTGTTCGCCTCCGGGTGGAGGAAACCGTCAATCGAGCGGTCCAGGGCGAACATGCGCGAACCCACCGCAAACGACAGCGCGCACAGCAGCACCAGCAGAACGCCGCCAATGATGAGCGCAACCGCCAAGCGGGAGATGGACTTGCCGCCCTTACCATCCGAGGAGGCGCCAGAGACGGCGTCCGAAGAAGCGGAGAGGGCACGAATTTTCGCCAGGGAAGCAGCGCTGACAGTAGGTCCTTCGCTGACGGCGGGTCCGGAAGAGGTGGTGGTCTGTGGGGTCATATGCCTTGGAGGTGGTGGAGGAGCGGCTTGCTCCCGTGCGGACGGAGGGTGCTTAACGTATCAATAGATGAGTATTAAGTATTGCATATGCAAATATGAGGTTATCCTAATAAAATGGCAAATATGACGAACAAGATCACCCGCCGCTCCTTCGGCGCACTCGCACTCGGTTCCTTCGGCGCCCTCGCCCTGGCGGCTTGCGGCTCCTCCAACACTTCCGGCTCTTCCTCCTCCGCGTCCGCTTCTGCGACCGGTAAGAAGGTGGCACCCTCCGCCCTGCCTTCCGGCATGGGCACCACCACCGTTGACGGCGAATTCCCCCGCACCGTCAAGCACTTCCGCGGTGAAACCACCATCAGATCCGCACCCTCCAAGGTCGTTATTCTCTCCACCGGACAGCTCGACGGCGTGCTCTCCCTGGGCATTGTGCCCGTCGGCGCCGCAACCGCAGGCGACGCCGACCTGGTCCCCACCTACCTGAAGACCAAGTTCTCCGATAAGTCCGCAGAGCTCGACAAGATCGCCAAGGTCGGCAAGCGCACCGACCCCGACCTGGAAGCCATCGCAAACCTCAAGCCCGACCTGATCCTCATCAACAACACCAACAAGAAGGATGAGGTGTACGAGTCCCTCGCCAAGATCGCCCCGACCGTGGTCACCGAGGGCACCGGCATCAACTGGAAGCAGGACTTCCTGCTGATTGCCGCCGCGCTGGGCACCACCGAGAAGGCTGAGAAGCTCATGGAGGAGTACAACACCAAGGCAAAGTCGGTCGGCCAGAAGGCCGGCACCGAGAAGACCTTCTCCTTCCTGTACGCTTCCGCTGACCGCACCCGCATCTTCGCGAAGTCCTCGTTCGTGGGCTCCATCTGCGTGGATGCATCCCTGGCACGACCCGCGGCTGCGCAGGTTGAGAAGACCTCCGTGGACCTGAGCGCCGAGCAGCTTGACCAGGCTGACGCCGACTACCTGTTCTACGGTGTGCAGGGCGGCGATGACTCTAAGCTGACCAAGGAGGCCCTGTGGAGCACCCTCAAGGCTGTCACCGAGAAGCACGCACACAGCGTGGATGCTGACATGTTCTTCCTGAACGCTGGCCCGGCTGCCGCGCTTGGCGTTCTGGAGACCATTGAGAAGGCGCTCTAAAGGCTCTAGCCTCTCGTAGAGATTTGTAGAGAATCACTGAGTTCCACCAAGAATCACTGAAGCCCCGCATTCTTGCCTCTCATGCCCGTGCATGAGGGTGAGGAAGCGGGGCTTTCTGCACGCTGTGCACCTGTTTTTTGCCCGCCGGATGCACTTGTGACCGGATTCGGTGCGCGTCCGCCCGAAATAGGGTCTAATGGGGGTAGAAGGCGTAGCGGTACCGTTGCCCGCGCCTGACACACCGAACCTTCCACACCGATTAATTCACCGACGAAATGAGCACGTAATGCCGAAGAATAAGCCCTCCGAAGAGACCCTGGCGCAGGTACGCCGCGTCATCGACGCACTCAACGAGCGTGGCGCCCGCAAGCAGGCAATCCGCCTGAAGGTGACCCGCCCCGATGCACCGCTGCCGCAGACTGCTTCCAAGTTTGGTGGCCGCCCCTACCTGCCCGCCGGGGAGTCTGCGCCGACCAATGAGAAAGGTGAGCCGCTGGGCATGATCGCGCAGATTAACTGTGCCGACCTGCCCGAAAATGATATCTACCCAGCAACCGGTCTGCTGCAGTTCTGGATTAACCCCAACGACGAAAAGTGCTTGTGGGGTTACGACTACAAGAACCCGCTTTCGCAGAAAAACCACCGCGTGGTCTACTACGAGACGTTGGATGAGCCGAACCCGGATGCCCCCTTCCCGACCGTGAATTGGGATAAATACGATTGGCCTCTGGGCCCCGAGGGCGAGGACGTTTCTGAGGCGACCACCGAGTACGCACTTGCCTTCGAGACCTGGGAACAGAGCTTCCTGGACGGTGGCCTCGAAATCTACGACCAGTTCGCTGACGCCTGGGATGAAATGTACCCGGACCAGAAGCTTCCCGAGAACCCGAACGCACGCGATAACGCCTCCTACAACCTGCTGGAGCCCTTCGAATCGGATGAGAGGGATTACTCGTATATTGGCGGCTACCCTTCGTTCGCGCAGGGTGACCCGCGCGATGAGTTTGAGGAGCTGCGCGGCCACTCGGTGAACCTGCTGACTATCGAGTCGGAGTGGGGCGAGGATGCTGAGGAGGACGTGTACGTGATATGGAGTGATGCCGGTGCAGCGAACTGGCTGATTACCCCGGAGGCACTTGCCGCCCGCGACTTCTCGCAGGTCGTCTTTGAGTGGGCTTGCAGCTAGACACCGTACTACTTTCACACCGCCACATCATCAATGAGGAGACTCTAAAATGCTCGACAACAAGCCGTTCAAGGACATCGAGAAGCAGGCGAAGCACGTTATCGACCTGCTCAACCAGGAGGGTGCCCGCAAGAAGGCTATCGCGCTGAAGCCCTTCGTTCCCGCCGATCCCTTGCCGCAGACTGCATCCAAGTTTGGTGGCCGCCCGTACCTGCCCGCCGGGGAGTCTGCGCCGACCAATGAGAAGGGTGAGCCGCTGGGTATGATTGCGCAGATTAACTGCGCTGACCTGCCCGAAAACGACCTGTACCCCGCCACCGGTCTGCTGCAGTTCTGGATGGACCCGAACGACGAAGAATGCCTGTGGGGTTACGACTACGAGAACCCGCTCTCTCAGAAGAATCACCGCGTCGTCTACTACGAGACGTTGGGCGAACCGAACCCGGACGCCCCGTTCCCGAACGTGGACTGGGACGAAGGCGGTTGGCCCATCGGCGGTTTCGACTGTGAGAGCGGCCCGCTCGAAATTGAGTACGGCATGACCTTTGAGGTGCGTGAGCAGGGTGTGACCGCATCCGGCTACGACTACTATGACCTCTTTGGCAAGAAATGGGATGAAACCTACCCGGATGAGTTGCTGCCCGAGGCGCACAAAAACCCGTATAAGAACCAGCCTCGCCGCGAAGCTCTCTACGAGCTGACGGAGCCTTTCGAATCGGAGGAAGAGTACTCCCACGTGGGCGGATACCCGTTCTTCGTGCAGAATGACCCGCGTGACGAGTTCAAGGAGCTGCGCGGCCACACGGTGAACCTGCTGACTATCGTCTCCGAATCGGAGAACGAGGAGAACGAAGACGAGGAGATTGAGATCATGTGGGGTGATGCCGGTGCGGCGAACTGGCTGATTACTCCGGAGGCGCTTGCCGCCCGCGACTTCTCGCAGGTCGTCTTTGAATGGGCTTGCGGCTAAACGTGGTTTTGGCTGAATAGTCGAAGGGGGAGGGAAATAGAGAATAACCGCTCTATTTCCCTCCCCTTTTTTGTGTACCTTTTATCGGGCACGTCTAAGCAGCGCGATACTTACGGTTCTTACTACGCGGCGGAGCCGTAGGAACAATCAGCTTCGCCTCCACAAGATGGCGCAAATCATTCGTAATGGAGGTACGTGAAGCGCCCCGACCCCAATGCTCTTGGATATATGTCGTGGAAACAGCCTCGCCCTGTGCACGCAGGCCACGCACAATACCAGCCTGGCGTTCGCTGAGGCCGTCAAGCGACGCATCGGCGCCTGCCGGTTCGACGGTGTCGGCTGAATGTTTGCCCGTGGAATGGGTTGCTTGCTGAGTCTTATCCTCAGGCGCGGTCTTCTGTTCCGTAGAAGACGCACCCTGCGGGGGCTGCATCAGAGTGACCTGCACATAGAGTAGACGGTCAGCAAACTGGGGAGCGGGCAGACCCGCCTCCTTCAGTGCGCGTAGAACCGTGGGAATACCGGAAGCCCTATTCTCTGCAATCAAACGCCCCGTACCCGGGTCGGGCAGATCAGTCAGAATGCTTGCCAAGTAGCTGTTGCGGGTTGAAGAAACACCGGGCTGACCGAAATCTCGGATAGTCACAGCACCGTAGATACCGCCCGGGCTACGCACCACCAGGCGGTTGGTGTAGAGCTCAACCTGCACCTGCGAGCCGCGCGCACCCGGCGAGTAGTCGCGGTGCATGAGGGCGTTAACCAAGAGCTCGCGGATAGCCTCCAGCGGATACTCGTAGCGCTCAACCCGCCCGATACCGCTACTGTTGAGGCCCTCCATCGTGGACGTTTTGCGCATATTGCGAACCAAAACGCCCATAGCTTCATCCAACATGGAGGGGATAGGCCCGGTACAGCTGTGATTGTCCAGAAAACGTCGACCGTCCTCAGTGACCTCACCAAGCTCTTCACCGGGAAGAACAACAACGCTCATCATCAGCTGCGGGAAGAACGCCTGCGGGTAGGATCCCATGGCGAGAAGCGCCCCAAGAGTGGGCACTTCTCGGCCCTCAGAATCGATGCGTAGAATGCGTGCCTGCAGAAGAACCTCACGGTCAGAAAGCGCCGCAAAAACGCGAGGTTGCTCCTCGCGCAGGCGAGCGACATAGGCACTCACAAGGGTGGGAGAGAGGTCCTTGAAGCTTGCCTCGCTGACCAGCTCCTCGTCGTAGCGGGGCTGACTGCGGTTCTCTAGGAAGCGGTCAATCTCGTACTTGGTGAGGCGAATATCGGCCTCGCCGACGCGCTGGTAGGAGCCGTTGTACATGCCGTGTGTTTCGATGTAGTAGGGCTTCTGCGTCGGGTCGCCGGGGAGTACGTCGATGCGCACGATACGGTGCTGCTCATCTGCCGCCTCAATTTGAATATCTACCGGGGGTCGAGGCGTGATCTTGGAACGGATTGCCTCAACGGATGCGTCGTGGACTGCCTGTGCATTGAAACCTTCAACCGGTTGCAGACCCTCTGCCGGGTCGGTCAGGCCAAGAAGGATGGTGCCACCGTCGCCGTTAGCGAAGGCGCTAACGGTTTCAAGAACGGACTTAGGGAACCCGCCAGCGGCAGCTTTGACTTCTACCCGCCCGTTTTCAGCCCGGTTATGGCGTAGGTTTTTGATGAGTTCGGCGGTGTTTGTTTCCATGCATGCTCCCGATGGCTACTTCTTGGTGAACGTCATAGCAACGTCATAACAGCATCATAACAATTTCTGTTATGAAGTTGTTATGATCCTGCGATAATGTTGTTATGATGCGATATTTTCCTCGCGCCTTGAACCTTGAAAACCCCGGATTTGCAAGCTAAAACCGGGTATTTTGCCGGCGCTGATTGAGCGCGCATCATAACAGCCGTCATAACAACTTCTGTTATGACAGCTGATATGATGCCCCGTCATAATCCGCAATAAACGACACATAGGTACCCGCACTTGGTGCGCCCCCGTGACGGTGGCACAGTATAAAGTCGAGCCACTATCGACTCCCCGCCCATCCCCGGCGGGCAGATACACCAGGAGCAAACCAATGGCTGAACACACTTTCGGCTTCCGAACCCGCGCACTACACGCGGGCGGCACCCCCGACGCCGAGCACGGATCCCGCGCGGTCCCCATCTACCAGACCACCTCCTTCGTCTTCAAGGACGCTGACGACGCGGCGAACCTCTTCTCCCTGCAGAAGTACGGCAACATCTACTCGCGTCTGTCCAACCCCACCGTCGCCGCGCTGGAGGAGCGCATCGCCTCCCTCGAAGGCGGTATCGGTGCGGTAGCGACCGCCTCCGGCATGGCTGCCGAGTTCATCACCTTCGCGGCGCTCTGCCAGCAGGGCGACCACATTGTCGCCTCCTCGCAGCTGTACGGCGGCACCGTCACCCAGCTGGACGTGTCCCTGCGCCGCTTCGGCATTGAGACCACCTTCGTGCCCGGCACCGACCCCGCCGACTACAAGGCGGCACTGACCGAGAACACCAAGGCAATCTACACCGAGATCGTGGCGAACCCCTCCGGTGAGGTTGCCGACCTGGAAGGCCTCGCAGAGGTCGCACACGAGGCGGGCATCCCCCTGGTCGTGGACGCAACCCTGTCCACCCCCTACCTGATCCGCCCCATCGAGCACGGCGCGGACATCGTCATTCACTCGGTCACCAAGTTCCTGGGCGGTCACGGCACCACCCTCGGCGGTATCGTCGTCGAGTCCGGTCGTTTCAACTGGGGTAACGGCAACTTCCCGTCCATGACCGAGCCGGTTCCCTCCTACAACGGCGTGTCCTGGTGGGGTAACTTCGGTGAGTTCGGTTTCCTGACCAAGCTGCGTTCTGAGCAGCTGCGTGACTTCGGTCCGTCGCTGAGCCCGCAGTCCGCGTTCAACCTGCTGCAGGGCGTTGAGACCCTGCCGCAGCGCATGGACGCGCACCTGGCGAACGCTAAGCAGGTTGTCGCATGGCTGGTTGAGGATCAGCGTATCGCCTACGTGAACTACGCCGGTCTGGAAGATCACCCGCACCACGAGCGTGCGAAGAAGCTGCTGCCGCTGGGTGTCGGTTCCGTGTTCTCCTTCGGTGTGAAGGGCACTGAGAAGGCTTCCGGCCGCCTGGTTGGTGGCGAGTTCATCGGTGCCCTGCAGTTGGCAAGCCACCTGGCGAACATTGGTGACGCCCGCACCCTGGTGCTGCACCCGGGTTCGACCACGCACCAGCAGCTGACCGCTGAGCAGCTGGCTGCTGGCGGTGTCGGTGAGGACCTGATCCGCATTTCTGTGGGTCTGGAAGACGTTGAAGACATCATTTGGGACCTGGATCAGGCGCTGACCTACGCGACCGGCCTGAACCACGCCGGTGAGCGTGTGGGCGAGTCCAGCGCAGACAAGGTTGTGGAGGCTGAGGAGGCGGTTGCCGCCGCTAAGGCCGCCGAGGACGCTGCCGCCGCTGAGGCTGCTGCTGGCGCATCCTGCTCCCTGCCTACTACCACTCAGGAGGAGAAGTAATGACTGAGAAGCGTACCTGGGTGGGTCCTTCCGCCCCTGAGCGTCTGAACATTCTGCGTAATACCCGCACGATCGCGATTGTGGGTATGAGCGATAAGATTTCGCGTGCCTCGTACTTTGTGGCAACGTATCTGCAGTCGGCGTCGCCGTACAAGCTGTATTTTGTGAACCCGATTCTGGCGGCGAAGGGCAAGCTTGTGCTGGGTCAGCCGGTGTACCCGTCGCTGCAGGACCTGCCGGAGGTCCCGGATCTGGTGGAGATTTTCCGCCGTAATGAGGACCTGCCGGGCGTGGTTCAGGAGGCTGTGGATCTGGGCGCGAAGACCGTGTGGATGCAGCTGGGCTCCTGGAGTGAGGAGGCTGCCGCGATTGGTGAGGCTGCCGGCCTGAACGTGGTGATGGATAAGTGCGTGAAGATTGAGCATGCGCGTTTCCACGGTGGCCTGCACCTGGCTGGTTTCAACACGGGCGTGATTTCTTCGAAGCGTCAGGTGCTGTCGAAGTAGCCTGCGGCTGTGTAAGCCGCGGCTTGTAATTACAAAAATCAGGCGCTTGCAAGCGTTTGAACGGAGGGGGGCGTACCCGGGGTGATTCCCGGGCGCGCCCCTCTTTTTGTGCGCGGTATCGCCCCTTGTGGAGGGCGGTTCAGCTTTAAGGTAAACCTACCCTTACGCTTTCGCACCGTAAGCCGGTATCCTAGTGTGGAGCCCGGCGGCCGGTACTCAGCACACACGCGTACCGACCGCCGGGTCTTTTCACGCGCGAAATATGACGAAATATATGTCTAAAATGTCGAAATATAACGCTATTTTTCGGTCATAAAAAGTCACTCGGTCACAGAAAAGAAAAAACTAGTCAGCCACTAAAAAGAGCCATAAGCTAGCAATATATTTATCCCCCGCATTTTATGCCCAACCTTAGCCGAGGACAGCATGACCGGATTCACCACGAAGGCAATTCACACCACGGACCGCGACAACCCGTACGGCTCCATCCTGCCTCCGATCTACACGACCACCACCTACGCCCAGCCCTGTGACGGCACCGAAGGCCCCTACGACTACCAGCGCGGCGGCAACCCCACCCGCGGAGCCCTCGAAACCACGCTCGCAACCCTCGAAGGCGCCAAGCACGCCTTCGCCTACCCCTCCGGAATGGGCGCCACCGCTGCCGCCCTCGGCATCCTCAAGGAAGGCGAAACCCTGCTGCTGGGCATGCCCTCCTACGGCGGCACCTACCGCTTCGCAACCATCGAACTGCCCGCCCGCGGCGTCAAGACCCGCTTCATCGGCGACTTCACGGCCCTCACCGACGAGGACTTCGCCGACAACGTGACCATGGTGTTCCTGGAGAGCCCCTCCAACCCGCTGCTTCGCGTGAGTGACATCGCCGCCATCGCAGAAATCGCCCACCGCAACGGTGCAATCGTGGTCGTCGATAACACCTTCATGACCCCGCTGCTGCAGAAGCCTCTCGACCTGGGCGCGGACATCAGCGTGCAGTCCGCCACCAAGTACCTGGGTGGCCACGCCGACCTGCTCGGAGGCGTCGCCGCAACCAACGATGACGCGCTCGCCGAGCGCCTCTGGCACCTGCAGATGATTACCGGCGCAATGCTTTCGCCCACCGACTCCTACCGCCTGCTGCAGGAAGTCAAGACCCTCAAGCTGCGCCTGACTCAGCAGCAGAAGAACACCATCGAGGTCATCAACTATCTGGAGGCGCACCCCGCCGTGAAGCGCGTGCTCTACGCGGGTTCGCACAGCGAGTACGAGGCGCAGGTGCACGCCCGCCAGGCGAACGGCCTGGGCGCGCTCATCTCCATGGAACTGGTGGACGGCGCCGACCTGCCCGCCTTCCTTGAAGCCCTGAAGATTTTCACCCACGCGGTGAGCCTGGGCGGTATCGAGTCGCTGGTGGTTCGCCCCGCGCTCATGGTGCAGGCTGCCTACACGCAGGCGCACCGCGACGAGTACGGCGTGAGCGACAACCTCATCCGCCTGGCGATCGGTATTGAGGAGATTGAGGACATCATCGAGGACCTGGAGCGCGGCCTGACCGCAGCCCTGGCTCATCAGGCGTAGTCCCCGAGCATCAGATACCGCGCGCCCGTATGGCGCGATTCTAGGTGCTTTGAATATATGTCGTATATAGCGCTCAAAATACCGGATTAATGTATTTCTTTCAATGTAAAAGAATGTTTTTAATGCGGGTATTTTGTGTGCCCTCACCGCATTTTTATATGACGTTGCGTGAACATATTAACCCCCGTGAAGTTTATCTAGAACGGCATAAAAAATGCGGGTAGGGTAAATCTCAGATACACGACGACACCCAGCAGCTACACCCGCGTTTGGGGTAGCCCGGACGAAAGAGAACCACCATGAGCCAGCAGAATCAGCTCGAACCGACCGGCTTCACGACCCGCACTATCCATGCCGTGCACGATACCCGCTACGATGCGTCCGTACCACCGGTCTACCTGGCGAGCACTTTCGGTACCGCAGGTGAGGACACCACCTACATGTATCAGCGCGGCGCGAACCCCACCCGCGATAACCTGCAGGCGACCCTCGCTGCCCTCGAGGGTGCCGAGCACGCTTATGCGTACCCCTCCGGCATGGCGGCAACCGCGGCGGCTCTTGGTGTTCTGGAGGCGGGCGACACCCTGCTGCTGGGCATGCCGACCTACGGCGGCACCTACCGCTTTGCGACCACCGAGCTGACTAAGCGCGCCGTGAAGACCCGCTTCATCAGTGACTTCACGACTCTGAGCGATGAGGACTTTACCCCGGACGTGAAGGTCGTCTTCCTTGAGACCCCCACGAACCCGACCCTGCAGGTCACTGACATTGCCGCGGTTGCGGAGCTGGCGCACCGCCACGGCGCCCTGCTGATCGTAGACAACACCTTCATGACCCCCTACCTGCAGCGTCCCCTGGAGCTCGGCGCGGACATCACCGTGCAGTCCGCCACCAAGTTCCTGGCCGGTCACGCAGACCTGCTTGCCGGCGTTGCGGCGACGAACGACCCCGACCTGGCGGTTCTGCTGCACCGCGGTCAGCTCGTTAGCGGTGCGCTGCTGCCCCCGATTGACTCCTACCGCCTGCTGCAGGACGTGAAGACCCTGGCCCTGCGCCTGGATCGTCAGCAGCAGAACACCCGCAAGATTATCGAGTTCCTCTCCGAACGTCCCGAGGTTGAGAAGATTTTCTACGCCGGTAGCTCCTCCGAGGAACAGGCGGAGGTGCAGTCCCGCCAGGCAAGCGGCATCGGCTCCGTCTTCTCACTGCTGCTCAAGGACGGCGGCGACGCGCAGGCCTTCGCCCGCGCCCTGCCCATCTTCGTGAACGCCGTGAGCCTGGGCGGCATCGAATCGCTCGTGAGCCTGCCCGCGCACACCACGCACGGCGCCTACGCCCAGGAGCACCGCGACGAGTTCGGCGTGGACGACCGCCTCGTGCGCCTGGCGATCGGCATCGAGGATGTTCAGGACCTCATCGCGGCACTGGAGATTGGCCTGAAGGCCGCCTTCGCCGGCTAGGTTCGTGCCGCCGGTTCATACCGCTGGCGAACGTCGCCGGTTCATACCGCAGATTTCAACTTTCACACCACACATCAACGTAGATTAAGGAACCAAGAATGACCGTTCTCAACACCTCCGCCGTGCTGAACCGACGCTCCCTGCTACTGGGCGCGGCCCTCGCCGGAACCACCGGCCTGCTCGCCGCCTGCTCCGGCGGTAACGGCTCCAGCGCAGGCTCCGCACAGAGCTCCTCCAACCTGCTGGAGTCCATCAAGTCCGCGGGCAAAATCCGCATCGGCGTGGAGGGTACCTACCGCCCCTACACCTACCACGACGCCTCCGGTAAGCTCGCCGGCTTCGAGTACGACATCGCCGAGACCCTCGCCAAGGACCTGGGCGTGACCGCCGAGTACATCGAAACCCCCTGGGACTCGCTTATCGCCGGCGTGGACGCGGGCCGCTACGACATCGTGCTCAATAACGTGGCGCCCACCGAGGAGCGCAAGAAGAAGTACGATTTCTCCGTGCCCTACGCGCACTCCCGTGCCCGCGTGGGCGTGAAGAAGGACTCGAGCCTGAAGAACGCCTCCGAAATCTCCGGCCACACCGCCGCCCAGAGCGCCACCAGCAACTACCGCAAGCTCGTAGAGGAACGCGGCGCCACCATTATCGAGGTCACAGGCTTCGATGAGGCCATCGAGCAGGTGCTCACCGGCCGCGCTGAGCTGACCGCCAACGACTCCGTGTCCTTCGCCGAGTACTTCAAGGAGCACCCGGACGCCAACCTGCGCCTGCTGGATGGTGAGGTCGGCCCCGGCACCAACGTCGCCGTTCTGCTGCCTAAGAACCAGACCGCGCTGAAGGATGCGATTGACGCCTCCATCAAGAAGCACCTGGGCAACGGTGACTTCAAAGCAATTTTCGAGAAGCATGTGAACGAGGACTTGAGCCCCGCCTCCTAGGCTTTCGTGAAAGGCTCGGAAGGGGCTCGGAAAGGGCTCACCCTCCAGGACTTCTGAAATTGCGTCGTGGTTGATGTCTCCGTGGCTTATCCTGCACCGATGAGAGAATATGACGGAATGTTACGTTGAATTCTTTCCCACCGGGAATAGCTGTACGATAGCCAGCGTTGCACCCGCAGAGAGGGGCACACCGCACGATGCCCCGGGTTACCGCAGGGTGACAACCCGCAACTACAAGAGCATCAACCACCACACGAAAGAAGAACACTATGTCCGCAATGATTAACCGCCGCACCGTCCTCGCAGGCTCCGCATTCACCGGCCTGGCTGCACTGCTCGCAGCGTGCGGTTCGTCCAGCAGCACCGCATCCAGCACCAACAAGCTGGAGGCTATCAAGTCTGCCGGCAAGATCCGTGTGGGCTTGGAGGGCACCTACCGCCCCTTCTCCTTCCACGACTCGAACGGCGCCCTGGTCGGTTTCGAGAAGGAAATCATCGACCTGGTCGCTAAGGACCTGGGCGTGACCGCAGAGTTCACCGAAACCCCCTGGGATTCGCTGATCGCCGGCGTGGACGCTGACCGCTACGACATCGTCATCAACAACGTTTCTGCAACCGACGAGCGCAAGCAGAAGTACGACTTCTCCGTACCCTACCTGTACTCCGAGCCGAAGGTTGCCGTGAAGAAGGATTCTTCCCTGCAGAACGTGAGCGAGATTTCCGGTCACTCCTCGGCGCAGTCTGAGACCTCGAACTTCCGCAAGATGGTGGAGGCGAAGGGTGCCTCGATCGTGGTCGTTTCCGGTTTCGATGAGGCTATCGAGCAGGTCCTCTCGGGCCGTGCAGAGATGACCGCGAACGACTCCGTGTCCTTCGCTGAGTACTTCAAGGAGCACCCGGACGCTAACCTGCGCCTGCTCGCCGGCGACCTGGGCACCGGCAGCAACTCCTCCATCCTGTTGCCTAAGGGCCAGGACGCCCTGCGTAACGCTATCGACGAGTCGCTGAAGAAGCACCTGCAGAACGGTGACATCAAGGCGATTTACGAGAAGTACGTGGGCGAAGACCTCTCCCCGAAGAACTAACACTCTCATAAGGAGCTGAGTTCCGCGCATGGAACGCTACCTCAACCTCTGGGCAGAATCACTGCCGCAGCTGCTGGCCTCAACGGTGGCAGTGACCATTCCGCTATCGCTCATCTCCTTCGTGCTGGCGCTGCTGGTGGGCATCGTGTCCGCCGGCGCGCGCACGAGCCGTTTTGCGCCGGTGAACTGGCTGGCGTGGGTGTACATTTGGGTTTTCCGTGGCACCCCGCTGCTGGTGCAGCTGTTCATCGTCTTTTACGGCTTGCCGAAGGTTGGTATTGCCCTGGACGTGTGGAGCGCCGCGATCATCACGATGAGCCTGCACACCGGCGCGTACGTGGCGGAGACCTTCCGTTCCGCGGTGGCGGCTATTCCGCGCGGCCAGTTTGAGGCGGCGGCAACCCTGAACTTCACCCGCATGCAGACCCTGCGCCACGTGGTCATTCCGCAGGCGGTGCGTATTGCTCTGCCGAACCTGGGCAACAACTTTATCGACCTGATTAAGGGCACCTCGCTGGTGTCGGTCATTTCGATGGTTGACCTGTTCCAGACCGGTAAGCAGATCGCGTCGCGTACTTTCGAGCCGCTGGCAATGTACTCCGAGGTCGCCATCATTTACCTGGTGATTTTCACTCTGCTGACCGCCGCACAGTCGGCCCTGGAGAAGTACAGCAACCGTTACGTAAGGAGCAACAATGCTTAGCGTTGATTCCCTGTCGAAGAGCTTCGGCGATACGCAGGTGCTCAAGAACATCAGCCTGGACATCCCCGACGGTGAGACCACGGTGATTCTGGGACCCTCCGGTAGCGGTAAGTCCACTCTGCTGCGCTGCCTGAACCTGCTGGAAACCCCGCAGTCAGGCACGCTCACCATTGACGATGCGCAGGTGGACTACAGCCAGAAGCTCACCGACGCGCAGGTGCGTGATATTCGTTCCCGTTCGGCAATGGTGTTTCAGCAGTTCAACCTGTTCCCGAACTACACGGCGTTGAAGAACGTGGCGCTCGCCCCGACCCTCAACGGCACCCTGAATGCTCAGCAGGCGCAGGAGCGTGCCCGCGAGCTGCTGGCGAAGGTGGGTCTTGCCGACAAGGTAGATTCCTATCCGGACGCTCTCTCTGGCGGCCAGCAGCAGCGTGTGGCGATTGCCCGCGCCCTGGCGCTGGAACCCTCCTACCTGCTCTTTGATGAGCCGACGAGTGCGCTGGATCCCGAGCTGGAGGCGGAGGTGATCCGCGTGCTGATGCAGCTGGCGAAGGAGGGTCGCTCCCTGGTCATCGTGACGCACAATATGGCGTTTGCGAAGAAGGTCGCGGATCGTATCGTGTTCCTGGAGAACGGCACCCTGCGCTATAACGGTGAGCCGACCGGTTTCTTTGCTTCGGATGATGAGCGTATCCGTAAGTTCTTGACCGTGTACGACAGCACCGAGTACACGATTTAGTCATACTGCACATAGTAAATATGGGCTGGTTTCTGCCGGTCAGATAATCATCTGACGAGCGGAAACCAGCCCATATTCTATATTCAGCATATATTCGTTCTACTCTGAAGGCCTCTTAGAACGACGATACTCATCCAGCTGCTCAGGACTGATCACCTGTAGCTGGTCGGTGAGCGGGTCACCTGGTGACCAGCCCTCATCCTGAACCGAGTTCTCTTCACGGTTGAAGAAGGTGAGCAGGCGGGGGCGGTGCACCTGAATGCCGCCCGGGGTGGTCGGCAGCTGCCAATTCTTCATATGGGAGAGCACACCAAACACCAGGCACAAGAGAATAGACAGTGCCATCGCCAGGTTAGGGCGGTGGAACAAGCCGGTTACCAGAGCAGTTTCAGAAGCACCCATAAACGCGACCGTTGCGTACAGGGAGTTACCGCCAAAGATCGCCGGAATGCGGTTGACCATAATGTCACGGATAACGCCGCCACCAACCGCGGTGGTGATGCCCAGGGCGATGGCGGGCAGCCAGTGCAGACCCAAGTTCAGGGACTTAATGGTGCCGGTTGCCGCCCACGCACCCATACCGATGAAGTCAATAATGAGCATGGTTCGGGTCGCCCACCGGGCACTCAAATCGATGCTGTACGCCAGAATCGAGGAGCCGATAGCACCAACCCAGTAGCCGCCGTCGGTGAGTGCCACCGGCAGGCCCGAGTTGAGCAGAATGTCACGGATCATACCGCCACCCATGCCGCAGGCGACCGCGAGCAGCAAGAAGCCCACAATATCGAACCGGAAGGCGCGCGCCACGGCACCGCCGAGCAGGCCGTTAGCGACAACGGCGGCAATGTCGACGATGCGGAATACCTGGTCCGGGTCAAAGAGCTCGTGCATGGGCGTTCTCCTGCGTACGTGATGCATGTCTGGGTGGGTGCCGATAGGGAAGGCGCGCACGGTGGGCGGGTCGGGTGACGACGTTATCACCGCATCCGGCTCTGTCTGCCTGTGCGCGTACCTGAAATGGCACCGATTTATTGTAGACCCGCCGCCGCTCCTGCTCCTATTTGAAAGGTGCTCATGACGAGCTCTGAGACGGAACCAAGAAGCCTGTGGACGCGCTAAAAGATGGGCGTAGAATGGGAAATCTCCACCCCCAATGCTCTGTCATGATTGTTTTTGCGCTTGGCGCCACATGGTGTGCCATTGCCGGCGCGGCGCTGTCGGCGCTCATGGTGTGGTTGCCATCGCGCAGCCGGAACGCTCGCTAAGCTGGGACTAGACGAAATCTGCGTAAGGTGAAAGGAGCCGCCGTGGCGGTATCACGCGACGACGTTTTCGGGGTCCTGCAGGGGATCGTACCCCACCTGGAGGAGGCGCTTCCTGGCTGGTCGGTGCGCCCCAACACTACGGGGACCGGTGCGGTGGGACTCTACCTGGACGGTCCCGATCTGCCCCTGGCCGGCGTGAACGTCGATGGTGAGCCGGTCGCCCGGCACCTGTGCGGTACGATTCAGACCGCCGACCGCGGCCTGCCGCAGGAGCTCGGGCAGGTGCGTTACCAGTACATCCTGGGTGTGAGCGTGGCGGAGCACGAGAGCGAGTACCCCGAGCTGGCCGACCTGGCGAGCGTGGGGGAGCCGAGCTGGGTTCCCGCGTTGAGGGCACTGGAGGCTCTGGTTGAGTGCGAGGGGCGCGAGGCGCTGTTCATCAGCCGCGGCGGGTACGTGCCCGGTCGCCGCGCCCTGGGTAAGCGCCGCGTGGCGCTACGCCGCGAGTTCTTTCCGGGTAAGCCCTGGCTGGGGTTGGGCACGATTGACTGGTGCGCGGGCGTGCGCTCGACCCCGGTGTACGCCGAGGACTTGGCGGCTCTGGTTGCCGCGGCGACGCGCCTGGCGAGTAGCTGGGATGCCGCCCTGCGCATTGTCTCTGCGGACAGCCAAAAGTAGTTAAAACAGAGCGGCGCATCCGCCCCCGTGTGGGGGAGCGGATGCGCCGCTTCTGTGTAAGCTCTAACGCTTAGTGGGTTTAGCCCAGTGCCTCAGCCAGATCGAACGAGTCAAGCCGTATGAGATATTGCCTTATCGATAGCATGCAAGGGTGATGCATCCTGCCGCCTCTACGGGGGCGTAACCGTAGCGTTTGTAGAGCGCAATGGCGTGTTCACTAGCAACGTCGGTAGTAATGAGCCGCTGTCGAATGTCTTCTCGGTCAAAGTCATCAATGACACGCTTTAGAAGCGCAGAACCAATGCCCTGTCGTTGGGCGTGCGGATGCACTAGGAGATCCTGAATGTAGGCGATAGAGTGTCCGTCCCCGACGGCGCGGACTAGCCCGACGAGCCGTCCCGTTCCGTCCGTGGTTGCCTCTCGTGCGGTGTAGAGATACCGTGAGCCTTCCAACATCGGGATGAGACGTTCGGGTGTTTTGGTATAGGCACTCCAGCCCACAGAATCGTAAAGCTCAGTAAGTTCTTCCACGCTGGGAAGGGGGCTGGTGGAGTCCAAAATACAGTACCGCATACAGGCATTGTATAGCGCCAAATCGAGGGAATTTAGAAACTGCCGCCCAACACGTTGCTGGGCTTGAGGACATAAAGGAAGCGGCGCATCCGACCCGTAAAGGGGTGGATGCGCCGCTTGTTTCAAGCTCTAACGCTTAGTGGGTTTAGCCCAG
>NZ_KV830311.1:94965-137903 GCF_001836735.1 Rothia sp. HMSC061D12 | reverse complement strand
TTAGTGGGTTTAGCCCAGTGCCTCAGCCAGCTGAATGCCCTGTGCCACGCCACCGAGGGTTGCAGCAATACGGATCAGGTCGTTGACCTGCTCCTTGGTTGCGCCCTCTTCACGCAGGGTGTGCTCGTGAGCCTCAACGCAGTGGGAGCAGCCGTTGACTGCGGACACTGCCAGAGCGAACATCTCGAAGTCCAGCTTCTCAATGCCACCGTTCTTACCGATAATCTGCATGCGCAGGTTTGCACGCTGGTCATCGTATGCACCGTGCAGGAAGCCACGGGTGCGGTAGAAGATGTTGTTCATGCCCATGATGGTCGCAGCACCCAGAGCAGCCTCGTAAGCGGTGTCGCTCAGGTGTTCCTTAGCCTCTGCAGCAATCTCAACAACAACAGAGTCAACCTTGGTTGCTGCTGCGGTTGCGAGGATTGCGCCCCAGAGCTGCTGCTCGGTGAGGGAGGTGATGCGGGGCAGGGAGGACAGGTTGAGGTTCATGTCCTTCGCGTAGGAAGGCAGAGCCGAACGCAGGTTATCGATGCTCATGGATTACTTCATCTCCTTGAATGCGTCGATGGTTGCTGCACCCTTCTTCCAGTTGCATGCGCACAGCTCGTCGGACTGCAGTGCGTCCAGCTGGCGGAGCACCTCGTCGGTGTTACGGCCGACGGAGTCAGCGGTAATGGAGACCGACTGGATGGTGTTGTGGGGGTCGATGATGAAGGTTGCGCGGTCTGCAACGCCGTCCTTGTTCAGGATGCCCAGTGCGCTGGTCAGCTCACGCTTGAGGTCGGATGCCATGACGATGGGCAGGTCCACGAGCTCCTCGTGGGAACGGCGCCATGCGTAGTGGGTGTACTCGTTGTCAACGGAAACGCCGATCACCTGGGTGTCGCGTGCCTCGAACTCGTCAGCGAGCTTGCCGAATGCAGCAATCTCGGTGGGGCAGACGAAGGTGAAGTCCTTCGGCCAGAAGAAGACGACGCGCCAGGTGTCTTCGTCCAGACCCTCGGAGGAGACGGTGGTGAAGTAGTCTTCGGGCTTGGTTGCTTCGATGTCAGCCAGCTTGCCGGGGACAACGCCGGTGAGCTCGTATGCGGGGAACTGGTCGCCGATGGTCAGAACTGCCATGGTGTTCTTCTTTCTGCTTTGTGCCGCGCGGATTCGTTGCGCGGCGCTTGTTCTAGTGGTGCCCATTGGGCGGGCTTGGTACCTATTTTATTATGAATAATTCATAATAATCAAGTGATGGCGACTGAAAACGCGAGTATTAAGTAGTGATTTGTATCACTGAATATTCTGGGATGTTCACAAAAGCTTTTCCGACGCGCAAACCCGAGGGTTTAAGCTCGAACCATGACCCCCGAACACAGCGAATTTTCTGAGCACAGTGACTTCTTAGAGCGCGGTGAATACGCAGAGCCCAACCAGCCCGAACTCATTACCGAGCGCCTCACCCTCCGCCACATGCGCGAGGCGGATATCCCCGACATCGTGGAATCATGCCGCGACGAGGTAACCCTCCGCTACACCCGCATTCCCGTGGGCTACACGCGCGCCGACGCTGAGGACTACCTGCTCACCACCGCACGCCAGATTGCCGCCGGGCAGATTCAACGCTGGGCGATTGACGCCTCCGGCGTGTTCGCGGGGAGTATCGAGCTGCGCCTACCTGACGGCACCCCCGAAAGCCCCGGAACCCGCGCCGAACTGGGCTATTACACCGCCCCGAAGGCGCGCGGCAAGGGCTATATGACCGAGGCGCTGCGAGCCGTCCTCGGCTACGCTTTCGACCCGCTCGGGCTGGGTCTCGAGACCGTCCGCTGGACCGCTCTGGCGGGTAACGAGGCATCTGAACGAGTGGCGGTTAAAGCGGGTTTCACCGGCATCTATGACGATATTGACCCGAACTCCGGCCGCCCCGACAAGAACGGTCACCCGGTGCAGCATCGGGTGCGCCGCGCCGATATGACCCGCGCGCAATTCGCGGCGCTCTGGGCTAACTAGGCTCGGAGGCAATCTAGCTACCTGATGCCGAAGCCGCGGAACGAGCCGCTCGGCTCCTCCCACTCGACGAGTACCTCATCCACGCGCCCGGCGGTGTCATCACCGCGCAGCACATCCACCAGGCGAGCGCAGGAGGCGGCGGTACCCTCCGCAACGACTTTCACACGCCCGTCGTCGAGGTTTTCGGCGTAGCCGGTCAGTCCCATGGGCTTGGCGGTTCCGGCGCACCACCAGCGGAAGCCCACACCCTGCACTTTGCCGCGCACGAAAGCGACGAGGCGGATTTCGGCGGGTTCTGCCGGGGTGCGGTCGGTGAAGAAATCAAAGAAACCCATGGGTCCTCCCGGGGTCATCTCATTGTGAGTGGTCTGATGGGGGTGAGCGCCGGTGGTGGCGCTCTGACAGTTTCTATAGCTTCAGTCTAGAGGGTGCGGGGTGCCTGTTGCTTGGTTGCCGCGCGCACGTGCCGTGGAGAGTTGAATATGGGTAGAGCAACCGAAGCCGCGCTCTGAAAAGGAGTAACATTAGGGGCATTCACTAAGCGGCAACGCCGACCACGCAGACATCTACCCGCATGCAACCCATCCTATGGAGGATCATTGAGCTCACGCCCTAAAAAAGCGCCTCTTGTCGGTAACCCGGCGAAGACACCCTACAAGCCCTGGCCTGCTCTCTGGTCCCTGGTTGTTGGCTTCTTCATGATTCTGGTGGACGGCAATATTGTCACCATCGCCCTGCCGCACATGCTGCAGGATCTGGATGCGTCGCTGTCGGCGGGTATGTGGGTGACGAGCGCCTACCTGCTGGCGTATGCGGTGCCGCTGCTCATTACCGGTCGTATGGGTGACCGCTTCGGTCAGAAGAACCTGTACATGATTGGTATGGGTATTTTTACTGCCGCTTCCCTGTGGTGTGGTCTGGCGCCGAATGTTGAGTCGCTGATTACCGCCCGCGTGGTGCAGGGCCTGGGCGCGTCGCTGATGACCCCGCAGACCATGTCTCTGATTACGCTGATGTTCCCGCCGAATGCGCGCGGTGTCGCCATGAGCATTTGGGGTGCGACTGCGGGTGTCGCCTCGCTGGTCGGCCCGATTCTGGGCGGCGTGCTGGTGGATACCCTCGGCTGGGGCTGGATTTTCTTCGTGAACATTCCGGTTGGCCTGGTCGGTCTGTTCTTGGCGTGGCGTAACGTGCCGGTGTTTGAGCAGAAGAAGCACAGCTTCGACTGGCTGGGCGTGGTCCTGTCGGCGGTCGGCCTGTTCCTGCTGGTCTTCGGCATTCAGGAAGGCTCCACCTACGACTGGGGCATCATGACCGATTCGTTCCTGGGCACCGGCATCGCGGTGAGCGTGTGGGGTCTGATTATTGCCGGCATTCTGGTGCTGGGCTTGTTTATCGGTTGGCAGGCGGTAAACCGCCGCGAGCCGCTGGTGCCGTTGAGCCTGTTCAGCGACCGTAACTTCTCGGTGTCGAATGTGGCCATCGCGGCAATGGGCGTGGTTGCTATCAGTATGGCGTTCCCCCTGACCCTGTACCTGCAGCAGGTGGAGGGTCTGGACCCGACCCAGGCTGCGCTGATGACCGCCCCGATGGCGTTGTTCTCGGGTGCGTTGGCGCCGGTGGTGGGTGCGCGCCTGAACCGTAACGACCCGAAGTGGATTGCCGTGATTGGCTTTACGCTGCTGGTTATTGGTTTTGCTCTGCTCCGCCCGACGATGGTTGCGGACGGCAACCTGTGGCTGATGGTTGGCCCGATGATTATTCTGGGTGCGGCGAACTCCTGCATTTGGGGTCCGCTGTCGGTGTCTGCGACCCGTAACCTGCCGCCGCAGCGTGCCGGTGCCGGTTCGGGCGTGTACAACGAGACCCGCCAGATGGCGTCGGTGCTGGGTTCGGCTGCGATTACGACGATTATGGCTTCTGCGATTACCTCGCACCTGTCCGCGTTGGGTCCGGCTGCCGCAGCGGGCGGTGGTTCTCACGGCGGTGCTGCTGGAGGCGTACTTCCGCAGATGCTGCGTGAACCCTACGCGGCGGCAATGGCTGATTCCATGATGCTTCCCCTGGTCGCCGCGGCAGTGGGCGCGGTCGTGTGCCTGTTCTACGCCTCCAAGAAGACCTCTGAGGCGAAGGGCGCCGCACAGAACGCTGAGGTGGAGGCCACTAAGTAGAAGGCTTATCAGAGCGCTTTACGTCATAAACGGTGCATAACTTGAGATGCGGTGCAAATACCGGGACAAACTAGATGCACTCTGTGTATGATGAGGCGGGTCACCGTCGAACAGAAGAGAACCAAGAATGGTTCCTTTGCCTCCACCGGAGGGTTCGGCAGTGACCCGCTGTCTTTTAAACGCCGTGCTCACTTGCGGCACACCGGTTACATGCTGGCGGCAGCGACACACATGACCACTGAACCACGCGGTAGCCGCCTGATACTCACCATAAAACCGGACCCGTACGACCCATACCGTGCGCAACGTCAGATGATGCAACCTCCCGCGTGGTCAAGATATGAAGAGAGATCCTATGTCTTTTCTGACCTCAACTCGCGTAGTGCGTACCGCGCTCGCTTCGGCGGCACTGCTTGTGCTCAGCTCGGTTGCAGCTCCCGCAGCCCAGGCGTACAACCCCGATATCGACGGCGACGGCATCCCCAACACCTGGGAAATGAAGGGCTACGACGCCAACGGCGACGGCAAAATCGACGTGGACTACCCCGGCATGGGCGCCAACCCGCTGAAGAAGGACATCTTCGTCGAGATGGACTACATGCCCGGCCTGCTCGCTAGCGAAGAAGAGCTCGACCGCATCACCGAATCCTTCGCCCAGCTTCCCCTCCGCAACCCGAACGGCACCACCGGCATCAACATCCACCTGGAGAAAGAGAGATGGCTAAAATCCCCACCTTGAGTTTGGTATTTTTGCCATTGTCTTCCTTGATTTGTTCAAGATCTTGAGCCAAAATCCTCACTTCCTCTTTCTAAAATCTAGTTTTTAAAAAAATAGGCTATCTACCAGAAGTAGATAGCCTATTTTTTATGAGATGCTTGGGTGCTTACGCTTTCAATTTGTCAAACTTTGCTTTGACATTCGCCTTGAATTCTTCAAGCTTAGCCTTGCGTTCGGCTTTACGTTCAGCCTTCATCTGTGCACGCGCCTGGTTGTAGAGGTCTTCTTGGACTTGCAGAGCTGCTTCGATTTCGGCTACGACGGTTGCTACATCCCAACGCACGATTTGGGTGTCGTACTTGGTGAAGTAAGCATCGATGACTGCTTCGTTGTCTTCTTGCACCAAGGCAACAACGGCTGTTTCACCGTTAGTCAATTTTTGAGAAACAACGTCAATCAGGCCAGCTTCTGCCGTATCAACGGTATCACCAGCAACCAAACCATAGAGGCTACCAATACCATAACCAAACAAGACGCCGATAGGACCACCCAAAAGCCCGATAACTGCACCGAGCAAGCCACCTTCTAGGGTTGCATCCGTCGTTGAATCTTCAAAATCATAGCGTTCTTTTTCAACGATATGACCGTTTTCATTTTTGACCAGGGCGATTTGAGCAACCTTGGTCGTCTGAGTTTGGCGGAAAGCCTTCAAATCTGCAAAGGACTGATAAGCTTCGCTTTCGGTGTTAAAGACTGAAATTACTAGGTTTTCCATAGTTGGTACCTCGTTCCTAAAGACTATATATACATTGTAATACAGTTCTCTTTTTTTGGGAACTACTTTTTGCGACAATTTACCTCGGCGGCAGCCGGTAGGCTGAGTCCTAAAGCAGAGGGGCCCGGCATCCAGTATGGATGCCGGGCCCCTCTCTGCTTGCTGTGGCGTTAGCGGCTGATGGTTGCCGAAGCGCGCAAACCAGCCAGGTCCTGGAAGGTGTACTCGCCGCCCTCGGTCAGCTGCATTGCGACGTTACCGCTGGTGATCTGAGCGGTGGTGGTCAGGGTATAGCTGGAGGTCACCTCGGTGAAGTACACCGGAACCAGCGAAGCCAGCACCTGCGCGTAGCTCACGCCGTCCTTCGCGGTGGCTTCCAGGTAGTCGGAGGTGCGGATGTCCAGTACGCCGGTCCAGACGTTGTCCTCGATGACCGGCTCGTAGAACTTCGCAGTGTATGCGATGCCGTTGAACGCAGCCACGGCGGGGTTGTTGGTCTTCGCGCCGCCCTCGCTCTTAGCGAGTGCCGGAATCTCAACGTCGTTATCGACGTCCCACAGCAGCGGGTCGGTGACGTCCTCGGCGGTGGGGAAGGTGAACTCGAAGGTCACCTGCAGGTGCGCCTGCGGGTACAGCCAGGAGCTACCCTGGAACTCGCCCTTGGAGTTGATGGGTGCAGAAATCCACAGACCCGCACCACCGTAGAGGCCTGCACCGACGCTACCGCCGGGGGTGAAGGTGCCGCCGCCGCCGCTCTGCGGGGTGGTGGAGGTTGCGGTGATGTTGGGTACCTGCACGGTGTAGGAGTCCAGGCCGTAGCGGGTATCAAAGTCGTTGGCGGGGTTCGAGTTGAACGCCTGAGTGAAGACACCGAACTTCAGGGTCGGGGTTTCTAGCGCATCGGTGGACGCCGCGTAGGCGGGTACCGCCGCTGCGGTTGCGATGACGGGGGTGCTCCACGCGGCACCCTTGATGAGTGCGCGGCGGTTCAGGCCATTAGTGGTGTTCGAGGAAGAAGTCATGGGATCTCTCTTGTCATTAAAAATGTGGTGATGCGTGTGAGTTGAATTACTGATACTCTAATGTAATTCAGCTCATCTTCAAAATTATCTCAACTTTTACTTCAATGTATGAACATTGCGGCACCCAGCTCACCTAGCGCGTGAAACGGGAGCATCATGGAAACCGTGGAGAACGCCCTCCCGGAAAACTCCACAGAAACCCCACCGGTCACCACACACTAAGGAACACAACATGGCATTTCTGAAGAGCGCACGCGTCACGCTTGCCTCCCTCGCAGTGCTCTGCCTGGGCACCATCGCAGCCCCCGCGGCAAACGCCTACAGCCCCGACATCGACGGCGACGGCATCCCCAACACCTGGGAACTGAAGGGCTACGACGCAGACGGCGACGGCAAAATCGACGTCGACTTCCCCGCAATGGGCGCAAACCCCAACCACAAGGACATCTTCGTCGAGATGGACTACATGGCGGGTCTGCTGCCCAGCGAAGACGAACTGGACCGCATCACCAAGATTTACGCCGACCTGCCCATGCGCAACCCCGACGGCACCACCGGCGTGAACATCCACCTGGACGCCGGTAGCGCCCGCAGCGCCAAGTACAACCTCGGCGGCGGCAATGAAATCAGCTACCAGGAGCTCGACAGCGAGTTCAAGGCGCTCCACCGCATCAAGGCGACCGAAGGTAAGTTCAACCCCGCCCGCGAAGGCACCTTCCACTACGTCATCTGGGGTGACTACTACGACAACAGCACCTCCTCCGGCATCGCTAACTTTGGCGGCCGCAACCTCATGGTCACCGTCGGCCCGCACTTCTGGGGTAAGGCAACCAGCGACATCCGCGTGGCAGTGTTCGTGCACGAGCTCGGCCACAACCTCGCGCTGAGCCACGGCGGCTGGGATGAAATCAACTACAAGCCCAACTACTACAGCGTCATGAACTACCAGTACACCCTTACCGGCGTGCCCATGGCTGACGGTAGCCGCTACTTCGGCTACTCCACCGCCGAATACCGCATGCTCAACGAGGCGAAGCTGTACGAGGCGCGCGGCTTCGGTCCCCGCGCGGCTGGCTTCCTGTACAAGGGCAAGCCCGCCAACCAGCCGATTGACTTCAACGGCAACGGCAAGATCGACACCGAGCCGGTATCCGTGGACCTGAACGGTGACGGCATGATCACGAACCTGGGTGCGGCAAACGATGTGAAGATGATCCGCTTCCAGGCGACCGAGCACCCCGAGAAGGACAAGGGCCCCGAGCACATTGAGCCGAGCGGCATTACCGCCGAACACGCTCGTTCGCTGGGTCTGATTTAAGCGGCGCAACGCCGATAAAGAGCCTTGTTGGCTCTATAAAACAGTAAAGGTGCGGATACCGAATCATCATTCGGTATCCGCACCTTTACTCTATGTGGCTTTCAGCTCAGCCTAGCGTTCAGCTCAGCAACAGAGCCTAGACTGCCTCGCTCACGCGGCCGGTATCCACCAGCACCTGCGCGATGTGGCCCAGCGCCTCCTCATTCTGCAGCGAAGAAACATCGCCCAAAGAACGGCCCTGGTACAGCTCACCGAGCAGACGGCGAGTAATCTTACCCGAACGGGTCTTCGGGATATCGGCAACCGCCACAACATCCTTCGGCTTAGCAATCGGGCCGATGTGCTCACGCACGTGTGCGGTCAGCGCCGCCTTCAGCTCATCCTCAGTCAGGTCCTTACCCTCATCGGTGAGCGTCACGTAGGCGACCGCCTGGTGACCGGTCAGCTCATCCTCCACGGGGCAGACACCAGCCTCAACCACAGCCGGGTGAGTCACCAGTGCTGACTCAATCTCAATCGTGGACAGACGGTGCCCCGAAATGTTAATCACGTCATCAATACGGCCGAGGATGTACACGTTACCCTCTTCGTCTTCCTTCGCGCCGTCGCCGGCCAGGAACCAGCCGCGCTCGCCGTAGTGGCGCCAGTAGGAATCCAGGAAACGCTGCGGGTTCTGCCACACGGTACGAGCCATCGAGGGGCCAATCTTATCGACCACGATGAAGCCCTGCTTGCCGGGTTCGACCGGGTCGCCGTGCTCATCCACCACGCGGGTGGACACGCCGGGAACGGCGCGGGTAGCGCAACCAGGCAGAGGAGTGCAGTGCGGGGTGCCCTCCGGGTAGGTGCCCTCGGGTGCGAACGCCGGGTCGTGCGGGCGCGGGGAGCACACGGTCGAACCGGTCTCCGACTGCCACCAGGTGTCGATGAACGCCGCGGTGCCGCCGCCCACGTGCTCGCGCAGCCAGCGCCACGCCTCCGGGTTAATGGACTCGCCCACCGAACCGAGCAGGCGCACGGTCGAGAAATCGTACTTGCCGGGCTCCGGGCCGTTCGGGAACGCACCCATGAGCGAACGAATCAGGGTCGGCGCGGTGTAGTAGTTGGTCACGCCGTAACGCTCGATGACCTCAAAGTGGCGACCGTAGTGCGGGGTGTTCGGGGTACCCTCGTAAATCACCTCGGACACGCCGTTGACCAGTGGACCGTAAATTTCGTAGGTGTGCGCGGTCACCCATGCGAGGTCGGCGGTGCACCAGTGAACGGTGGATTCTACCTTCTCGGGGTCGTTGACCGCCGACAGCTCGTCGGGGCGTAGCACGCCGTTCTCGTCCACGTAATCCGGCAGCAGATCGTACAGTAGCGCGTGGGTGTACGCGGTCTGCACCAGGTATCCAGCCATGGTGTGCACCAGGCCCTTGGGCTTACCGGTCGTGCCGGAGGTGTAAATGATGAACAGCGGATCCTCTGCGTCGTGCAGTTCGTAGGCGTGGGTGTCCGGCTGGTCGTCCACCAGGTCGTGGTACCAGACGTCGCGGCCCTCAGTCCACGGCACAGCGGCGTGCGCTACCGGGTCGGAGGCGCTGGTACGGTCCACCACGATGACGTGCTCGATGTTGTTCTCACCGGAGCATGCTTCGTCGGCGTTGACCTTCACGGGAACGACCTTGCCGCGGCGGTTCTGGCCGTCGGTGGTGATGAGCACCTTCGCGCCGGTGTCTTCCACACGGAACTTCAGCGCCTCGGCGGAGAAACCACCGAACACGAGGGAGTGAATCGCGCCAATACGCGCGCAGGCGAGGGTGAAGATAATGGTTTCGGGGATGACGGGCAGGTAGATGACCACGCGGTCACCCTTGCGCACGCCCAGGGACAGCAGGCCGTTGGCGGCCTTCGCGATGCGGCGCTGCAGTTCGGCGTAGGTGATGGCTTCGCGGTCGCCGGGCTCACCCTCGAAGTAGAGGGCGACCTTGTCGCCGCGGCCCGCCTCCACGTGGCGGTCCACGCAGTTGTAGGCGACGTTGAGCTTGCCGCCCTCGAACCACTTAATTTCGGGGATCGTGAACTGTTCGATGCCTTCCTCATCGAAGCCGAGGGACTTCGGCTTCTCGAAGCGGTGCGCGGTGTGCCAGGGCTCAGCCCAGGTGAGGCGCTGTGCCTGCTTCTCCCAGAACGCGACGCGTGCCTCGTCAGATTCGAGGGCGGGGTTCGGGGTGGGGTTCAGCGGGTCGGTGAACGAGTAGGGGGTGGGCAGTCCCATTATTCTCCCATCGGTTGCTGGCATTAGCACCCTTGCTTGCCGTGCCGCTGTCTGTGTGACCGTGGGGTCTGTGTGTGCGTTGGCGAGGGGGTTGCTGCGACGTCACGGAGCCAGGTCTCTCGGTCGCTCTGGATGGTTTGCCTTCTTAGTAAAGCGCGCTCCGGGCCAGGAAGCAAAGGAGCCCGTCATATTCGGAATGGTGAGTACCAGTTCGTAATATAACGACATATTTAAAGACCCCGCCCCGCGCTCACTGCTGTGGGGCGCGGGGCGGGGCACATCATCATCATTCAGTAGGCGACAGGTTTCCCCGCCGACTTCTTTCTCCGGCGCGTAGCGATGATTAGCTCACCTTCAGGGAGCAACCACGCGGCGGACATCTCTCCTAAAACTCAGCGTGAACGCCGAGCCTTTTCTATTAGTTGCTGGGGTACTTTGCCTTCACCCAACGCTCGAATACGCCCACCAGCGCGTCGGTAATCTTACCGAGCACCGCCAGCGCCACGATGGCGAGCAGCAGACGGTCGGTACGGCCGTTGTTCTGCGAGTCAGTCAGCAGGTAACCCAGACCCATGGAGGCGCCCAGCAGCTCGGCGGCGACCAGGAACAGCCACGCCTGAGCCAGCGCCAGACGCAGACCCGAGACCACCGACGGCAGAACCGCGGGAAGCTGAACCGTGGTGAACAGGCGCAGACCCTTCAGGCCGAAGGCGCGTGCCGCCTCCACAAGCTTGGGGTCAACGTGCGCCAGAGCCGCAGAAACCGTGGTGTACACCGGGAAGAACGCACCGATAGCAACCAGGGTCACTTTGGAATTCTCGCCGATACCGATCCACAGCAGAAGCAGCGGAACCCACGCCAGGGACGGCACGGCACGCAGCGCACCAATGGTCGGTGCGGCAATCAGACGCACCGGCGCAGAGAGGCCAATCAGCGCACCCAGCACCAGGCCGAGCACGGCACCAATGCTGAAACCAATCAGCACACGCTGAGTGGAAATCGCCACGTGGCGGCCCAGCTCGCCGCGCTGCGCCAGCTCAATGCCAGCGCTGACCACGCGGTCGGGGGAGGGCAGCTGAACCTGGGTGAACACGCCGTTGGTGCTCAGGATGTACCAGAGGGCAATCAGCGCCAGGGGCAGAATCAGGCCCAGGTACTGCTTACCGGCGAACGGGTTCGACGGCAGCTTCACAGAAGTAGCACGCTTCTCGGCACGCTCAGCGCGAGCGCTGGAGGCGGCGCTAATCGTTGCGGCGGTCATTACTTCTCCACCGCCTTGGCAATCTTCTCGACAGCTGCGCTGTCAGCCTTCTTCGCGAACTGGTCGTCCACAATGCTGTTCAGCGCCTTGTCCACGTCGGACTGGGAGGGGACGTCGCCGGACTCAACCAGAATCGGGCCGACACCCTTCAGAACCTCAACCTGCTTAGCGCCCGGAACCGGGTCAATGTCCAGGTGGGTGCGCTCCATGACGACCTGGGCGGTCTCGTGCTTAATGCCGGACTCCTCCTCGACAATCTTCACTGCCTCTTCGGGGTTCTTCTTAGCCCAGGCGCGAGCGTACTCGTACACGTCTACAATGGTCTGTGCGGCGGTCGGGTTGGACTGAATGAACTTCTCGGTTGCGTTCAGGAAGCCGTAGGTGTTGAAGTTCAGGTTGCGGTAGAAGAGCACGTCGCCGCTTTCCACCTCGGCGGCAGCCATGATCGGGTCCAGGCCGCTCCACGCGTTGACCTGACCGTTATCCAGGGCGGTGCGGCCGTCGGCATGCTGCAGGTTCTGAATTGTCAGATCCGATGCGGAAATGCCCTCCTGCTTGAGTGCCTGCAGCAGCAGGAAGTAGGGGTCGGTACCCTTGGTCACGGCAACGGTCTTGCCCTTTAGGTCCGTTACCTTGGTGATGCCCGAATCCTTGCGGGTTACCAGAGCCGACCACTCCGGCTGAGAGTACAGGCTGATGACCTTGATGGGGGAGCCGTTAGCGCGTGCCAGCAGAGCCGCCGAACCGGCGGTCGAGCCGACATCAATATTGCCGCTACGCAGCGCCTCATTCGCCTTGTTCGAGCCGGCCGACTTGACCCACTCAACCTTCTTACCCTCGGCGGCAAGGGCGGTTTCAAGCCAGCCCTTCTTGCGGATAATCAGGGACAGCGGGTTGTAGGTCGCGTAGTCAATGGTCACGGTGTTCTGGTCGCCACCACCGGCAGCACCGGAGGCGTTAGCGGAACCGGAACCTTCACCGGCGCAGGCGCTGAGCAGAGTAGCAAAAGCGGCGGCTGCGGCAAGGGACTTGAGGGCGGTACGGCGAGACGGGGAGTAAGTCATGATGAAATCTTTTCGCTTCTGAAGATGATGATGTGTGGTGATGAGAATGCGTTACGCGGCAGAGCTGGTGTTGCCTGCAGATTTAGGCGTTATCTTCCACGCCGAGCTCAGCGAGCAGTTCGCTACGCAGCGCCGTGATCTCTGCATCGGCGCGGTCACGCGGGTGAGAACGGTCAACGGTCACAATGCGCTGGATGGTGGCGGGCGCCTCCGGGGTGTCCTTACCGAGGACGATCACCCGGTCAGAGAGATACAGCGCCTCTTCCACGTCGTGGGTGACCAGCAGAATCGTGGTCGGGTCCTGACGGTGCACGTCCAACAGCAAATCCTGCATGTTGATGCGGGTCAGCGCGTCCAGAGCACCGAAGGGCTCGTCGAGCAGCAGCACGCCGGGGTTGCGTGCGAGCGCTCGCGCCAGGGACACGCGCTGAGCCATACCGCCTGAAATTTCCTTGGGACGGTGGGTTGCGTATTCGCCCAGGCCGACCAGGTCGAGCAGGCGCGCTACGGATGCTGCGCCTTCAGATTTTTTGGTGCCCTGCGGCAGTCCGAGCGCCACATTGTCGGCGACGGTGCGCCAGGGGAGCAGGCGCGGTTCCTGAAAGCCGATAGCTACGCGGGGGTCGAGACCGGTTACCGCCTTCTCGCCGATACGCACGGTACCTGCGGTGATGCGGTTCAGGCCTGCTGCTGCACGCAGGAGAGTGGATTTGCCGCATCCGGAGGAGCCGATGACGGAGATAATCTCGCCGGGGGCTGCGGTGAAGGAGACTCCGCGAAGAACTTCGTGGGTTCCGCCGGGCACGGGGAAAGATTGTCCGACGTCTTCAAAGCTCAAGGGGACGGCGGCGGTGGATACGGCGTGGTGGCCGCTGTTTTCACTGGTGGGTGCGTCAGTTACTGCACTGTTGAGTGTCATGTCACTTCCATCGTTCCTGGCGTTAGCACCGGGGGCGGAAGAATCCGTGCCGGTTGCTGCGACGTCGTGGAGCCAGGTCTCTCAGTCGCTCTGGATGGTTTGCTCCTCCAACCCTATGGGCTGTGGCGTGCCTCAATCAACCCTACGGGCGCGTATGAATTTCTATGACTCTTTATTTCGCATTTATCACGAAATATTTCGGTTCTACGTCACAAAAAGATTTTTTCGTCACAAACGTGACCTCCCTCCCGCGCGCCCCGTACACTCAAACCACGAGATCATGAGTCCCGGCGCTAAGCTCTGGCTAGCCGGGCGGCAACCCTCTCCCGTAGCGGGGTGCCCCAGATGATGATCTGGCCTCAACGTTACGAGGCAAGTACGGCGCGAACGCGCCACCTGCACGAAGGCCACCACCGAACGCAGAAGGCATCAGGAGGCGGCGCGCGGGGTGCAGGGTACAAACCCGATCGTCCCCGATCATTCGCGAAAGGAAAATCGATGGCTGAGCAGAAGAAGCGCATCGTAGTTAACGCATTCGAAATGACCTGCATTGGTCACCAGAGCTTCGACCTCTGGCGTCACCCGCGCTCCCGCGCAACCGAGTACAACACCATCAAGTACTGGACTGACCTGGCTAAGACCCTTGAGCGCGGCCTGTTTGACGCCGTGTTCATCGCTGACGTTGTTGGTATCTACGACGTGTACAAGAACTCTGCCGCTCCCGCCATTGAGGGTGCCGCTCAGGTTCCCGTGAATGACCCCGCAACCCAGATTTCTGCAATGGCTGCAGTGACCGAGCACCTCGGCTTCGGTGTGACTGCTGCCGCTACTTTCGAGCAGCCCTACACCCTGGCTCGCCGCTACGCCTCCCTCGACCACCTCACCGAGGGCCGCGTCGGCTTCAACGTGGTGACTTCTTACCTGCCGTCGGCTGCTGAGAACCAGGGCCTGCCCACCCAGATTCCGCACGATGAGCGCTACGATATCGCTGACGAGTTCCTGGACGTCTGCTACAAGCTGTGGGAAGGCTCCTGGGAAGACGGCGCAGTCATCAAGGACCGCGAGCGCGGCGTCTACGCTGACCCCTCCAAGGTCCACCCGATTGGCCACAAGGGCAAGTACTTCTCCGTGCCCGGCATCTCCCTGACCGAGCCGAGCCCGCAGCGCACCCCCGTGATTTTCCAGGCTGGCGCATCCAGCCGCGGTCAGAAGTTCTCCGGTAAGCACGCTGAGGCTGTGTTCATCAGCGCCCTGCGCCCGGACCTGACCCGCGTTGTGACCGACCGTATTCGCACCGCTGCCGAGGAGCAGGGCCGTAGCCGCGACGACGTCAAGATCCTCGCAATGCTCTCCGTCATCGTGGATGAGACCGAAGAGAAGGCAAAGGCAAAGTACGAGGAGTACAAGAAGTACATCAACCTCGACTCTGCACAGGCTATCATCGGCGGCTGGTCCGGTGTTGACCTGTCCCAGTTCGACGAGGACGAGGTCCTGAACTACGTGCAGACCGAGTCGATTCAGTCCTTCCTGACCCCCTTCACCCTGCAGGCGAAGGACAAGAAGTGGACCCGCAAGGCCATCGCTGAGCACACCACCCTTGGCGGCATGGGCGATGTCATTGTTGGTGACCCGGTTCAGGTTGCTGACGAGCTGGAGCGTTGGATCGACGAGGGTGGCCTGGACGGCATCAACCTGGCATACCACGTCTCCCCGGGCTCCTTCGAGGACTTCATCGAGTACGTTGTTCCCGAGCTGCAGAAGCGCGGCCGCTACCGCACCGAGTACGAGGGCAACACCCTGCGTGAGAACATCTTCGGTAAGGGCCACACCAAGGTTGCTGACAGCCACCCGGCTGCTAAGTACCGCGGCGCATACGTGGGTAAGCCTTCCGCGGCTGACACCCCGGCTCGCGCGATCGCTGAATAAGCGTTGCCGCTGAAGCGTACCGTGTAGGTTCGCTCAAACTTAACGATTGAAAACAAGAACGCCCGTTCTGCTGGAGGATTTGTATCCCCGGCGGAGCGGGCGTTTCTTTATACTGGGTGGCATGACTGAACTGAACCAGGTTGAACTTAACCATGATGACCGCTGCCCCTGCTCGAGCGGCGAGGTGTACGGCGCCTGCTGCGGCAGGTTCCTGGGCGAGTTTGCCGCCTCCGGCACGCTGACTGCGCCTGCGCCGGAGCAGCTGATGCGCTCGCGTTTTACCGCGTTTGCGACGGGGGACGCGGCGTACCTGCTGGCGAGCTGGCATCCGAGTACCCGCCCGGCGACTCTGGAGTTGGAGGATGATATCCGCTGGTATCGCCTGGATATTCTGGGCGCTTCGGGTGGCCCCTTTGACGCCTCTGGTACGGTGGAGTTCGTTGCGTATTACCGTTCGGTGCCGGGCACGCCTGCGGAGGAGCGGGTGAAGGGCAACATGCATGAGCTGTCGCGCTTTGAGAAGGTGGGCGGCGCCTGGTTCTATGTGGATGGTGACGTCCGCTAACTCTAGCTCTCGCCGCCTCTGTCTCGTACAGGGTGTGGGCACATAAAGAAATGGCAGAATCATTCCGAAACCGGAACGATTCTGCCATTTCTTGTTTTAGCTAGCTTCTGTCTTTTAGAAGCTTTTCGAAGTCAACCTGAGATATCAGCCAGACCAAGCCAAGAGGCACGCTCTGCCCCAATAGCAGGAATCAAAATAGGGGATGCGGTCATAACTAAGAGGCCTTCCTGAAAACAGAATCTTGAAGAATGCGTTCTGCCTCAGCGGAACTTCGCGGATCCCCCAAATCTAGAAGATCTACCGCCACATGCAGGGGCAGAATATGGGGCGGGTCATCGCATTCACGCAAGATAACATTCGCTGAATCTGCGGACGCCGGAACCAGATTGTACAGAAAAATGATGTTCTCTAAATCCTGATGCGAGATATATGCATCAACCATTGAGCCGTACACCTGCGAAATATCGCTACTAATGCCGGTCAGCGACAACGCAGGGTCTTCCAAAATTGCAGGAATTTCAGCGGGAGGGGCTTGTAGGTGATGCACTTTCAACCCGCGGCGGGCTCGGTATCGTTCAACAGAAGCTGGACCCTGTTCCTGAATCGCTGAGGCGCGTTCTTTTGCCCTGCGGCGTTCCTCAGCAGATAGAACAGACAACTGCCCATCGCAGTAACGCGCCAAAGCGTTGAATGCTTCAAAAGAAATAGGGCGGCCAGCATTACTGCGGTGTGCTGCGGGAATGGCTTCGACAACCCAGCGGCTTCCCAACTTACGCCCCTGGAGCATTCCGCGTTCTAGGCGGGCGCGTACGCTTCGCTCTGAAACCTTAGCTTCTTGAGCATACTCTTGAACGGACATCATGGCAGAATCATACCGGAAACGGAATAATTCTGCCATGATTTTTCCTTGCACCCAGGCGCGATAAGGAACGTGTAAGAGCGAATCAGATACACAAAAGGCAGGTCCTTCGGCAGCTTGAAAACTTACGTTCTCAACCGCCTCGGGAACCTGCCCTCAGCAAATATGTGCTCCGTTGGACTTAGTGGGTCCAGCCGTTAATGATGCCCATACCGAAGTAAATCACGAACACTGCGGAGACCAGGTACATCAGCCAGTGCACGTCCTTGCCGCGGCCCTGCACCAGGCGAATGAAAGTGTAGGACACGAAGCCTGCACCGATACCGTTCGCAATCGAGTACGACAACGGCATGAAGATAATGGTCAGGAACGCCGGGATGCCCAGGCCCCAGTCGGTCCAGTCAATGTTCACGGCCTGGCGAATCATCAGGAAGCCGACCACGACCAGAGCCGGGGCGACCGCCTCGAAGGGAACGATGGTGACCAGCGGCGAGATGAAAATCGCCAGCAGGAACAGCACACCGGTCACAATGTTCGCAAAACCGGTGCGTGCACCCGCACCAATACCGGTAGCGGACTCCACGAAAATCTGGTTCGCCGAACCGGACGCGCCACCACCGACAACGGAACCGAAAGCGTCCACGAGCAGGACCTTGTCGATGTCCTCAACCTTGCCGTCCTTCATGGTGCCAGCCTCGGCGGCAAGACCCACCGAAACGCCCATCGCGTCGAAGAACACGGACAGCAGAATGGTGAACACCAGCAGCGACGCAGCCAGCGGGCCGATGTGGGTAAACGCGCCGAACAGGTCAGCGGAACCGATGAGGGAGAAGTTCGGGGTGGTGAACTTCATGTCAGCCAGGGAGGGCACGTTCAGGGACCAGCCAGTTGCAGCCTTCTGCACGGAACCGGAGGGGACAACCGCCTCCAGAATCAGGGACAGCGCGGTGGATGCGAGCACACCCCACAGGATCGCGCCCTTCACGTTACGGATGAACAGGGCGATGGTGAAGAACAGGCCGAAGAGGAAGACGAGGGTGGGCCAGCCGAGCAGGTGACCGCCCGCGCCGAGGCTCACCGGAACGGTGGTGCCAGCTGCGTCAGGCATGCGGCGGATAATGCCGGAGTCGACCAGACCGATAAAGGAAATGAAGAAGCCGATACCGACCACAATCGCGGTCTTGAGCGACTCGGGGACCGCCTCAAAAACCGCGGTACGGAAGCCGGTGAGCACCAGAACGGTCATGATCAGACCGGCAAGAACGACCAGGCCCATGATGTCTGCCCAGGTCAGGTTCGGGGTGGTGGCAATGGTGGAGGCGAGCAGCGCATTCACGCCGAGGCCTGCCGCCATGGCGAAGGGCTGCTTGGCGATAACACCCATGAGGATGGTCATCACGCCGGCAACCAGCGCGGTCACAGCCGCGACGGGTGCGATACCGAGGGTGCGTTCGGATGCGTCAGCACCGGTACCGATGACGAGGGGGTTCAGCACCACGATGTAGCTCATGGCGAAGAATGCGGCGAGGCCACCGCGGAATTCTGCGGCGATGGAGGAGCCGCGTTCGGAAATCTTGAAGTAGCGGTCGAGTGCGCTGGTGGGCGCTGCCGCCTTCTGGGGTTCAGACATGTGAGGATCCGTTGATGTTGTTCGGTGTGTACTGTGTTGCGCCGCCGGTTTCCGCCGCCGGTTTCCGCCGCCGGTTTCGCGGGTAAAGCTCGCGGGAAAATCCCGGGTTGGGCGCCACAATGGTTCAACCATTGTAGGCGCCGCCTCCTAGCTTGTGCCGTTGAAACGCGTTGTGTGCGGCGGTTCAATCGGCGATGTGGTGTTTCCCCGACCCCTGCAACCAGAATTGGGTAGTTGGGGTAGAGGGAAGAATAGCGCAGGGCGGGGTACCGGCAACCCAAAGGTGCCGATACCCCGCCCTGATGGCGCCCGCGCCTCCACATGTGGAGGGTGAGGCACCCGATGTATTTAGTGCATCCAGCCGGTAATCAGGCCGTTAGCGAAGAAGATGAGGAACACAGCGGAAACCACGTACATGAGCCAGTGAACTTCCTTGCCGCGACCCTGCACCAGGCGGATGAAGACGTAGGACAGGAAGCCTGCACCGATACCGTCCGCGATGGAGTATGCCAGCGGCATGAAGATGATGGTCATGAACGCGGGGATACCCAGACCCCAGTCGTTCCAGTCGATGTTCACTGCCTGGCGAATCATCAGGAAGCCAACGAACACCATTGCGGGTGCAACAGCTTCGAAGGGCACGATGGTGACCAGCGGGGTCAGGAAGATTGCGACGAGGAACAGTGCGCCGGTGACGACGTTCGCGAAGCCGGTGCGTGCGCCCGCGCCGATACCGGTTGCGGACTCCACGAAGATCTGGCTTGCGGAGGAGGAGGTGCCACCGCCGGCTACGGAGCCGAGGGCGTCCACGAGCAGGACCTTGTCGACGTTCTCGATCTGGCCGTCCTTGATGGTGCCTGCTTCGGTTGCGAGACCGACGGAGGTGCCCATTGCGTCGAAGAACGCGGAGATGAGGATGGTGAAGATCAGCAGAACAGCTGCCATGCCGCCGAGGGTGCCGAAGGCAGCGAACAGGTCAGCGGAGCCGAACAGGGAGAAGTCGGGCAGCTTGCTGGTGTTGGAGTCCCAGACGGGGACGTTCAGGGACCAGCCGGTGGGGGAGGCCTGCGAGCTGCCGGAGGGCACGACCTTCTCCAGGATGATGGAGAGGGCGGTGGAGGCGAGCACGCCGTAGAGGATTGCACCCTTCACGTTGCGGATGAACAGCGCAATGGTGAGGAACAGGCCGAAGAGGAAGACGAGGGTGGGCCAGCCGAGCAGGTGGCCGCTCACGCCGAAGGAGACGGGCACGGTGGTGCCTGCTGCGTCGGGCATACGGCGGATGATACCTGCGTTGACGAGGCCGATGAAGGCAATGAAGAAGCCGATACCGACGACGATTGCGACCTTGAGCGATTCGGGGACCGCGTTGAACACTGCGGTGCGGAAGCCGGTCAGCACGAGGATGGTCATCAGCACACCAGCCCATACGACCAGGCCCATGATGGCTGGCCAAGTCAGGCCGGGGGTGGAGGCGATGGTGGTTGCCAGTAGCGCGTTCACGCCGAGGCCTGCCGCCATGGCGAAGGGCTGCTTGGCGACGACGCCCATGAGGATGGTCATGACGCCTGCGACCAGTGCGGTCATTGCTGCGACCTGCGGCACGCCGAGCGCGTTGCCGGATGCGTCCTTGCCGAGGCCGATGATGAGGGGGTTCAGCACGACGATGTAGCTCATCGCGAAGAAGGTGGCGAGGCCGCCGCGGAATTCTGCGGCGATGGTGGAGCCTCGCTCAGTGATCTTGAAGTAACGGTCCAGTGCGCCCTTGGCTTCTGCCTTGGGGCTCTGGGGAGCCGCGGTGTTCTCAGAAGACATTCGTGAAAATCCGTAGATACTCATAGTCGGGGCGGGGTTCGGGGTTCCGATCCCGCATAAAAAAGTGCCACTTCCCGGTGTGTTGGGGAGGTGACACTGTTGTACCGAAATATTCTACGGTTAAAGTTTCTCTAAGCGTTAATCCAGGAAATTCCCAGCTTTCGTTCAGGAAGCCTAATAAGGCACGATAAAAACTCTAAAATCCGCTGACTAGTAAAAAAATATATGACATGAATCTAAATAATTCGAAAATCTATACCATTTAGGTTATAAAGGTGGTAGTCTTCTAGCACCAGGCCTGGGGCGGTGAAGTTTCATACCCGCCCGCTACAGACGGGGATTCAACGATGAAAAATGCTCTGAGAGTGTGCGCAGTATTGTGCACGGTTCTGACCTTTCTGCTGGGTAGCGCCCTCATCTCTGTCCTGGAGACGCAGACTCCTCTGGGTACCAATGCGCAGGCACAGCTTTCTCTGCGTGCTTCGCAGCAGTCTAAGTCTGAGCTGATTCAGAACTTTGATACTCTGGTGGATCGCTACGCTACCGATGGTGCCCAGCTACTCAAGGTGGTCGCCGACCCCGAAGATTTCTGGCACGGAAAATCCATCTACGTTTTTGGGGCAAATTCACTGAGCTCTGACGGTGAAACTATCGATTGGTTCGACCCGGATAAGCACGGGAAAAAATATCCATCACGAGCACTCGGGGATTCTTCGCTTGACGGCCAATACGCGCTAGCAGGTAGCCAAGAATTTGTGCGTGCTTTTGAAAACCTTGCCCGTGAACAAGGCATGGATGTTAAAGTTACCTCCGTTAACCCGGTGCGTGTTGTCTACGGGGCAGTTACTTCTTCGGGCTCTCTGACGAGCCTTATCTGCCTGGCTGTGCTCTTCTGTACCGCAATCATGGGGTGGTTGTCGGTCCGTTCGCGAACTAAGAATATTCTGCTTCTGAACGGATACTCCCCGCAGCGCCTGCAGCTAAGGGATGTACAAGACCTCCTGCTCCTGGCGCTACCTCCTGCAGCGGTAACAGCATTGTGCATGGGATGCGTAGAGGGGTTCGTGTACGGTGTGGCGCATCTTCCTCAACTGATGGGGGTTACGGCGCTAATTTTTGCCGTGTTTACCGTTCTCATGCTGGTTGCTCTACTGCTGATCAACCTCATGACTTGGCCGAGTATTACTGCTGTGGGACGTAGGGAACCGGCGTATCGACGTTTTACAGTTCCGAGTGCAATCGCTAAGTATGCTGTGGTGGTTTTAGTGGCGTGCACTATTCCGGGTCTGGTCTCAAGTGCTCAAGTGAGTTTGGGTAGGAGCGATTCGGCGGCTGGCTGGTCTCTTCTTTCTGACCAGTACACCTTACGGGTGAACGTGCCTGAAGCGACGATTCGGGATGAACAGGCGCTCGCCTCCTACGACCAGGCTACAGTGCGTGCTTTAGGTTCTCTTGAATCACGGAACGGTGTCCTCTTGTCCTATGCGTTGGAAAACGTTAAGGGTTTGGAGGGTAGCGGATACGATGGCGCCCTTATGGTGAACCGCGCCTATGTGGACCTTCTTCAGCAGCGTCTTGGCTTGTCGTTCAAGAACGTTGAGGATAGCAACTTCCCTGGGTCTCAGTCTTTGCGTGCAGAGTATTCTTTCCACCAGAAAGACCGGGAGGATCGCGGATTTACTTTGCTCACTGTGGAGGATAAAACCAACTCGTCGGGGGTAAAGGTGCCTGCTTTGAGCTCTCAGGATTCACGGCTTCTGAACTATAAAAAGCCTGTTCTTGTGGTAACCGAATCGGCGACGCAGAATCTACAACCTTCCTTTATTTCTGCGGCCTTGACTACCGGTAACATCATGGTCTCTCAGCCTGCGTCTGTACGGGCTGCCTACAACGCTGAGGAAATTGGGCAGACCCTACTTTCTGTGGACCGTGCGGGAGAGGAACACCTTTACATCGCGCAGCTGGAACGTAACCAGTATGTTGCGCATCTAGTGGGCCTAGCAATTCTCTGTGCGGCACTCGTTATTGGCACAGCAATTAACACGTACATTACCCTTGCGGCTCGTGCTCGTAATGATTTTGTTTTACGTACTGCTGGTCTGCCTCTCAGAACAATTTTTAGTGGGTACCTTCTGAAGGAAGCCTGCATTGTGGGCCTTTGCTCTGCTGCTGGGTTGGTACTTCTTCTGGTGCAGGGAGCAGAGTACGCTTTTTCAGCGTTGGCGGCACCGCTGTTGTACGGCACTATTCTGGCGCTGGTGCTGAGACTGAGTTTTAACCGTATCTTCTCCGCGACGGTTCACCGTCGTCACGTATAGGAGTGAATGATGAGGAATACTGTTTATCCCTCTGGCAATGTGGAACACCCTGAGGTAACTATCGCCTCCCGCAACATTGTGGTGTATGCGCAGGGGCAGCCCATTCTCCAGAGTCCCCACTTTGAGGCATATGCGGGGGAAGTAACCGGAATCGTGGGTCCGAGCGGATGCGGTAAGACGACGCTTTTGAATGTTCTGGGTCTGCTGATGCCACCTCACGAGGGCGAGGTGGTTATCGGGGGCCGCCATATGGAACGTGCTCGTGAGAAGGAACGTCTTGCATTCTGGGCTGATGAAGCTTCCTTCGTATTTCAGGATTACGGAATTATTGAGGAATGGAGCGTTATCGAGAATATTCTGCTTGACCGTAAGACCTTTGGCCGTGCTCGTATTACGGATGAGAGCCGCGAGCTTCTGAGCGTCATTGGTCTTGAAGGGAAGGAACGTACTTCGGCTGCCCTGCTGAGTGGTGGTGAGAAGCAGAGGGTGGGTATCGCTCGGGCAATCCACAAGGGTGTTCGCTACATTTTTGCGGATGAGCCGACGGCAAGTCTTGATGCTGAGAACCGGGCATTGGTTGTTGAGCTGTTGAGCTCTGCTGCTCGGCGTGGAGCCACAGTTATCGTGGCGACTCACGACGCAGATATGATGACCGCCTGCGATAGGCTATGCCGTCTTGAAGCCCCTACCCGAATTCCCGATTCGGGACTAGCGGATGTAAGCGTAAATTCTCATCAGAAGGAGAAGGAATCATGACGACCAGGAGCCCCCTAGCTCGTGATGAGTATGATCGTGTGCCGGAAAATTCAGGAAGCGATGCCCCTCAAAAGAATGGATTGCGGCATCTGCCGCGAAAAGTGGTGGGCGTCCTAGCGGCTTGCGTGGTGTTTGTTGGTGCTCTGCTGGGCTTGTACTGGGGCGGGGCTTTTGAGCCATGGCTGAATGAGTATTCGACCACTACACCAGCCTGTGCAACAGCTTCTTCACCGGAGGATGTGCAGCAAGCTCTCGCGCGGACTGAAGAGCTTAATGCTATTCGTTCGGTTGCGAAGAATGTTGAGTTCTCCCAGACTCTTCTGTGCGATGGGCAGAAGGCTGTTTTGACGATTACGTATACTGACCGGTCGGATTTTAAGCGTCTGAACGATGCTGTGACTTCGGCTCACCTGGGTGCTGCTGCTGAGATTAAGCTCAAGAGGTAGGCGCGTAACGAACGGTTGTTTATCGCCCCTGCGCGAACAACGATGACATATTAAGTTAGTGAACCCTAAGTTACTGCTATATTCGAGGTGAAACATGCGTCGCCGGATGCCAGGTTCTGTGTGGTGAGCCTTTTTCGGCATAGATGAGAATTCGGCATAGATGAGAAGGAACCCACCGTGACTGAAACTCCCCAAGAAAACACCGCTGAGAATTACCCCGCCGCAGAATCCCTGCCGGTACGCCAGCGCGCCATCGTAGCAACCGACCGCCCCGCCCGATACATCAAGCAGCTCGGCTCGCACATGGGCCGCAAGCTCGGCACCGCAGAACTGCCCGACGGTCTGCGCCTCACCTTCAACCGCGACGGTATTTTCCGCGGCTACGGTGACCTGCGCGAAACCGACGGTGCACTCATCATGGAGGTGCGCGCCGAAAACGACGAGTTGGCTGCTGGTCTGGCGGATGTGCTGGACCGCCATCTGGTCCGCTTCGGTGAGCGTGACGAACTGGTCGTCACCTTCGAGGCGGTACCCGCCTCCTAGTCCCTGCTTTCTAGTCTTCGTTCCCCTGCCCCGCCCTCCTGCACCTCGGAGGGCGGGGCAGTTCTATGCCCGCTGCGTGCGGAGGCGCCCGGGGTGGATGCGCCGCCCTGCCCGGATTAGGCGACCCCTCCTGAATTAGGTGACCCCGCCCGGATTAGGTGACAGAAAATTATCCTATTTAGTGGGCGAAGACATATAAGCCACCGAACACCCGTCAATCCCCGGTAAAATAGGCAAGAAGTGAACACTAAGCTCACCGCCTGTTCGCGCCGCACCGGGCGCCGGACGGTGAACTTCGAAAGGAAGATTTTCGTGTCTGAAGCAGCACGCCCCCTGCGCGTCGCCGTTATTGGTGCAGGTCCCGCCGGTATTTACACCGCCGACATCCTCACCAAGTCTGAAGAGGTCCGCACCGGCGCCGTCGAGGTCGCCATCGACATCTTCGACCGCTACCCCGCCCCCTTCGGCCTGATCCGCTACGGTGTGGCACCGGATCACCCCCGCATCAAGGGCATCATCACCGCACTGCACAAGGTCCTGGACCGCGGCGACATCCGTTTCTTCGGCAACGTTGAATACGGCAAGGACCTGACCCTCGCCGACCTGCGCGAACACTACGACGCCATCATCTTCGCAACCGGCGCGATTTTTGATGCACCCCTGAACATTAAGGGCATCGACCTGGACGGCTCCTACGGCGCAGCAGACTTCGTCTCCTGGTACGACGGCCACCCCGACTACCCCCGCACCTGGCCGCTCGAAGCTGAGCAGGTTGCAGTGCTCGGTAACGGCAACGTCGCCCTGGACGTCTCCCGCATCCTCTCCAAGCACGCTGACGACCTGCTCGTCACCGAAATCCCCGACAACGTCTACGAGGGTCTGAAGGCTTCCCCCGTGACCGACGTGCACGTCTTCGGTCGCCGCGGCCCCGCACAGATGAAGTTCACCCCGCTCGAGCTGCGCGAACTCGCACACTCCCGCGACGTGGACATCGTCCTGTACGAAGAGGACTTCCAGTTCGACGCTGCTTCCGAAGAAGCAATGGAGAAGAACGCACAGACCAAGGTCATGATGAAGACCCTGCGCGGCTGGCTGGAAGACCAGAAGACCAACGAGCAGACCGCATCCCGCCGCCTGCACCTACACTTCCTGCAGTCCCCGCACGAGATTCTCAGCGAAGACGGCAAGGTCGTGGGCCTGCGCATGGAACGCAACAAGCTCGACGGCAACGGCGGCATCATCGGCACCGGCGAGTACGTGGACTACCCCGTACAGGCTGTCTACCGCGCAATCGGCTACTTCGGTTCCGAACTGCCCGAAATCGGTTACGACGACAAGCGCGGCGTCATCACCAACGTTGAGGGTCGCGTCGTGGACGAGAACGGCGAGGTCGTTCCCGGCCTGTACGCATCCGGTTGGATTAAGCGCGGCCCTGTCGGCCTGATCGGCTCCACCAAGTCTGACGCGCTCGAGACCATCACCCACCTGCTCGAGGACCGCGAGAACCTCTACACCGCAACCGAGCCGGAGGCAGAGGCATTCAGCGCCTACCTGGACTCCAAGGGCATCAAGTACACCACCTGGGAAGGCTGGCACCGCCTGGACGACCACGAGAAGGCACTGGGCGCCGCATCCAAGGACGCTGCCGGTGAGCCTCGCGCCCGCGTGAAGGTTGTGGACCGCGACGAGATGATCAACATCTCCCGCGGCGAGTAATCCTTACCTCTAGTACGTAGAGCATAGAAATCGACCCCGTACCGTGAGCCGGTGCGGGGTCGATTTTTGTCTGTATATAAGGAGGTGGGGGAGTCACGGGGTGCAAGCCCGAGAAGCTCCTGCCCGGAAGAGTTATCGAAAGAGCGGTTAAAGAAACCCACCCCGCACCATGAGGTCATGCGGGGTGGGTTGGGTAGGTGCCGAAGACACTCGAGGACATACCCTCCGGCTACCCGGACGCGCAGCGAGCCCATGCAGTGACTCCACGTGCGGCGCATCCCTTAACGGGGTCTAGAAAGCTAAAGAAACACCAAGATTAGCTCTCTAAACAAGCGCATAGCCGTACGGTGTGTAGACTATGCACACTTTTTGAGGACGTCTTCAATGCCCAAAATGGCCTTGAGTACGGTTTCAGTTTCAGTACCCAGCTTCTTGCGGGCTTCACCAGAAATGACGGCCTTCACGATGTTCTTGAAGGTCTTCCACTGCTTGAAGGCGTTAACGAGTGCCTTAATAAGCTTGTAAATGGCGATGCCCAGCTGAATGACAAACTTTGCAATACTGACAACGCAGGCAATAACACCAACGGGGGAGAGCGCTGCGTGGGCGCGTCCATCAGACTTACGAACAGCGGCCTTAGCGCTTGCAATCTGACGGCCTGCGTCAGTGCCCTGGACGGTGGTCAGGTTGCCCAGTGCGCTCTCAATGCCGCTATTAACGCGGTTGGAGGATCCAGGCTTCGCATACTTCAAACGGGCAGGTACCTGCTCTAGGCGGCGCAGAATCAGCTTGAGCTGCTGGTCGGCAGTCATTGCCTTCTGCGGGTGCGCCATCTGCTGTGCCTGCGCTGCGGGTGCAGCTGCACAGCCGAGAGCGATGGTTGCGGTGCCTACGCCGAGTGCACGGAATGCCGTGCGGCGATTCATCGTTGCGGACACTGGATCCCCCTTTGGATCTCTATGCGGTTTATCGGTGCTGTAATGTGCGGTGACTTTACGTCTGGGGCTCCGGAAGTGGCCCCGTGCAAGGTCCGGAAGTGACCTCACGCCCTCTATAGTACGGTGCTCAAAGAGGGGGCTTCAAGCTATTTCAGGGGGTATTTTCAGCTGGCTTTCATCTCTCCTTGTCAATCGCTAGAGGTTTATCAAATCTTTATATTTCTGCGTCGTCATAATTGCGCAGATATCTGCACTGAGAGAAAAATAAGCGTCTGACAAGCCGGTTTATTGTATTCCCAAGAGTGAATATTTGCATCTACGTGCATTCTGGCCTGTAGTTGCTTTGCACGGCACATTTTTGAGGGCTCCGGGGAGGCTGGGGTGAACCCTCTAGAGAGGTGTTGCTGTGCACTCTCTTGCAGATATCTGCACCCAGGGTAGCGTCTTGCCTGCATGTCCTATATAAGCGCGTAGAAAGTTGTCGAAAATTTTTTGGAGATATTGTGGAGTTTTTTGGCCGCTGCGATGCGCATAAGAGGGGTGTATAAGAGATGTGAAGGTGGGTTTTCGGAATTCTTGCGGGACTGATGTCGGCATCTTCAAAACAAAATTTCGGAGGAGTTTGTAGAAAATCTGTAGAAATGGAGGTGGCGAAAAAGTCTTTCTCTGGGCTCCTGTAGGTACCCAAACGTGTCTAAAAACCTTCCAAAAGCCTCTGATATGGGGTGTTGTGAAGAAATTTTAAAATTTTTTGAAGTTTTTCTGAATCCTCATTGACAAGCTTAAATACATATGTGCCAGGCTATAAATGGTCGAAAATGGGGGTCAAAATCGGGCAAAATCGAACAAAACGGTTTGCACGCCTCCGCAAACCTGTCATAGACTAGTGGAGGTTCGAACGACGGGATGAAGAAAACGGAACCTGTTCGATCGACTAGGCCCCCATCGTCTAGCGGCCTAGGACGCCGCCCTTTCACGGCGGTAGCACGGGTTCAAATCCCGTTGGGGGTACTTGCAAATCTCACGATTTGCAAAGCCAAGTTAGATGATATAGAGTTTACTTCTGTTGATTCCAACAAGGCCCCGTAGCGCAGTTGGTTAGCGCGCCGCCCTGTCACGGCGGAGGTCGCGGGTTCAAGTCCCGTCGGGGTCGCTCTGGCCGCGTAAGTTCAGATGATTATTCATCCGAAGACGCGGTCATTGCGTATCTAAAAGTAAATACGCAAGGCTCTGTAGCTCAGTTGGTAGAGCGTACGACTGAAAATCGTAAGGTCACCGGATCGACGCCGGTCGGAGCCACGAAATCCGCCTCCAGGCTTCTACAGTGGGGCGGGTTTTGTTTTTAAAAAACTTTGCGGTTGCAGATACTGCAAAACCGTCGAAAAGGCGGCATCTTGGGAATAAAACCCTGAGATGCCGCCTTTTCGTATATAGAATTGTATACAGATTGTATACAGAGGCACCTGCCCTATAGCCACTGCAGAAAGCACCAACGCACCCATGACCGCCCAAAATTCAGCCGCACAAAATTCAACTCACCAACGCCTAGAGGACTCACCCCAAATTCCGTGGGCAAAAAATGCTGCCACTGGTAGCACGCAGGCGGGCGGAATCCGCTTCGAGAACATCACCAAAAGCTACCCGAGCCGAACCGGTGAACCCACCACGGTGCTCCAGAACCTGAACCTGCATATTCCCGCCGGGCAGATTACCGTGTTCGTCGGCCCCTCCGGCTGCGGTAAAACCACTAGTCTGCGCATGATTAACCGCATGGTGGAGCCCAATAGCGGCACCATCACCATTGACGGCGTGAACGTGCACGAGAAGAACCCCTACGAGTTGCGCCGCGGCATTGGCTACGTGATGCAGCAGGGCGGGCTCATGCCGCACCGCACTGTCGCGCAGAATATTGCCACCGTACCGCGCCTGCTCGGTGCCTCCCGCAAGGAGGCGCAGGCACGCGCCCTCGAACTGCTCGACGTGGTCGGTCTGGATTCTTCGTACGCCAAGCGCTACCCCTCCCAGCTTTCGGGCGGTCAGGTCCAGCGCGTTGGTGTGGCGCGTGCTCTCGCCGCCGATGCGCCCGTCCTGCTGATGGACGAGCCGTTCTCCGCGGTGGATCCGGTGGTGCGTACCGACCTACAGAAAGAGCTGCTGCGCCTACAGGGGCAACTCGCCAAGACGATCGTGTTCGTCACCCACGACATTGATGAGGCGCTTCTGCTCGGCGATACAATCGCCGTCTTCGCGGAGGGTGGCCGCCTCGCACAGTTCGGTACTCCAGAAGAGATTCTCTACAGCCCCGCCGATGATTTTGTGCGCTCCTTCGTGAGCCGCTCCGTTGCCGGCCTGCTGGATGAGCAGACGGTGCGCCAGGCGCGTGAACGCCGACTTGCCGCCTCCCGAGAAGCACAGAATGGTGCGGTAGAAGGCGAGAAAAGCGAATGAGTCTTCTAGAAAATAGTGTGATCGCGGCACCACCTCTCACCGCGCATCCCCTAGTGGCATCACCCCTCGCCGCAAGCGACATGCACTGGGAATGGGTCGCCACCAATAGTCAGCGCATCCTCGAGCTGACCCTCAGCCACCTCTACCAGGGCGTCGTGCCCGTCGCGATTGGCGCTCTCGTCGCGCTGCCGGTCGCCTACTACGCGAGCCGTCGCCGTGACCGCGGTTCCGAACGCCGCATCGGTGCGCGAACCCTCATGCACCTCTCCTCGCTGCTGTACACCATCCCCTCGATCGCGCTTTTCGTGCTGATGCCGCTCATTCTGGGCACCTCCATTATTTCCCCGCTGAACGTGCTCGTCGCCCTGAGCGTCTATTCCTTCTCGCTCATGGTGCGCTCCGGTGTGGATGCCTTCGACTCCGTACCCGATAGCGTGCACGAATCTGCACGCGCCCTCGGATACACGCCCCGACAGGCGCTGATGGAGCTCTATCTGCCCCTCGCTACGCCCGTCATTATGGCGGGAATCCGCGTGGCAACCGTGGCAAATATTGCGATGGTGTCCGTGGGTGCCCTCATCGGTGTGCCCTCGCTCGGCACGCTCTTCACCGACGGGCTCGCGCGTAATATCCCTTCGGAAATCCTGGCTGGCGTAATCCTTAGCCTGCTGCTGGCGCTGGTCCTCGATCTGCTTCTTATCCTTCTGACAAGGGCACTTACGCCCTGGCAGGCGGCTACGGTTGCGAACCGCCGCAGCCCCGAAAGGAAGGCATAACCCGTGAACGTCATAGAACGAACCTTCGCCTACCTCATGGACGGCGCCAACTGGCAGGGAAGCGGCGGAATCCTCGTGCGCCTGCTCGAACACCTGAGCGTTACCGCCCTCGCTACCGTCTGCGCGGCACTCATCGTCGTGCCCCTCGGCCTCTGGGCTGGGCACCACCGCCCGGGTTACGGCACCAACCGCGGCCGTAGCAACCTGCTCATGAGCACCGTTGCTGCCACCCGTGCGCTGCCCGCACTCGGTCTGCTCACTATCCTGGCACTCTGGCTGGGCGTCTCGACCCTGCCCTCCCTCATCGTGCTCATTATTATTGCGGCGGCGCCCCTGCTCGCCGGAGTTCTTGAAGGCCTCGCCGCCGTGCCGGAAGACCTCGTGGACGCAGCCCGCGCCCAAGGCCTGACCGAATGGCAGATTCTGACCCGCCTCGAAATCCCGCTCGCCGCCAACATGATGCTCGGCGGGCTCCGCTCCGCACTCGTGCAGGTCATCGCAACCGCGACCATCGTCGCCTACCTGAGCGGCGGAACCCTCGGCAGGTACCTCTTCGACGGGCTCGCCGTGCGCGACTACCCGCGCATGCTCGTCGCAACCCTGCTCGTGGCGCTTCTCGCCTTCGCCGTGGATGCGCTCATGGGCCTTGTGCAGCGTGCGCTCACCCCCGCGGGGCTCACCATCAACCGGAAGAAGGCATGAACCCGATGAATCAGACGCATCAAACCTTCACGCGCCCTACCGTATCTCGTCGCACTGCCCTAACCGCCGCCGGAGCGCTCGGCATGGCGGGTATTCTCAGCGCCTGCGGGCTCAGCGGCGACAAAGTCTTCAGCGGCGAACACGAAGGAATCATCGTCGGCTCAGCGGCCTTCGCCGAATCCCAAATCCTCGCCGAAATCTACGCCGGAGCCCTCGCCCGAGCGGGATTCAACGCCCGCACCCAGCTGAGCATCGGCGCCCGCGAGGCGTACCTGGGGGCACTCGCCTCCGGTGCGGTGGACGTTATCCCGGACTACTCCGGCAACCTGCTGCTTTACCTCGACCCGAAGGCTACAGCTAACACTGCGCAGGAGATTCTGCAGGCGCTACCCGCCGCCCTCGGCACCCTCACCACGGGTGGCTCCGGGGCTGAAATCCGCGCCCTGAACGCCTCCGAGGCGGAGGATAAGGACTCGCTCGTCGTTACCGAGCAGACCGCCCAGAAGTACGGTCTGCGAAGCCTTGAGGACCTCGCCTCCCGCTGTACGAATCTGAAGCTTGGCGCCGCCCCGGAGTTCGCCGAGCGCGCCTACGGCATCCCGGGTCTAAAAGAGAAGTACGGATGCGTCCCCGCCGAGTTTGTGCCCCTCTCGGATGGCGGCGGCGCGCTGACCGTCAAGGCCCTGCTGGATGACACCGTGCAGGTGGTTGACCTCTACTCGACCACCCCCGCAATTGAGCAGAATCAGCTGGTGGTGCTGGAGGATCCGAAGAACATGATTCTGGCTCAGCAGGTGCTGCCCATTATCAATACGTCGCGAGTTCCCGACTCTGCGGCGGAGGTTCTGAACCGCGTTTCGGCGAAGCTCACTACCGCTGATTTGCGTACTTTGAATGACCGTGTTTCGGGTACCTCTAAGCAGGAGCCCGCGCAGGCGGCGGCTACCTGGCTGAACGAGCACGGCTTCTAAGATTCTTCCTGATATTCCATATTAATTCCTCTATAGGAATGTCTATAAACAAAACCGACCTGGGAATATTCTAGAAATAGAATATTGCCAGGTCGGTTTATATTGCCCTTATCCCACACGTTAGGGGAGGGGCATATAGTAGCTTTTAGCCCTCAATCAGCAACGCCAGAGCCTCGTAGGGGCGCAGGCTCAGCGTCACCGTCTCAGCTGAATCAGATACAGCAGAATCCGCCGCAGCGGAATCGACCGTAGAATTCTTGTAATTACACACCAGCACGCGACCGGAACGAACGAACTCAGCCGGAACCTCAACCTCGGTCGGCTCACCGTAGAAGTTCGTCAGCACCAGCAGACGCTGTGCTGGGCTACCGTCCTCGGAGCCAGCCTCAGCGGGCAGCTCACGCAGGTACGCAAAAACCCGCTCGTGATTCAGCGCGTAGGGCGCGTACGAACCCACAGAAATGACCGGGTACTGCTTACGCAGGGCAATCAGGTTGCGGTAGTACGGAAGAATCACACCGTCGCGCTCCTCATCCTCCACCGAAATACCGGCGCCGGTCGCCGCATCACGTACCGGGCCGGGAGCCAGCCACGGCGACTCGGAGCCGAAACCGGCAGTCACCGGATCCGCGGTCCACTGCATCGGCACACGCGAATTATCGCGAGCCTTCGACGCCACAATTTCCAGAGCCTGCTGCTCGCTCAGACCGCGCTCACGCAGCATCGCGTAGGCGTTGTGTGCCTCCACATCCACGTACTGCTCGATCGAGGAGTAGACCGGGTCAATCATGCCGATTTCCTCACCCTGGTACACGTACGGGGTGCCGCGTAGCAGGTGAATCACGGTCGCCAGCATGGTTGCCGACTCGGCACGGTAACGCTCAACGTCACCAAAACGGTTCAGCGCGCGCGGCTGGTCGTGGTTATTCCAGAACAGCGCGTTCCAGCCGCCGCCGGCCTGCATACCCAGTGCCCAATCGTTCAGAATCTGCTTCAACTCGGCAAAACGGAACGGAACCTTCGACCACTTCTCGCCGTTCTCGTAGTCCACCTTCAGGTGGTGGAAGCTGAACACCATATCCAGCTCGTGGTTCGCCGGGTTGGAGTAGCCCACGCAGTTCTCGATGCTGGTCGAGGACATTTCGCCCACGGTCACGGTGTCATCATGCTGACCGAAGGAGGCGCGGTTCAGCTGCTGAATGCGGGTGTGCACAATCGGGGTGTCGGTGTATTGTGCCTTGTCCACGGTGCCTTCGGGGGCGTCGAGCAGCTCTTCACCCTTGCCGATGACGTTAATGACGTCAAAACGGAAGCCGCGCACGCCCTTCTCGTACCAGAAGTTCACGACCTTAAACAGTTCGTCGCGCACAGTCGGGTTGTACCAGTTCACGTCAGCCTGGGTGCGGTCGTACAGGTGCATGTAGAACAGGGGAGTGCCGTGTTCATCCGTGTACTCGCCAAAGCGGGACCAGCAGGAGCCGCCGAACTTCGATTCCCAGTTGGTCGGTTCGCGCAGCTGACCGTCCTCGGCGTATTTGCCGGGGCGAATGTAGAAATAATCCCAGTACTCGCGTTCACCGGCGAGCGCACGCTGGAACCACTCGTGCTCGGTCGAAACATGGTTGAGCACCATGTCGAACATGACGCCCACACCGTGCTTGGCAAGGGCGGCAATCATCTCTTCGACGTCCTTCATGGTGCCCAGGTCGGGGTTGATGGAGTAGTAGTCGGAGATGTCGTAGCCGTTGTCGTTCTGCGGGGAGGCGAAGAACGGGTTGAACCACACCATGTCCACGCCCAGGGAGGCAATGTAGGGAACCTTCTCGATGACGCCGCGCAGGTCGCCGTAGGCGCCACCCGCCGAGGAGTAGAAGGACTTGGGGTACACCTGGTAGATGACGGAGGACGCGAAATCCTTGCCGCCTGCCGGGGTGGTTGCCGGGCTGATTGCCGGCGTGAGGGTGAGCGATGCGGTGGGTGCCTGTGTCATAGAAACCTTCTGAAACGTAAGCAGGGTTCAGCGTGTATAAATCAGTGCGTTAGAAACGAACTGCGCCGGTGCTACGGATGGTGCTACGTATGCACAGCGAGGCCCGTACGCGGCAGGCACAGCGGCCCGCCGCCTCCCGGTGCCGTTCGCCGACTGAATATCGCCGCCCGCAACCTGGGCTCATTCCAGATTAGGGGGCATAATGGGGTGATGTCCCTATCTACCCCAAAGGGGGCAATTCTGCCGCAGATCCGGCACAACCCCCGTGGCCTCAACACTCCCACCGATAGGCGGTTGCAGGCTCGTGCGCGTTTCGATGCATGAAACCAAAGTGACCCTGAGCTGAAGAGCGTTGGACGCCGCGCGTAAAATCAGTACTTGCATCACTACGGAAGGTAAAACAATGCCAGAACTGCGTTCACGTACTTCAACTCACGGCCGTAACATGGCTGGTGCCCGCGCCCTGTGGCGTGCCACCGGTATGGGCGATGACGACTTCGGCAAGCCCATTATTGCTATCGCGAACTCCTTCACCCAGTTCGTGCCCGGCCACGTGCACCTGAAGGACATGGGTGAGCTGGTCGCCGGCGCGATTCGTGAGGCTGGCGGCGTCGCCAAGGAATTTAACACCATCGCTGTTGATGACGGTATCGCGATGGGTCACGACGGTATGCTCTACTCGCTGCCTTCCCGCGATCTGATTGCTGACTCGGTCGAGTACATGGTCAACGCGCACCGTGCCGACGCGCTGGTCTGCATCTCTAACTGTGACAAGATCACCCCCGGTATGCTTCTGGCGGCTATGCGCCTGAACATCCCCACTATCTTTGTGTCCGGCGGCCCCATGGAGTCCGGTGAGGGCATTGAGGGTATTGTTGAGCACCGCCTCGACCTGATTGACGCCATGGTGATGGCTGTTGATGACAGCGTCAGCGATGAGGCGCTCGCTCAGGTTGAGAAGAACGCGTGCCCGACCTGTGGCTCGTGCGCGGGTATGTTTACCGCGAACTCCATGAACTGCCTGAATGAGGCGATTGGTCTGGCGCTGCCCGGTAACGGCACCACCTTGGCTACTCAGGTTGCTCGTAAGGAGCTGTTCCTGGATGCTGGCCGCCGCATCGTTGAGCTGGCTAAGCGCTACTACGAGCAGGATGACGAGTCGGTTCTGCCCCGCTCCATTGCGACCAAGGAGGCGTTCGAGAACGCTATGGCGCTGGATGTGGCGATGGGCGGTTCGACCAACACCGTGCTGCACACCCTGGCGATTGCTCACGAGGCGGGTGCTGACTTCACCCTGAAGGATATTGACCGTATTTCCCGTCAGGTTCCCTGCCTGGCGAAGGTTGCCCCGAACTCCACCAAGTACCACATTGAGCACGTGCACCGTGCCGGTGGTATTCCCGCACTGCTGGGTGAGCTGAACCGTGCCGGCCTGCTGCACAAGAACGTTCATTCTGTTCACGCTGATTCGCTGGACGAGTGGCTGGACGAGTGGGATATCCGCGGCGGCAAGGCGAGCGAGAAGGCGAAGGATCTGTTCCTCGCAGCTCCCGGCGGCGTGCGCACCACCCACGCGTTCTCCACCGCGAACAAGTACGAGTCCCACGAGACTGACGCTGAGAACGGCTGCATCCGCGCCGTGGAGCACGCGTACACCAAGGACGGCGGCCTGGCGGTCCTGTACGGCAACATCGCTCAGGACGGCGCAATCATCAAGTCCGCTGGTATTGATGAGGAGCTGTTCCACTTCAAGGGTCGCGCCTTCGTGGTCGAGTCGCAGGACGAGGCTGTGCACGAGATCCTGTCGAAGAACGTGAAGGAAGGCGACGTTGTCGTCATCCAGTACGAGGGCCCGAAGGGCGGCCCGGGTATGCAGGAGATGCTGTACCCGACCTCTTACCTGAAGGGTCTGGGCCTGGGCAAGAAGTGTGCACTGATTACTGACGGTCGTTTCTCGGGTGGTACCTCGGGTATTTCGATTGGTCACGTCTCCCCGGAGGCGGCTGCTGGCGGCGCAATCGGCCTGGTGCAGACCGGCGACGAGATTGAGATTGACGTGAACAACCGCATCCTGCGTGTAAACGTTTCGGATGAGGAGCTGGCTGCTCGCCGCGAGGCGAAGGGTGCCGCACCGTGGCGTCCGACCAAGCCGCGTGAGCGTCACGTATCGAACGCCCTGAAGGTGTACGGTATGCTGGCTGCTTCGGCTGATAAGGGTGGCGTGCGCATCCTGCCCGAGGACGTATAAGCCCCTCACATATCGTGTGAGAATTTAATATCTTGCCCTGATGGGCTGGCGCCCCGTTCCGCGGTTTTTCTGCGGGCGGGGCGCTGTTCTTTGCCCGCGTCTTTGTCTGCCGTCGTGGGATACCTGGTGCGGCGTATTGCCTTGTCAGTTGCGGTGCAGTAGGGTGTAAGAAGGTATTTAGGTACCCGCTTCACCGACTCAGCACAACCACTCAAACACAACGCAATTCGCAACCCTCACAAGGACGTATTCATGGTTACCCTGCCCGCACGCGCACAGCGTGCTTTTACTCGTCGTGCCCTGACGGCTCTTGCCTGTATCGGTGCGCTCGCTTTGAGCTCTTGCTCCGCTCAGCCGCAGGCTGATGATTCTGAAACCGCCCCGATGATGGTGGCGACTTCTTCTGCGCCCGTTGATGCGAAGACCCTGTTCACCGCGGCGGATGGCTCCTGGAAGCCGAATACTGTGCAGATTTCTGCCGGTCTGGATGCGCCGGCAACTTTTGATGCTGTAGCAACCCCGACCAATGAGCCGAGCACGGACGCTGAGTATGAGGCGGCATACGCTACGGCAAGCGGCTCCGCGAACACTATTGATGCGGGCACCCGCTGCGGCGTGACCAGCCTGCTGGGTGGTTCCGCCGGTATTTATGTGTATGACGGTTCGGATTGTGCGAAGGCTCAGGAGGCGGTGCGCCTCTTCAACAGCCGCAAGAACCAGGACGGTTCGGCGAGTGTTGAGTGGTACCAGTGCGCTACGAAGGTGCAGGGCCGCGACTACATTACGGGTGCCTGCTTCACGCAGGGTGGTAGCGTTGAGAAGCCGCGCCTGGCGCTGATTCCGGCACAGACCCGCATGCTGTCGGGTACGCTGACTTTCGCTGAAGCGTACGGTGGCGGCACTTTCGGTCAGGGTGATTCTGCGAAGACTGTTGAGGCGCTGCGTTTCACCAGCCCGGACTCTAAGGTCGCGTGCTCGGTGACCCCGTCGGGTGTGGATTGCCAGGCGCTGGTGGGTGTGACCCTGGAGGGTTGGGATGCCGCCTCCGGTGCCGCGCAGCAGCGCGTGCACATGGTGCAGGGTCAGGCTCCTGAGGTGAGCCTGGTCGGTCAGACTGCCACCCCGGAGCCGGTGAATACCGAGGGTATTACTGCACTGCCGACCGGTCAGGTGGTGACCGCGTATGGTTACACCTGCAAGTCGGTGAATAGCGGTAAGGTGCATTGCGTGAGCGCGACGAATGGTTTCACGCTTGATTCGGTGGAGGTCGGCCTAGAGCGCCGATAAGCCGAGAGCGCCGCTAAACCGAGAATGAAGGCGAGGCGCGCTGCGAGTTGCCGCGCTCGCCTCGATAACTGATATGCGAAGGTGCCCGGCACCCCTCACGTAGGGGGTGCCGGGCACCTCGGTCTTTAACGTTGCTTAGCGGAAGTTGACGATGCGAACGTCCAGCTCGGAGGAGAGCAGCGGCTCCCATGCGGCGACAGCATTCTGGAAGTGCTCGGCGCCCATGTGCTTTTCGAGTAGTTCCTGGGATTCCCATCGCTCGATGAATGCGAAGTCGGTGTCGGAGACGGCACCGAAGTCGTAGCTGACGTTGCCTTCGTCCTGGCGGCTTGCGGTCACGAGCGGTTCGATGGTCTTGAGGAATTCTTCGACGTGCTCGGGCTTGACGGATACTCCGGCGTAAACACCAATCATGGGGCTCTCCTTATGGGGTGGGCGGCGTGAGGCCGCGTTGTATATGACTCTTTTACCGTACACCTTCACCCCCGGTTCGGGGAGGCAATGGTCGTGGTTTTCTTGCGCTGTGGCGGCGGGTGAGAGGATTTTCGGCTGGCCCATTCGCTCACCGTAAAAAAGGCGTTTTATATTTGCGTGCCCCTTTCTTTTCGACCTATAAAAGAATGAGGACGATACACCGCATGAATGGAAGGAGAAGCGGTATGGCACGCATGGGGGGTGACACTCATGGGATTTTCACCGGCGCATATCAAACGATGCACCCTGACTTGGGAGGCTCCCGACTATAGCGCCTCGTACCCTGCCGGGTACACGAATCAGGGCGTTGCTGTGATTGCGGTGGCTCAGGAGCATCGTACGGCGCAGGGTTTTTGCTATTCGGCGTTGTCGACGGTGGTTTTTATTTCTAAGCAGGACGGCACCCGCACGGTGGTGAATGAGGAGCTGATGCTTTTCACTCACGTTCATTCCCTGATGGAGTGCTGTGATGAGGTGCATCCGCGTCTGCTGGGCCGTGCCGTGCTTTCTGCGTGGGATGTGGTTCCTGAGCAGTACCGTCAGAACCTGGTGACGATTGCTGCTGACCGTAAGAATTTGAAGCATCTTTTCCGTGATTGCGACCAGTTGAAGGGGATTATGGAGTACCGCGCCTTTGAGAAGGTGCTGGACCCGTACGATAACCATTCTTTGGGTGAAGTGCATGTGAAGCTTGCTGGCACGCCCGCGTATGAGCGGATGCAGGCTGAGGTGTGTGCGGCACGTACCGCTGTGGATGAGATGGTGGAGGAGGCACTGACCCCTCGTCCGCTGGCTCAGCTGCAGGACTATAGCGTTTTCACGGATTGTTCGTTCCGTTCGACTCACAATAAGAAGTATCAGCGTGGCGGCCGTATGGGTATCGCCGGCGTGAGTGAGGACGGCTTCTATTTTCATGCCCACTATGATGGCGTGAACATTATGACCGGTGAGCTGTCTGCAATGTTGGCGGCTTATACGGTGTTCCATAGCGGTTCGCGCCGCCTGATTATTCATACGGATTCTTTGGGTGCGTTGACGTTTGTGTTGCGTTTGGCGCATAGCCGTTGGGCTTTTGAAGCCTGGGTTTCTGAGGGCATTCAGGATGAGCGTGTTGTGGCTCAGATGCGTGCTTTGACGGAGGCTATCCGCGAGAAGCGTGTGCTGGTGAAGCATGTTCCGGGCCATACGGGCCACGGTTTGCAGGAGAGTAGCGACTCTGTGTCGAAGATGCATCGCCATTTTCCGGGGCAGATTGTGGATAAGCGTCACCAGAGCGAGTTTAATCAGCGTTGCGAGTCGATTATTACTGCTTTGTCGGGTTGTGCGAAGGCTGTTCGCCTGCTTGCGCCGGAGTGGTTGCAGATTAAACCTTCTTCAATCCACACGGGAAACCGTTTATGGCGCTAAACTAGTCCAGGGTAGAAATGAACGCGCGATACATTCGCCGCATACGAAAGTATGCAATGTCGGAGGTGTCGCGTGTTTCTTTTTGCCCTTTTGCCTTTTCTGCATGCGCTTGTGTGCGGCGGGCCTGCAGCGATAGATGTACAGCGGTGGGGATAGAATTGTGTGAAGAATTTTTTTGATTCTCCCGATTTTCAGCGGGCGCACACTTTACTTATTCTTTGGGATCCAATTTATGCAGTTTCTTCCTCCTCCCGGTTCTTCTCTATATATCCCGCTGGTGGTGCTGTACGCGCTGACGGCGCTTTCGCCGGTGCTTTTTATCTGCCTCTACCTGCGGGAACGCCGTAGCGTGTTTGTCGGCTGGCTACTGATTGTGACCGTGGGGTTGCTGGGTACGAGCCTGGGCGCAATGGCGGTTGTGTCAGAGAACCAGATTTTGCTGGTGCTGGCGCTCCTCATTGTTATCATTCCGGTGATTCTTTCGCTTTTTACGCCTCTGGGTTTGACCGGTCTGTTCCTTTATAGCGGTGTGCGCCTTATTGCTCGTGAGGGTTTTTCGCTCACTAATTCTTTGGCATTGGCTGCCGGTGTCGCTCTTATTGTGGGGCCGTTCTTTGTTCCCGGTTCGGTGGAGAATGTTCCGTTTGGCGGCGTGTGGGGCACTATTTATTTCTATTTTTCGCTGGTGCTGACCTATTTCACTATCTACGCGGTGGGCTTTACTGTGGCGGCAGCGTTGAACCTGGTAAATTTCCGCCAGCAGGCTGACTATGTGGTGGTGCTTGGTTCGGGTCTTATTGGTGACCAGGTGACTCCGCTGTTGGCGGGTCGTATCGATCGCGGCATTGAAATTTACCGTAAGAACCCCGGCTCGAAGCTGATTATGTCTGGCGGTCAGGGCGCGGATGAGGAGGTGCCCGAGGGCGTGGCGATGACTCGCTACGCTGTATCCCGCGGCATTCCCGAGGCGGACATTATTGTGGAGGACCGCGCGGTGAACACCCGCGAGAACCTGCTCTTCTCTTACGCCTTGATGCCGGAGGTTGCCGAGGGTAAAACCCCGAAAGTTGCTGTGGTAACAACCAGCTACCACCTGTTCCGTGCGTTGCTGTTGGCACGTTCGCTGGGTCTGGAATGCTGGGGTGCGGGGGCTCGTACGAAGCTGTATTTTGCGGTGAATGCTTTTATCCGTGAGTTTATTGGGTATTTGAGTATTACTCGCCGTCGCCACATCATCACTTTGAGCCTGTGCACGGTTCTCTACATTGCAGTGGCGCTCTTCGTGTGGTATTTGTACTCCGCCGATTTGAAGGGCCCGGGCGAACCGATGTAGCATCCAGCTGCGGCTCTAGCCGGTAGCCCCGTCCTAATGTATAGCGCTGCTCTAGCATGTGGCCCGGCGCATCCCAGCGATGGTGCATACAAAAGCTCCCCTGATCTCGGTTAATCTGAGCTTCAGGGGAGCTTTGAGGTTATTTACCAGCGTGAGTGAACATAATCTTCACAATCGCGAGAACAATAACGGCGAAGGTGAGCCACACAGCGCTTCGGAAGGTACGCCAGCAGAGCGGTTCGCCGCGGTAGCGAGCAATCGCGAAGTTGAGGCTAAAAATACGCCACACCACGGTCGCAAGACAGAGGAGAATAGTGTAGTCAAAAATGATCTCGTAGGTGGCGCCGGGCGGTAGGATTGCCGCCAGAATCAGCAACAGCACGGGGTATACGGTCGTACCCAGAATCGGGCTTGCGTTGCCCAGCGCGTGCTTGACGAATTCTCGCGGCGGGGTGCCGCCGTGCAGTACCCGGTACTCCTGCATTTCTGCGATGACGTGGGCAATGTAGGTGGTCAGACCGGTACCCGTAATGTAGAGAATCGCGGTGCCGTCAAAGATAGCGTTCGCGTCGTAGACGCTCAGCAGAGCCGCCAGCACCAAGAAATTACCGTAGGTGTACGCGGAGATGCGGTGGGCTACATCGTGTGCATCGAGTTCAGCGAATTTGCGCCGTGCTTTACGAATTAGAAGGGGCAACCGATAGTCCTTTGGCGAGTGCGGGGATGAAAACTCAGACCCTGCGAGTGTGCGAAAAATAGTTTAGAGGAGCGATGACCACAGTCGGCAGAGGTTCTCCGTCATCTTGATGCGGCGCGGGCGCTCCGCCCACTGGGTGTACAGCAGCTCGGTGCAGACCTGCTCGTATTCGGCGCATACTTCATCCAGCATCGCCACCATTTTGCGGTCAATGACGAACGTTGACACTTCCATGTTCAGCGAGAAGGAACGCGGGTCCATATTGGACGAGCCAATGAACGTAATTTCGTCGTCGACCATCATGAACTTGGAGTGCAACACGGTCGGGCTGGGGTACTGCAGAATACGCACACCCGCCTGCAGCAGCTGCTCGTAGTAGGAACGCTGCGCCATGTTCGGCAGGAACTGGTCGCCCTTCTCGCACACAATCACGGTGGTTTCAATACCGGAGTAGGCGGCGTTCGTGAGTGCCTGCAGTAGGGTCTCTTCGGGCACGAAGTAGGGCGAGCAGATGGTAATACGCCGCTCGGCGTTGTAGATCAGGTAGTTAATGAGGCGCAGGTTGTTTTCGGTTTCAAAACCGGGGCCGGAGGGCACAACCTGGGCGCGCATCCCATCCTTGTAGTAGGGGATATTGGTGTTAATTTCTGCCAGGATCAGCTGGTTCGTTTCGGAGTACCAGTCGGAGACGAAAACGGCGTTGAGCTCTTCAACGATGGGGCCGGTGCAGGAGAAGGTCAGGTCCTTCCACTCCAAGCCCTTCTTAATGTTTTCGGGCATGTCGTAGGAGCGGTGAATAGCGTTCTGCGAACCGGAGAACGCGACGCGTCCGTCCACGACGAGGACCTTGCGGTGGTTACGCAGGTCGGGTCGCTGCCACTTGAGTTTCCACGGTTTGAGCGGCAGCATGAGGCGCCACTGCATACCCGAGTCGTTGAGCATTTTCACGAGTTTCTTATAGGACGGGTATTTGCGGGAGCCGATGTGGTCGAGGAGTACGCGCACCTGTACACCGCGTTCGTGGGCTGCGAAGAGGGCGTCCCAGAGGACTGCGCTCGCCTCGTCGTAGGCGGTGATGTAGAACTCGAAGTGCACGTATTTGGTGGCGCGGTCGACTTCTTCCGCCATGGCGACCATTGCCTCGTGGTTGTCGGTGTGGAGGGTGAATTGGTTGCCGCCGACCAGGGGGAGTGAGCCCAGGGTGTAGTTGAGCTGGCTGGCTGCCTTTGCGGGGTCGGAGAGGTCGTCGGTGCGGGTGAGGAAGGGCTTGTTCTCGCTGACTTCGCGGATCAAGTCGTTCATGGCGTGTTGGCGTGCGCGGCGGTAGGCGGGCAGGCGCGAGGAGCCGAAGACGAGGAATGCGATGAACCCTACGAAGGGGATGAAGAAGATGGCCATGAGCCAGCCCAGGGCAACCACGGGTTTGCGGTTGTAGGGGAGCCAACAGAGGGCTGCGAGTCGGATGAGGATATCGGCTATGCCGAGTGCGAGGCGTAGCCAGTCGGGCAGGAAGTCGAGGTAGGCGGGGGCAAACAAGTTCATCCCTCTATTATGCCGGTATTTCGTGTGGGGCGGGGGGGGGGG
>NZ_KV830311.1:0-94865 GCF_001836735.1 Rothia sp. HMSC061D12 | reverse complement strand
GGGGGGGGGGGGGGGGGGGGGGGGGGGAGTGGGTTTGCCGCTTCGTATGTGATGTGTCGGTATTGTGTGCGGGTGTTGTGTGCCAGTGGCGGGGCCGGAGTTTAGCCGGCTATGCTGTAAGCCTTAACGCTAAAAATGCACTTGAGCATTGTGTGCAGTGGTGAAATAATTGCAGTTATGCAGAAAAAGGAACAGAGCCTTCGCGAACGCCGCCGCGAACAAACCTGGACGGCAATCCACGAAGCAGCCCTCAAACGCGTCCGCGACCATGGGATGCGCGGAACCACCGTTGAAGAAATCGCCCAGGAGGCGGGCGTCTCCCCGCGTACCTTCTTCAACTACTTCCCCTCCAAAGAGGACGCCGTTCTGGGTCTGCGTGAACCGGTGGTCAGCGAGGAAATCCTCGAAACAGACCGCGCCCACGAGGATGACAACACCATCATTCGTGTAACCCACCTTCTCTGGGAGGTCATTTTCCAGAGCTTCCACTACGCCAATGGCAAGGACCCCCGAGCTCCCTTTCAGGAGTTCCCCGAGTCCGCGAAACGAATGAAAATGCACTACATGAAGTGCGAACAGGTGCTCACCGATTACCTGAACACTATTGACTGGGTGGCTTTTGACGCGGCCGGTCGCCGCGGCCCCTTCCCGCGCCGAACCCCCGCTGACCCGCTGACCGATCACTTCCGGGAGCGATCACGCGCAAAGGTCCAGCTTGCCTCCGCGGTGCTTCGTCAGCTGGAGTTCGCCCGCGACCTGGAAGATAAAGAGGATATTGCCCGCCATATCCGCCAGACGGTGAAGACCTTCCAGTTCCTGCTTTTTGAGCAGAACCGACCGGCAATCTAGCGGCGGTTCACTGCTACAAACTACAAAAGCCCGCCGGAAACCGAATCCGAGGCCCCGAATCGAGGCAACCGAATCCAGAGCCCGGCGGACACTCACAACAGACATATAGAACGTAACTAAGGATTAAACGATGAGTACAGAGGAAAAGAATCTACCTCAGCCGCCAGCCGGTGAGGCTAAGCAGGAAAGTAAAAACCGCATCCGCGCCATGTTCCTGGGCCTGGTCATTGTGATGCTCATGTCCTCGCTGAACCAGACGATTCTGGCGCCGTCGCTGCCCACGATTGTGGGTGAGCTTCACGGCGTGGAGCACATGAGCTGGGTGATTACCATTTTCATCCTGCTTTCGACGATTACGATGCCGGTCTACGGTAAGCTATCGGATCAGTTCGGACGCAAGCCCTTCCTGATTTTTGCGATTGTCTCCTTCATGGCGGGCTCCGTGGTCGGCGCGCTCGCACAGAACATGAACTGGCTGATTTTCGCGCGTGCCCTGCAGGGTCTGGGCGGTGGCGGTCTGATGATTCTGTCTCAGGCTGTGATTGCTGATGTGATTCCTCCCCGCGACCGCGGCCGTTACATGGGTATTATCGGTGGCGTTTTTGCGTTCTCGTCGGTGGCTGGTCCGCTGATTGGTGGCTGGATTACTGAGGGGCCGGGTTGGCGTTGGGCGTTCTGGCTGAACCTGCCGCTGGCTATCCTGTCGATTCTTGCGGTGATTTTCTTGCTGCCGCACCGCCCGTTCCGTGACCGTGAGAAGCACAGCATCGACTACCTTGGTTCGCTGATTCTGATGGCGGGCACGAGTGCGCTGGTGCTTGCCACGATTTGGGGCGGTAACCAGTACGAGTGGACTTCGCCGCAGATTATTGGTCTGCTGGTCTTCTCTGTGGTTGCTGCGCTGGTGTTTATCCCGGTGGAGAACCGTGCGGCTGAGCCGGTCATGCCCATGTACCTGTTCAAGAACCGTAACTTCCTGCTGACCCTGGGTGCTTCGCTGGCGCTGGGTGTGGCAATGTTCGGTGCGGTGGAGTACATCCCGACCTACCTGCAGATGGCACTGGGTGTGAGCGCTACGGTGGCGGGTCTGCTGATGATCCCGATGATGGGCGTCATGCTGGTGGTCTCGATTGTGACGGGCCGCGTGGTGTCGAAGAGCGGTCGCTATAAGCGTTACGTGACGAGCGGTACCGCGATTGTGGCGCTGGGCCTGTTCCTTCTGTCGACCGTGAATGTTGAGACCCCGACCTGGCTGTTCTGTACCTACCTTGCGGTGATGGGTGCCGGTCTGGGCATGTCCATGCAGTTCTTGACTCTGATTGTTCAGAATGCGTTCCCGGTTAGCGTGGTGGGTACCGCGACGGCGTCGAATAACTTCTTCCGTCAGGTGGGTGCTACCGTGGGTGCCTCGCTGGTGGGTGGTCTGTTTACCTCGCGTCTGACCTCGCTGATTTCTGAGCGTATGCCGCAGCAGGCGCTACAGTCTTCGGGTAGCCATGCGTCGTCGTCTCTGACTCCTGAGCTGGTGGCGTCTTTGCCGGAGCCGGTGCACGGCATCATCGTGAATGCGTATAACGATGCGCTGATTCCGCTGTTCCTGTACCTGGTGCCGCTGGGCCTGGTGTCTACGCTGCTTCTGTTCTTCATCCGTGAGGATGCGCTGGCGACGACCCTGGAGACTGAGCCGGCTGTTGATATTGCCCGTGCGGCGACCGGTGCGATTCCGGTGATTACTCCGGAGATGGCGGCGAAGGATGCGCAGGCTCTGAAGAGCATGCAGGGTCCTAACCGCAGGACGATTGCTGAGTCAGTGAGCTCGGATGCTTCGCATGAGGCGGGCTCTTCGGAGGATGGCGGCTCCTCGCGTTCCTAGAACGAGGGATAACGAAAAGGTGCGCGCCGGAGGCGTTGCCTTCCTATATAAGCGGCGCCCCGGTGCGAGTCGTGTGCTCGTGCCGGGGCGCCGCTTTTGGTTGAGTTGCCTTAACCAGTGCGCTTAAGAGGTGTGCCTTAGTGCTTGGTTTAGGGGTTGGAAGTGTTGGTTTAGTCCCTTAAATAGTGGGTTTACGTGGTGTTTTGCCCCATTAAAGCGCTTATCGAAAAGGTTATTACGTCCCTATGTCGAGAGAATTGTTTCCGATGTAAAATTTTCGTAAAAATTGTTAATCCGCCCCTTTTCCCCGGTATTCCGGGGCATTTTTTTACCCAGCTCCCTTTTAGCTTGCATACAGGCTGTTCTAAGGGGTGAAAGTGCCCAATGTGGGTTTGGTGGAAGTGTTACAGGCTATATAAGATAAAGTACATATGCTCCTAGTGACAGTCATCACGAAGCAGTGCGCTAGGACAGCATGACACACATGCCTTAACACCGACATCTACACAAGGAGGGGAACCGTCCCATGTTTAGGTACATCCTCCAGCGATCGCTGACGTACCTCGTCATGGTCTTTATTACGACCACGATGGGTTACTTTGCAGCGGTTACTGCCCTGAAGCCTGCCCTCTTGGAGCAGGAAAAGGTTCCGAAGCCTAGCCCCGAGCAGGTGAACCGTAACTTCGCATCCCTGGGTCTCGATCCCGAAATGAACCCCTGGGACCGCTACGTTCAGTGGCTGACCAATGTGGTCACCAAGTTCGATTGGGGCCGTAGCCCCAACGGCGCGTACATTAACCAGGAATTTGGCCAGCGCGTGTGGGTTTCTACCCGCCTGCTGCTGGTGGCTACCATTCTCTCGATTGTGATTGGTATCGCCCTGGGTGTGTACTCGGCAGCTCGCCAGTACAAGTTCTCTGACCGTGTTATCACCGGTTACTCCTACCTGGTCTACATCATCCCCGCTCCCGTTGCTTACTTCGTGGTGCAGCAGGGCGCGACCACTATCAACAACATCGCCGTTGCTAATGGTGGAGAGAAGATTTTCTATGTGACCGGTATTTCGACTCCGGGTCTGACCGGATTCTGGGAAATCACCATGGATATGGCGGCGCACTACGTCGTGCCGACCTTCTGTATGACCATCTTCGGTTGGGCTGGTTACCAGATTGCACAGCGTCAGTACCTGCTCGATAACGTGAACGCTGACTTCGTGCGTACCGCTCGTGCTAAGGGCTTGACCCGTAACCAGGCGATTACTCGCCACGCACTGCGCGTCTCCTTCATCCCCGTGGCACAGTCCATCGCGTACCAGATTCCGATGATTTTTGCGGGTGCATTCTTCGCCGAGACCGTCTTTGCATGGCCCGGTATCGGTAAGTGGTCGATTGACTCCATTTCCGCGCAGGACGTGAACGCTGCGACCGTGACCCTCGCGTACGGTTCTGCACTGTTCGCTGTCGGTGCGATCATCGCTGATATCGCTACCACCATCGTCGACCCCCGAGTGAGGATCTCATGAGTCAGGTAACTGCAACTTCCTCCGTACCGGTGGTACAGGAGAACGGTGACTTCAAGGTCATCAACAAGAGCGTTATTATTCTGCGCCGCTTCCTGCGTAACAAGGCTGCAGTCTTCGGTCTGTGCGTGTTCATCGGCATGGGTCTGTTCGGTCTGTTCGGTAAGTACCTGACCAAGTACAAGCCCAACGACATTGACTACATGGCGCTGGGTGAAGGCCCCTCGGCCGAGCACTGGTTCGGTACCACCATCGCGGGTAATGACGTGTTCGCCATGATGTCTGAGGCCGTCTGGACCTCTCTCCAGATTGGTGTGGTCGTCGGTTTGGCCACTGTGTTCATCTCCGCAGTTTACGGTTGTGTGATGGCGTACTTCGGTGGCTGGATTGACAAGATTATGCTGTTCATCCTCGAGACCCTGATCATGGTTCCCTCGCTGCTGATTCTGGCAATTCTGATTAACGGTCAGGTTGGTAAGCAGATTCAGAAGAGCGTCCCCACCTGGGTTCTGCTCTCTGCAGTGCTGATTGCCTTCGGCTGGATGGGTAGCGCCCGTGTTATTCGTGCAATGGCGCAGTCCCTCATCAACCGCGACTTCGTGAAGGCTGCACGCTACATGGGTGTGCACCCCTTCAAGATTGTGATGCGCCACCTGGTTCCGAACATTGGCTCCCTGCTGGTTCTGAACTTCACCAGCGGCATCATGGGCGCTGTGCTCTCTGAGGTCGCTTACTCCTTCATCGGCATCGGTATTAAGTACCCCAACTACTCGCTGGGCTCGCTGATTTCGGATGCTTCGCAGCAGATTAACACCCTGCCGCACATGTTCTGGTTCCCGGTTCTGTTCTTCTTCCTGCTGGTTGGTCCGCTGGCCCTCATGAACGACGGTCTGCGTGACGCATTCGACCCGACTTCGATGTCGGTCGGTAAGATCAAGAAGTCCAAGAAGAACGAGAAGGCAGAGGCACCCGCTGCCGCTGCAAAGGAGGCGAAGAACTAATGAGTACCTCTCCCGTTCTGAGCGTTAAGGACCTCAACGTCCGCTTCAACACTGAGAATGGCGTCGTGCACGCTGTTCGCGGTGTGAACTTTGACCTGTACCCCGGTAAGACCCTGGGTATTGTGGGTGAGTCCGGTTCCGGTAAGTCCGTTGCTTCCATGGCGATCATGGGCCTGCACCCGACCACCGCTGACATCACCGGTTCGGTTAAGTACAACGGCACCGAGCTGCTGGGTCTGAGCGATAAGGAAATGTGCGCATACCGCGGCAAGGAAATCTCTATGATTTTCCAGGATCCGCTGTCCTCGCTGACCCCCGTGTACACCATTGGTGACCAGATTGCTGAGGTGCTCAAGGTCCACAACAAGGGCATGAGCAAGCAGGCTATCAAGGACCGTTCCATCGAACTGATGCGTATGGTGGGTATTCCTTCGCCGGCTGACCGCCTGCGTTCCTTCCCGCACGAGTTCTCCGGTGGTATGCGTCAGCGCATCATGATCGCTATGGCGATTGCGAATGACCCCCGCGTGCTCATCGCCGATGAGCCCACCACCGCACTGGATGTGACCATTCAGGCGCAGGTGTTGGAGGTTATGCAGAAGGCTCAGGAAGAGACCGGCGCAGCGACCATCATGATTACCCACGACCTCGGTGTTGTGGCTGGTATGGCTGACGACATTCTGGTGATGTACGCCGGTAAGCCGGTGGAGATTGCTAAGGCAGAAGACCTGTACAAGCATCCCTCCCACCCGTACACCATCGGTCTGCTGGGTGCGGTCCCGCGTGTGGACCGTTCCGAGAAGGTCTCCCTGGTACCCATCGAGGGTACCCCTCCGAACCTGATTAACCCGGTGACCGCGTGCTCCTTCCGCCCGCGTTGCCCCATCGCTAAAAGCGGTGGCCAGTGCTGCCAGGACTCCAACGGCGAGCCCGATCTGCAGCTGCTGGAAGGCGTTGGCGAGGGCCACTACTCCTCCTGCACCATCTCTCAGGAGCTGGTCGGTAAGACCGCAGACGAGCTGTACCCGGTTCCGGAGCCCCCGGTATCGAAGTACGACGGTATTCCGCGTGAGGAGCGTGCCCCCGTCCTGGAGGTCCGCAACGTCAAGAAGCACTTCCCGCTCATGAAGGGTGCGCTGATTAAGCGCCGCGTGGGCACTGTGAAGGCTGTGAACGGCCTGTCCTTCGACATTCGCGAAGGCGAGTGCTTCTCTATCGTGGGCGAGTCCGGTTGTGGTAAGACCACCACCCTGCTGGAAATCATGGAGTTCAACAAGAACACCGACGGTGAGATTCTGATTAACGGAACCTCCACCAAGGACGGCAAGTCCGCAGGTGAGATTCTTGAGCTGCGTAAGAACCAGCAGATGGTGTTCCAGGACCCCACCGGTGCTCTGGATCCGCGCTTCACCGTTTACGAGGTGCTTGCTGAGCCCCTGGAAAACCAGGGCATGAACAAGGCAGACATCAAGAAGCGCGTCATCGAACTGATGCACATTGTGGGTCTGCAGCCTGACCATGTGAACCGCTTCCCGAACCAGTTCTCTGGCGGTCAGCGTCAGCGTATCGGTATTGCTCGTGCGCTGGCTGTGAACCCCAAGCTGGTGGTTCTGGATGAGCCGGTGTCCGCACTGGACGTGTCCGTGCAGGCTGGCGTGATTAACCTGCTGGAGGAGCTGCGTGCAAACCTGGGCCTGAGCTACCTGATGGTTGCTCACGACCTCGCGGTGATTCGCCACGCATCCGACCGCGTTGCAGTGATGTACCTGGGTCGTATTGTTGAGATTGGTGACGTCGACCAGGTGTTCGACAACCCGATTCACCCGTACACCCGTGCACTGCTCTCGGCAATTCCGGTTCCGGATCCCGAGGTTGAGGCAAACCGCCACCGCATTATGCTTGAGGGCGACCTGCCCACTCCGGTGAACGCGCCTAAGGGCTGTGGCTTCTCGAGCCGCTGCCCGGTCTTCAAGCTCCTGCCTGAGGACAAGAAGCGTCGTTGCCTGGAGGAGATGCCGGAACTGACCCACGTTGAGGGTGAGGATCACGGTTATGCTTGCTACTTCCCGGAGGCTGAGGCCGCTACGGTGTAGCTCTAGAGTCGGCTGAATAAGTCGCATGTGTGCCGAGGGGCGAATATTCGTTGAATATTCGCCCCTCGGGTTTTTTATGCCCGGTATCGGCGGGCTTGTACGTTGTTCGAGATTGTCACCTAGTGAGACGCTGGGAGCCGCAGAATGTGGCGCTAGGCACTGAAACGCCCCAGGAAACAGGCAAAACCGCCCTGACTAGGTATAACCTTTCTCACCATTCAAGATATGAATATTTATGGGCGGGCTTTCCTGCGGGCTGTAAGCCATAATTAAGCCATGGGCGCGCCGCTAGGGGCGTACCCGAAGGAACACATTCATAGACCGGCACTAATTCATCGCTCACCGCACCCTTTGGGCGGCGCATGAGCAGGGAATCCTTGACGCTTTCCTGCGGGATTATTGAGGGTCAAACGTATAAGAGGACACTCTCATGGAGAAGAATTTCATCCTGAACCGTCGTACCGTTCTCGGTGGCGCTGCAGCACTGGGTACCGTGGGCGTACTGGCTGCGTGCGGCTCGTCCAAGGACTCCAAGGCAACCACCCAGGGTGCAACCGTGGGCACCGATGCCAAGGAGCTTTATGACCTTGGTGAGGCAGCTGTATCTGAGCTGAAGGATGGCGGCACTCTGCGCCTGGCTATTCCCGGTATTGGTCCGGACTTCAACCTTTTCAGCGCGGACGGCAACTCCCTGTACACCCAGACTGCTATGAGCCCCGTGGCTTACGCAGGCCTGTGGCAGGGTGACCCCATGGGTAAGCGCACTCTGGCTCCCGATTTTGCGAAGAGCTTCGATGTCGCCGAGGAAAACGGTCTGCCCGTTGTCTCCATTGAGCTGAACCCCCAGGCTAAGTTCAACGACGGTACCCCCATCGACTACAAGGCTCTGCAGGCTACCTGGGAGGTCCTCAAGAGCACCGATGGCGGCTACAAGATTGGTACCAGCGGCATCTACAGCAGCATTGCTTCCGTGGAGCGCGACGGTGATGACTTCAAGGTGAAGGTAACTTTCTCCGCACCTTACTACCCGCTGGAGACCCTCTTCGCTGGCATTATGCACCCGGCTCTGCTGGACAAGGAACTCTTCAACACTGGTTTCGTGGACAAGCCGCACCCCGAGTACTGGGTTGGTCCCTTCACCATTGCCGAGGGTGGCTGGAACTCTACCGAAAAGACCCTGACCCTGACCCGCAATGAGAAGTGGTGGGGTGAGAAGCCCGTTCTGGAGCGTATCGTCTTCCGTCAGATGGATTCCGCTGCTGAGCGCGCAGCATTCAAGAACGATGAGCTTGATGCGATTGGTGCTACTACTGTTTCTGCATACAATGAGCTCAAGGAAGTTGCTAACACCGAGATTCGCCGAGGCGCTCGCCTGTTCTCCGGTGGCGTGACCATGAACCCCGCCCGCATGCAGGATGTTGCTCTGCGTCGTGCTGTGGTTGCTGGTCTGAACCGTGAGGCTCTCGCCAAGATTCGTTTCCAGGGCCTGGATTACAAAGAGAAGCTTCCCGGCTCGATGATTCACATGCCCTTCAACGAGTACTACCAGGACGTTTACCCGACTCCGAACAACGATGCTGCTGCAGCTGCCAAGATTCTGGAAGAGGCAGGTTACACCAAGAACGGCGAGTTCTACGAGAAGGACGGCAAGCAGGCTGCCTTCAAGTTCTCCATCTTCGGTGAGGACCCCACCTCCAAGGCTGTCGGTCAGACCCTGGTTCAGCAGCTGAAGTCTGCAGGCATTAATGCTGAGCTTGACTCCCGTGCTGTTAGCGAGTTTAACAAGACCATGGCATCCAAGGATTACGACGCAACCTCTTCCGGTTTCGCTCCGAGCTCCCCGGATGCTACCGAGGCTACCGAGCAGTTCTACATGCGCCGTAAGCCCGAGGAAGCCGGTTCCGATGAGATCAATGAGATGATTGCAAAGATGAAGCTCATTGCTGACAACAAGGAACGCAACCTGGCTTGCAACGAGATTGAGAAGAAGCACCTGGCTGAGTTCGCAGTGCTGATTCCGCTCATCAACGGCCCCGAGTACAAGTTCGTGAAGAAGGGTCTGCACAACTACGGTGTGTCCCTCTTCCAGGGCACCGGCATTCACTGGGAGAAGGTTGGTTGGGCTAAGTAAGTCCTCTTCCCTTCACCTACTAGGTGATTAGCCTAGAGCTATTGAAAGTGTCCACCCGGATGATCCGGGTGGACACTTTTTGCATTTCTGGAGGGGGTGCTTTGGGTGTTTTTGTGTACCGATGCGGGGGAGCGGAAGTATAGCTATCCGATAAAATCCGAAAAATTCGCACAAAAACAGCGTATGCATAGTATGAACATTCAAAAAGCACGATAAATATTAAGAAATATTGTGAAAATGCTTGGTTTTTGTCTCGGGTAGGCGTTACAGTGGAGTTATACAAAGTTATGCAGTGTCATGCATAAATAATCATCACTTCGGGAATACGGGATATACCCGCCCGCATACAACAGAAGGAAACAACTCCCATGACCGCCAACACCGCATACACCGCGAGTAGCCACGAAGCGACCAAGAACAGCTTCAGCCGCCGCGCCCTTATTGGCGGCACCGCGGCTCTGGGAGCTGTCGGTCTGCTTAGCGCCTGTGGCAACGGCAGCGCAAGCTCCGAAAAGACCAAGGCAGCTGGCGCCGGTGCCAACATTGAAGACCTGTACGACATCAACGCTCAGGACGTAAACAGCCTCAAGAAGGGTGGCACCCTGCGCCTGCCCGCCGGTGCCATCGGCCCGAACTTCAACTTCCACACCCAGAGCGGTAACACCACCGATAACGTCAACGTTATGAGCACCATTAGCCAGGCGGGCCTGTGGAACCTCGACTTTGACGGTACCTACAAGCTGAACACCGACTTCGCTGTCTCCTTCGAGCACACCAAGAAGGATGACAAGATTCAGGTTGCGATTAAGCTCAATCCCAAGGCTGTCTTCACTGATGGCACCCCCATCACCTACAAGGCACTCCAGTCCACCTGGAACGTCTTCAAGAGCCTGGATAACGGTTACAACATCGTTGCTCCCGGTATCTACGAATTCGTTGAATCCGTCGAAAAGGGTGAAGATGACTACAGCGCAACCGTCACCTTCTCCAAGCCCTACTACCCGCTGCAGAGTCTCTTCTCCGTGATTCTGCACCCCGCACTGGAAGACGTCGAGCTCTTCAATAACGGCTTTGTGGATGCGCCCCACCCCGAGTATTGGGCGGGCCCCTTCACCCTGGCTAACAAGGGCTGGGACTCCACTGCGAAGACCTTCAGCGTTGTGCCCAATGACAAGTGGTGGGGCACCAAGCCCCTGCTGGACAAGATCGTCTTTACCCAGATGGAGTCCAGTGCTTCGCGTGCTGCGTTCAAGAACGACGAGATTGACGCTATCGGCGCGAATACCTCCTCCATTTACGCCGAGGTGAAGAACGTGGCAGGTACCGAATTGCGTAAGGGTACCCGCCTCTACGCCGGTGGTCTGGATATTAATCCCCGCCGCGTGAAGGATGCCGCCCTGCGTAAGGCAATCTTTGCCGGCACCAACCGTGAATCGCTTGCGAAGATTCAGTTCCAGGGCCTGCCCTACGAGGAAACCATCCCCGGTTCGATGATTCACATGCCCTTCTCGCCCTATTACCAGGACTCCTACCCGACCCCGAATAATAGTGTTTCGGAGGCGCAGAAGATTCTGGAAGCTGCCGGCTACACCAAGAACGGCGACTACTACGAGAAGGATGATACGAAGGCCGGCTGTGCCGTGGTGGTCTTTGGTGACGATCCGACCACCAAGGGTAAGGCCCAGACCTTCACTCAGCAGATGAAGGATGTCGGTATCGAGATCCGCATTGACCAGCGTGCCGATAGTGAATTCGCTAGCGTGCTGGGTAACTGGGATTACGATATTTCCTTCAGTGGCTACTCGGTCTCTGCTGACGCAACCGAGGGTACCAAGCAGTTCTACTACTCCGAGAACAATGAAGGTATCGGCAGCAAGGAAATCGATGCCCTCATCGACGCCATGACCCTCATTGAGGATGACAAGGAACGTAACCTTGCCTGTAACGAGATTGAGAAGAAGCACATGGCTGAGTTCGCCTTCCTGGGTACCATTACGAACGGTCCTGACTTCGTGATGGTCAAGAAGACCCTGGCTAACTATGGTCCGAGCCTCTACAAGACTACGGACTGGACCGCCGTGGGTTGGATGAACTCCTAATCGGTTCTGCCCTATGAGCGGGTCGAATGCGTATGCGCGCATTCGGCCCGCTTTGTTGTGCCCGCTGGCTATTTTGGGAGGCGGGGGAGGGGCGGGTGTGCAGAGATGTAGGAGGCTCTGGCAGCGTGCTCTGGCGGTGTGGATATATGCTCGGGCGTAATAATTTAGAAATATTTATCGTGTTGCGCACCTGCGGTGAGATATGTGGTGTACACTACTAAAAATATTAAATGTGGCTTAGGACATAGCTTTAAGTCACATTATTTTGCATGGCTTCACCTGCCCGCCCATCACCGCAGATAGCAGGCGCTCCTGCAGACGGACACCCCGCCTCCCGAGCATGCGGAGCCACCCACACTGCCAACACTGCATCAACGCAGTCCACACCCACAAGGAGCCCGTCATGAGCCCCCAGTCCCTCCCCTCCCTCTCCGGATTCAACCCCATCATGAGCCGCCGCGTACTGTTCGGCGGCGCAACCGCCGTCGCTGCTGCCGGCGTACTGAGCGCTTGTGGATCCTCATCCTCCAAGACCGAGCACAAGGCAAGCGAAACCCCGTTCTATGAAATCAACGAGCAGGACCCCTCGAAGCTCAAGCAGGGCGGTACCCTAAACCTGAGCACCTACTCCCTCGGCCCGGACTTCAACCGTTTCTCCCAGAACGGCTCCAGCACCTCCGTCTCCGAAACTATGGGCATTATCGCCGGTGCCGGCATCTGGCGCAGCACCTTCAAGGGTGAAGATGAGCTCGACCCCAACTACTGCCTCGGCTTTGAAGCGAAGGAAGTAGACGGTAAGATCACCGCCGAGGTTCGCCTGAACCCCAAGGCAGTCTTCAATGACGGCACCCCCATCGACATCGACGCTCTCAAGGCAACCTGGCAGATTCAGCGTGACCCCGAGGGGGCGTACAAGATTGGCGCTGCAGGTATCTACGAGTTTATCGAAAGCGTTGAAGCTATCGACGGCGACCGCTACCACGCACGCGTTGTCTTCAAGACCGCACACAACCCCGTCAAGGGTCTGCTCTTCGGCGGAATCCTGCACCCGGCAATGCTTGACATAAACCTCTTCAATGAAGGTTTCGTGGACAACCCCCACCCCGAGCTCGGTTGCGGCCCCTTCACCCTGGCACCCAACGGCTGGAACTCCTCCGAGAAGACCTTCACCGCTGTGCCCAACGACAAGTGGTGGGGTGACAAGCCCAAGCTGGACCGCATCGTCGTGCGTGAAATGGCAGACGCTGCAGCTCGCGCCGCCTATAAGAACGGCGAACTGGACGTCGTGGAAGCACGTACCCTCAGCGCCTACAACGAGATGAAGGACGTTGCGAACTCTGAGATTCGCCGCGGTCGCCGCCTCTTCGCCGGCGGTATGAACCTGAACGCACAGCACATCACCGATGTTGCTGTCCGTAAGGCAATCTTCCTGGGTATCGACCGTGGTGCTCTGGCAAAGATTCGCTTCCAGGGTCTGCCCTACGAAGAAGAAGTTCCCGGCTCGATGCTTCTGCTGAGTTCCTCCCAGTACTACCGTGACAACTACCCGGCACGTAGCCCGGAGGAAGCACGCAAGGTCCTGGAGAACGCAGGCTACACCAAGTCTGGCGACTTCTACGCGAAGGATGGCAAGACCATCACCCTGAAGCTGACTACCTTCGGTGATGACGCCACCACCAAGGGTCAGGCACAGACCTTCATTCAGAGCATGAAGGAAATCGGCATTAACTTCGAGCTCGATTCGCGTGCACAGTCTGAATTCTCGAAGGTTGTTGGTAACCGCGAGTACGACGTGAGCATTTCGGGCTTCGGCGTGAGCTCTGAGCCGACCAGTGCTGCCGAGTACTTCTACTCCTCGAAGAACTGGGACGGCGTCGGAACCCCCGAAATTGACGCTATGGTCGACGAGATGATTACCATCCTCGACGACGCTAAGCGCGCCGAGAAGTGCAACGAGATTGAGAAGAAGCACATGCGCGAGGTTTGCCTCTTCATCCCGTTCCTCAATGGCCCGGACTTCAAGGCATGCCGCCCGAAGCTCGCTAACTACGGTGCGTTCCTCTTCAAGAGCACCGACTGGTCTTCGGTTGGCTGGATGGCATAAGCCGCAGTTTTAAGCTCCCCGCCCCTATACGTTTTCGCAGTGTCGTATAGGGACGGGGAGCTTTTTCTTTTGGAAAGTGCAGATCGGTTTAGCTGCCCGTCGATGCGCTTTTAATGTGTAACGATTCTCAAAGCGCCGGATGTGACGCGCTCGCATGCTGATCGAACACAATATTTTATTTTTTAGTTTTTATGCATGTGTTCCGTGTAATGACGCGGGCTGAAGATACCGTATGCATCATTTTTATACGCCGTACGGTTTGTGTGGAGGTTGGAATGTGGTCTGCGCCGCTTCTTTTGGGGGTATACTGTGTTTCAATCACAAACAATGTGGGGGCTCTCACAAGGGTGATCGGCAGAGGCTTCGTCGCCACTGCAAAAACTGGCGCACAACATCGTGCGCCATACGAAGTACACCCGAGCCCTCCGGCACGAGGAGAACACATGACTCATCTGCGTATTAACCGCCGTACCCTGCTGACCGGCACTGTTGCCCTGGGTACCGTTGGCCTGCTGGCTGCGTGCGGTGGCGGTTCGGATAAGAAGATTAGCGGTAAGGCTGCTTCGAGCACCGAGGAAATCGTCAAGAACCTCGAAATCAACAAGCAGGACCGCTCCTCCCTCAAGCAGGGTGGCGAGTTCCGCGGTAGCGTCTCTGCAGTCGGCCCGAACTTCAACATTCTGACTCAGAGCGGCTACACCACCGAGAACCTCACCGCATTCGGTGGCGCCTGCAACATCCCCTCCGCTATCGGCTTCACCTCCCTGAGCCCTGCTGGCGAATACAGCCTCAACGACGACTATGTCAGCGACTACAAGGCAGAGACCGTTGGCGGCGTGCAGACCATCACCTTCAAGCTCAACTCTAAGGCTGTCTTCAATGACGGCACCCCCGTTGACATTGAGGCAATCCGCGCCGCGTGGACCGTCTATCGCAACCCCGATGACGGCTACAACGTCATCGCCGCTCCCTTCTGGCAGCAGGTAGCGTCCATCGACCCCGTGGATGGCGACAAGACCCGCGTCAAGATCGTTATGTCCAAGCCCCTGTACCCTGCCGAGACCCTCGGCCTGCTCGGTCTGCACCCCGCACTGACCGACAAGGAGCTCTTCAACAACGGCTTCGTGAACAAGCCCATGGATCAGTACTGGTCCGGCCCCTTCAAGATTGGCGAGTGGAACTCTTCGGCTAAGACCCTCACCCTCGTGCCCAACGACAAGTGGTGGGGCGAGAAGCCTCTGCTGGACCGCATTATCTGGCGTGAAATGGGCGACGAAGCAGAGCGCGCAGCGTTCAAGAATGGCGAGCTGGACAGCATTGGCTTCGCTGGCCTGGCAACCTACAATGCTGTCAAGGGTCAGCCCGGTGTCCAGATTCGCTCCGGCCAGAGCGTCGGCGTGATCAACCTGCAGTTTAACCCGACCCGCGTGACCGACACCGCCCTGCGCCGTGCAGTCTTCGCCGCGGTTGACCGCTCCCAGCTGGCTAAGGTCAAGTTTGGCCAGATCAACTGGGAAGAGCCTCTGACCGGCTCCATGATTGCTATGCCCTTCCAGAAGGGCTACCAGGACGCTATGCCCACCAACCCCGGCGCCGAGGCTGCGGCAAAGATCCTGGAAGCAGCAGGCTACTCCAAGAATGGCGACTACTACGCCAAGGACGGTAAGACTGCAGGCTTCTCCATCACCTACTTCGGTTCGGATGCAACCTCCCTGGCTCAGTTCCAGAACCTTGAGCAGCAGCTCAAAGCGGCAGGTATTAAGCTCGAGCAGGACAACCAGCCGCAGTCCCAGTTCAACTCCGTGATGGGCTCTAAGCAGTACGACTGCGCCTTCTCCGGTTGGGGTATTGGTGCTGACCCCGCAGATAGCGTTCAGTACTTCTATACCAGCGAAATCAACGAGGGTGTGGGCGATCCTGAACTGGATAAGTTCATCGCGTCCATTTACGAGAAGGAATCCCACGAGGAGCAGCTGAAGATGGCTGCTGAGGCTGAGAAGCAGCACATGGAGAAGGTTGCTATTTACTTCCCCTACGCTAACGGCCCCAGCTACGCAGCTGTGAAGGAGAAGCTGGCTAACTACGGTCCTTCCCTCTTCGCAACCAGCTACACCGACCCCAAGCGCTGGACCAATGTGGGTTGGCAGAACTAAAGCCACAGGTTAATTTTCTGGATTCCTATTCGGTAGTTTCTGAATTTTTGGAGGCGCCGGTATAAGGCTCCGGAGGGTAAAGTCCCGCGGTATTCCGCCTCAGAGGCGGGGTGCTGCGGGACTTTTCTGCGTTTTTGATGGGTGGTTTTGTGGTGGGGTGGTTTCGGGAATTGACTGAAATATTTTCCCTGGAATGGTGAACTGGGTCATATTGCATGGGAAATGTGTGTATACTATTGCCAATGCAAAATGTGCGTGCTGTCACAAAGGTGTGCGGGTTGTGTTCCCCCGCGTACAGCAAAGCAGCATCCCACCTAACTGAGGAAAACTAATGACCACTTTCACCCTCAACCGTCGTACCCTGCTCACCGGCACCGTTGCCCTGGGTACCGTCGGCCTGCTCGCAGCCTGCGGCGGCAACTCCTCCAAGAACGAAACCAGCGCTCTCTCCGCCGGCGACGACCTGTCCAAGGCAGTCTCCTACAACGAGAAGGACCGCTCCGCCCTCAAGGACGGCGGCGAACTGCGCCTGAGCGCTGACGGCATTGGCCCCAACTTCAACATCCTCAACACCAACGGCTACACCGCCGGTAACCTGAACATTCAGGCGGCAATCAACTCCGCCTTCACCGGCGGCTTCTACGCTGACTTCCGCGGCGAGTCGCACATGAACGAGGACTACGTCACCGAGTACAAGGCGCAGACCGTTGACGGCGTGCAGACCGTGACCTTCAAGATCAACCCCAAGGCAGCCTTCAATGACGGTACCCCCATCGACGTGAACGCCGTCAAGAGCTACCAGACCATCTACACCGCCGCGGCATCCGGTTCGGATTACCAGATCACCCCCTCGCCCATCTGGGAGCAGGTCGCAAGCGTCGAGGCAGTGGACGGCGATACCCGCCACGTGAAGGTCACCATGTCCAAGCCCTGGTACCCCATCGAAGGCAGCTTCACCTCGTTCCTGCACCCGGCATTCGCCGACCCCAAATTCTTCAACGACGGTCTGAACGACAAGCCCCTCGACCAGTACTGGGCAGGCCCCTTCAAGGTCGGCGAGTGGAACTCCTCCTCCAAGGTGCTCACCGTCGTCCGCAACGACAAGTGGTGGGGCCAGAAGCCCGCTCTTGAGCGCATCACCTGGCGTGAAATGAGCTCCCAGGCAGAGCAGGCAGCTTACAAGAACGGCGAAATCGACTACGTGGACGCCAGTACCCTCAGCTCCTACAACGAGCTCTCCAGCCTCAGCAACATCGACATCCGCAAGGGTAGCGCACTGGCTGTCGGTAACTACGAAATCAACCCCGAAAAGGTGCCCCTGCCCGTCCGCCGCGCATTCGTTGCAGCCCTCAACCGTGAGCAGCTGCAGAAGCTGCGCTACGAGAAGCTCGGCTGGAAGGAAACCCTGCCCGGCTCCATGTGCATGCTACCCATGCAGGAAGGCTACCAGGATAACTACCCGACCAAGCTCGGCAAGGACGTCGCCACCAAGATCCTGGAGGACGCAGGCTACACCAAGAACGGCGACTACTACGCTAAGGACGGCGCTAAGGTCTCCTACCCGGTCATCACCTTCGGTAGCGACCCGGTCGTCAGCTCCACCGCGCAGTTCCTTGTCCAGCAGATGAAGGAAATCGGCGTTGAACTGACCATCGAGAACCACGGTGCCTCTGAAATGTCGAGCATCATCTCCTCGAAGAACTTCGCGATTAAGACCGGTGGCTACGGCATCACTACCTCCCCGGTGGATGCAGCGAACTACTTCTACATCTCCGAGACCAACAACGGTCACGGTAAGGATCTGGACTCGCTGGCAGCAACCATGATGTCCACCGAGGACCCGAAGGAACAGCTCAAGATCATGAACGAGCTGGAGAAGCGCCACCTGGAAGAGGTTGCCATCTACGTGCCCACCCACAACGGCCCGAACTTCAAGGCGTGCCGTAAGGGTCTGGCGAACTACGGCCCCATGCTCTTCGGTCTGCCCTACTACAACCCGAACGTATGGATCAACGTCGGTTGGGAGAAGTAAAAATCTAAGCGTTGAGCACCGCTCACACACTCCATAAGGGGTAAAAGCGCTGAAGCGGCGTGTTACAAAAGGATTAAAACCTTCTGTAGCACGCCGCTTTCCCGTTCCTAAGAGAGTCACACGGATATACTTAAAACAAATGTGGGCATTCTGCCCGCAACCCCGGCAGAGACTGTCCTCCCGCCGGGTTGGAGCGTTGGTTATGCACCGTTCGCACGCCGCCTCCACAACACTGCGAATACTCTAGGAGAAATTCCATGAAGAGCATGTCTGTCTCTCGCCGTACCCTCCTGACCGGCACCGTTGCCCTCGGCACCGTTGGTCTACTGGCTGCCTGCGGCAGCTCATCGAAGGAAAAGGTTGGCGGTAGCGCCGCTAACAACGCTGAAGATATTCTGAAGAACCTTCAGGTCAACAAGCAGGACCGTTCCTCCCTCAAGCAGGGCGGCACCCTGACCCTCGCGGCTACCGCCCTGGGCCCGAACTTCAACCTGCAGACCCAGAGCGGCTACACCTCCAGCAACCTGGACGCACTGGCACCCTGCAACATTCCCGCCGTGATGGGCTTCTACACCATGAGCCCCGACGGTGAAGGCACCCTCAACCCCGAGTTCTGCACCGAGCACAAGACCGAGACCGTCGATGGCGTGCAGACCGCGACCTTCAAGATCAACCCCAAGGCTGCCTTCAACGACGGCACCCCCATGGACGTGAACGCTGTTCGCGCCGTGTGGAAGGTCTACCGCGCAACCACCGACAACCCCTACCACATCACCGACAACACCATGTGGCAGCAGGTTGAGAGCATCGAGGCTGTGGACGGCGACAACTTCCACGTCAAGGTCACCATGAAGGCTCCGTACTACCCCTCCGAGGGTCTGTGCGCCTTCGCAATCCACCCCGCCCTGGAAGACGTCAACCTCTTCAACGAAGGCTTCGTTGACAAGCCCCTCGACCAGTACTGGGCTGGCCCCTTCAAGGTTGGCGAGTGGAACTCCTCCCAGAAGGTGCTCACCCTGGTCAAGAACGACAAGTGGTGGGGCGAGAAGCCGGTGCTGGACCGCATCATCTGGCGTCAGATGGACTCCGAAGCAATCCGTGCAAGCTTCAAGAACGGCGAACTGGACGCCTTCACCTTCGTTGGCGCAACCAGCTACAACGCTGTGAAGGGCCAGGCAGGCACCGAGATTCGCCAGAGCCAGAACACCAACGTCAACATCATTCAGCTGAACCCCAAGCGCATCGAGGACCTGGCACTGCGCCGCGCAATCCTCGCTTCTGTGGACCGCGAGCAGATCGCTAAGGCATACTTCTCGCAGCTCGGCTGGACCGAGCCGCTGCCCGGCTCCATCATCGCAATGCCGTTCCAGAAGGGTTACCAGAACAACTACGCTGGTGACACCGGTGCACAGGCAGCTGGCAAGATTCTGGAGGCCGCAGGCTACTCCAAGTCCGGCGACTACTACGCTAAGAACGGCAAGGTTGCTGGCTTCGCCCTGACCTCCTTCGGTTCCGAGGCTGTCTACCAGGCGGTCTACCAGATTCTGGAGCAGCAGCTGAAGTCCGCAGGTATCCGCCTGAGCGCTGACAACCAGCCGCAGTCGAACTCCAACTCCGTGCTCGGCCAGAAGAGCTACGAAGCAATCTTCACCGGTTGGGGCGTTCTGCCCGACCTGGCTTCCTCGGCACCCTACTTCTTCACCACCGAGGTGTTCGGAGTCGGTGACCCCGAGGTTGATAAGCTCATCGAGAAGCTGCAGAACACCGAGAACGCAGACGAGCGCATCAAGATCGCTAACGAGGCGGAGAAGCTCTACTACGAGAAGGTCGCAGTGTACCTGCCCTACGCAAACGGCCCGATGTACGCCGCTGTCAAGGCTAAGGTCGCGAACTACGGTCCGTCCCTGTTCAAGCAGAGCTACACCAGCGCTGACTACTGGGTCAACGTTGGCTGGCAGGAGTAGTACCGCTTACGGTAACGCTCTAGCCGTCCTGTAGGACAACAGAATCCCGGGTACTCTCAAACGAGAGTGCCCGGGATTTTTCTGTTCCCTTTGTTCTGTGCCCTTTAGCGGGACACGTTAGCGGGATATGTAATTACAAAAACTGGGGGAGGGGAGTGCCGCCCTAACCGGTTGCTACCACTCGCCCAGGTACAGGGCGCGCTCCTGCAGGTACCTCAACATCTTCGGGTTCTGCCGCAGATAGAAGATGCGGTAAATACCGCCTCCAACGACGATGAAAGCCAACGGGAAGCCCAAAATCACGAGCACACGGCTCATATTGGCGGATAGATCAAAAGGATCACCGCTGGTTGCAACCAGCACAATCCAGAGAGAATAGCCCACGCAGGCGAACACGGTGCCCCACATGCCGCGCACGAGCCAACTCACCAGCGTCACTGCGATGACCCACACCAGCGCCAACGTGAACTGGTGCCGCTCCGCCTGAGCCCAGGGAAGCGCCCCCACGTAAATAATGGCGGGGATGCCCAGGTACCCGGGGATGTTCAGCGAGGCAAGAATGTTCACGCAAAAATAGCCCAAGAAAATAGCGCTCAACGACGAGGATAGAAACAGGTGCAGGGGAATCATGCCGTCCCCGCTATAGGCTGCGGTGGGGCCTGCATACACGGTTTCAAACATGAGGGTTAGCGGAGTCATCATGTATTCAATCCAGACCACCAGCGCAAACGCACCGAAAATGCCGAGAGCCTGCATCAGCGCAATCAGCCGTGAACGCGCATCCCGAGGAATGGTGAAGCTCTGGCCCTTCGCCTTAACGCCCCAGAGATGAACGACAGCTACCATTGCCGCGATGCACAGTACCCAGCGCAAGAGGACGCCGGGCAGCTCAGGAAGACCGCCGTAAGCCCCCGTGGCGGGGTCACCCCAGGCTCCGGGGAGCAGCGTAATAGCGTGAGCACCCTCGGGGAGATGGGAGGAAGAGGCAAGCCGGTGCGGCTCATAGATAACCCACCACAGAAGGCAGGCTGGAATCAGCGCGGAGAGCTTACGCAGCAGAACCGGGAACGGCGGGGAATCGTAGACGAGCGCCTCAAGATTGAGCCGGCGCATCAGCCGTCGAACAGGAGAAAGAGCATGCAACTCTTTTTGCTGCTCTTCCCACACCCCGGTATCCCATGTCCTAGTATCAGAAGACATCATCGTACTCCCTATCACGTGAGAACTTCCTTGTTGAGCTTATTATCACATTAGCAGAAATACCCCCCGGCCAGTGCCTAAGCCCAGCAAACCCGGCCCAAAGACTCAGCACATCAGGAAGCAGGGCATAAGGGAAAGGGAGTATAAGGAAAGGGACCCCGCCACGATGGCGGGGCCCCTTAGAGCCTCAGAAAGCGAACTACTTAGTGGTCACCTTCAGGACGGTGCTCAGGTTCTGGTGAGCAACGCCCGGCAGACCCTTAACCTCAGCAAACTTGCGGGTGTTGGTGACAATCACCGGGGTAATCAGCGGGTAACCCGCATCCTTGATGACCTCGGGATCGAACTCAATCAGAGTGTCGCCGGCGGCAACAACATCGCCCTTGGCAACCTTCACGCTGAAGCCCTTACCGTCAAGGTTCACGGTATCCAGACCAACGTGAATCAGCAGCTCAATGCCGTTCTCCAGCTTCAGGCCCACAGCGTGGCCCGAGGGGTAGGTTGCGGCAACCTTACCGGCTGCGGGAGCAGCAACAGTGGTACCGGTCGGCTCAATCGCCACACCCTCGCCCAGCTTGCCAGCCGCGAAAATCGGGTCCGGAACATCGGCCAGAGCAACGGCGGTACCCTCAATCGGGGCGTGCAGCTCAATGACCTCACCGGCTGCAGCGGGAGCCGCGGCGGCGGTCGCAGTAGCGGCAGCAGCCGGAGCAGCCTTAGCGGCAACAGCCTCAGCCTTAGGAGCGGCCTCAGCATCCTCAGCCTTACGCTCCGCAGCGTGCCTTACAGCGTCAGCCTTCGACTCGTAACCGAACAGCAGAACACCGGTCATAGCGCCGAAGAACGCAATAGCCAGACCAATCACGTACAGGTACGAGGGCTGCATAGCCGGAATCGACAGCAGCGAAGTGAACGCGAACGCGTAGGACTTAACGCCCAGGAAGGAAATGGTAGCGCCACCAATAACAGCGGGAACCAGAATAATCGGGATCACGCGCTTGTAGCGGAGCACAACACCGTACAGGGACGGCTCAGAAATACCACCGAGCAGACCGGACATCGACGCACCAACAGCGGTCTGGCGCAGCTCGCGGTCGTGCTTAGCCTTAATAGCCACACCGGTCACAACACCGAACACAGCGAAGTTGTAAGCACCCATCGGGGACTGAATGAAGTCAGTACCCATGGTCTGCAGGTTGTTAATCATGACAGCGTTCAGCGGCCAGTGCAGACCCAGCGGAACCATGAACAGGTACAGACCAGCAATCAGAGCACCAACCAGAGCCGGAGCCTGGTCGTTAACCATCTTCAGGAAGTCAGAGATGCCCATAGCAACACCGATACCGATGGGGCCAACCAGGAACGCGGTCACCGGAACCAGAACGATGACCGAAATCATCGGCACGAACACCATCTGCAGCATCGAAGGAATAACCTTCTTCAGGAAGCGCTCAAACGGAGCCAGCAGAGCAACAGCCAGCAGCGGGGGGAAGACCTGACCGGTGTAGCTGAATGCGTACAGCGGCAGATCCATACCGAAGAACGGAACGTTCAGAATCTTAGTGGCGGGGTCAGCAAGAGCAGTCAAATCGGTGAAGGTACCGGTCATCAGTGCAGCGGGGATAGCCGCACCAACCCACATGTTCGCGCCCAGACGCTTAGCAGCGGTAGCACCCAGCATGATAGGCATGAAGTTCAGAACCGACAGCGAAGCAGCCTTCAGGATGTACCAGAAAGCAAACTGCTGCATCCACTGGGTGTTCAGCGCCTTAGCAGCCTCGGGGTCAGCCACACGAGCACCGTTAATGATGTCAATGTTCACGCTCTGACCGGTCAAGTCAGTGTACTGGCCGAAGAAGCCCAGCTGCTGCAGGAACACAATCAGGGTCAGAATCATCGAGGTACCCAGAAGTGCCCACAGCAGAGGACGGAAGGAGTCAGACAGAACGTCGAAGACGTTGGTAAGCCAGCCGGACTTCTTGCCTTCAGCCTCAACCTTGGTGTCACCCTCAGCGTGGCCGGACATAGAAGGCAGAGCGTTGATCTCGTTGTACACAGCCTCAACGCGCTCGCCCAGAACAACCTGAGTCTGGCCGGACTGCTCAATCACAGAGAGAACGCCGGGCAGGCTCTCAATCTTCTTGTTCTGCACTGCATCGTTAGACACAGGAGTGACACGAAGGCGGGTTGCACAGTGAGTAATGTGCGCGATGTTCTCGGGGCCACCCAGGCCGTCAAGAATCTTCTCGCCAAGTTCGCGGTTATTCACGATACTTCCTTAGATATGCGGTCAATGTCTACTACGTGTTGCTACAGGAGGCTGCGCTCGCCGGGGACCCCAGAAAGGGGAAACCCAGAAGCGGGTAACACCCCAGAAAACACAAAAGACCCGAGTCTCTCGACCACCGGAAGCACTACACTCGTGCCCACTATTGGAGCTTCGGTACAGCAAATAGAGGGGAATATTCAGCAGAAGGTACTGCTGTCCCACTACGGTGTTGAGTAACTCAGGTCTTGCCTGCCAAATCAGTAACAACCCTGAAGAAGGTTTCCCTTCTCAAATAGTTCCCTGTAACTCTAAGGGTTTTCCCAGGTTAAGAGCAAGGTGAGAGGTAGAAGCTATCAGAAGCTGTTAAATGTTTCACCCAAGTGATAGCTGGGGCACGCCCTCGACACTGCTTGCGGGAGTCTCCCGGCGGGCTCCCGCGCACTCCGGAGGGGCCACATGCGAAGACGCGGAAGGGCCCCGCATCCACAGGATACGGGGCCCACACGCCACCGAAGCAACTACCTCCAGCTAACTACTTAGCCGGGAAGAAATTCAGCGGAGCAACCTCCAGCTCAGGGTAATGACGCTTCTGCCAACGGCGGTTACGATGCGCATTCACCTCAATCAGCACGGCACCCAGAGCACCAGCACCCAGAGCCGTCCACAGCAGGTGCGGAAGCACAGTAACGAACTGGTGGTACTCAACCAGAATCGGCACGAACAGCGCCGCGAAGAACACAGCCAGCAACGCACCAAACAGCAGAACACGCGCGCGGTTGAACGGGCGAGCCACCGCAGCCAAGTTCCACAGGCCCATCATCACCAGAGTGATGAACGAAGCCGTCTGAATCTGACGGATATCCTCAACGCCCATGCCACGAGCCGTGAACGTCACCGCCAACAGCATCGCAACCACAATAATCGAGTTCGGGACCGTGTAATTCAGCACGCGGCGCAAGAAGCCCGGCACGTAACGGCGCGAATTCGGCAGCAGAGTCAACGCGAAGGACGACGCACCCACAATCAAGAAGTCAGCCGTCGAGTACTGACGCGGCAAGAACGGGAAGGTCAAACCGAAGAGGCTGAACAGAACACCCAGCAGAATCGCGAAACCGGTCTTCGTCAAGAACAGGTTCGCCACCATCTCAATGTTCGTAATAACCTGACGGCCCTGCTCCAGCGCAGCCGGCAGAGACGAGAACTTACCGTCCAGCAGAACCAGGCGAGAAACAGCCTTCGTCGCAGGAGCCGCGTTGCCCATCGCAATACCCAAGCTTGCATGCTTGAGCGCCAGAGCGTCGTTAATGCCGTCACCGGTCATCGCCACCACATGGCCACGCTCCTTCAGAGCAATCACCATGTTCTTCTTCTGCTCGGGCGACACACGACCGAAAATATTGTGAGTAGCCGCAGCCTCAGCAAGCTCCGGACCGTCCTCAGGCAGAGTCGACGCATCAACCGCACCCGCGGAAGTATCCATGCCCGCGGTCTTCGCAGCCGCAGCCACAGTGAACGGGTTATCACCCGAGAAGACCTTCAACGTCACGCCCTGACGGTGGAAATACTCCACAATCTCAGGCGCATCCGCACGCACATTCTCACGGAAAATCACGAACAGAACTGGGGTAGCATCCGACGGGATCTTCTGGATCGGCTCATCCTTCTCATTGCGGACCACCGCAGAAGCATGCGCCAAAACCATCGTGCGCAGACCCAGCGCCGCCAGCTCGGCGGCACGCTCACGCTCAGCGGTGCCCTTGGCGAGAAGCGCCTCCGGAGCACCCAGAAGCCACGCACCCGAATCCTTAAACTCAATCGCGCTAAAACGCAGAGCCGACGAGAACGGCACGATACCGCTCACCGACGCCGAAGAAGCATCCGGGAAACCGCCGGTCAGAGCCGCCGCGGTCGGGTTCGCGTTCTCATCGTGACCGAACCATGCCAGCGCCTCATTCCAGCCGGCAGGCAGAGAACCACGCCAGGAAGTGTGCTCAGCCGAGTCAGCGTCGGGGCCCTCAGCCTCAGCAACGGTGTCCAGCGGGCGCACCGAATCAAAAATCACGCCACCCTCGGTGAGAGTACCGGTCTTATCAAAGCAGACCACGTCCACACGAGCCAGCACCTCAACCGCAGGCTGCTCCTGCACCAGGATGTTGTGCTTACGGCCCAGCGCCACAGCCGCCGCCGCAAACGCCAGAGTAGTCATCAGTGCCAGGCCCTGCGGAATCATCGAAGCAACCGAAGACACCACCGCAATAGAAACCTGCTCCCACAGGTGGTTCTGCTGCACGGTCTCCAGGCCGCCAGCCGCCTGAATCTGACCCCACGACACCACAGGAATAATGACCGCAAGACCCACCGTAATCCAGCGGACCACACGGTTCAGCGCATCACGTAGCTCAGACTGAATACGCGAGAACTGGCGCGCCTCGTCAGAAATCTTGCTTGCACGAGAATTCGCACCCACATGCGACAGCAGGACGCGGCCGGTACCACCCAGCACACTCGACGCCGACAGCACCATATCGCCGGGGCGCTTAGCAATCGGGTCGTTCTCACCGGTCAGCAGGGACTCGTCCAGCTCCAAAGAATCGGAGGTGAGTACAACAGCATCCGCGGGAACCTGATCGCCGCGCTTGAGGATGACAACGTCACCCTCAACCAGCTGCTCCATCGGAACCTCAACGCTCTTACCGTCACGCACGGCAGTAGCGGGGGAGCGGTCCAGCAGGGAGATGCGGTCCAGCTCAAGCTTCGCCTTGTACTCCTGCACAAAACCAATCACCACGTTAGCGATAACAGCCGCCAGGAAGAGCAGATCAGCCCAACGCTGGTACATGATCACCACGGCACCACAGGCACCCAACACAAAGTTGAAGACCGTGAACAGGTGCGCACGCATAATGCTCCACAGCGTGCGAGAAGACTTATTGTTCTGGGTATTGACCCTACCCTCAGCAGTCAGACGAGCAACATCATCGCTGCTCAAACCGTGCTGGGCAATATCGAAAGATCCGCTATGCGGTGTTTCAGAATATTCGGGAATGTAGCCGGCAACGGCAGGCGTTGCCGTTTTCTGCTGAGGATCCATGCGGGGGTCTCTTTCTCGAATGGATGGAATGCTGAACTGAATAGAGTTCAGTATTGCGGACACTACCTTTCAGTGTATCCGTGCAGAAGGGGATAAAGATAATCTCCGCCCTGTAATGAACTGATATTTACAGCCATTCCAGAACGGAGATTTAATATATGCGAATACTGGCATATTTTGAGATGGAAAGTGTTTGCGGGATGGTTCGCTAACGCCCCATAAAATCAGCGCGCCAGCAGACTCAGCGCTCCGGCAGAATCAACAAACGATTCGTTACCGGATGCCTCAACACCTCAATCGGATGCTGATACACCTCAGACAACAACTCCGCCGAACACACCTGCTCAGGGGCGCCCGAAGCAACCACCTCACCACCACGCAACAACACCATACGGTCAGAATACGCAGCCGCCACATCCAAGTCATGAAGCACCGTCAACACCGCAGCACCCTCAGCAGCCAACTCGCGGCTCACCCGCAACGTCTGCTCCTGATGCGTAATATCCAACGCCGCAGTCGGCTCATCCAAAAGAATCAGCGGAGTCTGCTGAGCGAACACACGCGCCAAATGCGCACGGCCACTCTCACCACCGGACAGGGTCGTAATATCGCGATCCGACAAATGAGTCACCGACGTACGCTCCATCATCGAAGCAACCACGGCGTCATCCTCTTCAGCGCGCTCCGTGCCCTTCCACGGGGTGCGGCCCATCTGAACCACCTCATGCACCGTGTACGAAAACGCCACATTCAACTTCTGCAGCAGCATCGCACGCTGACGCGCCATCTGACGGGCAGGAATCGAACCCAAAGGGGTGCCATCCAGTAGAATCTCACCGCCACTGGGCGCAATATCACCAGCAATCACACCCAACAGAGTCGACTTACCGGCACCATTAGGGCCAATCAGCGACACAACCTCGCCCGCAGCAACCGACAGAGACACATCATTCAAAATCTGACGCCCACCAGCGTTAAAACACACACCGGACAGGCTCAACAACTCACTCACGAAGCACCTCCGCCCTGACCCAGGGAACGACGCAACAACACGAAGAACGTCGGGCCGCCCACCAAAGCCGTAAAAATACCAATCGGCAAATCAGCAAAAGGCACCAGCGTACGCGCACCCAAATCAGACAGCGCAATCAACAGCGCGCCACCCAATGCCGAAGCCGGCAACAACACACGATTCGACGGACCCAAAATCATGCGCAACAGGTGAGGAATAATCAGGCCAATAAACGCAATAATGCCCGCATACGCCACCGCAGCACCCGTCAACAAAGCCGTCGCCGCAATAGACACCGCACGTAGGCGCTCCACGTTCACACCCGAATGCTGCGCCGCACGCTCACCCAACGCCAGAACATCCAGCGAAGAAGCCATCACAAAACACGCCACCAAGCCGATCAGAATAACCGGCCACACGCTCGCCACAGCCTTCCACGTGGAACCGTTCAGCGAACCCATCTGCCAGAACACAATCTGATCGCGGCTCGTCGTATCAGCAATAAACATGAGGAACGCAATAATCGCATTCGCCACCGCAGTCACCGCAATACCCGTCAAAATCATCGACAGGACCTTCGCACGACCCGAAGAACGCGACAGGAAATACACTAGCGCAGTAGCCGCCAACGCACCCACAAACGCGAATGCAGGAGTCGTGAAAATACCGAAGAACTGCAGGTTCAACACAATCGACAAACACGCGCCAACCGCCGCACCCGAGGAAACACCAATCACGCCCGGCTCAGCCAACGGGTTACCAAACACCGACTGCATCACCGCACCGGAAGTACCCAAAGCGGCACCCACCAGCACGCCCAACAGCACACGCGGGAAACGGATATTCCACAGAGTACTATCCGCCAGCTGCATCGCCGGGTTCTCCGGCGCAAAACCCAGACGGCGGCCCACAGAAGCAACCACCTGATCAATCGGGATATTGTACTGGCCCAAACCCGCAGACAGCACCATCACAACGCATAGCGCCACTGCCAAAAACGTAAACGTCAGACCGGCACGACGCCGACGCGAAGCACGATAATCCCGCGCACCCGCCGCACTCTTCACGGCAGCCACTACTGGCCCCCCGCAGGAGTGGAGTACGCAGCCTTAGCCAGCGAGAGCAAAACCGCCGGAGTATTCGGGCCATAGGACAGAATCTGGCCGTCACCCATATCAATAATGCGCTTATTCTTACCGGCAGTCGTCTCACCCACACCCGGGCGAGCCAAGAAACCATCCAAACCACCGGTGGACTTAATGCCGCCGCTCATGGTCAGAATGACGTCGGGGTTCAGCTTCACCAGCGCCTCACTGGTCGCCGGAATAATATTCGTCGCGTTCTGCTCAGACGCCACATCCTTGCCGCCAATAGCCTGAATCAAATCGTCAGCGCCCGAACCCTTGCCGAGCACAAAGAACACGCCAGCGGTACCGCGCACGTACAAGAATGCGAACGACACCTGCTGTGCACCCTTCGGGGCAACGTCCTTGAGCACCTGCAGGGCATAATCCAGGTCCTTCTGTACGCGGGCAGCAACCTGCTCGCCCGCCTCCGGAACACCAAGTGCCTGCGCAACAGCCTTGAGCTGCGGAATGATCTTATCCATACGACGCTCATGATCGAAGACCACCACGGTCACGCCCGCAGCGCGCAGCTGATCCACAATCTCAATCGGGCCGTTGCTCTTATCCCACAGCACCAGGTCCGGGGAGGTCGCCAGAATCGCCTCAGCGTTCAGGTCGTGACCGTTCTGGGTCACCAGCGGCAGATGAGCCAGCGACTGCTCCGTCGAGGAGGTGACACGACCGACCAGGCGACCGCCCAGACCCAGCGCAATCATCTGCTGAGCCAGAGTGCCGTACAGGTCCAGCGCCAGCACACGGTCAGCGGACTTAACGGTCACCTCGGTGCCGTTGAAATCCTTGAAGGTCACCGGGAAAGCCGGAGTGGGGGTATCGACCATCGGCTGAATTTCGGGGGTATCCGCGGCGCTATTGGGGCCGCGCAGAGCCTTCTGATCAGGGGCAATAGAAGAACGCAACTGATCGGCAAGGTTCTCCAAAACGGTGCGGGTGCTCTGCTCATCCACCACAGCCTGCGAAGTGCTTGAAGAAGAGGCCGGGTTCTGAGTACCCACACCGCAAGAGCTCAGCAGAAACGCGGAAGTGATGGAGAACGCCGCATACTTCACTGCATCGCGGCGGTTCAGGGCAGAAGAAGAAAGGGAAGAAAACATCGTCGTCTCACAGAAAAAAGGGAGTTAGAAAAACTGGGGTAGGCGCCAGGGTAAAACCTGGCACCTGAAGCGGGGGTGCAGTGAAAATCTGCACCCCCGCACGGACCGTGTCGGCTTACCGGTGAACCTCATGGTTGAGTTTCACGGGTGAGCCGACAGTGTGGGCATCCTCGTGAGGTGCCGTTATGCCTTCTTGCGGCGGCGAGTGTACACGACGGTACCCGCGCCAGCTGCAACAGCGATGAAGCCTGCAACCAGGGTGCCCTCAACACCGGAGGCACCGGTGGAAGCCAGAGGCTTGCCGGTGACCGGGTCGCAACCCTCACCCTCGTAGACGGTTTCGGACACGGTCTTGGTGGTGGTCTTCGCGCCGTTAATCGCCGCGGAGAAGCTCAGCGGAGCCATGTCCTTACCGGCGTCGTAGAAGCCAGCGAACGCCTTCGCACCTTCAGCGGTCAGGGTCGTTGCCGCACCGTTGACGCTCACAGCGTCAGCGGAGCTCTGCAGACCCGAAAGATCCACCTTCAGCAGTGCCACCTCACCATAGTTAGTTGCCTTGCCGGAGGGGTCATTGCTGTTCATGGTCGCGTAGAGAGTGCCGGAATTGCCGTTAATCTCAAGGCGCGGGTTCGCAATGGTGGTGTCCAGAATGCCGTGGTGACCGGTGAAACGAACCGAACCGCTGAAGGAGATGGAACCCTTACCGCCCTTGAAGGTGCCGGTGCCGTTAGACCAGTTGAACGCATCCGAAGAGTAGGAGGTGCCGTTCAGCTCCCAGCTACCGTTCGCGATGCCGCCGCGCACGTAGTTGCGGAAGGAATCACGCACGCCCCAGCCGAGGTTTGCGCTCTTGATGGTGCCGTCGGATGCGCCCTGCTCCTGCACCTCGCGGGTGCGGGTGACGGGTACGCAGACCGGCTGTGCCGGGTTGTTGCTGACAGAGCCATTCGAGGAGGAACCGCCGTTAGAGACGCTGCCGGAGGTGCCTGCCGAACCGTCAGAACCGGAGTTGCCGGTGGAGTTCGAGGAACCGTTGTCGGAAGAGCTGTTCTCAGAACCCTTGTTCTCGGAGGAGTTGCTCTCGGAAGACTTGTTCTCGGAGACGCGCGGAACCTCAACGGTGTTCTCTGCGGTCTGCTCGCTGAGCTTTACGGAGAAGCTCAGCGGTGCCATGGCGTTGTCGGAGCCGCGGTACTGGCCCGCGAAGAGAACCTCGGAGCCTTCATTGGTGAGGGCAACCGCCGCGTTCTGTGCGGAGAAGACGCCGTCCTTCACGCTTGCGCCGGAGAGGTCCACCTCGGCGATAGCCAGACCGGTCTTAGAAACGGACTTGCCGTCGCGGGTCAGCGCGTCAACATCGGCGACCAGGGTGCCCTTGCCGTTGACGATGACCAGGCGCATGTTCTTGATGGTGCTCTTGAGCTGACCGTTGTGGCCGGTGAATTCTGCGGTGCCTGCAAAGTTGATCTGGCCGGTCTTAGTTTCGGGATTGTACACGCCGGATGCCTGAGTGTACTTCAGGCCGCCTGCTGCGGTCTTCTCCATGCCCTCAACGTTCACGGAGCCGTGGGCGAAGCTGGTCAGGTACTTCAGGAAGGACTCGCGGATATCCCAGCTGAGGGTGCCGGACTCGACGACGTTGCCGGTGACCTTTTCTTCACGCTTGGGCTCGGTGGTTGCGGCGGGGGAGGAGGGTGCCGCGGAGGTGGGTGCCGCGCTCGGTGCTGCAGAAGTGGGCTCGGCGGGCTTGGGTGCCTCGGTGGTCGGTGCGGAGGAAGGCTCGCTGCTGGGCTCTGCGGTCGGCGTTGCAGTAGGCTCGGCGCTGGGCTCAGTGGAAGGTGCGGGCGCGGGTGCTTCCTTGGTCACGATGGTTGCAGAGAAGCTGAGTGCATCCAGCTCCTGGCCTGCCTTGTAGAAGCCGGCGAAGGCGCCGGTCGCCTCTTCGGAGAGCTTGACGCGGGTGCCGTTTTCCTCGTCAACGCTGGGCAGGGTGATGGTGTTACCCTCAACCTTCAGACCGGAGGCGTTGAAAGTACCGATGGTCATGTTCTTGGTTTCGACCAGGTCGTTCGGGGTGGTGTTGCCGTTGTAGGGGCGCGACTGAACGTTGGCGCGCACGGTGCCCACGCCGTCCTTAATGGTGACGGAGAGGTCGGAGATGATGACTTCCAGCAGACCGTGGTGTGCGGTGTAGTGGATCGAGGAGCCGGTGAAGGTGACGGAGTATTCGCCGTTGGCTACGGTGCCTTCGGCGGAGGTGAAGTGGTAGGAGCCGTCTTCGTTGGTGGTGACGCCGGTCAGTTTCTGGGAGCCCTGGGAGAAGGGACCGTTGATGTAGGAGCGGAAGGACTTCTTCAGACCCCAGTTGACGGTGACGTCCTGCAGGCTCTGCTCTGAGGCTGCGGTTACCTCACTGGCGCTGACGTGGGAGTTGGTTTCGGCTGCGAAGGCGGCGGGTACGCCTGCGATACCGCCGAGGCCAATGGTTGCCGAAGCCAAGAACGCCCAGGTGCGCTTGGTGAGAGAGGGGGTAGACATTCGGTGTCTCCTTGAATTTTGTGATTGTGGTGTTCGTATCAAGTCTAGACCTATTAGCCTATGTTTGTGTAACTTAATGCCTAGGGTGACTTGTGCATAAGGTTTACCTTAGCAAATTTTTTGTGGGAGCTATTGCCAAAACCGGTTTTTGGTGACAATATGTCATTAACAGTTTGGTGACACAGTGTCATTAAAACCTTTATAGTCCACTCACAAGCAAATTTAGGAACCCCACCATGACTATCACCGCCCCCGAAACCACCCAGGAACGCTTCGCCGCACGCCTGAAGGAAAGCACCAAGCACGTCCACGACAACGCCGAACACTCCACCTTCATGGAAGACCTCATGGGCGGAGCCCTCAACACCGAGGCATACCTGCGCCTCATCAACCAGTACGTGCACATCTACGAAGCACTCGAAGCGGTCTCCGAACACTACCGTGCAGAACCCAACCCCATCACTGAGCCCTTCACCCAGCCCGGCCTCGACCGCGCAGAATACATCCGCGCAGACATTCGCGCACTCGGCCAGGACGGCGACATCGACGCGCCCCTGCCCGCAACCGCAGAGTACGTAGAGCGCATCCGCGCTACCATCAACTCCCCCGAACGCTACCTCGCACACCACTACCTGCGCTACCTAGGCGACCTCTCTGGCGGCCAGGCAGTCGCAGCGCTCGTCACCCGCCACTACGGCATCCCCGCCGAAGCGTTGAGCATGTACCGCTTCACCGAACTGCCCAAGCCCAAGGTCTTTAAGGACGGCTACCGCGAACTGCTCGACAACGCACCCCTGACCGACGAACAGCGCGAAGCCCTCATCGAAGAATGCATCGAAGGCTTCCGCATTAACGCCTCCCTGTTCGCGCAGCTGGGACGCAAGGTCGCCGAGGCATAAACACCGAACACCTCAACGCACAACGCCTAAACGCTCAACGCACAAGCCAGCGGGCATAACAAAAGGGGCGGATGCTTTCACAAGCATCCGCCCCTTTCGGCGTTAGTCTCAAACTAGTCGAAGACTAGCCCTTCGCAACCTCACCGAAGTGAGCTGCAAGAGTGCCCTCGTGAGCTGCACGCAACTCATCCAGGTCAATGGAAACCTCATCCTGGAAGTCCAGAGCGTTCGACTCAGCATCCACCACACCAATACGTGCGAAGGGGAACTGGCGAGCGGTGCACATATCCTTGAAGCGCACCTCCTCAGAACGCGGAACCGAAACCACAACGCGGCCCAGGGACTCCGAGAACAGCAGAGTGAACAGGTCCAGACCGTCACGCTCAGCAACCTCACCCAGACCAATGCGGGCACCGGTGTTGAAACGCAGGCAAGCCTCAACCAGAGTTGCAGCCAGACCGCCGGCAGCCACGTCGTGTGCAGCATCAATCATGCCGTCACGAGACATGTTCACCAGCATGTCACCCAGCTGACGCTCCAGAGCCAGATCAACCTTCGGCGGCTGACCGCCCAGGTGACCCTTGAAGCGAGCCCACTCGGAGCCGTCCAGCTCATCGCGAGTGGTACCCAGCAGGTAGATAGCCTGACCGTCATGCTCAGGAGCCCAACCCGACGGGGTGCGGCGGGTGACGTCATCCATCACGCCCATCATCGCGACCACGGGGGTCGGGTTAATAGCCTTGCCACCGGTCTGGTTGTACAGGGACACGTTACCGCCGGTCACCGGAACACCCAGCTCCATGCAGCCATCAGCCAGGCCGCGAACAGCCTCAGCGAACTGCCACATGACATCCGGATCCTCGGGAGAACCGAAGTTCAGGCAGTCAGACACAGCCACGGGGCGTGCACCAACGGTCGCAACGTTACGGTACGCCTCAGCCAAGGACGCGCGAGCACCCTCGTACGGATCCAGGTAGGTGAAACGAGGGGAGGCGTCGGTCGCCAGAGCAACACCGAGGTTGGTGTTCTCGTCCACGCGCACCACACCGCCGTCGTCCGGCATGGACAGGGCGGTGTTGCCCTGAACGTAGCGGTCGTACTGGTTAGTGATCCAGGACTTGGAGCACATGTTCGGGGACGCCATGAACGCCTTGATTGCCTCGCCCAGCTCCTTACCGCGCGGGCGGGAATCGTCAGCAGCCGAACCGGTGAAGTGGTTAGCCTGAACGTCATCCTGCCACTCCGGGCGTGCGTAAGGACGCTCGTAAGTCGGGCCGTCGTGTGCAACAGTGCGGGGGTCAACATCCACGATGACCTCGCCGTCCCACTCGATGACCAGGCGGCCAGAGTTGGTGACCTCACCGAGGAAGGAGTACTCCACGCCCCACTTGTTCATGATCGCTTCGAAGCGCTCCACGTTCTCGGGGGAGACCACAGCCATCATGCGTTCCTGAGACTCAGACATCAGAATCTCGCCCGGGGTCAGGGTGGGGTCACGCAGCAGAACCTTGGTCAGGTCCACGTGCATGCCGCCCTCACCGTTAGAAGCCAGCTCGCTGGTTGCGCAGGAAATACCCGCAGCACCCAGGTCCTGAATACCCTCCACCACGGAGCCCTTGAACAGCTCCAGGCAGCACTCAATCAGAACCTTCTCAGCGAAGGGGTCGCCCACCTGAACGGCAGGACGCTTCGAAGGCTTGGTGTCATCGAAAGACTCGGACGCCAGCACCGACGCACCGCCGATGCCGTCGCCACCGGTGCGCGCACCGAACAGAACAACCTTGTTGCCCACGCCCGATGCGTTCGCCAGGCGGATATCCTCGTGGCGCATAATGCCCACAGCCAGTGCGTTGACCAGCGGGTTTGCCTGGTAGCAGGAGTCGAACTCAACCTCGCCGCCGATGTTCGGCAGGCCCAGGGAGTTACCGTAACCACCAATACCGGCAACCACGCCGCCAATAACGCGGGCGGTGTCCGGGTGATCAATCGCGCCGAAACGCAGCGGATCCATCACAGCAATCGGGCGTGCACCCATGGAAATAATGTCACGCACAATACCGCCCACACCGGTCGCAGCACCCTGGTAGGGCTCCACGTACGAGGGGTGGTTGTGGGACTCAATCTTGAAGGTAACAGCCCAGCCGTCACCAATATCGGTCACACCGGCGTTCTCACCGATACCGACCATCAGGTCCTTCTTCATCTCATCGGTGACCTTCGCACCGAACTGCTTCAGATGAACCTTAGAAGACTTGTAGGAGCAGTGCTCGGACCACATGACCGAGTACATTGCCAGCTCAGCCGCGGTAGGACGGCGACCAAGAATCTCCTTAATATCCTCGAACTCGTTCTCCTTCAGGCCCAGCTCAGCCCAGGGGAGTTCGGTGTCCGGGGTTGCCGCCGCGTGCTCGACGGTGTCGAGGTTAAACTGCTTTTCGCTCATAACTTCTTAGAATCCTTGTCGTGCGTTAGCGGGCGTTAATCAGGTTGGCAAGAACGGAGGTGAACACGCCGAGACCATCGGCGCCACCGCGCAGAGAAACCTCACCAAAACCAGAAGAGGAAGGACCGAAGCCCGGCTCCACAGCGTGCTCCGGGTGCGGCATCAGGCCGACCACGTTACCGCGCTCATTGCTGATACCAGCAATGTCGTTACGGGAACCGTTCGGGTTGAAACCAACGTAGCGGAACACCACGCGGCCCTCAGCCTCCAGCGCCTCCAGGGTCTTCGCGTCAGCAACGTACTGACCGTCCTGGTTCTTCAGAGGAACAACAATCTCCTGGCCGGCAGCGTAGTTGCTCGTCCAGGAGGTGGAGTTATTCTCAATGCGCAGAACCTGGTCACGGCAAATGAACTTGCGGTGATCGTTCTTAATCATCGAACCGGGCAGCAGGTGAGACTCAGTCAGAATCTGGAAACCATTGCAAATACCCAGAACAGGCAGGGGCGAAGAACCGGAGGTACCAGCAGCGTTAGCGGCATCAATCACCGAACGCATCACGGGAGCCTTCGCAGCAATAGCGCCGGCACGCAGGTAGTCACCGTAGGAGAAACCGCCGGGAATAATGACGGCGTCAACGTTCTTCAGGTCAGCGTCGTCGTGCCACAGCTCAACGACGGTACCGCCAGCCAGACGGACAGCACGTGCAGCGTCACGGTCATCCAGGGTGCCGGGGAAAGTCACCACGCCAACGCGTGCATCAGCGAAGGCGGGATTCGGGGAGTAAGTAGAAAAGTCGCCAACCAGGGGGACTTCAGTAGGTGCGAGGGACTCTGCCATAGGTCTTAGTCCTCCAGAACCGAAACGTTCACAACGTCTTCGATGACGGGGTTCGACAGCAGCTCTTCAGCAGCCTTGCGGGCAGCTGCGAGGTGCTCCTCAGTAGCCTCACCCTCGACGGTCAGCTCGAAGCGCTTACCCTGGCGAACATCCACGAAGGAATCAACGCCGATACGGGGCAGCTCGTGAGAAATAGCCTTACCCTGCGGGTCAAGAATTTCGGGCTTGAGCATAACATCAACAACAATACGGGCCATGTGTGGGCACTCCTTGGGTGCGTGGGTTCTGTATGAGCCGTATCTCATCTTACCGTACTAACGACCGTAACGGGGGTATGCGTTCGGTTGGTGGATACCCTAAGAGGCTCGAATCACGTCTTTTACGCCTCGAGGGGCGGAAGATAGCGCTCGCACACCTGCAGCAGGCGCTCACGCAGCTCAATCGAACGCTCCGACAGCTCACGCTGGATGCGCACGTACTCGGCCTTACCCTCGGTCGTCTCCACCGGAATCGGTTCGTACCCCCAGCTGCGAATATCGTAGGGGGCTGCGCGCATATCCAGTTCACGCGCATCCCACGCCAGGTCGAAACAATCCATGACCAGAGTCGAATCAACCAGCGGAAGCAGCTTGTACGCCCACTTGTACACGTCCATATTCGCGTGCAGGCACGCGGGCTGCTCCAGAAAACGCTGGGATTCGCGGGTCGGCTGCAGCTCGTTCATCGGTGCTGCTTGTGGCATGAAGAAACGGAACGCATCAAAGTGCGAGCAGCGGATGCGGTGCTCCTCCACCACACGGTCCGTACCCTCCGCGCCCAGGCGCAGTTCCAGGTAGTCGTGGCGGATGTTGTTCTCCACCGACTTGTACGCCATCGCCCACTCGTGCATGCCGAAGCAACCGAACTGGCCCTTCTTCGCGGCGGTGTTGCGCAGGATCTCGTGGGTGAAGGCGAGGGCGGTAGCGCGGCGCTCCACAAAATCGGTGACGTCCACCGTGACGGCGGAGGCGGCATCCGCCTGGGCGCGCGCCACCTGTGGGGTGCATCCAGCGTCAAGGAGCTCCTGCTCGGTTGCGGGCCGGTAGAAACGCCAGGAGGCGCGCTCGGGTGCATCCAGCAGAATGACGCCGGCGCCGGGGTGCCAGCGCTTGAACTGGCCGGGCTTGAGCGTGTAGTAGGTGAAGAGGAAGTCCTCCACGGGGTGCACTTCGTGGCGGGCGCGACGCTGCGCAAACGGGTCGGCGTAGCGGCCGGCACGTGCCTCATGCGCCGCCTCTGCGGCACGCCATTGACGGGCATCCATCACCTGGGAAAATACAACACTACTCATGCTTCTAGCCTAAACGATGCCGCATACGACGGCAGGCAGAGTCACCGCTTATCGGACACGCGAAAGGGGCGGCGCCGGACCAAACCAGCACCGCCCCTCTCACTACCCTCAATGGGGCAAATAAGAGATCGACAAGATAACTATCCCGTTCATTTTAATGATGAGAAGATGAGCGGAAGTTTCGTTCGAGCTCTCTAAATATTGGGTTATTGATAACTGCTGTGCGAAGGTAACGGGCAAACTGCCCCGCACCGGCGCGTTCAAGTGCTCGGGGGATATCAATCTCGGTACAGCCTTTAGAGCGGGCATAAGACTCTTGAGAAAGGCACACCGCTGCAAATAGCCTGGTAGGGGCGTATTCGGTAAGTTGCATCAGGAAATCATCAGCGCTGAGCGTTTCATAACTCTGGACCTCCTCGCCCCGCTCCGTGGAGGCGTAGTTGAGCAGTTTCCGATCATCGGTTACTAGGGCGTGCATGCCGCCGTGTTGGGCGGCGGCATGCACGTGCAGGTCGTTTTCGTCAGGAAAGTCAGCAATTGATTCAACCTGAAAACCTGCGATCTGTGATTCACAAGACTGCAGGATTTGCTGTTTCCAGGTCTCAATCTTTGCATCGTTCATTGACGGATTATCACGACGGACATGGTAGCCAAACTCATCCATAATTCCGCTGGACACATGTGGTGTGAAGAACTCGTACTTACTCTCCAAAGCCAGTAAGAGTATCCAATCCCTAAGAGTTTTAGACATTAGGATATTCGTGTCCAATAAGACAGAGTATGTCTTTGTCACCATGTGGGTCCCCCGATAATCTCGTTGAGATTGTGGTTTTCTTCAAAGTCCCACAGGTCCTTGAGAGCTTGTTTCTTCTGCGTAACAGCCTTCTCCAAAAGGGTCTTGCGGAAGGCATCAGCATCTTGAGTGCGGATGCGGAAGTGGCTTCCTACCTTGTAAGCCGGGAGCTCGCCGGAACGAATAGCCTTCATGAGGGTTGGGCGGGAAATACCGATACGCTGAGCTGCTACGGTAGTGGTCAAATCGTGCGGAACAGCCTGAATATCAATACTCTGACCCTGGGCCAGGGCGTGCAAGACGTGCTGAATGACCTGGTTGAGGGCATCGCCAATACGCTGGCTCTTCTTGCCGGAAACAGTCAATGCAACGGTAATTTCGTTGGATTCCTCAAAGAGTTTCTTTGCCTCGGTTTTGGCTTGGGTAAGAGTCTCTTCAAGTATGAGCTGTGAGGCGGTCATCTTGCTTCTCCTTTCTTGGTATCCTGAACAACATTCGAATAAACGAGTCTTCGAGTCAGAAGCTCTCGAAAGTGGATCAGTAAGTACAACTCTACCTCATATCCGAAATAACTGTAAAGTGTTTCAGTTATTTCAGCTGTAGACAGAAAAGGGGAGGGGCGGCACCGGAATAAACCAGCACCGCCCCTCCCGAAGCGTACGCTCACAAACGAGCTAACCACCTAAACCTTAGCGGCCAGTACCACCGTAAACAGTAGCCTCACCCTCAGCATCCAGACCGAACGCAGTGTGCACCGCGCGAACAGCCTCATCCAGCTTGCTCAGCTCAGTAATCACCGAAATACGGATCTCAGAGGTCGAAATCATGTCAATGTTCACGCCCGCAGCAGACAGCGCCTCAAAGAAAGTAAACGAAACACCCGGGTTGGTCTTCATACCGGCACCAACCAGCGACAGCTTACCAACCGACTCGTTGTAAATAACCTCCTGGAAACCCAGCTCAGCCTTAGCATCCTCCAGCGCCTTCAGCGCGGTCGGGCCCTGCGCCTGATCCAGAGTGAAGGAAATGTCGGTCACGCCCGGGCGGTCAGTGGGAACGTTCTGAACAATCATGTCCAGGTTCACCTTCGCCTCGTTCAGCAGGCCGAACACCTTCGCTGCCGAACCGGGAACATCCGGAACACCAACAACGGTAATCTTTGCGCGGGTGCGATCGTGCGCAACACCAGAAATCAGGGGCTGTTCCAAGGGAATCTCCTTCAGATGGGTGGGGGTCAGTTCCGCGGACTCCTCCGGGATCACAATGGTGCCTTCAAGGTTCGAGAACGAAGAACGCACGTGAAGCTTCAAATTAAAACGACGAGCATACTCAACACTGCGCAGGTGCAGAATCTTCGCACCATTCGCCGCCATCTCCAGCATCTCCTCGCTAGTGACGGTATCCAGCTTATGCGCGGTCGGCACGATGCGCGGGTCGGCGGTGAACACGCCGTCAACATCCGAGTAAATCTCGCACACATCAGCCTTCAGAGCAGCCGCCAACGCAACAGCGGTCGTATCAGAACCGCCACGGCCCAGAGTCGTAATGTCGCCGCTCTGACGGTTCATGCCCTGGAAACCAGCCACAATCGCAATGTTGCCAGCCTCAATCGACTCACGGATACGGTCCGGGTTGACCTCCACCAGACGTGCAGAACCGTGCACGCCGTCAGTAATCATGCCAGCCTGAGAACCAGTGAAAGACTGAGCCTTAGCGCCCAGGTCGTTAATAGCCATCGACAGGATGGCAGTCGAAATGCGTTCACCGGCAGTCAGCAGCATGTCCAGCTCGCGGGAAGGAGTGACATTGCTGGTGACTTCTGCGGCAAGGTCGAGCAGCTCATCGGTGGTGTCACCCATAGCGGACACCACGACGACCACATCGTTACCTGCCTTCTGAGTGTCCACGACGCGGCGGGCAACGCGCTTGACGCCCTCCGCATCCGCTACGGAGGAACCGCCGAACTTTTGGACGATCAGGCTCATAGATATCTCCAGGTCAGTTACTTTGTGTGCTACCGGCAGACGCCGGCTCCTCATTTATAGTAGACGGCGTTCAGTGCAAGCGGCGAACTGCGCCCCCGTATGTATTGCCCCGTGAAATATTACGTAGTATTACGCGGCAGTGACGCGGGGTGCGGAGGCAGGTACGGCTCGCACGCGGGAGCAGGTACCAAGAGCCTGCGGAGGCAGGTTTTTAGGTCCACGGGTTCACGTAGGTGACACCCGGCAGCGGCGGAACATCCGGCTTCGGGGTGCGCAACGGAGCGTTCTGAATCGAGCGGATCTTCTCCTCATAGTCGGGGGTGCGGAACACCTCCGGAGCGTCCTCCGACTGCTCGGTTGCGGGTGCCTCAGTGGGTGCTTCTGCGGGGTCGGGGGCGGCGCTCGCCGGAGCCTCCTCGGCGGAATCTTCGCCCAAGTCAGGGGTTGCTTCTGCTTCTGTGGCTTCAGGCGTAGAGCCCGCACCAGAATCGGTGGGGGAGGCTTCCTCGCCTGATTCCTCAGCCTCCTGCAGAACCTGCTCAATCAGCTGCTCATCCACCGTGCCCTGCACACCCTCGGCGGTGGGCGCCTCCGTGCGGGAACCGGCAGAATCCTCAGAATCCAGGTCATCAAACATGCTCGAATTCCAGCGGCGACGACTCTGCTTCGCCTCCTGAGCCTGAACCTGAGCCGCCTGCTCACGCTCCTGCTCCTCCTCACGGTTCACGCGCTCAAAATCCTCGGCGGCAGTATGAGCCACCGCCGTGCCCTCGCTAATGACGCGGCGGCCCTCCAGCGCGCGGCCCAGGGTAATCTCGTCCGCGTACTCCAAATCGCCACCGACCGGCAGGCCCGACGCCAGACGCGACAGACGCACACCCAGCGGCACGAGCATACGCGAAAGGTAGGTTGCGGTCGCCTCACCCTCAAGGTTCGGGTCCATCGCCAGAATAATCTCCTGGATACGCTCATCCGCCAGGCGGGACACCAGCTCACGAATACGCAGCTGCTCCGGGCCCACACCCGCCAGCGGGTTAATAGCGCCACCGAGCACATGGTAGCGGCCGGTAAAGGAACGGGTACGCTCAATCGCCACCACATCCTTCGACTCTTCGACGACACACAGCACGGACGGGTCGCGGCGCTCATCACGACAGATGGTGCACAGCTTCGTCTCGGAGACGTTACCGCACTCCTCACAGAAGCTCACGCTGGTCTTCACCGTGGAAATGGCGTTGGCCAGGCGCGCCATATCGGCAGCGTCCGCATTCAGAATGTGAAAAGCGATGCGCTGAGCCGACTTGGGGCCTACGCCCGGCAGGCGGCCGAGTTCGTCAATGAGGTTTTGAACTGCTCCCTCGTACAAGGCTTCTCCTTCTGATGCGGTGTTTCGTTCCGGGGTGTTGGTATCCGGGGCGACGTTATGAGTATGCCCCAAACCCCTGACAGTTTAGGGCTGTTTCGCGTAGCGGGTAGGTGCGGGAATGAGTGCGCCCGCCATCGGTGCGATGGCGGGCGCGGCACCTGCCGGGTGTTAGATTCCCGGATTAGGGCTGGTGCAGGGGGCGTTCGTCAATGACGGTGCCACCAATAACTTTTTCGATAGCGCGCAGGCCGATGAAAGTACTGTTTTCGACCTTTTCGTCATCCTCAGAGACATAGTCCTCATCGGATGCGGCGCGTGCCGGGCGAGCAGCCTGTGCCGGTGCCGCGGGCTGCTCGGGCTTTTCTTCGCATGCCGGCGCGTTATCGACCGGTGCATTATCAGCCGGAGCCGCCTGCGGGGGAGTAGCCAGCGGACCAGCCGGAGCAATCGGCGCTGCGGGTGCAAGCGGACCTGCAGGCTCAACCGGAGACGCGAGCGGACCAGTCGGTGCTACAGGGTCAGCGTAGGGAGGCTCATCCTCAAAAGGGGGCTCCTCCTCATAGGGCGGTTCCTCCACGTGAGGGGGCTCCTGCGAGAACGGGGGCTCCTGTACATGCTGGGGTTCCGGGGCATGCTGGGGTTCCTGTGCTTGCTGGGATTCAGTAGCGCTCTCCTGCTGCGGAACTCCGCTACCGGATGCGGCAAAGGAATCACGCTCACCAAAACCACCCGCCGGAGCAGCCGGAACCTGCTGAGCTGCCGGAGCGACCGGAGGTTCAGACGCAAGCGGGCCAGCCGGTGCTTCCTGAATCGGTGCCTGCGGTGCAGCCGGGGTAGCCTGCTGAGGTGCCTCCTCGGGGGCGCTCTGCGGAATCGGGGCAACCTCCCACGCGCCCAGGGGCGCATCCACGCTCGTGGATTCGGGGCTGTTTGCGCCGGTCAGTGGCTGACCGTGGCGACGCCACGCATCCTCACCGCCGCGCGGACCATCAGCCAGAGGCGCCGGCTGAGCGGGCTGCTGCGGTGCCTGCGGTGCAGGAGCCGCCGTAGCAGGGGGCTGTACGGGGGTAGGCTGCGCTACAGGCGCCGCCGGGGCGGGCTTAGCCTGCTCGCCGGGCTTCGCCACCTGCGCGTGAATGGTCACCTGACGGCGCAGGAACTCGTTCACGCGGGCGGTCAGCTCGGGCACAAAGCCCTTGACCGCGCGCAGAGTCGCAATGTCGGCGCTCACGTACAGGGTTGCGCCGTCCATGCGGGCGGGGCGAACCTTCATCAGCTGCTCCGCCGCACCGGGAACGCTCATTCGGTTAAGAATGGCGCGCCAATTACCCTGAACCGCCGCCAGCGGATCATTCGGGTCAAGCTTCAAAGACGCGGAGGGGGTAGCCGCCGGAGCTGCTGCAGAAACGGTCGGGGTATTCGGTGCCGCCGGGGCGTTACCCGCCAGAGGAGCGCCAGCCGCAGGCGCGGACTCCTGCGCGGTCGGTGCCAGAGGTGCAACACTAAGGGGCGCACCCGCCAGCGGGGGAGCACCCGCGCTGGCCTGCTGAGAACTGCCCTGCTGAGAGCCGCTCTGCTGAGGGGCTGCCTGCTCCTGAGAAGTCTGGGGTGCAGACACCTGGGTCTTAGGAGCCAGGCCAGCCGCCGCCATACCCGCCGCGCGAGCCGCAGACATGCCGCCCTGCGCCGGGGCAGAACCAGCAGAACCCGCGGAACCAGCAGCACCAGAAGCCACGCGGCGCTCCAAAACCTGCAGGCGAGAAGCCAACGCCGCAACCTCAGCGCCACCGGCAGAACCCTCCACCGCAGGCAGAAGCAGACGCGCACACAACAACTCCAGCTGAAGCTGCGGATTCGCCGCACCCGTCATACCATTCAGAGTCTCATTGACCGTGCCCGCGGCAACCGTCAGCTCACGCTCACCCAGAGCCTGCGCCTGCTGACCCAGGCGCTCCAACTGATCCTGCGGAACACCCTGCAAAATCTGGCCGGCTGCCTGCGGAACAGCCTTCACCACAATCAAATCACGCAGACGCTCCAGCAGATCCTCCACAAAACGGCGAGGATCCTGACCGGTAGCCACCACACGAGACACCGCACCAAAGAGAGTCGGCGCATCCTTTGCACCCAACGCCTCAATAACCTCATCCAGAAGCTGCGCGTGGGTATAACCCAGTAGCGCCACCGCACGGTCATACTCAATACCGTTCTGCGAAGACGCACCAGCCATCAGCTGATCAAGAATCGACAGCGAATCACGCACCGAACCGCCGCCAGCACGAATCACCAGCTGCAATACACCCGGCTCAACCGGCACCTGCTCCTGATCGCACAGGCCCTGCAGGAACGGCAGAAGAACCTCCGGCGGAACCAGACGGAACGGGTAATGGTGAGTACGCGAACGAATCGTACCCAGCACCTTATTCGGCTCAGTCGTCGCGAAGATAAACTTCACGTGCTCCGGCGGCTCCTCCACAATCTTCAGCAACGCATTAAAACCCTCACGGGTCACCATATGCGCCTCATCAATAATGAAGATCTTGTAACGGTCACGCACCGGCGCCAAAGTAGCGCGCTCACGCAAATCACGGGCATGATCCACACCGCCGTGGCTCGCCGCATCCATCTCAATCACGTCAAGGGAACCGCCGCCATCACGCGACAGCTCACGGCACGAATCGCACACACCACACGGAGTCGGAGTCGGACCCTGCGCACAGTTCAAGCAACGCGCCAAAATACGCGCCGACGTGGTCTTACCGCAACCACGCGGGCCCGAAAACAGGTACGCGTGATTCACACGGTTCTTCTCCAGAGCGACCATAAGAGGTTCGGTCACGTGCTCCTGCCCGATAACCTCAGCAAAGGTCTCGGGGCGATAACGACGATAAAGGGCAGTGCTCACAGCAACCTCTTCAACTCGGGGGTGCGGATAGGACAATCCCTACCATTTTAGACGCTTTACCCCCGGCCCGAGAGGCCTGCCGTCACCGGCGAACACACCACCACAACAGCACTACCCCGGATGCCCACCCGGGTGGCATGTACGCCCACAAAAATACCGCGGATGCACCGAATTCCCAAGAACCCAAAAATCCGGTACACTGGTTCTTGCCTCTTACGTGGCGTTATCTTGGAAAACTCCCCCAGGACCGGAAGGTAGCAAGGGTATTCGAGCTATGACGGGTGCGTAGGAGGTTTTTTCGTGCCCAAAATCAGGCACCTGGGTAGTTCGCACCCGTCATACCCGTCTCACTGTCGTTCGACGGCTTCGGATCCGGAATTCCGCCTCTCTAGAGCTCGGCGGCTTCGACGCAGGATTTATTACCTCGCGCGCTCGGAATCCTGCGCCTCAGTTCGCGAGCTCAGAATCCGAATCCTCAGCGGTTGCGTAAGGGGTTTTTCTGTGCCCGAAAACAGGATTATAAGCACCCGCAAATGTGCTTTCTGTTACTTTTGCCGCTTAGGGCTTGCGCACTCCGCAAAAGCGTAGTAAAGTTTTATTCGTTGCCTGCGCAATGCGTAGAAAACATAGTTGGAGGATTCGCCTAGCGGCCTATGGCGCACGCCTGGAACGCGTGTTGGGTTAACAGCCCTCGGGGGTTCAAATCCCCCATCCTCCGCCACCGATCCCCGGTCTTAGATTCTAAGACCGGGGATTTTTTATACCCTTGGTACTATTTCTTCAGAACCCCCACGGTTCCACGCGCCGCCGAGGCGCCCCATACCTGCAGAAAGCACCACCATGATTTTCAAAAAAGTAGGCGACAGCCGCCCCTACCCGCAGCACGGCATGACCCACGCCGACTGGGGAGGAATCCCGCCGCAGCAGGTGCGCCTCGACACCCTCATCACCACCCAGAAGACCCTCAACCTCGAGACCCTGCTCGCGGAAGACTCCACCTTCTACGGCGACCTCTTCCCGCACGTCGTCAAATGGGGTGGCGAACTCTACCTCGAAGACGGCGTGCACCGCGCGCTCCGAAACGCCCTGCACCGCCGCGCCGTCATGTACGCCCGCGTGCTGGACCTGGACTCCATCTCCCCGGCGCTACTGCCCGGCGCATAAACGCCTACTCGAATACAAAAATGCCGCAGACCGACGCACTGAAGCATCGGGTCTGCGGCATTTTACGTATAACTGCTCAGTCCGCCGTGACGAGGGGGCGGATTAGGAAGCTGCCTTCAAGGTCGCATCCTGCACCGGGGACTGCTCCGGCAGAGATTCCTGCGAATCTAGGCGCACCGGGTTACCCTCGGCATCAAAACGCGCGCCCAAGCCCATCTGAATAAAACGGATGGTATTCAGGATCTGGCGCTCGCGGGTCTCCTCATCCGGTGCGTCCTCGGCGCGGCCAGCGCTCGAAGAGAGCGAACCGTGCACGAGCATCGCCAGTTCGCGAATGTCGTTCTTAGGAATGTAGTTCTCGGCAATGGCGGCAGAGAGAATATGCGCCAGCACCATCTGCAGCTCGTGCACGTGCTTGCCGAGCTTTGCGTAGGACTCGGGGGAGAGCATGGAGCGCATCGCCGGGCCCGGGGGCAGGTGGCGGCGCGCCAGGTCGTTGATCTGCAGGCGAATGTACACGGCGAGCTGGTCAATCGGGTTTTCGATGCCCTCCAGGCCGACGCGCAGTTCGTTGAGGAAGCGTTCGGTCTCGTCCAGGGCGTAGGCGACCAGCAGTTCGCCCATGTCAGCGAAGTAGTTGTAGACCGCGGTGCGGCCGATGCCGGCGTTCTTGGCGACGTCGGTCATGGTCAGGCCGGAGAGGCCGCGGTTGTAGAGGATTTCGCCGAAGGAGTTGAGGATGGCGCGCTTGGTGTTTTCGCGCTGGGCGGCGTTGGTTGCTGCAGAAATACGAGGCATAGTGACACTCTACCCCAAATCGTCAGCAAATGACGAATTTATTGAATGTGTCACCAAGAAATTTGCGTAATCCATGCGAATTTTCATGTTTATGACAAAACAACCTGTGACAAAACGCAGCCCCTACAGGAACCCCAAACGCGTAGCCGCCGCCAAATCAGCCCCCACCAGCGACGCAATCGGATACCCCGTATGGCCACGCCCCGGAGTCACCTGCAGAAGAGCCCTCGCACCCAACCCCTCGTAGAACGCACTACCCTCCTGCGCCGCAATACGCGCCGACCAGCTCCCCTCGGCACTTGTCGCCATACGCCGACGACCAGACGGCGAACGCCCATCCAGCACACCCACATGCCAGCTCATCAGCAGACGCTCATGCGAGGAAGGATTCAGCGCAGCCTGCTCACGCACCCGCGCGGGCACACCGTCAGCGCCGCCGCCGCCGATAAAGGTGGCGCCGCCTCCGCGAATCCAGTCAATATCGTGCGACAGCAGCTCGTAGCTGAGGAACTCCGCGCCGCCCGAATATCCGGCAAGCCAGACGCGGCTCATATCCACCCCGTACGCCAGGGCAATCTCCTCAACGAGGGCGCGGACCATCCTGCCGTTCGAGCGGGCACGAACCCACCAGTTATAGGTCAGCGGAGGCGCATAGGAGCCAACATCCCTCAGTCGAGGCTCCCGTAGGCTACCCGGTGAAAGCACCGGCACGGATAGCATGTTGAACTCAGCCGCCACCTGCGCCAACTCGGCACGCAACGGGGAGGCGCGGCGCAGCAGACGACTACCGGCGCGGGAGAGATGGTCACCATCAAAATAGAACAGCACACCGGGCGCGGAATCAGACTCGGTCAGAAGGTGCAGGTTATCGACCCGGTAGTAGATATTGCGGCCGTGATGCGTAAACGACCGGTAGCCGAGAAGTTCAGAGGACGCCAGCAGCATCGGCTCAAGAAGGGAAATGCCGGTACGAACCGCATGCGCCGCATAGGTCAGCAGCGGATGCAACCGCGGGATATGTGCGCTGAGCCTACGCTGATTGCGGTGCCGCCTCTTCTGCGCTCGACGTGCAGAACGCCGTAGCGAACGTCGTATCGAGGCGCGTAGAGCACGACCCGTACCCGCTTCCAGCAGGGATGCCACCTGCTCAGTACGGTGAGCGCCGCTGCGGTAAACTCCGCTACGGTGAACTCTGCGGCTCAGTCTCTTCATACCTCCATTGTAAATGTGAGGGTTCTGCCGCTACCGGGATGAGATGGTGCCGCAGGCATCCCACGCCGGGTAACCGGGTGCATGCGGCGTCCACACTCTTGAAAGGCGTCCACACTCTTGAAAGAGGCGCAGAAACCTGCCGCCGCCACGGCATATAGGTACTATTAGATAGGCTCGGGTGGCAGGCGAGCCGGTGAGTAGCGCCCTGCATAGCGTGCTCACCCACCATGCGTGAGGGCTCGTACCTCGCGTGAAGAAACACATCGCATGAAGAAAGACTTGGGGAAAGTAATGGCTAAACCCGTTAGCGAATCTAAGGCTCAGACGAGCACCGTCAAGGTGCCCTGGGCTGGTCGCCGCGGCTACTTTGATCTGCTGCTGGGCGCGTCCTGCGTCATCCTGATCATTTCGAATATTGGTGCAACCAAGGGCGTGGAGTTCGGTCCGCTGCCCTTCGAACTGCCCCTCATCGGTAACACCATCGTCACCGATGGTGGTTTCTTCCTTTTCCCGCTCGCCTACGTTATTGGCGACCTTCTTTCTGAGGTGTACGGCTTCAAGCGTGCCCGCCGCGCCATTGTGGCGTCCTTCAGCTCGGCTGCTTTTGCCGCCCTGTGCTTCCTGCTGATTGTGCACCTGCCGCCGGCAAGCTTCTACACCGGTCAGGATTCGTTCGCACAGGTTCTCGGCCCGGTCTGGCAGATTTTTGCGGGCTCCCTGCTCGGCTACCTCTTCGGTCAGACCCTGAACGCATGGGTCATGGTGGCAATGAAGAAGGCATGCAAGGGCCGTTTCCTGTGGCTGCGCATGATTGTCTCCACCCTGGTTGGCGAGCTGCTCGACACCCTCATCTTCTGCTCGATCGCCGCACCGGTACTCGGCATCGACAGCATGGAAGCATTCCTCAACTACGTGCTGATTGGCTATATCTATAAGTGCCTGGTCGAGGTGCTCCTCATGCCGATCAGCTACCCGATTATTGGTTGGTTCAAGCGTCACGAACTGGAGTACGTGGCATAAGCTAACCTCCTTACAGCTGATGTGCAGAGCCGCCCGGCCTAACGACTGGGCGGCATTGCCTTTTCAGATTTGTTCAATACACAGCATGTCTAAGAAAGAGATACGTTATGTCTAAACTGCAGGGGAACACCCCCGAGCAGTCGGAGAAGAACGACTCGTTGAATCGTTCCCTCTCCCACGGCCAGTTGACCATGATTGCAATGGGCTTGGCGCTGGGTACGGGCCTGTTCCTGGGCTCCTCCTCCGCCATTAAAATTGCGGGCCCCGGCGCAATCCTCTCTTACGCTATTGGTTCGATGATTGCGGCAACCATTGCTGCGTGTGCGGGCGAAATGTCCGTGCGTCACCCCGTCCAGGGCGGTTTCGGCACCATTGCCAGCCGATACCTGAACCCCTTTAGCGGCTACCTGACTCGCTGGGCGTATTGGGCATGCACCGTGCCGCTAGCTGGCGCTGAGCTGGTAGCGGTTGGCCACTACATGGCGTACTGGTTCCCGGACGTTCCCCTGGCTGTGTTCGTTGCCCTCTTCGGTGCGATTATTCTGGTGCTGAACCTGGTGAGCGTGAAGTCCTTCGGCGCCCTGGAGTTCCTGCTCTCGTCGATTAAGGTTTCTGCCGTCATCGTGTTCATGGTGATTGGTGTGCTGCTGGTGTTCGTGGGTCTGCCCGGCCACGCTGCGGCGGGTACCGCAAACCTCATGAACGACGGCGGCTTCCTGCCGAACGGCCCGGCATCTATCTGGATTTCGATGGCTGTTGTCATGTTCTCCTTCGGCGGTGTGGAAATGATTTCCCTTTCCGCAGCGGAGGCGAAGGACCCCGCACGCTCGGTGGCAACCAGCGTGAAGGCAATGATTTGGCGCCTGTCCACCTTCTACGTGGTGTCCATGGCGATTATTCTCTGCCTGGTGCCCTGGCAGACCGCCGCACAGAACTCGGAGCTGACCGAGTCGCCGTTCGTGCTCGTCTTCTCTGAGCTGGGCATCCCCTTCGCTGCGGACATCATGAACTTCGTGGTGCTGGTGGCGGCGCTCTCGGGTGCGAACGCCTCCCTGTACGCGGCAACCCGCCTGCTGCACGCCCTGGGCTCTGACCGTATGGCTCCCGCAGTGGCTGCCCGCACCTCCTCGCGCGGTGTGCCGGTCGTGGCTCTGCTGATTTCCTTCACCGGCGTTGTTGTGGCGACCGTGATGGCTGTTGCCAAGATTGGCGACATCTTCGCCCTGCTCATGGCGCTGGTGACCCTGTGCATCCTGATCGTGTGGATCATGATTCTGCTGACCTACCAGGCGTACAAGAAGGACCAGAAGAACGCATCCTCCTTCACCGTGCTGGGCGGTCGCGTTACCGCTGGTCTGGCTCTGGCGGGTGTTCTGGCGACCCTGGCGGCAATGTTCATGCTGCCCGGCTCGGGTGTTCAGGAATCCATCATGGTCGGTATCGTCTTCTTTGTGCTGATTTCTATTGGCTACGCCATCTCGTCGAAGGTTAAGGGCGGTTATGAGCGCCCCGACCTGGACGCTATGCACGCCGACGAGGACACCAACGCGGCACAGCACTAAATAGGGTGAAAGCCTCGCGAGGCTGAACCATGAAAGGCACCGGATGGGGGAGCGCCCCTGCCCGGTGCCTTTTGCTTTCTGCGGGTTCTGGCGGCGCCGTTCTGAACGGCTCGGGCGTGCCCGTAGAATAGTTAACTATTCGCACCTGTCACCGAGGACATGAAGCCGCGGCCACCGGGTGCGAGCACACATTACACATCACGCCCTTAAGGCGTACTGACGGAAGGCACCTTCGTGTCCCACAACGACGATACCCGCAGCCAGGCTGCAGCGGGGACCGCCGGATCGCGCACCCTGAAGCGTTCTCTGTCCCACGGACAGATGACCATGATTGTGATGGGTTCCGCGCTCGGTACGGGCCTCTTCTTGGGCTCGGGCACCGCTATTGCGATGGCTGGTCCCGCGGTCATTCTCACCTACGCCATTGGTTCTGCGCTCGCTTCGGTGATTGGCGCAGCAACCGGTGAAATGGCGGTTCGCTACCCTGTCCGCGGCGGTTTCGGCACTATTGCTACCCGCTACCTGGGCCCGTTCGCGGGCTTTTTGACTCGCATCGCCTACTGGACGGCGACTGTTCTGATCGCCGGTGTTGAGCTGGTGTCGGTGGCGACCTACCTGAACTATTGGTGGCCGCAGCTTCCGCTGTGGACGGGTATTGCCGCGTTTGGTGTGGCGCTGATTGTGCTGAACCTGACGAGCGTGAAGTCCTTCGGCATGCTGGAGTTCTTCCTCTCCTCCATTAAGGTCATTTCGATTGTTGCCTTCCTGCTGGTGGGCCTGTGCCTGATTTTCTTCGGTCTGCCCGGCCACGCTGCGGTGGGTACCGCGAACCTCTTCAACGACGGCGGTTTCATGCCGAACGGCCCGCAGTCGGTGTGGCTGTCGCTTGCCGTTGTGATGTTCTCCTTCGGCGGTATTGAGATGATTTCGATTTCTGCCGCGGAGGCAAAGGACCCCTCCCGCTCGGTGCGTTCCTCGGCTAAGGCGATGATGGTTCGCCTGGCGACCTTCTACGTGCTGGCGGTTCTGATTGTTGTTGCTGTCATCCCGTGGCGTTCGGCGTCGGGTCTGGGCGACGCGGTGGATGCTTCCCCGTTCGTTCTGGTCTTTGAGCAGCTGGGTGTGCACGGCGTGGCGCACTTCGTGAACTTTGTGGTGCTGATTGCGGCGCTGTCGAGTGCGAACGCGAACCTGTACGCGGGTGCGCGTCTGATGCACTCGCTGGCGGTTGACGGTATGGCGCCTCGCCAGCTGGCTCAGGTGAACCGTGCGGGCGTTCCGGCTCGTGCGGTATGGCTGTCGACCAGCGGCATGGTCATTGCTATTCTGCTGGCGCTGTACAGTCCGAAGGAAGCGTTCCTCTCCATGATTTTCGTGATTATGGTGTGCGCGCTGACCGTGTGGGTTCTGATTCTGTTCGCCTACATTGTGTACAAGCGTGTTGAGCCAGCGACCGATGGTTTCCGCCTGTGGGGTGGCCAGTTCACTGCCGCGGTCGGTGTTCTGCTGCTCTTCGCAGTGTGGGTTGCGCTCTTCATGGTGCGCGGCTCCATGATTCCGGCGATTGTGGGCGTGGGCTACTTTGTGGTGCTGAGCCTGCTGTACTTTGCTCGTATTCGCCACACGCACGTGATTGATGAGCAGACCTTCGTGGAGGCTCAGCAGGCAACCGGCGAGTACGACGCGATGAAGTACGACGCCGATCATGCGCTGGAGACCGCGGCGAAGCTGGGTCGTTAGGAACTGCGGTTCTGTGTTCGGGGATTTTACCCCCTGAAATCCTGAGTAGGGTAGTTCGCGGCTAGTGCGGGTAATAAACGAAAAATACGGAAAATTTCTGGAATTCCTCGTAATAAAACCGTAAAAATGCCGTGGGCTCTCAGGGCAGGTCTATCATAGACAGTGAACCGTATGATCTTGTATGCGTTCAAATGTCTGTGTGTTGGATGAGGCTCGAAAGCATCGTAGCTTTCGAGCCTCATCATTTTAATTTCTGAGCATATTTTTAGAGCATTAACCCTGATTATTGTGTTCATTTGTTTTATATTGTGAACCTGTGTGAATGGCACGCTTATAGTGTGGGGCGAGTAGAGTTAAAACCATGCAAAGCCACGAAAACACCCCCGAAAAGAACTCCGCCTCCGAGGCTGGTACTACCGACGAACTGCTGGTTCACGTTCCCGCCCGCTGGGGCGACATGGACGCTTACGGCCACGTCAACAACGTCGCTATCCTCTCTGTTATGGAAGAAGCCCGTGTGGCGCTCTTCGGCCCGCCTCCGTCGTCTGGTGAGAAGCCTGCCGTGGCACCGCAGCCTCCGATTCCGCTTTTCGACCTGGTTGCCGAGGGCGTGCAGGCGCTCATTGCCGAACACGGCATCCGCTACCTGGCTCAGCTGCCCTACACCGGCGAGCCCGTACCCGTGCGCCTGAGCGTGGAGAAGGTGAGCGCCGCGTCCGTGCGTATTGGCTACTCGATTCTCTCTCCGGTGGATGGCCGCGAATGCGTTCGTGCCTTTACCGTGCTGGCGTTCTGGGATTCCGTGGCGGGGCGCCTGACTCGTCTGAGCCCCGAGCAGCGCGAACTGCTGAGCTCCTACCTGCCGCAGAAGTAGGGACTGGCGCTCTGCTGTAATAAACCGGTCTTGAACGGGGTTAAGCGTATGCTTTAAATACCTTCTGCAAAGGGTGCAAAAGGTTCATTCCCGGGAGAGATAACGATGTCGTTTCACCACACTCAGGCAAGCCCCGCCGGTTGGGGTCGCCGCACGATGCGCGCCACCGGATGCGCCGCCGCCCTGCTTCTTGCCCTGACCGGCTGCTTTGGCGGTTCTCAGAGCGAAAACTCCTCGTCGACGCCCAGCCCCTCCACCACGGCTAACCACTCGAAGTACCCGCTTCCTTCCTCCACGGCGTCCCCGTCGCCGACGAAGAAGACCGAGCCGACCGTCACCGAGACTCAGGCGCCCGATCCCAGCGAGAGCGCTGAGGCGAAGGCGTCCGAGTCCTCCGCACCCGCTGAAGCGAAGGGAACCCCCACCGCGGCCGCGACTCCCGCTGCTGACACTCCCCGCGCGCCCGAAAAGGTGGAGGCTGAACGCGCCTCCGCCGGCGAGCGCTGTGGGCACATCGGACGCAAGGGCTACTTGAAGACCGGTGCGGAAATCATGGTGCTGCGCGGTACCGTGGACTGCGCCCACGCCCTGGACGTGCTGACCGAGTACGTCACCACCCCGCGTGCCGACGACAACCTGACCCAGCACCAGGTGGCGAAGGTTCAGGACGCCACCTGCTACTGGAACCCGCAGTACGAGATGGCTGAGAACCGTCGCGAGGATCGCGGTGCCCCCGAATGCGCCATTGGCGAGGATGTCGCCTTCGTGGCTCGCCTGGAAAACCCGGACGCTCCCCAGATTCCGTTCCTCATGGAGCCCTCCTACTACGATTCCGGTGCCGGCTACTACCGCTTCAAGAGCGATGACGAGCGCACCCTCTGCGAGCTGAACCCTGCGGACGGAATCCTGGTATGCGAGCGCCGCACTGGCGAGCAGACCGGCAACGGAAACGGCGCGGTCGGTCGTACTTTTGCCGGCCCGGTGGAGGTAACTCGCATGAACTTCCTGACCGGCGCCAGCGAGGTGAATACCGTGAATGAGTCCTCGGCTCTGCACGCGGAAACCACCACAGCAAACACGAAGATGATGCACGCCTTGGATGTGGTGACTGTGCCCGTTGCTGAGGGCAAGCAGCTGAGCTGTTCCGGTGAGGGTGAGACTGGCTCGATTAGCTGCCATGACGGAAACGGCCGCACTATTACGGTTGGCGGCAGGCGCGAAGGCTAAGCGCCCGCGTCAGAATTATTGAGCTGCTAACGAGCTATCAATGAGTTGTGAATAGCTCAGGAGGGGCTCCCCGCAATGCCGGGGTGCCCCTCCTGCTGTGTTCTTAGCGGGCTACCCTGCGGGTTCCTCAGATGCCGTATAGCTAGCTCACAGGTAGCGTCTTTAGAATACTGGTTAGGAACCCGAACCGATGACGCAGAAAGGTCACCATGCATCCGGCACAGAAGCACTATACCCAGACTTCTTCTACTACTCTCCGCGCCGCTAAGCGCTACAGCCCCGTAGCGGTTGGTGCCACGCTCCTGCTGGCGCTGTCGGCATGCTCCGGAGGCGCTACCACCGCCTCCCCGAGCGCTACCGCGACCCCGAGCCCGAGCGCTACGAGTGCGAAGGCGGCCCCTTCGCCCACCCGCACCGCAACGGTCACTGAAAGCACCCCGACTGCCGGTACTGTGCACACCTCCACCGCGGCGGCTACCGTTACCCCGGGCACCATCACCACCGCAAGCCCCTCGGCGACCGTGCAGGCGAGCGCGGCGGCGAGCTCCTCCGCATCGGTGAAGGCCGGTTCGAACGCTTCGGCGAGCGCATCGAGCACCGCGAGTCTGTCCAGCTCGGATGTTCAGTCTGCGGGCGGTAGCTGCGGCAGCATGGACGCTACCGGCTACCTGAAGCACAACGGAGTTGTTCAGGTGACCTCCGGCGCGGTGGATTGCCTGTTTGCGCGTGAGCTGGTCCGCCAGTTCGTGGTGCAGAACCCCGCCGAGGTGACCGATAAGGCGAATGGTGAGCGTACCGTCATGTCGGCACGCTGCTACTGGAAGCCGGGTGACGGTGCGGATCGTGCGACCCCCGAGTGCGTGTCCCTGGATGGTGGTAGCACCGTCATTACCGTGAAGCTGACTAACTAGCCTGCGGCTCAACCCCGCAAGGTTTAGGCGTTAAACGCAAGCGCCGCGTTGACGAATGATTCGTCAACGCGGCGCTTTGCCGTCTCGAAGCTATCTCAAGCAGCTGGCGCGGCGGGGCTCAGAACTCTCCGCGGGCACGGGCGGCGAGCACGTCATCCAGGCGGGCGAAGGTCGAACGCCAGGTGGTGCGCACCTCCTCGTGGACCGAGGCAGGCATGGGGCCAATCTCGATAACGATGCGGGTACCGGAACCCACGCCATCGGCGGTAATCACGGTTTCGGGGAAGAAACGGTGACGCTGGTACACCAGCACGCTGCCGGGGTTGCCCAGGTGGTCGGGCAGCTGCTCGGCGTATTCGAGCTCCTTGAACGGTTCAATGCTCAGGAATCGGCTCTGCAGGATGCAGGACACCGAGGGGTCGACCTCGTTGATCATGGAGAGGCGCTGCATGCCGCCGACGACGGGCTCCACGACAACGTCGGTGGGTCGCACGTGCCAGCCGGCGGGGCCGTACCAGCGGACCAGCAGTTCGGGGTCCAGGTAGGCGCCGAAGACGTCCTCGACCGGTGCGGCAATCTCGTGGTCGAAGACGAGAAGCTCCTCATCGGGAACATGAGTGATGCTCATAGGGTTCTCCTTAAACGGGTTGAAGAGCGGGTTTAGGGCTTCTTGCCGGAGTAGTAGTTGCCGAGGAACTCGTCACGGTACTCGAAGTAGGTGCCGTCCTTGATGGCTTCGCGGGCGTCGTCCACCATGCGCACGATGAAACGCTCATTGTGGATGGAGGCGAGGGTCGCCGCCAGACGCTCGTCCGCCTTGAAGAGGTGACGCAGGTAGGCGCGGGTGTAGTGGGTGCAGGTGTAGCAGTCGCAGCCCTCGTAGATGGGCGAGAAGTCCGCCTTAAATCGCGCGTTGGTGATGTTGTAGCGGCCGGTGGGGGAGTAGACGGCGGCGTTGCGTGCCACGCGGGTGGGGGAGACGCAGTCGAAGGTGTCTACACCGTTCTCGATGCCGACGAAGATGTCGTCGGGTTCGGAGATGCCGAGCAGGTGGCGGGGCTTGGACTCGGGCAGCTCTTCGGCGCACCAGCGCACGATGGTGCCGAGGTTTTCCTTCTCGAGCGCACCACCGATGCCGAAGCCGTCGAAGGGCATAGAACCGAGGTCCTGGCATGCCTTGCGGCGCAGGTCCTCGTACTGTGCACCCTGAATGACGCCGAACAGTGCCTGGTAGGGCTTGCCCACGCGCTCAGTGGTCAGGCGCTGGTGCTCAGCAATGCAACGCAGCGCCCACAGGCGGGTGCGTTCGAGCGCCTCCTCCTGGTAGCCGCGGGAGTTGTACAGGGTGGTCAGCTCGTCGAAGGCGAACATGACGTCGGCACCAATCTGGTGCTGCACCTGCATGGACACCTCGGGGGTGAAGCGGTGAATCGAGCCGTCAATGTGCGACTTGAAGTTCACGCCGTCGTCGTCAATGTGGGCGAGGCGTTCCTTGCCCTTTGCAACGTCGTCGTCACCGAGGGGGCGGCCGTCGGCGCCCTTAGCGCCCGCGACGGTGCCCATGTCGATGACCTTCTTGAAGCCGGAACCCAGGCTCATGACCTGGAAACCACCGGAATCGGTGAAGGTGGGGCCGTCCCAGTTCATGAAGGCACCCAGGCCGCCTGCCGCATCCAGGATTTCGGGGCCGGGCTGCAGGTACAGGTGGTAGGCGTTGGAGAGCAGAGCCTGAGCGCCGAGCTCCTTCATGGATTCGGGTAGGACCGCCTTGACGGTTGCCTTGGTGCCCACGGGGGTGAAGGCGGGGGTCTGGATCTGTCCGTGCGGGGTGGTGATGACACCGGTGCGTCCGCGGAACTGTCCGCCGTTGGCTTCTACACGTTCAGCGCTGGGGGAGGCGGTGTCCGCCAGTCGGCTGGTGATGGTGAAGCCAAAGTCCTCGGTGGGGAAAGAGTTATCTAGAACGCTCATTCTTCTCTCGATTGTTTGCTTTCCGTCTGAATGTCTACACCCTAGCCTACCGGAAAACCCCGCCTCTCTTGCCGGAGGCGGGGTTCACGAGAATTTAGCTGAGGGCAGCTGATCTTAGCCTGCGAAGTCGCCGAGCATATCCAAGGTCGGCACGAAGAAGAGGGTGCCGGTCACCGCGGTGCTGAAATCCAGCAGACGGTCGTAGTTGGCGCCGTCCACGCCGGTGAACATATTCATGAGCATCTTCCGGACGGTCGAGAAGGTGCTGGCGTAGCAGATGAAGTAGGTGCCCAGTTCGTTGTTACCCACGGTGCCGAAGGGCATGTTGTCGCGAATAACCTTGAAGTCGTCACCGATATTGGCGATGGCGGAGTGCGAGTTGGCGGGCTTTTCGTCCTCGCTCATCTCGATGTCGTCGTGCTTGGAGCGGCCGATGACCTTCTCCTGCTCGGAGACAGGCAGGCTGTTCCACGCGGTCATGTCGTGGATGTACTTCTGCACGAACTGGTAGCTGCCGCCCCTGTACATGGGGTCATTGTCACCGATGATGCCGAAGTATTCGCGTGCCGCGGGGGTCTGCGGGTTCTCGGTGCCGTCCACGAAGCCGATGATGGAGCGGCCGTCCCAGTAGCGGAAGCCGTGCACCTCCTCGAGCACCTCGGCAATATCGCGCAGCGCTGCGGTAATAGCGGACGCCATATCGTAGGCGACCGACGGCTGGGTCGCGCGGATGTGGAAGTGCAGATCGCCGGGAGTGGATACCGCGGTGTGCTTGGGGCCCCTAATCTCCTCGAACTCCACGAGCTCCTGCGGCAGCGGCTTGGGCAGATCCAGAGTCAGCCACGCGCTGTGGCTGATACCCAGCACAATGCTGGCATTCTCCGGCGAATAACGGTTCGCGGCGGTGTGATTGAGATTAATGACGAGCCCGCAGAGGTTCTGGAACCCCTCAACGAGCGCATCCTGGCTGATGCCTTCCTTGAACTTCCACACCATGAAAATGGTGTTAGCGTTCGGGCTGGCAGTGACCTGTTGTGATTCTGGTGCAAACATAAAACTCACCGTACGCCCGTGTGTACGCCCCTGCAATGAATCTAGCCCTAACCTTCTGCACAGGCCCTAACCTTCTGCACTGAACGGAGAAGATTAGGGCTGGGAATATAAAAGCCGTGCTTTAGAAGCCGTGGGAGGCGAGGTCACGGGCATGCGCCAGACGCGCCGCCGTCTCAAAAATAGTCCACGCCTGCACCTGAGCGGACAGCTCCACCGGCGCGCCGGGCTTCACAACCTTGCTCATCGGCTCGGTGAACCGCGGGGAGAACTGCACGAGCGCCTTACCGCGAATCTCATTCGGGTCAATGCCGTACTCGTTCATCGGCAGGTTGGGGTCGAACTCGCGGCGGCCCTCCCACAGGGCGCGTGCGGTCGAGTACACCAGGGTCGAGGCGAGCGCTCGCGCCTCATCACTGAGCAACGGCGAGGACGCCGCCATGCCCAGGTAGCGCACGAGAATGCCGGTGAACAGGCCGCCGTCGCCGTCACCGTGAGAGATGAGGATGCGGCGGCGAGCACCGGAGAGGAACTCCACCTCTTCGGTCATATGCTTGACGATGCCGACGATGAGGCGTTCGGCGCGTTCTGCGGGGTCCACCTCGCAGGGCACGCCGGAGGCGGCGAGGCTCAGCAACGCGCCGAGGGCGGTTCCCTGGTTGTAGGTGTATTCGCCGCGTTCGTAGTCGTACTCGTCGCCGCGCACGTTCACACCGTCAATATAGAGCGAACGTTCTGCATCCCAGAGGGTTTCATTCATCCAGTCCATCAGCGCGGCGGCAGTCTTCGGGTCGCCCGCACGCACATACGCCAGGGTGGTCGGCGCGGTCGCCGCAGCATTCACGAAATCACGCTTGGACTTGCGCCAACTCATGCCACCCACCGGGGAGAAACCCTTCGCCAGCTGCTCAAAGAGAGCCGCACCAGCATCCTGAGCGGCAACATCGTTCGCGCCGGTCAGCTCAATGCAGAAGGAGTTCATGCGGCCCACCGCGAGGGTCAGCCACGCCATATCGTCAAAGTAGTCGTTCGCGAAGCGGCCATAGTTGCGCACGTTAATGCCGCGCAACAGCGCGCGGGCACGGTGCAGCTCCTCCTGGGCGGCAGTAATATCGCCTTCGCGCAGGTGACGCTGACCGGCATCAATCACACAGTCCAGCAGGTGCGCCTGCCACCAGTAGTGCCAAATGCTCAGGCGCTGGCTCAGCGGGCGCGGGTCGGGAACCTGTACCGAACCGATGAGGGCGCCGGGAACACCGAGGATGCGGTGCACGAAGGTGTCGGTGACGCTGTCGGCTGCGGTAGCGGCGTGCGAGGAGGTGCGCTCGGCGTACTCGCTAATCGACTCCAGAGACTGCGCGTTGTGGGAAGACGGCTGGGAATTCATGGACCCTCTGTAGTTGCGGTGAAGTATTACGTCTGAAATTATCCCACTTTTTGCCCTCTGAGCGCCCGGATGCTGTGGGCGGGCTCTCGGGTGTGATTCCTTTTCGAGAGCCCGCCGAGAAGATGCACCGCAGGGAACGGGGTGAACGCCACTCAAAAACCGGTTAGGAGGCGGCAGCCAGCGAACGCCCGCTGTATAGATCCACCGGTTCGCCGGTGATGGGGTGCTCAAAATGCAGACTGTACGCCAGTAGTTGCAGTGGGTACTCGGGGCGGTCAGGCGCGTCAGGGAGCACCTTCGGGTAGAGCACATCGCCCAGAATGGGGGAGCTGAGCATATTCAGGTGCGCCCGAAGCTGGTGCGTCTTGCCGGTGTGAGGCGCCAAATCATAGAGCGCCCATTCTCTATTCGGTTCCGCACGCCAACCAGCAACCGCCTGCGCGCTCGGAGTGAAAGTCCGCAGAATCTTCGCGGTCGTCAGCGTATTCGGCTCCACACCCTGCGCCGCGCACTGCTCCTCAGAAAGCTGCTGAACCTGCAGCCGATCGCGAATCTTCTGAATATGCGAACGCACCTGCAGACCCTGCGCACTCAACGCCTGCTCGGCGGCGGCGGTATCGGCGGGTACCGGTGCCACGGCGCGGTAGGTCTTCGACACCTGACGGTGCTGAAACATCATCTGGAAGGGGCGGCGCGCCTCAACCGTCTTAGCAAAAAGCAGCACGCCCGCGGTTGGGCGATCCAGGCGGTGAATCGGAATCAGTAGCGGGTTCTGCTCGCGCACCCGCAGCTTGGTCAGCGCGGTCTGCGCAATATAGGAACCGCGCGGGGTGGTCGGCAGAAAATGCGGCTTATCAATCGCCAGCACGTGCTCATCCTCGTAGAGCACCGGCATGTCGGAGGGTAGCTGTGGCTCATCCACAAGCTCGCGGAAATACCAGATGCGCTCACCCGGCATATAGGGGCTATCGCCGGTCAGGATCGTGCCGTCGTCCAGGCGCACCTCACCGGTATTAAAGCGGGCGTAAATAATCTGCGGGTCGTTCGGGTAGAAGCGCGCAATCAGATAGTCCGCAATGGTTGCCGGAGCCGTGCCATTCGGGGTGAGTTCAGCCGGGAGCTCCTTGGGCAGTGGCAGGATCAGCTGAATCGGGTCAATGCCGTTCTTCTGAGCTAGCGGAGGGGTCAGCAGACGGCGATGCATGCGGCGTGCCGGTTTCGACTGATAGGCGGTGCCGGGCTGCGTGTGGGCGGTGTTCTGTGCGGGCATGGCTCTACTCTACCGCCTGGGCGGGGTAGGTTCGGAGGCAAGCTGGAGGCGTACTGAGTGAGTTGGGCTGAGCTACGTGCGGGTGGAAATATTACCGTGGGCTTGGGTGTGGGGTTGCGGAAGACAGTTTTGTCTGACACTCATGAATGTTTGTGTGAACGTGTGGTTGAGAAAACGAAAACTTCACAAATTTTTGAAATTATTGGATATTTAATTTAAAAAAACTGCATTAATTTTACAAAAAACAGCGTTTAAGTGCGATATTTTCGAAAATGCTGTCAAATCAGAAACTAATAACCCTCAATTTAGACCCTGTAGTTTTTCTAATTATAAAAGATGTAAAGCAAATAAAGACCTGCTAACCTGGGCATCCTACGTCATAAAGGCCGTAATAAAGGCTGGAAACCGCCTTAAAGCGGTACGATTAAGACACAGAAGTTCGATATTTCGAACGAAGGGGTCGAAATGGGACAGAAACAGCGCAAGGATGCAGAGGTTAAAGGAACACCCCCAAATACAGCGGTGCAATCGGACAATTCCAAAGCACCGGAAAATGCGATAGGAGAGGTTATGGAACATTCACAAAAGAATGCGGAGCCTCGCACCGGTGCCCTGCGTATGGAGCCGCACGAACGCGAAGAGCAAATTCTGAAAATCGCTGCAGAACATTTCGCTCGCCGCGGCGTGCTCGGTGCCTCCATGAGCGCTATCGCCCGCGACGCAGGCATCACCCGCGCCCTGCTCTACCACTACTTCCCCGGCAAGGACTCCCTGGCGGCAGCCGTCACCCGACGCGAAGCCAATGCAGTCCTTGAGGCTCTCGGCGAGCACCACGAAAACCCCGAGGAGGCCCTGCGCAATGCACTGCGCACCTACTTCCTCGTTGTAGCCGGTGTCCCCACCCCCGGTGGGGAGGACTTCCCGAACAACCCCACCGACTACCTCGAATGGATGCTTGAACGCACCGGCATGCCGATTAATGACCGCACCCGCGTCATCCTCGGAGGTTGGTTGCAACTCGTCGACTACTTCGCCCTGCACGTCGTGCAGCTCAACCCCCGCGATCAGCGCACCGTTCGCTCCCGCGGGCTCGGGCTCGAAGAAGCTATCGACCTGTGCCTGGGTGCCGTTGACACCCTCACCGGCGGCTACTAGCCACCTGTCACCCTAAGAGGTAACAGGTCAGCGTAGGACTTCCCGCTCCGATGTTTGGTTATGTGCTCCAGGGCGAAGGTGCCGTGGACATCCGGGCGGTTATTCCTCCACCGCGCCGCTTGCGACGTGGTGGACTCCGGGAACACCACCCGGTTCGTGAGTAGGGAAACATAATGCCCCGTACCCCCTTCCATGAGGGTGCGGGGCATTATGATGCTCAGGTTGAGGTTAAAGGAATTGATTTAATCTGAGGTTGAGCTTGAAGCTCTTTCTGGAGAGGGCTAAATGGAACGGCGCAGCGACAGTCCGCGAACCGTCGCGTAGAACCCCTGCGCCTGCAGTGCCGCACGCAGAGCCTCCACCGGATGCTCCACAATTTCGCTACCGGAGGCGCTCAAAGTATGGGTGCCCAAAAGCTCCACATCGTTGACCTTCTCCACCGAAATCTTCTCCGCACCACCGGCAGAGACCAGGCGCGCCAGGGCGGGGGCCGCCGCCTCCAGAAGTATCGGGTCGGTTGTGAACGCCAGCAGGGTCTTCGCGCCACGCTCCACATACAGCACCGGGGCGCCATCCACCAGCACCACGCAGGCGCCCGCCTTGCGTGCCGGACGGTGCTTCACAGTCCCCTCGTGTGCAAAGGAGGGAATCGCGGGCCAGCTCAGCGCCGCACCGTACGGGTTCGCCGGGTCGGTCGCCGCCAACAGGGTCACCGTGAATGTGCCGTACACCTGCTCGGTATCGGTACGCTGCGGGGTGTAGGCGCTCGCACCAAAACCCTGTGTTGCACCAAAACCCTGTGGACCTGCGGGAACACTGAGGCTATCAGCGGTAGAACGTAGCAGGTCCACCGTCGCCGGGGCAGCGAACTGCGCCGCGCCCAAACCCTCAATAAAGTAGCCGCGACGCACCAGCGCACGATCCTCAGCCGCCGAATAAATCCGGTACAGCTGCGAGAACCCGCCGGCAGAATCTTCCACCTGCAGGCATCCGCGAGTCAGCACACCGTAGCGGTCCAGCAGCAGGTCTGCGCGTGCGAGCGCCGCAACCGTCGCCTCCACAGGCTCCTGCAGGAGCGTGTCCACGCGCGAGAAGCGACCGCTATCCTGCGGGGCAACGGCGGGAGTAGTTGCGTGGATGCCTCCGCGTAGAGAACCACCGCGTAGGGAACGCAGGCCGCGCCCGGTGGTAGCGCCGTATCCGCTAGTCGGTGCCGAATATCCGCCGGAACTATAGCTGTCAGCACCGTAGCCGCCCGCCATGCCGTTACCCATGGAGGCGCGCGCCGCCGCAATACGCCCCGCACCGCGGCGACCCACCCGCGACAGGCGCGCGGGAGCCGCCGGCGTCGGATGCGCACTGCGGACACCCGCAAGCATTGCGCGAACCGGCGCGAAACTATCGTTCGTCACCGCACCAGCCCACACCAGACGCCACAGCGCCGCCGAAACCTCCGCCGCATCCGGGAAGGTCACCACCTGACCGGCGGGCGCCGCCGCACTCATCAGCTGCGCCACTCGCTCACGTAGCGCCGGTACGAACAGGCCGCCGTGCGCCAGCGCCTCATAGATTGCGTGCTCGAGTGTGCCCGGAGTCTGCAGCGCCTCCCAAAGTTCCGGGTTCTCCGCGCGCAACAGCTGCTCCGGGTAGTCCTCACCCAGAGTCAGCGAGGAACTCTCGCTCAAATGCAGGCGAATCCAGCCGTCAGACTTCTGCGCGCTACCGCCGCCGAGCTGCCCGGCTCCGGTGAAGAACACCCTGCCGCTGGCCATAAGCTCGTCCAGCATGTGCGGCTGGTAGCCGGGCACGCGCGCCGGAAGAATCAGCGTCTCCAGCGCGGAAGCTGGTACGCGCACACCCGCCAGCTGGTCGATGGCGGTGAGCAGATCCTCCGTGGCGGAGGCGGAATCTTGTCCCGCATGTTCTGCGCCGTGCTCAGCTAACGGGTTGGGTGCCGCTGTGCTGAGGGGTGCCACCCTCTCGCCCACCACAGTGGTGGCGCGGCGGGAGGGCATGAACGCACCGTAGGCGCTCGCCTCCGGCAGGGTCTGTGCAACCCGCACGGATAAAGAACGAACGTTCTGCCATGAGGGTAGGAATACACCATAGACCTGCGCCGATACCGGCTCAATTTCCTCACGCAACGCCGCCAGAGAGCGGGCACGAATCGTGCGCAAAACCTGCGCATCCACCCACTCGACACCGGCAGACCCGGGAGTGCGCAGCACCTCGGGCAGGAACTCGCCGGAGCTTAGGCGGCGCTGCTGCTGAAGACGCTGCAACACCGGAGTCAGCACGCCCACACCCACCGGGGTCAGGCGCGAAAAATGCTCCGCCGCCTGCTGCGCAGTGAAGGGAATATGGGTGCGCGCATAGCGAGAAACCAGATCCTCCAAAGGCTCCGCGACCGGCTCCAGAAGGGCTACAGGAAGCGCCGCGGCGGGCATAATGCCCAGCCCATCGCGCAGACGCGCAGCATCCTCAACCACCGCATAGTACAGCTGCGGCTCGGCGGAATCGTCGGTAGCTCCCATGTCGGCAGCTCCCATGAACGAGAACGCGCGGCGCGAGCGCACCAGCTCTTCCGCCAGGGCGCGCGCCTGATCCGTGCTGGCGTGCGCGCCGTACTCCTCGCCATGCTCCTCGCCGTAGTTTTCAGAGTCTTCGGACTCGCCGAAATCCTGAGAACCGTGTGTCGCAGATTCAGCCCGTGGGCTGTCGGCACGCAAACGCAGACTCAACTCCCGCGCGCTCAACGGACCCAACTGGCGCAACAGATCCGCCACGCCCTCTACACCGCAGGCGCGGTAACGCTCACCCGTGCGCTGCAGACGCTGCTGAGTCTGCACCAGAACCGCCGGATCCAACAGGTCACGCAGACCACTCGAACCCAGCAACTCAGCCAGCAGTGCCGGGTCCAGCGACAGCGCGGCGGCGCGGCGTTCGGCGGCGGGCGCATCGCCGTCGTAGAGGTGCTCGGCAACGTACTCAAAGAGCAGAGTGCGCGCAAAAGGCGAAGGGTCGTTCGTCTCAACCTCCAGCATGGACACCGCCCGAGACTGCAACGAACGGTGCACCTGAACCAGCGCCGGAACATCGTACACATCCCGCAGACACTCGCGCGCCGTCTCCAAAAGCACCGGAAAATCAGGGTACTTACGCGCCACATCCAACAGCTGCGCCGCACGCTGACGCTGCTGCCACAGCGGGGTGCGCTTACCCGGATCACGGCGCGGCAACAGCAGGGCACGCGCCGCATTCTCACGGAACCGAGACGCAAAAAGCGCCGAATCGCCTACGCGTTCGGTGACAATCGCCTCCAGCTCGTCCGGGTCGAAAAGGAACAGATCAGCGCCGGGCGGCACATCCTCCATAGCGGGCAGACGCAGAATCAAGCCGTCATCACTCGCCATGACGGAAGCGTCCACCCCATACCGCTCCTCAATGCGGGCGCGCACTGCCAGCGCCCAGGGCGCGTGCACCCCGTAGCCGAGCGGCGAGTGCAGGACCACGCGCCAATCGCCCAGTTCGTCGCGGTGCCGCTCCACAATCATGCGGGTGTCGGAGGGGACCGCCCCGGTGGATTCGCGCTGCTCACGCAGGTAGGCGAGCAGGTTATCGACCGCCCAGGTGTCCAATCCGAGCTGTTCGAGCTGCAGGCGGGCGGCGGCGCTATCGGTGGCGTCCAGGCTGGAGAGGGCGCGCGTGAACGCACCCGTCTGCACGCCCAGGGCGTAGGGGCGGCCCATGCGGTCGCCGTGCCAGAAAGGCAGGCGCGCGGGCTGACCGGGTGCGGGGGAGACCCGCACCGCGTCGTGCGTAATTTCTTCAATGCGCCAACTGCTCGCGCCGAGGGTGATGACCTCGCCGGCACGGGATTCGTACACCATTTCCTCGTCGAGCTCACCCACACGCTTGGGGCCGCGCTCCTCATCGCCGCTGACCAGGTAGACGGGGAAGAGCCCGCGGTCGGGAATCGTGCCGCCGCTGGTGACGGCGAGGCGTTGCGCACCCGGGCGGCCCTCAATACTGCCGGAGGGGGCTTCCTCGGTAGGGGTGCGATCCCAGATGATGCGCGGGCGCAATTCAGCGAATTCATCGGAGGGGTAGCGTCCGGCGAGCATTTCGAGTACGGAGTCGAAGAGGGCGCGCGGCAGTTCGGCGTAGGGTGCGCTGCGGCGTAGCGCCTCGTACCAGGAGTCCACGCTGATGGGGCCCAACGCGCAGGCGGCGACGGTCTGCTGCGCGAGTACGTCCAGGGGGTTGGTGGGGATGGCAAGTGGCTCGAGGGTTCCGCTGCGCATTCCGGCGAGGGTGACGGTTGCGCCGAGCAGGTCGCCGCGGTGCTTGGGGTAGAAGAATCCGCGCGAAATTTCGCCCACGCGGTGTCCGGCGCGGCCCACGCGCTGCAGTGCGGAGGCAACCGATGGAGGCGCCGCCACCTGGATTACGAGGTCCACGTGACCCATATCGATGCCCAGCTCCAGGGAGCTGGTGGCGACCACGCAGCGCAGGGTTCCGCCCTTGAGCGCCTCCTCGATGAGGGTGCGCTGTTCCTTGGACACGGAGCCATGGTGCGCGCGGGCGAGCGGCGGCACCTCGGCGATGTCAGAGATGCCTGCCGCGTAGTCTTCGGGGCTGATGCCCTGCTTCGCGAGGACGCGGCGCAGGTGAATAGCGTTGAGTGCTGCGGTGAGCTTTTCCGCTAGTCCGCGCGAGTTAACGAAAACAATTGTAGAACGGTTATTCTCAATATAATCGACGATGCGCTCCTGCACGCGTGGCCAAATAGAAGTCTCGGGGCGCTCGCTATCGGGAGTTTCGCGGAGTGATTCTTCCGGGATGGTGAGCGTATTTTTGGGCGCGGCGTTATCACCCTCCTGCGCCGGGTTTGCGTGTTCGGTTTCCTGCCCAGCTTCCTGCCGTGCTATTTGACCAGGGAACACGCCAATGGCATCTTCGAGTGTGTAGGGCACGCTCGCCGGGTCGTTTACGACACTGGAGGCAGGATGCGCTGTACCCTGCGGCGAGCCGCTAGAAGCTGAATCCCCGCTATCTCGCGCCTCCAAGGGTGCGTAGAGCCCCTGCCCGTAGTCGTTGGCGCCTCCGAGTGCCGCCATATCGGGTATGGGCACGCTCAGGCGCAGGTCCCATTCTTTGGCGACCGGGCGGCTCATGATGGTCACTGGCTGAATGCCGCCGAGGAACCGGGCGACCGCCTCCGGGTTTTCGACGGTTGCGGAGAGCCCAATGCGCTGTGCGGGCTTCGTAAGGAGCGCGTCGAGGCGTTCGAGGGAGACCGCCAGGTGTGCGCCGCGTTTGGTGGCGGCGAGGTTGTGAATCTCATCCACGATCACGGTGGTCACGCCGGCGAGGGTGTTGCGGGCGGCGCTGGTGAGCATGAGGTAGAGGGATTCGGGGGTGGTGATGAGAATGTCGGGTGGGTTGCTGATGAGCTGGCGGCGTTCGCGGGCGGGGGTGTCGCCGCTGCGCACGCCGACGGTGATGCTCGGCTCGCCAGCGTCGTTTCCACTCAGGCGGGTGATTCCGGCGAGTGGTGCGCGCAGGTTGCGTTCGACGTCGGCGCCGAGTGCTTTGAGGGGTGAGATATAGAGGATGCGCGTGCCGCCCGCGGTGCCGGTTTCGTGTTCGCGGTGTAGGGCGTCGAGTGCCCAGAGGAAGGCTGCGAGGGTTTTACCGGAGCCGGTGGGGGCGATGATGAGGGTGTTGTTGCCGTTGCGGATGCTCTCCCAGGCGTCTTCTTGGGCGGCGGTGGGTGCGCTGAAGGTGGCGCGGAACCAGTCGCGTACGGGTGCGGAGAAGTGGGAGAGTGCGTCGGTCATGTATCTATTATGGCGGGGTTTATGGTGTGCGCCTCTTGAATTGTTGGGGGCTGGGGGAGGAAGATGTGCTTGACAGGTTCCCAACAAGCCCGTAATGTTTTACTTGTAAAGTAATCGACTGAGAGAACAACACAAAGGAGCACCACCATGACCCGCCTGAACGACGAACAGCTCATTAACCTCTTCCACGAGCCGCGCACCGTCTCCTCCTTCACCGAGGAGCCCGTCACCGACGAGCAGCTGCGCCGCATCCAGGAGCTGACCTTCTACGGCCCCACCGCCTTCAACAGCCAGCCCCTGCGCATCACCTGGGTCAAGAGCCCCGAGGCACGCGAACGCCTTGTCGCACACCTGGCTGACGGCAACAAGGCTAAGACCCAGGCGGCACCGGTCACCGCAATCCTCTCCGCAGACGCGAACTGGGTAGAGCACGCTGACACCTTCAACCCCAACGCTGCCGGCTTCATCAAGGGCTTCTACACCTCCGAGGAGCTTGCTACTCCCGCCGCTGAGCTGAGCGCTCACCTGCAGGCAGGCTACTTCATCACCGCAATCCGCGCCCTCGGCCTGGATGCCGGCCCCATGACCGGCGCAGACTTCGCCGGCATCAAGAAGGAATTCTTCGCGGACAACGTAGAAATCCCCTTCCTGGTCGTCAACCTCGGTCACGGCGAGGCGCCCGCATACCCGCGCGGTGCACGCTTCAGCCACGAGGAGGTTGCCCGCTCCCTCTAAGAGTGTGCGGCTACGGTATAGCTAAAGCTAAACTCTAGGCTTATAGACAGCTCAAGGGCGGTTCCCCACCACGGGGAACCGCCCTTGAACTATATGTGCGTTATACGCGCCGGTTTCTTAACCCTGAAACGCCGCGTTAGCGGGCACCAAACTGACCCACCGACAGCTGCGGAACAGACGAGGAACACGCGGTCGTATCCAGCGGAACAATCACGCCACCGGAACCGGAGGGAAGACCCACCAGGAAGCCCTGAACCGGTCGGCTACCGCATGCGTCACCGAAGCGTGCCGGGTACACCGAACGCAACACCGCGGTGGTGCTGTCGCCGGGGTTGAGGGTCACGCCCGCAGAGTTCATGTACTCAGCAGAGGCGGATGCCTCACGGCCGACCCAGGTTCCCGAAGGACCAGCATGCACCACACGCGGGTAACCGCGCAGGGTGCAGGGGGAGTTCGAGGAGTTCTGGAAGTACAGGGTGTAGTTTCGGGCGCCGGGGGAGCCTTCTCCAATGGCAACCGAAACGTTCAGGTCGTCCAGATCGCACTGGGTCGGTCCCTCAGCGTTGTTGTTGGAGGAGTTAGAGGACTTCTCCGAAGAGCTCGAGGAATTCGAGGAGTTGGAAGAACTCGACGAGTTCGAGGAACCGGAGGAGTTCGAAGAGTTACCCGAAGAGCGAGAGCCCGACTGCGAAGACGAGTCTGAGCCCTTCTGGGAATCCTGCTGAGAATCAGAGTCGTCCGACTTGTTCTGCTCGGAACCCTCGTGGGAGGACTCAGAAGAGTGAGAGTCAGAGTTCTGCTTCGACTCGTGAGTCTCGGTGTGGGAAGAAGACTCGGAGTGCTCAGAGGAAGACTCGTGGTGCTCCGCGTCGGGGGAGTTCACCACGGTAATGGAACCCGGGCTCACCGAAGGGGTAGCCCCGTCAGAAGCTACTCGAATCGTGCCGGGCTTGACCGAAGCCGAAGCACTCGGCTGCGCCGAGGTGCCTTCAGCTTCCTGACCGGCCTGGGACGCGCCGCATCCACTGAGCGCGAGCACGCAACAGAGGAGGGTGGTTGATGCGAGTACCTGAGCCGATTTAAACATGATTACATCGCCGCCTGCATTTGGATTTCTGCTCCGTCCATACCGGGGGCGTACTCGACCTGGCAGCACAGGCGGGAGTACTCGTTGGCGACATCGTCGACCATGTCGAGCAGGTCCTGCTCAGCTTCGGTGCGTTCACCGGAAGCTTCGAAGTGCTCGGGGTCGATGAAGCCGTGGCAGGTAGCGCAGGATGCGTTACCGCCGCAGGTTGCGAGGACCGGCACACCGTTAGCCTGGAGGGCTTCCAGGAGGGTGTGGTGGTCTTCCCACTGAATGTCGTAGTTTTCGCCTGCTTCGTCAGTGACCTTAATCGTTACGCCCATGCGTTCTCCTTCTTCTGTAGTGATGCGTTTCTATTGTAGAGGTAGGGGCTGTTATTCACCGTACTTTGTGGTGCATACCCAACCCTACCGTCACGCATATCACGGGAACGCATATTAATTTTTATGCTGAGTAGCATGTATGTATTGCCCCCAGTCTACCGCGTATTGCCCTGACAATGCGGGATATCAGCGCCAACGAATACTGCCCCCAGATGCAAAGACATGCTGGGGGCAGTATAAAGAACCGGCACGCAGGGGCGCTTTAACGGTGACGAAGACCTACTTTGATTCCTTCTCCGCAGTCTTCTCGGTGTCCTGCTTTTCTGCGCTGTGGTTATCGGCGTTCTGGACGCTTCCTCCGGGGCCGCGCACAATACCGCGTACACTATCGCGCGGATCGGCGTAGCGCAGGTCGATACCGAAGGTATTGCGGATCTGGCGTGCCGAGTTCAGGTGCCAGCGCTGCGAATCTGAGGGGGTCACGGAGGTGACCGCCTTCTGACCCGGAGCCAGCTTCTCGTGGCGAATATCGTAGTGCTTACCGCCCATGGTGATGGTGAAGCCGTGCTCCTGCAGCAACTGCACGAACGCGTCCACATCGTGCGGGATTTTGCGACCTCGCTGCCTTTTCGTACCGCTCATCCTCGGCTGCGATTCGAAGGGGTTACGGCTGGGCGCGGTGCCGCGGCTAATACGAATCACCTGCTGGTCGGAGTGCGAGAACTCCACCTGGTAGCCGTTGAGCGAGTATACGGTGCGGCTACTGCCGGGAATCGGGCGGCGGTCCTCAGCCTCATCGAGAATGCGGGCAATATACTCGCCGGTCAGGCCGAGCGCCTTCAGCTGTGCCTGGGCGTCGGGGGAGAGCTGGTAGCCTCCCGCGAGAGCCTGCAGCGGGCGTAACGCGAGCACCTCGGCGGTCAGGGGGTTGAGCACCACCTGGTAGCCTTCCTCCTCATGCGTATAGAGGGTAACTTCGCGACCGTAGCGGTTCTCCTGCGCGCTTTCCTGAACCACCGTGCTTGCGGGGGACTCGATGATGTCCAGCAGCAGCTCGTAGGTGAGGCCGTGGCGCATCATGTAGTCCATCACGCCGGGGAGCACACCGTAGATGCGGCGGCGCGGCGGCACATCGCCGTAGAATTCCTTCTCGATGCGCGCGGCAATACGCTGGTTCTCCAGCGGCACCTCGGTCAGCGGGATAAGGCGCTGGTTGGAGGGGCGAATCTTGGCGCGTGCGGCGGCGGGCTTGGGCGCCTGACGGTAAGCATCCACCAGCGTCTGCTGCTGCTCCACAAACTCCTGAGCGATGAGCGGCAGGAGGGTGAAGTAGAGCTCAGCAGCTTCGGGCTTGAGCGCGCCGTTCTCATCGAGCAGGGAAGCGCCGTCCTTAGCGAGCAAGTCCCACGGCTTATCGTTTGCCGCGCTCTCTTCAGAACCCTGGTTCTCCCGGTAGCTATAGGTTGCGAGGGAGGCAAGCTCCTGCAGGCGAACGTACACCTCAAGAGGAACGGTAATCTGCTTCGCGGACATTATTTCTCCTCCTCGGTGGTGTTTTCTGCCTGGGTTGCCTTATCTTCTGCTTGCTTCGCCAGGGTGTTGCTGAGCTCTTCGAGCTGAGCCTTACGCAGGGCTTCCGCGTGCAGGTGATGGAAATCCGGGGTCTTCGCCAGAGCCAGAACGGTCCGCTCATCCGGCGAGATTGCAATTTCCAGACCCTGCGCCGCGTAGATGCGGGTCCAGCCTTCAGCCATACGCACGCTCTCGGGGCTGTTCAGCGTCTGAAGCATCAGATCGAAAACGAACGGCGGGTTCTTCTTCAAGAAGGTGCGGGCGCGCTCGCTGAATTCGAGTTCCAGGGCGTTGAGCGAGTTGTATTCGCCCTGTGCCAGGGATGCCTGCGCCGCTTCGTTGTATTCGGCGTCGTATTCGTCAATGACCGTAATGACTTCGGCGGAGGCGGTGTTGACGTCCACCCGGTAATCGTCGTGGGTGAAGCGAATCGTCCAGTCGTTGAGTCGTTCTGCCGCGCCTTCACGCAGGATGGTGCGCACGAGCTCTTCGCTGATGTTTTCGCGTTCGAGGCGGGCGCGCAGGCTCGGGCGCAGGCGGTAGCTGCGTTCGCGGTCCTCTTCGCTGACGCCGCGAGGCGCGGTCGGTTCGGCGGCTACCGGCTGAGCCGCGGGCTCGCTGAGGGCCGCCGGAGCAGCGGGGACCGGGGCTGCGGGCTTCGGCGCGCTCGGCTTCGGGGTATTCGTCTCCGGAGCGGCGGGCGCACTCGGTAGGGACTGGCTGAGTACGGGCAACTCTTCAACAGGTGCCTGCTCGCTAGCTACTGCCGTATGGGTAGCTTCTGCGGCTTCGGCAGCCTGTTGGCGGGCACGCAGACCCTCCAGGTACTCTTCGATGCGCGGCGGGCGGTAGGTCAGCGTGGACTTGCGGAACATGCCGGGGGAGGGCGTACCGGGAGTAGGCGCTGCCGGCTTCGGTGCTGCGGGCTTGGGCGCTGCGGGAGCAACCGTGGCGGGCGTCGGTATAGGAGCCGTCTTTTCTGCTGTTGCCTCTGCGGGTGCTTCCACAGATGCTTCTTCCGGCACGCTGGGAGCAGGGCTGGGAGTCGGGGCGGGTGCCTGTGCCGCGCGGGCGGCAAAGAGCGCGGGGGAGGGCGCCGGCTTCGGCGCCGCAGGCTTCGGGGTTGCCGGCTGGGGAGTAGCGGTTGCGCTCACCGCGGCGTCCTCACTCACTACACCCTCGTTGGCCTCTGCGACGGGAGTCTCAGCCATGGAGGCTTCGGCCGCTTCGGTTGCCTGCAGGTCGGTCTGTTCCTCTTCAGCAGGCTTAGTGTCGCTGGCTTCCTCATCGCCGCGGCGTAGGGCGGCAACGAGTTCCTGGCGGGAAGTATAAGGAATGATTTCCTCGGGCGAATCGATATATCGCGGGAAATTCTCGTAGAGAATCTTCGCCGCGGCCTCAAAGAGCTTCTCCGCGGTGGTGTTGGCGGCGGGTGTGCAGGGGCAGAGGAGCTCCTGGCGCTGCGCGTCATAGAGGGACCAGTGGGCGCATCGTTCGGTGGGCGGGAAGTAGTCGAGTGTTCCAAGGTCGGCTATATCGATGAGTGCACCTATCAGGGACTGCGGAATGGATAGCTGTGCCATAGTGCTCCTTCGCGTTGTCTGCTCTCCAGCCTATGTGTGGAGGGTCCTCTTTCCATCCTATGCGTTTTTTGGCGGGTGTGCCCCGGGGCACGTCATCTGGGAGCATAAATCTGTGGATTCACAGGTTGGGGTGCTTTGGGGCGCGGTTTTTGGCACGGATGGGGCAGCGTCAGCTGGTGAAGCGTCCTTGCTACACCTAGCTAGAGCCTGCGGCGTGTCGTACTGCAACATGTTGTACTGTGCAGTGGCTTGAGCTCTGCCCGGGGCTTGTGTCAGAGCGTTTTCAGCGCGCTTGTTTCCCAAAGATGTCTTCCAGGGGTGTGTCTTCCGGGGTCTATCTTCTGGGCATACAAAAAATCCCCGGTTCCAAAGAACCGGGGATCGGTGGTGCGCCCGAAGGGATTCGAACCCCCAACCTTCTGATCCGTAGTCAGATGCTCTATCCGTTGAGCTACAGGCGCATGTTCCTCGCTTCGGATTTCTTCAACCCGTCGCGGCAACAGGTACTACTATACGGATGTCTCCAAGGGTGCGCAAGCCGAAAAACTCGAAATTGACCCAAAATCCCCTCCGAAAGACTCGATAATGCCCTGTTTTACCGCATGATTCCGGGGTTTTTGGTGGCGTAAAATTTTTTCAAAATATTTTCTCGGCACCCTAAAACCGGTGCTGTAGGCCCCTAAAATCCCCGAAGGGTCCCGCCATACGACCTAAAAATTCTTTACAGAAATCTTCTCGTACTCTAAGAATGTGATGCGCAGAACTTAAGAAATGGTGTCATAGAAAGCTCTGCAGACCATTAATGCGTTATTCTGTAAGCATCACGAGGAAGTGGAGACTGTCCAAGCGTGCATATTCACATTTGTTTGCACGCTTGTAGTGTTTAACTGCTTCTTTGTTACCGCAGACCTAACCGGATCAATGTAGTATCCGGGCCACCGATTGAAGGGGAAAATGTCAATGGCTGACACCTCAACTCGTACTCTCTCTGCCGAACTCGAAAAGGAGCTGCAGAGCGCACCTACCACCCACCAGGGCCTCCTGGATTGGGTTCGCGAGGTTGCGGCACTGACCCAGCCCGCACACATCTACTGGGTCGATGGCTCCCAGGAAGAATATGACCGCCTGGCACAGGAACTGGTTGACGCCGGTACCTTCGTTCGCCTCAGCGATCACGAATTCCCGAACTCTTACGCAGCTTTCTCCGATCCCGACGACGTTGCACGTGTCGAGGAGCGCACCTTCATCTGCTCCGAGACTGAAGAAGGCGCAGGCCCGACCAACAACTGGCGCGACCCCGTCGAAATGAAGCAGACCCTGACCGGTCTGTTCGAGGGCTCCATGCGCGGTCGTACCCTGTACGTCATTCCTTTCGTCATGGGCTCCCTGAAGGCTAAGAACCCCAAGATTGCTGTTGAGCTCAGCGACTCCGCATACGTTGTCTGCTCCATGCGCATCATGGCAACCATTGGTAAGGACGTTCTTGCCAAGCTGAACGAGACCAACGGCTTCTTCGTCAAGGCTCTGCACTCTGTTGGTGCACCCCTGGAGCCCGGTCAGGAAGATGTTCCCTGGCCTTGCAACCCCGAGAAGTACATCGTCCAGTTCCCCGAGACCCGCGAAATCTGGTCCTTCGGCTCCGGCTACGGCGGTAACGCACTGCTCGGTAAGAAGTGCTACGCACTGCGTATCGCATCCGTTATCGGTCGCGATGAGGGCTGGATGGCAGAGCACATGCTCATCCTGAAGGTCACCAACCCCGAGGGCAAGGTTCGCTACATCTCCGCAGCGTTCCCTTCCGCATGTGGCAAGACCAACTTCGCAATGATGGAACCCACCATTGACGGCTGGAAGGCTGAGATGGTCGGCGACGACATCGCATGGATCGAGTTCGACGAGAACCACCAGGCACGCGTGGTCAACCCCGAGGCTGGCCTGTTCGGCGTGGCACCGGGCACCGGTTACTCCACCAACCCGAACGCTATGAAGGCGATTGCCAAGGGCAACACCATCTTCACCAACGTTGCACTGACCGACGACGGCTCCGTTTGGTGGGAGGGCAAGACCGACGAGGCTCCCGCACACCTGATTGACTGGACTGGCAAGGACTGGACCCCCGAGTCCGGCCGCCCGGCAGCTCACCCGAACTCCCGCTTCTGCACCCCCGCATCCCAGGTCGACATGCTCGCTCCCGAGTACTACGACCCCGAGGGTGTGCCGCTGAGCGCTATCGTTCTGGGCGGTCGCCGCAAGACCACCATCCCGCTGGTTTCCGAGTCTGAGAGCTGGGAGCAGGGCGTGTTCCGCGCTGTCACCCTGTCCTCCGAAACCACCGCGGCTGCTAAGGGTGCTGTCGGCGTGATTCGCCGCGACCCGATGGCAATGCTGCCCTTCATCGGTTACAACGCCGGTGACTACTTCAAGCACTGGATTGACCTGGGCAAGAAGCACGGCGCTGAGAACATGCCGAAGGTCTACTACGTCAACTGGTTCCGCCGCACCCCCGACGGCGGCTTCGCATGGCCCGGCTTCGGTGAAAACTCTCGCGTTGTGAAGTGGATCTTCGATCGCCTGGATGGCAAGGCTGGCGGCGAAGAGACCTTCCTGGGCACCGTTCCCACCAAGGAAGACCTGGACCTGACCGGTCTGGAAATCTCCGAGGACGAGCTGAAGGCTGCTCTGGCTGTCTCGAAGGACGAGTGGGCTGCTGAACTGCCCGGCATCGACGAGTGGCTGGCTAAGTTCGGCGACAAGCTGCCCGCCGAGGTCCGCGAGCAGCGCGACGCTCTGGCGAAGGCTCTGGAGGACTAAGACACTCCAGCTAATACCTAAGGTTTAGCGCCTTGAAGGGGCGGAATCTCTCGATGAGATTCCGCTCCTTCCTTCTGTTTGGGGGAAATTTGAATCCCCGTCAGTTGGGGGAGTGATAAATTTTCTCGCAAAGGTGTGAGTGTAAGGCTATGCAGTCCACTTGTTCTTGAGAAATACTTTACAATCCCCGCCGGGGTGGTTTGGCACAGAAGTGGCTATTCATAATTTCTTGCCTCTCTTGCCGCCCCTATACAATTCCAATGTAAGATTTTTTGAATGTTCACAGCTTTCACGAGCTGCGCATATCCGCTGCTGCATGTACTGATATGTAGCGGCACGAGAGATGAGAAGGAGTATCCATGCGTTTGACAGCATTCTCGGATGTCTCGCTCCGCGTTCTGATGCTCCTGTCTGCTCTGGAGCCCGGTCAGAAGCTTTCCACTCAGAAGATCTCTGAGGGAGTGGATACCCCCTACAACCACGTGGCGAAGGCTGTGGCTTTCCTTGTGAACATGGGTTACCTGGATTCGACTCGCGGTCGCGCCGGTGGCGTCATGCTTTCCGACGCTGGTCGTTCTGCGACCGTCGGCACTGTTCTTCGCGCTACTGAGGGCGATATCCCCATGATTGAGTGTGAGGATGAGAACGGCCACTGCCCCCTCGATAAGTTCTGCCGCCTGCGCAACGTGCTGGCGAAGGCTCGTGAGGCGTTCTATGCTTCGGTGGACTCGGTTGTGATTAGCGAGTTGACTGCCGGTGCACGTCCCGTTGGCCCGGTATTTGTGGAGCTAGGCTTCGCGCCTCCGGAGAATGCGCTGCCTGCGCGCTAAACCTGCACGCTAAAGGAATACGTGGTACCTGTGGAGCTTTCCGGTGGGAGGCTCCATAGAGTTTTTAACACGAAGTTTAGGGTGTTTCTGCGGTTGATGCGGGGGCTGCTGGGCGGTTCACGCGGGGGTCTCTCGGCTTTCTTGTAGGGGTTTCTTGCAGGGTTTTCGAGGGGAGTGGGGAGTATTTTGTCGCTGCTTGCGTGACTGCTGGAACCTGCGTGAGTCCTAAATTTGTGCAGTAAATGCAGAATATTGCAAATTTGCTTTTCAAATGCAGAAAATGTGACCATATTCATTTTTGCACCACACTGCATACTTTCCATAGTAAATATATTTTCATTCCAGAATTTTTATGCAGACTTCGGGGCTAGTCACCCGGCGAACTCAAAAACAGCGCTGAAAATATATAGTGTGACGCGGGGCTCTCTCTTTGAGTCAAGCTGAACCATAAGTCTCGCCTAGACCCCTCAACACCTCTCAGGGAGTGACCTGCACTCAGCGCAAACACCCCGCAAAATGCTACGGTAAGGGTGCTTTATAAACACTCCGTCACCAACTGAGCTGTCCGAGTGAACGCCCCAGCATCACACATATCAAGGGCATCATCACAACGACCGAGGTGACCACACAGGAAGAAGGCAAGACATGCTCTCCGAGAAGTCCCGCCCCATCATTGAGGCAACGCTGCCCATCATTGCTGAGCGCATTAACGACATCACCCCCGACTTCTACCGTCGAATGTTCGCCGCTCGCCCCGACCTGATGGACGGCATGTTCTCCCGTTCCTCCCAGCTCGAAGGTACCCAGCCCAAGGCGCTGGCAGGCTCCATCGCCGTATTCGCCTCCTACATTGTCGAGCACCCGAACTCCTACCCCGACGAGGTCCTCTCCCGCGTGGCACACAAGCACGCATCCCTGGGCCTGAAGGAAGAAGAGTACCCCACCGTCTACAAGTACCTCTTCGAGGCAATCGCCGCTAACCTGGGCGACCTGGCTACCCCCGAAATCGTTGAGGCATGGACCGAGGTCTACTGGCTCATGGGCAACGCCCTCATCAAGCTGGAGAAGGGCCTGTACGCATCCCAGGCAAACGACGTCATGTTCGCACCCTTCAAGGTCGTCGACCGCAAGGAAACCGGCGAGAACGTCGTCGTGCTGACCTTCGAGCCCGCCGACGAGACCCCCATGACCGAGTCCAAGGGCGGCCAGTACATCTCCATCGTCGTTCCCGCACGCGACGGCCTGCGCCAGGCACGCCAGTACACCCTGCTGCCCAGCGAAAAGAACCAGCGCCGCATCGGCGTGAAGCTCGACCCCAACGGTGAGATGACCTCCATCCTGCACGAGCTGAAGGTCGGCGACGTCGTCGAGATCTCCAACCCCTACGGCGACCTGACCCTGGAAGGCTTCGGCGACCCCGAGGCGCCCCTGTACCTCTTCTCCGCAGGTATCGGCACCACCCCCATGCTCAGCTTCCTCTCCGAGCTGGTTGAGAAGGGCTCCGAGCGCCCCGTGACCGTGGTCCACGCAGACCGCCGCCTGGACACCTGGCCTCTGCGCGAAGAGCTCGTTGAGCTCGTCGGCAAGCTGCCCAACGGTCGCCTCGTCTCCTTCATCGAGGGTGAGGGCGGCGACTACACCGGCCGCGTCGACGTCTCCAAGCTGGACGTTCCCTCCAACGCTAACGTTTACCTCTGTGGCCCGCTGCCCTTCATGCAGGGCGTACGCTCCGCACTGGTGGAGGCAGGCGTTCCCGGCAAGAACATCAACTACGAGATCTTCGGCCCCGACCAGTGGATGCTCCACGACCAGGCACGCGAGGCGTAAAAACCCCGTAAGCCGGCTCGTCCGCTAGGTTCCATAAACCCGGCTAGGTTCTTCCTCTTAGGCAGAAGAACCTAGCCGGGTTTTTAGAATTCAAAATAAAAATCCCGCCCCGCAGACGAATCTGCGGGGCGGGATTTTTAGTAGCTAGCTAGTGCTTAGCCCTGGCGAACCAGAGCCAGAACCTCGTCGCGGACGCGCTCCATGGTCGCAACATCCGGTGCCTCAAGGTTCAGGCGCAGGAAAGGCTCAGTGTTTGAAGGACGCAGGTTGACCCACCAGCCCTCTTCAGTGTTGGTGAAGGTGGTGCCGTCGGAGTCCTCAACAACCACGGGAGCGTCAGCGTAGTATGCACGCACGCGGTCCACAGCGGCAGCCTTGTCCTCAATCTCGGAGTTGATCTCACCGGAAGCAACGTACGGGGAGTACTTCGCGCTAATCTCGGAGAGGGGCTCCTCGCCGCCACCCAGAGCTGCCAGCACGTGCATTGCAGCGAGCATGCCGGTGTCTGCGTTGAAGAAGTCCTTGAAGTAGTAGTGAGCGGAGTGCTCGCCACCGAAAACGCCGTTCTCCTCAGCCATAACAGCCTTGATGAAGGAGTGGCCCACGCGGGTCTTCACTGCACGGCCGCCCAGCTTCTCAACCAGCTCGGGAACAGCCTTCGAGGTGATCAGGTTGTAGATGATGACGGGCTCTTCGTTACCCTCAGCCTTTGCACGAGCAATCTCGCGCTCAGCAACCAGAGCGGTCACAGCCGAAGGAGTGACGGGCTCACCCTTCTCGTCGATGACGAAGCAGCGGTCAGCGTCGCCGTCGAATGCCAGACCAATGTCAGCACCGTGCTCAACAACAGCCTTCTGCAGGTCAACCAGGTTAGCCGGCTCCAGCGGGTTAGCCGGGTGGTTCGGGAAGGTACCGTCCAGCTCGAAGTACAGGGGAACGATTTCCAGGGGCAGGCCCGGCAGGATGGTGTCGCCCAGAACAGCGGGAGTGGTCATACCACCCATGCCGTTACCAGCGTCAACAACAACCTTCAGGGGGCGGATGGAAGACAGATCAACCAGCTTGCGCAGGTATTCTGCGTAAGGCTTGAGGATGTCCTTCTCAGAAACGGTGCCGACCTTCTCCACAGAAGGAATCTCGCCCGCATCCAGGTACTTCTGAGCCAGGTCGCGGATATCGAACAGACCGGACTCGGAAGACAGAGGAACAGCGCCAGCCTTAGCCATCTTCATGCCGTTGTACTCTGCGGGGTTGTGGCTAGCGGTGAAGGTAACACCGGCAGCGTTCTCGACGCCACATGCGAAGTACAGAACGTCAGTGGAGATCAGACCGATCTTCTCAACATTTGCACCGCGAGCGGTTGCACCCTGGGCGAATGCATCCATGAATTCGGGGGAGGAGGGGCGCATGTCGCCACCGACCAGAATGGTCTGGCCCTCCAGGCCCAGAACGTCTACGAAAGCCGCACCAGTAGCGCGAACAGTCTCTGCGGTAATGGTCTCGCCGACGATGCCACGCACGTCGTACGCTTTGAATGAGTCATGTAGATTAATAGTAGTCACGCCTTTTATTTTAGCGGTAAAGAAGTGCAACTAGCCTCTATAATGGGCAGGTAAAACCTTATAAATTCCGCTGAACGTATGGGTTTTTTATCACTTCACTTACTTCAAACAACTCACGTCGAGAGGTATTTTCCCCCATGGGTGAGATTTTTTCCCTAAAAAACCAGATTCAGAATTATGCGTGGGGTTCCCGCGAAATTCTCGGACGCATGCGCGGCGTGCCCGTCCCCACCGAACAGCCCGAGGCTGAGGTGTGGGTTGGCGCGCATCCCGCTGCGCCCTCGCGCGCTACCGTGGACGGTACCGAATCCCCGCTCAACGAACTGATTGTGGAGAACCCTTCCCGCTTCCTGCGCCCGGACCGTACCTCCGACTGGTTCCCCTTCCTCTTTAAGATCCTTGCGATTGATGCACCCCTGTCCATTCAGGTGCACCCCACCCCCGAGCAGGCTATCGCCGGCTTCGAGGATGAGCAGGCACGCGGCATCGCGATTGACGCGCCGCACCGCAACTACAAGGACCGCTACTCCAAGCCCGAAACCGTCATCGCGCTGACCCAGATGCGCGTGCTCACCGGTGTGCGCACCTCCGAGCAGCTGTCAGAACTGGCGAAGGCGTTCAAGGCTGACTGGCTGGCAGAGCGTGTGGAGCTTACCCCCAAGCAACTGCTGACCGAGATTATTCGCATGCCCGAAGACGCTGCCGCAGCCGCTGTTGAGCAGCTCGTCGAGGCGGCAGCAGAGCTGACCGGCTCCGAGAACGCGCTTATCGCCGATGCAGCTGAGCTCGTGCAGATTGTTGCCGGCAAGTACCCCGGCGACCGCGGCCTGCTCGTCGCCTTCGTCATGAACCTGGTACACCTGGCACCCGGCGAATCCGCATTCACCCCCGACGGTCAGGTGCACGCCTACGTCTCCGGCACCGCCATTGAGCTGATGAACCCCTCTGATAACGTGATGCGCGCGGGTCTGACCGCAAAGCACATCGACACCGAGGAGCTCATCAAGGTTCTCGGCGAAAGCCAGGATGCACCCGTAATCCAGCGCCCCACCCCCGAGAACGCGCCCGTGGGCACCTACGCCATGTGGGATGAGCGCATGAGCGTGACCCGTATCCGAGTTGAAGAGGGCAAGCCGCAGGAATACACCTTCGAGGGTATTAGCGCCGCACTGAGCGTATCCGGCGAAATCACCATTCACGCAGCAGACGGCAACGGCACCGAAGAGTTCGTTCTGGGAGCCACCGAGTCGGTACTGCACGTGGGTGAGCCCTCGGCGGCAACCCTGAGCGGTAATGGCGAGCTGTACATCGCTTCTTATGTTTAGGAAATAATCCTCGATAACTAAAACTTCTAGACAGTTATAACTAGCCAGTTATAAGAAGTATCGAAAGATACTTCAAGACTGGCACATAATAAAGAATCCACGTTCTTCCCTGTATCTATTCAGGCTGGGGAGGCGTGGATTTTTTATGCCCGAATATGGGATGCAGGGAGTATTTTTGTGTCTACCCTGCACAGTGTGTTCTGGGTAACCTATAATTGGTCTTATAAATATGCGTATACCTGAGCCTTTATGCACCTCTTCATTGGGTACGCAGCCCCAAACCACTAGGAGAACACCGTGAAGATTATCCTCACCGTCACAGGCATCGACCACGAAGGCATCATCGCCGCCGTGACCGCAACCCTCGCCGAGCGCAAGGTCAACGTCCTCGACGTCTCCCAGACCATCATGGGCGAATTCTTCACCATGATCATGCACTGCTCCTTCGACGAAGAGCAGCAGAACCTCATCGACCTGCAGGAAGCCATGGTTGGTGTTGAGCACGAACAGAAGGTCCAGATTCGCATCCAGGCAGAATCCATCTTCAAGGCAATGCACACCATCTAAGCGGCCACCATGATGAATGACAATATTCTTGAAACCATCCGAATGATCGAGGAGCAGAAGCTCGACATTCGCACCGTCACCATGGGCATCTCCCTGCTCGACTGCGCCGACTCCGACGGCGAAGTAGCCCGCCGCAAGATTTACGACAAGATCACCAGCCGCGCGGCAAACCTCGTCAGCGTTTGCGAAGGTATCGAAGCTGAGCTCGGCATCCCGATTGTCAACAAGCGCATCGCCGTCACCCCCATCGCACTGGTGGCAGGCGCCTCCAACGATGAGGACTACGTAGAATTCGCCCGCACCCTCGACGCTGCCGCCAAGGCAGTCGGCGTGAACTTCGTCGGTGGCTTCAGCGCCCTCGTCGACAAGGGCATGACCCCCGCCGACGAAAAGCTGATTCGCTCCATCCCACGAGCGCTCGCAGAGACCGACGTGGTCTGCTCCTCCGTAGACATAGGATCTTCCCGCGCCGGCATTAACATGAGCGCCGTCAAGCTCATGGGTGAAACCATTCGCGCCACCGCAGACCTGACCGCGGACGCGCACGGCTTCGGCTGCGCCAAGCTCGTCGTCTTCGCAAACGCTGTCAGCGACAACCCCTTCATGGCGGGCGCATTCCACGGCGTGCAGGAGGCAGACACCACCATCTCCGTGGGCGTCTCTGGCCCCGGCGTGGTACACCGCGCCCTGCAGAAGGTCCGCGGCGAATCCTTCGACACCTGCGCCGAAGAAATCAAGAAGGCAGCCTTCAAGATTACCCGCGTCGGCCAGCTGGTCGGTACCCTCGCCGCTGAACGCCTTGGCGTGCAGTTCAACATTATCGACCTCTCCCTGGCACCCACCGCAGAGATTGGTGACTCGGTCGCGCACATCCTCGAAGAGATGGGCCTGGAAACCGTCGGTACCCACGGCACCGTTGCGGCACTTGCGCTGCTCAACGATGCGGTGAAGAAGGGTGGCCTCATGGCATGCTCGAACGTTGGTGGCCTCTCCGGTTCCTTCATCCCGATCTCTGAGGACATCGGCATGATTGAATCCGCAGCCGCCGGGCACATCAGCCTCGACAAGCTCGAAGCGATGACCGCCATCTGCTCCGTCGGCCTGGACATGGTCGCGGTTCCCGGCGACACCCCCGCCGCCACCCTCGCCGCAATGATTGCAGACGAGGCGGCAATCGGCGTGATGAACCACAAGACCACCGCGGTTCGCGTCATCCCGGCGGTTGGTCTGGGCGTAGGCGACATGGTCGAATTCGGTGGCCTGCTCGGTCGCGCACCCGTTATGCCCACCCACACCCCCAGCGCGGAGGCGTTTATCGCCCGCTGCGGTCGTATTCCGTCGCCGGTTCACGGTTTTCGCAACTAAGTTTGATTCCGTAACTAAGCTCGAATCCGCAACCAAGCTCGAATCCGCAACTAAGCTCTAGGAGCGCTGAGAACCAACAGAAAAAGGGGAGGCACCGAAGATCATCTCTTCGGTGCCTCCCCTTGTGCTGTATTCGCTAGTAAGAAGCTACTGATACACGAAGCGGCTCATCAACGCCTCAAGCGCCAGACGCGCATTCGCGTTCGTCCGCAGGCGACGCAGAGTCAGCTCGACCGCCTGCACATCCTCCAGTAGCTGCTGGGCGGAACGGCGGGTGCAGAACGCCTCCAGAGGCTCACGCAAATGCTCGTTGACCAGCGGAGCCTGCGCCGACAGAGCCACCGTCAATGCATCACGCAGAACCGTCTGAACCTGCGCCACGGAACGCAACAGCGTATCGGAGGAAACGCGCTTAGCGCGGCGCTTCTGTTGCTCCTCCAGACGGCGAACCTGCGCTCGCAAGGACGGAGAAACACGCTCACCCTCGCGAATACCCAGCAGTGCCAGAAGCTCCTGGCGTTCCTGCTCATCCTTGAGAGCGGAGACAGCCTGTGCGTCCTGGTCGGCAAGGTCGGTGAGCTTCTCTGCTGCGTTGAAAGCCGAAGAAATAGAACGAACATTCAGAATCAGGGAGGTAATCAACTCCCGACGAGCCATCGCCCGCTCATCGGTCGCCAAACGGTACCCCTCCTGCGCATCACCCAGAGCCAGACGCGCCGCACGCTGCGCCAAAGGATCCGCCACACCGTGCGCCAGCAAATACTCGTGCACCTGCGCATCGGTAGGAACCGGCAACTGCACCGGACGGCACCGTGAACGAATCGTCACCAGCACATCGGTGGGAGAGGGCGCCGTCAACAACCAAATCGTATGCGGCGGCGGCTCCTCAATCGCCTTCAACAACACATTGGAGGTACGCTCCGGCATACGCTCGGTGTCCTCCACCAGAATCACGCGCCAGCGACCTACGGTCGGGCGGTCCTGAGCATTCATGACCAGCTCGCGTGCCTCATCAATGCTGATGTGCGTCGCCTCGGTACTAAAGTGCGTAAAATCTGCGTGCGAACCGTTCATGACGGTCACACAGCCCTTGCACTGACCGCATCCGCGGTTCTGAGGGTCGGGCTGCTCGCACAGCAGGGCGGCGGCGAAAACCTTTGCCGCCTCACGGTGAGGCGCACCGGTCGCGCCCGTAAAAAGCCAAGCGTGTGTGGGGCGGTCAGCGGCGGCATCCGTGCGCAGCTGCTGGAGCTTATCGGCGGGAATCAGCAGGGTATCCCAGAGGCTCATGAGTCCTCCTTACCGGTGCGGACCAGCTCGCGAGCGGCAAGCAGAGGCTCAATCACCTCGAGCACGCGCGCGTGCACCTGCTCAATCGTGCCCACACCATCAATGATGCGGTGCGAACCGTTAGCGTCCTCGCGGGCGATTTGCTCGAAGGCACCGTGAATGCGGGCCTTGAACGCGGCGCCTTCAGCCTCAATACGGTCAACGGTGCCGCGCTGGTCCATGCGTTCCTGCTCGGCGCTCAGCGGCACGCTCAGCAATAGGGTTGCATCGGGTACCAGATCGGCGGTAGCCCAGCGGCTCAAATCGACGATGGTTTCAATACCCAGATCACGGCCAACACCCTGGTACGCGGCGGAAGAATCAATATAGCGGTCACTGAGCACGATGGCGCCCTCAGCGAGCGCCGGACGAATCAGCTGGGAGGCGTGCGCTGCGCGGGATGCCGCAAAGATTAGCGCCTCGGTGCGGTCGTCAATGGTGCCCTGACCTGCTTCAAGGACGAGGGCGCGCAGCTTCTCGCCGATCTCGGTGCCGCCGGGTTCGCGGGTGGTGATGACACGGTATCCGCGGGCGCTGAGTGCTTCATTCAGCAGGGCGAGCTGGGTGGTTTTGCCGGCGCCGTCGCCTCCTTCGACCACGATAAAAAGCCCGCGGCGACCGGTCGGGTCGTCGGGAAGATTCTGTGCATCGGGGGTGTAGCTGAGAGTATCCATCACCTTTAAGGGTACCGGGTCTCTTAGCTGCACCGGTGCGGTTTTGGTGATACCTCCGCGTGGGCTTGAGCGCGTATCAAGGTAAAAAACATGTAAATCCTGTGCGCTGTCACCTGTGCGGGCGTGCGTTCTGGGCGCGGGTGTGCCAGGCTTAAAGACATGAGTGCAGATAACCACGACATGAATTACTCCGCAGAGACCTTCGTCGTCTCTGGCGGCCGCCCGGCACACGAGCATGACGCGCCGGTGAACCCCCCGATTGTTCTTTCTTCCACCTACCGCGGCGTGGACGCCGTGAACATTGAGCAGGACCGCGTGTACGCCCGCTTCTCGAACCCCACCTGGGAGGGCATGGAAGAGGTTGTGGCGAAGCTGGAGAACGCTTCCCAGCCGGGTCTGCTGTTCCCCTCCGGTATGGCTGCTGTCGCTGCTGTCATCGACCTGGTGCCGGTTGGCTCCATTGTTCTGATTCCGAAGCACGCATACATGGCGTCGGTGACCCTGTGCAAGGATTTGGAGCGCCGCGGCATCATTGAGCTCGTTCGCGTGGACATTGAAGACACCGAGAGCGTTATCGCCGCTATGGAGGATGCCGCATCCCGCACCGGCGTCACCCCGGAGAACGTGAACTACTCGGCACCGAAGGTCCTGGCGTGGTTGGAAAGCCCCACGAACCCGATGCTTGAGGTTGCTGACCTGCCTGCCCTGCTGTCTGCCGCTCGCCGTCTGGGTATTGTGACCGCGGTGGATAACACCTTCGCGACCCCGATTCTGCAGCGTCCTCTGGATTTGGGCGCTGACGTGGTGGTTCACTCCGCAACGAAGTTCCTGGCGGGCCACTCTGATGTTCTGCTGGGTATGACCTTGACCTCGAATGAGGAGCTGTACAAGGCGATGCTGCACCACCGCATCACCAACGGCGCAATCCCCGGTCCGGTGGAGGCGTGGCTTGGTTTGCGCGGTCTGCGCACTCTGGCACTGCGTGTGGAGCGTGCTGTAGAGAACGCGCAGGTTCTCGCAGAGCGTCTGAGCGAGCACCCCTTCGTGACTGAGGTACGTTACCCGGGTCTGGAGAGCGACCGCGGTCATGAGGTTGCGAAGAAGCAGATGGACGGTTTCGGTGCGATTTTGTGCGTCACTCTGGATACCGATGCGGCTGGTGCCCGTAACGTCGTGGAGGCGTTGAAGCTGTGGACCCCGGCGACCTCTCTGGGCGGCGTGGAGTCTCTGGTGGAGCGTCGTCGTCGCCACGGTAACGAGCCGGATTCGATTCCGGAGTCTCTGCTGCGCCTGTCGGTGGGTATTGAGAACGTGGATGACCTTTACAATGACTTGGTTGAGGCCTTTAAGGTTGTCCGCTAAGCGCTTTGCTAGGGTTGTCTAGAGAAGCTGCTGATTCTAAGGAATACTATGTCTCCTATTCTGCTGGTCTGGTACGTGACCACTTTTGTTGATACGCTGCTGGCTATCGCTGGTGCTGCGGTTGGTGTGCTGGCTTTTGTGCGTGCGTGGATGTCTCCGGCGAACGCGTACGATTTTGCCGGTAAGCGCCCGAAGAACACATGGCTGGCTTTGACCGGTGGTTCTGCTGCGGTGTCGCTGTTTAGCGTTTTTGCTGCGGTGACTGGCGGCGGTAATACTGTGCTGATTCTTCAGCTGGTTGCTGCTGTGATTAGCTGCGTGTTCCTGGCTGGTGTGTGGCCTTCGGTGGGACGCCGCCGTTTCTAGCGTTAGCTTTTGCGCTCGCTTTGTGCGATAGATGGTGAAGCCTCGTGCGCTGTCTGATGGGTTTGTCCCGGTCGGATGGTGTGCGGGGCTTTTCCCTTTTCTGGCGGGTTTTTTGAGCCTTTCGTTCTGGTAGAAAAGACCCTTATAAATTTTTGGGAGAATGCATATTTTCTAGGCTCTAAGGCATGACAAACCGGCGGGTAAATGAAAAAATAGAGGTATGACTTACAAACTAGTACTCCTGCGCCACGGCCAGTCCGAGTGGAACGAGAAGAACCTGTTCACCGGCTGGGTGGACGTTAACCTGACCGATAAGGGCCGCGCTGAGGCTAAGCGCGGCGGCGAGCTGCTGGCAGAGCGCAACATCCTCCCCGATGTTGTTCACACCTCCCTGCAGCGTCGCGCAATCAACACCGCAAACCTTGCATTGGATGCAGCAGACCGTCTGTGGATTCCCGTCAAGCGCACCTGGCGCCTGAACGAGCGTCACTACGGTGCTCTGCAGGGTAAGAACAAGTCCGAGATCCGCGAGGAATACGGCGACGAGAAGTTCATGACCTGGCGTCGTTCCTACGACGTTCCGCCGCCCCCGCTGGATGACAACGACCCCTACTCGCAGGCACACGACCCCCGCTACGCGGATGTTGAGAACGCTCCTCGCACCGAGTGCCTGAAGGACGTTCTGGGCCGTATGCTTCCCTACTGGGAGTCGGACATCAAGCCCGACCTCGCAGCAGGCAAGACCGTTCTGGTTGCTGCACACGGTAACTCCCTGCGTTCGCTGGTCAAGCACCTCGAGGGTATCTCCGATGAGGACATTGCTGGCCTGAACATCCCCACCGGTATTCCGCTGTACTACGAGCTGGATGAGAACTTCAAGCCCGTCAAGGCTGGCGAGTACCTGGACCCCGAGGCTGCTAAGGACGCTATTGCTGCCGTAGCAAACCAGGGTAAGTAATACCTTCGACAGGGTTTCACCCCTGTGTTTGTGATGAGCCGTCCACCGGTAAGGTGGGCGGCTCATTGCGTTCTCTGCCAGGTTTCTGCGCGGAGAGTTGGTCTGAAGTCGGTCTGAGAAGAGGCGCACTCGCCTGAACGCTGGGTATCAGCCACATTTATACTGAGTGGGGTACTCGAATAGAAGGGAAGTACATGGATGCCGGTCTGATCGCCTTTATTGCGGGCATGATAGGTCTGCTGGTGGGCGTCCTGAGCATGAACGCGGTGGCGCGTAGTGAGCGGGAGCAGGAGCGTAGCTTGGTGTCGGCGCCGGCGCTGCGTGATGGTGCCGCTCAGGTGCTTGCTGTGATTGGTCGCGCCTACCTGGTGATTGATGAGGTGGGCGGCGTGGTTCAGGCTTCTCCGGGTGCTTATGCGATGGGTCTGGTGCGTGGCCATACGGTGGCGTCTGATGAGCTGGCGGATATGATTCGCACGGTGCGTCATCGCGGTATTTTTGTGGAGCGTAGCTTTGAGATTGACCGCGGTGAGGGTGAGGCGCTGGTCCTGGATGTGCGTGTTGCGTCGCTGGGTGATGAGTACATCCTGGTGCTGGCTGATGACCGTACTGAGATTTCTCGTGTTCAGCGTATGCGTAATGATTTTGTGGCGAATGTGTCGCATGAGTTGAAGACTCCGGTGGGTGCGGTGAGCCTGTTGGCTGAGGCTATTGAGCAGGCGAGTGATGACCCTGAGGCGATTGAGTATTTTGTGGGTCGTCTGCATAAGGAGACTCGCCGCCTCTCTGCGCTGGTGCGTGACATTATTGAGCTTTCGCGTCTGCAGTCGACCGATGTGATTGCGCGCGGTGGTCCGGTGTCGGTGCCTTCTTTGGTGGCTGATGCGGTGGATCGTTCGCATATTGTGGCGGAGGAGAAGGACATCCAGATTTCTACCCGCATCGAGGAGGTTCCCGAGGTGTATGGTGACGCCGAGCTGCTCGGTATTGCTGTGCAGAACGTGGTGGAGAATGCGGTGCGCTATTCGCCGGAGCATACGAAGGTGGATATTTGGGTGCATCGTGTGGCTGATCAGCTGCTGGTTGAGGTTTCTGATCAGGGCGTGGGTATCCCTGAGGATGAGCAGAAGCGTATTTTTGAGCGTTTTTACCGGGTTGATCCGGCTCGTTCGCGTCAGACGGGCGGTACTGGTTTGGGCTTGAGCATTGTGAAGCATGTGATGACTCAGCACGGTGGTAGCGTGACGGTTCGGTCGATGCCGCAGGAGGGCTCGACGTTTACGTTGGCGTTGCCGCTGAATGAGGCTCCGGTCGCAGTGTAGTGTTAGCGGTATAGGTTTTATGGAATCGAAGGAAGTTATTGATGTCTAAAATTCTGATTGTTGAGGACGAAGAGGCCCTCTCGGATCCCCTGGCGTTTTTGCTGGGTCGTGAGGGTTTCCAGACGATTGTTGTGGATAACGGTCTGGATGCTCTGCCGGTGTTTGACCGCGAGGGCGCGGATTTGGTGCTGCTGGATGTGATGCTTCCGGGCATGTCCGGTATGGAGGTGTGCCGTAAGCTGCGTGAGGTGTCTTCGGTCCCGATTATCATGCTGACCGCTAAGGATTCTGAGCTGGATAAGGTTCTGGGTCTGGAGCTGGGCGCTGATGACTATGTGACGAAGCCGTATTCTGCGCGTGAGTTGATTGCTCGTATCCGTGCGGTGTTGCGTCGTCGTTCGGCGGAGACTGATTCTGCTACTGAGTCGGTACTGCAGGGTGGCCCGGTGCGCATGGATATTGACCGCCACGTGGTGACGGTTAATGGTGAAGAGATTTCTATGCCGCTGAAGGAGTTTGAGCTCCTTGAGATTCTGCTGCGCAATGTGGGTCGTGTGATGACTCGCGGCCAGCTGATTGAGCGCGTGTGGGGTGCCGACTATGTTGGCGATACGAAGACCCTGGATGTGCATATTAAGCGTCTGCGTTCGAAGATTGAGCCGGATTCTTCTGCCCCGCAGTATGTGGTGACGGTTCGCGGCTTGGGCTATAAGTTCGAGGCGTAGGCGGGCTTGAGACTGATGAGTTCTGCTTCTGCGGCGAATACTGCTGTGATTGTTTTGGCGGCTGGTTCGGGTACTCGCTTGGGTGAGCCGATCCCGAAGGCTGCTGTGCGTGTGCATGGTCGTACTTTGCTGGATTATGCGTTGGAGGGTGCGCTCGCTTCGGGTGTTGCTGAGCATGTGGTGGTGACTGTTCCTGCTGATTGTTCGGCGAGTTGCCCGGAGCTTTTGGAGGATGCCCGCCGTGCCGGTGCGTTGATTACTGCCGGTGGTGATACGCGTACTGCTTCGGTGGTTGCGGCGTTGGATGCTTTGAAGGATGCGCAGGTTCCGGTGGATTATGTGCTGATTCATGATTGCGCTCGTGCTTTTACTCCGCCGCAGGTGTATCACCGCGTGCTTGAGGGTTTGGGTTCTGCGAGCCCGCAGGGTGTTGTGCGTGCGGTGATTCCTGTGTTGCCGGTGGTGGATACGGTGAAGACTGTGGATTCTGCTGGTTTGGTGACGGGTACTCCTTCGCGTGCGCAGATGCGTGCGGTGCAGACTCCTCAGGGTTTTGAGGTGGCTGCCCTGTTGGCGGCACATGAGCGTAGCCGTTCCCTGCCTGCTGAGGAGGCTGAGCTGTTGACTGATGATGCGATGGCGATGGAGGCGGCGGGTGAGCCGGTGTTGACGGTTGCCGGTGATGCGGATGCGTTTAAGGTGACGACTCCGATGGATTTGCGGGTTGCTCGCGCGCTGTTTGGTGTTTCTGTTGCCTAACCCTGCCGCCTAATGCCTCTTTTGCCGAGGTGTTGCTGCTGAGAAGATGTTTGATCGATTGAAGGGTCCTGTGATGACTGTTATTCCTCGTGTTGGTACCGGTGTTGATGTCCACGCTTTTGGTGAGGAGGGCACTCCTCTGTATATTGCTGGTCTGCATTGGCCGGGTGAGCGTGGTTTGAGCGGCCATTCTGATGGTGATGTGGTGGCTCATGCTGCCGCGGATGCTCTTTTTGCTGCCTCCGGCACGGGGGATTTGGGCTCTAATTTTGGTGTGGACCGCCCGGATATGAAGGGCGCTTCTGGTGTTCGTATTCTTTCTGAGGCTGCGGCGATTGTGCGTGCTGCTGGTTTTGAGATTGGTAATGTGAGTGTTCAGCTGGTGGGTAACCGCCCGAAGTTCTCTCCGCGCCGTGATGAGGCGAACCGTGTGCTGAGCGAGGCGGCGGGTGCTCCGGTGACGGTGATTGCGACGACTACTGACGGTCTGGGTTTGACGGGCCGCGGCGAGGGTGTGGCTGCTATTGCGACGGCGCTGGTGTACCCGCGTTCGTAGGTGTTTGGCTGCTTCGAGCCATTCTGTAACCTATCGCTGATTTACCGCCCCGGCGTCTGAGCCGACCCCGTAGAATGAGAGTGTGACTATGCGTTTTTATGATTCAGCTTCCGCGACTATTCGCGAGTTTGAGCCCGTCGTGCCCGGTGAGGCGCGTATCTATTATTGTGGTGCTACGGTGCAGGGTGAACCGCATCTGGGCCACATCCGTTCGGCGTTGGTTTTTGACCAGTTGAGCCGTTGGATGCGTTACCGCGGTTTGAAGGTGACGACGGTCCGCAATGTCACTGATATTGATGACAAGATTTTGGCGAAGTCTGCTGATTCTATGGAGCCCGGTTTTGAGGGTGAGTTCCCGAATGAGCAGTGGTGGGCGCTCGCGTACCGTTTTGAGAAGGTTTTTGCTCAGGCGTATGCGGCGTTGGGTATTGATCCGCCGACGTATGAGCCGCGTGCGACCGGTCATATTCCGGAGATGTTTGCTCTGATTCAGCGTCTGATTGATCGCGGCCACGCGTATCCTGCGCTGGATGATTCTGGTGACGTGTATTTTGATGTGCGTTCGTGGGATAAGTATGGTGCGCTGACGAATCAGAGCGTTGAGGATATGCAGGATTCTGCGGATGCTGATCCGCGCGGTAAGCGTGACCCTCGCGATTTTGCCCTGTGGAAGGGTTATAAGGAGGGTGAGCCGCTGACTGCTTCGTGGGAGTCTCCGTGGGGTCGCGGCCGTCCGGGCTGGCACCTGGAGTGCTCGGCGATGGCTGGTAAGTATTTGGGTTCGCGTTTCGATATTCACGGTGGCGGTTTGGATTTGCGTTTCCCGCACCATGAGAATGAGCTGGCGCAGTCGACTGCTGCCGGTGATGATTTCGCGAACTTCTGGATGCATAACGGCATGGTCACCTATGAGGGTGAGAAGATGTCGAAGTCTATCGGTAATACGATTTCGCCGGCGCAGATGCTGCAGATGGCTCGTCCGCTGGTGGTTCGTTATTACCTGGGTAGTGCGCATTACCGTTCGATTCTTGATTACCGTCCGTCGTCTCTGCAGGAGGCGGCAACCGCTATTGAGCGTGTTGAGACGTTCCTTGCTGCAACTCAGGATGTGCTGAAGCCGGGTCGTGAGGTTCCGGAGGCTTTTGCTGAGGCTATGGATGATGACGTGAACATTCCGCGTGCTCTGGCGGTTCTGCATGAGCAGACTCGTGCGGGTAATGCGGCGCTTGCTGCCGGTGAGGATGCTTCGGAGGCGGCGAATGCTGTGATGGCTATGGCTGAGGTTCTGGGTCTGGCGCAGCTGATGAGTTTTAATGCTGAGGGCACTTCGGGTGCTGAGCATGAGGCTCTGGATGCGCTGATTCAGGCTGTGTTGGCGGAGCGTGCTGATGCTCGTGCTCAGAAGGATTGGGCGAAGGCTGATGCGATGCGTGATCTGTTGGCGTCTGCTGGTGTGCAGGTGAAGGATGGCGCGAATGGTTCGAGCTGGAGCGTTGGCTAGAGGGTGATGTGCCCCGCGTTTGTGCGTAAGGCTTAGGTCGCGCGGGTTTCTCTCGCGTAGACTCGTATTCATTACTTTGACGAAGGAAGAGAAGAATGGCTAAGGCAGGTTCGCGCCCGGGCGCTACCACCAAGAAGAAGGGTGCTACTAAGGGCACTGGCGGTCACGGTCGTAAGGCGCTTGAGGGTAAGGGTCCTACTCCGAAGGCTGAGGACCGCGTTTATCACAAGGCACATAAGATGAAGCGTGCGGCTGAGCGTCGTGCTGCTACCGGTACGAACCGTAAGTTCCAGACTCGTCTGGGCGGTAAGCGCGCTAGCGATGAGCTGGTGACTGGTCGTAATGCGGTGCTTGAGGCTCTGCGTACTGAGATTCCCTCGAAGCATTTGTACATCATGAGCCGTGTTGAGGTTGATGACCGCGTTCGCGAGATCATGACTATTGCGAATAAGCGCAATATTCCGATGCTGGAGATTCCGCGTAGCGAGCTGGATCGTTTGACTGATGGTTCTGTGCATCAGGGTGTTGCGATGCAGATTCCGCCGTACAAGTACCCGGATGCTACTGACCTGGTACTGGATACTATGGAGCGTTGGCACTCGGGTAAGCTGTCGACTCCGCCGCTGTTTGTTGCTTTGGATGGTATTACTGATCCGCGTAACTTGGGTGCGATTATTCGTAGCGTGTCCGCGTTTAGCGGTGATGGCGTGATTATTCCTGAGCGTCGTTCGGCTGCTGTGACTGCTGGTGCGTGGAAGACTAGTGCTGGTGCGGCTGCTCGTATTCCTGTTGCGATGGCGACTAATCTGACTCGCGTGATTCAGCAGGCTAAGGAGCAGGGTATTTTCGTGATTGGTCTGGATGGCGGTGGCGATATTGAGCTGCCGGCTCTGGAGCTTGCGAATGAGCCGCTGTGCGTGGTGGTTGGTTCTGAGGGTAAGGGTCTGTCCCGCCTGGTGACTGAGAACTGCGATCAGATTGTGTCGATTCCGATTGATTCTGCGATGGAGTCTTTGAACGCGGCGATGGCTGTGGGCATTACTCTGTACGATGTTTCTCGTCGTCGCGCTTCCGCGAACTAGAGTTTTGAAGCTAGCGAGCTACAGCCTGTAGCTCTGTAGCTTGAACCCTATAGCTTGAATAAGGAGGGCGCCCTCGTGAGGGGGACCCTCCTTTTCTGTGCTCTTCTACGCTCTCCCGTAGGTGCTCATATATAGGGAGGCTGCAGAGGAGGGGGGGGGAGGGGGAGGTGCAGAGCGGGGGAGTGCAGCGGTACAGGAATACGGCGGTATGAAATACAGAGATGCGGTGATACAGAGATGGGGGAGGGGCGGAGCCCCTCTTCCCATCTTTTCTTCCCGTCTTCTCTTCCTATCTTCTTGATGCTGAGGGGCTCTTCTGCCCTTCTATATGGGCTCTTTAGGGCGCTTCTGCAGGTTTTTCGGGGTCTTTTGAAGGTTTTTAAACTTTTTTCAAAGAACTTTTGAGGAGCTTATCCTGTGCTGACTAGGTGTTTTGGTGTTTGTGAGGGTGTTTGAGACCCTTTCAAGGCCTTATTTGTGGTCTACTTCACCCTATTTCGGGTTGCAGACCCATTTCGGCATCTGTATAGTTGTATGAGTCGCCGCGGCGAGGAGGAAAAAACGAAGAACTTCTTCGGTGTTTCTCCTAGTCAGAAGCGGTTGAATGACTTTCAATTGTATAGTGTTTTGGTTTCTTGCTTAGAAGATTCTCAGATTGCCTGTTGGTGATGATGGAAGAGTTTAGGAAAGAAACATTGTGGTGCGAATCACGGAAAACGGATTTGCATGGCAAA
>NZ_KV830310.1:61217-97079 GCF_001836735.1 Rothia sp. HMSC061D12 | reverse complement strand
ATAACGGCCGTAGTCTTGACTCACCAAACCAACATTTGCCAACATGTTGTATTCACTCTCAGAAGAAGCACCCTTATACGTTATGCTCCCCTGGGCAATTGGTGTAATTCCAAGAATTGCATTTATTAGCGTTGTTTTTCCCGCGCCTGAGGCACCAACTACTGCAATCATTTGATTATTCATCAGCTCAAGATTAATATCTTTAAGCGCAAAAGACGACGCGCCCTCATACTGAACGGATACATCTTTGCATATAATTTTTGAAATATTTTCACGATTAGGGTTAGAAGTTTTTATCTCAGAGGCATGGTCGTAAGTATCAGAGTCGCATACCCTTCGGAATTGCTGAACAGATAATGCTCCATTAATAATCTGACCAAATGAATATCCCACCTCTTGGGTCGCGTTAACACAGGCAATAATTCCAATCAGCGATCCGGCCACATACGATATATCGGCTCCTGAATCCACAAGGAAGTACAGGGACGCAAAAAGTAAGACAGAGCAGAGTAGCCCTGCAACTATGGAGACAATTCCTCTAACACTTTCAAGGCTCAATTCCCTACCGACTGCCCGACGTCGCCAGGACGCTACGCGTTGCGAGAAAAATCGGGAGGCTCTCATGAGGTGAAGTTCTTGGGCTCGTCTCTGAGCCATCAGATTGTCTAGATAGTAGTTCTCTGCCCGATAATCCTCGTACATTAGGGTGTAGATAGCGTAATCACGTTTAGCGAGAATCACCATTGCAATGGCTAGGGGCAATGAACACAGTGCCGCAAAAATTGCTGCCACAATGCTGACGTTCGCGATATTAAGACAGAGAAGTAACACCATTGCGAAGGCACTCACCAGTGTCATAACTGACATGGTGTGAACCTGCAATTCCTGTTTCGATATTGCCTCTCTAGCAGCACGTATATCTTCCTGCGATTTTGTGCTACCTATATTAGACAACGGAAATGTAGATAACCTGTTATTTAACATGCAGTGAACCCGATAGTTCACCTTTGACTTGAGGATCAGCATGTTACTTATTACCCAACGTTGAGCAATAATATTAATTCCAACAACAATGGCAAGCACAACAATATAAATCCAGGCCGCGCCACCATTTGAACCGCTCAAGGCTGATACTGTATTACCAATCAGCAAGGACTGGCTCAGGGGAATGCAGGCTATGACGGCTAGTGATAGGGCGGCGCTCACTAGGGTCCCAGGACAGGTTTTCCAGGCTAGGCGGAAAGACCAGAGTATAGAAGAAAATAGATTTTTCATTCTCACCACGCTCACAAAGTCATATTGAATTCATCTTTAAGCATCAAAATAACTGAATTGATGGCTTCCCGTTGTGACAACTTATTACAATCCAAGTAGCCACACTGAACCCATGACTTTTCATAAGCTGCAGGATTATACCCATCAATAACATTTCCAACCTCCATCGATTGCTGGCCGGCACTGTCCCAGCAACTATACAATTTTCCAGAGGATGTCAAGACTACCCCTTCTGGCTGGTACCCTAATTCAGACCTTGGGGTTCGACATGTTGAACAATAGCCACTATGCCCAGGGCGAGATACTTTGAAACCTTTCTTCACTGCAACCCTATACGCATTAACATATTTATCAATATATTCATTCGACTCCTTAATAGAATCATGATACATATTTGTATTGTCAATAAGTGCGAAATAAATCGACATGTTATTAGGATGACCAAGATTTATATACAGGTCATCAAGAAGACTCTCTATAGAATTAACGCTTACACTAGTTACATTTATCCTAATGCTTACATAAAAGTCTTCTTGCAGAAGTAGACAAATCGAATCAACAATCTTTCGATAGCTACCCCACCCCGACTTGGTTTTTCTGTACATATTATGCACATCCTCAGAACCATCTAATGTAATCTGAATGGTGTAACAATCTATCATTTTCAAATACTTTATATTTTCTTCATTGATTAACACACCATTGGTTACCAGAAAACTCCCATTAATCGGCATAAACCCACTAAGGCATCGGTGAAACTCGAGAATATCTTTTATATACAAAAGGGGCTCGCCGCCCAAGTAAGTCACAGAAAATTCAGACTTTCTCATGTCTCTGGCATACCCAGCAAGAAAGCTAGCCATCTGCTCCGTGGTAATTGTCTTATTCCGTTTATTTTGGGGACGGAGTCCATTAGAATCTATCTGATAGCAATACGAGCAAGTCAAATTACATGCGAAACCTGGATGATACGTTACAGAAAGCGCCTCGTTAGAATCTTTCTTTAGTCGGCTCATGGATAATAGTCTATCCAGCACCCATGGACTCAAACACGTCCGACCATTAGCAGTAACTAACAAGCGAGGCACAATAAAATAATTGCCTTTATACTCCACGAGGGAAATCCGGTTTCCCCTTTTAGCCCACACCTGACCCATGACCGATAACTCCTTTGTATTTTGGTTGGAACCGTAGCCCTGCTTCCACCCATCAGACTAAACGCAACGGATGGAAGCAGGGGTAATTCACTTTCTACTGCGGCCTCTGTCCCGGACGCGGCATACGGCCACCGCAACGACCGCCGCCTGCCGGAACAATTTCAATACCGAACAGATCGCACATGAACTTAATCATGAGAACTCCTCGAAGAGTAGTTAATGAAGTACGGCTGTACTTCTGCCAGCTAACTTTACCCCTCAATGAAATTTAAAACACGCATATCCGCGCGTGTCCAAGAATATTATGCGAATGTCGCTACGGTAGCTCCAGACACCCAGGGGTCAGCCAGCAGCTCTACCCGCCTCCTGCTCCTGTAGAGGAGAAGAAGTCCCAGACACCCAGGGGTCAGCCGACAGCTCTACCCGCAACGCCCCCAGCACCCTTCGTCATAGTCAGTCATATTAAGTTCATATTTCTCCCCAATGTCATGTCCAGAAATATTAGGACATCAACCGCCGCATCCCTTGCACACCCTCGGAGGCAGTGGGTAGAGTGAAAGCGTTATCTATCAAGAGCGACCGAGAGATCTGGCTCGTAGACGTCGCAGCAACCTCGCCAGTATCCCCCACCGTCACGGTGCAGGGTACGGACAAGGTGCTCCCGCCAGAACCGATAGAGAAGAATACCCTTCGGCACCCCTTGATGAGTCGTACCCACAAACCGGTACAGCGCATCCTGCAGAAGAATTCACGCACCCTCCCGGTGCGTATCTATCGGGTGAACACGAAGGAAGGTTATGACGACAGTTCACCCGGCTCTTTCTTTTGAGCTATTCCCACCCCGCTCACACGCAAGCTGCGAGTCGCTACTCCACACCATTGCCGAGCTTGAGGGCACCAACCCCGACTACGTGTCAGTCACCTACGCCGGTGACGCGAAGCGCCGCCAGAAGACCCTGGCGCTGCTCGACCACCTGGTGCATGAAACCTCCCTCACCCCGCTGGCTCACCTGATTTGCGCAGGCCATTCAGTGCACGAGCTGGAGCGTGCAGTCCGCCTGATTCTGGGTCTGGGTGTGCGCGGTTTCCTGGCTCTTCGCGGTGATATTCAGGAAGGTCAGGTTTCTGAACTTCCTTTCGCCCGCTACCTGGTAGAGCTCATTCGCCGCGTGGAGCGTGAAGATTTCGCCCACCTGGCAGCTGGCAAGGTGTCGATTGGTGTGGCGGCATACCCGCAGAAGCACCCCGAGTCCGCATCCCTGCTGCAGGATATTGAGATTCTGCTGTCCAAGCAGCGTGCCGGCGCGGATTTCGCGATTACTCAGGTGTTCTTTGAGGATGAACGCTATAGCGCCCTGGTCGATTCGGCGCACCTGGCAGGCGTGGATATTCCGATTATTCCGGGCATCATGCCGGTAACCTCGCTGAAGCGCCTACAGAACCTCTGCCAGATGGCGGGCATGGAAGTCCCGACGGACCTCGCCTACGCCCTAGAGACGGCGACCAGCAACGCAGAGTTGCACCGCATCGGCGTGGATTACGCGCTGAACCAGTGCCGCGCCGTGATGGATGCGGGCGCACCGGGCCTGCACTTCTTCACCTTCAACGAGCATGCGGCGGTGCTGGACGTTCTGGACCAGCTGGACCTACCCCGATACAGCAACCGTTTCTCTCAGCCGCTGAGCGAACTGGAATACGCCTAACCCAACCCGTAACGCTCCTTGTCGGATGCGTTCCCATTGTCTCCCCCGCAAATATTCCGGGAGTTACAACCTCCGTTTCACCGCCCACCGCTGGGTGGCGAAATACCGGAACTGACTCCCCTATCTATCCCCAGTAAAGGAAAAAATTATTATGTCGAACACCGCATTCCCCGCCGCAACTATTGTTGGTTACCCCCGCGTGGGCCGCTTCCGTGAGCTGAAGAAGGCTCAGGAGGCTTTCTGGAAGGGCAAGGCCACCCTGCAGGAGCTGCAGGACACCGCCGCAGACGTGCAGCGCACCTACTTCGAGCGCGTGACCGCCGCCGGTCTGAAGGCTGACAACTACTCGATTCCGGCAACCTTCTCCTACTACGACCAGGTGCTCGACGTTGTTCGCCTGTTCACCCTGGTTCCCGAGCGTCTGGCTGAGGCTAAGGATGCACGCGGCCTGCTGGATCTGCCCGGCTACTTCGCACTGGCGCGCGGTACCGAGACCCTGCCTCCTCTGGAGATGACTAAGTGGTTCGACACCAACTACCACTACCTGGTGCCCGAGATTGGTGCCGGCACCGAGATTAAGCTGAACCTTGAGGCTATTGACGAGCAGCTCGAGGTAGCAAAGCAGGCTGGCGTGAAGGTTCGCCCGCAGATTGTTGGCCCGCTGACCCTGCTGCTGGGCGCTAAGGCTGAGCAGGGTTCCGCTGAGGACTTCTCCCCCGTTGACCGTCTGGATGAGTTCGTTGCCGCGTACGCTCAGGTGCTGGAGCAGCTGGCTGAGCGCGGTGTTGAGTGGGTTCAGCTGGACGAGCCGGGCCTGACCGTGGACCGTGCCGACAACGCAAAGGTTGCGCAGCTGGCTGAGCGCACCTACCGTGCCCTGGCTGCCGGCGAGAAGCGCCCGCAGATTCTGGTGACCAGCCCCTACGGTTCTCTGCGTGAGAACCTGCCGGCACTGCTGGGTACCGGTATTGAGGCTCTGCACCTTGACCTGGTGCACGGCGTGTACTCGAAGGCTGAGCTGGAGTCCGTTTCTGCCGCCGGCGTGCACCTGGTTGCCGGTGTTGTGAACGGCCGTAACGTGTGGCGTGCCGATGTTCGCGCGGCTCTGAAGACTCTGGAGGCGCTGCCCGGCGCATCCGAGGGTGCCGTGTCGGTGTCCTCCTCGACCTCCCTGCAGCACGTGCCGCACGACCTGGCTCTGGAAGACCCCGCCGAGGTTCCCGTGGACGGCCTGGCATTCGCCGACCAGAAGGTTGCCGAGATCGCCCTGCTGGCTCGTGGCCTGGCCGAGGGTGAGGCTGCTGTTGAGCCGGAGCTGAAGGCTGCTGACGAGGCGCTGGCTCGCTTCGCCGCCGACCCGCGCAAGCACAACGACGAGATTCGTGCCCGCGCCGCAGCTGTAACCGCCGAGGACTTCGACCGTCCGACCATTGACGTTCGCCGCGCGGCTCAGGCTGACCTGAACCTGCCGAAGCTGCCGACCACCACCATCGGTTCCTTCCCCCAGACTGCTGAGATTCGCCGCCACCGTGCGGAGGCTCGTGCGGGCAAGATTTCCGCTGAGGAGCTGAACGGCTTCCTGCGTGACGAGATTGCCTCGGTCATCAAGCTGCAGGAGGAGCTGGGCCTGGACGTGCTGGTTCACGGTGAGGCTGAGCGTAACGACATGGTTCAGTACTTCGCCGAGAACTTCGACGGTTTCGCAACCACCCGCCACGGCTGGGTTCAGTCCTACGGTTCGCGTTGCACCCGCCCCTCGATCCTGTTCGGTGACGTGAAGCGTCACGGCGAGGGTCTGCGCGGTGAGGCATTCACCGTGCCGTGGAGCTCCCACGCACAGTCACTGAGCGACAAGCCCGTCAAGGGCATGCTCACCGGCCCCGTGACGATTCTGGCGTGGTCCTTCGTGCGTGACGACCAGCCGCGCCGCGAGACCGCTAACCAGGTGGCTCTGGCTCTTGCCGACGAGATTGCCGACCTGGAGGAGGCAGGCATCCGCATCATTCAGGTGGACGAGCCGGCTCTGCGTGAGCTGCTGCCCCTGCGCCGCGATGAGCAGCCGCAGTACCTGGACTGGTCGGTGAACTCCTTCCGCCTGGCAACCAGCGCGGTGAAGGACTCCACCCAGATTCACACCCACCTGTGCTACTCGGAGTTCAACGAGATTATCGACTCGATTAACGCTCTGAACGCCGACGTGACCAGCATCGAGGCGGCTCGTTCGCACATGGAGCTGCTGGCTGACATTCCGGAGAGCTTCGTTTCCGGTCTGGGCCCGGGCGTGTGGGACATCCACTCCCCGCGTGTTCCTTCGCAGGATGAGATTGAGTCCCTGCTGAAGGCTGCGATTGGTTACGGCACCATTGCTGACCTGTGGGTGAACCCTGACTGTGGTCTGAAGACTCGTGATTACGAGGAGACCAAGCAGTCTCTGCGTCACCTGGTGGATGCCACCAAGGCGATTCGCGCATCCCTCTAGGAGGCGCCTCTTGGCTCCGCTGCCTGCTGCGGGTTGACCGGATGATGGTTTGCTCGCGGTAACCTGCGGCAGGTGGCGGCTGTTCGGCTTCGAGCCGGTATGCGTACCGACTGTATGCCGAGCTTTTGGGGATAGATAACGGGCCCGCCCGTACAGTTTTTCTTCTGCACTGTACGGGCGGGCTTTTCTGTGCTGTTTTAGGGCACCGATTTAGTGGTGTTTAAGTGGTTTTTATTTGAACTTAGGGTATAAATTACTCTAAATTTAAGTGTGGTCTGACCAAAACACATACTTACTCAACAGAGAAAGTATTTATATTCATTACACGGCTTGAGGCAATGTTGCCCAGTAGACAGACCTACATCACACAGATTGCGCACTTCCCCGTCATTCCAGGATAAAAACAGTATTTATAGAACAATCGCTCTGAATATCCGTTCACCCTTGTGAACAATCCGATGAAAATATGCCCATCGGATTAGCATTTTTATGAGAATTCGTTTTTAGAATTCCAGCATGACTACTACCACTTCATCAAAGAAGAAGAAGGGTTCTGTACCCCGCTGGCTCGCAATTCCGGCACCCAAGCCTCAACTGAGCGAGGCTGAAGTTAATGCAAAGTACCCGCGCATGCGTCTGCAGGTTTTCATGGGTATTTTCATCGGTTACGCGACCTTCTACCTGATTCGTAACAACGTCCCGCTGGTCACCCCGATTCTGACCAAGGAACTTGGCTTCAGCAACGCCGCAATTGGTGCGCTGTCCACCGCACTGCTGCTGGCTTACGGCTTCAGCAAGTTCTTCACCGCAATGATTTCTGACCGCTCGAATGCGCGTCTGTTCCTGCCCATCGGTCTGGTGCTCTCGGGTGTTGCCAACATCCTGCTGGCGCTGACCGGTTACATGGGTGAAGGCGCGGGCGCGGCGGGCTACGGTGCGGCTATCGCCTCCATCATGGCGACCATTATGGTCTTCAACGGCATCTTCCAGGGCATGGGTTGGCCTCCCTCGGGTCGTGTGCTCGTGAACTGGTTCTCCACCAGCGAGCGCGGTACTAAGGTTTCGTGGTGGAACACCGCCCACAACGTTGGTGGCGCGCTGTCCGGTCTGCTGGTTGCTTGGGGCTTCTCCATGTTCGGCAAGACCTGGGAAGTTGCGTTCTGGTTCCCGGCTGTTATCAGCTTCGTTCTGGCTTTCGTGGCGTGGCTGCTGATCCGTGACAACCCCGAGGCCGAGGGTCTGCCCACCGTTGACGTGTACCGCAACGACCCGCACAAGGTTGAGTCCACCGCTGAGGATCGTGCAGAGTCCACCTGGACCACCATCCGTAAGCACGTGCTGACCAACTCGACCATGGTGTACCTGGCTCTGGCGAACGTGTTCGTGTACACCCTGCGTTACGGCGTGCTGGTGTGGGCACCGAAGTACCTGCACGATGTGCGCCACGCTTCCCTTGAGGGTGGTATTGCGGGCTTCTCGATTCTGGAGCTTGCCGGTATTGGTGGCACCGTCCTGTGCGGTTACGTTTCTGACCGTATGTTCAAGGGTCGCCGCTCCCCCGCGGGTATCCTGTTCCTGCTTGCGACCGTTGGCGCAATCCTGCTGTACTGGCTGCCTTCTTCGGATGCACCCCTGTGGATTGCGTACGTTGCACTGGCTCTGATTGGTGGCCTGATTTACGGTCCGGTCATGCTGATTGGTCTGCAGGCTATTGACCTGTCCCCCTCGCACGTTGCGGGTACCGCTGCGGGCTTCACCGGCCTGTTCGGTTACGCGCTGGGTGCAACCCTGGCGTCTGCCGGTATCGGCATCATTGTTGACCACTGGGGTTGGGGCACCGCGTTCGTCTTCATGATTGTGTGCTCCGGTCTGGCTGTGCTGTTCCTGTGGCTGGTCAACGGTGCTGAGAAGCGCATGATGGCTGAGCGTGCACAGAAGCTGGCTGCGAAGGCTCAGGCTTAAGCGAATAGTGCTTCTTCTTTCCTGAACTAGAGATAAGTTCAGAGGGTAGATGTTAACCCGCCTGTACGGTTGTGTGACCGTGTGGGCGGGTTTTCTGCATCCTGGAGGAGGCTATGCGCCCTTTCTGCCGCCTAAAACGCCTCTGAGAAGCGCCTGTACCGGTGAGCCACCATCTGGTGCCGTGCCGGGCATCCTGTGGCTTGGGGGCGTAAGAACATAGAATGGAACCATGACTACTAACTCTGGAATCACTAAAGAATGGGTGGATGAAACCGTCAAGCCGGGCGACGATTTCTTCCGCCACGTCAACGGTAAGTGGCTGGCTACCCACGAAATCCCGGCGGACCGCCCCAAGGACGGCGGCCTGTACACCCTCCGCGATAACGCAGAGAAGCACGTGCGTGAGCTGGTGGAGAAGATTGCGAAGGAGCAGCCGGAGTCCCGCATTGGCGCGCTGTACAACTCCTTCATGGATGTTGAGAAGATTGAGGCAGACGGCCTGGAGCCGCTGCTGAAGGAAATCGCCCCGATTCTGAACTCGGCAACCCCCTCCCACCTTGCTGTGACCTTGGCGCTGCTGTCTCGTGCGGGTCTGCCGCAGCTGTTCGCTTGGTACACCAGCAACGACCCGAAGGACCCGAAGAATTACACGTTCTTCCTGTACCAGTCGGGTCTGGGTCTGCCGGATGAATCGTACTACCGTGAAGAGAAGCATGAGGCTGCGTGCGCGGCGTACGTTGAGCATATTGCCCGCATGTTTGAGCTGACCGGTCTGGCTGAGGGCTTCGGCCTGACCCCGGAGCAGGCGGCTCAGTTGGTGTTCACTCACGAGTCGGAGCTGGCTCGCCTGCACTGGAACGTCGTGGAGAACCGCGACGCTGAGGCGACCTACAACCCGTACCAGGCGACCGAGCTGGAGGAGAAGTTCCCCGGTTTCCCGTTCTCGCAGTGGCTGCTGGCGCTGGGCGCCGACCCGGAGACCCTGGGCCAGGTTATTGTGGGTCAGCCGTCCTTCTTTGAGGGTGCGGCGAAGCTGTTCACCTCCATCCCGCTGATGAGCTGGAAGCTGTGGGCTGTATGGACTGTTCTGCGTTCGCGTGCGCCGTTCATGTACGACGAACTGGTTCAGGAGAGCTTCAACTTCTACGGCAAGACCCTCTCCGGTACCCAGCAGATTCGTGAGCGCTGGAAGCGCGGCGTGGGTGCGGTTGAGAAGGCTCTGGGTGAGGAGATTGGCCAGGAGTACGTGGCTGTGCACTTCCCGCCCTCGCACAAGGAGAAGATGCTGGTTCTGGTCGGCAACCTCTTGGAGGCGTACCGCGAGTCTATTGAGTCGCTGGACTGGATGACTGAGGCAACCCGCCAGAAGGCGCTGGAGAAGCTGTCGAAGTTCGTCACCAAGATCGGTTACCCCGATAAGTGGCGTGACTTCTCCGCACTGGAGCTCGTGCCTGGCGACCTGTTCGAGAACCTGCGCCGTACCGGCGCGTTTGACGCTGACTGGCTGATTGCCCGTAAGGGTCAGCCGGTGGATAAGTCGGAGTGGCTGATGACTCCGCAGACCGTGAACGCGTACTACATGCCCCCGGCGAATGAGATTGTGTTCCCGGCAGCGATTCTGCAGCCGCCGTACTTCAACCCGGATGCCGACGATGCGGCGAACTACGGCAATATCGGCATGATTATTGGCCACGAGATTGGTCACGGTTTTGACGATCAGGGTTCCCGCTACGACGGTGACGGCAAGCTGGAGAGCTGGTGGACTGAGGAGGATTACGCGAAGTTCAAGGAGCGCACCTCCGCACTGGTGGAGCAGTACAACGCGTACGTTCCGGTGGGTCTGGATCCGAAGTTCCACGTGAATGGTGAGCTGACTCTGGGTGAGAACATTGGCGACCTGGCTGGCATGTCGATTGCGTTGAAGGCGTACCGTCTGGCTTTGAAGAAGCAGGGCATTGAGTCGCTGGCTGACGCGCCGGTGATTGACGGTATGACCGGTATTCAGCGTTTCTTCTTCTCGAATGCTCGCGGCTGGTGCACGAAGTCCCGCCCGCAGCATGCTGAGGTGATGATTTCGGTGGATCCGCACTCGCCGGATGAGTTCCGCGTGAACGGTGTGGTGCGCAATATTGATGAGTTCTATGAGGCGTTTGGTGTCTCTGAGGGCGATGCACTGTACTTGGCTCCGGAGGAGCGTGTGCGCATCTGGTAGCATCCCGATAAGGGTATATGCTTTATTGCGTATATAAGTGAGGCGCCCGCCTCGTGGCTTGAAAACCACGGGGCGGGCGCCTCTTTTCTAGAGAGCCGTGGACGCTACACGAAGGTAGGCGTCTACTGCTACTGTGCTGAGCGTTGCGTTAGATAATTTCTAGCGCAATGTCCATGTGCAGCGGCTCGGTTGCATCGATGTGGTACTGGCTGTGTACCGGCGAGCCCCACGAGTCGTCTCCACCAACGCCGAGCTGACCTGCCAGGATACGCAGGTAGGTGCGGTTGTTTTCGGGCAGCTCCCACTGGTAGGAAGCTTCCTCAATCTGGTAGGAGGAGTAGGGCAGGAGCGATACGTGCAGGCCCTCACCGGCAGTCTGCAACTGGCGGACACGGAAGCCGTGGTTGCTGTCGTTCGTCACTTCAGCCCAACGGACACCCATGTGGTTGCCGCTTTCCTGAGGTACCAGGTACGGTGCGTAGTCCTGCTCGGGGGTGCTTTCCCACACGCCCAGGCGGACGCCGCTGCAACGGTCGGGGTAGGCGTCACCGGGGCCGAGGCCGTAGTAACGCAGGTGCGAGAACTCGCCGGGCAGTGCCCATTCCAGACCGAATGCGGGCAGGGACGGTGCGTCCTTCTCGCCGGGGTAGTCGATGGTTACTCGCACGTTGCCGGTGCTCTGTGCTTCGTAGCGGACCGTAACAGCGGTGTGAGCGGGGGTTGCCAGCTCGTAGGTGTAGGTCACTGCCACGCTGTCATCGCTGGGCTGCTCGACAGCAACGTTAGCGCAACGGGCGTAGCGGCCTGCGACGGTCCACTGGGCGCGTTCGAAACCGTGTCCGGCGCCGCGGTCGTTGTCGGTCAGGGGCCTGAAGGTGGTGAGCTTCGGGGGGCGAATAACATGCTCGGTGCCGTTGTGTACCCAGGAGACGATGCCACCCTGAGTGCGGGACAGAATAACTTCAGCCTGGTTGTTGCGCAGACCGACGTTCCAGCGGCCGACGGTCACCGTCGCATCTGCTGCGCCTTCAGCGGTGTTTGCTTCAGCCTGCGATGCGGGGATGACGTACTGACCGAAGGCAATTTCGTGTCCTGCAGGAGCCCATGCGGCGTCTTCAGTGAGCACGAGGCTGACGTCCAGGGTTACTTCTGCGTTGTCGGTAGCGTATTCTTCCAGGGGCCAGGGAATTGCCAGCTCGTGGGTGGATTCCGGGGCTACGCCGAAGAAGTAGTCTTCCTGCCACTGAGGAACGCCGTTGACCAGCAGGCTAGCTTTGAAGGTGTAGTCTGCGGTGGAGGTGAAGAGGTTGTCGTTGACGACCGTCACGCCCTTCTGGTCGGGGGTGATGCGCAGGTTGGAGTACACTGCCTTCACTTCAGCGACCTTGGGGCTTACCTTGCGGTCGGCGAAGAGGATACCGTCACCGGAGAATTCGTAGTCGCAGGGGCGTTCGCCGAATGCGCCACCGTAGGCGAGGTATTCGGGGGCGCCTTCGCTCTCACCGGGGTGCCAGAGTGCCTGGTCAATCATGTCCCAGATGAAACCGCCCTGGTAGTGGGGGTAGCGTTCCAGTGCGACGTATTCGTCGATAGCGCCGACCGAGTTGCCCATTGCGTGCATGTATTCGCACATGATGAAGGGCTTCTCAGGGTTGTTCGACAGGTACTTTTCAACGACGTCAGCGTGGGTGTACATACCGGATTCGATGTCGGTGACGTCATCAAATTCGCGGTGCCAGGTGATGCCTTCGTAGTGTACGGGGCGGTTGGGGTCCAGTTCGTGGACTCGGCGGTACATGGAGCGGAATACTTCGCCGCCGTATGCTTCGTTACCGAGCGACCAGATTACTACGGAGGGGTGGTTGTAGTCGCGGCGCATCATGGATTCTACGCGGTCAACGCAGGCGCCTTCCCATTCCATGCGGGAGCCGGGGATTGTGGTCTCGGGGGTGGGAATGTCACCGGGGGTGCACCAGGAGCCGTGAGTTTCCAGGTTTGCTTCGTCAACCAGGTAGATACCGTATCCGTCGGCCAGGGCGTAGAAGCGTGAATCGTTGGGGTAGTGGCTGGTGCGGATAGCGTTGATGTTGTGCTGCTTGCAGAAGAGAATCTCTGAAGTCATGTCTTCAACGGTCAGGACGCGGCCGGTACGCGGGTGGAACTCGTGGCGGTTGACACCCTTGAAGAGGACTCGGTGACCGTTGAGGGTCATGATTCCGTTCTCGATGCGGAAGCGACGGAATCCGACGCGCTGGCTGGTGGATTCTACGGTCTTGCCGTCGTGGAGCAGATCCACCGTCAGAGTGTAGAGAGAGGGAGATTCAGCCGACCAGGGAGCGATACCTTCAAGGGCGTCGGAGGAGATGCGCACGGATGCGTCTTCGGCGGCGACGGTACCAGACCAGATGACCTGGGTGCCGTCAAGGACGCTAGCCTGCAGGGTGTACGCCTTGATTTCTTCACCATTGAGGGTGACGAGAGCGTCCAGGTGTGCTTCGCCGGTGGGTGCATCGTAGTCTGCTTCAACGGTGAGGGAGGCGATGCTGACTGCGGGGCGGGCTACCAGGTTCACAGCGCGGAAGAGGCCGTGGAAACGCCACGAGTCCTGGCCTTCCAGCCATGAAGCGCTCGAGTATTCGTAGCATGCGACGGTCAGGGTGTGGTTGCCTTCTGCGCCCTTGCTGACGATATCGGTGATGTCGAAGGAGGTGGTGGTGTAACCGTCTTCTGCGTAACCAACGAAGATGCCGTCGACCCACACGTAAATTGCGGTTGCGAAGCCTTCGAAGGCGAGCGTGATGCGGCCTGATTCGCTCAGCATCTTCTTGAGGTCGCCCTCCAGGGTGAAGTGCTTGCGGTAGAGGGCTACGTGGTTCTTCTCGGGGATGTGAGGAGCTTCGGGGTTTTCGTGGCCGTCCCAGGGCATCTGGATGTTGACGTAGGCGGGGCGCCAGAGTCCCTCAGTTTCCAGGGTGGCGGGGACGGGGATGCTCTGGTAGTCGCTTTCGTCGAGGGCGGGGGCGGCGAATTCTGCGGTGGTGACATCAATTTCTGAGGCCCATGCAGTGCGGACAGCCCACGTGCCGTTGAGGCTCTGCTGGGGGTTTGAGGAGTGATGGTCGGAGTGCGCTGCTTCCCTGTTGACAGCGTACACGGTGGGGTCATCAAGCCACGCTGCTGAGGGTGACTGGGAGGAGACTACGGGAGTCGTTTGTTCGGTGGAAGACATGTCTTCCTTCCTCTCGTATACATCTTTGTTTGGTCCCTTTAAGGATGCCGGAAGGCGTGATGATTGTTGCCTACATTCTGTTCATTCTTTTCCCGCAGAACTTGGCTCTGGTCTACGTGGCACTGGTCCTAATAGCCTCACCGCGCAGAACATTCAGACGTTCAACACGGCTGCTTTCTATGTGCCGCTGGCCATTATTGTGTGCTCGTTCCTCGCCTTCTTCTTCAAGGTTTCTATCTCTGAGAAGGAACACGCGAAGATTGTGAAGGAGCTTGAGGAGAAGCTTGCTTCTGCATAGGTAAAAGCAGGGTAGGTCCTTCACCGCATGAGAGAGGCGCCCGCCTCGTGGTTTTTAGCCACGGGGCGGGCGCCTTTTAGATGTAGAAGCTATGCGCTTCTAGGCTTCTGAGTTTTAGGAGTCGGAAGACGAGGACGAAGAGGAAGAGGAAGTGCGCATACCGGTCAGCTTCCACGCACCGTTCTCGTAGACACCGTGCAGGGTGCGCTCCACATCGTTCTTACGGTCCGAATCGGAGGAAGCGTTCTCCACACGGTCCTTGCTTGCGATGAACTCACCGCTGTCCATGGTCAGGCGGATATCCCAGTTGTAGGCGTCGCCATCACGCTCGGGCTGTGCGGTGAGCATGGTGATGGTGACGGACGGGTCCTGCATCCAAATCTTGCCCTGCTGCAGGCCAGCACCCAGGGTGCCTTCTTCGGGTTCGAGCATGTTCTTCAGCTCGGAGTTGTCAACCGCACATTCACGCAGGGGTTCGGTCTTGCCGGTGCGCATGTAGTACTCAATGGCTGCACCGAAGAACGCGATGGACTGATACAGGCCCTCCACGCTGTTCTCGTTGGCGACGGCGGGCTTGGTCGGCACGGGGGCGTTCTTGGACGGCTCGGTGCGGGTTGCGGGCTGGTAGTCGGAAGGCTTGGAGGTGTAGCCCTCCAGGACTGCAACGCCGGAGTAGTCGGTGCGTGCGGTCTTAGATGCCGACGCGGAAGCAGATGCGCTACCGGATGCGTTGCCGCTGGTTGCCTGGGGCTGAGCGCCGCAGGCTGCGAGGAGGGTTGCGCCGCCGGTTACTGCGAGCAGGCCGAGGGCGGATCGGCGGGTTACGTTCTTCATGGGTTCTCTCTATCTGTGGTGTATTTTCCGCACCGTGGTGCGGGTGATGCCTACGGCATCTAACGGGAAGACGGCACTACGTGAGTGTAGTGCCGTCTTCCAGTATATGTTTATTGGGCTTGGGCTTCTTTAGCCGCCGTAATAGTAGTAGTGGCTGTAGGAGCTGCCGTAGTAGTCGCTGATGACGATGCGGGTGCGGCGGCCGTAACGGTCGGAGTAGTAGCGGTTGTAGGGGGTGCGGCGCACGGTGGGGCGGTAGGTGGTTGCCTGTGCGGGGGTGAGCAGTGCGCCGAGGGCGGTTGCTGCGCCTGCGCCTGCGGCGGCGAGTGCTGCGCGGCGGGTGAGGCGTGCGGGCTTCTTGGTGGCCATGGTGTGCCTTTCGGGGTCGGTGTTTCTGTGAAGTGACGTGGTGTGTGCACGGCGTGCGGCTGTGCGTTAAACCTTTTTTATTGTAAGCCTCAACGTTAATGTTTTTACGTGCAGAGTGCACCTTCTAGTTGAGGCTTAAACCATGCGGGCTAGTCCACGTTTTTCTGGCAGAAAAATTACGGAAATATTGGTTGAGAAACACGCCGGGCACACGCTAAATGCGGGCTGAAACGCGGGCTACATGTCTACTTCGGCGAGGCCCGAAATTTCCTTATCCTTGATGTGCGGGATGGTGGAGTTCCAGTTCATCCACGCCTTGACCTGGGCGGCTTCTTCGGGGTTGTTCATGTCTGGCCAGCGCTCGTTTTCGATCCTGAATCGGGTCATTGCGAGGAGGGGGTAGCCCTCATAGATGGGCCCGAAACGCGCAATGCGCTTACCCGATTTCGTGTCGAAGGAGACGGAGTCTGAAATTTCACTGTCGGAACTCTGCGTATACGTGACCTTATCGATCGCGTTGAGCGGGTAGAAGGTTTTATTGTCGTGCCCGTTGTCCTCTTCGAATCCTTCCGGCGAGATTTTAGTGTAAGAACCAGCGGTTTCGTTAAAGACATATAGAAGAAAGCACGTGAAGAGGAAAGCTCCGACATTATATAGAAAATGGAATCCTATATCGCCCAGCAGATGCACCATAAACATCAGAGCAGGGGTCATGGGAAGGGCGACGGCAAGCACAATTATTTCGGAGCGGTCGCTTCGAGTAATGTAAATGTTTTTGGCGTACAGCTTCTTGTCTCGGCGTCGGTTGATTTCGTAGACAATGATGGACCGGAATATCTTGTACGCCTGTAGGACATTTACTACGCCCCAGAGGGCAATCATGGTGTAGTTCATCATCATGGTGGTCAACTACCCTTTCTGTTTTATCGGTGACCGGCGGCCTTCCGGCAACGATGCGGAGGGTGCAGGCTCGTTCTCAGAGTAGCCGAGGAAATTAGGTGGTTAAGCCCAGATTCGCGTTATCCGCGGAGTGGTTGCCGAGTCTTCACCGGAGCATTGCGTCGAGTTAACCTTCTGGTCAGATACCGTGCGATAGGCTAAGGATGTGCCCGCCATCTCACCGGGGCGAGCACGATTCACCAACCACTACCGCACAAGGACGTACACACCATGAGCACAACCGAAGTAAGCAGCGAAACGCAAAAAGGCAACGAAAGCCTAGAAACCTAGCAAGGAAAGCTAACTATCTACAAGAGGCAAACCGATGGAAATTAATTACAAGCGCCGCCAGAGAATAGCGCTCATTATTTCATTCATCATTCTTTGGTACGTGTTCTTTGTTGTCCCTAAAGACTTACGTGATGATAGTGACGGTATCACCGCCACCTGCACCGTAACTAAGGCATATACAAAAGAGCGCGGCGGCACAGTAAGCGGTATGAACGATATTAGACCCAAAGGTATTTTTGAGACAGAAGAATGCGGTACTCTCACGATGTACGTACCTCCGGAAGGTCGCAAGATTCCCGAGTACGTTGAGACCGCCGAGCCTGGCAAAAAATACCTATTCCATGTCGCAAACTCATCTCTTAAAAAAGAACGAGATTTTGAGACGACCCGCTTTGAAGACATCACAGAATAACAACCTGCAGCCCAGAAAGAAGGTGAAGAGCAATGAAGAAGAACTCCCCGAGGAAAAAGAATGTTTCAAAGAAAAGGAACACCTCGAAGAAAAAGAATTACCCAGAGGCAAATTACATTACCGAAACTGGGGCTATAAAAAAGACCCGCAAAAAGAGATACACCAAGAAAAAGAAGAATAAAGTCGACTTCAAAGAGTATCTTCGCAAAAAGGCAAAAGCTGCGTGGGATGCACGCGACGTCATCATATTCGTGGCAGTCATGCTAGGGTTCCTTGCGTCCTTACATTTTATGACCAGCTACAACCCGGGCAACGAATCCGCTATCTGCACTGTCACCTCCGTCGAAATCGTTGAACATGAGGACCCCTACTGGACCTCCGGCGAATTCGAAACAGAGGAGTGCGGAATCATCAAATCAAGCAAATCCCCTGATGGTATCCCCATCCGCAAATACCTCCAGAACTTTGAGACGGGCAAGAAATACAGGGCATATAAGTCTCTGCTGACCCGTAACGATGAATTCGACTTCAGCGTCCTCCGCTTTGAAGAGATCAAAGAGTAACCCCACCCCCGCAGAAAGGATTCCACCATGGACGATATCGGCGACTTTATCATCGGCTTTTTTGAAGGGGCCCTCGCATCCTCACTAACACTGCAGCGAGTATTTCTGTGGATTCTGTTCTCTGCATCCCTGCTCCTCCTGCTTGTCCCCGTCATGACGGGTGAGTACGCGTGGAGCATCCTATCCATCTCCACGATGCTGTTTTCCGTCGTGATGATTGACGGCACGCACAAGCACAGTGTGCAGGATGCAAAGAACGGTGGCGCGTACCATTACTTCCTGCTGACGGTGGGCACGCTCTGCGTTGCTGCGATTGTTCTGCTCGCTGCGCTCTCCTTGGCGGGTGTCCCGCAGATTGCCCTCACCCCGCAGACGGACGGCATCAATTTCGCGCCCTGGTATGTGGCGGTGTCCGCGCTGGTTCTTCTGCTGTTCTTCTACAATGCCGCGCAGCCGAGCGACGAGGTCCCTAACCTGCACCGTATGGAGCACATCAACAGGTATGTGCGCGCGGTGGTGCTGGGTGTGAGCGCCCTGATGGTGCTCTTCTGCCTGCTGATTCCGGTGGTTTCTTTCGCTGCTGCCGGTTATGAGCCTGTGGGTGTTTCGGTGGTGCTGTGCCTGGTGCCGGTCTTCCTGATTTTTGTGCGCCGCGCCCTGTTCAAGCTGTGGGCGGCGACCTTTGAGGAGGGCACTGCCGGGTATGGCGTGTTGCGTGGCTTCTGCGTAGCCCTGGTGGGTTTGGGTGGATGTTTGGCGGCGGCCCGTCTTGCCGTGGATGTTGTGCAGTCCGGTAGTGGGTTGTCGCTGGTGTACGTGGTGCCGGTGATCGCCTCGTACCTGCTGGTGAAGAGGTACGTGACCGTGGGTGTCGCTATCCCCGAGAAGGATGACGAGGAGGACCCGGAGGCTGAACCTACAGCAAGCTAAACCGTGGAACCCCGCGGGTTGAGAGATGACCTCAGCCGCGGGGTTTTTCTATGTCGAACAGAGTTCGGTAAGTGCACGAGGTTGAAACGAAATGAAAAATACCTTTAACTATCACCTCAAGGTTGAATTGAATATCCTGATGAGGCACCGACTAGGAGGAAAAAATATCAACCTTCCCATATTGGACTGATAAAGTGGTACGGGGCTTTTTCTCTTTCCGGCTTTGCCCCTGACCCTTTCCACTCAGGTGGGCACTCTACAGTGGCGTTTCAGACTTGCCGCTGTTATGTGTCTGCACGGTATATAACTCAACGAAAAGATCATCATGACCAACCACACCACAGCGCGTCAGCGTCTACTCCGCTTCCCTTTGATTTTGGGTGTCACGACAGCACTTATTTTCTCGTCTTGCTCCACGGGCACGAACAATAACAGCACCCCTTCTGATAAGGGCACTGTTACTTCTCAGAGCCCCCGTCAGGTGGAGAACGCTACTAATGTTCTGCAGAACGTGAATGTTCAGATGGGCCGTGACGGCGATGTCTCGTCGATTGAGTCGACCAACATTTACGTTAATGACAAGGATCGTACGAGCTCCTCGAGCAATGTGCAGTTCAAGCCGAAGGACGTCGTTAATGACCTTCCTGTGCGTGTGAGCCTGCAGTATTCTACTGAGCGCGGTAGCGGCACTAACCTGAATGATTTGAACGGCTACAGCGGCGAAATCACGATTAAGGTTACGGTTGAGAACCTGACGGTGAAGACTGAGGACGTCACCTATGATGCATCCGGTACTAGCCGTACTAGCCCTGCACCGGTTGGTACTCCGTTCTCCATCGCTGCTTCTACCGTTCTTTCGGGTTCTCCTACTCAGGTTATTACGACCCCTGATGCCGCTGATTCGTCGACGAATGGTGTGGTGAGCACCAATGATGAAGGTAAGGCTGTTGTTCAGTGGGGTGCTATTTCCGCGCCTCCGGTGACTGGTAGTTCCTCTTCTTTTGTGTTGAAGGTCAAGGCGAAGGATTTTAGTGCGCCTACCTTCAACATTTCGGTGCAGCCTGGTTTTGCTTCTGATTTGTCTGGCGCGGGAATCATTACTAACGGTTTCACCTCTCAGGATGCGTCTCAGGTGGCGCTTCTGCAGCGCACTATTGATACCGTCAACGAGGTTAATACGACGCTGACTAGCGCTAGTTCGCAGGTTGCTCAGGTGCGTCAGAGCCTGGATGATACGTCTGCGACTTTGGGTAAGGACACTGCCGAGCATCTGAAGACTCAGAATGAATCGTTGACGAAGACTATGCAGGGTCTGCAGGCGAATATTGAGAGCCTGCAGAAGGATCTTTCTGAGGCTTCGCGTACTAATAATTCTCAGCTGATTTCTCAGTTAGAGCGTACTGTTGCTGCTCTTCACTCGATGCTGGGTGATACGACGGCGCGCCCCAATGTGTCTGTTTCACATAGCGGCGGTCGTTGTGTTGTGCATCGTGAGGAGGGCGCGAGTAGCCGTAGCGTGTACGGTAATTTGGTTCAGCTGTCTGCTGTTCTGAATGCGTATGCGGAGGCAAGTTCGGACTGCCAGCAGGATCTTACGGCTTCGATTCGCGAGATTGTTGGCCCGGAACACCCGACCGCTGAGACTTGTTCTTCTAACGGTTCGGTGACCTGCGCCCTGTTCGGTGCATCGGTGACGGTGCAGAGCTCTCTGATTGCACTGGTTGCTACCGGTGAGAAGATTGTGGATCACCTTCAGCCGGAGTATTTGAAGGGTGCGAACAACAACTATTCGGCGTTGAAGCGTCAGATGGATGAGCTTGTTGAGCAGGTGGAGAAGGATCCGTCTTCTCTTGATGCTGATGCTGTGCGTTCTTTGAGTGAGAAGGTTAGTGCGGCTCGTCAGAGCGTGAATCAGATGAAGGAAACGTCGAGCCGTCTGATTGAGAGCATCAAGAACGTTCATTCTCGTGCGGCTTCTGCTCGTGCGGAGCTGGTGGACGGTTCTGGTTCTATGAGCGCTCAGAATAAGGAACTGGCGGAGCAGCTTTGTGCTCTGTCTACTGAGCGTGGCGGTTCTCTGTCTGCTGAGCAGGTGGAGCATCTGCGTGGATACCTGACGGCTTCTTCTTGTGGTGGCGCGGCTTCGCCGTCTGCTGCCCCATCTTCTGAGGCGCCGTCTGAGGCTCCTAGCCCTGCACCGTCTGAGTCTGCTTCTGTTGCTCCTTCTGAGGAGCCGTCGAAGAAGGTTGAGGCTCCTTCCGCCGCTCCTTCTTCTGAGGCGCCTTCCGCCGAGCCTACTGCTACGGAAGGTAATACTCGCGTCATTACGGTGGAGAACGCGAACGAGCGTACCTACACGTCGAACACCCCTGCCGCACGTACTCCGATGGAGCAGCGTATTGCTGCCGCGGTAGCCGCGTGGGATGAGGTTCTTGCCGCCACTTCGATGGATGACCCCAAGGAGGGTCTGGCTCGCGACGCCAAGGACCTTAACGACGCTGTGAACGCGGTAGATGGTGCCCTGGGCGAGGTTGAGAAGACCCTGAACGATGCCGCAAACGCGCAGAACCAGGACGCGGAGAAGAAGGAAGAGCCTACTGAGGAGGCTAAGGTTTCTCTGCGTGATCGTATCCATTCAGCTTCGGATGCTGTCAATGCTTTGGGTAAGAACCTGGAGGATATGACGAACATGCAGGCTGACCTCTCCACCGCTATTAAGGAAGCGTTCAAGGAGTCTGCCGATGAGACTCGCGAGAGCCTGACGAGCATGATTAGCGAGGAGATTCGTAAGGTTTCGAGCGATGGTTCTTCTAGCGCTTCGGCTGCTAAGGAGGCGTTCTCCGCTTCGGTTGCTGGCATTACTGATACCGCGAATACTGTGGTTCAGGTGGCTGGTGAGTCTATCGAGGTTCAGCACAAGGATATGAATGATCGTATTGAGGGCCTGCGTCAGTCTCTGGATTCGGTGACTGAGCGTTCTCTGGTTGCTCTGAGTACCCGCGCTGAGAACGCTACCCGAGATTTGGCTGGTGCATCCGTTCAGCTGAATAACGACCTGTCGAAGCTCATGCTCGATTTGGGCGATAGCAACGCTGAGGGCGCTGGCCTCTTGGGCGCGCTCAAGAGCAATAGCGCGAAGGCTGGTGCGGCTGATTACCAGCTTGCTTTGGCGATGCAGAATGCTCAGGGTTACACGAACCTCCGTTCTGAGGACATCGCTGCTCTGCAGAAGCGTCAGGCGCAGTTCAAGGCGTCCCTGCAGCGTCTGCGTTCGCTGCCGACCTTCCACCTGTCGAATGCTGGCAGTGCAGAGGTGAAGACGGTGTACACCTTCCAGATTGGTGATTAGCCGTGGGGTTTTCCCCTCATTTGGGCTCTGATTCAGGTCCTCACCGCCGCGAGGGCAGGCGGCTCACTCAGCGCACCGTGGTGTGGTGTGTCAGTCTGTGTGTGCTGTTTAGCCTTGCGGTGGTGGGGATCTGGTATGGCGTGCGCGCTGTGACTCCTCAGCCTTTGCCGCTTGGCACGGGTACGAACCCTGCGTCTGCGGTGACGGTTCAGCAGGCTATTTCTCTTCCTGCGTCTGGTCGTGAGCCTGTTATTGGTGTTGTTACTACTTTTGGTGATGATGCTGAGGGGTCTGCGTGGCGTCTGAATGCTCAGGGTGCTCGTGTTGCGCAGTACCGTCTGGCTTTGGGTAAGTCTTCTGTGAAGGTTCTTTATGCGAACGATAAGGGAACGGAGCAGGGTGCCCGTGAGGCGGTAGAGAAGCTCTCTTCTGAGGGTGCTCTGGGTATTGTGCTTGCTTCTCGGGGTGAGCATCTTCGGGGTGCTACGGCTGCCGCTAAGGAACGCAATGTTGCGGTGATTGAGGCGTATGACCGGGTAGATGCTGGCGATGGGGTATGGAGTTTTGCTCTGGACCCTGAGCAGGAGAAGCAGGTCTATACGACTGCTATTCGTTCGCTCGCCGGTGCATCTAGCAAGGGTTCTTCGCAGCAGCTTGATGGTGTGCGCACTATCCTGCTGGATGCGGGTGAGGGCTCTGCGCCGGACCTTCCCTATACGAATCGCGTTCAGGTTTCTGCTGATGAAGACGGCATGAAAGACACTCTTAAGGAGCTGACGCGCCTTCTGGGGGACAAGTCTTCGGGCTCTTCTCCTGTTCTGGTTTTGACGGGTTCGGCGTCGACTCAGGCGAAGGTGCTTCGTTCTCTTCAGAGGGCGGGTATTACGTCTCCGGTGATTGCGGGTGAGGAAGCTTTGACGGAGCCTTTTATGCGTCTTCTTCTGGAGAACGGTGGTTCCTTAACTGACAATATTCGTGTTGTGGGGCGTGTGCAGGCACGTGCTGCGGCGTTGAGTGCTGATGATGCCGGTCGTGCTTCTTCGGCATTTGTGTCAACGGTTGAGCGTATGAAGAATGATTCTTCGCTCAAGGATTTGTCAGGCGAACAGTCGTTCTCGAAATCGGCAGTGTGGGCGGATGCTCCCTCCCATAACGCGCTTTTGGCTTTTGCGTATGCCACGAGCCAGGTTCGTGAATACACTCCTGAGGCGGTTCGACGGGTTCTAGGAACCCTTCGTTTGGACGCTAAAGATTCTACGGTCGCGTATCCGTTGGATTTTTCGTCTTCTTACGCCGCTGGAGGGCAGGTGGGTCTTCTTTACCCGACCGCGGAAGCTTCGATGATTCAGGGCGGGTCTTCCTCGACGGATGCGGTGAATCCGCCGGTGTGGATGCTTCGCACGTTCACCTCAGAATCTCGCGACTAGCCTTTCCACACGGAGCCTACTGTACAGAGCCAGCCCATCACACCCCGGCTTTCGGGTATTACTTCTAGTCCGTCCACCAGCGGGGCTCACGATTTATCTATTTTGGAGAACACCTTATGCGCTTTTTCCTTGAACTTGAAGAGCATAACGGGAGCTATGAACTAGACTCCTGGCAGCCTGAGACGACCATCGCTGATCTCATCCAGGCGACCGGTGGCCCCTCCCTGCCTGCCGACGAGCCACTGTATTGTGATAACCGCCCGGTGACGGCATCCTCCACCCTGGCGGAGGTCAAACCGATGGAGGGTATGCGCATCTCTAGGGCACCGCTCTCCTACCCTTCCCTGGTGCAGGGCTGGAGTGTCTGCTTGAGCGGCGGTTCGACGGTTACCCTGCCGCGCCCTATCCCCTCTTCGCGTCCTTTGGTGGCGGGTCGTTCCCCGTACGCCGACATTGTGCTGCCCACGGCGAGCGCGTCGTGGGAGCATCTGCACCTGCAGGTGGTGCATGATGAGTCGACAAACACTCAGAAGGTGCGCATCACTGACCCCGGTTCTACGAACGGTAGTTTTGTGGACGGTCAGAAAATCCCCGAGGAGGGTCTGACTGTTTCTGAGAGCACCACTATCCATGTTGGGGATTGTGTTCTGACTCTGCAGCCTGCTCCTCAGGAGAAGGCTGCGCCTCGCCCCGGTAGCGCCCCGAATGTGAGTGCGTCGGGTACTGCACCGTTTAACCGTCCGCCGCGTCAGGGTGCGTTGAGCGCCCCGGATAAGGTGGAGGCACCTACCCGCAAGAACGTTTCTGACCCGCCGAAGTTCAATATTGCGATGGCGGTGGGCCCGATTATTATGGCGGCGGCAATGGTCGCCATTATGCAGGAGATTCGTTACGCCCTTTTCGCGATGCTCAGCCCCATTCTGAGTATTGGTATGTGGGTGGAGCAGAAACGTCGTCACGCTAAGGATAAGGTGAAGGAGCGTGTGCGTTTTGAGCAGGAAATGGAGAAGTTCAAGGAACGTATCGCTCTGAGTAACCGTGAGGAAATTGAGCGTCTTCACGACCTTGCCCCGGCACCAGATGCCGTTCAGCTGCGGGCGCTTCTTCCTGCAATGACGCTGTGGCGTCGCCGGAGCACCAGCCCTGACCTGTTGACTTTCCATGTGGGTACTGGGCATATTCATTGGGCTCCTGAGCTGACGAAGCCGAGCAATCCTGAGCCTGAGGTTCAGCATATTCTTGAGCACAATACCCTGTGGGATGCCCCGCTGGTTGCTGACCTGCGTGAGGGCGGCGCTATCGGTATTGTGGGGCCGCGTGAGCAGTCTCTTGCCCTGGCGCGTAGCCTGGTGCTGCAGGCGGCGACCCACACGGGTCCTGCTGATATGACGATTGCGGTCTGCGCTGATTCGGCGCGCTCGCAGGACTGGGTGTGGACGTCGTGGCTTCCGCACATGCATATGGCGCAGAACCAGCAGATGCGTTGGTTTGCTTCTGGTAAGGAGCAGTCGGATCAGATGCTGCGCTCTCTATACAACGACATTGAGTCTCTTCCGACCCGCGGCCTGTGCGTGGTCGTTGATTCGGATACCCTCACTGAGGGCCGTGAGTCGCCGGCACGCGACCTTTTGGCGTATGGCGATGAAGTACGTCTGATGGCGAATAAGACTGCTGCTGCGGGTGCTCGCCGTGTTGCCGGTATTGTGCTGGCTTCTTCTGTTGACCGTCTTCCTGCGTCGTGTACTTCGGTCGTGGAGATTGGTGAGGAGGCTTCTATGACCTATTCGGAGCCTCGCCGCCGTTACACGGTCACTGACGGTGTGCTCGCCGGTGTGAGCGCTGAGGATGCTCTTCATGTGGCGCGTACTTTGGCGCATCATGAGGACCCTGAGCGTCTGCTTCTGGGTGGTGGTTTGCCGCAGCTGGTGAAGCTGCCTGAGCTGGTTGGTTTGCCGACCCCTCCGGGTGCTGAGGATATTGAGACGTTTTGGTCGCAGGCTAATGGTTTCAGTACTGAGATTGGTGTGGGCGACTCTGGCGCGTTCACGCTGGACTTGGTGAAGGACGGTCCTCACGGTCTGGTGGGTGGTACCACTGGTTCGGGTAAGAGTGAGTTTTTGCGTTCGTTGGTGGCGGGTTTGGCTGCTCACCATGATCCGAGCCGTTTGAACTTTATTCTGGTTGACTTTAAGGGTGGTGCGGCGTTTAAGACGTGTGAGCGTCTGCCGCATACGATTGGTACTTTGAGCAACTTGGATGCTCAGTTGGCTCACCGCGCTATTGAGTCGTTGGAGGCGGAGATGGACCGTCGTCAGCGCCTGTTTGCGGCTGCTGGCGAGGGTGTGGACAACATTAAGGATTATTTGGCGACGAACCCGCCGGAGCCGATGCCTCGCTTGCTGCTGGTGATTGACGAGTTTGCGATGCTGGCGAAGGACTTCCCAGATGTCCTGTCGTCGCTGGTGAGCATTGGTGCGGTGGGTCGTACCCTGGGTGTTCACATGATTTTGGCGACTCAGCGTCCCGCCGGCGTGGTGAATGATGACATTCTGGCGAATACGAACTTGCGTGTGGCGTTGCGTGTGCAGAGCCGTGAGGATTCTTCGAACGTGATTGGTGTTCCGGATGCTTCGGAGATTTCGCGTTCGCAGATGGGTCGCGCCTATGTGAAGCTGGGCCAGAATGATATTTCGCCGGTGCAGACTGCCCTGGTGACGGGTCAGAGTGGCACTGAGGTGGTGACTTCTCTGGAGGTTCGCGCGACCGATAGTATCGGTATTCCTCGTTCAGAGCGTGCGCGCCCGAAGGTGTCGTCGAGTGATGCGAATGACCTGGATTTGCTGATTGATGCTGTTGTGGCGGCGCACGCGGCTCGTGGTGCGGTTGCTCCTCGTAAGGTGTGGCCTGAGCCGTTGGGGTCGTATGTTGATTTGGCTGATTTTGGTGTGCGTGGCTTCCCCGATCCGGATCTTCCCACTGTGGGTGGTGTCCGGGACGGTGTTCTGATGTGTACTTTGGGTGATGAGCCTGAGCTGCAGCGTCAGGTGCCTATGGGCTGGAATATTGAGATGAGCAACCTGCTGTTGGTGGGTGTTGCTGGTAGTGGTACGACTACGACGATTCAGTCTGTGGTGTTGGGTTTGGCTCAGCATTATTCGCCGGAGGACATTGATATTGTTCTGGTGGATATGGGCGCTGATGGCTTGTTGCCGTTGGGTTCTTTGCCGCATGTTGTTTCTGCTGTGGGTACCGGTCAGGGCGCTAGGGAACGTCAGGCTCGTTTCTTGCGTTTTGTGAAGTCGGAGCTTGATGCTCGCCGTGCTGATGCGTCACGCCGTAAGCCTCTTTTCATTGTTTTGGATGGTTTTGCGACACTGCGTGATGAGTTCTCTGATGCGGTAAGCATGGACTTGTTGGCGAATTTCTACCGAGTGTATGCGGATGGTCCTGCTGTTGGTATTCACTGCGTGGTGTCGACGAGCCGCGCGAAGAATATTCCCTCGCAGATTCTTGATGCTTCGTTGCAGACGTGGTTCTTCCAGCTGAGCGATGTCCACGATTATTCCTCGCATGGTATTCGCGGCACGAATGTTCCGGCTGCGGTTCCCGGCCGTTGTGTTGACCCGAAGCGTCTGCGTCAGATGCAGGTGGCTACTCCCGCTGTCGGCGTGGAGGAGGCTGTCTCTATGATTCGTGAGCGCTTCCCACAGGCTCCTGCTAAGCGTGATGTGATTGGTCAGCTGCCGACGTGGGTTTCGTGGGAGAGCATGCCTGCCGCCGAGTTTTCTCCGAGCCTGTGGCGTATCCCTGTGGGTATTGCAGAGGCTACGTTGGAGGCGTGCGCTTTCGAGCTGTACGAGGGTGAGCACGCCATGGTTGCGGGTAATCCACGTTCGGGTAAGTCTTCTCTGCTGGTTGCGTTTGCTCGTCTGGTTTCTCGGGCGAGGGCAGCGGCGGAGCAGTCGGTATCTGCCGCGTTGGCATCTGGTGACGCTACCGCGGCAGAGAACGCACGCATGGATGCCGCTGAGGTTCCGGAGGTTTGGGCTGTCTTCGATCAGCGTTCCGGTCTGGTGAATGCGCCGGAGGGCGTTTTTGACCGGGTGTTTGAGAGCAAGAATGCTTCTGCTCAGGTGCAGGCGGCTTTGCAGGATGCCGCGGGCCCGGTGCTGTTGCTGATTGATGACGGTGACCGCGTGGATGACCCGATGAACGTTTTTGATGCGATTGTGAAGGGTGACTTCCCGGACGTCCACATTATTGCTACGGGTAAGCCGACTGATTTGCGTCCTTTGTATAGCCATTGGACGAAGGCTATTCGCAAGTTCCGTACTGGTGCTGTGGTTCAGCCGAATGTTGATACGGATATGGACATGTTCGGTTCTATTCCGAGGCGCGCCCCGGTTCAGCTGAGCGTTGGTCGTGGCTACGCGTTCCTTGCCGGGTCGCCGGTTCTGGTGCAGCTGATGAGCCCTGAGGATTCTCAGCACCGTGGCGGGCTGTAGGGCTTGTTCGGCGTGTGGTGAGGTATGGTGTAACTTTACCGACTGTTTTGCTGTAGGGATCGCCCCGTCTGGGGCGTCTTCCTGCGTGTTGTGAAGTTGATGTTAAGGAGTTAGCCCGTGACTGTACCTGCTGGTTCGCCGCAGTACTCCGGCTCGGAGCGCCGTGATGCTCATCCTGCCTCGCAGGCTGCTGGTCAGCCTGCGGGGGGCTTGGTTGCGGGCGCTCCCCTTGGCTCTTCGTATCGTTTGCTGCGCCGGGTGGGTTCTGGTGCGGTCGGTGAGGTGTGGGCTGCTACGATGAGCGGCTCGTGGGCTCTGTATGCGGCGAAGGTTTTGCGTCCGGAGCTTGCGGAGAACCCTGTGGTTCTTGAGTCTTTTGTGCGTGAGCGTTCGGTGTTGTTGGCGTTGTCGCATCCTCATATTGTGCCGTTGACGGACATGGTGGTTGAGGGTGGCGTGCTGGCTCTGGTGATGGAGTTTCAGCATGGCGGTTCGTTGCGTCAGAAGCTGGATTCTGAGGGTCCGTTGCCGGTTCGTTTGGCGTTGAGTCTGATGGTGCAGGTTCTGAATGCGGTGGAGTTTGCTCACCGTCAGGGCGTGATGCATCTGGATATTAAGCCGGAGAATGTTCTGCTGAGCGGTGTTTTGGGGGAGTCTCTGGATCAGCAGGTTCGTGTGGCTGATTTCGGTATTGCTTCTTTTACTGGCTCTGCGGGTTCGGGGGCTTCTCGTTCGTTTTCTGGTACTCCGGGGTATATGGCTCCGGAGCGTTCTGCGCATGGTGTGGCTACTCCGGCGGTTGATGTTTATGCGTGCGCTGTGACTCTTCATGAGTTGTTGGTGGCGGCGCGTCCTCTTCCGGCGCGTGGTGGTGCGGTGCAGGTGTCGCCGCAGATTCCGGCTGAGGTGGCTGAGGTGCTTCACGGGATGTTGGCGGAGAACCCGGCTCAGCGTCCTGGGGCGGCTGAGGCTGCCGCTAAGTTGCGTCTTTTGGCTGAGGGTTTCGCTACTGATGTGGTGCTTCCTCGGTGGGTTGAGGTGTCTTCGGGTGCTGTGGGCTATACGCCTACGGTGGTTCATGGTGCTGAGCCTGCTGTTTCTGCGGTGCCTGGGCAGAATGTTACGGAGCTGTATGGTGCGGGTATGCCGTCGCTGGGTCAGGCGCAGAATGAGACGGTTATCCGGGCTCCTTTTGCGGTGGAGCAGCCGGTATATGTGCCTGATGAGGTCGGTGAGGAAGAGGAGCCTGCCCGTTCGCCGTTGCGCCGCCCGCTGGTGTGGGGCGCTATCCTGGGTTCTTTGATTCTTGTGGGTGTGCTCGCTTTTGTGGGTTTGAACGGCGGTAAGGGGGCGTCTAAGACGGCTGAGTCGTGGTCTGCGTCGAGCCGTAGTTCGGCGTCTTTGCCGAGTGGTTTGGGTACCCGTATTGAGGGTACGTATAACCCGCGGGATAAGAGTGCCCGCCTGACGTTTGAGTTTTCGTCGCAGAAGTCGGCTCTTCGGGGCGATATTTTGCAGGTGCTTCCCGGTGTTGAGGGTGGTTCGTGTGCTTCAGTGACGTGGGATGCCGGTCAGGTGTCTTCTGGTGTGTCGAAGAATCAGTCGAGTGTGACTGCGGTGGATGTTCCGTGTTCGTGGAATCTGTCTGGGGTGAGTATCCCGGCTAATGGTGTGGTGCAGGTTCGGGCGAATGTGTCTGCTGAGTTTAAGGATTCGCGTGCTTTTGAGGAGTGGGTGAACCGTATTGATTCTGAGACGTCGAAGGCTATTTCTGACAGGGAGGTTCGTTCGACGGCGTACCCAATTCAGCGTTTGCGGTCGATTGAGTTGCGGGTTCCTTCTCGTGTGGTGAATCAGAGTGTTTTGCCGGTGACGGTGGTTCCGGTGTGGCCGAGTGGTGCGGATGAGTTGAACCCGTTGATGGTTTTGCCGCGTACGGGTGAGTTTTCGACGCTGGTTCAGGCGATTTCTCCAGATGCTCAGTTGATTAGTTTTTCGGATGGCTGTTCGGGGCATGTGTTGGTATCTGAGGATCAGCGGGTGGTGACGGCGCTGTCGGTGACGTCTAAGTGCCGTGTGAATGCGCAGATTGGTAATTTCACGAACTTGTCCAGCAGCGACTTCGCGATTATCACCCGCTAACGGTGGTGCTCAGGTGAGTAGCCGCTGGTACACAGAAAGCCCTTGGGCTGAGAGGTCATCTCTCAGCCCAAGGGCTTCTCTATACGATTATTTATTGACTGAACGGTGGTTATTCTTTTATTTCTTCGAGGCGAAGAGTGTTAAAGTCTTTATCATCATTTCTCGTGCTCAATGTTTTATACATCTTATATTTCTTCCCCACTTGAATTTCAGAAACATACCCCGGAATATTTTTACCCTCCGGCGCGACATACATTTCAACAACGCCACATTCAATCGTCTCGAAAACACCTTTGGGAGAACCGTCAGTCATGTTTGATACCTGACCCCCAACGATCTCCACTCTAACCGATTTTACAGTACACACAGAATACGAATTTTTATCTTCGCTGTGTGTCGTATAGTACATAAAAGCAAACACTATTACCATACCGAGAACACACTCAATAAAAACTCTTAATTCTGGGCGAATCTTCCTCTTCAACCACTTCAAAACTATTTAATTGCTTTCATGATAACACTGGTAGAAAACATATTATTAATCATTTGATTCACCGCGCCCACAGGATTCTGAACCGCTTCCGCAACCTGATACATAGGATAAGCAACCCTATCTCGATACTTACCCGCAACGCCTGCATCCATCTTTACAGCTCCCTTTACCGAAGACTTCGAGAAATCCTTTATAGCACCTGTAGCAACTTTGTCGATATATTCATCCCAGTCTAGTTGCCGCCCCAGGACAGCTTTATCAGTAGTGTACTGAACACTAGTCTTAATAAAGCCACCACCTGTATCTGCAACAGCACCGGTAAACACATCTGTAGCACGACCTCGGATACCTACACGAGCAATATCTCCACTATATCCCGAAACCCCCATACCAGTCTTTAAACCTCCACTATACCGAGAACCGATTGCAGAAGCTCCGGCACCAGAAATAAACATCCCGATGCCCCCCATGACACTCTTATCCTTCACAGTATCGTCCATATAATATCCCATCACATTGTTTAGGCCGCCGGACAGCGTATCTTTTATCATGTCCTCTGCAATCTTTGATTCCTTCATCGAAGCACCAATATTCCTGCCCTGCGTAGCTACAGCAGTCTTTACCTTATGCCATTTCGATGCAAGAGCACCTGATTCCGCCGCTTTTTGGGCAAGCCTAGTAGCCTTAGCAGCTTCAGCTGCCTTCTCTATCTTAGTCATCTTTGATGCAGCATCAGCTATTTTTTTCAAATTACCCAAACCACCAGTAAGAGCACCAGTCACAGCACCGGTAATACCTCCCTTCACGGCTTCTCTACCAGCCTTCGACCAATCGACAGGTTTACCCTTAGCTTTATCCTCAATCACTGACATGCCAGCACCCATCAAAGCACCTGATGCAGCACCAAACGCGGCACCGCCCAAAGGGCCCAAACCAGCACCAACAGCACCAATCACAGCACCAGCAATGACCATCGCACCGCCAGCTACGTACTCCCAGTTGTTCTTTACCCAACCGGTAATACCAGAAGACGCTTTCTGCTCACGATACTTCTCAAAGTCCTCCACCGACACCGGCGACAAACCCCACGGATCCACCAAAGAAACCGGGTTACCACCCACCAGCGAGAACGGATCAGCACCCCAACCAGCACCCACAGGTGCAGGCAGGGGGTCAGGCGCAGTAAAACGAGCCACACGCGAATCCACCACGCGGGCACCCAACACCTCAAAACCAGTAAAACCCAGCACCACACCAGAAGCCGCAGAAACACCAACCAGCGAATCCGGCAACACAGGCACACCACCAGCAGGAGCACCCTGAGCAGAAGGCACAGCAGGCGCAACAACACCCAAAGAAGCCCAACCATACGGATCCAACAAACCGGCACCAGAACCAGCACCAGGCACCAACGAACCCACAGAAGGCATCGACGAGCCAGCCACACCCAACACACGCGGAACAAACGAGTTCTCATCCCACCCCAGCGGGTGCATCACCGAAGCAGCAAAACCAGCCACAGAACCAGCAGCGGCACCAGCACCGGTTGAGGGTACGCCAAACTCGGGTACACCAGCAGGCACACCACCGGCAGCAAGCACACGACCATCAGTAGATGCACACAGCAGCGAGAAGGACACAGCAGAATCGTCAGCAGAACCCCACGAGGCCACCGAGTTCACAAACCCGGCCGCACCATAGGTCAGGGACGAGCCAGAACCATCCGAAGAAACCTGCAGAAGACGCGAATCGTTACCGTCATACGAGAACACGCTCGTCGAGACCGGCACCAGGGTGACGCCCTCAAGTTCCACAGACTCCGGGCACTGCGGAAGCCACGCCTGAGCATCCTCAACAGCAGAGGCAAACTCAGCCGACTGGGAATCAGCCTTCGCCTCATCCTGCACAGCGTAGACGCATACTGCGCGAACGCGGGCACCCTCATCAGTGACCAGCACCTTCACCCAAGCATTCTGCGGCTGGGCGCTATCAAAGTACTCAACACGCACCAGCGCACCAAACGCATCAACGCTCCAGAGGATGATGAGGAAGGTGCGCATGGTGGTGGGTTCTCGTTTCGTGTGGGTGGTGAATATCCGGAAGCACGCCACCGGCAGGTGGCATACCTTCCCTAAGGATACTCCACACAGTCAAAACCTCTGATAGGCGGAAATATAGAGCAACATGATGCGCTCTATGGGCTAATCGACCAGAAAGTTAACTAGGCGTAAGGCCCGGGTCAAGACCAGGCGACCATTCACCGGCAGGTGGTGACGGCGCTCAGGTGAGTAGCCGCTGGTACGCAGAAAGCCCCTGAGCTGAGAGATGATATCTCAGCCCAGGGACTTTCTCTATATTCGAAACTAATGCCGTGCGGTGCTACATGTAGACGTCGGCAAGGCCAGTAACCTTCCCCAGATTCTCAAAGTAGCGCATCGTCTTCCCAGCACAATCCAAACGGTCCACCTGAGCCACATCATCTGGGTTGTCCATATCAGGCCAACGTTCTTGCTCAATCCTGAAACGCACAATTGCCATGAGCCGGTAATTTTTATGAGGCAACGGGCTAAACAGGGCAATCTGTGTGCCTGACTTGGCGTAGAACCCCACCATGTCATCGTCTTCATATTTTGCTGCTTTGTAGAACACGACGCGGTTGATCGCGGTGAAGGGGTAACGGGTCGGCTTGGAGAACCAGATGCGTTGCTCGATGCCGTCGGCGGAGGTTTTTACGTAGGCAACGTGCACATACCGCAAGTATGCGATAAATATCGCTGATGCCAACAAACCCACTATCCCAAGCTTCATACTTTCTGTGCCAGGTTCAAGAATGTAGACTACAGCCATAAGAATTGGGAGAGCCGGGGTCAATATCGTCATGAGAGCTTCAAGCCGAGTAACCCGTCGGATATAAATACCCTCATGTAGCCGTTGCTTATCTTTCCAGCGCTGCACTTCGTAATTAATGAGGACGTAAAACGTCGCAACTGTTGTGAACGCAGCGAAGATACCCCAGAAGATAATCAAGAAATTACGCATGACGGGTTCTCGTTTCGTGTGGTTGGTGAATATCCGGAAGCGCACCACCGGCAGGTGGCGTACCTTCCCCAAGGATACTCTATGCAGATAAAAGCTCTGATAAGCAGAAATATAGAGCAATATGATGGTCTATAGTCTAGATAGCTAAAAAGTTAACTCAGTGCAAGGCTCGGGTGAAGACTGGGCGACCATCCACCAGCAGCTGGGATTAGACCCGTATCCACCCGAGTTTCTTGGCTGACCCTGGTATGCAGAAAGCCTCTGGGCTGAGAGGTAATCTCTCAGCCCAGGGGCTTTCTCTATGCCGTGCTACATATCAACGTCGGCGAGGCCGGTGACCTCTCCTAAGTCCTTGAAATAGCCAACTGTCATGTACTTATCATCCAGATAATCTACTCGAGCAACATCATTAGGGTTGTTCATGTCAGGCCAGCGTTCTTGTTCAATCCTGAACCTCACAATTGCCATGATTCGGTAGTTCTTATGGCCGGTTGTACCGAATACGGCAATTTGCCTTCCGGAACGAGTGTAGAAACCAATCATATCTTGGTCATCAATATCTGGTGTTTCAAAGTACGTGACATTATCTATTGCGTTAATAGGGTAGCGAGTCGGGTTTGCAAACCAAATGCGTTGCTCGACACCTTCGGGGGAGAGCTTGACATAAGCGACGAGAATATAACGAGAATAAACATAAAAGAGAAATGTGAGGATAATAACACCTAGATTAAGTAAAATACCCGTATTTCCACTATGACTATTAGCCATATAACCTAAAAATGGAAACATTGGATTAAATATACAAAGTGCAACCTCGAAACGATTTACTCTCCTAATATAAATTCCTTCTGCTGCTTTCTTTTTATCCTGGCGTCGATTAATCTCATACCTGATAATAATGTAGGGTACGGAGATAATGGAGATCACTAGAATAATTCCCCAGAAAATACTAAGGATAATATCTACCATCATTTACCCGCTCAATCCTTCACGATATGAATCAGCAGCTTTTTTCTCACTCTTTGCTGTTTCATCGAAATCGCTCTGAGCTGTCTTTACGCCACTGGCTGCAGACTTCAAGTTACTCTTTGGGTTACCCATAACAGCGTCCTTAAAGTCCTTTCCTTGCAACAAAAGAGTTTTATTTTTAGACATCGTCTTCGGATTTTTTGCTGAATTATTCAGCAAGTCACGCTGAATCGACTTATCCATCCAGTCGAAAGATCCATTTGCTACACGTGATGCACCATCGTTAACTGCTGCCTGTTTTACTGCACCCAATACAATCTCTTTCCTCATTTCTGCTTTAATTTTTGCAGCGTCTGCCCTACCCTTACTCGTTGCTTTATCAAGTTTAACCTTGTCCGCAATTTTTTCTTCAACTGAGAGTTTAGTCTTCGCTCCGATTCTATCGGATACACCTACCTTAGCACCCTTGGTTATACCACTCTTAAGGAATCCAAAAGTAGCCCCTGAAGCAAAACTCGCCGCAGCATTCTCTACCTTAAAATTCTCAGCACTCTTCGTATAATCCATTACAGCACCCACGCCAGCAGACAGAGTTTCGCCCGCGATATCAGGAGCATGCGTACCTGCTATACGCTGCATCCTGTTCCAGGCAAGATTTTCCCCCTTCTCAATAGCCTGCGCAATACCATCCTTCCGGGAATTAATAAACGAAGTAGCCTTCTCAGCAGGCTTCTGAACCCACGAAGGCACAAGCCTATCAAAGCCCTTCTTAGAGGCAGCCTTAGAAGCCACCTTAGAAGCCATATTCTCCGTAAAACCGTTTACCGGAACTTTAGCGAAGACCTTTGCATGAGTGAAAAGCTTTGCGGTGGTACCCATAACAGCACCTTTCAAACCACCATAAGCCCCTTCTAAAGCTACTTGCATCCAGTCAACCTGACCATTCTTAGTCTTCTCCAAAGCGCCAGCAGAGCCTTCCATCGCCCCAGCAACAGCACCAGCTACTATGACCCAACCCGGCCCAGGAATAAACACTGACGCAACCACTAACGCAACAGCAGCCACCTGCAACCAGCGCGCCGCCATAATCGCACCCTTATTCTTAATGCGCTCCTGACGATACTCCTCATACTCCTCAAACGAAATCGGCGACAAACCCCACGGATCCACCAAAGAAACCGGGTTACCACCCACCAGCGAGAACGGATCAGCACCCCAACCAGCACCCACAGGCGCAGCCAAAGGATCAGGCGCCGTAAAACGAGCCACACGCGAATCCACCACG
>NZ_KV830310.1:53967-61117 GCF_001836735.1 Rothia sp. HMSC061D12 | reverse complement strand
AGAAACACCAACCAGCGAATCCGGCAACACCGGCACACCACCAGCAGAAGCACCCTGCACAGAAGGCACAGCAGGTGCAGCAACACCCAAAGACGCCCAACCATACGGATCCAACAGACCGGCACCAGAACCGGCACCAGGAACCAACGAACCCACAGAAGGCATCGACGAACCAGCCACACCCAGCACACGCGGAACGAACGAGTTCTCATCCCACACCAGCGGGTGCATCACCGAAGCATCAAAACCAGCCGCAGAACCAGCATGAGCGCGAGCATCGATTGAAGGTACACCAAACTCAGGTACACCAGCAGGTGCACCACCAGCAGCAAGCACACGACCATCAGTAGAAGCACACAGCAAGGAGAAGGACACAGCAGAATCGCCTGCAGAACCCCACGAGGCCACAGAGTCCACAAACCCAGCCGCACCATAGGTCAGGGACGAGCCGGAACCATCTGAAGAAACCTGCAGAAGACGCGAATCATTACCGTCATACGAGAACACGCTCGTCGAGACCGGCACCAGGGTGACGCCCTCAAGTTCCACAGACTCCGGGCACTGCGGAAGCCACGCCTGAGCATCCTCAACAGCAGAGGCAAACTCAGCCGACTGGGAGTCGGCCTTCGCCTCATCCTGTACGCCGTAGACGCATACTGCGCGAACGCGGGCACCCTCATCAGTGACCAGCACCTTCACCCAAGCATTCTGCGGCTGGGCGCTATCAAAGTACTCAACACGCACCAGCGCGCCAGCGGCATCATAGGTCCAACGCAGAGTCTCGGTGCCGCGAACGGCAGAAGAGAGCATCTGTGCGTCAGTGTAGGTGTACATGACCAGGCCAGCAGGCGAATCCACGCCGCTAATACGGCCCAAATCATCACGAATAATCTCAGTGTGCAGAGCCTCAGAAGAGTCTGCCACAGCCGAGTCTGCCTCAGCGGGCTGCTCGGTCACAGAGGTCATGTGCGCGCCACGGTAACCAAACTCGCGAACCCAGGTACCCGCCAAATCAGATACCTGCGCACGCACCAGCGCATCTACAGCGTTGTACTCGAAAGAAGACTCCACACGAGACTCAGAGGTAACGGCGGTTCCATCCAGACGGTACGCGGTGATGTCAGTCTGCTTGACCATACGGCCAGCAGCATCATACGCATAAGCGCTCGAACCCAGAGGGTGCACAAACTCAGTGCGCAGACCATCAGCATCGTAAGCGTAGGACAGCTCATAGCCGCCGGTCTCATCCATGTACGCGGTGCGGAAAGACTCCGGAATCTGCGCACCAAACTCACGGCGCTGACGAACCAGACGACCCAAGCGGTCATACGACTCAACGGTCACTACGGGAGCACCAAACGCATCAACGCCCGCGTGATCATAAGTCGTCATCGTACGGCGCGCAGAATCACGCTCCATACGGTACAGCAGAGAACCATTCACCGAATGGGAGCAGGGGACGCCATCTCGGTCGTAACCGAAGGAATGTACAGCACCATTACCGTCAGTGCTGGTCAGCAGACGACCGGCAGCATCATAGGTAGAGGTAGTGCGCACACCCAGCGGATTGGTTACCGCCAGAACATTGCCCATCAGGTCATACTCGTAGCTGGTAATACGACCTGCAGGGTCCATCACGGAGGTAACGTTACCCGCCTCGTCATACCGGTAATGGGTCACGCCACCGGCACCATTAGTCACCGCAACCACCTGAGAAGCGGCGTCATAGGTGAACGAACGAGTACCCCACTTGTTATCGCGGATGCTCTTCACGCGACCACAGGAATCCCAGGTGTAGAACACCGGAGAAGCCACACCGGAACCGGTAATGGACAGCACACGACCGCACGCGTCATAGCGAACGCGCGCCTCAGAACCGTCACCGTACACCTGGCGAATCAGTCGGGAATCAGCGTTGTACTCGTAACGAGTCACAGACTGTTCAGCAGTACCGGCAGCCTCATAGGTTGCAGCCAGTCGACCGCACGCATCGTAGCTGTACTCGGTCACACGACCCGCGGGGGAAATCATGCGCACCATCTGGTTCGAGCCGTTGTACTCGTAGCGGCTCAGACCGCCCTCAGCGTCCAGTACCTGCACGGGGTTACCCGCGCCGTCATAAACCATCGTGGAGACAGTCGGGTCGTCAGCATCTGCACTAACCTGCGGTCCAGAATCCTCGGGGAGAACCTCGCTGCGCACCGGGCGGCCCAGGTGGTCACACGAGATACGCACGCGGTCAACACCATCGTTAGTGGTGAAGGTCTTGCGCGAGGAATCAACGGAGGTACGTACACTCACGCCGGTCGGGTCAATCAACGCGGTCAGGGTGCTTGCGGCATCATACTCGCGAGTCCACACACCACCGGCGGGGTCAATGGTGCGAACCAGGCGCATCAAACCATCGTAGGCGTAGCTAAACTGCGCACCACCCGGCAGGGTAATGCGGTCAATATTGCCGTTCGTGTCAAAGGAACGCTCCATGCGGCGACCCAGCGGGTCAACCACGGCAACAATATCGTCGCTCGGACCGTATTCGTACTCGGTACGGGCACCTGCAGGATCCACCGAAGCCACCAGGCGACCACCAGCAGCGTACTCAAAACGCCAGCGGGAACCATCCGGGTCCTGACGGCACACCATGTGACCGGCAGAATCATAGGTGAACTCAGTCTCCAGCCCAAGAGCAGAAACAATCTTCACCAGGTGGCCCGCAGCAGAGTACTCACAACGGGTCAGCTGCTGCTCAGCGTTACGAATACCGGTCAGCAGACCAAAATCGTCATACTCCAAAGAGACAGTAACGCCCTCAGGGCTCACCACACGCTGCAGCAGGCCGTCAGCCCACTCAAAACGGGTCACATGACCGTTGCCGTCGGTCATGGAAGAAGGGTTACGCTCAAAATCATTCGCGTACTCGTAAGTCACCGTAGTCATCGGGCTTACAGCAGGGCTCTGAGCAGGCTCCTGCCCCGGATTCCCCTCAAAAGTGCGGCCCTGGGCTTCAGCCTCCAGGCGGGCACGACGAGCCAAGCGTGCGGCACGGCGAGCGCGCGGGTCCGTCTCAATAGCACTCACCGTCATAGAAACTACGCGGTCATGCTCGTCATACGCGAAGAGGGTTTCAGCACCCTCATCGGTGACCTCACGAATAATACGGCCACGCTCATCGCTGTAGCGAGTGATGCGGGAACCATCGCGGTCCACCACGCTCACACGGTTGCCAAAATCATCGTAGGCATAGCTAGCACGCCCACCTTCCGCGTCAACAATACCGGTCAGGCGTGCGTACTGGTCACTAATCCACAGATTCGTGTAGGAGGCGTCCTCGTTCGAAACGTCAGTAATGCCGTTCGGCAGGTAGCGGTAGCGAACACGACGACCATATTCGGTGTCCTGCTCAGTAATACGACCGGCAGGGTCGTAGTAGTTCGTCACCTCAACAGTGCCGGTACTAGCCACCACGCGGTGAATCAGGCCGGCAGCGTCATGTTCATAACGGCGGGTACCAGCATCACCATGCACAGCACACAGGTGAGTACGACCATCAAGGGTGACGTACTCGTAACGCACCGACTGACCACGAGAAGAATGAATAGCGCCGACAAGGCCACCTTCGGTGTACTCCACGTCGATACGTGCACCGTGCTGATGCACGATAGCACCAACGCGACTCTCCTCATCGCGCAGGTATGCGACAGCAGTACCTGCCCCAGCGCTCATGCCCAGGTAAACACCGGTAAAGCTAAAAATGTGCTGAGTTCCAGAGTTGTCGGAGATACGCAGCAGGGACGAGGCATCATAGCCCGTAGCATGCAAAATATAACGCAGAGAGGGGTCAGTAATAGAGCCCTCTTCACCCATCAGCTGGGTGAGGGGCAGCTCTTCAAGCCACCATGCTTCACGCGGAGCGCGAGCATAGCCGTGGGTGCCGTCCTCACGAACCATTCGGTCGAAGGTAACCTCACGACCGTCAGCCATAGTCCAGGCAGCATTCTCAGCATTCAGCTGCACACGGGTCTCAATATTCGAGGACCAGCCCGCGCCAAACACACCGGATACAGCGTGCTGACCAAAAACAGCCACGCTGTTGTACATGCGGGTTACAGAGCAAGCAGAAACCACGCCGGAGAACGCCATGTCGGTCTCTTCTTCAATGAAGTTACCGGTTGCAACGTTCACGGGGTCGTTCACGTAACCACTGGTAGTGGATTTACCCACAATAGCCGGAGTCGGAACTTCCAAATCGTGACGCTCGGTGCTAACTCCAGCTGCAGTAATGGCGCCATCCAGAACAGAATCAGCAACGGCAACAATCTGACCCGAGCTACCGTACTTTTCAAAAGTATCGGCTACGATGCCCAGCCAAGTCTTATCGTTAGCGTTCGACTTATTCCACGCTTCAAACGTGCTGATGAGATTTTCAGCATCAATGGTTCCCCACTGGCACTTAGCCGCAAATTCAGAAGCAAGGCTACGGAGCTTACCGGGCTCAGCGTCAAAGCTAGTGCCAAGGTTCGCCAAAGTACCAGAAAGAGCACGCACGGTCGAAGGGCGCGCTGAAGAAACAGGCATGCCCGATGAACGAGTCTCAGTGCTCTCACGATGACCTAACGACGCAGTATCAATCTTGGTGTCAGGTACGTAATGCTCAGCCTTCGGAGGATCACCTCCGAACGTTTCATCCCACCATTTACGGAAACCGCCCCAGTCAGTCTCATAGTGGTACATACGGTCGCGGTTCTCATTTTCCTTATGAGCAGCTTCCTTAAGGCGGTCCACCACCGTTGCCAGCTGGCGCAGAATATTCGCAATATCACGACCATCACTGACTGCAGTGTCAATATTGGCTGCCGTAATCTCTGCGTAGTGACCTTCAAAATCCTCAAGAGCCTTCGTCAAAGAAGACTTGAGCCCAGGAAGAGCACTATCAATGTTCTGCGCTACGCCACGGCAAGCATTCGCAAAAGCATCAGATGTTGCATCATCAAACTTAACTTTTTCATTGGTCACATTAGTTGAATCGGGCGCATCCATGCTCTGCCGCCTTTCAGGTGTGATTGGTTCGGAAGTGTGGTGATTAAACAGATGTAGACAGACATGCACATCATGTCTGGAAAACTACGTGGGTATAACCGAATAACAGAAAACGCCGCCTACCGCTCACCGCCCCGTAGCCGGGGAGCGGGGCGGTAAACGGCGTTTACCAGGGAAGGCTTAGGAGCCGCCACCTGCCTGGAAGATATCGGTAGAAATCTGGTTGAGCTGCTCGCGCAGGTCGGTCAGTTCCTGAGTCAGGTTACGCAGGGTGTTTTCTACACCGGGCCAGGTGTCATTGCGGAAACGCTCAGCCAGGGGGCCGTCCCAGTTGTTGGGATCCTTCAGCTGGTTACCCTGCTGGTTGAGGTTGTTGATTTCGTTCTGCAGACCGCCATTGATGATGTTCTGGAGAGCAGTAATGGCATCCTTGGCTGCCTGCGATGAGAGTACGCGATCGGACACGATGTTCCTCTTTCGTCGTTGAGTTGCCGGAAGATGTGCATTGGATACGCGAAATATCAAATACGCACCGTTAGTGCTTTGCACCACTTCGAACATTACACTATTTCGCGGCAAAGCGCACCCTCTGCGCCCTATTGTGAGAAAAATTTCTCATAGTAGACATTGCACAGCAGTGCGTGCATATACATTTATCTACTCTCATCAAGGGATTTCTCCCGCTACGGTATCCTTAGGAAATGCCAGCCCACTGGGTGGCACCCTATCGATAGATTCACCAACCACATACGAAATGAGGACTTTCATGTCTGAAAACACCCCGCAGCCGGCTGCACCGCAGCAGCCGCAATTCACCCAGCAGGCACCCGCCGTACAGCCCGCATACGGCGCACCCGTCGAGGCACCGAAAAAGAAGTGGGCGGCAGTAACCGCACTGGTTCTGGGCATTATCTCCGCCCTGACCGGCTTCATTATCCTGGGCGCATTTACTGCAATCCCGACCGTTATTTTCGCAATTATTGCCCTGGTCATGGTCAAGCGCGGCACCGGCAAGGGCAAGGTCATGGCTATCGTTTCGCTCGTGCTGGTTGCGGTTGCGATGGTCGCCTTCGTTCTGGGTAACAATGTGCGCGCTCAGAGGGATGCAAGGCTTAAGCAACGAGCCCAGGAAGCAATCCAGAAGTGTGAGAGCAAGGAATTTGTTGGCGCCTACTACACCGAGAAGGACGGTAAGCGTTACTGCGCATACGGCGGCTGGCTCTACCCTGTAGACGACGACAAGTAGACCGGTCGTCTGGTTTAGTAACCGATGATGTGATGGGTGGGGGCGTTCGTTCACGCGGCGATGACCGTGCCTGCGAGCGCCCCTCAGCCGTATCTTCTGGAGGCGCCGCTTCCACCCTGCGCGATGGCTGCGCAGGCCCTATTCACCAACCACACGAAACGAGAACCCACCATGCGCACTTTCCTGATTATCTTCTGGGGAATCTTCGCTCTGTTCACAACAGTTGCGACGTTTTATGTCATCATCAATTACGAGGTGCAGCGCTGGAAAGATAAGAAGCGGCAGCGCGAGGGTATTTATATTCGCCGAGCTAATCAGGCTGAAGCTCTCTTAATGATATTTACTCCCGCCTTTCCGTGCCTTATGTTTGTAGGTCACATATACGGTCCTGAATCATTAGATATAGCGACTGAAATAGCGGCCTTATTACTATCGGCTATGTTCATTTCCTTTTTGCGTTATGTGTATGTCGCTTATGTGAAGCTTTCTCCTGAAGGTATCGAGCAGCGTGTCTGGTCAGCTAACCCAACGGTCTACCCGATAGGTGCGATTGATAGCGTTATCTATTACGAGACTGTGGATATTGAAGACCAGGATATGGTGGGTTTTTATACTAAGTCGGGTAAGCAGATTGCTGCTTTTGGCCCGACCACCCACAATAACTATCGAATCTTGGCGATTGTGCGGTTTAGGATTGAGAACGAGCGTTGGCCTAATATGGATAATCCGGGTGATGTGGCGCAGGTGGACGCGCTTGATAAGAGGGGTATGACAATTTCTTATTTCAAAGATCTGGAGAAGGTTACTGGCCTTGCCGACGTTGATATGTAGCATCGTATAGAGAAAGCCCCTGGGCTGAGAGATTAC
>NZ_KV830310.1:33284-53867 GCF_001836735.1 Rothia sp. HMSC061D12 | reverse complement strand
CCTGGGCTGAGAGATTACCTCTCAGCCCAGGGGTCTTCTGCATACCACGGTCAGCCAAGAAACTCGGGCGGATACGGGTCCAATCCCACCCGCCGGTGAATGGTCGCCCAGTCTTCACCCGAGCCTTGCACCGAGTTAACTTTTTAGCCACCTAACCCATAGACCATCAAAGTACTCGACAATTCAACTTGTCAGAGCTTTCAAGCACATAGAGTATCCTTGGGAAAGGTACGCCACCTGCAGGTGGTGCGCTTCCGGATATTCACCAACCACATACGAAATGAGGACTTTCATGTCTGAAAACACCCCGCAGCCGGCCGCACCGCAGCAACCGCAGTTCACCCAGCAGGCACCCGCCGCACAGCCCGCATACGGCGCACCCGTCGAGGCACCGAAAAAGAAGTGGGCGGCAGTAACCGCACTAGTCCTGGGCATTATCTCCGCCCTGACCGGCATCTTTGTGATCGGCTCGTTCCTGACCATCCCGACCATTATTTTCGCTGTAATCGCTCTGGTCATGGTTAAGAACGGCACCGGCAAGGGTAAGGGCATGGCGATTACCGCTCTTGTGCTGGTTCTGGTGGCATATATTGCGACCTTTGCTTTCTTCCAGATTCGTGCGGCGAACCTTGAGAAGTCTAACCGAGAGGCCCGTGAGGTTATCCAGAAGTGCGAGAACCACGAGCCCGGCTACTACATCACTGAGAAGGACGGTAAGCGTTACTGCAACGCTGGCGGCTGGGTCTACGAAATGGACAAGTAAACCCATTTATATGGTCCGATAAAAGCCTCATTTCGAGACGGAGGGGCGTTCGCACACACGCGGCAGCCGCCGTGCCTGCGAGCGCCCCTCAACCATATCTTTAGTGAGCACTACGCATCTGAATCGTCCAGATAACTCCTGGAGCACCGAATAGAGAAAGCCCCCGCGGCCGAGAGTCATCCTCTCAGCCGCGGGGGCTTTATCGTATCAGCGTGTCCTCACGCGGCGAGCGCTAAGAAGCGCGGCGGCGAGAACGCAGCACCATCACAGTACCGGCACCGAGCACCAGTGCGCCACCCACAGCCACAGACACCGCACCAAAACCAGTACGCGCCAGGCCGCCCTGCTGGGAGCTAGCGCCACCCGACGCAGCAGACACACCAGACTGACCCAGGGAGCCGCCACCGGTACCACCACCGGAAATACCACCCGGGTACACGCCGCCAGCAGAACCATCAGCCGAACCGTCAGAGGAGCCCTGCGCGTTCACGCCACCGGCGGCGCCAGCCTGACCGGACTGACCACCCTGCGCGGCACCAGACTGCGCGGAGCCGGGCTGGTTGGCACCAGCGGTACCGCCCGGAGTTGCCGAATCCACACGGCGCACACCGCTAAAGTCGTCCTTAGCCGCATTCGGGTCCTTCGGCACGGCAGTCTCAAACGAGCACGCATCCGACGCCTTCTTACCCACAGCAACCGCAAGCTGCTGCACCGGGCTGTTCACCTCAGTACCATCAGCCAGGGTCGCAGAATAGTGCACGTCAAACATGTACTGGCCGGGCTCAGAGAACACCCAGTTCGCGTGCGCGTGCGTCGCGTAATCAATGTCGATCGTGGTCTTGCCGGTCGTCGAATCCAGCAGCACATCCGCACCGTTCAGCGACTCAGTGAACATGCCGAAGCGCGCACCCTCAGGCATGACCTTCGGCACTACGTGCAGGCGCACCGGACCGCGCAGCTGCGAGTAGTCGATGTCCTGCGTGTTGTAGCCGGGCCAGGGCAGGCCGCTCTGCTGGGTCTGCGGCAGGCCGTAGAAGGCGGTGCCGACCGGGCCCATGAAGTTCAGCTTCTCATCAGCCATACGTTCGGTGCGCACACGGCGGGCGTTCTCGCTGACCGTCCACACGACCGAGTCGAGCGGGCGCACGGTCGAATCAGCGTCAATGATGCCGCTGTCGTCGCGCAGACCCACGGACAGCTGGCGGTCCTTCAGGGTTGCCTGAATGTCCAGGTGGCCCTTCGAAATCTTGGCGCGGCCGTCAATCTGGCCGGGCACGCACTGGTGACCCGGGGTTCCGGGAGTGGACGGCTGAGCAGAGGGCGCGGGGCTGGACGGCTCCGGGTTTGCGGGCGCGGGGCTACTCGGTGCCGGAGTGGAGGGCGCCGGAGCAGGCACGCTCGGTTCTGCGGAGGCGGTCGGCACCGCAGGCACGGTCGGAACCTCACTCGGCGAGGTCGTGGGAGCCGTGCTCGGCTCAGCGGTCGGCGCCTCGCTGGGAGCCTCGCTCGGCTCAGCAGAAGGCTCGGCAGAGGGCACGACGGTAGGCTCAGCGCTCGGCGACGGATCCACCGGAGCAGGCTTCGGCGCATCACTAATGGGTGCGCTATCGGGAGCCAGCGCACCGTGCGCGGTGTACTTGGTGCCCGGCTCGTAGTTCGCCGCAACCTCAGTGGTGGAGGCGGAAGCGTTCATATCCGGGTGGGTCAGCATCTTCACGCGCAGAGCCGTGCCCTTGTAGAACGACTCGTCACGGAAGGTAAAGCGCGCCACGCCATCCTCGACGGAGCCTTCCAGGTCGAGGTACGGGTAGACCGGGTCATCCTGGGCGTAGAAGCCGCCGCGCATGAAGCCGCGCACCTTCGGGTCCTTGAAGCGGACCTCAACGGTGCTGAAGCCATTGCCGTTCGGGGTGACGGTCACGTCGTAGTCCATGCTGGTCGGCGTGTACTGCTGGGTGCTGAGTACGGTATTCGCCTGATCCGGGATTTCTTCGGGCCAGGAGCCGTTACCGTCATCGCTGTACACGCTCTCAGCCTTGCCGGGCTCGTAGGTGAGCTTGTGCGAAATCCAGCGGGACGCCTCCGCGCTGTTCGCGTCGGAGGTGTCGGGGGTGAAGACAGCCTGCAGCTGGGAGCCTTCGCTACCGAGCATTTCAGACCAGGTGGCGGTACCGTTCACGACCGGCAAGTCGGTCAGGAAGTAGCCGTTGTTGTACAGGGTCAGGGTGCCCTTGAGGTTCTTGTTCGCGGCGGTGAAGGTGATGTCGCTGAGCTTGTCGTCAGCGTCCTTGTTCTTTGCCGGGTCGGCGTCCAGGCGGTGCGGTGCCACGGACAGCACGTACTTTGCAGCGTCCAGGTCACCGACGGGTGCCGCGTTGTAGCGGTCAACCGTGGGCACGGCGGTGGGGGTACCGTCACCGAGCACGGGCTGCATGCCGCCAACCTGCCAGACCAGCTTCGACGGCTTGGAGCTAATGATGCGGCCGTCGGTGGAGCGCGCCACGGTGCGGTAGGTGACCACGTAGCGGCCGGGGCGGGTGAAGGTCGTGGTGTTGTGGGTGTGGCTACCCTTGTCGAGCAGCCAGGAGTGCCAGCCGGTGGAGCTGCTGGAGAGCATGCGGTACACGTCAGCGGGGGCGTCGTCCGGGTTGTAGCGGAAGAGCTCCATACGGCCGGGACCCTCAACGGAGAGAATGTCGGTAGCGAACACGCCGTCACGGAAACGCTCAGTGGGCACCTTCGTGGATGCGCCCAGGCCAGCCCAGATGGGGTCCTGGTTGCCGTAGGTCAGGTGCGGTGCCATGTAGAGGGTCTGGCCGGGTTCGCCGAGGAACGCCAGGGAGGGCGAGTCGCCCAGGGTCATGGTGTACTGCGACTTGCCGTCCCTGGTGCTGTAGCCCTTGCCGACCCAGTTGACGGTCTTGTCCAGTTCGTAGGTGTCTGCGCCGGTCTTGTAGGGGTTCGCCTCGTTCATGAGGACGAAGGTGCCGTTCTGCTCGTCCCAGTATGCCTTGGGGGCGTCAACGTGGCCCTTGGTGGTGACGATTTTGCCGTCGTCGGGGCCTGCTGCGGCGGGCAGGGAGGGGGCAGCGCCGGCGAGCGCGAGCAGTGCTGCGGCGGAGAGGAATGCGGCTGCGCGGCGGAGGGCGGGCTTGCCGCCGGGGATGAAGAGTGCGGGGGTGTGTGTGGTGACCCTTCGTTGGGTCTGCTTCTGAGAGCTCATGACAACCTTTCTCATTTTTCTATCCTCTAGGGTAGCTCTTTTGCAAATAATTGTCATTTAGAACCTAAGTGAGTATAGTGATTCCCAGAAACACGTGTGCGCCGAGGCGCGCCCAAAAACGCACACCACGTACATCCACAAAGAGAAAAACACGGCAGAGCGCACCCCGAACCCAAGAGGGAAACCGGCAACAGGCCGCCGGGCCCAGCACCGGGCAAGCCCCGAAAACATCGGGCAACGCGCCAGCCAACGAGCAGTCATCCAAGGAGCCACCATGCAAGGACGCACCAAACCCCTGAGCCTACTCAGCGCAACCACCCTCGGATGCACCCTCGCACTCGGGGCACCCCTCGCCCTCCCCCAGGTCGGCACCTTCACCGCCGCACAGGCGCAGGAAAACCAGACCGGCACCCAGGCAGGTACCGAGTCGCGCGCCTACGTCAACTACGAAGGTGACTACGTCATCGCGGGCGTACACACCGAAATGCTCAACGCATTCCTCGACGGCAACCAGTTCACCCTCGCCACCCTCGCAGACACCGGCCCCGGCCAGCAGGGACGATTCAACCCCGCCCGCACCGTCTTCCACCTGCCCGACGTCGAGGATGCACACACCAACGTCGTAGCAGGCTACGACTACATTGCCCCCGAAGGCACCGACATCTTCTACATTCCCTCCACCCGCACCCGCGGCCTGCTCTACCCCGGCCTCGGCGCGGAAGGAATCCGCCCCGGCGCGCTCAAGGACAACACCATCAACCTTGAACTCGTGCGCAGCAGCGTACCCGAAGGCGGCCGTGCCGAAGTCTTCACCGAATCCGGCCGCGACAACCCGCGCGTCTTCAGCACCAACGACCAGCTCGCACCGCACACCATCACCGCTGGCGGCCACGAGCACCTCAGCTGGGCATTCACCCGCGCCGGCATCTACCAGCTGACGTTCCGCGCCACCGCAACCCTTGCCGACGGCACCCCGGTCAGCTCCGAGGCGACCTACACCATCGCCGTGGGCACTAACGCTGAGGACGGCTTCAAGCTCCTGAACGCGCAGAACGCCGCAAAGGACGCAACCAAGGACGCCACGAGCGAGGCAACCACTACCCCCGAGGCGACCTCCACCGCCACCGAGAGCGCCACCGGCAGCCCCAGCGCATCTACCTCCGCAAGTGCTGAGACGAGCGCTTCTGCTGAGGCGAGCACATCCACCGGTATTCGCCGCGTGGATGGATCCGTGAACGGTCAGAACGCCGCGCAGGTGACCGACCCGAACGGCGCGAAGGCGGCGGCGAATGGTGAGCAGGTATCCCAGGGTGGATCCGGTGTAACCGCTATCAGCGGCACCGACAACACCAATAACGGCTCTGACAAGGGTGAAAACAAGGACAGCAACGCCACCAGCGTGAAGGGATCCAGTGTGAAGGGCTCCAACGCCCAGAACATCAGCGCACCCAGCAACGGCGGCGGCATTACCGGTAACGGTGTGCTGTCCTCCGGTCTGCCCGGCAGCCTGAACCAGCAGTGCATCGCCACCGAGGTTCCCGCCGAAGATGCCAAGGACTCTAAGGACTCCAAGGACGCTCAGAAGGACAACAAGCAGAGCAACCAGGCAGCCCAGGCACCGACCAGCATCCCCACCCTCGCCGTGGTCAACACCGCCGAGCACAGCGGCCGTGAAGAAGTCACCCACGGCCACTTCGACGTGGGCCCGATCCTCAACGGCGGCAACCTCACCAGCAGTGTGAAGGACGACCGTACCAGCCCCGCCCGCCACGTCTCCCCCGGCGCCCTCGAGTTCGTACTCAACGACGCCGCGAAGATCAACCTGCCCGCAGGCATGGAGAACATCGCCCCGGCGGGCACCCCCGTGCACATGATCGGTGCAACCCAGCAGCAGGGCGTGCCCTGGCTCGGCTGGAGCACCCAGGACCCCGAACTGCTCAAGCAGCTCGACGGCCCCGTCACCATGAGCCTCAACGGTTTTGAGGGACCCGGCACCATGTCCACGTTCCTCTCCGGCAACTTCGGTTCCGCCGGTCAGCAGGTCTTCGATTCACGTAGCGGCGGCTCCTTCCAGGTGCCTGCGAACACCCACCAGCACAGCAACTGGGTGTTCACCGCTGAGGGACGCTACACCGTGACCATCGGCTGGACTGCACGCCTGAAGAACGGCCAGCAGGTCAGCAGCGAATCGGTTCTGCACTTCACCGTCGGCAACCCCGATAACGCCCCGGCAAGCAACAACGCACAGGGTGGGGCAGAAACCAAGCAGGACGGCGGCAACGCTAACAACGCTAACGGCGCCAACAACGGCAGCGAGAAGAGCACCGCAAAGAACCCCGTCAACGGCACCGTCGACGAAGCCACCGGCATCGTTACCAAGCCCGACGGATCCAAGGTGCGCATCGTCGGTAAGACCGCCTCCGGTGAGGATTGCGCCCTGACCAGCCAGGAACTCGCGAACGCCCAGAAGGCAGCCGCCGCAGGCAAGCTACCGAACACCGGTGTGGTCATCGACCCGTTCATGGTCAGCACCTCCATTCTGGCGCTGGCACTCGGTGCCATGATTCTGCGTTCGGCACGCCGAAAGGGCCGCAGCGGTGACACCGCATAGCGGGCATACCGGCAAGGGGTCACACGCCTATAGTCGACGCGCCGCCCTCACCCTCGCCTCCCGCATTGCGGCAGGTGCCGGGGTGGGGGCTGGCGCCTTCGCACTGAGCGGATGCGCCAGCACCGAGAACGCCTCCTCCGACCGGATGCGCGTGGTCGCCACGACCCCGATCCTGGCTGATTTGGCGCAGCAGATTGCCGGCGACCGCGCCAGCGTGCACTCCCTCGTACCTGCCGGTGCCGACCCGCACTCGTACGAGCCGAGCCTGCGCGATATCCGCGATGTCGCCTACGCCCGCTGCGCCCTGACGAACGGCCTGCTGCTGGAGCAGCGCAAGCTCTCCAAAATGGTTGAGGCAAACCTGCCCGCCGGGGTCGTGTCCGTGGCGGTTGCGGAGAAAATCGAGCAGTACGGCGGCAAGCTCGAAGCCATTGTTGAGGACGCCTCCCTGGACTCCATCTGGCTGGGTTTGCGTGTTGAAGAGGGCGGGCAGAATGAGTCCGCCCCCGCCGATTCTTCGGATGCCGGCATGCGTTTTGAGGTGCAGAGCGTGCGGGCGCGCACCGCCACCGATTCGTCGAATGCGCAGCTGGCGGCGTTCATTACGCAGACCTTCGGTGCGGTGGAGATGCTGTGCGATTCGCATGCGCGCGGCGTGAACCTCACCCGTGAGGGGGACACCGCGATCCGCACCGGCGACATGGGTTCGCTGGAGCTGCCCCTGCAGGCGCATACGCACCTGTCGTGGGCGTTTAGTGATGCCGGCGAGTACGCCATTGAGCTGAGCGCCACCGCGGTCAATGCACCGGAGTCGGTGCGTTCTTCGCGCGGCACCCTGTACTGCGCGGTCGGTCGTGACCCGCAACAACTGGTGGACCGCCTGGCGAAGGAACAGAACGTTTCCGCTTCGGACATCAAGGTTCTTTCCGCAGGTCACGCCGATATTACGGCACGTACCGGCGACGGCAGGCTCGTGCTTCGCGCGGATTCCTCCCAGGGCGCCGTAGAGTACGAACTGAACCGCACCGTGGTCGCGGTCCCCTCCCGCACCCTGCAGGAGGTGCCCGCCGGCGGTAGCTACCGTTTCCTGCGGTCGGGTGCTTCGGAGCATCGCGGTCAGGTGTATCTGCTGGCGCAGGCTGTTCTGGGCAAGCACGTGCACGGCGAAATCGACCCGCACATTTGGCATTCGGTGCCGAACGCGAAGGCGAGCGTGCAGGTCATCCGTGACGCGCTCATCTCCGCCGATCCGGCGGGTGCGAGCGAGTACGCAACCCGCACCGAGCAGGTCATGAAGGAGCTCGACGCCCTGGACGCTCAGCTGCGTCAGGTGTACGGAGGCCTGCCGGAGTCGGCACGCAACCTGGTCACCACGCACGACGGCTACCGCTACCTGGCGAGCACCTACGGGTTGCACATTGCCGGTTTTGTGAGTGCCAGCGCCAGCGGCGAGCCGAGCATTCAGCAGCGTCAGCGTCTGCGTCGCACGGTCGAGGATTTGAAGGTTCCGGCGATTTACCTGGATAAGTCCACGGCGATGCGTTCACCGGTTCTCACGGAGCTGGCTCGGGAGGCGCAGGTGCGTACCGGGGTGCTCTATTCGGACACTCTGGATGCGCAGGCTCCTCACTACGCGCAGATGATGCTGGCGAATGCTCACACGATTGCACTGTGTTCTGGGGCTAGTTCTGGCGGCGACTCTTCGGGCGCTAGCTGCTCGGAGGCTAGCACCTCGTAACCCGGTTTTAAGCTACCCACAAGCTCATATAGCCATATCAGCATATAGATAATCTTTCACACACCACCTAGGTCATGATTCAAGGAAGTCCTCATGATGAACTCAACCACCCCCTCCCGTTCCTCACGTAGCCGCGCCCTGCCCGCCCTGGCTCTGGGCGCTAGCCTCATGCTCGCACCCCTGGGCGTGGCACACGCGGAGACCACCCCGGCAACCACCGAGAGCGCCTCCGCTCAGCCGAGTGACAGCAACCTGAGCCGCGGCGATCGCGCCCTCACCCAGACCCTGTCGGCGGAGCAGCCGGTCGCATCCGGCCGCACCGAAATTTCCGCCGGCCACGTGGACATGGGCCCTCGTTTCAACAACGGCAAGTTTGAGCTCATGCTCCACGACGACCACGGCGAAACCCCAGTCTGGCGCAGCCTGGACGAGGTCATCTACCGCGGTAGCGATAAGGCCATCCTGGAGGTGCCGAACGACCCGCGCTACTCCTTCGTGGGTGCCCCCGCCGGTTCTAAGGTGTACGTGATTCCGCAGACCGAAACCAAGGGCGTGATTTGGCCGGGTTGGAACACTCAGGATCCGCAGCTGGTGTCCAAGCTGAACCGCGGTGTGAACCTGACCCTGGAGCAGGTGAGCGGCCCCGGCACGTTCAGCCTGTACCTGGAGAACGGCAACTTCTCGGCACCGCAGGTGCTGTGGTCCTCGACCAAGAATGAGCCGCAGAAGCTGTGGGTTGAGAAGAACACTCACACCCACGCGAACTGGGTGTTCACCGCTCCGGGCGAGTACCTGTTGAAGGTCACCGCGAGCGCTGAGCTCTCTGACGGTTCGACCGTGACCGATACCCGCTACCTGAAGTTTGCGGTGGGTGACTCCGCGAGCGCTGATGCCCTGTACGCGATGGAGGCGCAGGCACGCGGTTCGGGCTCGGGCTCTTCGGATGCTTCCTCTAGCTCTGCTTCCCAGGCTGCTGGTACCCAGGCTTCGGGTTCTTCATCTGCCGCCGCGGCGAGCGACCAGAAGGGTTTCCGTGCTGAGTTCACGATTTCCTGGAGTCCCATCGTTGCTGGCATCGTAGTCTTGGTGGGCGTGGGCGCGTTCATCATCTCCCGCCGCCGCCGTTCCTCCGCGCAGCGTGAGGCTCTGGATGAAGTGCGCGGTGACCGTTCGTGAGCACGTCGGTAACAGCGGGTACTGAACCCGTTCTAGAGATTTCGAACCTGTACGCGGGCTACGCGCGCCGTTCCATCCTCAAGGATTTGTCCCTGACCCTGGAGCGCGGCGAGTTTGCGGGTCTGATTGGTGCTAATGGTGCCGGTAAGACCACGCTGCTGCGCACCATTTTGGGTCTGATTCGCCCGGCGTCCGGTCAGGTGCGGGTTCTGGGTGAGTCGCCGCGTGTGGCGCGTGCGCATATTGGTTACGTGCCGCAGAAGCACCAGTTCCAGTGGGATTTTCCGCTGACCGTCAAGGACACGGTGATGACCGGTCGCGTGCGTGAGATTGGGTTCTTCCGCCGCCCGGCGAAGAAGGATTGGGTGCAGGTTTTTTCGGCGATGGAACGCACCGATGTTCTGCACCTGCAGGATGCTTCCATTGCGGAGCTTTCGGGTGGCCAGCGTCAGCGAGTGCTGCTTGCGCGCGCTCTGGCGGCGAACCCCTCCCTGCTGCTACTGGATGAGCCGTTTACGGGCGTGGATGCACCTACCCAGACTACGCTGACTCGCCTGTACCGCGAGCTGGCGGATGAGGGCATCACGATTCTGATGTCTACGCACGACATGCTGGCGGCGCGCGAGTCCTGTTCGCGTCTGTGCGGTGTGCGCGGCAATATTCACCTGGATGGTCCGGCGGACTCCTTTAGCCTGGAGCAGCTGCACACGTGGTTGCACGGTCACGACATTGAGGAGGCGCAGGGCCACGCCCGCACGGGCTTCACCTGTGCCGGTGGTGCGTTGGACGAGTACGGCCACGAGCTGCCGGATTCCTGCACCGCTTCCCCCGCCCACGCTACTTCTACCGGGGGTGCCCGTTGATTACTCCTATCGATTTTCTTGCCGACCTGTTCAACCCGTCGCTGGCATTCCTTCCGCGCGCCCTGGCGGCGGTGTTGCTCGCGTCGGTAGTGACTGGCGTGGTGGGCTGTCACGTGCTGATGCGCGGCATGGTCTTCATTGGCGATGCGGTGGCGCACTCGGTGTTCCCGGGTCTTGCGGTGGCGTTCGTGCTGGGCGGCAACCTGATGGTGGGCGGCCTGACCGCGGGCGTGGTGACGGCTATTCTGGTGGCTATTTTTAGTCAGAATCAGCGGCTGCGCGAGGATTCGGTCATTGGTATTTTCTTTGCCGCGTCTTTTGCGTTGGGTATTGTGATTATTTCGTTGGCGCCGGGCTATTCGGGGTCGGTGCAGGACTTCTTGTTCGGCTCTATTGTGGGTGTCTCGAATGAAGACATTACCAACGCCGCGATTATGGGTGCCGTTATCCTGCTGGTGCTGTGGCTGTTCCACCGCCAGATTGTGACGGTCAGCCTGGACCGTGAGAGTGCCCGCGCGATGGGCCTGCCGGTGCTTGCCCTGGATATTGTGCTGTACGTTCTGGTGACCATTTCTGTGGTGCTGGGTCTGCAGACGCTCGGTAATGTGCTGGTGTTGGCGCTTCTGGTGATTCCGGCGTCGGCTGCCCGTCTGGCGTGCCGCCGACTGGGGTCGATGATGGTGTTCTCGCCGGTGTTTGGCGGTATCTGCTCGATTATTGGCCTGTACCTGTCCTGGGCGTTTAACCTGCCGACCGGTGGCACGATTGTGCTGTCGATGGTGGCGGCTTTCGTGCTGGTATGGGCGGTGACGGCGGTTCGTTCTCGAGCGCGAGCGCAGCTGAAGAGTTAAACCCAGTTGAAGAGCTAAGCCCAGCTGAACCCAACTTTTCTACATATAACGCACGAGGCGCATCCCTGTTTTCGGGGGGTGCGCCTCGTGCGTTATTTACAGGTATTAAATACCCAAACTGAATCATGTTTATGTTTAAAGAACTAAAAGATACACTCCGCGTAATAAAAGCGCTTAATTCAACACGTCGGGTTTAATGAAAATACAACCTATCAAATATTCCTTATAGGTTGATACATGTAGTGATAAAGCAGTCACTGCACCCTCATCAGAGCTTCAACGAAGGAGTCACCATGAAGGCATATGTGTACCACGGTCCCGATCAGAAGGGCGCCTGGGAGGAAGTCCCGAACCCCACCATTCTTGAGCCCACGGACGTTATCGCCCGTGTCGACACCACCACCATTTGCGGTACTGACCTGCACATCCTGAAGGGCGACTGCCCCGAGGTGGACCACGGACGTATCCTCGGCCACGAGGCTGTCGGTACCATTACCGAGGTTGGCTCCGCGGTGACTGACCTGAAGGTCGGCGACCGCATCATCATTCCCGCCGTGACTAGCTGCGGTAAGTGCTCCTACTGTAAGGCGAACCAGCCTTCGCACTGCCAGACCCTTGGTGGTGTCGGCTGGATTTTCGGTTACATGATTGACGGCACCCAGGCGGAGTACGTGCGTGTTCCTTACGCTGAGACTTCGGTTCACCTGGTTCCGGAGGGGCTGACCGATGAGGACGTCCTCTTCCTCACCGACGCTCTGCCCACCGGTTTCGAGATCGGTATTCTGAACGGTCACACCAAGCCCGGCGACACCGTCGCTGTTGTGGGTGCGGGCCCTGTGGGTCTGGGCGCTATCATGACCGCTAATCTCTGCGGTGCCGGCCGCGTCATCACCGTCGACTTTGACGATAACCGCATGAACAAGGCGCTGGAGCTGGGCGCAACCGATAAGGTCAACGCGGGCGACCCGGACTTCATCGAGAAGATTAAGGCTCTCTCCCCCGACGGCCTGGGCGTGGACGTGGCAATTGAGGCTGTGGGCGTTCCACAGACCTTCGAGACCTGCACCAAGATTGTTCGCCCCTACGGCAACATCGCGAACGCTGGCGTGCACGGCAAGCCCGTTGAGCTGCCCCTGAACACCATGTGGATTTCTAACGTGAGCATCAACATGGGCCTGGTCAACTGCAACACCGTCGGTAACCTGCTGAACATGGTCCGCTCGGGTCGTCTGAACGCTAAGGCGATGGCAACCCACCGCTTCACCTTCGACCAGTTCGAGGAAGCCTACGACCTGTTCAGCCACGCTGCTGAGCACAACGTGGTGAAGGTTGTTATCTCCCGCGACCCGGAGGTTGCGGCATAGACTGCGGTAGGCTCATATACCGCTCATACTGAAACCCCGAACTTTCGTTAGGGATTTCGGTGGGATGTATTCATGACACTGCGAACATCCCTAGGATTCGCCTCCGGGTGGGAGTGGGTAGGTCCCACCCGGAGCGCGAATCGCCCTCCCCTACCCCGAGATGTAGTTATTTTCTGAAGATGCAAGAGATCTGAAGATGTAGAGATGCGCCAGCTCGGGGTTTTCTGTTCCCTCAGCCCCCTCTCCGGTGGGCTTTGGGGCGGTTCCTCAAGCGTGATGCACCCTCTGCCGGGCGCTCTGCCAACCCGCTTCGGCGGGTTCTTCTGCCAGGCAACCTCTACCGGTGGAGGGGCGCATCATTTGACTCTTCTTGGTCGGGCGGTACCTCCGATTCTGCTCTTCCTTGAAGGGAAAGGAAAAGGGTCGCACGCTTACGGTTCAATGGCGAATTCGTAGGCTGCGACCCTTCTCTCATGCCCGGTTTTTCGGTGCCCCTGGGCGGGCTATTTAGTTTTTCGGCTTCTCAGCGTCGGGTTTCTCACCGGCGTTCTTTTCACCGGTGTTCTCATGACCGGCAGCATCGTGCAGGATGCGGGTGAACGCCTCCGTGGGGTCGTCTGCCCCAACTGCGACGGATACCTCGGCTACGGCGGAAGGTTCGGTGGCGCTTCCGGTGACGGGCTCAGTGGGTGCATCAGCCAGGTCCTCGGCAGGTGCTCCAACGGGCACCTCCGCGACAATGGGCTCCTCCGAGGCGGACTCCCCAGAGGCAGGCGCCTCCAGAACCTTCTGACCATCCTCCTGCTTATCCTGAGCCGGAGTCTCTACGGGCTGCCCGGTAGCTACCGGCTCACCGTGCGCGGATTCCTTCTTCGCATCCTTGTGCGCGTCCTTATGTTCGAGCCTGTAGATGATGCGCGGTTCCAGGCGCTCAAAACCAATCTTGGAGCGCACCCAGTTCACGAAGCGGTCGATACGGTCCTCACCCTCGGTGGTTTCCGCAACCCGGTAGTTGCGCGGCAGCATCACGCTGTCGCTGAGCACGCGCGGGTACTCATCAATCTCCTGAATACCCGCCATGTACATGTTCTCGCGGAACTGGTGAGCGAACTCCTGCTGACCGAGGAACAGCTGGTCGGCGTAGGTTTTAGCCGCCAGGCGCTCGCTGTAGGCGTCCTTGGAGTCGCGAGCGCCCTTCTTGGAGCCGTAAATATCCCAGAAGTAAAAGTACACATTGTTCGCGATAATGGCGGAGATAATGCGGTTCTGCAGGTACACGAGGGCACCGACGGCGACCGCACCAACAATCAGGAGCACCACGGCGAGCGGGGAGAGTGCAAAGTCAGACAGATTGCCGCGGTGGTTCGTGAACAGGCCAATCAGGTAGGCGATGGTGACCACGATGATGGGCACGCCGATGAAAATCACGGCCAGCGGAACCCAAATGTACAGCAGGGCACGTAGAATCAGGCGGTAGTAGCTAATCGAGTCGCCCATCTGGATGGGGGTGGGCTTGACCGAGGAGTGGGCGCGCTTCATGAGCAGGCTGAAGATACGGTTGCTATCGATGCCGACCTTACGCAGCTTCGATTCGAGGGACGCACGTTTGAGGAAGACCCGGTAGTTTTCGAGGACGACGCGCTGGTCGGAGGTGAGCTTTTCGGGGTCGGGTAGGGCGTTGAGGTCCAAGCCGGCTTCGGTGAGGAGTTTGCTCCACAGTTCCAGTCGCGCCAGTTCGGAGGGTTTTGCCGCCGCCTGCGCCTGGTAGTTCTTGTAGGAGATGAAGATGGTGCTGGCACCGATGAGCAGTGTAATGAAGGGTGCAATCCAGTCTTTGAGTCCCATGGTGGCGTTCCTCCTTGATTGTGTGGAGCCGCTGGTTCCTCGGTCTTTTTGTGGGCGTCTTTTTCGGGCGTGAGCCCACTGTTTTTACCGTACCACCGGTACCTGTGCTGAACCTTTAAATGCGCAGGTGGGTGCGTAAAATAGCCCCGCCTCCCGATGCTTAAGAGCAACAGGAGGCAGGGCTTATCTATCAAGATTTAGTGCTCAGCGGGCTTCATTTCACGCGGCGCCTTGCGGATCATGAAGTAGCTGATAACAGCCATAACACCCATGAGCACGGCGCTGAATGCGGAGCTCAGCACCACGCCGGAGTCGAAGGCAGCGAATGCGGAGGAGAGCAGCTGGTTCGCCTGCTCGCCACCCACCTGGCTTGCGACCGTCACGGCACCGCCGAGGGTTTCGTGGGCGTGGTCGGCGAGAGTCTCATCCAGGCCGTCGGGTACAACCACATTTGCGCGGTAGACGGCGGTGAGCATGCCACCAATGATGACGGTGCCGAGCACCGTACCTGTCTCGTAGGAGGTCTCCGAGATCGCGGATGCCGCACCAGCCTTACGCGGCGGCACGCTGGAGAGCATCAGGTCGTTCGAAATGGTCTGCGCAATACCGATGCCGGTACCGAGCACAATGAAGATCAGGATAATCACCAAGTCGTTGTGCGCACCCAGGAAGGCGAGCACCGCGAACGCGGCAGCGTGGAGCGCCAGACCGAAAGACACCACCTGCGCCGGGTGGAAGTGCACCGCCACGCGCGCAATCACCAGACCGGCGATAATGATCGCCAGGGTACCGGGAATCAGCAGCATACCGGCGTACATGGGCGGCAGACCGGAGACCAACTGCAGGTGCTGGGAGGCGAAGTAGATGAAGCCAACGTCCACCATCATGGAGATGAGGTTTGCGGTAATCGCGCCGGTGAACACGGTGTTGCGGAAGAGGCGCACATCCAGCATGGGCTGAATATCGTTCTTCTCGCGGTTGAGCTGACGCAGCACGAACAGGACAATGAAGCACAGGCCGGCAAGGATGGTGCTGATAGCCACCGCATCGAACCCGGTTTCGGAGGTGTGAGTCAGACCGAAGGTAATGCCGGTCATGCCGGTCATAATCAGCAGGATGCTCAGCGGATCCACCGGGCTGGGGTTCGGGTCCTTCGACTCGGGAACCATAATCGGGGCGAGAATCAGCAGAGGAATCAGAATCGGCACAGCGAGCAGGAACACCGAACCCCAGTCGAAGTGCTCCAGCAGGAAACCACCCACAATCGGGCCCAGCGCCGCACCGGCGGAGAAGCCCGAAGCCCACACGGCAATAGCGATGCGGCGCTCGGTCGCATCCACAAAGATATTGCGAATAATCGACAGGGTTGCCGGCATGAGCATGGCGCCAAAAATGCCAAGCAGGGCGCGGGCAACCACGAGCATCAGCGCGGAGGGCGCGAATGCCGCGAGCGCAGAGATTGCCGCGAAGCCGGTCGAGCCGATGAGCAGCAGCTTGCGGCGACCGATGCGGTCACCGATAGCGCCCATGGGCACGAGCAGGGCGGAGAGCACCAGGGAGTAGGAGTCAACGATCCACAGCTGCTCCGCGGAGGAGGGGCTCAGCGCCTTAGCGATTGCGGGCACCGCGAAGGCAAGCACTGTGTTGTCGATGGAGACCAGGAGCACCGGGAGCATGAGCACACCGAGTGCCGCCCAGCGCTTGGTCTTCTGGTCGGGGGCGTGAATGGGCAGAGCCGTGGTGTGCGGATTGTGATTCGTCATGGGTTGTTTTCGTGCGTCTATAAGGTGTCGGCTGATGCGGCGGACGCGGCGGCATCAGCTCGGCCTGTCTTTTGGGCTAGGTCTTTTAGTGAGGTTTTAGGGGTCCGGACGGGGCCATAAACGAAGATTAACTATACCAACTGGACGGTATAGTTTCAAGCGGTTAGACTGGTACCCATGACCACCCCCAACCACCGCAAACAGCGCGCCAACAACTCCCGCGAACACATCCTCGACACCTACGTCGACCTGCTGATTCGCTCGGGAGAACGCGCCGCAACCCTCGACGCCGTCGCCACCGCCGCCAAGGTCTCCAAGGGCGGGCTACTCTACCACTTCTCATCCAAGAAGGCGCTGCTTGAGGCGCTCGCAGAACGCACCCTCACCCTGGCTGAAGAGGACTTCGCGGCGATGGAGCAGGCACCCGGGGGGGGGGGCAAGCGCCTACTACATCAATTCCTCCACGCCGGATAACACCCCGTTCGACCGTGCCCTCATTGCCCTCAGCCGCCTGGCGCAGAGCAATAATGAGCTCGCCCAGCAGACCATGAGCCGCGTGCAGGAGGGTTGGCATGCGCTCGTCCTCGCTGAGCTGGGTGATGAACAGATTGCCCGCACCGTGCTGCTTTTGGGTGACGGCATGTACTACAACGCGGCGTTCGGAGGCGACTCCGCCAACCCGCAGAGGGCAGCCGCCATCACGGCAGACCGTGCAGCGCTGGAGCGCGCCCTGCAGGTACTCAAGGCGGCGGCAAACTAAAGCCACACAAGCCACCCGACACAGCGGTTAAAGCCACAAGCTAAAACCGTTGCCTCACACCCTATTCTTCAGCGCCGGCGAGCACCCGGGGCTTAAACTGGAAGGGTACGTATCTACTCTTCAACCTAAGGAGTTCCGATGATTTTCATTGCTGTAAAGTTCCCCGTCAAGCCCGAATACGCCGACCAGTGGATTGAGAAGACCCGCGCTTTCACCGAGGCAACCCGCGCCGAGGAAGGCAACAAGTTCTTCGAGTGGTCCCGCAGCATCGAGGACCCGAACGAGTTCGTTCTGCTCGAGGCTTTCAACGACGACGCAGCTGGCCCGCACGTGAACTCTGACCACTTCCAGCAGGCTCTGAAGGACATGCGCCCCATGCTGACCGCAACCCCGAAGATTGTTTCTCGCCTGGTTGACGGCGACGGCTGGGACGCTATGGGCGAGCTACAGATCGACTAGTCTGCACCCCTACTCTGCATCTAAAATTGCATAGTTAGATGTTGCATAAGTAGACGCCAAAGCGCCTCTCCTGCCTGTTCTATTGGACAGGTAGGAGGGGTGCTTTGGCGTGTCCGGTACCTGAACTTTTCCCCTTGATACGACGCGGATGGTACCGGTTTTCGACTCAGCGAGTGCCTTGCGTGCATTTTTACCCTATTAACCCCTTAAAATGGATAGAGTATGCACACCTATCGATACCCATTCGCACAGGAGGTCTGAATGAGCATCGCATCCCAGCCTCTTCCCGGCGCAGTCGCCGTTGAAGAGCACAACGACGTGGACCACACCTCTGTATCCCTCGCCGTCTCGACCGTTATTCTGGCCCTGCGCCCCAAGGACAACGAAACCCACCCGACCCTGTGGCTGCCGCTGGTTCGCCGCCTCCGCGAGCCCTATAAGGGCCAGTGGGCGCTTCCTGGCGGTCCGCTCAACCCGAATCTTTCCCTCGAAGAGGCGGCGGCTTCGACCCTGAAGCGTGCCACCAACCTGGAGCCCGGCTACCTGGAGCAGCTCTACGCATTCGGTGACGTTCTGCGCACCCCCGAGGCGCGTGCCGCCCGCGTTGTGGGCGAGCCCGAACCGGCACCCGGTACTGATCACGAGCGCGTGGTTTCCGTGGTGTACTGGGCGTCGATTCCCGCCACCGAGGTCGCGAACACTCGCGTGCACGAGAACATCCGCTGGTTCCCGGTCGATGAGCTGCCCGAGCTCGCCTTCGACCACAACGAAATCATTGAGTACGCGCTCTACCGCCTGCAGAACAAGGTCGAGTACTCGCGTATTGCGCACTCTTTCTTGGGTGAGGAGTTCACCCTGGCGCAGCTGCGTGAGGTGTACGAGGCGATTCTGGGTCGCACCCTGGATCCGGCGAACTTCCGCCGCCAGATTGCGGCATCGAAGTCGATTATTGACACCGGCCGCCGCGTGGAGGGCACCCGTCACCGCCCGCCGCGCCTGTACCGTTACAACGACGCTCAGGCGTACGCGGATGCGGGCCCGCTGGGCATGTACCGTGAGCGCCACGAGGCGTAATAGCGTTTCGCGCGTTGTACGCGCGCAGATTTAATGCCTAAAAGGAGGGGCGGCACCGTGCGGTGTCGCCCCTCCTTTTGCGTTCTCTAGGGGATATCGGCACTTGTCAGGCGGTTTTGTGGGAGGGTGCTTGACTCAGCACCCGCACGCTCCCTATGCTGGAGCCATCAGCTCTCTATCCGCGCTACCCCACCACGGGGGTAACCTGCGAGCTGAACGCATTGTTGAACCGAAGCCACCCAAGGCGCGACCGGGGTGACCTTCGGAATCTAGGAGGCATCAAAGAAATGACCCACCGAGCATAAGCCCGGATCCAACGACACCAGGTCAATGCGCTTTTATGCGTCCACCCCACTACCCGGGCTTACGTGTACCTACAGACCGCGCTCGGGTTTTTTCATATTCTCATGCCTAACGTGCACTACGATGGCGGGAATCCGAGCACCCATTCGAAGGAACTCGGCCCATGTCACGTCACATTACACTCGACCATATTTCGTATGCACATCCGGGTGAGCCCCCACTTTTCACAGACCTTTCCGCGGTATTTTCTGCGCCACTCACCGGGCTTATCGGCGATAACGGCGCCGGAAAAACTACCCTCTTCAGACTTATTCTTGGCGACATAAATCCTAGTCAAGGCACAATCAGTACCCCACCGCGCATAGCGTACCTACCGCAAGATTTAGGGTTGAGTGGGCATCAGCATCTTGCTGATATTTTTGGAATTACAAAAATACTGCAGGCGCTTGATGCGCTGGAATCGGGCGACTATTCCCCCTACCTTTACGACACCATAGGCGACGCCTGGGATATTGAAGAACGTACCCTCGCACCCCTTGCCGAACATGGTTTTGGTCCTGCCCTCACTACGACCGATACACAGGCCCGTCGCAACCTTCTGATGCGTCCCCTTAGCACCTTTTCAGGTGGCCAGACGGTCACAGCCGCACTCACCGCGCTTCTGTATTCAGACCCAGAGTTCATTCTGCTCGACGAACCGACGAACAACCTGGACTCCGCGGCGAAAGCCCAGCTCTTCACGACACTGGAGGTGCTGCCCTGCCCGGCGCTCATTATCAGCCACGACCGCGACCTGCTGGAGCGCATGCACGTGATTGCGGAGCTTCACGCCGACCGCCAGGGGGTGTCTCACCTGCGGCTCTTCGAGGGTAACTACAGCAAGTACCGGCAGGCGCTGGAGGCCGAGCAACAGGTGGCCCAGCGTCGCGTGAGCGAGGCGAAGAATGAGGCACGTAAGGCTGAGCGCGAGCGCGCCGAGAACCAGATTAAGCTCGATCGCAACACCCGCCGAGGCCGCGAATTTGAACGGTCAAAGCGGAAACCTGGCATGGCTATGGGCCTGGATAAAAACAGTTCAGAGCGCTCTGCCGGGAAACTTCACACAGCCCACGAAAGCATGGTGGCAGATGCGCGTGCGGCAGTTGGAGAAGCCCAAGAGAACCTGCGCGTGCAGGAGCGTATCTATCTGGAACTTGTTCAGGATGCGCTCCCGCTGGGACGGAAAGTACTGGAATTACATCGGGTGGAGAACGACTCTTGCGCATCTACACCGCAGAGCGCCGACCTTAAGAAGGCATACACCCAAAACATCGTTTCACGTGAAACACAACCTTATAAAGTTGATTATCTGCTTCAAATCCAAGATTTTCCCGAGGTTCTTATCCTGACCGGGCCCGAACACCTGCACATCACGGGCGCAAACGGCAGTGGCAAGACTGTGCTTCTCAATGCGATAGCGCACGCAAATGACCCTGATTACCGTTCCCCAGTGCCGCCTGCATACCAAGTGCTCTACCGCCTGGACAACACCGCATACCTGCCGCAGCGCATCATCCTCGACCCGGAGCTCACCCTCCTACAGAGCGTGCAGCGGGCTAACCCCGGGGTGAGCGAACAGCATCTGCGTGACCAACTGGCGCGCCTGCTCTTCCGTCGCGAAAGCGTACATCAGCGCATTGGGGATTTATCCGGAGGTGAGCGCTTCCGTGCCGCGGTGGCGCAGGTGCTTCTGGCCAACCCGGTGCCGCAGCTGCTCATGCTGGATGAGCCGACGAATAACCTCGATATTT
>NZ_KV830310.1:30980-33184 GCF_001836735.1 Rothia sp. HMSC061D12 | reverse complement strand
GGATGAGCCGACGAATAACCTCGATATTTCCTCGGTGGATTGGCTAGTGCAGGCGCTCGAAGCATACACCGGCGCGCTCATCGTAGTGAGCCATGATGAGGATTTCTGCCGCCGCATCCGCATTGACCGCACACTCAACCTTTCAACAAAAACTCTCGGGAAGGAACCATTCGGGGAATCAGCATGCTGAATCTTCTCCTACATGGGAGGGTGTTTGACTCAGCACCCACACAGTTTCTATGCTTGAGCCATCAGCTCTCTATCCATGTTGCCCCACCACGGGGGTAGCTGGCGGAGCTGAACGTATCGTTTGGCCGAAGCCACCCAAGGCGCGACCGGGGTGCTCTTCGGAATCTAGGAGGCATCAAAGAAATGACCCACCGAGCATAAGCCCGGACTCAGAAGAATTTTTCGCGCGCTCACGCAGCAGCTCTACGGACACGTTTCTACGTGTTCCAATCAGCGCGCACGCACCCGGGCACAGGTACATCCACCGTTACGCTCGGGTTTTTTCATGCCTTCACACCTTCACGTGCGCTGACAGGAATCCGAGCACCTACTCGAAGGAACTCGGCCCATGTCATTTCACATTACACTCGACCATATTTCGTACGCGCACCCGAGTGAGCCTCCACTTTTTGTGAACCTTTCGGCGGTGTTTTCGGCACCTCTGACCGGACTCATTGGCGATAATGGTTGCGGAAAAACAACCCTTATGAGGTTGATTTTGGGCGATTTGACCCCGGATTCCGGTTCTTTGGCGGTGCCGGAGCGCATGGCGTATCTGCCTCAGGATTTGGGTCTGGATCGGGAACAGACCCTCGCCGAGCTCTGTGGAATCTCCGAGATTCTGTGGGCACTGCAGGCAGTGGAATCCGGCGAATACTCCCCCGAACTCTACGACACTATTGGCGATAACTGGGACGTTGAGGAGCGCACCCTCACCGCCCTGGCCACCTACGGGTTCACCCCGGGGACCCAGGTGGACCGCGATAACCCCGATACCGTTCGCGCACTCTTTGCCCGCCAGATGCACAGCTTCTCCGGTGGCGAGGCGGTCATTGCCGCACTTGCCTCACTGATGGTTTCTGACCCCGAGTTCATTCTGTTGGACGAGCCGACCAATAACCTAGACTCTGCGGCGAAGGCTCAGCTCTTCACGGCACTGGAAGCGCTGCCCTGCCCGGCGCTCATTATTAGCCACGACCGCGACCTATTGGAGCGCATGCACGTGATTGCGGAGCTTCACGCCGACCGGCAGGGGCTGGCTCATCTGCGCCTCTTCGAAGGCAACTACAGCACCTACCGCCAGGCGCTGGACACCGAACAGCAGGCAGCTCAGCGTCGCGTGAGCGAGGCGAAAAACCGGGTACGTTCTGCGCACCGTGAGTGGGTGCATGCGCAGGAGATTATTTCGAAGAACATGGCGCAGGTGTGGAAGGACGACCAGCCGGATACGATTCTTGCCCTCGCCAAGGATGCCTCACGGCAGGCGGCGGCGAAGCTTCGAGTTCTGCGCGTCGGCAAGCAGGAGCAGGCTCAGGAGGAATACCAGAACGCGCAGAATGAGGTCCGCGTGCAGGAGAAAATCTATGCCGAGCTGAGCCAACAACCCCTACCCGCGGGACGTAAGGTGCTGGAGCTGAGCAGGGTTGATTCTCGCTGTGTTGACTCTCGGGTTTCACGTGAAACATTTGCCATTCAGCAACCCACCAAGGTTGATTCTCTGCATATTTCACCCGCCGGGGCTGATAGCGAGAGCCAGCAGGGAACCCCGGCGGAGCGCCCCGAGCACCTGATTCTCAGCGGCCCCGAGCACCTGCGCATCACCGGCGCAAACGGCAGCGGCAAGACCACCCTCCTTGAGGCAATTGCCCACGCCGGCGACCCGGAGTACCGCTCCCCCGTGGAGCCCGCCTACCGCGTCGAGTACTGCATCGAGGGGGCGTACATTCCTCAGCGCATCACCCTCGACCCGGAGCTCACTCTTCTGCAGAGCGTGCAGCGGGCTAACCCTGGCGTGAGCGAACAGCATCTGCGTGACCAGCTGGCGCGGCTGCTGTTCCGTCGCGAAAGCGTGCACCATAAGACCAGTGAGCTCTCCGGTGGTGAGCGGTTCCGCGCCGCGGTGGCGCAGGTGCTTCTGGCTGACCCTGTGCCGCAGCTGCTCATGTTGGATGAGCCGACGAATAACCTCGATATTT
>NZ_KV830310.1:0-30880 GCF_001836735.1 Rothia sp. HMSC061D12 | reverse complement strand
GGATGAGCCGACGAATAACCTCGATATTTCTTCGGTGGATTGGCTGGTGCAGGCGCTCGAAGCCTATACCGGCGCGCTCATTGTGGTGAGCCATGATGAGGATTTCTGCCGCCGCATCCGCATTGACCGCACGCTGGCGCTCTAGGGTTCCGCGCCCAACCCCGCGGGCAACTTCTGAATACAACAAACGGGTGCCCAGCACCTCCGAATGTGGAGGCGCCGGGCACTCACCATGGCAGCAGTCGGGACACATTCACCCAACTTCGCAGACCGCCTACTATTTATGTAACAAATCATCCTCGATAGTTACATATTTGTCACTAAAACCCATCTTATTTGTAATTAATGTCCCGCATGAGGCTCAAAATGTCACTCCAGGAATTACAATATGTACATGTATACGCCTGAAGAACTAACACAAACACTCAACGAGCTACGGCTTCTAGGCAGAGACAGCCTGACCGTAGAGGTTAAATCAGCCCACATGGGTTACCCCTCTTCCGTGGCGGAAACTATCTGTAGCTTTGCTAACCTTCCCGACGGAGGCACAATCATATGCGGTGTCGACGAATCTCAGGAGTTTGCACCTGTAGGTGTTTATGATGTTGAAGATTTGCGGGCAAAGATTATTGATGCTGCTCAAAATCTTAAGCCAAAAATCGTAGTAGAAACCGACGATATAACTTTGGATGGCCATCAGCTGCTCATCGTAACCGTTCCGGGTCTGCCGGTGCAGGAACGTCCCTGTTTCAAAGGTAATATAGCCTACCAGCGACTCGGAGACGGCGACTACCCAATGGATGGCTACGCGCTCAGTCTAATGTACGCGCAGCGCCACAAACCACACAATGACCTACAATCAATTCCCAACACATCCAGTGAAGATTTGGACAAATCCTACACCGAGGATTTCCTACACCAGGTGCGTCTTTCCTCAGCGCGTCTACGTAATGACTCCGACGCGGAGATCCTACGCAAACGCAACGTCATTGATGCCCATGACGAGTTGACCTTAGCCGGGCTATGCGCCCTGGGTGATTACCCGCAACAATTCTATGCTGGGGCAAGCATTATCGGCATAGTTTCTGTAAGCGGCAACGCCCGCAATGATGACCGTTTTCGAAGTGAAGGCCCTATTCCCGCCATGCTTGAAGATACCCTTGCATGGTTTATGCGCAACATCAAGAACCGCACCGTCACAGCTCCCAATGGTGCGGGGCTCATCGATCAGCCAGAAATCCCCCTGGTAGCTCTCCGTGAGTTCGTGGCTAACGCACTCGTCCACCGGAGCTATGAACGGGATGCATCCGGAAAATTTATACAGATTTTTATCAAACGCGGCCGTATTGAAATCATCAGCCCCGGCGGTTTTTGGGGTATCCTGCCGAGTCAGGTAGGCCTCGTGCATCGCCCCGCGGCTGTAAACGAGGCGCTCTATGCTATCTGCCAGAACATTCGTCTCAGTGACGGTCACCGACTAATCGAAGGCGAAGGCGGCGGTATCCTAGCTGCACAACAGGCCCTGGTTGATGCCGGGTTGCGTAAGGCGCATATTATCGATGAGGGTATCCAGGTACGCGTCATTATCTACCGCCCTGCCGATAACACGCAGCCTACGAGCATAATGGAGGTATCCTCGCCTCCTCAACGTGCTGAGATACCGGAAAATCTATCCCCCACGGAATCCCAGGTGTACGTTGCTTTGACCCGTGGACCCGCTACCGTCGCTGATATCGCGGAAAACACCGAGTTGAGTACACGGCAGGTACGTTACGCGCTACCCAAGCTAATCCAGCGAGGTTTGGTAGAGCAAAAAGCACGTTCGGGACGCCGCGGTTTGGTGTACCGCACGCTGGCGCTCTAGGGTTCTGCACCCAACCCCGCGGGGCAGCATCTGAATACAACGAACGGGTGCCCGGCACCTCCGAATATGGAGGCGCCGGACACCCGTTTCAGTTACCTCACCGCGGCTACTTCACCGCGCTGACGAAAACTTAGATTAGAGGACCAGGCCCTTGGTCTGGGACACTGCGCGCTCGAAGCGAGCCTGAACGTCAGCCCAGTTCACAATGTTCCAGAATGCCTTGACGTACTCGCCCTTGACGTTCTGGTAGTCCAGGTAGAATGCGTGCTCCCACATGTCCAGCTGCAGAACGGGAATCAGTGCAACGGAGATGTTGCCCTGCTGGTCGTAGAGCTGCTCGATGATGAGGCGCTTGCCAACGGTGTCCCATGCGAGGATTGCCCAGCCGGAGCCCTGAATGGTCAGTGCAACGTTGGTGAAGTGCTCACGGAACTTGTCGAAGGATCCGAAGAACTCGTCGATTGCTGCTGCCAGCTCGCCGGTGGGCTTGTCGCCACCCTCGGGGGACAGATTGTTCCAGAAGATGGAGTGGTTGGTGTGGCCACCCAGGTTGAACGCCAGGTCCTTGGAGAGCTTGGAGACGTTGCCGTATGCACCGTTCTCGCGTGCCTCTTCGAGCTGCTCGAGAGCTGCGTTAGCGCCTGCAACGTATGCTGCGTGGTGCTTGTCGTGGTGCAGCTCCATGATCTTTGCGGAGATGTGGGGCTCGAGCGCCGCGTAGTCGTAGGGGAGCTCGGGGAGGGTGTACTTTTCAGCCATGATGATGCCTTTCATTAGAAAACTTGGCTTGTATTAAAGATTACCAGCGTAGCGTTTACTTTACTTTTCACGAGTTGGGGTGCGTCACATTTATGTAAGACCTCGCTTGAGCATGTGGATTTCAGGCGAAGACTTTTCCCCACACCTGTGGATAATCCTGTGTATCAACAGGCTTTTCGGGGTCGGCACCCTATTCTGCCTTGAAATACCGGGGTATGCACTCATGTGAATAACAGAGTTGTAAGTTCTCCACACTGTGGATAACTACTGTGGATAACATCTCTTTTTGGGGATGTGCAGGGGATAAACTACAGAATTTTTGCTTCCGTTCGGGGTGCTTTTTCCCTCTACTAGCCAAAATATTGAGTCCCCAAAGGGGTTCTGAACAGCCTTACACACCTCCTTGCACCGGAGGCGGTGGATTAAGTGCACAGGGTTATCCACAGGTGTGGAAATTCTCGGGTTCCGCGGATTTAAAGGTGAAAACCCCTTCTGTTTAAGAACTGCCTCTCGGTTTTAACGCCCGTAGAAGCCTGTAATTACAAGAATTTCCCTGCTGCATCCTCATTTTTAACGCTCAGCAAGCTCGATACCGCCTCCATAAAATCACACGCGTGTAAGTTCTCCACACTGTGGAAAACCTCTGTGGATAACCATTTCGGCGCGATACGGCACAGTAGAACTGCAGCCGCACGGTACAGATGTGCACACTGCCTCATACAGCCCTCCCCTAGCTCGCACAGCACCCTTGCTGGCACCTACATGAGGGCAAAGAAAAAGAGCATCCGACCATTGGATGCTCTTAGAGTGAGTTGATAGATATTTCAGTTAAAAAGATACGGTACGGAATGCAGCCCAACCACGAACTGCACCCGCACCGCACATCCGTCGGTAGAAATACGAGTTACTCGTACACCGACGACAATCACCGATAAATAGAGAGTCGAACCTATCGAAGCGAGCTTCCGGTCTCGCCTCGGAGGCTTCCTTCGACCCCGTTATGTAATTAGTGTACACGGTTTCATTACGGTTGCAAAGCCAAAACCGTGATTTTCTTAAAATTTTTGTTATCGTTTCGTTATTTTTCACCCCTGGCAACCTCTTTGCACCCCTCAGAATTTTCATTCACACCCCTAAAACCCTTGATATTCCGCGGAATTCGGCTCGATGCACGAGTGTGCTTCTTGGTACGTTCTCATCTATACTTGTACCGGAAATCTTTTTAAATATGTCGTGTATCACCTACCTACCCAAGGTTTTTGCAGTCACTGCGTGCAAAAAGATGACCCTAGCACCCTCTAAAAAATTAGCACCAAAGTGTCAACCATTACTTGACCGTACCAATTTCAGGTTGCGAGTAAGACCTTTCGCTACAATGGGTGCCAACACACCGCATCTCCCCTTAATAAGGGAGCTCCATATCCGATAAAAGAGGAACCAATCCCGTGTCCACACCAACCACGTCTGCGCAGCGGTCCGAAAATACCGCACATAGCGAATCCATCCAGTGGCTCTCCCCCCAGGAGCGAGAAGGCTGGCTCTTTATCAGCTCCATCATTTTCAACCTCACCCGCAAGCTGGAAAACCAGCTGCAGACCGAAGCCGGTATTAGCTTCGTTGAATACATGGTGCTCGCGATGCTCTCCGAGTCCAAGGACAATTCCTTGACCATGACCGAGCTGGCAATTACCACCAACACCCTCCCGGCACGCCTCTCCCGCGTCGTGGCACGCTTGGAGAAGGACGGATACGTCCGCCGCTCCCTCAGTGCAGAAGACCGCCGCGTCAGCATCTGCCACCTGCTCCCCGCAGGCGAACAGAAGGTGCAGGAGGTCGCACCCGGCCACGTGAACGAAGTACGCCGCCAGATTTTCGACCACCTCACCACCGAGCAGGTTGAGCACCTCGCAGAAATCGGCGAGGCAGTCCTCGGCAACACCCCCTCAAACGTCATCTCCATTGATGCGCTCAAACGTGGGGACTACCCCACACAATAACCTCCTCCACCTGCCCTGCGGGTGAGAGTTGAGAGAACCAGAGATAAGGCACATTCCCACCGGGAACGTGCCTTATCTCTTTAACAGATTTCTTGATCAGGCCCGTGTAGCCGCGAGCGCTACAGCACGCGCGAACCTTAAAACCCCTAAAGTAGCCTCAAAGTAGTCCCACGCACCGTCATCTGCGAAGAATTTTTAAAAATTTTTTACGCCGTAACGCACCGCCCAGAAACGCCGGATTATCAGCTACCGGACACAAATGCATCGTGCATGTGCGTGGGAAATCTAGGTGCTTCATGCCGCCTTAAACCGCGAAATATCAAGGGAACACACTCAATACCACCCAAACCAAAGGGTATATTCAGGTCACCCACACTAAGGGTAGTGGTGACAATATGTCAGGGATACCTCATCTGCCCCACCGATTAGCCTTTTCTCTCTGTACACGACCCACTGCACACCGTACGATAAATACCAACAGGTTGCACCGCGCCATCCGGCGCCTACGAAGCAATCACCATATAAGGAGAAACCATATGTCTAAGTCTTTCTACGACCTTCTGAACGAGCAGATCGGCCACGAGTTCGCAGCATCTCACCAGTACCTGTCCATGGCTATCTGGCTCGACGGCGAAGACCTGCCCCAGCTGGCTAAGTTCTTCTACCGCCAGTCCCTCGAAGAGCGCGAGCACGCACTCATGATGGTTCAGTACAAGCTGGACCGCGGCCACAAGGTCGAGATCCCCGCTGTTCCCGCCGTGAAGAACGACTTCGAGAACGTCCAGGAAATCGTTGACCTGTCCCTGGCACAGGAGAAGGCTGTCACCGGTCAGATCGAGGCTCTGTTCTCCGCAGCACGCGCTGAGAACTACGCACTGGGCGAGCAGTTCATCCTCTGGTTCCTGAAGGAGCAGGTTGAGGAAGTTGCAACCATGGAGACCCTCGTGACCGTTGTAAAGCGCGCAAACGGCAACCTCTTCGACCTGGAGAACTACGTTGCACGCGAGCTGGCACACGACCACGGCCAGGAGTCCGGCGCACCCGCTATCGCAGGCGCATAATCTCGCATTCGCACGACTAGAGCGCTAGTCAAACACGCAGAATACCTGCAGAAATACTAAAACGTTCCGCCCTCACCGCACCACGCGGCGAGGGCGGAACGTTTATGCATATACGCCATAAAAGCACACCGCGGTGCACCGTCCAGGAGCTAAAAGCCGCCAGCCGGTACTCGAATACTCATACAGTGCAGAGTAAACTTAAAAGCCTTAGATGCCGCATAATATCGCGGCAGAAAGAGGAGAGAATGACTCACACCAACCCAGATACCCTCAGCCGCGGCTCATATAGCAACTCACGCCGCGTAGCCGACATTCTGCGTGCAGAATCAGTCGGCGGTACCGTACTTCTGATTGCGACGGTGCTGGCAGTAGTACTCGCCAACACCCCCGCATCCAGCTTCTACTTTGGTCTGCGAGACACCGTTGTTGGCCCGGTCATCCCCGGTTTCAACCACCTGCAGATGAGCATCGGCACCTGGGCGGCAGACGGTCTGCTCGTCGTTTTCTTCTTCCTCACCGGCCTGGAGCTGAAGAAGGAATTCGTGATTGGTGACCTCAAGTCACCCTCCACCGCAATTGTGCCGATTGCGGCTGCTTTCGGTGGTGTTGCAGTGCCCGCAATTATCTACACGGCACTGAACTTCACCAGCCCCACCGCACTGCACGGCTGGGCTATCCCCACCGCAACCGATATTGCGTTTGCGGTGTCCGTTCTCGCCGCCGTGGGTACTTTCCTCCCCTCGGCGATGCGCGTCTTCCTGCTGACCCTGGCTGTGGTCGACGACCTCATCGCAATCTGCATTATCGCGATTTTCTACACCAATAACTTCCACGGCGAGTACCTGCTCTTCGCGCTGATTCCCCTCGCCCTGTTTGCTTTCATCGCGTACCGCGGTGAGACCATGCTGCACCTGAAGCCGCTCGCCGCATGGGTTCTGCTGCTGCCCCTGGGCATTATCACTTGGGCACTCTTCCTCGAGTCCGGTATTCACGCCACCATTTCCGGTGTGGTTCTGGGCTTCCTGGTGCCCGTGAAGATGACCGCACGCTCCGAGGCGGCACACGCAGAACACGGCCTGGCAGAGGTGCTGGAGCACCGCTTCCGCCCCCTCTCTACCGGCATCTGCGTGCCCATCTTCGCGTTCTTCAGCGCGGGTGTGGCTGTAGGCGGCTTTGAAGGCCTCGGACGTGCCCTCACCGACTCCGTGGCGGTCGGCATCATGGTTGCGCTGGTTGCAGGTAAGACCATCGGTATTTTCGGTACTACCTGGCTCGTGACCCGATTCAAGAACGCTAACCTCGACCCGGACGTCGCCTGGATTGACGTGGTCGGTCTGGCTGCAACCGGCGGTATCGGCTTCACCGTGTCCCTGCTGGTCGCCGAGCTGTCCTTCCCGCACGGCTCCCCGCACACTGAGGACGCAAAGATTGCGATTCTCGTCGGCTCTGTTCTGGCTGCCGCTGTGGGTGCGGCTATCCTGTCTCGCCGTAACAAGCACTACCGTGCCCTGGCTGAGAAGGAAAGCGTGGACGCTGACGACAACGGCATCCCCGACGTCTTCGAGGGCACCTACCGTGACCCGAAGGCTGAAGCCTAGCAAGAACTCCTAAGGTCTAGCACCTTCCCTTACACCCCGACCCCCGCTGATAATGATGTCTCACCGCACTACCTCACGTCGCCGTCCAGCACGAGCAGAGCAGGCGCCCGCGCCTCCCTCAAGGTATGCAGAGATATCAGCACGCGTGGTGATCGGGGTGTATTCTTTTGCCGCGCTGCTGACCACGTTCGCGTGGATTATCTCTCCTCTGCGGCACGGTCGCGGCTTCACCTGGTGGGAAGTCACCGCCGACTTGCTAAATATTCCTTCCACGCACACTCTGCCCAGCGCCATCACGATGATTGTGATGGTTTCCGGGCTGATTGTGCGCAAGCGTGCCGCCCTCATTGCCGCCATTGTTTTTCAGATGCTGGGTGTGCTGCTTGCGACCCATAGCGCCTTCACGCTGGTGTTCCCTGAGGGAATCATGCATAAGGACCGTATTTTCTCCTCGACGGTCGATACGCTCTCCATCGTGTTTGCGTGCGTGCTGGTGCCCTTCCTTTTCTCGATTCGTTCGGCGTTCCCGGCGCGTATTGGCCGCCTCTCGTGGGCGGGTGCGGCTGCAACGGCGGCTGGCGGTATTCTGCTAACTACCCTGGTGCTCTGGTACCTGTGCCGTATCGGCGTATGGGAGCCGCTGCGTTCGATCACCCCGTGGGAGTTGCTCATGCACGGCATGGGTATTGAGCGTACCCATCCTGGCGTGTGGTCTGCGGATGTGGTGGCTTTCTTGGCGTCATTCGGTTACGGTGCTTCGCTGGTTGCGGCGCTGTACCTGTTGGCGCGCGGTTACCGTGCCCCGGATGCGTGGACCGGCGAGAAGGAGTTGAAGATTCGCGCCCTGCTGCAGCAGTACGGCGCCAATGATTCGCTCTCTTACTTCGCAACGCGTCGTGATAAGCAGGTTATTTTCTCGCCGGATCAGAGGGCGGCGATTACGTACCGTTCGGTCGGTTCGGTGTGCTTGGCGTCGAGTGACCCGGTGGGTGACCCGGATTCGTGGGATGCCGCGATTGAGCAGTGGATGTTGCAGGCGCGCAGTTACGGCTGGGTTCCTGCGGCGCTGAGCGTGAGCGAGGCGGGCGCGCGCGCCTACAACCGTGCGGGCCTGTCGATTATTCAGATGGGTGAGGAGGCGGTCCTAGAGGCGGACCGTTTCACGCTCAATGACACGTCGATGCTGCCGGTGCGTCAGGCGGTTCAGCGTGTGCGCCGTGGCGGGTACACGGTGCAGATGCGTCGTTTTGCGGAGCTGGATGAGCAGCAGCGTCAGCAGGTGGCGGAGAATATTTCGGCGTGGCGTCATGGCCGCGTGGAGCGCGGTTTTTCGATGGCTTTGAACCGTGTGAATGATCCGGCGGATTCGTCGTCTCTGCTAGTTTCGGCTCATGATGAGGCGGGTCAGATGGTGGCTCTGCTGTCGTTCGTGCCGTGGGGTCCGACCGGCCTGTCGCTGGATGTTATGCGCCGCTCCCCGGAGGCACCTAATGGCGTGGTGGAGTTTATGGTGGCGTCGCTGATGGAGCAGGCGGCGTCGCTGGGTGTGCGTCGGGTGTCGCTGAATTTTGCGATGTTTGGCCATATTTTTGAGGCTGCCGATCAGGTGGGCGCTTCGGCATGGAACCGTTTTGCGTCCCGCTCTTTGGGCGTGCTGGATCGTTTCCTGCAGTTGCGCCGTCTGTATCGTTTCAATCTGAAGTTTGCCCCGCTGTGGGTTCCTCGCTTCTTGGCGACGGAACCGACGTTGGCGATGGCGAATGTGGTGGTTGCTGCGGGTATGGCGGAGGGCTTTTTGCCGAATCTGTCGGCTCGCCGTTTGCAGGATCAGGAGCAGGTTCTTTCTGCAGATGAGTTGGAGGCTCTTCGCCAGTTGCAGGTATCTGCTGTGGAAGAGCTTCCTGAGGTGTCGCGCAGTGATCAGACTCAGCATCGTCTGCGCCATTTGGAGGCGCTGCGTTCGGCGGGTATGGAGCCGTACCCGCTGGGTGGCGTTTTGGGCGGTGCTGGTACCTCTGTGCTAGGTGTGAAGGATGCCCTGCGTATATTCTCTTCTGAAAATATTCCAGATTCGGAATTTATGGTTTCGGGGCGTATTCGCGCGCTTCGCAACCATGGTGGAGTCCTCTTCGCAACCCTGATTGAAGGGGGCGAAACCCTGCAGGTCGTCATGGAGCGAGCCCTAGTGGGCGAGCGCCTGTTGAGCCTCGCCTCCCGCAACCTGGATACTGGTGACATTATCACCGTGCAGGGTACCTACGGGGCGAGCCGTAACGGCACTCGATCGCTGATTGCTTCCAGCTGGCGCATGGCGTCGAAGAGCCTGCACCCCATCCCCTTTGATTCGTTTACGGACCCGGAGGCGCGTCTGCGTCGCCGCTCCACGGACCTTTTGGTGCATCCGGATCAGATGCAGAATCTGCGTCTGCGCACGGCGGTGATTAAGGCGCTGCGTGCCCGCCTGGATGCGGAGGGTTTCTTGGAGGTGGAGACCCCGATTCTGCATACGGTGCACGGTGGTGCGAGCGCGCGCCCGTTCCGCACGTATATCAATGCGTACGGTGAGGATTTGACGCTGCGTATTGCGCCGGAGCTGTATCTGAAGCGTCTGGTGGTGGGCGGTAGCGGTCCGGTGTATGAGTTGGGTCGTGATTTCCGCAATGAGGGTGCTGATGCGACCCATAATCCGGAGTTTACGGTGCTTGAGGCGTACCGTCCGTTCGCGGATTATGTGCAGATGCGCGAGTTGACGGAGTGCCTGATTAAGGATGCCGCGCGGGCGGTGTTTGGTTCGGTGTCTTTGCCTCTGGGTCATAAGGCTTCGAGCGAGCGCGTTGTGCGTGATGTGTCGGGTCCGTGGCGTGTGGTGTCGGTGTGTGATGCCCTGTCGGAGGCGCTGGGTCGCCGTGTGGATGTGCAGACGGATTTTGAGGAGCTGCTGGCTCTGGCGCAGCGGCACGGTGTGCGCGTTCATGAGGGCATGGGCCCGGGCGCCATCGTTGAGGAACTGTATGGTGAGCTGGTTGAGGCGCATACGGTGGAGCCGACGTTCTATACGGATTTCCCTGCGGAGACGAGTCCGCTTGCGGCACCGCATCGCAGTGTTCCGGGTTTGGCGGAGCGTTGGGATTTGGTGATTAACGGTATGGAGATGGGCTGTGCCTACTCGGAGCTTGCCGACCCTCTGGTGCAGCGTGAGCGCTTGACGGAGCAGTCGTTGAAGGCGGCTTCGGGTGATCTGGAGGCGATGGAGGTGGATGAGGATTTCCTCTATGCCTTGGAGACGGGTATGCCGCCGACGGGTGGTTTGGGTCTGGGCGTGGATCGCTTGGTGATGCTGTTGGCTCAGACGCAGATTCGTGGGGTGTTGTCGTTCCCGTTTGTGAAGCCGGAGCGTTCGTAGCCTCGCTAATGTTCCGCGGTTTCGCGGCCCTTCACTAAGCCCGGTGTAAGGTTTTATGCCTTGCGCCGGGCTTTCTCGCACCGCCCCGCTCATCACCTCGCGACCCGCCTCACTCACTGCTTCACCCGTATCGGCAGCGCCCGCACGGAGTCTATATTTACTCTGCCCATATATTAAGTATTCGTTACATTTTGGATTGGGCTCCTTTTTTAAGTTGCCGAGCGGGGGGCGTACCCGACACAATGAGGTGACTAATCATGCGGAGTGTATCTGTCTCCGCTACGCGGCATGAGTCCGCACCACCCAGCAATGTAGCCCACATGTTCTCCGTCTTCCGGGTTTGAGCGTGCGGGCTTTTTGCTTTCAAGATTGGAGTACCGAGTGGATTTTCTTCTGAATATCATCGGGGACATTAATGAGCAGACTGCGGGACTGACTTCCTCCGTGGATGCTGTGCAGAACTGGATGTGGAGTAACTTCCTCTACTACGCTCTGATTGCGGCTGGTCTGTACATTACGATCCGTACTCGCGGCGTGCAGTGGCGTTCCATTAAGGAAATGGTTCGTGTCCTGGGTGACCCGGTTGCTCGTGAGGCTGACGGTAAGAAGAGCATTTCTTCGTTCCGTGCGTTTACTGTTTCGGCTGCTTCTCGTGTGGGTACCGGTACTGTTGCGGGTGTTGCTTTGGCTATTGCTATGGGCGGCCCGGGTGCTGTGTTCTGGATGTGGGTTATTGCTGCTGTTGGTGCGGCGTCCGCTTTTGCGGAGTCCCTTCTGGGTCAGCTGTATAAGGAGCGCGGTAAGGATTCCTATATTGGTGGTCCGGCGTACTACATGAAGCGCGGTCTGAATGCTCGTTGGATGGGTTATATCTTCGTGGCGTTCATTGTGATCACTTACGCGTTTGTGTTTGTGGCGGTTCAGACGAATGCTGTGGTGGATGCTACGGCGAACTCGTTCAATATTGATGTTTCGGGTACTAACTCGATGGGCTTCCGCATCACTATTGGTTTGATTATGGTGGCGCTGACTGCGGCTATTATTTTCGGTGGTATTCGCGCGATTTCTTCGGTGACTGAGTGGCTGGTGCCGATTATGGCGGTGCTGTATCTGCTGCTGGGCCTGCTGGTTGTTCTGCTGAACATCACTGAGGTTCCGAACATGCTGCTGATGATTTTCCAGGGTGCTTTCGGCATTAAGGAGTTCGTGACCGGCGGTACCATGGGTGCCGTGATTTGGGGTATGAAGCGTGGCCTGCTGACTAACGAGGCGGGTATGGGTACTGCTCCGAACGCTGGCGCGACCGCTACTATTTCTCACCCGGCTAAGCAGGGTTACGTTCAGACTTTGGGTGTTTATTTTGACACCATGATGGCGTGTACTGTGACTGCGTTTATCGTTCTGCTGTCGAACCCGACCTATGGTGATCGTTCTCGTGGTGCGTCGCTGACTCAGTCGGCGTTGGCTATGCAGCTGGGCGATTGGGCGGTTCACTTCTTGACTATCGCGATTTTCATGTTTGCGTTCTCGACCGTGATTGGTAACTACTACTACGGCGAGTCGAACATGCGTTTCGTGACTGAGCGTAAACTGCCGATGACTATTTTCCGTGCGCTGGTTCTGGTGTTCGTGTTCTTCGGCGCGATTTCTTCGCTGGATCTGGTGTGGACTACCGCGGATATGCTGAATGCTGGCATGGTGATTGTGAACTTGACGGCTGTGCTGCTGCTGACTCCGAAGGTGGTTGCGGTCTTGAAGAATTACGAGGCTCAGCGTAAGGCTGGTTTGGAGCCGATTTTCAAGGCTTCGGATATGCCGGAGATTAAGAATCTGGCGGCGTGGGATGGTACCGATGCGGTGACTACCCGTGAGTTCTGGGCTGAGTATGATGCGAAGGTTGCTGAGCGTCGTGCTGCGAAGAAGGCTAAGAAGGCTAGCCGCTAGTTTGTGAGCCTTGTATAGGCTTTTGTGGAGGGTCCGTCCTGCTGTGTGCGGGGCGGGCCCTTTTGCGTGCCCGAGGCGCGTGTGGAGGGGGTGCCTGCCGGCGCACGTTCTGGGGGCGTCCTGATGCATATCCCGGGGCGTGTCCGGGGTCTGTATCCTTAGGGAGGATATTAGGAGGGTTTATGGATTGGCGTGCCGTACTGGAGCTGGTGGTCACGGTTGTTTTTCTGGCGGGTATTGCGTTGGCGCTGCTGTGTCTGGTGACGATTCACCGGAACCCGCATTTTTCGGAGGTGCAGAAGTTGAAGTGGCTTCTGCTGGTGTTGTGTCTGCCGTATGTGGGTCCGGTGACGTGGCTGTTGCGTGCGCGTCTGGAACGCATTGATCGGGAGCGTGCTGAGCAGGAACGCGGAGCGCCGGCTTCTGCGGCTGTTTCCGAGGTGACTGCTTCCGATACGGCAGCTTCCAAGGAGGGCGGCTGGTAACGCCTCGGAGGCTCTTCCTGAGCCCCAACGCCACCCCCACTACCACCAAGTAGCGAAGGTCACATTCTCTCAATTGGACAGCACCGCGTGCAGTCCGTATAGTTTTATGTGTTGCATGCGGTGATACACCGTAAGACACATGCGCGAGTGGCGGAATAGGCAGACGCGCACGGTTCAGGTCCGTGTGCCCGTGAGGGCGTGGGGGTTCAACTCCCCCCTCGCGCACCAACGATCCCCGGTTCGAAAGAACCGGGGATTTTTTCATATCCATAACCAATCCCCCGCTAAATGACGGGGTTCCAGAGCGATGGCGAGTGCATCACCTAAAATAGAATCGGGTGTGTTCATTCACAGGACACACAGCTAACGCACAGACACGCTCGTTAAACTGAGCCTTTCGGATAAAGACCGTTTGCGCGGTCTGTTGCTCGGAATGGTCGTTGAGAAGGAGGCGGCATGAAGTTTTTCGACAAGCTGGGCAAGCTGGAGCAAGGCATCGGTCGCACTGTCGGCCTTTCCAAGGGCTTCGGCACCTTTGCGAAGGCGGATGTCGCTAACCGCGTCCGCATCATGATGGATGACGAGTCCTACGTGGACGGCAGTGGCCGCACTATGGCTCCTAATGTCTATACTCTCCGTTTCGCACCGGTTGATTTCCCTCGCGTACGCGAGTGGGGCAACCCGTTCGCTGTTGAGCTGTGCGATTTGGCGATTTCGCACGCCCGCGCGCAGGGTTACACCCTGATTGGTGCGGTTCGCGTGACCTTCAACGTTCTTGATTCTCTCTCTGAGGGCGAGTTTGAGGTTGTTGCGACCTTCGAGCCGTTCTCTGTGCCGGAGGCTCCGGCGTCCCCGTCTTTGCGTGGTGCTACTAACTATGCGCCGGTGCGTCCGCCGCGTGAGTCTTCTTTGCCGACCCGCATTACGAAGCCGGCTGCTCAGCCGGCGCAGCCTGTTCAGCCTGCGCCTCAGCAGGTTCCTGCGGCGCGCCCGAACATGCCTGTAGCACCCCCGGCAACGGCTGCACCCCGTTTCTTCTTGGAGATTGAGGGTCGCATGCACCCGGTGAACCACCTGCCGTTTGTGCTGGGCCGCGGTTCTGATGCTGATTTTCGTCTGGACGATAAGGGTGTTTCTCGCCGTCACCTGCAGCTTTCGATGCAGGGTGGTGCGGTGGTCGCCACCGATATGGGTTCTACCAACGGCACGTTGATTAATGGTGCGCCTCTGCGTGCGCCGGTGGTGCTGGCGAACGGTTCACTGCTTCGCATGGGTAATACCCGCATCATCTTCCATAGTTCGACCGGAGGTGTCCGTTAATGGCATCTGAATTGACCGTTACTATCCTTCGTTACGCTTTTCTGGCTCTGATTTGGTTCTTTGTTTTCCTGGTGGTTTCGGCGGCTCGCCGTGACCTGGGTTTGGGCAAGAACTATCGTGCGGCACCGGTTGATGCGGTTCCGGAGGCTACCCATATTGCGCCTCCGCCGACTCGCCCTTCGCAGCTTGTGATTACTGCCGGCGCGCAGGCTGGCGCCATGATGCAGCTGGGCGACCAGCCGATTACTATTGGCCGCGCTAATGACATTGAGGTGTCCCTGCAGGATGATTATGCCTCGGGTCGCCATGCGCGTCTGTTCCCTCAGGGTTCCCGTTGGTTCCTGGAGGATTTGAATTCTACTAATGGTACGTTCGTCAATGGCGAGCGTCTGACTCGTGCGACCCCGATTGAGCCCGGTGATGATTTCCGCGTTGGCGGTACCACCATGCAGTTGAGGGGCTAGTGTATGAAGATTGCTTTTCGTTTTGAGGCCCGCTCTGATACGGGTCTGAAACGCTCGAAGAACGATGACTCCGGCTACGGTGGTCGTTTCCTTGCTGTCGTTGCTGACGGCATGGGCGGCCACGTGGGCGGCGATGTCGCGTCGGCTACGACGGTTCTGAACCTGACTCCGCTTGATCACCCTGATTTTGAGGATGGTACCGGCAGCGTTTACCTGGCTGATGAGATTCAGAGCGCGAACCTGATTATTAATGAGCTGGCGGCAAATGATCCGCAGCTGGCGGGTATGGGTACGACCTGTACTGCCCTGCTGATTGACGGTGACTGCATTGAGCTGGCTCATATTGGTGACTCGCGTGCGTATCGTCTGCGCCCGGGTGCTGATGGCGAGTTTGAGCAGATTTCTACTGACCATACCTTTGTGCAGCGCCTGCTCAATGAGGGTCGTATTACCCCGCAGGAGGCGGAGAACCACCCGCATAAGAACGTGATTATGCGCGTTCTGGGTGACGTTGATGCGTCCCCCGAGCTGGAGTTAAAGACTCTGGACGCTGTTCCCGGCGAGCGCTGGGTGCTCTCTTCGGACGGTTTGGATGCTGTGGTGTCCCTGTCGGAGATTGAGCAGGTCATGCGTTCTACCGATGACCTGTCGGAGATTGCTGACACTCTGATTGCGATGACTTTGGAGCGTGGCGCTCCGGATAACGTGACGGTTGTGTCTCTGCAGGTGATTGACCGTGAGGTTCTGCCGGTGGATGAGCCGGTGGGTCCTTCGAGCCTGCCTGAGTCTGCTCTGCCTGATTCGATTGTGGCGGAGCAGGAGGTCAGCACGAACACTCAGAAGCTTCCCGAGGTTGCTGCCACGGCTGAGGCTGCTGAGGCTATTTTGGGTGCGCACCATGATGAGGATCCTGAGGAGCGTTATCGTCGGTCGTTGCGCCGTTTCCGCCGTGCTCGTGACTTCTCTGGCACCCTGCTGCACAGTGGTTCTGGGGCGGTGCGTCACCATATCGGTACGTACGATAATGCCGTGGACGCGGCTCTTACGAACGCTGCGATTTTGCGTAGCGAGTTGGGTTCCCGCCCGCATCAGCTGGTTGGTGCCGCTTCGGTGGCTACTGAGACCGGCATGATTCCGGCGGTAACTTCTCGTACCCTGGAGCATCGTGCGACGGTGGCTCAGCGTGTGCCGTTGAAGGTTGAGTCTGATGAGGCGGCCCTGCCGGCTGAGCTGGAGGAGCTGATCGCTGAGGACACTGAGGAGCGTTCGCGTCCGCGGTCTTGGCCGATTCGCTTGTTCATTGCTCTGCTGGTTGCGGCTGTTTTGACGTTGGCTGCGTGGACCGGTCTGCGCTATGTGGAGCGTAGCTACTATGTGGGTGAGAGTGACGGCACGGTTGCGGTGTATAACGGTATTCCGCATGCGTTGGGCCCGATTCGCCTTTCTCACGTGGTGGAGAATACCGATATTCCTACGAGTGAGCTGAGCGATCATACGCGTTCTTTGTTGCGTAATGCGATTACGGCGAAGGACCTGGATGATGCGCACCAGATTGTGTCTCGTTTGAAGACTCAAGCGGATCAGACGCGTGAGAAGGCTGAGCAGGCCGCTGCTTCTGCTTCTGCCTCGGCATCGGCTTCCGCTTCCCCGAGCTCTGTGGCACCTAGTGAGGCTCCGACCTCTGGGGCACCGGGCTCTGATTCGGCGTCCCCGGCTCCTGAGCAGGCTTCTTCGGAGGCTCCTGCTGCGGTAGGCGGTGAGAATAATGGCTAAGTTCTCGTTCCGTCGTGAGTCGGATGCGCCTCGTGCACGCCGTTTCACGGAGCTTTTTCTGCTGGTTTTGGCGGTGGGTATCAGCTCGTTCGGCATGTATCTGATTGATCCGGAGCATGCTTTTGATACGTCGAAGAGCCAGTGGCTGCCGTGCACGGTGGTGCTGGGCGCTGGCGCTCTTCTGATTCACCTGGTCATGCAGTTCCGCGCGCGTTATGCTGATCCGTTTATTCTGCCGCTGGTGGTGGCGTTGAACGGTATTGGTTTGACCATGATTTATCGTCTGGATCCGCAGATTGCGGCTCCGGTGGGTGATGGTCAGCTGATGTGGACCGGCGTGTCGATGGTGCTGTGCGCGATTATCGTGTTCGTGCTCAGGGATTACCGCCTGCTGCGTAAGGTCACGTACACCTCGCTGGTGCTGTCGATGATTCTGCTCATCATGCCGCTGGTTCCGGGTCTGGGTATGGAGCTCAATGGTGCTCGTATTTGGATTCATATCGGTAACCGCACGTTCCAGCCGGGTGAGGTCGCAAAGATTACTTTGGCGATTTTCTTCGCTGGCTATTTGGCGACGCACCGTGACCTGATTCTGGTGGCTGGCCGCCGTATTGGTCCGATTAATCTGCCGCGTCTGCGTGATTTGGCGCCGGTGTTCTTGGCGTGGATTGTGAGCCTGGGTGTTCTGGTGTTCCAGAAGGACCTTGGTTCGGCAATCATGTTCTTTGGTCTGTTCATGGCGATGCTGTACCTGTCGACCGGTCGTATTTCGTGGCTGGTGGTTGCGGGTATTGGTATGGCTGTGGGTGGCTATTTCGCGTACCACTATGTCTCGCACGTGCATGCCCGTATTTATGCGTGGGTGCACGCTTTTGATCCGGAGATTTACCAGGCGTCTCCTGGCGGTTCGGGTCAGATCCTGCAGGGCGTTTTTGGTCTGGCTTACGGCGGTCTTTTTGGCCGCGGTTGGGGTCAGGGCCGCGCGAACCTCGTCCCGTACGCTAACTCGGACATGATTATTTCCTCGTTGGGTGAGGAGCTGGGCCTGGTTGGTCTGGGTGCGATCCTGATGATGTTCATGCTCCTGGTCTCGCGCGGTTACCGTGCGGCGTTGGGTACTCGTGATGGTTTCGGTAAGTTGCTGGCTGCCGGCCTGTCTACGGTCATGGTTCTGCAGCTGTTCGTGGTGATTGGTGGCGTGACTCGTTTGATTCCGCTGACCGGTCTGACGACTCCTTTCATGTCTGCCGGTGGCTCCTCGTTGGTGGCTAACTGGATTATTGTGGCGCTGTGGCTGTCGATTTCTCATAGTGCCCGTGCACCTCACCTGGTGGCTGGTTACGATGCTCCGCAGGGTATTGACCATGCGGACACTAGCTACGAGCCGGAGGGTGCTACTAGCGTTCTGGCGCGTATTACGGCTAAGGATTCTGGAGGTGAGAAGAATGGATAGGGCTATTCGCCGCATGTGGATGTCTGCCGCGTGCGTGTTTGTCCTGCTGATGGGTACCCTCAGCTATATTCAGTTCTTCGATTCGAAGACGCTGATGAATAATCAGTGGAATTCTCGAGCGCTCTACGACAATTACGGTTCGGCACGTGGTTCGATTGTGGTTGACGGTACGGAGATTGCTTCGTCGGTGAAGTCCGATGATGAGTACAACTACCAGCGTGTGTATAACCACCCGCTCAAGTATGCGGCTCTGACGGGTTATTTCTCCACGATTTATGGCGCGACCGGCCTGGAGGCTGCACTCGATAAGGAGCTTGCGGGTACGAGCGATAGCCAGTTCTACGACCGTGTGGCGCAGCTGTTTAGCGGTTCTTCCGCGCAGGGTGCTAGCGTGGAGCTGACGATTAATTCGAAGCTTCAGGATATTGCCTATAACGCGTTGCAGGGCCGTAAGGGTGCTGTGGTGGCGTTGAACCCGAAGACCGGTGAGATTCTGGCGATGGCTTCTTCGCCGTCCTATGATCCGAATCTTCTGTCGTCTCATACGAGCTCTTCGGTTTTGGCGAATTATCAGGCGCTGACGTCTGACGAGGACAGCCCCCTGTTTAACCGTGCGATTGCGGGTAATACCTATTCGCCGGGTTCGACCTTCAAGATTATTGATGCGGTGGCGGCGCTGGAGTCCGGCAAGTACAATGCGTCTTCGGTCATTGCGAACCCCGCTCAGTTGCCTCTACCGGGTACGAACATTAGCCTGCCGAACTATACGGGCGGTCAGTGTTCGACCCGCACTCAGGCGACAATTGAGTGGGCTTTAGCTCAGTCCTGTAATACGCCGTTTGCGCAGATTGCGATGGACTTGGGTCAGGAGCGTATCGCGAAGACCGCTGAGAATTTTGGTTACGGCCAGGATTTGAAGATTCCTTTGACGGTTTCCAAGTCTTCTTTCCCGTCGAATCTGACGCAGAGCCAGCTGGCTCAGTCGGCGATTGGTCAGTACGACGTGAAGACCACTCCGTTGCAGGTGGCGATGACTTCTGCGGCGATTGCAAATGGCGGCGTGCAGATGAAGCCGAACCTGATTCGTTCGGTGAAGACCAGCAACCTGAGCACTTTGCAGGAGTTCTCTCCTGAGAAGTTGCGTACGTCCACTAGCCCTGAAGTTGCTAACCAGGTGAAGCAGTGGATGGTGAATGCGGTTGATAATGGTATTGCACGTAATGCCGGTGTCTCCGGTGTGAAGGTGGCGGGTAAGACCGGTACCGCGGAGACCACGGCAGGTTTGAATAATTCTTGGTTTACCGGTTTCGCGCCGGCTGATGATCCTCAGATTGCGATTGCTGTGGTCTACGAGGATATTGATGTGGCGACCGGTGCCCAGTTGGCAACCAGTACTAGTAAGCAACTCTTTGAGGCGGTGTTGAACAAGTGAGGCCTGCGGCTGATATCACTTTGGGCGGGCGCTACACCCTAACCGAACGTATCGCGATTGGCGGTATGGGCGAGGTGTGGAAAGCTCGCGACAAGGTGCTTGGGCGCATCGTTGCGGTCAAGATCCTCAAGGAGGAGTACACCGGTGACCCGGGCTTCTTGGAGCGTTTCCGCGCTGAGGCCCGTAATACGGCGCTGTTGAACCACCCCGGCGTAGCGAACGTTTTCGACTACGGCGAGGAGGACAACTCCGCGTACCTGGTCATGGAGCTGGTGCCGGGTAATCCGCTCTCGAGCATTATCGAGCACGAGACCACCTTGCCGCCCGATCGTATTCTGAACTTCATTGCTCAGACCGCTCGTGCGTTGGCTGCGGCTCATTCGCAGGGTCTAGTGCATCGTGACGTAAAGCCGGGTAACCTCATCATCACTCCGGATGACCGTGTGAAGGTGACTGACTTCGGTATTGCTCGTCTGGCTAACCAGGTGCCGTTGACGGCTACCGGCCAGGTGATGGGCACTGCCCAGTATTTGGCGCCGGAGCAGGCAACCGGTCAGGCGGCCACCGCGTCTTCGGATATGTACTCGTTGGGCATTATCGGTTATGAGTGCCTGGTGGGTCGTCGTCCGTTTACGGGTGAGTCGCAGATTGCGATTGCGTTGGCTCAGGTGAATGATCCGCCGCCGCCGCTTCCGGAGACTATTCCGGCTCCTGCTCGTGCGCTGATTATGTGCCTGCTGGCTAAGGACCCGGCTCAGCGTCCTAAGGATGCGACCGCTTTGGCTTCTGCGGTGGATGCGATTCGTCGCCGCGACCTGAAGGCTGCGGTGAAGGCTGTTCCTTCTTTGGCTCAGTTCTTGGCTGAGGAGAACGCTGACGACGCTACTGTCGCGATGACCGCTATGGATGTTGCGGCTGAGCCGATTAGTGCTTCTGCTACTCCGCGTTTCGGTTCTGGTGGTCGTTTCTCGCCGGAGCCGACGACGGCGCCGATTCCTCGCACGAGTGAGCAGACGATGCGTCCTGTATCGGGTCGCGTGAAGTCTACTCCCGCTCCTGCAGCGAAGCGTGGCCCGAACGTGTGGATGTGGGTTGCTCTGCTTCTGGCAATCGTGCTGATTGCCGGCGGTATTTGGACGGTCCTCTCCTCCAATAATGGTGGCGGTTCGACTGATCCGGTTCCGAGCGCTTCTTCGTCTGCTGTTCCGACGAATACGGGTACCGTTTCTACGGTGGAGCCGACTGAGTCTGCTTCTGCCCGTGCCGCAAAGCAGAAGGTGACCGTCAACGCGATTAACTATGAGGGTCGCGAGCTGCAGGATGCAGTGAACGAGCTGAAGAACCTTGGTCTGTCTCCCAAGACTGAGGGTGTTGAGTCGACTCAGCCGGAGAACACGGTGATTTCGGTTTCTCCGACGGGTACTTTGGAGCAGGGTAATAGCGTAACTGTTCGCTATTCAACCGGTCCGAAGTCGGTGACTTTGCCGTCGAACCTTGAGGGTAAGAATGTTGATGAGGCGTCGAAGGCTGTTGCCGCTCTGGGTGTGAATGTTTCTCTGCATTATGAGAATTCGGACACTGCGGCCCCCGGTACGGTGCTTCGTACTACCCCCTCATCTGGCACCAAGGTCACGGTTGGTAGTAATGTAGACATGTATGTGGCCTCTTCCAGTTCGGGTAGGGGTTCGAGTGCGAGCGCTTCTGCTGCACCGTCTGCGTCGGCTTCTGCTTCCGCTTCCGCGTCGGCGCGTTAGCCCCTACATTTTGATTTAGTTTTAGTCTTAGTGATCCAGGAGAACTTATGGACCTGTCGGTTCCCGACACGGTTGATAACCGTTACAAGGTACTCGAGGTAATCGGTACCGGTGCGATGGCAACCGTTTATGCTGCTGAGGATACTCGCCTCGGCCGCAAGGTTGCGCTTAAGATTCTGCGCCCGGAGCAGGCCCAGGACGATACGTTCCGCGCACGCTTTAAGCGTGAGGCGGAGGCTGTGGCGTCTCTGAACAATCCTGCGATTGTTGCTGTCTATGACACCGGTTCGTATAACCCTTCGCAGGATGGTGGGGAGTCTGCTTCTTCGGAAGAGGGCACCGCTATTCCTTATATCGTGATGGAGTACGTGGAGGGTCATACTCTGCGTTCCATCCTGTCCCGTGGCGGTCATCTGCCGGTCCGTGATGCTTTGGGTTATTCCGAGCAGCTGCTGGGTGCTTTGCAGTACAGCCACTCGATGGGCATCATTCACCGCGATATTAAGCCGGCGAATATTATGGTGCTGGAGCGTACCAGCGAGGATATCGCTAAGGGTCAGCCGGGCCAGATCAAGGTCATGGATTTCGGTATTTCCCGTGCCATTGAGGAAGCTGGCGAGGCGCTGACCAAGGCTAATGTGGTGATGGGTAGCGCACGCTACATGTCCCCTGAGCAAGTGAGCGGCAAGGAAGTTGACGCCCGTAGCGATCTGTACTCTGCTGCTTGCGTGATTTACGAGATGATTGCTGGTCGTTCTCCGTTTGATGCTGAGTCGAATGTTGATCTGGCGGCTAAGCATCTTTCGGATGCCCCTGAGCCTCCGAGCAAGTTCACCCCGCTTGAGGTTCCTGCTGGTCTGGATGCTGTGATTCTGAAGGGTCTGGCGAAGAACCCGGATGAGCGTTATCAGAGCGCGGCTGAGTTCGCTCAGGCTCTGGTATCGGTTGTTCGCCCGGGTGAAGAGACCGTGGTTCAGGATGCAGCGATGACTACTGCTTTTGTTCCTTCGGCGACTACTGCTTCCCTGGGTGAGGATTACGCCCCGTACACCACCTCGATTACTGAGGCTTCGGTGGAGGATGGCGGTCTCAACGGCTTCTTCGAGTATGAAGACGATGAGGAACTGTACGACGATGAGGAATACGCAGAGTACGATGAGTCTTCGCCGCGTAAGCGTGCGTGGGTTCGTTTCCTTGTGGGTACTCTGATTGCGGCTCTGCTGTTCTTCAGTGTCGGCTCGGTGTTGTACTACCAGAACAAGCTGAATGAGGTTCCGCAGGTTCCGGTTCCGGCTGTGGTGAATGTTTCCCGCGATGATGCCGAGAACCAGTTGCGTAACCTGGGCTTCGTGCTGGAGTACCGTCAGGGCTACTCGGACAACGTCAAGAAGGGCGACGTTATCAGCGTTGAGCCGGGTGTTGGTTCTAAGGTCAATAAGGGCTCGACCGTTGTTGTGACTGTTTCGAACGGTCCGGAGAAGGTCAAGCTGCCGGATAACCTGCAGGGTCAGAGTGAGGCGTATGTCCGTAACGCTCTGAAGGACCTGGGTCTGGTGGATGGCCGCGTCTCCACTGTGGAGAGCGCTTCCGTTCCTGCAGGTATGGTTGTGGAGCTGTCCCCGGAGAAGGGCTCGACCGACGATAAGGGCGCTCAGACCGTTGAGGCTGGTAGCACCGTGAACATTGTCCTGTCGTCCGGTAAGGTAAAGGTCCCCTCGCTGGTGGGTCTGACCAAGGATCAGGCGATTGCTGCCCTGACCGCTCAGGATGTTCTGCTGAACACCAACATTGAGACTGTTCAGACTAACGAGCGTCCTGCGGGCACTGTGATTTCGCAGAGCTCTGCGGCAGGTACTCTGGTGGCTCAGAACAGCACTGTGACGATCCGTGTGGCTGCTACCCCGACTCAGACGACCGCTCCGACTACTGCGGCTACTCAGCCTGCGGCAGCGACCGGTAACCAGAACGCTACTACTGGTAACCAGCAGCGTTCTACCGCGGCTAACCAGCAGGCTACTCAGCCTGCGGCAGCGACCGGTAACCAGAACCAGCAGCGTTCTACCGCTACGGCTACTCCGGCACCGGCTGCGTCCGCTACTGCGGGTACCCGTACGATTCAGGGTACTAACGCGAATACCAATGCGGACAACGCAACTAATGCAAACGCTAACGCGAATGCCCGTTAAGGGGTTCTAGCGGTTAGCAAAAAGGGGCGGCGCTCCACACCGTTGGGTGTGGGGTGCCGCCCCTTTTTGTGTACCTGGGTTCGGGTTAGGAAGTGTGCAGGGGTAAAGTTATCGCCTCCAGTTTCCCTGTAGCATGCCTGCTACGGGGCTTCTGGAGGCGATATAAGCCACTGAGGGCTTCTAAGCTAGAAGTACTAGGCCATGAGGGGCGAGAGGCTCTTAGCGCGCTCTGCGGCTCCCTGCAGACCGGTTTCTTCGAGCCAGTTGCCGAGCATGAGGTATCCGCTTTCGGTCAGCACCGATTCGGGGTGGAACTGCACGCCGTGCATGGGGGCCTCGCGGTGGCGCAGACCCATGATGATGCCGTTATCGGTGGTGGAGGTGGTTTCCAGAACGTCGGGCATGGTTTCGGGTACGACCGCCAGGGAGTGGTAGCGGGTCGCGGTGAAGGGGCAGGGCACGTCCTTGAACACGGAGACGTTCTCGTGCACGAGGCGGGAGGTCTTGCCGTGCATCAGTTCGGGGGCGTGGGTGACGGTGCCGCCGAATGCCTCTGCGATGGCCTGGTGGCCGAGGCAGACGCCCAGCAGCGGCTTCTTCGCTTCCGCGGCCCAGCGGATGGTGTCGATGATGACGCCTGCCTCTGCGGGGGCACCGGGGCCGGGAGAGACGAGCACGCCGTCGTGTTCTTCGGCGAGCTTGATGACTTCGTCGAGTTCGTATTCGTCGTTACGGATGACGGTGGTTTCAGCGCCGAGCTGCTGGATGTAGCCGACGAGGGTGAAGACGAAGCTGTCGTAGTTGTCGATAACAAGGATGCGGGTCATGGCACGTCCTTAGCGCTAATGGTTGATGGTGACGTTCAGGTTGAAGGGGCCGTACTCTGCGAAGTGGGGGAAGACGAATTCCATGAGCAGGTAGACTACGGCGAGTATCAGCACGATGGCGATAATGATGCGAACCCACAGGGGGCCGGGGAGGTGGCGGAAAATCCATGCGTACATCTGTTTTTCCTCTCAGATTCAGGATTTTGCGACGGAGGCGGCAATTTCTGCGGGCGCTCCGGCTGCTGCGGGCCGCCACGATTCGAAGCGGGCGTGGACAATGTATCGTTCGGTGTCACCGTAGCGCGGGTGGCAGGTGGTGAGCGTCAGGAGGCGCTCGGTGGGTGCTACGCCGGGCTGTCCGGGGACGGGTTCGATGACTTCTACTTGGTCGGGCTGCACGATTTCGTGGCTGTAGACGGTGTAAGTGTAGTAGCCGTCTTTGGTGCGCACGTAGATGTGGTCGCCTTCGGTGAGCAGGTCGATGTCGTTGAGGACTTTGCCGCGGGTTTGGCGGTGGCCTGCGAGGGAGAAGTTGCCGACCTGACCGGGCATGGCGCTTCCTTCGTAGTGGCCGAGTCCGAGGGAGTCGAGCACGTCGGAGCTGGTGCCCTGGGTTGCGGGGCGCTGGTAGTCGGATCCGAACTTGGGGATGTAGACGACGCCGAAGACTTCACCGTGGCCGGGTTCGCTCAGACCGGCGGGCGGGGTGTTGGGGTCCCAGTCGGGGATGGGTTCGGCAGGGTTGGAGTCGAACTCCTGAACGAGGGTGCTGACGGCTTGGGATTGGGTGCGGTCGGCGTCGATGTTGGTCCACCAGAGCTGCCAGGCAACGAAGAGGAGCAGTACGACTCCGATGGTGATGAGGAGTTCGCCTGTAATCTGGATGACCCAGTGCAGCACGCTACGGGGGCGGCGCTCTGCGGTGGGTGCCGTTCCTTGACTCATGCGTTCTCCTCTGTCCTCTGGGTTGTGTATGTTCTTGGGCGCCGGGTGGCGTTCCTTATCTTTCAACGCGGGGAGAAGGTGAAATCATCCCGTAAGTCTGCAAAGATAGGTGTGAACATATATTTTTAGGTTACCCATACAACAATAAGCGGAGGAAGTATGTCGACCAACTCGGCTAAGGCATCGTCCAAGAAGAAGTCTCAGAAGTCTGCTAAGTCTGAGGTGGAGGATGCGAGCGAGCTGCGTCTGCGTGAGATTGCTCGTGAGATGGAGAGCGGCACGCAGCTGAAGGAGCAGACTCCGCTGTGGTACCGCGTGATTATGTTCTCGCTGTTGGCGGTGGGCATTCTGTGGATTATTATTTTCTACATTACGCAGGGCCTGTTCCCGATTCCTGATCTGGGTATGTGGAACGTGAGCGTTGGTGTGGGCGCCATGATGGTGAGCATGCTGATGATGACTCGCTGGCGTTAAGACTTAGACGTTAAGACTTAGGCACTAGGGCTTAGGCGTTAGAGCTTATAGAGAGGCGGTCGTCCCGTGTGGGGCGGCCGCCTCTCTATATGTTTCGCCTGTTTGGCCGGGCTGGGGTTAGAGATCCTGCACGCTACCTGTCTTTGTTCTGACCCGGAAGATTGCGGTCATGGCGACCATGATGAGCAGCTCGGTGAGGGTTTGAGTGAGTACGGTGGCGCCCATGAGGCTCACTTCGGGGTTCCCGTTGTGTGCCAGGCGTTGTGCGCAGAGCGCGACGACGGGGTAGATGATGAGGGCGTTGCGGGTGACCGCACTGAAGGTTACGGAGATGCGCTCCGGTCGGCTCATCACCTTACTGAGGAACCATGCGGCGCCTCCTGCAAGGATGGCGTAGGTGAGGTAGAGTCCGGCGAGTCGGGGAATGAGCTGCGTTTCGTTCAGTACCGCCGGGGTGTAGGCGGAGCACATGAGCGCAAGGAGCAGGCACATGAGGGGAATCATCGCGGTATCGCTCATGGTGCGCACGCGTTCGTAGGTTTGGTGGCGTTGTGGTGAGCGGGTTGACCATCGTTGCGCGAGGTAGGCGGCTACCAGGGGCACGATGAGCGGTGCCAGGCTGAGGTAGCTTTCAGCGGGAAGGGGGAATATTTCTCCCACCGCCCCAATATCTAATATTCTCATATATACATATACACTAGTCCATACTGGAATAGAAATGATTTGGGCGCCAAGCAGGTAGGGCGTTGCCGCCAGTAAACCGCGATATTCCCCTCCAGCAATACATGTAAAAACCACAACGTAATCCACGCAGGGAGTCAGCAAAACAATCACTGCCGCTAGAGCAACGGGACCACCTTCGGGAATGAAGAGGGAGACCAGAGGCGCAACTAGAATCGGGGTTCCAAGGGTAGCCACCAGCACGACCGTGCGAGCGAGCCTCTTATGCTGACCGACACTCATGCCGACTAGAGGCATGAGAGCGAAGTTGGTCCACAGGAGCGCACCGAGCGCGTAGGGCACGAGCTGCTCAGAAACTAGGCTCCACCCACTCAGCCCCGCGCTGGCACCTCCCACGGCCATGGAGGCGAGGTAGAGAGCCACCTGGTGGCGTTCCATATAGCTCACGGAGCCATCCTCTTCTAGTAGATCAGGTCGCCTCGTGCCGCTTCGTGGACGCGGCGAGTTACGGTTTCCATGACGGGCGAGTTGATGTTCCAGCGCTGCCAGTAGAGGGGGAATTCCACGGGGGTTGCGGCGAGCTTCACGAGGTGCCCACTTGCGAGCTCTTCGGCGCATTGCGCTTCGGGAATGAGACCCCAAGCGATACCGGCGCTGACGGCGCGCGCATAGTCCGGGGAGGAGGGAATGTAGATGGTGGGACTCTGGGTGAAAGTTTCTTCAGCCTCCAGACCTACTTCTTGTTCAATGAGGACTCGCGCTACGTCCTGCACGAAGTCTTTGCGGTCGTATTCGACGACGGGGGCACGGTTGAGCTCTTCGCGGCTTACGCGCTTGGGCCAGCCGGGTAGGTATCGCTGTACGTAGTCGGGGGTTGCGACGCACCAGTAGCGTGCCACTCCGAGGGTTTCAACGGAGCAGCCGGGGATTTTTTCGGGTTTGGAGGTAATAACAGCCATGACTTCTCCGGAGCGGAGCATGGCGGATGAGTGGAATTCGCCTTCTCGTCGCAGGTCGCAGAAGATGCTGTCTTCGCGGCTGAGGGTTCCGACGGCGTCGATGAACCAGGTGGCGAGTGAGTCGGCGTTGACCGCCACGGAGACGCTCTGAAAGCCGCCGGCACCCATGAGTTCGCGTTCCATTTCTTGCTGCAGGAATTCGCTCTGTCGGGCGATGCGCAGCACGCTTTGTCCGGCGTCGGTGGGGGTGACGGGGTTGCTTCGACGTAGCAGGACCTTTCCGGCGATCTGTTCCATGGCTTTGATGCGCTGGGAGATGGCGGAGGGGCTCACTCGCAGAACATCTGCCGCGGCATCGAAAGTGCCGTATTCGATGACGGCGGCAAAGGTGGAGAGCTGGTCGGTACTGAAACGTGTCATAAGAATATCTTACGCAGTGTGAAAATATTTAGATAGATTTAGGGTTTGTTTTCCCGTATTCTCGTCTCTGGCGCTTCACACTCTAGCTATCGGGGCAATAATCCCTGTGTCGCATGCTTTTGCCTGGCAAGCTGGTATTAGAGGAGCCACCACCCGCATATCCGCGAAGCCCGCGCCCCGTTTGACCCGCATAGAAAGTTTCACCATGTCCACCTCCCTGTCCCTGCTGTTTCTGGGTGCTACCACCACGATTTCTCTGGTGGCGGCTATTGGTGCCCAGGGAACTTTTGTGCTGCGTCAGGGTATTTTGGGTCGGCATATTACCCCAATCATTATTTTCTGCATTCTGTCGGATGCTCTGATGATTGGCTTGGGCGTGGTGGGCCTGGGCGCTCTGTTGGATGCGGCACCGTGGTTCATTGAGGTGTTCCGTTATGTGGGTGCGGCGTTTTTGGCGTGGTTTGGTTTTGAGGCTGGGCGGCGTGTGTTTACCCCGCATTCCATCGTGGTGGATGATGCGGAGGGCGATTCTCAGTCGTTGAAGGCGGCTCTGCTGACCACGGCGGCGGTGACGTATTTGAATCCGCTGGCGTGGTTGGATACGACTATTCTTTTGGGTTCGCTGGCGAACGCCCAGGGCGATCCTGGCCGTTGGTGGTACTACCTGGGGTGCTGCTGCGGTAGTATTATCTGGTTTTTGGGGCTGGGGTACGGTTCGCGTCTGCTTCGTCCGCTCTTTGCGCGTCCTTCGGCATGGCGTGTTTTGGATGGGGCGACGGCACTTCTGATGGCATACCTGGTGTTCAATCTGCTGACGATGAACCTGTCGACCCACTAGCTTCTACCCCCCTGAGGAGCCCTTTTATGCCTTGTCGGTCTCCTTTTCCGCGCTCTTCTCCTCTTCGAGGGTTATGAGTACCTCGTTTTTGGGCATGGTAAGCAGGCCCAGGTAGATATCGCGAATAACCAGGATGTGCTTGATTCGCTCGATCATGGGTTTGAGGAAGCTTCGGGCGTATTTTTCGTCGCTACTGGTGGTTGCGACGAAGCTGAGCCCGGAGAACACGGCAACGATCATGGACACCTTGATGACCACGGCGTTGATGTTGGTGTCTACGCCGAGGATTTTGAGGTGTTCGGGTTTGACGGTCATCCAGGATTCGATGGTGGTGTCGCTAATGGCGATGGAGGAGAACCCCATGAAGAACCCGAAGACGAGCAACATAAAGAGGCTCGCCTGAATAATCTGCCCAATCATAGGGATGATGATAAGGTTGCCCCAGGACGCAATTTTGAGGGGTCGGTGTTCGAGGATTTTCTTCTCTTCGACCCAGTCTTGGACGGTGTTCCAGATTCCCCCTTCGAGGGCCGCGGCGCGTTCGTAGTCGTTCTCGGTAAAGCTTGCAATGTCGTCGCCTCTATTGCGGCCCAGAAGGCGCGCTGTGCGCTCTAGGGAGGTCGTGACGATCACGAACACGGCGAGGAGTCCCATGAGCCCCAGAACAGCCCAGGTGCGCGGGAAGCTGAGCCTGTTGGCGAGCTTCCAGAGGTCTGCGTTCACGAAGATGAAGAGCACGGACACCATGAGTACGGGTAGTACTTTCGCAATCATGGGTGGCAGGGAGGCGAGCTGGTGGATGGCATGTTTGAAGGACCACCCTAGGATGGTGTCTACGCCGAGGAAGATGGCGAGGTAGATGCCCACAACGATGAGCGGGAATACTTGGGAACCGTCGTAGACGAAGTCGAGGCCGTCGAGGCTGCTGGATTCAAAGACACTGGCGACAAAGAGCATGCCGGCAAAAAGTACGGTAAGAATACCCGTGGTGATTTGAACCCACTGCGGGGTGCGGACCATGAGTATATGGGCAAGAGTAATGAACACACCGGAGATTATCGGCATCACGAGGAAGATACCACCGAGCACCAGCATGGGTAGCACTTCATCGCTGAGCGCGGTGTTGGTCGTGATGGCTTTAATGTATTCCGGGAGGGAACCATTTGCGTTATCAACTACGAGAATGAGGATATCGCGTAGGAAGATATAGCAGACGTGCATGATACTCGCCCACAGGATCCAGGGTACGGAGCGGGGGAACGCATCGAGAGCACGCTGACGTGCAGGAATGATGAGGGGTACGCCCTGTTTGCGGAACCAGATATTGCTCTGCTTCAGCACATCAGTCTTGCTGTAGCGCTGAGGTTGTGCCTCTTCTGCCACAGCTTTAGTGCGCAGCCGCGCCCAGATGGGGCGTGCGTCCTTCTGCTGTGCGGTGTTCTGCTCCTGTGTGCTCATGACATACCACTCTACAGGGTCGAGCAGGCCCTTTGATTATGTACCTTTTAGAGTTCTTCTTTCTCGAGCTCAGATCCAATAAAGCGAGCGTATGCGCCCATGAGTAGCGCAGCCGCTTCTTCGTGTCCCTCGTAGATTCCTAGTTCCTCGTCCTCACGACCTGTGTAGGTGCCGCTACTGATCTCGAGTAGGGATAGCGGTCCTTCTGCAGTCTCCGGGGCTAGGGCATCCAGGATGAAGCTCAGGCTTTCTTCTGCATCTTCGTCTACTCCCATGAGGCGCCCCAGGTATGTACCCGGGTAGGGTGCGATGGTGAGGACGTCTTCATTCTCACATTGGATAATGCGTGCCACAGGAATAATATCCCCGTCTGCTGTCTCTTCGAGCAGCAGCTCAGTAGAGAGGTCTATATGGCTTTCCTCGCTCTGTAGGATCTGCCTGGGCCACCAGAGGTGAATGTATTCGGTGAGTGCTGCCCATGCTTCGTGAGGCTCCAGCGAGCTCTCTACGTAGAGTGCCGCAGTCCGTTCTTCATTAGCCTGTTGCTGCTGATCGATTTGCTCGGGTGCGTGGGAAAACATGGGGTATTGCATGGTTCTACTCTATCCCAGTGCGCTCCTCTCTGGAGGGCCCGGTAGATTCATGGGGTTCTGAGGGTACAAAAAAGGGGCAGACCCGCGTGGGTCTGCCCCTTTTCCAACTTTAGCTGTTAAAGCAAAAGAGCCCGCGTAAGCGGGCTCTTTTTATTGCCTATTGGATTGTTATCCAAAAACCATACAGTGAAC
>NZ_KV830309.1:18032-33397 GCF_001836735.1 Rothia sp. HMSC061D12 | reverse complement strand
TCGATGTCCAAGAAACGGGAGGCAGTTCACGCGAGGCTACCGGGTTTTTCCGTATGCATCTGAAGCTCTAAAGAACGAGTAAAGGAACGTGAGGGGCAGGAAGAAGACTCGGCAAAGTGCTGGACAAGGTGCCCGGGAGCCCCTGTAGCCGAGGTATTCGGAAGGGGTAAAACGAAGGAAACGAACGCATCAAACCGCCAAAGAACAACTAAGCAGATTCAACCACCAGAATAAGGTACACTGGACAAGTTGCCTCCTTAGCTCAGTTGGCCAGAGCATCTGTCTTGTAAACAGAGGGTCACCGGTTCGAATCCGGTAGGGGGCTCAGAAAAATCCTGGTTCGCACCAGCCTCATAGCAGAGGTGCGGATCAGGATTTTATTGTACGAGTGTCCTGTAGTGTCTAAGGGACCCGCACTAGCACATCGACATCCATCCTGAGGAACCGAGAATGTCTGAAACCTCCGGAACCCCGCAGGCTCCCGCCTCGCAGGGAACCTACACCACCGCCCCGCGCAGCATCAAAGCACGCGAAGCCAGCGACTACCCCCTCGAAGAGTTCATCGAATCGCGAGGATTCCGCCCTGAAATTCAGGGCCTGCGAGCCTTCGCCGTGCTCCTCGTGGTGCTCTACCACGTCTGGGTCGGCAAAGTCTCCGGCGGTGTGGATGTCTTCCTCTTCATCTCCGCCTTCCTGCTCTCGCTCTCCTTCATGCGTAAGATCAACGAAGGCAAACCCCTCAATCTCTTCAGCTACTGGATGCACGTCTTCCAGCGACTGCTACCCGTAGCCACCGTGGTTATCGCGTGTACCACGATTGCGTCCTTCTTCGTGCTCGCGCCCAGCCGCTGGTCGCAAACCGTCACCGACGCAACGAGCTCCCTGTTCTACTTCCAGAACTGGAACCTCGCGTTCAGCTCCGTGGACTACTACGCCCAAAACGCTTCCGTGAAGTCACCCTTCCAGCACTTCTGGTCGCTCTCCATCCAGGGACAGATCTTCATCATCTGGCCCCTGCTCTTCGCCGCAGTAGCCTACGTCGTGCACCGATTCCGCGGGAACCTCTTCACCACCGCGGTATTCATCTTCAACACGGTGTTCGTCGCATCCCTGACCTTCTCCATCGTCGAAACCGACACCAACCAGGGATTCGCCTACTTCGACACCCGCACCCGCCTGTGGGAATTTGCCATCGGCACCCTGCTGGCAATGCTCACCCTCAAGTGGAAGGCACCCGAAAAGGCTCGAGTGGTTATGGGCTGGGTCGGTATCATCGGTCTGGTCACCTGTGGCGCAATCCTGCCCGTTGAACGAGCATTCCCCGGCTACCTGGCGCTCTGGCCCGTGATCTCCGGTGCGCTCGTCATCATGGCAGGCCGCACCAACAGCCGCTGGGGCATCGATCGACTGCTGGTCTCCGCACCCCTGCAGAACCTCGGCAACATCTCCTACGCCCTGTACCTGGTGCACTGGCCCATCCTCATCCTCTACAGCAGCGCCGTCGGTACCTCCCGCGTGAACTTCATCGAAGGTGCTGTCATCATCCTTACCTCCATCGGCCTGGCATGGTTGCTCATCCGCTTCGTCGAGAAGCCGCTGCGCTACCGCAAGGACCCCTTCGTACCCTGGCTCATGATGAAGATGCGCTTCAAGACCATCTTCTCGGTCAAGACCTGGGCAGACCAGCTCGCCTTCATCCTCGCGATCTTCCTGGTCGCAGGTGTACCCCTGGTAGCCGCACAGGCATGGGTAGGCTACCGCAACACCCAGTCCGAGCAGAACGCCGAACTGCAGGTACAGACCGCCAGCGAAAACTACCCCGGCGCCCGCGCTATCGGCGGCGCCCAGCAGGGACTCATTGACAACCCCATCCCCTCCGGTGGTGACGTCAAAACCCAGTTCGACGGACTGAGCGACCCCTGCGTTGGCAGCTTCGCGCCCTCCGACCCGGCACTCGCCAAGTACTGCAGCCTGCAGAAGTACGGACCCGAGGACGCACCGCTGACCATGGTCATCGGTAACTCCCACGCCGAACAGGCGCTGAGCATCTTCAAGCCCATCGCAGAACAGACCAAAACCAACCTGCAGACCTACCTGCTCGGTGGCTGCCAGTACCCGGTCCGCGCCGTCAACGCCAGCAACGAATGCTCGGAATTCAACACCAAGATGACCGAGGAAATTCTCAAGCGTAAGCCGCAGACCGTGGTGCTCATCGCCACCGTTGCCCAGGCACGCTCGAACGACGAACGAGTCGACCCGAGCCTCGATGAGACGGTCCGCCGCCTCACCGAAGCAGGAGTCCAGGTCATTGGCCTGCGCGATAACCCGCGCTTCGAGTACAACATCTACGAATGCGCTCAGAAGGCCGGCGCCGACAAGAGCTCCTGCGCACGACCCGCAAGCGACAAGTACGCCGCAGAAAACCCTGCAAAGGAAATCTTCGACAAGTACCGCAACCAGGGTGCCGTCATGGTGGACCTGAAGGACGTGTACTGCCCGGACGGCATGTGCAGCCCCGTGGTTGGAAACATCTACGTCTACATCGATGACAACCATGTCTCCAAGACCTACAGCCGCACCATGGCTCAGGAAGTCTTCCAGCGTGCAGCGGAAGGCGGCTGGCTCGTCAACGGAAAAGTGAACTTCTAAAGTTCGCCGATATAGCGGATCCCCCGTGCTGTTCTACAGAAGTGTGAACGGTTCGGGGGATTCGCTATATTCTGACCCGAAATTAGGATAGGCTAAGTTAGGAGGCTCCCGGGAAAAGCCTTAGAGAAGAAAGGACGCCATGAAAGAAATCACCGAACGCACCCTCAAAGTAGAGAACGTCAGCCTCGGCTACGGCGAAACCACCATCGTCAAAGACCTCTCCCTCGAATTCCCGAAGGGCAAAGTTACCGCCATCATCGGCCCCAACGGCTGCGGTAAATCCACCCTGCTACGCGGTGTCTCCCGACTACTCAAGCCGCTCAACGGCGACTTCACCCTCGACGGCAAACCCACCCACGAATACTCCATGAAGGGCTTCGCCCGCATGGTTGGGCTCATGCCCCAGCATCCCATCGCCCCCGAAGGAATTACCGTAGCCGACCTCGTCTCCCGAGGACGCTACCCCTACCAGGGACTCTTCAAACGCAATAGCGCCGAAGATGATGAGGCGGTCGCCTGGGCACTAGAAGCCACCGACACCATGTCCCTCGCCGAACGACAGGTCACCGAACTCTCTGGCGGCCAACGTCAGCGCGTCTGGATTGCCATGGCGCTCGCCCAAGAAACCGACATCCTACTGCTGGACGAGCCGACCACCTACCTCGACCTGGCACACCAGGTGGAGCTACTCGACCTACTCTCGGACCTCAACGAACAGCGCGGCACCACCATGATCATGGTGCTGCACGAGTTGAACCTCGCCGCCCGAGTCGCCGATTACCTCGTCGCGATGAAGGACGGCTCCATCGTCGCTCAAGGCGAAGCACACGACGTGCTCACCCGTGAGAACCTGCACACCATTTTCGGTCTGAAAGCAGAGGTCGCCGATCCGTTTAACGACGGCAGCGTCGTGGTTGTTCCGCATCCCCGGAGTGCGTCCACCGTTGCCGGTTCAGCTGTCGCATCCTAAGAAACCCCCGCTCATATCTGATGAAGCGCCCATAACAGTGGGATACTGGAAAGTAGGACGCACCGAAAGCTAAGCGAAGAAGCCGGTACACCGCGCGGGTGTGCCGGCTTCTTCCACAGAAGGGTCATTCTCTATAGAGGCCCGGAAAGAAGAACACAATGACGACCCCGCTCCTAGACTCCAACGGCAAGCTCAACGGTGAATCAGTACGCTACGTGGCAATCGGCGACTCCTTCACCGAAGGTGTGGGCGACGTTGACTGCCGCCGCCCTAACAGCCTGCGCGGCTGGGCAGACCGCGTTGCCGAAGGCATCGGTGCAGTAGACCCGCAGGCGCAGTACGCAAACCTTGCTATCCGCGGCCGCCTGCTCGGTCCCATCCTGGATGAACAGCTGCCTCGAGCCCTGGACCTCTGCCCCAACATTGTCACCTTCTACGGCGGCGGCAATGACATCATGCGACCCAACGTGGATATTGACCAGCTCATGACTCACGTAGACGAAGCCTTCGCCACCCTGCGCGGCGAAGGAATCGAAGTGCTTACCGTAACCGGCCTGGATGTACAGGGCCAGGGCCCCTTCGCCCGTACCCGCGGCCGTACCGCCACCTACAACGAGCTACTGCGTGGTATCGCTGAGGACCACGGCGTGCACATTATCGACTACTGGCGCTGGAACGACTTCCTTGATTGGCGTCTGTGGGCTGACGACCGCCTGCACATGAACGACCTCGGCCACGAACGCTTCGCATCTCGCGTACTGGCGCAGCTCGGCCTGCCCGGTGTGATCACCGAATCGGTACTGCCCCCGGAGGTGCAGCTGACCGCCCGCGAGAAGATCGAGCAGGAGGCACGCTGGGTCCGTGAGTTTGCCCTGCCGTGGATTGGCCGCCGTCTAAAGGGAACAAGCTCCGGGGACGGTGTGAGCCCCAAGTACCCGCAGTGGGTGCCCGCGGCAAGTCTTAAGAACTAGGCTGAAGAACTAGGGGCGCGGTGGCTCACGGTACGGCGTAAAACTGTACGCCGGGGGAGTGTCCTGCGCGGTATCTGTACCGTATTTGTGCCTGCATCTACGCCGTAACTGGAACGGTAAATCCGCCGTTACCCGTACCGTTGCGACCCCTTAAACCGCCCTTTAAAACCGGGGCGGAAGCGTTAAAACGAGAGTTAAAAGCTCTTTAAACGCGTATTTAAGCCCGTTTAATAGCCCTGCGCACACCGCAAGAAGCGGTGGCGCGGGGCTGTTTAAGGCTTAAATCCGGCTTAAGCTGTTAATCTCACAACATGAATTTCACCGGTGTAATTTATCCCCGGTCACATAGAGAACATCCGTTCTTAAAAAGGCGCATTAACGCCTGACTAGGGGCGTTAAAGAATTCCTTAAAAACATCTGGACTTGCAAAAACACCCATTTTTGATAGAATGGATAGGTATGTTTGCCGCTCGAAGGCAGGCGTGCATCCGCGAATCGAGCACTTCGCTTAAACGAGATGCAATTGGCTCAGAACACCGAGATTCCGCGGATTTTTAAGGCAAAATCCGGCGTGCAGGCTTGCACGAACCCCCGTATTTACCTAGAATTTAACGCTGTTCGTAGTGGTGGAAACGCCTCTCGACACTAATAAGCTTCACCGTTTTTCCCGCGGCGGGGATCGATGCGTGGCCTCTCACCCACGTGACGATCTCAAACACTCTAGCCCGGCGAATAACCCGGTGCTTCTACATTGGTGGCGGGACGCTCACGAGTAACATCGACTGCGTACCGTCATAAAAGTCAATCAATAAAGGAGTGAAACATGGCAGCAGTCTGCCAGGTGACCGGAGCTGTTCCCGGCTTTGGACACAGCATTTCGCACTCGCATCGCCGCAACAAGCGTCGATTCGACCCGAACGTTCAGAAGAAGACCTACTGGGTTCCTTCGCTGCGTCGTAAGGTAACCCTGAACGTGTCCGCTAAGGGCATCAAGGTTATCGATGCTCGTGGCATCGATGCCGTTGTTGCAGAAATCATCGCACGCGGGGAGAAGATCTAGTAAATGGCATCCAAGGCTAAGGACCTCCGTCCTATCATCAAGCTCAAGTCCACTGCTGGCACCGGTTACACCTACGTGACCCGTAAGAACCGCCGCAACAACCCCGACCGTATGGTGCTGAAGAAGTACGACCCCGTCGTTCGCAAGCACGTTGACTTCCGAGAGGAGCGCTAAGAATGGCTAAGAAGTCCAAGATCGCTCGCAACGAGCAGCGCAAGGTCATCGTCGCTCGCTACAACGAGAAGCGTATCGCGCTGAAGAAGACCCTGATCGACGAGAACGCTACCCCCGAGGAGCGCGAAGCAGCACGCGTGGCACTGCAGAAGCTGCCCCGCAACGCTTCCCCCGTTCGCGTGCGTAACCGCGACCAGATCGACGGCCGCCCCCGCGGTACCTTCCAGAAGTTCGGTATCTCCCGCGTGCGCTTCCGCGAGATGGCACACCGCGGCGAGCTGCCCGGTATCACCAAGTCCAGCTGGTAAATCTGGTATTTTAGTTCCTAAACGGTTTTCCGTCGTCACCGACGGTCACTCGCTTTAGACTCAAACCTTAAGTCTCTGGAAGGGGCACCCTAATGGCTAAGAACCGTACCGAACTCGTTGCAGAGGTTGCAGAGAAGTCTGGCAAGAGCCAGGCAACTGTAAACGCAGTCCTCGACGCAGTGTTCCAGGTTTTCGAGTCTTCCGTCTCCAAGGGCGAGAAGATCACCATCCCCGGTTGGATGGCAATCGAGCGCACCGACCGTGCAGCTCGTACCGGCCGTAACCCGCAGACCGGCGAAACCATCCAGATTCCCGCCGGTCACGGCGTGAAGCTGACCGCAGGCTCCAAGCTGAAGGCAGCAGTCGCTAAGAAGAAGTAATTCTTGAGACTTTGAATCTGCTAAAGACCCCCACCAATATGGTGGGGGTCTTTTAGTATGCCCAGATGCTCTCTTGACGATAGGGGTATGGGGTGCCGGGGGAGGGGGCGCGTCTGGAGGGCTGGGAGGGCACGTGCGGCGGGGAGCGTGCGCAAGGCAGGGAGCGTGCACAAGGTGGGTCTTCAAGACCCTAACCCTTAACTCGAGCATAAGATACAGAAAGTAGCTCGGTTTCACAGGGGAAGCTATGATGGGCTACAGAAAAAATAAAGAAAATTTATACATTTAAGCAGAAAGCTATGCATGAGCTGAGCGAAAAATCGCGATTATCAAACCCCGCTGGGAAAAATACTTATACATCCCCGTTTGGACACAGCTTAAACACAGCAAACTAAAGCTCAATCTTAGACTCACACCCTAAGCTGGAATCACCGGCGAAGGAAAAGCCACACACCATACACGGCGGCCCCACCCAACCGGAAAATCAACCATACAAACCCCGGACGATTGACCCTCCGGGATGCACAAGGAGAACCACCTCATGGCACGCCCCGCACTGCACACTTCCGCACAGGCCACCAACCGTCGCTTCCGCACCGGCGCGGCAGCACTGTCCCTGGCAGCAATCGCAGCACTCGGCCTGAGCGCCTGCGGTACACAGAACACCTCCAACCCGGCACCCACCGCCACCGCGACCGCCAAGGCATCCTCCACCGCCGACGCAGCAGTCAACGCGGGCAACGGCAAGGTCACCGTCAAGGCAAGTGACGCAGCCTCCCCGAGCGCCACCGCAAGCAGCTCCCAGGGCACCGTCACCGTCACCGAAGACGGTGTGACCGTCAGCGGTGCTGATGGTACCGGGGTCACCGCAGACGCCAACGGTAATGTGACCGTCAACGGCGCGAACGGAACCGGCGTGACCGCCGATGTTAGCGGCAACGCAACCGTCAATGGCAGCTCGGCATCGAACAACTCGGGCTCCTCCGCAAAGGTCGACGAAAAGGCCGGTGAAACCACCGCCAAGAACGGCTCCAACGGCGCAGGTAACAGCTCCGGTAACGGCACCGTGACCGTCGACAGCGGAACCGTCAGCGCAGCCAACGGCTACACCCTCATCGAAATCAAGACCGACGGCGGCTGGTCCTACCACGCCCCCAACGGCGACATCATCGAGGTACGAGCTGACGGCTCCTGGGAGCGCGTTGGCGATGGAGGCGTCGTTGAGGTTGATGCTGACGGCTCCTGGGAACAGACCGGCGAGAACGGCGTAATCGAGGTAGAAGCTAACGGCACCTGGGAACAGACCGGCGGCAAAGGCGCGGTTAAGGTACCCAGCGTCCCCCTCAAGCCCGCCGGTGCTGTCGCTAACCCCGTCAAGCCCGTCACTCCCCGCCGCTAAGAAGCTGGCTGACAAGCTGGGTGAAAACGTAGGCTATCCCACTCGCTAGAATGCGGATAAACGCCCACACGCCCGGATAATCACACCCAAACTCGATAGAATTAACGCGGTTGGTTACACCGATAATCGTTATGGAATCCCACAAGGATCCTGCGCACGACGCGAATACGTCGTCAACTAGCCGCACCATACTAACAACCACAAGGAGAAACAATGGCAATCGCCCCCGCAATGAAGAAGACCACCGCGGTTCTGTCCATCGCTTTCGCAGGCGCACTGGGCCTGAGCGCATGTGGCTCCCAGTCCTCTTCCACCACCACTACCGCGACTGCATCCGCATCCGCTTCGGCAACTGCGTCCGCAAGCGCATCGGCTAAGGCATCCTCTGCGGCAACCACCTCTGCAGCTTCCGCTTCCGCTACTGCAGATGTGAAGGTTGACAAGGACGGCAACGTCACCGTCAAGGCTAACGACGGTGCGGGCAACTCCGCAGACGTGAAGGTCGGCGCAGACGGCAAGGCTTCCGTTGACGCTAAGGATTCCGAGGGCAACTCCTCCAAGGTAGAGTCCGACGAAAAGGGCACCAAGGCTGAGTCCAAGGACTCCGAGGGTAACTCCTCCTCCGCAACCGTAGAGGGCGACGTCGTTGTCTCTGAGGACGGCGGCTGGACCATTCAGGGTGACGAAGGTCAGGTAGCTGTACAGGCTGACGGTTCCTGGAGCCGCCAGGACGCAAACGGCCAGGTCGCAGTCAAGGCTGATGGCTCCTGGAGCATCCAGGCTAACAGCGGCCTGCAGGCAACCGTGGACGCATCCGGTGAAGTAACCTCCATCGTTGGCGGCGAGAAGGCAGACCTGAAGGCTCCGAAGGTTCCCGCAAAGCCCGCACAGGCTAAGGTCGCCCCCGTCAAGCCCGCACAGCCCAAGTAAGCTGTAAAGAGCTAACAGCGGCTTGTGGCGCTCGTAGAGCGTGACAGTCCGTGACTTATGAAGACGCCCCGTGCGCATCCGATAGTGATGCGTGCGGGGCCGTTTTGCGTCTTCAAGTTGCGCTGAACTCCTAGGGAAAATAGGAAGCTTCGCATAACTGTTGTTAGGATTAGGGAGGCGCTCAGAATCTAGCTCTCACTCAACTCTCACTCAACAAACAACCACACTATAGGTCTCCCCGGCATAGCACGGGGATCTACCAGAAAAGAGAACACAGTGAAGAAGTCTATGGCTGTTCTGTCCCTGAGCCTCGCCGCAACCTTCGGTCTTGCAGCCTGCGGCGGCAACTCCGGCACCAACTCTAACTCCTCCGCATCGGCAAGCGCATCTGCTTCTGCAACCGCAGGTAGCTCGAGTGCCTCCTCCAGCGCGTCTGCCTCGGCGAGCGCATCGGCTACCGCTTCCGCAAACGCAGGTAGCTCGAGCGCCTCCGCTAAGGAATCCGAAAGCCAGAAGAGTGGACTGTCGGGTGCTTCCTCCATGCCCACGGACCCCACCGATAGCAACTACGGTCCGCAGCTATACGCGCATTACAAGGAAGCCGTCGAAGAGGCTAAGAAAGACCGCTCCGCCAAGAAGACTACGAACACTGAAGGCAACGTGTACACTGCCCCTGACGGAAGCATCGCTGTTGTCGAAGCTAAGAACGGTAACTACATCAGCATTGAGAAAGACGGTAGCTGGGTACGTGTGACCCCTGAAGGTGAGGTTGCCGCCGTGACTGATAAGGGCGGCTGGGTTGCCGTCAAGCCTAACGGTGAAGTAATTAGCGTTGATGAGAACGGTGCGGCTTCCATTATGAACGTTAAGACCTCGGAGGTTTCGGGCGACTACCAGTCCCTGGAGCTGCCCAAGCCCCCGGCTCCTGTGGGAGACCTGCCTGCCCCGAAGAATCCCGTTAAGCCGACCAGCCTGGCTACGAACTAAACGTATCCACTACATAGCTGGTGACTAGCTAGACCCGTTCGCCCCGTGCGCATCCGAGCGTGATGCGTGCGGGGCGTTTTTGCGTCTTCAAGCCGCGCTGAGAAGACCAGTAGAGCTGAGATGACCCGTAAGCGGGGGAGGGGGCACCGCACCATCTCAGGGAGCTTTCAGGTCGCGGTGCTAGCATGGTGGCGTACACCGGGCATACCGGAGTACAGGTCAACCACACTACGCACTGCGCCGTTGCAGAGCGGCGCATACAGAAAGAGAAAATACAGTGAAGAAGTCTATTGCTGTTCTGTCCCTGACCATTGCCGCTGTCCTCGGCCTTGCAGCCTGCGGCGGCAACTCCGGCACCAACTCCAACTCCTCCGCATCGGCAAGCGCGTCCGCTTCCGCAACCGCTTCTGCAACCGCTTCCGCAACTGCCTCGGCACCCGCAAGCACCTCCGCAGCAGCAACCAGCAAGAGCACCACCTCCGCAGCAGCTGAAACCACCAAGGCAGAAACCAAGGCCACCCAGGGTACCATCAGCACCCCCACCGACCTGCCCACCGATGCAAACGAAGCACTCAAGAAGGCTGAAGGGTCCGCCCAGCAGGCAGGCTCCGCAGGCTACACCGCCAGCAAGGAAGCCCTGAACGATTTCAAGACTGAGGCCGGTGTGAAGAAGGCGCAGACCAGCGACGGCACCGTCTACTACAACGATGAATTCGCTGCCTTCGAATCCAAGGACGGCGCTATTGTCAGCATCCAGAATAACGGTGTGTGGACCAGCATCGACGCCAACGGTACGACCATCGTCGTGAGCAATGACGGCTCCTGGATTAAGACCAACCCCAAGGAGAACCTCTACACCGTCGTCAAGGCAGACGGTACCGCCTCCGTACTGAACACCAAGACCTTCGAACAGGCAACCGATGTCTCCACCATCGAGGTCCCGAAGGCCCCGGCCCGCATCGACGGCTTCAACGGCACCGCTAAGACCCCGGTCAAGCCCACCAAGATTGCTGACCTCTCCGAGGTCGCAGGCGCCAAGTAATGCAGACGCCAAATAAAAACTAGCCCCTGCCCTCTGCCCCCGGGCCGAACAGCCCGACAGAACAGGGGCACCAGCGCCCCGCACGTATCCGACCGTGATGCGTGCGGGGCGCTTTGCGTCTTCAAGCTGAGCTGGGAAGACCCGTAGAGCTGAGAAGACCAGCGAAAGTAGCGGGGGAGGGGGGGAGCACCGCACCATCTCAGGGAGCTTCCAGGCCGCGGTGCTAGCATGAGGGCATACACCGGGGAGGTACCCGAGCACAGGTCAACCACATTACGCACTGCGCCGTTGCAGAGCGGCGCATGCAGAAAGAGAAAATACAGTGAAGAAGTCTATTGCTGTTCTGTCCCTGACCATTGCCGGTGCCCTCGGCCTTGCAGCTTGCAGCGGTAATTCCGGCACCAACTCCGGCACCAACTCCTCTGCATCGGCTAGCGCGTCCGCTTCCGCAACTGCCTCGGCCCCTGCAAGCACCTCCGCAGCCGCTGAAACCACCAAGGCAGAAACCAAGACCACCCAGGGGACCATCAGCACCCCCAGCGGTCTGCCCAGCGAAGCAACCGAAACACTTAAGAAGAGCGAGGACTCCAACCAGCAGGAAACCTCCGCATTCTACAGCGCCGTCAAGGAATCCCTGAACGAGTTCAAGAACGAGTCCGATGTAAAGAAGGTACAGACCAGCGACGGCACCGTCTACTACAACTATGAAGTCGCTGTCTTCGAAACAAAGGACGGCGCTATTGTCATCATCAAGAATACCGGTGCGTGGAGTAGATTTGACTCCAACGGCGGAACCATCGTCGTGGAAGAGGACGGCTCCTGGATTAAGACCAACCCCGAGGACAACCTCTACACCGCCGTCAAAGCAGACGGCGCCGCTGCCGTGCTGAACACTAAGACCTTAGAGCAGACAACCGACCTCTCCACCATCGAGATCCCGAAGGCACCTGCCCGTATCGACGGCTTCCGCGGCACCGCTAAGACCCCGGCCAAGCCCACCAAGGTTGGTAACTTCTCTGAGATTACAGGCCTCTAGTAAAAAATAGCTCCTGCCCCGGGCCGAACAGCCTGACAGAACAGGGCCACCAGCGCCCCGTGCGCATCCGACCGTGGTGATGCGTGCGGGGTGCTTTCGCGTTCAGAAGGAGGGGGCTCAGGCTCTTCCCAGACAGCGGTGCTAGGATGTGGGCATGCCCGAAGCTGGGCATTACCAACCACATCCATACACAGCGTTGTGATGATGTCGCGACGCATGACGGAAAGAGAAATCCGCCGTGAAGAAGTCTATTGCTGTACTGTCTCTCAGCGTGGCAAGCCTGCTCGGTCTAGCCGCCTGCGCCCCCTCCATAAAAGCGCCCGTAGCCTCCGGAAGGTCCGCATCGGCAAGCGCCTCCGCTTCACCCTCTGCCTCGCCCTCTGCACGTAGCGAGAGCTCATCTAGCCCCTCATCTAAACCTACTTCGAGCGCTTCTGGCAGGGCAACCGCTAGCAGCGACACAACGCAGGGAGCATCCTCAGCGGTAGGGGCTGACGAGATGCAGTACAAGGCCAGGAAACACTACGAAACGTACTACCAAAAAATTGCCGAGGCTGAGAAGGACCCCGCCGTTGTGAAGGGCGAAAACGCCGATGGTAAGACCTACATCTTAGAAAAAGACAAGCTTGCTATGGTCGTGGGGAAGAACAATGAATACATCATCTTCCACCAGCATGACGGGAACTGGAGCCGTCTGAGGCCTAACGGTGAGCTAGAACTAACGTACTCCGATAGGGCCTGGGTCAGGGTAATGCCGGACGGTGAACGTATCGCAGTCAAGGCGAGCGGTAACACCAACATTGCCTACCATCAGGGCGATGTATCCGAGGACATCATTACCTCGCTGAAAACCCCCGAAGTCCCCGCCCAAGTGGAAGGTTTCGCGAGCGTCCCCCAAAAACCTGTAAAGCCGAAGAAGCTTGGCACGGTTGTGGGCACGAAGTAAAAAGCCTCGAGCGTCTCGGTCCGTGCGCATCCGTTTTGGATGTGCACGGACCGATTTTTAATATCTGCCTGCGCGTCTCTACCTGAGACGGGGTTACTCCTTTGGGACAAGCTGCACGCGGTCGCTTGCAAACTCGAGACCGAGTCTCTGAAGAGCCGCACAACTCTCAACAACAGGGAATATGACTTAATATGACGGGTCGTTAAGCCCTCAAGTCACAAAGCTCAACTCCCAGCGAACCACCCCCACCACGCTGGCATAATGGGGACAGCAAACCAACGCGCCCACACACGGCGCACCCAACAGGAGAGAAAACCATGAGCGAGAACACCACCCGCAACGTACGCGTGCGCGCCAGCGAACTCGAAGGCCGAGCCTGGCTCAACACCGGCGACAAAAACCTCACCCTGGCCGACCTTCGCGGCAAAATCGTTATTCTCGACTTCTGGACCCTCTGCTGCATCAACTGCCTGCACGTCCTCGACGAACTACGCCCCCTCGAAGAAGAATTCTCCGACGTACTCGTCACCGTCGGCGTACACAGCCCCAAATTCGAACACGAAGCAGACCCCGTAGCGCTCGCAGCAGCCGTCGACCGCTACCACATCACCCACCCCGTACTCGACGACCCCGAACTGACCACCTGGCAGGCATACACCGCCCGCGCATGGCCCACCCTCGTCGTCGTCGACCCCGAAGGCTACATCGTCGCCCACCTTTCCGGCGAAGGTCACGTACAGGGCCTCACCTCCCTCGTACGCGAACTCGTCGCCGAGCACGAGGCGAAGGGTACCCTGCACCGTGGCGACGGCCCCTACGTACCCCGCCCCAAGGCAGCCGGCACCTACGCCTTCCCCGGCAAAGCCATCGAACTGCCCGCTGAATTCGGCCCCGCAAACCTCTTCGGCAACCGCGAGCGCACCTACCTCGTCGCAGACAGCGCACGCCACCGTATCCTGCAGGTAGCAGCCGACCTCAACACCGTCATCAACACCTACGGCGGCGGCAACGACCCCATCAACCACCCCGTCAAGGGCCACGTCGACGGCACCGGCACCGAAGCACGCTTCAACGAACCCGCCGGCCTCGCCCTCGTACCCGAAAACCTGCGCGAACAGCTCGGCTACGACGTGCTCGTCGCCGACACCGTCAACCACCGCCTGCGCTCCCTCAACCTGAGCACCGGCGAAGTACGCACCCTCGCAGGCAACGGCGTGCAGCGCGTCATCGACGGCGACAACGCCATCACCGGCGACCCCAACCACATCCCCGCCGGCGTACCCGCCACCGACATCGCGCTCTCCTCACCCTGGGACGCCGTCTACTCCCGCGAAGCTGGCCAGTTCGTCATCGCCATGGCAGGCACCCACCAGCTCTTCGGCTACGAACCCGTCACCGGCACCGTCAGCATCTTCGCAGGCTCCGGCGTCGAAGGCCTCGCCGACGGCCCCGCCGCCGACGCATGGTTCGCCCAGCCCTCCGGCATTATCGAAGCACGCGACGGCAGCCTCTGGGTCGCATGCTCCGAAACCAGCGGCCTGCGCCACGTCACCTTCACCGAAGACGGCGTACAGGTCACCTCTGCCGTCGGCAAGGGCCTGTTCGACTTCGGCTTCGTCGACGGCGACTCCGACACCGCCCGCATGCAGCACCCCCTCGGCCTGACCGAACTGCCCGACGGATCCATCGCCGTAGCTGACACCTACAACGGCGCCATCCGCCGCTGGGACCCCGCAACCGGCACCCTCGGCACCCTCGAACGCGGCCTCGACGAACCCTCCGACCTGCTCGTCGAAGAAGTACCCGGCGAAGAACCGCGCCTCATCATCGTCGAAACCAACGCCCACCAGCTCGTACGCGCCTCCATCCCCGCCAAGGCACAGCACGTCGACGAAGGCGCCATCACCACCGCACGCCCCTCTACCAAGCTCACCGGCGGCACCCTCGAATTCACCTCACGATTCACCGTGCCCACCGGCCAGAAGCTCGACACCCGCTGGGGCGACCCCACCCAGCTGAAGATCTCATCCACTCCCGAGAACTTCATCCTGGAAGGCGCCGGCACCTCCACCGGACTGACCCGCACCCTCGTGCTCAACCCCGAAATCACCGAGGCAGTCCTGCACATCACCGCACGCGCCGCCGCCTGCGACGGCACCCCCGGCGGTGACATCCCCGAGCATGCAGCATGTCACCTCTACCAGCAGGACTGGGGTATTCCCGTCGTCGTGACCGGTGACGAGGCAGATGAAAGTGAGCTCGTCCTGGACCTGCGCGGTATCAACTAAGGATCTATAACAGAAAATAATTAAGGGTCAGTATTATCCTCGCTCCTACAGGGGCACCCGTCCTCGCTTCGCTTCGGACACCCTGATGTCGCTACGGATAATACTGACCCTTTTCTGTCGTACTGCTCTGATACAGCTGCAGATAGTACCGGTTCCCTTTGACCTTTTAGGATTGTGGGACGCGAAAGGGCCGGGTCATCCTCGCTCCTACAGGGGCACCCGTCC
>NZ_KV830309.1:0-17932 GCF_001836735.1 Rothia sp. HMSC061D12 | reverse complement strand
TCCTACAGGGGCACCCGTCCTCGCTTCGCTCGGACACCCTGATGTCGCTACGGATAACACCGGCCCTTTCTCAACCCATATAAGCCACGAGCCAGTATGCTCTTCGCTCCTACAGGGAACCCGCCCTCGCTTCGCTCGGGCACCCTGATGTCGCATTCAGAGCATACTGGCTCTCGCTGTTCGTCCTTAGAAGGAGACTCGGACCGCCTTCGCATCCGCCTCCACCGACGCCTTCAACGTAAACGGAATCTCCTTCTGCACCTGCGAACGCTCACCCGTAAACAAATCCAACTGAGTAAACGACACCTTCGCCGTACCCGACATCGGCTTCAACGACCACACACCCGCCGAACTCACACTCACCTGCGGATCCGCAACCTTCACCACAGACCACTTCACCTCAGAATCCACACGACCCGTAAACGCATACTCAAAAGGGCACCCACCCGGATAAAGAGTGCTCTGCTGCGTACACTTCTTCAAATGATCCTGCACCTGCTCCTTCACCGACGACAACGCATTATCACTCGGCTTCAACTCCATACGCACCGCATGATTCGCATCCTGCGCAGTCACCACCTCATTCACCTTCTGCGCCGTATACACCGTCGAATCATACGACACCGCATACACGCCCGGATAAAACACCGGGAACGACGCCACGCCCTTATCCACCGCAACCTTACGGTTATTAATCGTCGCAGCCTCCACACCCTGAATATTCACCTTCACCGACGGCAAAGACGCCTCATCAATAGCCCACTTATCAAAAAAGCCCCAATGAGTACCCGCACGATGCAACCGAAAATCCGTATGCTGCTGCGAACCCTCCAAGGTATAGGAAGCACGCACCGTCGCATGCTCACCATCCTCGCTGGTCTCCACCACCTCATACGACACCTCACCCAACGAAGACACCGAACGCCTCAAAGCATCCCCATCCAGCAGCGACGCGTCACCCTCAGGGATCTGCGCACCCAACAGGCCACGCGCATACGAACCATTACCCGTACGCAACGCATGAAAATACTCCCGCACCTGACCCGTCGGACCATACACCAGCTTATTCGTCATAACCAGCGCCGCAGCAGCCACAGAAACCGCCACCACAACACCGACCATCCACATTGCCAGGACCCGCTCCACGGGAGAAAAATTACGCATAGAACCAGAGTAACGCAGGTAGTCCGCTAGGTTTCACGCACCGCACACACTAAAGTTGTGTATATGGCAGAACGCGCTCACGAAGTCCCCGCCAAATACGGCGAAGTCACAGAACTATTCCACCCCCGCATGCGCTCCTACGGCAGGCGCATCGAAGCGGCACTCCCCGGCACCATCGTGCTACTCGCCGCGCTCGCCTTCATCTTCTACAAGCGACCCGCCCTGCCGTACACCATCCTCGTACTGCTCATCGGCACCATCGCAGGCGTAAACCTCTACTCAGTCCTCAAACCCACCATCATCGTCATCACCAAAACCCACGTGCTCCGCGCACGCACCTTCGGCTGGTTCGCCGTACCGCTGGAAAACATCGACCACACCATCTTCGTCGAAAAGCTCTACCCCAAAAAAGCCTACGGCCAGAAACTCAAAACCGTCGCTGGCCGCCTACGCTACCGCAGCTTCCCCGCCATGTGGGCCGTCGACAAAGACGGCAAACAGCTCATGCGCGTCGACGGCCGCGTCTGGGACGGCAAAACCATGCGAGAAGTCTCCTCCAAACTCTCCGCCCAAACCACCATCTACAAGCAGATCAACGTGGTCAACATGGACAAAGAACACAAGGGGCTCATCACCTTCAACGAGCTGCACCCCGGCTGGCGCTCCAGCCTCATGACCGCACTCGCCGTCATCATCGTGGCGATCCTCTTCGCCGCATCCTTCATGCCCGAAGAACTCGCCCGCACTATCTACCTCATCCACTAGAACACCCACTCTTCACCGGTGCTTCTTTTCGGATGCGCATCTTCCGAACGTGCAAAGGCCCGGCACCCACCCCACACGGGGTAGGTGCCGGGCCTTCTCAATGCCTAGCTATATACGTTTAGCGTGCTTGTTGAATAGGGGAGGCTAGCTCGCCGGGCGCGACAGAACCGCCACCAAAAATTCCGAAGAGCCCTCCACAAACGGGTGCATCTGCCATGAAGAGTAGGTGTTATCCAAGTTCAGGCCAACCTCGCGGGCATCAGCGAGGAACTGCTCAAACGCATAATCACGGCCCGGACCCGAACCATAACCAACCACCGCACGGCCACCCGGCGCCAACACGCGACGGAAATTCTCCACCACCGGCTTACGAGTCGAACGAGCCAAGAAACCCATCACATTACCCGCACACACCAGCAGCTCAAAACCATTCTCCGCCGTAGCGTCACCCTCAATGCCCAGCACCTCCGGCAAATCCACCAAATCAGCAGTAATCCACGTAGCCTCCGGGCAGACGCGGCGCGCCTCCTCAATCAGCTCAGGATCAATATCAACACCCGTCACACGGTGACCCAACGCGTGCAGCTGCTTACCCACACGACCAGGGCCAGAACCCGCATCAAGAATCTTCGCGCCACGAGACGCCAACGCATTCACTAGGCGAGACTCACCGGCCATATCATTACCCTCAGCCTCCATCGCCTTAAAACGGTCAATGTACCACTGTGAGTGATTCGGGTTGCTTTCCTTGCGGATCAGCCACAGGGACTTCTCACGCTCACCCGGAGCGTTGAAACTCATCATTGCCATAAAAACTCCTTTGATAGGGTTGAGGACGCGCCAGCCGCCACCCGGCGAGGTGACCGCGGCGTATAAGCGGTGTGTGCGCTACGTACTAGCATAGCCCCACCCGGCGTCTGCCGGTAAGGGCAGTAAGAGCCGGACGGGGCTACGGGAGGGGAACGGACGCTACAGAGGCTAAACGATAGGGACGCGTTTAGAGGTGGTCGCCCTCAGTATTCGACGTATCCTCAGCAAGCGCCTTACGCATCTGCTCTTCACGCTCCTCCTCAGCCAAACGAGCAGCCTCAGCGAACTGCTCCTCAATATCAGTCAGCAGCGCCTCAACCTGCTCATTACCAGCCACCGGGCCGCCAGCAATCAGACCATCAGCACCCAAAACCACAGCCAACGGCACACCATTACCGAAATTCGCGCGCGCACCAGCCTCACGGTCAATCAACGGAGTCAAACCCTCCGGCAACGTACCCGCATTACGCGAGGTCTGCAACGACTCCAGGCTCGAATACACCGGATGCAACGCCACCTGCGGCAGACGCTCCTGCCACGAAGACATCGTCTTCAAAAACTTCACACAACCAGCGCAGGTCGCCGACACAAACACCAGCACACGCGCCTGATTCTTAGCCAACGCACGCAAATTCGTGTGACGACCATTCTCCAGGTACAGCGCCGCATGCGGAATCGGCATACGAACATACTGCTCCTCGCCGTTCTCGTCATACACCGGCTCCGGCAAAATCACCTCAGCCTGAGGCTCCGGCTGCGCAAGAGCATCACCGCGGCGAACAGCCTCCAACGTCACAGCAATCAGCGCCGCACCAAAAACCCAAGTCCAGCCGCTATTACCCAGACCCAGCAGAGTCGACACAACACCCGTGCCACCCTTCAACGCACTCGCATGCGCACCAGCCGCCGCCAACAGCAACGCAACATTACGGACCAGCGTATAACGGCTCACCGGCGCATTCGACTCAGAACCAAAACAATTACAACCCGCAGTACGACCCGTCGCCAGAGCGCGCGCAATCACCACTGTATAGAACAGCATCAGAATCAACGCCAAACCCGAAGCAATCACCGCAGGCAAACGCACCGGCGACAGCAGCAGGACGGCGGCCAGGGCAATCTCGAACCACGGCAAAATCAGCGACACCGCACGGGTCGGCGCGATCTTCTCCAAACCAAGATTCTGAATACCGGTCACGGTACTCTGCGGGTCCTTCGCCTTAGCAATACCGCTAATCAGCAAAGTCAACGCAACAAGTGCCGTACACAAAACAAGCGGCACAGTAGAGACGGTGAGCATAAAACTCCTAGAGTGAGTGTGTGAAAAGAGGATGCGGCAGCGGCAGTTTTTAGGCAGAACAAACCGCGCGACGTGCCGCCGTGTTATACACGATTTTACGCCCTGCACATGGGGAAACCATCTCTACAGTGCCGTGAGGCGCACCCCGTACTCGCCCGCCAGCTCCGCATACGCCTGCACAAAGCGCTGCGCTCGCGCACCCGAGGCACAGAAAACGCCCACACGCTGATCACGAACCGACTCAAACAGGCTCAACAACTCCGCGGGCACGTCGGTTGCCGGCAACAGCGACCCCTCAGCGTCGCTCAGCTGCGACAGCGGCATATGCATCGAACCCTCATGCTTCACCGACTCCTCACGCTCGGGCACCTCACGCACATCCAGCAGAACCTGCGGGACCTCATGCGCCGACAAATCCACCGGCACCACACGCGCCGGATCCGGCACCGCCCCAAACGACGTACACGTACCCGACAAAGCATCATACGTCAGCAGGGAGCCCGCTGCCGTCGGCAGACCACTCACATACTTGAGCACCTCCGTCGCCATCAGCGAGCCAACCACAGCCGTCGTCGCGCCCAACACTCCGGCAAGCGCACACGACTCCACCGTCTGCGGAATCGTCGGAAAAATATCACGCAAATGCGCGCCATCCGGCTCAAAAAGACTCACCGAACCGCCAAAACGCAAAACCGTGCCCCACACCAGCGGCAGACCCGCAACCTGCGCGGCATCCGCAATCAGATACTTCGACGCAAACGTATCTGTACAATCCACCACACAATCCGGTGCCGACGCGGCGAAAAGATCCAAAATCCAGGACGCATCCACATGCCGGATTGTCGTCTCAACCGTCAACGACGGGCACAACTCCAGAGCACGGCGCGCCGCTACCTCCGCCTTCGGCTCACCCACATCAGACACCCCAAAAAGCGGCTGACGCTGAATATTCGACAGCTCCACCGAATCAGAATCCACAATATGCAGATACCCCACACCAGCCGCCGCCAACGCCTGCACCACCGGACAACCCAAACCACCAGCACCAATCACCAACACGCGGGCAGCCGCCACCGCATCCTGATCAAAGCCCGGCAGGCGACGCTGACGGTCCGTGCGCTCGCGATCCAGGCGCGCATGCTCCGGATTCACCGGGGTAGGGGTGAGGTTTACATCCACGAGACAAAACCCTCCGACGGCGACGACGCCTTCGCGTGCTCACGCACCGGAATACGGCCAGCCTCACGCGCCAACGCGCCCGCCTGCACCGCAAACTTCATCGCCTGAGCCATCGCAACCGGATCCTCAGCACGGTTCACCGCCGACGCCAACAACACCGCATCACAACCGAGCTCCATCGCCAGGGTCGCGTCGGAGGCGGTACCCACGCCAGCATCCAGAACCACCGGAACCTGCGCGCGAGAAGCAATCAGCTCAATATTGTGCGGGTTCAAAATGCCCAGGCCGGTACCAATCGGCGCGCCCAACGGCATAACCGCCGCAACGCCCGCATCCTCCAAGCGAGCGGCAGCCACCGGATCGTCAGAGGTGTACGCGAGCACCGTGAAATCCTCGGCGACCAGCTGCTCGCAAGCGGTCAGCAGCTCCACGGTGTCCGGCAGCAGGGTGTCTTCGTCGTGGATGATCTCGACCTTCACCCAGGAAGTGCCCAGCGCCTCGCGGGCGAGCATCGCGGTCATCACCGCGTCCGCTGCGGTACGGCATCCGGCGGTATTGGGCAGCGGCGCAATATTGAGCTTCTGCAGAAGCGGAAAAATAGGGGTGCCTGCGGCGTGGCGGCGCATGGCGACAGTCGTCATTTCGGTGCCGGAGGCAATCAGTGCCTGCTCGAGCAGGTCCATGCTGGTTGCGCCTCCGGAACCCATGATAAGGCGGGAGTTGAAGGTGCGGTCGCCGATGGTGAGCGGTGTGAGGCTCATGGTGTTCTCCTCTGTGGGAACGTCTAGATAACGGGGTTTAGGTGTGTGGGCGCGGCGGCGCGCCCGGTGTAGAAAGAAAACCGAGAATGGCTGTTCTTTTTCTCCGGCAGGTATTTGTCGGTAGGTATTCGCCGGTGGTTTGCCCGTACAAGCTGGAGAATTAGCCACCCTGCACGGCGGTGAGGGCATCCACCCTGTCGCCCTCGTTCAGCGGTACATCCAGCCACGTGGAACGCGGCACGATACTGCGGTTGAGCGCCACAGCCACACCATTTTCGGTACCGAACTGGTCCATGACAAGGTCAAATACGGTGCGGGCGTTGGTGGTTAGCGGCTCGCCGTTGTAGGTGATGATCATGCGGAATCCTTTCGTGAGTGCGCCGGGTGCACCCGGCTGGGGTGTTTAGTGGGTGAATCGTGCCGGGTCGCACGCCTGCATGATGGGCGGAATCTCAGCCCCGCAGGCGACCTCCGCGCCCACCTTGCCGGCGAGCGCGGCAAGCAGAATACCGTGGCGGAAATAGCCCGTGGACACGAGCTGACGGGTGCCATCAGCGCGGGTACGGTGCCCGAAGATGGGCAGGTCGTCCGGGGTTCCGGGGCGGGCGCCGACGTTCGCCTCCAGCAGCTCGCACTCTTCAACAGCGGGCACCAGGCGGATTGCGTCACGTAGCAGCTGGTGTACGCCGTCAATGGCGGGTAGTGTGCGGTGGTCTTCGCGGCTGGTTGCGCCGATGCACAGCTCCCCGTCGGGGCGGGGGATGAGGTAGACGGGGCGGGAGTTCACGTAGCCGCGCACCACATGCTTGAGGATGGGCCGCGGGGCGCGCAGACGCAGAATGTCCCCGTAGACGGGGCGTAGCGGGTAGTCCCCGTGCAGTGTTGCCCCTAGTCCGGTGCAGATAATGTCGCCCGCGTCCGGGTCGGTGACCCGTTCGGTGCTGAAGGTGACGCCGCGGCGGGTGAGGGCGTCTTTGAGGGCGCGCCTCATGAGCCGCGGGTGCAGCTGATGGTCGCTGGGGATGCTCACAGCGCCGGCGATACGCGGCGCCAGGAGCGGTTCGAGGGCGCGTGCCTGCGTGGGGGTGACGGGGTCTGCGGGGCGGTTCATGTCCCGGTAGTAGGTGCGGGTGCGTTGCAGGTGCTCGGCGTCGGCGCGGTCGGCTGCGATGATGAGCGTGCCGGTGGTGTCGTAGCCGGTAGGCAGGTCGGTGGCGCGGCTGAGCCTGCCCATGAGGGAGGGGTAGGCGTCGGCGCTGGCGGTCATGAGCGGGAAGAGCGCGTCCTGCTGGAATTGCACTTCTGCGATGGGCGCGAGCATGCCGCCGGCGTAGTGGCTGGCAGCGGGGTAGAGCGCCGTGCCGTCGTCGGCGGTGCCGTAGTCGCCGGTTTCGGCGTCGATGAGGTGCACGTTTTCGCCGCGTTCGGTGAGCTCAAACGCGGTGGTGAGGCCAATGATTCCGCCGCCAATGATGGTGATGGTCATGGCTATGCCTGCAGCGCGGGGTTGTCGACGAAGGCGCGGACCATGGCGATTCCGGCGACCCCGGTGGTGCGGATGGCGGGGCAGTCTTTGGGGGTGATGTCGCCGATAGCTACGGTCGGTACGGTGGACAGCTCGGCAAGTTCGCGGAGCCCCTCAATGCCGAGGGGCGGGCGGTTGGACTGCTTGGTGGGGCTGGGGCGGAACGGCCCGGTGCCAATGTAGTCGATCAGGTGCGCGATTTTGTTGGATTCTTCGACGAGCTGCCGGGTGCCGGTGGTCAGGCCGATAATTGCGTCGGCGCCGAGGAGGGCGCGGGCGTCGGCTACGGGCAGGTCGTCTTGACCGATGTGCACACCGTCAACGCGCACGCCGCGGGCACGCAGCGCGAGGGCGACGTCTACACGGTCGTCGATGAGGAGGGTCTGGTGCGGCTGGATGATGCCGGCGATAGCTTCGGTGAGCTGGTAGAGCTCACGCGCGCTGATGGGTTTGGACCTGACTTGGATGCAGGTGGCGTGTTTGGCTGCCCGGACGGTTTCGAGGGGGTTGTCGCCTGTGACGAGGTAGAGGTTCAGGGCGAGGGGGCGTGCGGGGGTGGTGTAGGGGTGCGTTTCGCGGGTCATGCGGGTCTACGATTCCTCGTCGAGTAGATGTTTTTTAGAAATTCTCTCGTTGAATTTCTGTGGTTAGGTTAGCACAACTGTGTGGTGAGTTGAACATCCTTCAAGCGTTGTGAGGTGTGTGCGCGAATGGTCGTGCTGAAACCTTCTTGTCGCGAGCCCGCAGGAAGGTGCCCTGACCTCCCATACGGAGTCACCGCAATGCCCTCAACTTAATGTTCATTCTTGGCGAGCTGTCTGCGGTACCTCACCCCAGTATTCCCCCTCCCCGTTCCCGCACACTCTTCCCAAGCCGAGGGACCGCGGTTCGTTCCCAGCCGCGCAGCCGCACCCACTACTCCACCTGCCCGGAGAAGGGGAGAGAGTTAGTAGGGGAGAGGTCGGTATGTTCCGTCGCGACATCAGGGTGTCCGAAGCGGAGCGAGGACGGGTTCCCTGCAGGAGCAAGGAACATACCGCCTCGACCAGCCATACCCAAAGCAACCCAAAACAAAAACCCCTTACCGAACTGGTAAGGGGGTGGAGAGCGGCTGACGGGAATCGAACCCGCGTATCAGGCTTGGGAAGCGTGCGCTCTACCATTGAGCTACAGCCGCATCTTTTTCAGTGTATCGTGCCTGCTTGCTGGGGGTGAAATGTGTTGCGGCTGTTTGTGGGCGGGGCGGCGGGGTTGAAATGTGATGTAGGCCTGTGTGCTGGGGCTGGTGGATGCCTGCACGTGGGTGGTGTTTGCCAGGTATCCTTTAAACGTGCTTATTTCAGATCGCGATATTCGTCAAGAGATTGCTGATGGGCGCATCGTTCTTGATCCGTTCGATGAGTCGATGATTCAGCCTGCAAGTGTGGACGTGAGGATTGATCGTTTCTTCCGTCTGTTTGATAACCATAAGTACCCGCATATTGATCCTGCTCAGCCGCAGGAGGATTTGACGCGCCTGGTTGAGGTGGCTCCTGATGAGCCGTTTATTCTGCATCCGGGTGAGTTTGTGTTGGGTTCTACGTATGAGAAGGTGACTCTGCCTGATGATGTGGCTGCCCGTTTGGAGGGTAAGTCGTCGTTGGGCCGTCTGGGTTTGTTGACTCACTCTACGGCTGGTTTTATTGATCCTGGTTTTTCGGGGCATGTGACGCTTGAGTTGTCGAATATGGCGACTTTGCCGATTATGTTGTGGCCGGGTTCTAAGGTTGGTCAGTTGTGTTTCTTCCGTTTGAGTAGCCCGACTGAGCATCCGTATGGTTCTGGTGCGTATGGTAACCGTTACCAGGGTCAGCGTGGCCCGACTGCTTCGCGTAGTTATTTGAATTTTCATCAGACGATGATTCCTGCGGATGGTTCTGTGGAGTCTTAGTCTTTCCCGTTTTGGGGTGCGGGCGTGCAGGCTGTGTGTTTGTGCGCCCGCGTCGGGCGGTTTTTCCGTCTGTTGTGCTCGTGCGTTCACTCGCGTGCGGGTTTTTATCTCTCACTCTCTAAGGATTTTTGATGAATCTGAAGCCTGTTGTTCTGCGTGTTGCTGGCGCGGAAGTTTCTTTGTATCTGATTGATATGTCGGACTCTTTTGTGGAGCGTTTTAAGAAGGCGTGGGAGCCTCTTGCTCCGGAGTTTTTTGATACTCCTGATGAGGCGTATGCTTCGTTGTCTCGTTTTGATCAGGTGATGTTGGTTCATGCACCGACTGATGAGTCGGTGATGGATTTGGCGAATCCGTTGATGGGTTCGTTTGATAAGGTTTCGACGCTGCGTGTGGCTGATGATGATTTAGGTATGCAGGATCTGACGAGCCGTATTACGTTGGCGATGATTGAGCAGCTGGTTGGTCGCGGTGTGATGCTGCATGCGGCTGTTATTGGTGACCCTGAGTCGAAGCGCGCTGTTGCGCTGGTGGGTGTTTCTGGTAGCGGTAAGACGACTGCGTCGCGTTTCTTGGGTTCGAAGTTTGCGTACCTGACTGATGAGACTGCGATTATTTCGGATGAGGGTGTTGTGTCGCCGTATCCGAAGCCGTTGTCTGTGATTGTTGACCCGAATGCGCCGAAGGATCAGCAGAACCCGGTGGATCTGGGTCTGAACGTGGTTGATTGTGATGATCTCAGCTATGAGTTGTCGCGTATTGTGTTCATTTCTCGTGATGAGTCGGCTTCTGAGCCGTATTTTGAGCGTGTTCCACTGCATGAGGCTCTGGTGTTCTTGAGTGAGCAGAGTTCGGGGCTGGCGCGTCACCCTGAGGGTGTTGTGTCGCTGGCTAAGCTGGTGGAGCGTTGCGGTGGCGTGTGGCGCCTGGTGTACTCGGAGGTTGAGGATACTTTGCCGCTGGTTCAGGATCTGCTGAATGGTGGTGAGCTGCCGAACGCTGATGAGGTTGAGAGCCTGGAGAAGTACACGGTTGAGGATCACCTGCCGGGTGTGTTCTTGAACGGTACGATTGCGGTGTCTCGTATGCCGGGTACTTCGGGTGTGCGTGTGGGCGAGGACGGCCCGTTCATGCTGCTGTGTGACACTGAGCTGAATGAGCTGTCTGAGTTTGCGGCTGAGTGCTGGCTGCAGGCTGAGGGCGACATTTCGTACGATGACCTGTTTGCGCGTCTGGCTGAGATCTTTGAGGGTCTGCCTGCTGAGGCGTATGACGAGAACCTGAGCGCCCTGGCGGCTGGTTCGATGCTGTGGGTTCGTGTGATTGATGATCCGCTGATTGATGACGCAACCTGGGCTCAGATGACCAGTGATGAGGTTCTGGATGAGGAAGAGCAGCAGATTGCGCTGGACTCTTCTGAGGATGCTGTCTCTGATGATGAGGATGACGTGGTGGAGGACTAGCCACCGCGGTTCTCCGCTGATGAGCACCGCCGAATAAGCACTGCTTAAGCACGAAGGAGGGGCGGGTAGAAGAATTATCTTCTACCCGCCCCTCCTGTTGTGTTTGCGAGGTTGCGTTTGCGGGGTGCGGGGTGTTTAGCCCCGCGCAGCCTTACTGAGCAGCCTTACTGAGTCGCCTTACTTGGCTGCCTTGTCGCGGCGCTTCTGCTCACGCTTCTGCTCGCGGCGAGCCGCACGCACACGCAGAGGACCGGGAGCCTTCACCGGCAGCAGCAGGAGCAGACCCGCCACCACAACAATCAGAATGCCGAGCACACCCCAAATCTGCGCGCCCATGAGGCTCACGCACAGGCCGAAAAGCATCGGTGCCAGGAAGCTGGTGGCACGGCCGGTGGTCGAGTACAGGCCGAACAGCTCACCCTCAGTACCGGGATCAGCCAGGCGAGCCAGGAAGGTGCGGGAAGCGGACTGCGCCGGGCCCACGAACAGGCACAGCAACAGGGCGCATACCCAGAACACGCCCGGTTCGGGGAAGAACATCAGCGGGGTAGCCGCCAAGATAATGCCGACCAGAGAGATAACAATAATCGCCTTCGGGCCCAGGTAGTCATCCAGGTAGCCGCCCAGAATCGCACCAACCGCGGCGACGGCGCTACCGGCAATACCGAACAGAATCACATCGGAAGTGCTGAAACCGAAGGTGCCCGCCGCGAGAATACCGCCGAACGTAAAAATACCGGACAGACCATCACGGAACACCGCCGAAGCAATCAGGAACCACAGGGTCTGCGGGGACGTCATCTTCAGTCGCTTAATGGTGCGCCACAGCGCCTTGTAGGAGGCGAGCAGACCGCCCTGACGAGCCGGGGAGAGACGCTCCATACCGAGCTCCAGGAAGCGCAGCTCGCGGGTGGGTAGCACCTCCGGCAGGAAGCGCTCGCGGGTGCGCATACGCACCAGCAGCGGCACGCAGAAGATGAGACACCAGGCGGCTGCGAACAGCGCAACCGCACGGATATTCAGGGCGTTATCGGTGCTCAGGCCGAGCACCTCGGGGGTAAGCACAAAACCCCACAGCACCACAGCCAGCGCCAGGATGCCGCCAATGTAGCCGGCAGCCCATCCGGCGCCCGAAATCTTACCGATATTCTCCGGGTGGGAGATGCGCGGCAGCACCGCGTTGTAGTTCACGTACGCGAACTCGCTGAACACGCTCGCCGCAGAAATCAGGGCGACACCCAGCCACAGGTACTGCGGGGTGGGGCCCACGAAGAAGCACGCCGCCATCGAACCGACCAACAGCATGGTATTCACGCCGAGCCAGAAGATGCCCCTGCCGGACTTGTCGTTACGCTGACCGGTGACCGGCGCCAGAATCGCAATGAGGAAACCGGCAATGGTCAGACCCAGCGACAGCGCCGAAGAGGTCTCTTCGGGCGTGCCGAAGTAGCTACTGGTCAGGTACACGGTGAAAATGAAGGTCGTCATAATCGAGTCGAAGCTCGACGAACCAACATCCCACATGACCCAGGACGCGACCGAACGGCGGCTGTTCGCGTGGTCAACGACCCTACGCGGAGCCTTCGTCTTACGACGGGGAGAAGAAATAGTCATAGTTGTGCTTTCGGATGCCGAGGTGGCGCTTCAGCGTAGCGGCGGCATGAAACCGGCTGAAGTGGGGCGGGCGTGCTGAAGAGGGAACACCAGGCGGTACGTACCGAGCGAAGATACGTACCGCCTAGTTCATGAACTTTCGCGCGGAAGGCGCAAAGTCTTAGTTGAAGAAACGACGCTGCAGGCGAGCAATACCGAAGCTCACCACAGCACCTGCGACGGAGGTCAGAACGGTCCAGAGGATGACCTGACGCAGGGTGTCTTCAGACTCGTGGGAAATGGCGGGAGGCTGGTTACCGGTAGCCTTAGTCCAGGCTGCGCCCAGGCCCTTACCAACCAGGGCAGCAGCGCCCATGTTGATACCCGCAATAGCAAGCTTAGCGACGGGGTTCATGTGTATCTCCTTAGCTGTATACGATGCGGCGTCCTGCCCGTGAACCCCTTCGGGGTTGGGTGAGAAAAGAGCGCCACTCCCTAGCGTATAGGGTTTAAGGCGTTCGTGCCGCCTTGGAGCCTCTCCGTCCCAAAATTGTACACCGTGCAATTCTGTAATGCGGGCAGAAGAACGAAACAAAAAGCGGCAAATTGGCACGAACAGCCAGACACGCCTACAATCGAACCTGGGCTTCCACCCGCACCACAACGGCACGGACAAGGAACCCCAAACGACAGGGGAGCGCCACCGAGGCGCTGAGAGTGCTAAGCAGACCCTCGAACCTGATCCGGTTAGTACCGGCGTAGGGAGTCGAATTTCTTCTCAATGCCCTCGTCCAATCAGAGGGCGAGGACATTCCCCTTCCAACGACGGAAGGATCACCAATGTCACAGAACGTAACCCCCGCCTCCCAGGCATCTACCCAGGAAGAAGCGAAGAAGCCGAACCTGCGCTGGCGAGTCAACGAAATCGTTATCGCCGCAGTTATCGCAGTAGCCTGCGCCGTCATCTTCTGGATCTGGGACATCGCAGTCGGCCCCGCCGCCAAAACCGCACTCGTAGCAGCACCCGAATTCCGCCCCATCGTCGCCGGCGCATGGCTGCTCGGCGGTACCCTCGGCGGCCTGCTCATCCGCAAGCCCGGTGCCGCGCTCTTCGGCGAAATCGTCGCAGCGTTCATCTCCGTACTCTTCACCGGCGGCGCGTGGAGCGGCGAAATCCTGATTGCCGGCTTCTTCCAGGGCGTCGGCGCTGAAATCGCCTTCGCAATCTTCCGCTACCGCCGCTGGAACGCAACCGTCGCCATCTTCGCTGGTGCGCTCAGCGGCCTGTTCATGGGCGTTAACGAAATCTTCATCTACTACCCCGACATGGAACCGGTCAAGGCAATCATCTACGTAGCGTGCGCCGTCATCTCCGGTGCAGTTATCGCAGGCTTCCTGGCGTGGATTCTCGTGCAGAACCTCGCCAAGACCGGTGTGCTCTCCTCGCTGGCATCCGGCAAGACCCGCCGCTAACCACCAGCAACTAGCCACCAACTAGTCACTCACCACGAGTCACCACTCGGCACACTACAGCAGCCACAAGGCTAAGGAACCATCATGGAAGCAACACCGCGCGGGGCGCGCATCGAGCTCAACAACTTCAGCTGGCACCACCCCGGACGCCCAGAACCCGTCATCAGCGGACTCAACCTCACCATCAACCCCGGTGAAAAAGTCCTGCTACTGGGCACCTCCGGCGCTGGCAAATCGACGCTCCTGCACGCCATCGCCGGTGTGCTCCACGATGACGACGGCGAATCCGCCGGCGGCACCATCACCATCAACGGGCAAGCACCCGCCGAAGCGCGCGGCACCGCAGGCATGATGCAGCAGGACCCCGAATCCTCCATCGTCATGGCAACCGTCGGCAACGACGTCGCCTTCGGCCCCGAAAACCTGCGCGTACCCCGCGAAGAAATCTGGGGCCGCGTCACCGAAGCCCTCACCGCAGTAGGGCTCAACCACCTGCCCCTCGACCACCCCAGCAGTGCGCTATCCGGCGGGCAGAAACAGCGCCTCGGCCTGGCGGGCATCCTCTCGATGCACCCCGGCGCCATGATCCTCGACGAACCCACCGCCAACCTCGACCCCTCCGGCGTGCAGGAAGTACGCGACAGCATCCTCACCGCTGCCGAGGCGACCGGCGCGACCCTGCTCGTCGTAGAACACCGCGTGAGCATTTGGGCGCCGCACATGGACCGCATTATCGTACTCGGCGAAGGCGGCACCATCACCCACGACGGCGCACCCGACACCGTACTCACCGAAGCCCGCCAAGAACTCATCGACGCAGGCGTGTGGGTACCCAACTACGTGCCGCGTGCGCCGCAGAACGACAGCGATAGCGAGCACGGCGAGGCGCTACTTCGCGCCGAAAACCTCAGCATCACCCGCGCACAACCCACCCCCAAACAACGACGCGCACGCCGACGCACCATCAAACGCCTCGGCGACACCCCCGCACCCGTACCCACCGACCTGCCCGTACTGCGCAGCGGCATCAACCTCACCCTGCACGCCGGCGAACACCTCAGCGTGCTCGGACCCAACGGCGCCGGCAAATCAACCCTAGCCCTCACCCTCGCAGGGCTCCTCACCGCACCCAACGGCACCCTCACCGCCACCGACGCGCTCCGTAATTACGACGGCAACCACGGCGGCAACCACGGCGGCGAGCGCGCCCACTGGGACGTGCCCACCTGGACCCCCGCCCAAATGCTCAGCCGCATCGGCTACGTCTTCCAAGAACCCGAATACCAATTCATCCGCGGCACCGTACGCGAAGAACTCGAACTCGGCCCCCGCCGACTCGCCGCACTCACCCGCGAACCCCTCAACGAAGACGACCTCGCAGCCCGCACCAACGAACTCGCAACTCGCCTACGCCTCACCCACCTACTCGACGCGAACCCCTTTACCCTCTCCGGCGGCGAAAAACGACGACTCTCCGTAGCCTCCGCACTCGCCACCGCACCCAAAATCCTCATCCTCGACGAACCCACCTTCGGCCAAGACGCACGAACCTGGGCAGAACTCGTCGACCTCATCCGCGAACTACTCGCAGGCGGCACCGCCATCATCTCCATCACCCACGACGAAGACTACACCGCCGCACTCGGCGGCAACCACATCACCCTCGAAGCCACCGCAACCCCCGGAAAGGAGAACGCATGAACACCGACTTCTTCGGCACCATCGACCGAACCAGCTACTTCAGCAACCTCAACGCCGGCGTAAAACTCATCGTCTCCTTCACCCTCATCATCGCCGCACTCATCGTGCGCGACCCCCTCACCTCCGGAATCCTCTTCGCCCTCGAACTGCTCGGATTCATCCTCGTCGGATTCCGCCCCGTCAACGTCCTCGCCCGCTTCTGGCCCATCCTCATCGCCGTCATCACCACCGGCTGGTCCGTCGCCATGCTCAGCGCCAAAAGCGGCACCACCATCCTCGACCTCGGCTTCAACAGCATCACCACCGACTCCGCCGCCGTCGGCGCAGCCATGATGATCCGCTCCCTCGCCATGGTCCTACCCACCCTCGCATTCGTACTCACCACCGACCCGACCGACCTGGGCGACTCCCTCGCACAAACCTTCAAACTACCCTCCCGGTTCGTGCTCGCCACCGTCGCCGCCCTGCGCCTCGTCGGCATTCTCTTCGCCGAATGGAACGCCCTCGGCCAGGCACGACGCGCCCGCGGACTCGGTGCAGGCCAATCCCTCGCCGGACGCGCCCAAACTTTTGGCGGGCAAAGCTTCGCCCTGCTCGTGCAGGCTATCCGCCGCGGCTCCCGCCTCGCCATCACCATGGAGGCGCGCGGCTTCGGCGCAGGCGAACGCACCTGGGCTCGTGTGCCGTCCTATTCGCCGCGTGATGTGCATGTGAGCATTGCTGCCGCCGTCATTATCGCTGTTGCGTACGGTGCATCTATTGCGGCGGGTACGATCCAGTTCCTCTGGGGCTAGTCCGTTTCGTTTCTGGTTCCGCTTGGGAGACGGTATTCGTCCTCGTTCCTACAGCGCTTCTCCAGATATGCGAAAAGGGACGGCATCATCCTCGCTCCTACAGGGGCACCCGTCCTCGCTTCGCTTCGGACACCCTGATGTCGCTACGGATAATACCGTCCCTTTTTGTACGTGTTTAGCTCTGCTTGGGAGACGACACCCGCCCTTGCTTCGCTTCGGGCACCCTGAGGGCGCTTCCGGAAAACGCGGCTCCACCCGCTACTGCCGAACAGGAAGGTACAGGCACCTCCGGAAAACGCGGCACCCTCTGAGCCCTTTCAGGAACCAGTAGCGAACGTACAATAAAACTATGTCTAGTACCGTAATTCTTCTGAACGAGCAGAACCCGCAGGGCATCTTCGTTGACCCGTCCGTGCCCCTCATCAGCGTTGATGACCAGGGCTTCACCCGCGGCGACGGTGTCTTCGAGACCATGCTGTCCGTCAACCGTCGCGTGCGTAAGCTCGGCATGCACCTGTCCCGCCTCGAATCATCGGCGCGCATGTTGGATCTACCCGACCCGGAACCCGAGATTCTGCGTTCGGCGGTGGAGCGCCTCATGCGTGAGGCGGCCCCCGGTGCCGAAACGGCGCTGGGTGAAGAGCACATCGTGAAGATCATTATTTCGCGCGGCCCCACCCAGGCGGTGACTTCCATGCAGCCGGGCCCGTACACGCTGATTATGGCGTCGCCGGTGCCCGCATCCATCGTGAAGCGCCGCACCGAGGGCGTGAAGGCGATGCTGCTGCCGCGCGGCCACGAGCCGATGGACAACAGCGCCTACCCGTGGCTGCTGGCGGGTGCGAAGACCCTCTCCTACGCGGTGAACATGGCGGTCCTGCGATACGTGCAGGAACGCGGCGCGGATGACGCTATCTTCATCACCGACGAGCGTCGCGTGCTGGAGGGTGCCACCTCCTCGGTGCTGGTCGCCAAGATTGAGGACGGCAAGAAGGTGCTGTACACGCCCGAGCCGAGCCACGGCATCCTCCCCGGCACCACGCAGGGCGCGGTGTTCGAGGCGGCACGCCAGGCCGGTTGGGAGCTGGGCTTCGGTCCGCTCTACCCGCAGGATTTGTTTGAGTCGGACGGCGTGTGGTTGGCGTCGTCGGTGCGTCTGATTGCACCGGTGACTCACCTGAACGGCACGGCGCTGGCGCATGACCCGGAGCTGACCGCCACGCTGTTGAACTACCTGGCGCAGCAGAGCTAAACGCGTACAAAAAGGGACTGCCGCATATTTCCTCCGCGCCTACGCAAGGGGCACCCGTCACCCGGACGCTCCGCCCTCTCCTTGCTCCGCTGCGGAGAGCGTCCGGGCTGACACCCTGAGGGCGCATCCGGAAAACGCGGCAGCCCCTACGCTTCATGTACGGGCACAGCAAAGCCCCGGACGCGCAACCCTTTGAACTGCGCCCCGAAACTTGGACGCTAT
>NZ_KV830308.1:0-215 GCF_001836735.1 Rothia sp. HMSC061D12 | reverse complement strand
CATCATAAGGGCTCACCGTCGTAGCCTTCAGAAACATCTCAGGGCTAGCCGATTCCTTATTAAGCGAACGTACCGGAATGAAATCTGCAACATCATTCAGCAACTCACCGGGGTAATTCTCATCCTCCGGACGGTCTTTACCGTAGAAACCAATCTTATAGACCTTACCCGGCTTAAGCGTTCCCCCAGGAATCGTAATAGACGTCTTAAAATGC
>NZ_KV830307.1:119629-310851 GCF_001836735.1 Rothia sp. HMSC061D12 | reverse complement strand
TCGATGTCCAAGAAACGGGAGGCAGTTCACCTTAGCGGGTCGCCCATCCGGGGCTTTAGCTACACAAAAATCAACAACAGGCTAGTGGCCCGCCGCCGGGGCCTCATGGCTCAGACCGTCCGCCGAGTAGTCCGAATCCTTACGCGGCGTAGTCCACAGCACCAGCGCCGTCAGGACGGCAAAACCAAAAATGGAGAAGCCCATCGGCAGGTACTCATGCTCACCGGCAAACGACACCAGCGGCGCCGCCAACGCACCGAGCATCGCCTGAACCGTACCCATCACCGCCGAAGCACTACCCGCCATGTGGCGTGCCTCGTTCAACGCCAACGCCGAAGCATTACCAAAAATCAGACCGCACGAACTGGTCAGCAGGAACAGCAGAATCAGCGTCGGCACCAGCGAGATACCGATAAGGAAGCTAACCACCAGCAGCGAAGACACCACCAGCAGGCTCACCACGCCGACATTCACAATACGACGCTGCGCCACACGACCAACCAGCTTCGTTGCAATCGCACTGAACAGCACAATACCAATCGAGTTCACACCGAACACGATCGTGAACTCAGTCTCGGACAAGCCCAGAATCTTCTGCAACACAAACGTCGAACCGGAAATGTACGAGAACAGCGCACCAAACGCGAAGCACATCGTCAGCATGAAACCCAGGTAGCGGCGAATCTTGAAGACCTTCGGCAGCTCCGAGTACACGCTCAGGGAGGTGCCCTGGTAGCGTTCCTCCACCGGCAGGGTCTCCTTAATCACGAAGATCACGCCGAGCATCATAATCGCGGTAATCACGCCGAGCACATGGAAAATATCGCGCCAGCTACCCCACGACAGCACCCAGCCACCAAACAGCGGCGCAAGCACCGGCGCGAAGCCGTTAATCATCATCATGACGCCCATGAGCTTAGCGGTCGCCAGACCCTCAGTCGTATCAGCCACGATAGAACGCGCCAGCACGGCACCAATCGAACCGGTGAAGCCCATCATGAAACGCGCAAAAATCAGCAGCTCAATATTCGGCGCGAAACCACACGCCACCGTCGCAATAAAACAAACCACCGCACCAATCAGCAGCGGCTTGCGGCGGCCCGTCTTATCCGACAGCGGACCCACGACCAGCTGGCCCAGCGCCATACCCACCATGAACGCACTCAGAGTCAACGAGGCGTTCGTGCTGGTGGTGTTCAGGTTCTCAGCGACTGCGGGCAACGCCGCCAGGTACATGTCCGTGGCGAGCGGCGCGATAGCGGTCAGCAGCGCCAAAACAACAATGAAAAGGGGCGATAGCCCGAAGGAGGTCTTAGTCGACTTCGAAGACATTAGTCTTAGTTTTTCTTTCTGCGTGATGCGCGTGCAACGGCGCCTGCGGCTCTACAAGACATGGATGCGGTAGTACCGCCCCTGGGGATGAGCTTGCGCAGGCTGGAAGCACAACTTTTTCACGGTAGCAGAATCGGGGGTGGCTTCGTAAGTTAAACGTTTGACATTTTTTAATTTGGGAGCGGGACGGGTATGCAGAGGGTATGCAGAAGGGACGGTGTTATCCTCGCTCCTACAGGGGCACCCGTCCTCGCTTCGCTTCGGACACCCTGATGTCGCTTACGGATAACACCGCCCCTTGAGCGGCTTGGCTTAGCCTGCCGCTCAACCCCCAGCGCTGAAGAAATATTTGAGAAATATTCTTGAGAAGCATTGCTCGGGGCGACCGCATAACTTACGTTGGTCATACCACGCGATACGACCGGAGGGACAACCTCAGATGCGCAACCACTATTACAAATATTTGCTATGCATCCTGCTGCTCATAGCTTGCGTCTTGCTCGTAATCCTCGCTGTGCTTTCTAGCAACAACTCGGGTAACGAAAAAGACGGTACCGCCTCCACGCACGCGCCGAGCAATACCTCAACCTACTGGGATAAAGACCGCATGGAATCCGCTAGCCCGGCTTCCATGCCCGAATAAAACAGCGCCTGAATAAAACTGCCTCTGAATAGCCGTAGGGCCCAATGCTTCGAGATACACAAAGCATTGGGCACTACTGTCTTGTAGGCGGCTGCTACTGCGCCGCGCCGTCGTAGATGAAGTCCACGGTCGCGTAGTCCTCCGGGATTTCGGCGAACAGCGCCTCCTCCTGAGCCGCCCAGCGCTCCCAGTGCGGGCGGAACATGTCACCGTCACGAGCCATGGCGCGTTCGTAACGCACCTCGTCCGGGGCGGTGGCGAGAATACGCACCTCGCAGGCGCCAGCAATCGCGCCGACACCCTCACAAATAATGACCTGCGTAGCCGCCGGGTCAACGGTGCGCACCTCACCGGGGGCGCCCGCCTCCCAATCCCACGGGGTGTAGGTCCCGGCAATACCCTCGGTCAGCTGCACGGAGAGCGCGTCCCACGCCTCCACGCCGTCGAAGAGGCCGTCCCAGCCGGGGTAGAAGTCGTCCAGGTGCAGCACGTGCACGCTGTGGCCGGCGGCGGTGAGCTCCTGCTCAAGCTGCGCGGCGAGGCTGGTCTTGCCGGTGCCGCTACGGCCGTCAATGCCGATGATCAGCGGGATCTGCGCGAAGTCGGCGAGGAACTGCGCACGGAATTCGGTGAATTCGGCGGTGTCCATGTCGAAGTCGTTGCCGATGCCGTGCTCCAGGCGCAGCATGTCTTTGCAGAGCTCCAGGATTTCGGTGGTGCCGGTGACGCGGCGGTTCTGGTTCAGGGGGATACGCTGACTCACTACGCGTCACCTTCCTGCTTGAGGTGGTTGATGAGGCCGCGTGCGGCGGCGTCAATGAGGTCGGTGGTGTACACGAAGTCGCGTTCGCTACCGTACCAGGGGTCGTAGATGCCGAGCTGGTCCAGGTGGGTGGTGGTGACCTTCGGGTCGAAGCTGCGCATCATGCGGATTTTGGCTTTGTCGTCGTCGTTGCGGGCGAGGGCTTTGAGGCGCAGGTAGTGGGGTGCGTCCATGGCGAGGATGAGGTCGTTGCGGTCGAAGTCCTCGACGGTGAAGACGCTGGCGCGGTGCGCGGACGGGTCGATACCGCGGGTGGCGAGCTGCGCGGCGGCGCGCGGGTCGATGCGGTTGCCTTCTTCTTCGTTGCTGATGCCGCTGGAGGTGACGGTGACGGGCACGCCGGCTTCTTGGGCGTGCTGGCGGATGAGGTATTCGCCGACGGGGGAGCGGCAGATGTTGCCGGTGCAGACAGTCATGATTCGGTACATGGTTCTAGTGTATCGGTGGGGTGACAGGTGGTTGAGCGCGGTGGGGGCTCGGTGTGGTGCTGTGATGGGTGGATGACGGGTGGATGCGCTCGCAAGACTCAAAGTGCAACAGCTGTGGATATATTTGCGCTTTATAAGACTGTTATATCTGCAAAATGATGTATATGAGGGGAACCATAATCAGCCTTAAATATTAAAGATGTACCCAGATATATTTGACTCTTCTATCAAATTGAATTGCGGTTGTTTATCCGTAGCGTAGCGATGCACCTTTCTCATTTGTTCGCCACGGGTTTACAGAAAGAAGTCCCGCTGTATTGGATATACAAGCGGGACTTCTGGGTATTATTTATTGCGCACGTTCGCTTTTATCATAATCTCCCGTTTCTTGATTCTTTGATTTAGGGTCGAAAAGGCGGGAATATATTGGTATTTCCTGTGAATTATTTTTAAATTCTATTGGGTATACCGGAAATACTAGAGGAGAATCCCCTGAAGGAATTATGCCATCTGGCGAATCATATTTGAATCCGAAGTAATGAGATTTGTAAATTGTGAATAGCGCATCGGTGAATGAAGGCGTTTCATTGGAAGTACAGTTTGAGAAACTTGCCTTCTGGAAGAAGCGTGATTCACCAAAATTGACGCTATTGAAATGCGTGTCAGAAAACTGAACTTCGCCATTGAACTCGGCTCGCTCAAAAGAGTTTGAATTTTGGAAAGAGCAATCGCTAAAAGAGGTGAGGTAATTTTCATGAGTTGATCTATGAGTTGAAAATTTTGTAGATGTAAATTTTACGCCACCCTTGAAATTAATATTTTTAAATTTTGCTGAGTAGAAGAACTTGGCCCCTGAAAAGTCTACATTCTTTTTAAATTCCATATCCTGGAGATCTAGTTCGTAGAAAAATAGTGCTCCTTGAAACTCAAATAGTAGATCGCTCCAGTTTGTTTTGTCTTTCTGTGAATCTTCTTTAGTTCGAATGGAAATTTCATTAAATATTGTTTTTCGAACTTCCCTTTCTCTGGCAGTAGCTTGGCCTGTCGCAAATTCATAGGGAGAACGAATATAAGCACAGAGGTTATTGATAATAACTTGCCCTTCTTTTTGTTGCTTTTTTGATTTGAGGTCCTTATCAGTAAGCCATTCATCTGCTAGACCGACGAGTGTATAAACGCCTCCTAGACGAATAGCAGAGTTAGCGTCCGCAAGTTGTTCTACAGCCTTGGTATAGCGGCTGCGGTGTTCAGCATGTACCTGGCGGGTGTAATCATCCTTGTTCTTCTGGATGTCATCCTCAATTTTTCGGCGGTCGATTTGATTTTTCCAGCTGTTCTGCAGAAGAGTCAGAATCGCGATAATTCCACCCGTGATATATAGGATGTGTAGGCGTAAATCAGAGATAGATTTCTGTCTAATCTCATCTGCCTTAATATCTGCAGAATTATTGTTTGAAATTTGCCAGTCAATACAGTTTGGCACCATAAGAGCGGCTAAACCTCCTAAGAGGCCAAGAGAAACAATGACCCAGAAGAAGCGCTCTGGTTTATCAAAAAGCCACGTATATAAGTTAAAACGTGGTTTTTTGTTTTCTTGGTTCTGGTCGTTGGGAGACGGTGGTGAGACGTTCTCTGGCATGTTTGTTTCTCCTGTCTTCGCTGAAAGGAACGGTTACCTTTCAGTGTAGTGTACAGGCTACTCGTTGAGAGCTGCCTGCGGGCATAAATGAAGACCCCGCCACAGTGATGTGTGGCGGGGCTTCGAGGGAGCTGCGTCTAATGGATGGTGCTATAGGTGTTACTGTGCGGGCTCGCTGATTCGAGTATATTCCTTCTTATCTTCATCCCAGGAACCTGGGTCGTACAGTACAGTTCCGAGAGGGATAGCGAATGACTTATCAAGGAACCTAGCCGTCCCAAGACGAATAGGTGCGCTTGTTCCAGGAAATGAGAATAGATAATCATTTGGATTCGGTAGAGCAGAGAACCTGGCTTTGCAATTATCAATGACAAATATGGGCTCCGAGCTTTTGAAGTGTGTGTTGTAGAAATTCACGCCCTGGGCGAAGCGTGCCCCAGGGAAAAGTGTTTCTTTAGCGAAAGTTGCTTCGAGGAAGCTTGCGTTTTGAAAGAAAACTGCCTTGCTGAAATCAGCGTTTTGAGGGAAAAATGCATTGCTGAAGTTAGCATCTTGAGAGAAGACCGCGTAACTAAAATCTGCATCTTTTTCAAAGATCGTTTCGCTAAATTTCATATATTGGGTGAAAGCTGCTTTGCAGAAGTTTGCTTTTTCAGTGAATGTAGTCTGGGTAAAGTTTACGATTTTAGCAAAGACAGTTTTGGTAAAGTACGCATTTTGAAGGAAAGCTGCCTTGGCGAAATCAGCACCTTGAGTGAAAGTAACTCTGGTAAAGTCTGCATCTTTCATTTTGAAAGTTGCTTTATAGAAATCTGCTTCTTCTGTAAAAAATGAATCTTTGAATTCGGTGCCCTGTTCAAACATTGCACCTCGGAAGTCTGCATTTTTTTTAAAAAATACTTTGCAGAAGTCGGCGCTACTTTTGAAACTAGCTTCGTAGAAGTTTGCATAGTGTTCCTGCTTCTCCCCAAGAAATTTTGCTTCGAAGAAAGTAGCAGGTTGTTTGAAATTTACTTTATAGAAATCTGCATATTGGCGGAAGACTGTTTTGAAGAAATTTGCCTCCTGGGTAAAGACTACGTTCCTGAAAGATGCTTTTTGAGCGAAATCTGCCTCGTTGAAGTTTGCTTCATGGGTGAATTTTACGCGGTTGAAGGAAGCTTTCCCGCCGAAGAATGTTTTGACATCCCCTTGGTCTGAGAAATCTGCTGCTTCGTTGAAGACCGCTTCGTTGAAGGTTGATTCTTGAACAAAATTTGAACCGTTAAATTTTGCTTTACCGTTAAAAGTTGCTCGGCTAAAGTCTACGTTCTGGATAAAGGATGTCTTGAGGAAATTTGCGTCACCGTAGAATCTGGTAGAAGAGAAAATTGCTTTTTCAATGGTGAGGTTACTCAAAGGGTAGAAAATTGGTGCCCAACTGAAATTGAAATCAAATTCACTCCACGCGCCAGGGGTTACAAAAACTTTCCCGTTCTTATCTTTGGTGAAGGTACTACTGCGATTGCTAATTTCTGCAAAAATTGTTCGTCGTACATCCTGCTCTTCACGAAACATCGCCTGGTCTGCAACGAAGTCTCCTACATAGTTAGCAGGTGCTATATCTACATCAGACTGAAGATATTCCGTCTTTGTTACCAGGGGGAAGGGCGCACGGACATATGAACAAAGATTATTAATAATGACCTGTCCTTCTTTTCGCTGTTCTTCCAGCTCGAGAGCATCATCAGCAAGCCACTCATCGACCAAACCTGCAAGGGTATAGATGCCGCCCAGACGGACGGCGGCTTTCTCGTCAGCTAGCTGCTCGACAGCTTTGGCATAACGGCTACGACGTTCCGCGAGTACTTGACGGGTATGGTCCCGCTCATTCTTGTTCTTTTCATAGGTATTTTTGCGATGGGTCTCCGAGAGCGTGAGCATGGTAAGGGCTCCTGCTAAGACTGCGAGAATACCCTGACGAACGGACACAATGCTATTGCCATCATTGATGAGCCCAGGGATTAGCGCCGGAATGAAAAAAGCGCTGGGAACCCCAATCACGGCTAACAAAATGAGGACTGTATAAAACCAGTACTTACTCCACCAGCTAGGTTCCTGCAGCGGCTTTTTGGAATCTTTAATCGTTTTAACCATATCCCTATCTCTATCTCCTTTGAGAGGAATGTTCACCTTCCAGCATAGGGTAAAGCTGCTTGCCATGAGTTGCGCCCGGTCATAACGAAGACCCCGCCAGCGCTGGATGCACGGGCGGGGTCTGTGCATATGTGTGTGGGAGCTTCCCCGACGGCAGGGGGGAGCTAGGTTTTACTGCGCAGGCTCACTAACGCGGGTGTACTCCTGCTTCTCTTCGTCCCAGGAATCCGGGTCGTACAGCACCGCACCAACAGGGAGCATGAACGTTCTGTTAAGAAGTTCCGCCTCGCCACAGCTGAAACCGTGCGGGCTCTCCGGGCGTGCCTCGAACAGGTAATCCTGCGGATCCGCCTGCGCCGAGAACCGTGCCCTCTGCAGCCGCCTCTCCAAAGCCTCAAAGGACGGCTCAACGTACGCGAAGCTAGTCTGCCTGAAATCAGCCTTCTGACTGAACGTCGCATCCGCGAAGTAGGCGCCCTCAAAGCTCGCCCCGTTGAAGCTCACCTCCCGCGCGAACGTCGCCTTGTAGAAGCCGACATGCGCCGTGAACGTCGCCTTACTAAAGTCGGCATCCTGCGCGAAGGTCGCGTTACCGAAGTTCGCTCTCTGCGGGAAGTCCATCTCATAGCGCGTCCTCGGAAGCGCAATAAAAGACGCCCGGCTGAACGTGGCGTCGCCGTCGAACCGCGCCCCACCAAAATCCTCGTACTGTGTGAAGGACGCCCCGCTAAAGTCCGCCGCGCTCGCAAAGCGTACGTTGCTGAACATTGCGGACTGCTTGGTGGCTATTCCGGCAAAGCGCGCGACCCCGCCGAACAGCGACTTGGAGAACACCGCCGGACGGTTGAAGACCGACGCGGCGAAGTGTGCCTCATCGTGGAACGTGGAGGCGGTGAATACTGCCTTTCCGTCGAAGGTGATTGCCGCGAAGCTGGCTATGCCTGCGGTGTTCAAGCGTGAGAAGTCGGCATCGGATTTGAAGGTGGATACCGCGAAGTCAGCCGCAGCCGAGAAGACCGCATCTGAGAAGTCGGCTCCGCCGGTGAAGGTTACGGTTGCGAAGCTTGCCGCGTCTGCAAAGTGTGCCCCGCTGAACTCTGCTGCGCCCGCGAAGTGCGCGGCGCTGAACCCCACCCAGTCGTTGAAATTTGCGCTGTTGAAGGATGCGTCAGCCGTGAACTGTGCTGCGGAGAAGCTGATGTCACCGTGGAAGGTTGCGCCGGAAAAATCCGCCGGGCCGTAGAAGGTTGCGGAGGCGAAATCGGCGTTCTGAAAGTGCAGCTGCCGTAGCGGGTAGAAGATGGGTGCGCCGCCAAAGTCGAAGCACAGATCAGCCCACATGGGCGATATTGGCGGCACCGCGTGCTGGCTTTCTTCGCTGTCTGCCTTGTTGCTCTCGGCGATTGCGGCGAGGCGGCGGCTGAACTCCATGAAGACGGTGCGGCGCACCAGCTGCTCTTCGCGGAATGCCTCCTGATCGCGCGTAAAGTCGCCTTCGTATCCTTCGGGGGCCTCGCCTGATTCTAGGACCTGCCGCTTCTGTGCGAGGGGGTAGGGCGTGCGGATGCACCCGGTCAGCGCGTCGATGATGGCCTGGGCTTCTTCGCGGCGTACCTGCTCGGGGAGGGATGCGTCGGTGAGCCATTCGTCTGCGAGGTTCGCGAGCGTGTACGCCCCACTGAGGCGTACGGCGGGCTGCCCGTCAAGGAATTGCTCGAGTGCGTGCGTGTAGCGTTCGCGCCGCCCTGCCTGCTGGTTGTGTGCCGGGGTGTTTTTGTGTTGCCGCAGCGCGGTTAAGAGTTTGTTGAGGTTCATGGCGGTGTGCCCTTCCTGCTCCGGTGCTGGCTTATAACCAGCATAGGGGAGGACCCCACCCTATGCGCTCGCGATGGGCAAAAGAAGAAGCCCCGCCTGCACGAGAGGTGCAGACGGGGCATCCGTAGGTGGGCCTTATTTAGAGGGGCTTCTTTCTTTTTCTAGTAACATCCTATTTACTTTGCAGGCTTACTCATACGGGTGTATTCTCCTGTCTTTTTATTCTTAATATCTGGGTTGAAGAGCACAGTTCCGATGGGGATACTTCGTTCTACTCCGTCAAGCTCGGCTGTGCCCGGCGGAATAGTCTTACCGTTATAGGTTGAGAAATCGTAGTCCTTCTGAGCCGAGTGGAGGGAGAACCTGGCTCGCATATTAGGAATTTCTGGTTGCCCCGCTGGCACCATTATAAAAGCTGGTGAAAACTGCTTGAAACAGGCATTGAAGTGTACCTTTTTTTCGAAGGATACTCCAATGAAGGTCGAATCTTTGATGAAAGTTGCATATGAAAATATTGAATCCTTTATGAAAGTCGCATGATTAAATGTTGTAGTATTTTCAAATGTCGCATCGGTAAAATCAGCATTTCCTTCAAAAGTTGCACCTGTGAAATAAGAACTATTTTTAAAAACTGCAGACTCAAATTTAGCTTCCTGCTTGAAATTTGCATCCTCAAAATACGCGTTGCCAGAAAATTGTGCCCTAAAGTGGGCCGTCTCTACAAAAGTAGCCTTTCTGAAGTATGCACTATTTTTGAAAATATCTATGTTATATAGTCCTCCGAAGTAAACTTTCTTCATGAAGGTCGCTCCACTGAAATCGGCTGTAGATTTGAAGGGTACAGTACTAAAGTTTAATTCATCTATAAAAACTGTCTGATTGCATTTAGCTTCGCCATGGAATACAACATCGGAGAAATTTGAATTTTTAATAATTAGGTTATTAAGGGGGTAGAAAATTCGTGCATTATTAAAATCAAAATTGAAATGACTCCAGGGCCCAGGAATTATCTCTATATTGTTGTCATGTTTGATAATCTCTCCGAGGTGGTCGCTAATCTCTGAGAGAATAAGGCGACGAATTTCAGCATCTTCTTTAGGGATGTCTCCGCTTTCAAGCATTTTGTCAGTGTATTTATGTGGCATACTGCGAATGTATTTACAAAATACATTGATAATAGTCTGAACTTCAGCATTGGCTTTGTCCTCGAACTTTGACAAATCTTTTTCGGAGGTTGCAAGATTTTTGAATTCGAGCCAGTCGTCAGCAAGGTGTGAAAGTTTGTAAACAGCAGCAAAAGCAATATTTGCGTCTCTGTCGTTGTTGTTAAGTTCTGTGACAGCTTTGTCAAATCGATCGCCATATGTGCTATACAGTTGACGTATATGATCTCGGCTATCTTTCTGCTTCTGGACCTCCAATTGCTCACGTTCAAGCTCGCTCTTTTGATGGCTTTTGATGAGTGAGAATAGTGCAACAACTCCACCCGTAACTCCAAGTAACGCGGTTGTTAAATCTTTAGTCTCCCCGATGAGTCTGTAATTATACAAAAAAGATGGGATGGTGAATGCGAGTATGCCTCCAGATATTACTGTTGCTACAAATACTCGTAAGATATGATTTCTTAGCGTTAATTTAATATGTTTTCTAAAAAACCAGGCAGTGAGAAAAATTAGGAAGATAACTCCAAGCATCTGCATAAAAATAATGTTTTGAAGAGAGTGAATTTTTGAAAGTTCCTGACTTTTGGTGGAGAAGGTGAAATTGTCTGGGAGGCTTATCATTGTTTCTCTATAGCTATTAATGTTCCCTAAGAGAAAGACGATTAGAATTACGGTGATTAATGCAAGAATAGCAAGATAAAATCGTTTAAGAAATTGGTCTTTGGTGCTTTTTTCTTTAGCTTCGGGGGCCTGTTGAATATTCAATTTTTTGTGCCCAGTGGGATTTTCTGAATTGATGATATGGTTTGTAAGGCGAAAGTATAAGAAAATAAAAACAGGTATACCGATAAATAAAATAATTCCGAAGATAACTGGACTAGATATGTATACTATGAGATAAGGAATGAAAATAAACGTAAATAATTCTAATATCCAACGAGGAAATTTTCTTTTGGTCTTTTGGGTGGGCTCTGACATGAAGGCCTCCTGTCTACTTTGAGAGGATATGGTCCTAACCAGCATACGGCAGGCGGGTAGCCTCAAGCCACAGGTGAAGGTTAGAGAATTGCGGATCGGACGAGCAGAGATACCTCCATAAGGTGAGCGATGGAGCTTGCGGGCAGATACTCCATATATTGCTCCCTATATAAGAGGGATGATTATCTGATATCTCGCTGTGATGTCTCACGGTGGGTGCTCGTGGTTGTGGGGCACCCGCACGAAGCGCACCTCTAGCAACACTGTTAGAGGTCTAGCTTCCCGGCTCAAAAATCGTGCCTAAAAATCGCCCCGCACACCCTATACAAGGTGCCCTTATGCCACCTTCCGGCACCTCTCGCACCCTAATTTTTCGGGTTTTTCACCCCTTTTTAAAGATTTTTAAAATTTTTTTCGCCCAGTTAGCCCGGCAGTGTCTGCCGTGCGCTGAATCGTTGCGCCGCACCCTTGCGCCACCCGAAACCCCCGGAATTTCGCGGTAAAACCGCCCAATCCCGCCTCGCCGCCGCCCCAAAATCACCCGCAAAACACTGCCCCAGAACCCTAAAAAACCCGCCCCTCACACACCTCCGCGAAAAAAAGTTGAGTAAAGTTCGCTCAACCCTATTGACACGCCCTCTGAGAGGGTGCATACTTGAGTACATGAGGCTCAAGGAGCCGCGCAGACCACCCCACACGGGGCGGCACGCGCAGCACCGACCGCCTCCACAACTTTCAAACTAACCCGCCTCGCATTAGAAGAAGCGGGGCACTGATCACAAGGAGTGAATAAACATATGGCACGTGCAGTAGGTATTGACCTCGGTACCACCAACTCGGTCGTAGCAGCACTGGAAGGTGGCGACCCGGTCGTCATCGCTAACGCAGAGGGCACCCGCACCACCCCCTCCGTCGTCGCATTCTCCAAGGACGGCGAGGTTCTGGTCGGTAGCGTCGCAAAGCGTCAGGCAGTGACCAACGTCGACCGCACCATCTCCTCCGTCAAGCGCCACATGGGCACCGACTGGACCACCGAGATCGACGGCAAGAAGTACACCCCGCAGGAAATCTCCGCTCGTATCCTCATGAAGCTGAAGGGTGACGCAGAGGCATTCCTGAACGACACTGTCACCGACGCCGTCATCACCGTCCCGGCATACTTCAACGACGCTGAGCGTCAGGCAACCAAGGAAGCCGGCGAGATTGCAGGCCTGAACGTCCTGCGTATCGTCAACGAGCCCACCGCCGCAGCACTCGCATACGGTCTGGACAAGGGTAAGGAAGACGAGCTCATCCTGGTCTTCGACCTCGGTGGCGGTACCTTCGACGTCTCCCTGCTGGAAGTTGGCAAGGATGACGACGGCTTCTCCACCATTCAGGTTCGCGCAACCAGCGGTGACAACCGCCTCGGTGGCGACGACTGGGACCAGCGCATCGTCGAGTGGCTGCTCGCACAGGTGAAGGCAAACACCGGCGCAGACCTGTCCAAGGACAAGATCGCTCTGCAGCGTCTGCAGGAGGCAGCTGAGCAGGCTAAGAAGGAGCTGTCCAGCGCTTCTAGCACCAACATCTCCCTGCAGTACCTGTCCGTGACCCCCGAGGGCCCCATCCACCTGGATGAGAAGCTGACCCGCGCAAAGTTCGAGGAACTGACCCGCGACCTGCTCGAGCGCACCAAGAAGCCCGTGCTCGACGTAATCAAGGAAGCTGGCGTGTCCATCTCCGAGATTTCTGAGGTCATCCTGGTCGGTGGCTCCACCCGTATGCCCGCCGTCGCTGAGCTCGTCAAGGAGCTCACCGGCCGCGAGCCCAACAAGGGCGTGAACCCCGACGAGGTCGTGGCAATGGGTGCAGCACTGCAGGCAGGCGTGCTGAAGGGCGACCGTAAGGACGTTCTGCTGATCGACGTCACCCCCCTCTCCCTCGGTATCGAGACCAAGGGCGGCGTGATGACCAAGCTGATCGAGCGCAACACTGCAATCCCGACCAAGCGTTCCGAGACCTTCACCACCGCAGAGGACAACCAGCCCTCCGTGACCATTCAGGTCTTCCAGGGTGAGCGTGAGTTCACTCGCGACAACAAGAACCTGGGTACCTTCGAGCTGACCGGCATCGCCCCCGCACCCCGTGGCGTGCCCCAGATTGAGGTCACCTTCGACATCGACGCAAACGGCATCGTCCACGTCTCCGCAAAGGACAAGGGCACCGGCGTTGAGCAGTCCATGACCATCACCGGCGGCACCTCCCTCTCCAAGGAAGACATCGACCGCATGGTCAAGGACGCAGAGGCACACGCAGAGCAGGATAAGGCACGCCGCGAGGCTGCTGACACCCGCAACGCAGCTGAGTCCGTCGCATACTCCGTCGAGAAGCTCCTGAAGGAGAACGGCGACAAGCTGCCCGAGGACGTCAAGACCGAGGTTCAGGGCGATGTCGACGAGCTGAAGAAGGCACTCGAGGGCGACGACGACGCAGCAGTGAAGTCCGCATTCGAGAAGCTGCAGGCATCCCAGTCCAAGCTGGGCGAGGCACTCTACGCAGCAGCACAGGCTGAGGCATCCGAGTCCAAGCCCGCCGCTGACGAGGACGTTGTCGACGCCGAGGTTATCGACGAAGACGAGAAGAAGTAATCATGGCTGAGCAGGAAAACATCACCCCCGACCCGCTGGAGGAGGCATTCAACGCCCCCGCAGCGGAAGGCCACCCCGAAGCTGAATCGGTCGAAACTGCCGAAGACGCTGCGGAAGCCGTCGAGGCTGAGCTCCAGGACGCCGTAGAAGCAGAATCTGCGGATGCGGCACTCGCCGCAGAGCGCCTGGACTCCCTGCTTCGCCTGCAGGCAGAGTTCACCAACTACAAGAACCGCACCGCCCGCGAAAAGGAGCAGCTGCGAAACTTCGTAATCGGTGACCTGGTCGGCGCACTGTTGCCGGTGCTCGACGACATCGACGCCGCACGCAAGCACGGCGACCTGCAGGACGGCCCCTTCGCCTCCATCGCTGCGAAGCTCGAAGAGCTGCTCAGCAAGCAGGGCGTGGAGCGCTTCGGTGAAGTAGGCGATGCCTTCGACCCGAACATCCATGAAGCTGTACTGCAGCAGCCCACCGACGAGGTGGCCGAGGATCATGTCTCCATGGTTCTGCGTTACGGCTACCGCGTGAACGACCGTGTGGTTCGTACCGCTCAGGTGGCTGTGGCTGTCGCACCGTAAGGTGGTCGGCTCAGCAATGGCTGAATAACTAACGACGGGCGGGTGCTCTCCCTGGTGGGGAGTGCCCGCCCTGTTGTTTGCCTGAGCTACTATGCCCAGCGTTGGCGCGGGTTTCGGTGAGCTGTGGCGGCGGTCAAGAGGCTTGTAGGGGCGCAATTTTTTGGACTCAACCCTTTCAAAATTGAGTCAAGTAGACTAAACTTTTATATAGAGTATTAAGACAAGTACGCGGTGCCCCTGCAAGCCGTCCCGTAACCGAGGAGGGCGGCGCATCACCGCAGAAGGAGAAACACAACATGGCAAGTGAAAACTGGCTAACCGACGACTTCTATAAGGCACTGGGTGTCAGCGAAGACGCAAGCGAAAGCGACATCAAGAAGGCGTACCGCAAGCTCTCCCGCAAGTACCACCCGGACCTGAACCCCGGCGACGCCGCAGCAGAGAAGAAGTTCAAGGAAATCTCGGAAGCATACGACGTGCTCTCCGACAAGAAGCAGCGCGAAGAGTACGACCAGATTCGCCGCTACGGTGCCGCAGGCATGGGCGGATTCGGAGGCGGCGGCTTCGGCGGTGGCAGCTACACCGGCTACCCCGGCGCGGACGCATTCGGCGGCTTCAGCAACGGCGGCGCAGGCATCAACATTGACGACCTGCTCGGCGGCCTCTTCGGCGGTAGCGCAGGCGGCTCCCGACGCTCCGCAGGCTTCACCAGCGCCGACTTCGGCGGCATGGGCGGTGGCGGTTTCGGCGGCGCACAGCACGCAGCCCCCGAAGAGAGTACCACCAGCACCCGCATCAGCCTCGCCCAGGCATACACCGGCGCGACCGTGACCGTGTTCCTGCCGGACGGCTCTCACACCGAGGCACGCATCCCCGCAGGCATTAAGGACGGCCAGAAGGTGCGCCTGCGCGGCAAGGGCCTGCGCGGCGGCGACCTGAAGGTCACCGTGCGCGTCTCCGATGACTCCGTGTACTCGCGCGAGGGTAACAACCTGATTATGCGCGCGCCCGTCACCCTCGCTGAGGCTGTCGACGGCGCAGTGATTGAGGTGCCCCTGCCGGATGCATCCACCGTGAAGCTGCGCCTGGCACCCGGCCAGGTCGGCCGCCGACTGCGCGCTAAGGGCCGCGGCTTCAAGGCTAAGGGCGGCGACGGCGACCTGCTGGTCATCCCGGAGATTGTTCTGCCCACCGAGTTGAGCGCAGAGGCAAAGGAAGCATTCGATAAGTTCGTAAAACTGGCTCCGCAGGAGAACCCGCGTAAGGATCTGTTGAAGAAGGCGAAGTAAACCATGGCATCTCGAGAATCATCATCTAAGTCCCGTAACGGTAAGCCGTTGCACAGCGTGGACCTGCCGGTTTTCGTGATTTCTGTGGCGGCTGAGCTGGCGGGCATGCACCCGCAGACCCTGCGCCAGTACGACCGCATCGGCCTGGTCCAGCCTTCGCGTGCGCCCGGTAAGGCGCGCCGCTATTCGCAGCGTGACGTGAACCGTCTGCAGCAGATTCAGCAGCTCTCGCAGGAGGGCGTCTCCCTGGAGGGTATTCGCCGCATTATTGAGCTGGAGTCCCTCGTGGAGGAGCAGCAGGAGCAGATTGCGGCGCTGCAGCGTCAGGTTGAGGACGCGAAGGTGAAGATGGGCATGGCGGAGCGCGTGTTCGCCGCCGGTACCAGCGGCGACGTGGTGCATATTGCCCGCGGTACCCGCCCGGCGCCTCGTCAGCGTTCTTCGGCTGTGGTGCTGTACCGTCAGCGTCACCAGCCGGTTACGGCGGATGATACGAAGCCACAGCGCTAAACCGGCTAAACCCGCTACACTGGGATAAACGGTTCGGCTGTTCTAGCTCATTTGCGCTAGTCGGCCACCCATATAGGCTTGTGCGTCTTTGTGTATACGCCGCGAGAGGGAGGGTAGACCCCCGCCCCGCATGCACTTGGACCCACACACAAGGAGGTGAGGCTCCCCGAATGATCGGGGAGCCTCACCTCCTTAACGTATATTCGCGCTAACCTGCGCCACCTGATGCCGGTGCTGCCTCGGCTTACTTGCGGCGCTGCTTACTTGCGGCGGTAGGTTAGATCGTGCGCGCGGCGGCCCGCCTCCTGAGCCTTACGCTCAAAGCTGGTGAGGGTACGACCCTCCCAACGCGGAGCCCAACCACCCAACGGATCCTCCTCGGTCGCACCGGCGCCGGGGTTCACGTTCTCAAAGTCGGGGTGCGCCTCCAGAACCTCACGCATGACCAGGGCGTACTCCTCCCAGTCAGTCGCCAGACGCCAAATGCCGCCAGGCTTGAGCACGCGCGCAACCTTATCAGCGAACGCCGGGGACACCAGGCGGCGCTTGTGGTGGCGGGACTTGTGCCAGGGGTCCGGGAAGAACACCCACAGCTCGTCCACGGAGTTCTCCTCAAGCATGTTGTCGAGCAGTTCGGGCGCGTTCGCCTGAGCCACACGCACGTTCTCCACGCCGGCGTTGCCCATCTTCAGAAGCAGATCCGCGATGCCGGGGGTGTACACCTCAACGGCGAGGAAGTTCGCCTCGGGCACCTCAGCTGCGCGGTGCACGATTGCCTCGCCCAGACCGGAACCGATCTCGACGACCTGGTACGCCTCACGGCCGTAAATCTTAACCGGGTCGAAGGTCGCCTCGGGTGCGACGGAGGTGTCGGTGCGCAGGCGCGGGATGTCCAGCACGTGGGTGGGGGAGTAGGCGTCCCACGCCTTCTGGCGGCGTGCGGTGAGGCGGTCGCCGCGGCGGACGAAGGAGTAGGGCTGGCGGAAGAATTCCTCGGGAACCGGCTTCTTGGCCTTTTCTTCGGTGGATTCGGGTGCCTGGCTAGGCTGCGTGTTCTCAGTAGACATACCTAAAAGAATAGCGCAGGGCCGCTGCACCGTGCGGTTTCGCGGTTTGCTCGGGCTGGGTGATGCTGAGCTAGCCGTGTGTGGGTAGGTGGTGTGCGCCAGCCTGGGCTGCGTAGAAAGTCAGCGCGCATACAAAAGTGCGGCGGGAACAAAGACTGTTCCCGCCGCACTTTCGTGAGGTTGTTTGAGTGAGTTAGCTTGTGGGGCTTACTTCTTGGAGCCCAGCAGTGCCAGACCCGCGCCGAGTGCGGTCTCTGCGCCGGAGATGAGCTTACCGAAGGTTGCTGCGTCCAGCTTGGAGCCTGCTTTAGGCGAAGCCTTATGCGTTTTCAGGGGCGCGCTCCATCTCAAAATTCTGCTCCCGTTGGGTTCTGTGTGCTTGTGTGGGTATGAGGGGGTAAAATTTGAAATTATGCATTCTCTGCATAACCTTTTATCGGCGATGCAAGAAGTCGGAAGCTCCGCGAAATCGGAGTTTACAAGCCCCAGCGCACCGCGCAAGCTATGGATGCGCGGGAACCGCCTCCTGGCGCGCCGTTCAGGATTATGCACGAATACCAACCACCCGGACTCGCCCCCGAGTGAAATTTAGGGCGAATCGACGCAGGAAAGAGAAATACGTGACACAGCAGCCAATGCAGCACAACTCCGTCACCGGCCTAGACTCCGAAGCTGAGCACTCCAAGCTTCAGCGCGGACTAAGCTACCGACACATTCAGCTGATCGCTATTGGCGGCGCCATCGGCACCGGCCTTTTCCTCGGCTCAGCAAAGACCATCGCCCTGACCGGCCCCTCCATCGTCTTGGTGTACGCCATTATCGGTAGCGTCATCTACTTTGTTCTGCGCGCCATGGGCGAGATTCTGCTCTCTAACCCCAAGTACAAGTCCTTCACCGACTTCATTACCGACATCCTCGGTCTGCGCGCCGGCTTCTTCGTCGGCTGGTCGTACTGGTTCTTCTGGGTCGTCACAGGTATCGCGGACGTCATTGCTATTACCGGCTACATCAAATACTGGTGGCCGGAAATCCCAGCCTTCATCCCGGCGCTGACCGTTATCGTGGCTCTGCTGCTGCTGAACCTGCCCTCGGTGAAGAACTTCGGTGAAATCGAATTCTGGTTCGCAGTCATTAAAATCGTCGCCATTGTCGCCCTCATTATTGTTGGTGCGCTCATGGTTGCCTTCAGCTTCACCGCGCCCGACGGTACCGTCGCCTCTGTAGCAAATCTCTGGGATCGCCCCGGCCCCTCCGGTAGCGGTATCTTTACCCAGGGCCTGACGGGCTTCCTGGGTGCCTTCCAGATTGCGCTCTTCGCCTTCGTGGGTGCTGAGCTGGTCGGTACCGCCGTGGCGGAAACCGAACACCCCGAACGCACCCTGCCCAAGGCGATTAATGCGGTACCCTTCCGCATTGCGCTCTTCTACGCTGTGCCGCTGATGACCATCCTCGCCGTGACCCCCTGGGATAAGCTGGATAAGTCCATGAGCCCCTTCGTGGGCATGTTCTCCCTGGCGGGTATTGCTGTTGCAGCCTCGCTGGTGAACTTCGTGGTGCTGACCTCCGCCGCATCTTCGGCGAACTCCGGTATCTTCTCGACCTCCCGCATGGTCTACGGTCTGGCACACGACGGTGCCGCACCCTCCGCACTGGGTAAGCTCACCAAGAACGGTGTGCCCGCCAACGCCCTGTACCTGACCACCGTGCTGCTGCTGTTCAGCCTGGTCATGCTGTACGCCGGTAGCGGCATTATGGAGGCGTTCACCGTGGTGACCTCCGTGGCGTCGATGATGGGTATCTTCACTTGGAGCATGATCCTGATTGCGTACCTGGTCTACCGCAAGAAGTTCCCCGAACGCCACGAGGCATCCGAGTATAAGATGCCCTGGGGTATCGGCATGAGCTGGTTTGGCCTGGTCTTCTTTGCTGTGATGGTCTACGCCCTGAGCCTGTACCCGGACACCGCAATCGGTCTGGCACTGACCCCCATCTGGTTCATTGTTCTGGCGATTGGCTACGAGATCCTAACCCGCCGCCACGCCGCGAAGCGCGCTCGCGCGCTGGCTACTGAGAGCACTGCTGACAAGGCTGGTCAGAAGTAGTCTTCAGCTCTCCTCCGGCTGGTTTGTGTGAGCCCCGCCCCGCATTCTTGATTGATGCGCAGGGCGGGGTTTTCTGTGTCTATTAGCCCCCGTCAGGCGGCAGATAGTGACCTGTTTAATAGATTCGCGACACACCAAGAGCTGAAAAACATTTCATTCACCGTTCAAAGCGTGTAGAATATCTATCCAAACAGATGTGTAAGCTCCCAAAGGTACCCGCATCGGGCGATGTTTGAACGCGCCCCGGATGCGGCGCGAACCATGGTTGAGCGCATCTTCCGCCCCGAAAGCCGGGGCTGCCCCGCATTAATAGTGGTTGCATATCTATACGCGAAACCTACCGGATGACACCGAAAAACCCTCATCCACCATGCACTATATGCGCTACGGGGCCTAACTGCAGAAAAGAGGACGTCGTGACTGAACAGAACAACGTCACCCTGAATCCTAAAGCTCCCGAACAGGGAGAACGACTGCACCGCGGTCTGAGCAACCGACATATTCAGCTCATCGCTATCGGCGGTGCCATCGGCACCGGCCTGTTCATGGGATCCGGACGCGCTATCTCCGTCGCCGGCCCCTCCGTCATTTTCGTGTACATGCTCATCGGCGCCGTCATCTTCCTGGTGCTGCGCGCCATGGGTGAAATCCTGCTGTCGAACCTGAAGTACAAGTCCTTCTCCGACTTCACCACCGACCTGGTCGGCCCCATGGCGGGATTCTTCCTCGGCTGGTCCTACTGGTTCATGTGGGTGGTCACCGCAGTTGCGGACATCATCGCAATCGTCGGTTACCTGCGCATGTGGTGGCCTGACCTGCAAGCCTGGATTCCGGCGCTCGCCGTTATCAGCGTGCTCCTGGTGCTGAACCTGGTCTCGGTGAAGAACTTCGGCGAAATCGAATTCTGGTTCTCCATGATTAAGATTGTCGCGATTGTTGCCCTGATTGTGGTCGGTGGCGCACTCGTGGCTATCGGCTTTACCTCGCCCAGCGGCGCGCAGGCATCCGTCGCGAACCTCTGGAACGACGGTGGCATGTTCCCCAACCACTTCATCGGCTTCCTTGGCGCATTCCAGATCGCCGTCTTCGCGTTCATGGGCTCCGAGCTGGTCGGTACCACCGCCGCAGAAACCCAGGACCCCGAAAAGACCCTGCCCAAGGCAATTAACGCCGTGCCCGTGCGCATCATGGTCTTCTACGTGGGTGCGCTCGCCATCATCCTGATGGTTACCCCCTGGCGCCTTGTCAGCCCCGACAACAGCCCCTTCGTCGCCATGTTCACCCTGGCGGGCCTGGGCATCGCCGCGCACATCATCAACTTCGTGGTGATTACCAGCGCAACCTCCTCGGCGAACTCCGGTATCTTCTCGACCTCGCGCATGGCATTCGGCCTGGCACGCGAGCGTAGCGCACCCGCCTTCCTGGGCAAGATTTCCACGAACGGTGTGCCGCGTAACGCGCTGTTCCTTTCCGCCGTGATGCTGCTGTCCTCCATCGTGCTGCTCTACGCGGGTGACTCAATCTCTAGCGCGTTCAACCTGGTCACCACCGTGGCTGCGGTACTCGTGATTTTTGCGTGGGCGATGATTATGGTCAGCTACCTGATGTACCGCAAGAAGTTCCCCTCGCGTCACGAGAAGTCGAAGTTCCGTCTGCCCGGCGGCCGTTTCTCCGCGTGGCTGTCGCTGGTGTTCTTCGCCTTCACCATCGGTGTGCTGGCCATGGATGAAGAAACCCTCAGGGGTCTGCTCGCGATGCCCGTCTGGTTCGTGATTCTGGGTATTGGTTGGTTCTTCAAGCGCCGTGCGGATGCACGCCGCCACGAAGCAATCTCTACCCGCACCGCGCAGATTGCGATTGTGGAGGCGTCCGAGATTTTCTCGGCACGCTAAGCACTCCACGCTAAGCACCTGCGCTAAGCCACGCCGGCTATCGGTGCCGGTTATCTCGGTACCGGCTATCAGCGCATGCGTAAAGCCCGTGTCACCTGCTCCTCTCAGGGAGCGGGGACGCGGGCTTTCGCTGTCTCCAGGGATGAACCCGACGAGAGGCTCGCGGGAGTGCTTGCTTAGACGGAAGCCATCTCAGCCTCTTCGGCAAGCGGGTCGTTGTCGTCATCGGTGCGGTAGAAATCCCAGCGTTCACAACCGCAACCGGAACGCATCGCCTCGATGACGGCGGCAGCTGCCTCCAGCGGGTCGAGCGCGTGCAGGTTCCACAGTGCATGCACCGGTACCGGGTGCCTCCAGCCGTGCTCCTGCAGGAACTCCGGGTCGAAGGCGGGCAGCGCCTCGACGGTGGGTTCAAGCTCGCAGAGGAAGCCGGTGGGGGAGCGGAAAACCGTCACCACGGGGGTCGGGTCGGCGTCTTCCAGGCAGGCTCCGTCGAAGAAGTAGTAGGTGCTCAGGCGGCGGTTCCAGGCAAGCTGCGCGAGGCGTTCGCCGAAGACTTCCACCGTCTGTTCCCATTGGGTGCGGTGGTACGCCGCCAGGTCGGTGTGGGCGGTCTGCACCACGCCGATGCCCTGCTCGGTGAGTTCGCGGGCGCTCAGACGTGCGGGTTCTGCCGATTCTGCGGGAGCGCCCGCAGGGGAGCCGTCCGGGGTATCCGGCTCTGCTAGTTCTGCTTCGGTGAGCTCAGTATTAGTCAGCTCAGCGTCAGCATTAGTCAGCTCAGCGTTGAGGAGCTCAAGCTCCTCAGCGGCACCCGACTCAGTGGCACTCGCCTCGGCCTCGTTCGGCTCAGCGGCACCCGACTCCACGGCAGCTGCGTTTGCTTCGTTCTTCGTCCACAGGCGCAGCTCGCGGGCAATCTGCGTGCGTCCGCGATGCAGAGTCGTCTGCCAGGAGCCGAACTTGGCGCGTACCGCACCCAGCGGCGGCACCTGCTCAATCAGCGTGGGAATGGTAGACCAGTAGCCGTAGTTCAGCGCTGTCGGCTCGCGGTCGTAGCGGGCACAATAGCTCAAAAACAGGCTCAGAGTCTTCGGTGCAAAATCCTCGGGTACTGCCGCGGCGTCGATATACCACTCGTTCTCGAGCGCCTCCGCCGGGTAGATGCCGGTGCGGAGCATGCCCAAGGACCAGTCGCCGTCACCGAGGTAGTCGTTAACCGTCTGAACCGGTGCCGGCCACGCCGATTCGCCCTCCATGCTGGCGGCAAGCAGGGTGTACAGGCTACCGCCCTCGGTACCGATTTCTTTTACGCCGCGCAGCCGGATGTCCTCGAGGGTCTGCGCGTAGGCTTCTTCCTCCAGCTGGGAGTAGGGGTGTGCGGCAAGGTACTTAAGCGTTGCGCCAATCTTCGCCAGAACGTGCGCAATGTCTTCATTGTTGAAGTGGCGTGCCTCCAGCGCGGACGGCAGGTCGTGAATAATATCGCAATCAAGAATCAGCGCCGCATACTCGGGCTCCGGAGGCAGATCGTAGGCTTCCGCGAAAACGTACCAGAGGCCGCAGGCGAGCACCGTGTAGCTCGGGGCGTCTGCCGTGACCGGGCCAAACTGCCAGATGCCGGAGTCCAGCGCATAGTTCAGATGCTTCTTGTTGATGCGCGGGTACAGAAAATTGAGGCGGCGGAGAACCTGGGTAGGGGTGAACCCCAGCGCGGCGAGTTCGGCGATGAGTTCCGCGTACTCGTCGTGAAAATCTAAGTAGCCCTCCGGAGCGTTTGATAGCGCGGCTTGTTCGCGCATGGGTCCCTCTTTCATCTGCGGGATGTGGCGGCACCTTGTCGTACCGTGCCGCCGAAACCCTGAATGTGTGCACGCAGACAAGGGCGTTTGCGTGGTGTGAGGCCACCCCTTATCTGCATGAATAAGCGATATTTTTTCAAAAAATATGCTCTTTTATCTAAATTTATCGCTGAAACTAAGCACTATTCAAATACGTGAACCCCTAACACGGTTTCTTACGGAAAGATGACAACGTTTAGCGCACCCACAGGGCAAAATGTGCGTAAAGACTCGTAATCTGCATTAGAAGATGCGATAGAAAAATACGCTTACCCGCACCCGCACAGGCGAGCAAAATACGCCCCGCGCTGACTCTTTTCTCAGCATTACCGGCCAACCCATGAGCCGCGGCGAAATATGCGAAACTGGAAGGATGAGCGAACACCCCCTCCCGAGTAGCATCCGCCCGCGCGCGGATCGAGCTGCAGACCCTGCGCCCAGTAGCGCCGCCGGCAACGAACCCAGCAGTGCCGCACACCGCGAAAAACACGAAACCGGTGGCAAGACTGAGCAGCCCGCCGAGTACCTCATCAACGCGCTCGCCGTAGAAACCGGCATCGCGCCGCACCGCATCCGCGCCGCCGTGGCGCTGCTTGACGCCGACAACTCCGTACCCTTTATCGCCCGCTACCGCAAAGAAGCAACGGGCGCGCTCACCGACACCCAGCTGCGCGCCATCCAGACCCGCCTGGGCCAGCTCCGTGCCCTCGAAGAGCGCCGCAACCGCGTGCTCGAAGCGCTCACCGAACGCGCCGACGAAGGCCTCATCGACCCGCTCACCCTGCTGCAGCTGCGTTCCTCGCTCATGAACGCCGCCACCATCGCAGACGTGAACGCCATCTACGCCCCGTACCGCAGCGAGCGTGTGACCCGCGCGCAGATGGCGCGTGCCGCCGGGCTTGATTCCCTCGTCGAAGACCTGCTGGAGGTGCCCCTCGCTGACGCGCACGCCATTGCCGCCGCGTACATTACCGACGGCGCCGAAGAGGATGAGGAAGAGGGCGTTGAAGCTTCGGAGGCGGAGGAAGCCCTGCAGATTCACAGCGCCGAAGAAGCCCTCGACGGCGCCCGCGCGATCCTGATTGACCGCGCCCTCACCGACCCGGTACTGAGCGAAAAGCTCCTTAAGCGCCTGCGTGAGGGTGGCGTGATTGAGTCCCGCGTGATTGCCGGTCACGAGAGCGACGGCGCGAAGTTCTCCGACTATTTCGCCTTCTCAGACCGTATTCGCTCCATCCCGCCGCACCGTGTGCTGGCGCTGCACCGCGCCAAGGATGCCGGCGTGGTACGCCTCAAGGTGGATGTGGCGCCCGCCCCCGTGGCGCTCAGCCGCCTGCGCGGTGCCGCCCGCGCCGAGGCGGAGGCCGCCGCCGAAAATTACGAGAACGTCCGTTCTGCATACGAGCGTGAAGTTGCCGCCGCGCTGCGCATCCCCGTGCAGGTGCTCAACACCGTCGACGACGAAGACCGCGTGCTCGGCTGGCTCGCCGCCACCGTCCGCACCGCATGGCGCAGCCACTTGCGCCCGCGCCTCGCCGAACGCATCCGCCACCAGCTGCTCGACGCCGCCGCACAGCACGCGACCGAGGTGTTCGCCTCCAACCTGCGCGATATTCTGCTCGCCGCACCCGCCGGACACAAGACCACCCTCGGCCTGGACCCGGGCCTGCGCCACGGCGTGAAATACGCCGTAGTTGACGGCACCGGTGAGCCGCTGCGCGTGGGCACCGTCTACCCGCACGCCCCGCGCAACCAGTGGGCAGAAGCACTGCGCGAGCTCGCCGCCGCATGCCGCGAGCACGGCGTGGAACTCATCGCCATTGGCAACGGCACCGCAAGCCGCGAAACCGACAAGCTCGCCAGCGAGCTGATTCGCCTCCTGCGCGAGGAGGGCGTAGAAGCACCCCAGAAGGTGACCGTCTCGGAGGCGGGTGCCTCCGTCTACTCCGCCTCCGCGCTCGCAGCCGCCGAGCTGCCCGACTACGACGTGACCGTACGAGGCGCCGTCTCGATTGCACGCCGCCTGCAGGACCCGCTCGCCGAGCTCGTCAAAATCGACCCGCAGTCCATCGGTGTGGGCCAGTACCAGCACGACGTGCCGCCCGCCGCCCTGCGCCGCGCCCTCAACGACACCGTCGAAGACTGCGTGAACGCCGTGGGCGTGAACCTCAACAGCGCCTCCGTGCAGCTGCTCGCGCACGTGGCGGGCGTGGGCACCGCAACCGCCGAACGTATCGTCGCCTACCGCACCGAACACGGTCCCTTCGCGAACCGCCAGCAGCTGCTGAACGTGCCGCGACTGGGCGAGAAGACCTTCCGGCAGGCGGCAGGATTTATTCGCATCCGCGGCGGTGAGGAGCCGCTGGACGCCTCCGCCGTGCACCCGGAAGCGTACCCGCTCGCGCGCCGCATTATTGCCGACGCGCAGGCACGCAACGGCGCCCACTGGGTTGCCGGCGCCCTGGGTACCTCGGATGGAACCGACCCGCTCGCCGGGCTGAACCCCGCCGACTACGTGCAGGATAGCGATACTCAGGCGAGCGCGGACGAAGGCACCGCGGGCGTGTACACGGTCGAGGACATCTTCGCCGAGCTGCGCCGCCCCGGCCTGGATCCGCGCGGTAGCTTCCGCACCGCCCGCTTCTCCGAGTCCGTCTCGCACTTCGAGGACGTGCGCCCCGGCATGGTACTCGAGGGCACCGTCTCGAACGTGGCGGCATTCGGCGCGTTCGTGGATATTGGCGTGCACCAGGACGGCCTCGTGCACATCTCGCAGATGAGCCGCGGCTACGTGGCGAACCCGCACGACATTGTGCGTAGCGGCGACATCGTGCAGGTGCGTGTCGTGGAGGTCGACCCGGCGCGCCGCCGCATCTCCCTCTCCCTGCTGGTAGAGGACGAGAACTAGCGGGGGGAGAGCTAGATACAGAGTGGTCGCCGACTTATTGGGCAATCCAAGAATGAGCGTTCGCTAAAAATTCAGCTTCCGCAAGAGTGCACAAAAGCCCCGACAAGCACTATCCGTGCCTGTCGGGGCTTTATTTAGGTGTGTATCGAGCTATACGCCCGAGCTACACCTTAGAAGTCAATGTTCGCCGGGTCAGCGCCAATACGCCCCTCGGGGCTGGAAAGCGCATCTACAGCCGCGATGTCCTCGGCGGTCAGCTTCACGTTCACCGACGCCAGGTTCTCCTCAATGCGGGAGGGGGTCACAGACTTCGGGATAGCCACGGTGCCCTTAGCCAGGTGCCACGCCAGCACGACCTGCGCGGGGGTTGCGCCGTGGCGCTCCGCGATCTCAGCCAGCACGGGGTTCTGCAGCAGGTCACTACCGTTACCCAGCGGGCTCCACGCCTGAGTCGCGATGCCGTACTCGGCGTGAACGGCGCGCAGCGCCTCCTGCGAGAAGTAGGGGTGCAGCTCAACCTGGTGGATGACCGGAACCACACCGGTCTCCTCGATAATCTCGCGCAGCTGCTCCTCGGGGAAGTTCGAAACACCAATCGAACGGACCTTACCCTGCTTCTGCAGCTCAATCAGAGCACGCCACGAATCCAGGTACAGGCCCTGCTGCGGCTTAGCCCAGTGAATCAGGTACAGGTCAACGTAGTCGGTGCCCAGCTTCTTCAGAGAAGCGTCGAACGCCTCGAAAGCGCTCTCGTAGCCCTGGTCGGAGTTCCACAGCTTGGTGGTGAGGAAGATGTCCTCACGAGCCACGCCGGAGTTAGCGATAGCGCGGCCCACGCCCGCCTCGTTGCCGTAAATAGCTGCAGTGTCGATGTGGCGGTAGCCAATCTGCAGGGCGGTGCCCACAACCTTCTCAGCGACCTCGTCCTCAACCTGCCACACGCCGTAGCCCAGCTGCGGAATGGTTCGGCCGTCGTTGAACTTTACGTTCGGTACGTTGTAGCTCATGATGCTCCTTTGGAATCTATGGGGAGGCGGCGCCTCCCGAAGAGTTGCTTTGGATAGTTCTACAAGGCTACGCCCCAGAGCCCCCGTTGAAAAGAGCCGGGCCAGAATCGGGCGTGAATCTAGCCTGAGGCGTAACCAAATGACAAAAAAATGACGGGGGCCAGACACCTCCTCAGACTCGAGGGGTACCGCTCAGGCTGGAGGGCGGCTATCGCTCGACAGCCGGCGCAAAGAGCTCGCGCACATCCTCAGCTGTCACCGCCGCGGAGGCGAACTCGCCCTCACCGACCACCGCATCGAAGAGCGCGGCCTTCGACTCCTTGAGCTGCATGACCTTCTCCTCAATCGTGCCCTCGGCGACCAGACGGTAGACGTGCACCTCCTTGTCCTGGCCGATGCGGTGAATACGGTCCACCGCCTGCTGCTCGGCGGCGGGGTTCCACCACGGATCCATAATGAACACGTGATCCGCCTCGGTCAGGTTCAGACCGAAACCGCCAGCCTTGAGCGAAATGAGGAACACCGGCTCCTGACCGCTCGTGAACGCCTCAATAACCTCTGCACGGTTGCGGGTCGAACCATCCAGGTACAGGTGACCGATGCCCTCCTCCGCCAGGCGCGCCGAAATGCTCTTGAGGTAGCCGGTGAACTGGCTGAACACCAGCACACGGTGGCCCTTCTCGAGCAGGTCGGGTAGTTGCTGAACCAGGTAGTCGCGCTTGACCGACGACACCCCGGCGTAGGCTTCCGGGTCAATCAGCGCGGCATCAAGCGCCAGGCGGCGCAGCAGGGTCAGCGACTGGAAGATCGTGAACCGGTTCTTATCCATATCCTCCAGCAGGCCCAGTACCTTCTGGCGTTCACGCTGCAGATGCGTGTCATAGATGCGGCGGTGACCGGGAGCCAGCGGCAGGTTCACGCGCGTATCGTTCTTCGCCGGAAGCTCCGCCGCCACCAGCTCCTTGGTGCGGCGTAGCATGAGCGGGCGGATGCGCCGGCGCAGACGAGCCGCCGTCGCCGCGGCGTGCGCCGGGTCCTCGCCAGACTCCGCCGGGCGAGCGTACAGGTCACGGAACGCACGGGCGGAGGGGAACAGGCCGTCCGCCACAATCGCCAGCAGCGCCCACAGCTCCATGAGGTTGTTCTCAATGGGCGTGCCGGTCATCGCGATCTTGGTGCGGGCGGGCATTGCGCGGGCGATGGACCAGGCGCGGGTGCCGGTGTTTTTGACGAATTGCGCCTCGTCCAGCAGGAGCGCACCCCAGCCTTCGGGGGCGGACTGCTCGCCCGTGAACTCGTTGACGGCTTGGCCCAGCGTGCGGGCGTAGCCGGTGTATGCCTCCTCATCCATGCGTAGCAGCGTGTAGCTGGTCAGCACCAGGTGCGCCCCGGCAATCCGCTCGGCCAGCGGGGTCTTACCGGCGGTGGTTTCGGTAATGGTCACGACCTTCGCCTCGGGCAGGAATCGCTCAGCCTCCGCCGCCCAGTTGGCGATAACGGAGGTCGGCGCAACCACGAGGAAGGGCGCGAACGGCTCGACGCTCTCACCTCGCTTTGCGGCACGTTCGGAGGCGGCACGGTGCTCCTCCATCGCGTGGGCGAGCAGGGCGAGAGCCTGCACGGTCTTACCCAGACCCATATCGTCGGCGAGAATACCGCCCAGACGCTGCTCGTACAGGAACGACAACCACTGGAAACCCTCCACCTGGTAGGGGCGTAGGGTCGCCTGCAGGCCGGTGGGTACCGGGCGCTGAGCGATAACCCGACGGGACGCCTTCTGGGGTGCGGGAAAACCCTGAGTGCCCTTGTCGAGTGCTTTTTCAATGCCCTTTTCGGGGTTCTCTTCGGCACTCTCTTCGGCATCCTCCAGGCCCTCAACCAGCTCCAACAGCGAACGCACCTGCGCATCCCACCGCGCGGTCGTATGCACGCTTGCCGCCAGCGACTCCAGCTCCGAGAACAGCCCCGCCTGGTGCCGGTTAATGCGCAGCTCACCGCCCGCATCGTCGAGTTCGCGAGCCTCCGCGATGAGGGTGCGCAGGGTCTTAAACTCGGGTCGACGCAGCGAGAAGTAGGTGCCGCTACCGAGCAGAATACGGTCCGCCCCGCGGTCGAGTGCCTCGAAGATCTGGGCGAAGGGCACGGTCCAGTTATTGACCTTCACTGCAATGCCCAGACCGAACCAATCGCGAGAATTGCCCTCGCTCACGGTGATTTCGATGAGCGCGTCGGTTGCCTCCACGAACTCCGGCGGGGTGCCGTTAAAACGCACCTGAACAGCGGAAACACGGCGAAGCTTCGGCAGAATCGCACTCAGCAGCTCGCGGGTCTCCCACCCCTCAATGCGGCGCTCCTCCAACCCGGAAAGCGCCGGATGGGCGGCAAGAATTGCGCGCACCGAACGCAGTACGCGCGCCTCAAAACGCTCATCACGAATCTCGCCACCCTCTTCTCCGGGGTAGCCGAAAACGGGAAGGGACTGCACCTCGGAGGCGCCCGCAGAATCCTGCGCGCTCGCCTCATCTGCGCTGTCCTCCGCGAAGGGGTTCAGCGGGTACTCCCAATGCCAGCTCAGCTGCGCGTCGTGGGGAACTTGCTCGTCAAAGCTGATTTCGAGCACCAGATGCGGCGGCTTTACGCGCGGCAGCGCCAGCGCCGGGTCGGAGGTCAGTGAAGGAATGGAGCGGCTGAGCGCGGGTAGGTACTCCTTCTGGAAGGTGGCGCGCTCCGCGGCGGGAATCCGCACGGTTCCGGTGCTAATGAGCGATTCGGAGGCGGCATCAAGCGGCTCGACTAGGGGGATGAGCGCCAACTCCACACCCTCGGGCAGCTCGGGCACGGCGGGGGAGTAGCGCACCCGCTCACCCTGTACCGGGGCAATCGTCGGCGCGCTATTCTCAGCCTCCTCAGCCGGCGCCTCCTTCTGCACAAAGGATTCGCGACCCACCTCGTCCAGCGCACCGGGGCGCGCGGTCTTCCAGTGCACCGCCTTTGCCGCCTGCTCGTACTCCTGCTGCACCAACCCACCCAGGGCGAAGAAGCCGGTGCGCGGGGTGCCGATGGGGTGGCAGTGTGCGGCGGGTAGCCAGAGCTGGCGCAACAGTTCGCCTTCGCGTCCTTCCCAGCTGAGCGCGGCTTGAAGCTGCAACCCGGTGCCTTCCGCGTGCTTCTCTTCGCTGGCGGCGGCGTGCAGGCGCACCTGCGCGGGGCTCAGCACGGCGTAGTTCACCTCGCGGCCGTTGACGAGCAGGGGCAGGCCAATATCCTCCGCGCGGGCGAGCACATCCCAGAGCAGAGTGGAGGCAGAAGCACTAATTGAGATCCAATCGCGGTGCGAGGAGTACATGTTCTGCCAGGGGCGGGCAATCGAGTAGAGCTCGGCGAAGAACCGTTCGTGTTCGGGGTAGATTTCGTGCCGACCGACGGGGCCACCCACGCTGGAGGCGAAGGTTTCCCAGCTGAGTCCGCCCTTGATCCAACGCCCGGTTTTGGACGCCATGAGCGGTCGGGCGAGCAGGTTAATGCTGGGGGTCGCGCCGGGCATATTGCGGCCGCGCGCGTAGGATCCGGAGACACTCAGTGAGAAATCCAGGGCGCCGCTCACGCGCATCGAATCGATGCCCGCAAGGTCCTGACGTGCGGAAAGGATGGAGGAGAGGTCGCGTCGCCAGGCAGAAATCTTGGAGGTGGCACCATCGAGCACGGTAGGGGAAGAGCCCAGCTCGTTGAGCGCGAAGCTTCCCTGCGCCTCGTCGCGCGTACCGTGTGCCGCAGTGCCCTGTTCTGCGATGTTGTTTTCTGCATCGGGTGCGGGCAGTTTTGCCGCGGTGGTGAGTGCACCGGATGCGCGCAGCGCCGCGAGCGGGTCGGCGGATTTCTTCGCCTCAGCAACATCTGCGCTCTTCGCAGCTACGCCATGAGAGCCAGCATTTGGTACGCCGACCGGTCCGGGGTGTTCGCTGAGTGCCTTTTTCGCTACGGAGGCGCGGTCGAGCGCGGTGAGCATGAGCGCTACGGCGTGCTTGCAGTCGGTGAGCACGGGGCAGGTGCAGCGGGCGGTGAAGGTCGCGGAGCCGCTGACAGCGGGGAAGAAGCGAACCGTCACTTCGTAGGGGATGATGGTGCTTCCGTTGACGAGCCCGGTGAGGGTGCGTTCGTCTTCGTCGTAGCTGTAGCGGATGACTTCGCGGTTGCGCTGGTAGGCGACACCGCGCTGGTAGGTGCGGTGCCCGACCTGGCGGATGATTTGCGGTACGGTAACCGGAATTTCGGGGAAAGGATTGTTGGCGCTCACCAGCTCATTATCGCGTATCGTGCGGGTTTGCGCCTTGCCGCCGGTCATTGCCGGGCGGGTGCGCGGGATGCGTTTTTGATGCATAAAAACACCTATATTTACATAAAATATTCCGCACCGTATCAAAAATTCCCGCCATCAAAAACGCTTCCACAAGCAAAAACGCTAATAGTCTAAATCTCTTTCAAAAAACGCTTTACTTAACTTGAGAAAATGCTGTAAGCTGAACCCAGCTTCAAGAGTTTCGACTGATAAGCTCCGACTATGGTCGAACGCCAACCCCATGTTCACGGGTGGCTCGGATGACGAAGCGGTTTGTATTCACCACCGGAATAACCGGTGGTAACCGGTACAGACAAGAGCAACGCGAAAGGATCGCGCCACTCACGGCGCAGGTTGTCACATGTACAACGGCTCTGCAACCGAAGCAGCAATCTCTCTGAACCCCTCCCGCTCCTACCAGGAAAGCCTGCGTGCCGCAGCTGTCCCCGCGCGAGGCGGATACACCGCAGTCAGCATTGACGACTACTCCCGCATTTCTTCTAAGCGCGACGAGTTCCTGAACTTCCTTCTTCTGCCCAACCCCGAGGGCATTCCCGCTATTGAGTACGCCGGTCTGCGCGTAGCGTAGCATTAGGGGTATGAATTTCTCCGGTATGCTCCTGGACTCCGACGTTCTTGCGGAGATCCGTAAGGCGGATCCAGACCCCGCCGTGGTCGCTTTTCTGCGCCGCCGCTCGTTCCGACACATGTATATTTCTGTGCTGAGTATTGGCGAGCTGAAGGGCCTGTACCCTTACCCGGAAACTAATCGCTGGATTACCGAGCTGCTCGAACGCTTTGGCGACCACGTTATTAACGTGGATGCGCGTGTGAGCCTCGAGTGGGCGGGCCGCCAGGCACCGCCCGGCGTGCACGCCGTGGGCCGTGATGATGCCGGTCCGCTGCCTACTGCCGCCCTGGAGGGTCTGATGGCGGCGAGCGCGAGCGCCTATGATTTGGAGCTGATTTCTTCTAAGGCGCAGGTGTACCGCGCCTGGGGTGTGCAGGCTTCCAACCCGTGGACTGAGCAGTAAAACTTCACAGGATACACGCCCTCGCGTGCGTGTCTGTATGAATACCTGTGCGAATAGTTGTGAGAACCCGCTTTCGAGTGTTAATCGGAGGCGGGTTTCGTCGTTAATTCGTGGCATGATTGAAGGACGATGAAAAGCACCTCACCTATCTCGCGTTATTCCATGCCCATGCCTCTGTGGCTTCAGGGTGTTGTTGAGCTAATTGTTACTGCCCTGTTCTCTGCGCTTGCCGTGTTTGCGGCGATGTCTGCCGTGTGGGCGACTAAGGGTTTTGGCGACATGGAGTTCTCCTCCGTGGCCGCCATGTCGGCGCACCTGTGGCTTCTGATTCACGGTGTTCCGCTGGATCTTGCGGCTGCTTTTGGTGCTTCTGCCGGCACGATGACGCTGGTGCCGCTGGGTTTGAGTGTTCTGCCTCTGCTGCTCTGTTACCGTTCGGGTCGTCGCCTGGCGCGCGCCTCGTATGAGGGTGAGTTTTTGATTCCGGTGCTGTCCGGTTCGGTGACGTATGCGCTGATTAGTTCGGCGATGTACGGTTGGGCGAGCCCGCATCCGCAGCCTCTTCAGGCGTTGAATGCTGCCCTGGTGCCTTTGGGTATTGTGGTGGCTGGTCTGATGTGGGGTGGCTACCGTGAGGCGCGTTCGCTCTCGCGCATGGTGGGTGTTGATACTGCGGAGCAGATTTCGCAGATGAGTCAGTATTCGCGTTGGGCGGGTTCGTATGCCTGGGCTGTGGTGCGTGCTGCGGTGGTTGCTTTTGTGGCGCTGGTTGGTCTGGGTGCGGTGCTTTTGGGTATCGGTATTTTGGCGGGCTGGTCGCAGATTGTTGCCACCTACCAGGAGCTGCATGCGGGCGCTGTGGGTGATACTGCGGTGACTCTGTTGCAGCTGGGTTTCTTGCCGAACCTGGTGATTTATGCGATTGCGTGGTCGACCGGTGCCGGTTTCTCCTTTGGTGCGGGTACCTCGGTTGGTTTGACCAGTAGTGATGTTGGTACTTTGCCGATGCTTCCGATTCTGGGTGCTGTGCCCGAGTCAATGGGCACGTTCGGTCTGGTGGGTCTGCTGGTGCCGCTGGGTGCCGGTGCGATTGCTGGCTGGTGGTTCTTGCGTGAGGGTGAGGATCACCTGGATGAGTGGGTTGCCCTGAAGGTTCCGTTCCGCCCGCTGTCTGCGCTGATTTCTGCGGTGGTGCTGGGCATGATGACCGGTATTATGACGTCGTTTGGTGCCCTGTGGCTGGGCTGGATTTCGTACGGCTCCCTGGGTATTGGTCGTTTTACGGAGGTTGGTGCTGAGCCGCTGACTTTTGCGGCGCATACCGCGTTGACGGTGGGTGCCGGCGTGACTTTTGGTATGTTGCTGAGCCGCGCCCTGGTACCGGATAGCAGCCGTGAGCTGCCTCGTTTTGCGGATGAGCGCCCGAACCTGGGTGAGCGTCTGATGAGCTTTACTGTCTCGACCCGTGAGCGTTTTGCGGAGTACCGTGAGCAGCGTGCGCAGGCGCGTGCGGAGCGTATGGAGCGTGAGGCTGAGGAAGCCGCCGCACGTGAAGCGGCTGAGCGTGAAGCAACAGAGCGCGAGGCGGCTGAACGTGAAGCTGAGGAGGCGGCACGCGCACAGACTTCCGAGAACGTTGCTGAGCCTGAGCAGTCTGTTGTATCTGAGGTGGCGACCGGTCACGTGCCGGTCCACCCGCAGGAGCCGGTGGTTGCCGTCCCCGTGGAGGCGACCGAGCAGCTGGCGCAGCGCGCGGCGGCGGACGCTTTCGCCGAGATTGTTGCAGAACACGAAGAGGTAGCTGAAGAGCCCGCCTCTGAAGAGCTTATTGCTGAAGAAAACTCCGCTGAGGAGTACGAGCCGATTGAGGCCGTTCAGCAGGTCGATTACCTGCACTCTGCTCACGCTGACTCTGCACAGGTGGAGGACTACGAGAGCATCGAAGCATCCGCCGAGCCCGCATCCTATGACCCCGCCCTGTACGCGCATGACCCCTCCGAGGAGGAGACTCGCGAGCTGATTCAGGAGCCCGTCTACGAGGCTGCTGAACCTGCGGAATCTCAGCGCGTATCTGTCACTGACGAGTCTGCAGAGCAGGCGCCGCGTTCTAAGGGTCGCGCGAGCCGCATTATGGCGTACTTCGGCTTTGGTATTGAACAGCCCGCCGCGGCGCAGGGTTCCGAGTCCGCAGAGGGTACCCACGCTGAACCCGCTCCGCAGGATTCCGCTCAGGACCGCGCCAACGACCGCGCGCAGAAACGTGAGGCGAAGAAGGCGGCTAAGGCGGCACGCAAGAAGCAGAAGAACGGCCTAGAGCGTGATTTTGTGGACCGCGAGCTGGATGTCCTCTCCGCCGATCAGGCGATGAGCCGCATCTTTGAGGTTCGTAGCCAGACCGGCATCCTTCCGCTGGTGACCGATGAGGCGTCTACCGTGGAGCTGCCCCCGCTGGATGTCAGCTCCTCGAAGCCCCAGGGCTCTAGCGCGCCGAAGAAGAACTAGAGCTGGACGCGCCGGTGAGCTTGTCCATCGTGCCCTGGAACTTCTGATCGCAGGTGTACATGTCGGTCTGAGTCAGCGCGGCGGCGCGGCACTCGCGGTACTCCTGCGCGCCGGGCATGAAGGCAAGACCAATGCCACCGAGCAGGGTCATTGCGCCGTAGATGATGCTGACGCCCGCGGCAATGTAGAAGAACCAGGGGCCGCGGTAGATTGCGGTGCGCACGATCGCGATGATGCTCAGGGTGATGCCGACCAGTGCGAAGAGGAAAAGCGCCAAGAAGAGCGGCATCGTGGAGAGCACGAAGGATGACGCCGCAAAAATCACCAGCGCGGCAACAATCAGCATGAGTGAGGTGCGAATGTTCGCCTTCTGCTGCTCGACGGGGTCGATGGGCTTGCGAGGCTTCTTGCCCTGAGGCGCCCGATGCGGCGGCATCATGTTTTGAGGTGCCTGCTGCGGCGCTCGCGGGGGAACCTGCTGGTTCTGCGGTGCGCCGTTGTTCGGGGTGGGCTGTTGCGGCGTGTTGTTCGGTGCGTTGTTCGGAGTGTTCTGCGGGGGAGTAGACATACCTATAAGGGTACCGTCCCGCTCGTCTGTGACCTATTGAGTTCGCGACCTGTTGAGTTTGTATCCAGCAAACCCCGGTGAACCTTGGTGAACTCTAGTGAACCCCGGTGAGGATTTGTCTCGCCGGGGTTTCTGTGTGCTCGCCTTTGGGCTTGAGGTGTGTTGTGAGCCTCTGACCCCTTTGGATAAGGGTGTGAGACGGGTTATACTAGTCGGGTGCGAATTGTGGTTATGGTATCCGGCTCCGGAACGAATCTTCAGTCCATTCTCGACGCTGTAGCAGCGGGCGAGCTTCCCCTCGACATTGCGGCAGTGGGCGCCGACAAGCCCTGTCTGGGTATTGAACGTGCCCAGGCGGCGGGTGTACCCACCTTCCTGGTGCAGCCCGGCGACTACGCCGACCGCCCCTCCTGGAACCGCGCGCTGGAAGAAAAGATTGCTTCCTACGACCCCGATTACATTGTGTTCGCCGGTTTCATGCGCATTGTTGACGCGCAGCTGGTCGAGCGTTTCAGCAACCGCATTATTAACACCCACCCCGCCCTGCTGCCCTCTTTCCCGGGCGCGCACGGCGTGCGTGACGCTCTGGCGCACGGTGTGAAGATTACCGGCCTGACCGTCCACTTTGTGGATGCGGGCGTTGACACCGGCCCCATCCTCGCCCAGGCGGCAGTGCCCGTTCTGGATGGCGACACCGAAGAGACCCTGCACGAACGCATTAAGGTGCAGGAGCGCCGCCTGCTCGTGCAGACCATCGCATCCCTCGCTGAATCTCACGGCACTGAATCCCACAGCGTTGCATCTGGCAGCTAATTCCGTCCACTAAATAATCCGCGGCGGAATGAGCCGAGCTCAACCCCGCCGCCCACACACGTTCCGTTGTGGCACCCGAGTACCCCTGAGGGGAAGGTGCACAGCGGCGGGGAATACCCCCACACATATCCTGTCGATCCTGGCAGGCTACGTCCATCCACCAGCTGTGCCGCCGAGAGCCGGCGTGCACGTCTAAAGCATCGGAGTATTTGTGTCTCTCATTGAGCTCGATCGCGTGCCCCTGCGCCGCGCCCTCATTTCCGTCTACGACAAGACCGGTCTGGAGGAGTTCGCCCGCGGCCTGCACGAGGCTGGCGTCGCACTGGTCTCCACCGGTTCGACCGCAGCAACCATCGCGGCAGCAGGCGTACCCGTCACCGAGGTCACCGAAGTGACCGGCTTCCCCGAATGCCTCGAAGGCCGCGTGAAGACCCTGCACCCGCGCATCCACGCAGGTATTCTGGCTGACCGCCGCAAGCAGGAGCACATCGACACCCTCGGCGAGCTGGATGTCGAGCCTTTCGACCTGGTCGTCGTGAACCTGTACCCCTTCGTTGAGACCGTCGCATCCGGTGCCGGTCAGGACGCCATCATCGAGAAGATTGACATTGGCGGCCCCTCCATGGTTCGTGCAGCTGCGAAGAACCACGACGCTGTCGCTATTGTTGTGGATCCCGCCGATTACGCACGCACCGTTGAGGCCGCTAAGAACGGTGGTTTCTCCCTGGATGAGCGCCGCCGCCTGGCCGCCGGCGCTTTCGCCCACACCGCCGCATACGATACCGCCGTGGCTACCTGGACCGCATCCCAGTTCCTGCAGGATGAGGACGCTAACTTCTGGCCCCCGTATGCCGGCCTGGGCTTCGAGCGCAGCGAGACCCTGCGTTACGGCGAGAATCCGCACCAGCGTGCCGCCCTGTACGTTGACCCGGCTGCAGCCCCCGGCATTGCTCAGGCGGAGCAGCTGCACGGTAAGGCGATGAGCTACAACAACTATGTTGACGCTGACGCCGCTCTGCGTGCCGCATACGACTTCGACGAGCCCGCTGTTGCCGTTATCAAGCACAGCAACCCCTGCGGTATTGCTGTGGCAACCCCCGGCGCGGCTGACCCCATTGCGGACGCTCACGCGAAGGCGCACGCTTGCGACCCGCTGTCCGCATACGGTGGCGTGATTGCCGCTAACCGCCCCGTGACTGCCGAAATGGCACGTACCGTCAAGGGCATCTTCACCGAGGTTGTTGTGGCTCCCGGCTACGAGCCCGAGGCACTGGAGATTCTGCGCGAGAAGAAGAACCTGCGCCTGCTGGTGCTGCCCGAGGGCTTCGCCCGCGAGGCTATCGAGTACCGCCCCATTTCCGGTGGTGCGCTCTTCCAGGAGGCTGACCGCCTGCAGGCTGAGGGTGACGACCCGAAGAACTGGACCCTGGTTGCCGGTGAGGCTGCTGACGAGGCTACCCTGCGCGACCTCGAGTTCGCGTGGCGTGCGCTGCGTTCGCCCAAGTCCAACGCTATTCTGCTTGCCGATAACGGCGCTGCTGTGGGCATCGGCATGGGCCAGGTGAACCGCGTGGACTCCTGCAAGCTCTCGGTTGAGCGTGCGAACACTCTCGGCGGTGAAGGTAACGAGCGTGCCCGCGGTGCGGTTGCCGCATCCGACGCGTTCTTCCCCTTCGCTGACGGCCTGCAGGTGCTGCTGGACGCCGGCGTGCGTGCCGTCGTGCACCCGGGCGGTTCGATCCGTGACGAGGAAGTTATCGAGGCGGCTAAGGCTGCTGGCGTGACCATGTCCCTGCCCGGTACCCGCCACTTCTTCCACTAAACATGTGTAGCGGGCTCAGTACGCGCTGAGCTACCTGCTGTGAGCGGGGCATTTTCGGGTGAACCTTTTGAGGTGACCCCGGGGTGCCCCGCTTTTTCGTGCTTGCTACCTAGGACGCCCGCAGGGCATCCGTATTGTGGGCACTCATATTTATAGAATTTTTGCTCTATTTTGCGCCGGATTTGCGCGTGAGGGCGCGTCAACGGTGACCCGGATGCGCACGGATTGGCCAAAAGTTCGCTAGGATTAGGTTGTGCCTAAAGTCAGCGAAGAATACAAAAAGAACAGGCGTTCTCAGATTGTAGAGACCGCCCGCGAATGCTTCATCAAGCACGGTTATCAGAAGGCTTCGATGAGCGACATTATTGCGGCCACCGGCCTGTCTGCTGGAGCGATCTATAACCACTTCTCCTCCAAGGATGAGATTATCCTGGCGGCAGCCCGCATGGACATGGCGCCTTTCGACCGCATCCGCGCCGAACAGCCCTGGGACTACGTGTTCGGGTGCCTGAAGGTGCTGGACACCCCCAAGATTCGCCGTCACCTGCTCGTCACTTGGGGCGAGGCTGTTGCCATGCCGCAGCTGGCGACCGTGGTTTCTGAGCAGCTGAGCTACCTGCGCGATCAGTCCCTGGAGCGCTACCGCGCCTGGGGTGCCGCTGAACTGGACTTCACCGAAGAGGAGCTCGAGGAGTGGCTGACCGTGATTGGTGCCGCTGTGCTGTCGGTGCTGACCGGTTACGTGGTGCAGACCCAGCTGGTGGCTGGTGGTAAGAAGGATAGCGCTCGCGAGGCGTACCTGGAGTATGCTTCCGCTATTCTGCGTCAGGCGTAGGGTTCGCAGACCTGCGTAAACGCCGCCGATAAGCCTACCGGGGTGTGTTGTGCGCCCCGCGCTGGTGCCGTACTGGCGCTGTAAAACTTCATCGTGATGCTTGGTAAAGCCCGTTTTCCTTCTCGAAGGAAAGCGGGCTTTACGGTATTATGAGGTGTAGCTCATATTTTTTCATTCAGGGTTTTCAGCCGCAGACAGCGCCGCAACCCCGATGATGAGCGACCGAAGATAACGCAAAAACACTCCCAGGAGCGTAATGTCCGAGCAGAAGATCCTCGAGATGCCCCTCGCCGACCTCGACCCCGAGGTTGCAGAAGCCATTGAGCTGGAGCGCAAGCGCCAGCAGAACACCCTCGAGATGATTGCATCCGAGAACTTCGTCCCCCGTGCCGTCCTCGAAAGCCAGGGCTCGGTACTGACCAACAAGTACGCTGAGGGTTACCCCGGCCGCCGCTACTACGGCGGCTGCGAATTCGTCGACATCGTTGAGTCCCTCGCTATCTCCCGCGTGAAGGAACTCTTCGGCGCTGAGCACGCGAACGTTCAGCCGCACTCCGGTGCGCAGGCGAACAACGCCGTCATGCACGCGTTGCTGACCCCCGGCGACACCATCATGGGCCTGTCCCTGGCACACGGTGGCCACCTGACCCACGGCATGAAGCTGAACGTCTCCGGCAAGCTGTACAACGTTGTCGCCTACAGCGTGGACGAGAACGGCTACGTTGACATGGAGCAGGTGCGCGAGCTGGCGCTGGCCGAGCGCCCCAAGCTGATTATCGCCGGCTGGTCCGCATACCCCCGTCAGCTGGACTTCGCTGCGTTCCGCGCGATTGCTGACGAAATCGGCGCATACCTGTGGGTGGACATGGCTCACTTCGCTGGTCTGGTGGCTGCGGGTCTGCACCCGAACCCCGTCCCGCACGCACACGTGGTGTCCTCCACCGTGCACAAGACCCTGGGTGGTCCTCGTTCCGGCTTCATCCTCTGCACTGAGGAACTGAAGAAGAAGATTGACTCCGCTGTGTTCCCCGGCCAGCAGGGCGGCCCGCTCATGCACGTGATTGCTGCGAAGGCTACCGCGTTCAAGGTCGCCGCATCTGACGCGTTCAAGGACCGTCAGAAGCGCACCGTTGAGGGCGCACAGATCCTGGCGGACCGCCTGCTGCAGCAGGATGTGAAGGATGCCGGCGTTTCGATTGCGTCTGGCGGTACCGATGTTCACCTGGTGCTCGTTGACCTGCGCAACCACGCCCTCAATGGCAAGGAAGCAGAAGATCTGCTGCACGACGCTGGCATTACCGTCAACCGTAACGCTGTGCCGAACGACCCCCGCCCGCCGATGGTGACCTCCGGTCTGCGTATCGGTACCCCCGCGCTGGCTACCCGAGGCTTCGATGCTGAGGGCTTCACCGAGGTTGCAGACATTATCGCTTCCGTACTGCTGCCGAACCCGGACATTGCGGCACTGCGCGCTCGCGTGGACGCGCTCTGCGCCAAGTACCCCCTCTACCAGGGCAGCGAGAACTGGTAGACCCATGAATGACCCCGTTCGCTCAACACCCCCTGTGGCTGCTGAGCGGGCGGGGTTATTTCGCCCTCTTACTTTTTGCCGCCTTACCCGCTACATCCGTTGAGGGAGGTAGTGGGGGAGTGGCACCTCCTAGGCACACACCCTAGAACTCAACACACAGACCATCCGTTTCGGCGAACCCGCCGCAATCTATGGAAGGAAAAACAATGCCCCAGATTCTAGACGGTAACGCAACCGCCGCAGCCATCAAGGAAGAGCTGAAGGAGCGCGTCGAGGCGCTCAAGGCTAAGGGTATTACCCCCGGCCTGGGTACCGTTTTGGTCGGTGACGACCCGGCATCCCGCTCGTACGTGGGCGCTAAGCACCGCGACTGCGCAGAGATCGGTATTAACTCCATCCGTGTGGACCTGCCCGGTGACATCACTCAGGAGGAGCTCGACGCCGAGATCGACAAGCTGAACAACGACCCGGCGTGCACCAGCTACATTGTGCAGCTGCCCCTGCCCAAGCACCTGGACACCAACCGCGTGCTCGAGCGCATCGCCCCCGAGAAGGACGCTGACGGCCTGCACCCGACCAACCTCGGCAAGCTCGTGCTGAACGTTTCTGAGCCGCTGGATTCCCCGCTTCCTTGCACCCCGAACGGTGTGATTGAGCTGGTCAAGCGCCACGGCATCGACTGGAACGGCAAGAATGTTGTGGTGCTCGGCCGCGGCATTACCGTGGGCCGCCCGCTGGGTCTGCTGCTGACCCGCCGCGAGGTGAACGCAACCGCAACCTTGGCGCACACCGGTACCGAGAATCTGGACGAGGTGCTGCGCGAGGCGGACGTCATCGTCGCCGCTGTGGGTGTTCCGCACGTGCTGAAGGCACACCAGGTCAAGGACGGCGCAATCCTGCTGGACGTCGGTGTTTCCCGCGCTGAGGACCCGGAAACCGGCAAGAAGAAGCTCTTCGGCGACGTCTCCCCGGAGGCCGCTGAGAAGGCGTCCTGGGTTTCCCCGAACCCCGGTGGTGTGGGCCCGATGACCCGCGCGGAGCTGCTGGTGAACGTGGTGGAGACCGCGGAGCGTCAGGCGGCATAAGGCTCGCAGCATTTCAGAGCTGATAACTCAAAAGGGCGGTGCCCCGGTAGAGCAATCTACCGGGGCACCGCCCTTTCGCGCGTCTCGTGCGGCCTCCTGCGTCAGGGGAGAGGCGCTAGAGAAGCAGCTCGTAAAAGTAGTGGTCCGAGAGGTATAGGGTCTCAGCGTATTCGACCGGCGTTCCCTCCTTGGTGTAGCCGGTGACGCACACCTTGAAGGCGGCCTCGCCCACGGGAACCTGCTGGTTGAAGGCCTCGGTATCGGCATCGGTGAAGAGGGCCGCGCTCGTGCGTACGCGGGCGTGCTTAATGGCGTTGGGGGTGTCGGCCAGCTGATCCAGGGAACTGGAGGAACCCGAGAGGCCGGCCATCATGGAGTCCAGGATGCTGCTGGCGGCTTCCTTGACAAAGTAGGAACGCTCGAAGCCGATGACCTCGTGGTTGGCCAGGCGCAGACGGCGTACGAAGAGGACCGACTCGCCCACGGGAACGGATAGTCGGGTCGAAATCTCCTCGGTGGCGTCCACCCAGCGGGTCGCGATCATGCGGGTCGAGCCTTCGAACCCGCGGCGGCGCATATCGTCGGCGAAGGTGTCCACGCGCGGGATGTACGTGGCTTCGCTGCGTTCGGCCACGTAGGTGCCGGACCCCTGCACGTTGTAGAGCAGGCCGCGCTCGATGAGGACCTTCAGGGCGCTACGTACCGTCTGGCGGCTCACGCCGAAGTTCTGCTGAATCGTGCGCTCGGTCGGGAGCTTATCGCCGGGCTTACCCGGAATGATGTAGCGCTGCTCGAGGTAGTGAATCACCTGCTCGTACTTGGGTCCCGGAATCGGCGGCAGCTCATAGGTCTGGCTACCGTTGGGGGAAGTACTCGGGGAGACCTGATCTGCGGCCTGAGCATCGGTGGAGAGCGAGTGGGCGGTGGGTTCGGGGGTATGTGAGGAGTGTGAATTCATCACCCAACATTTTAACCATCTGTGAAAGAAAAATGAATCACGGTGAATTTTTACTTCCGCGCATGCTGGCATAATTAAGACTATGCATTCTTCGATTCCTCCCGTTCCGCGTGAGCCCGGTCTGCTCCGCGTGGCGAGCGTCAACGTCAACGGCATCCGCGCCGCCTACCGCAAGAACATGGCCGACTGGCTGGCTGAGCGAGACATCGACATCCTCTGCCTGCAGGAGGTTCGCGCGCCCGACGCCATCGTGCGTGAGCTCCTCGATGAGTCGCAGTGGAATATTCTGCACGCCGAGGCCGCCGCTAAGGGCCGCGCGGGTGTGCTGGTGGCTACCCGCCGCACCCCGAACTCGGCTGGTGAGGTGCTGAAGGATCAGCCCGTGGCCACCCGCTCCACCATCGGCGAGGAGTACTTTGATGACTCGGGGCGCTGGGTTGAGGCCGACTACGTTCTGCCGAACGGGCAGACCCTGACCGTGGTGAGCGCGTACGTGCACTCCGGCGAGGTCGGCACCCAGAAGCAGGAGGACAAGTACCGCTTCCTGGAGCGTATGCTGGTGCGTATGCCCGAGCTGGCCGAGCATTCCGATCACGTGCTCATCGTGGGTGACCTGAACGTGGGCCACACCGAGCTGGATATCAAGAATTGGAAGGCCAACCAGAAGCGTGCGGGTTTCCTGCCCGAGGAACGCGCCTATTTCGACCGCTTCTTTGGCGATATCGGCTACCGCGACGTGGCGCGCGATCTGGCCGGTCAGGTTCCCGGGCCCTACACCTGGTGGTCCTACCGCGGCAAGGCCTTCGATAACGACGCCGGCTGGCGCATCGACTACCAGATGGCGACCCCGGCCTGGGCCGAGCGCGCCGTGCAGGCGCAGGTTGATCGCGCCGCCACCTACGAGGAGCGCTTCAGCGACCACGCGCCGCTGGTGGTGGACTACCGCATCGACGGCTAGGTCCTCGCGCTACCGCGCCCCGAACATAAGTTTTGAGATACACGCTGCACCGTTCGCAGCACCGCACAGGAAGTAACTGCACAGGAAATAACTATGGCAGACGAAAAGAAGCAGGATAAGTCCCTCATCCCGAACGCCTCCCAGCAGAAGACGCGTATCTTCTCTGGTGCCCAGCCCTCGGCCGATTCGATGCACCTGGGTAACTACATTGGCGCCGTGAACAACTGGGTGGCCCTGCAGAACGACCCGGATAACGAATGTCTGTTCTTTATTCCGGATATGCACGCCATCACCGTTCCGCAGGATCCCGAGGAGCTGCGCGAACGCACTCGCCTGACCGCGGCGCAGTACATCGCCTCCGGCATTGACCCGTCCCGCGCGCCCCTGTTCGTGCAGTCGCACGTGCCCGAGCACGCCCAGCTGGCCTGGGTTCTGAACTGCTTCACCGGCTTTGGCGAGGCGTCCCGCATGACCCAGTTCAAGGACAAGTCCCAGAAGCAGGGCGCGGAGAACGCCTCCGTGGGTCTGTTCACCTACCCGATTCTGATGGCTGCCGACATCCTGCTCTACCAGGTGGACGGCGTGCCCGTGGGTGAGGACCAGCGTCAGCACCTGGAGCTGACCCGTAACCTGGCGCAGCGTTTCAACTCCCGTTTCGGTGAGACCTTCGTGGTGCCCGATCCTGTGATTCTGAAGGAAACCGCTAAGATTTACGACCTGCAGGACCCGACCTCGAAGATGTCCAAGTCGGCGGCATCCGATAAGGGCCTGATTAAGCTTCTGGACACCCCCAAGGTCACCCAGAAGAAGATTAAGTCCGCCGTGACCGATGACGGCTCCGTCATCGCCTACGACCGCGAGGCTAAGCCCGGCGTCTCCAACCTGCTCTCCATCTACTCGGCAATGACCGGCGAGAGCATCGATGAGATTGTGGCACGCTACGAGGGCAAGATGTACGGCCACCTGAAGGTCGACCTTGCCGATATCGTGGTGGAGCGCCTCACCCCGGTGCGTGAGCGTACCCTCGAGCTGATGGACGACCCCGCCGAGCTGGACCGCCTGCTGGCTGTGGGCGCATCCGCTGCCCGCGAGATCGCTACCGTCACCATTGAGAACGTGTACAAGAAGGTTGGCTTCCTGCCTGCCGCCGCAATCTAGCGCGCTGTTCAGCCTGCCTGGCTGAGACGCCGCATTACCTGCCCGACTGAGATGACAGCACAAGAGAACTCTTCGAGCCCCACGACGGCTCCTGTATCCCCGACCCTGAAGCCCGGTCACCGCTACCTGAGCGTTATTGCGCATGTGAGCGGTGAGAATGTTCAGCGCCTGGAAGAGTGGAAGCGCACGGTAGTTGGCGGTGCTGCGGCACCGATCAGCACGCACGTGACCGTGTACCTGGCGGAGCTGAACGAGTCTCTATTGGCTGCGGTGCAGTCCCCGCAGTTCCGCGAGGCGCTGGACGCACCGCGTTTTGAGGCACGCTGGGGTTCGGTACACTCCTTCCGCCCGGTGACCGAGGTGGAGTACCTGAACCTGGAGGCGGGCAAGGCCGAGTTCGAGCAGATTCATCAGAAGCTGGTTGAGCTGTTCGGTGCCGGCGCGGCGTCCTTCCCGTACGTGCCGCACGTGACTCTGGGCCACGGGCTCACGGAGGCGCAGGTGGCGAACGCTCACAAGGTGTTTGATGCCCTACCCGCCGAGCAGCGTACCTTCACCGTGGATCATCTGCACTACTACTCCTACGACGGGCAGAACTGGGAAGAGATTGGGGTTCTGCCGCTCCGTTAGTGGCTGGCGCATAAACCCTGCATACATAAAGAGAGATGCGACCGATAGGTTATCGGTCGCATCTCTCTTTATGCTTTCGCTCGGTTTATCTCAGTGTGAACGTGCTAGTGAGAGCGTCCTAGTGGGAGTGGCCCTCGTGAGCCTCGCCGGATTCGTGAGCATCTGCGGAAGCTGAGGAAGAAGCCGCGCCGTGCGAGCCGTGCGCCTCAGCCTCAACCGGTGCAGCATTCGCGGAAGAAACACCCAGGATCTCGTTCGGGGTCTTCGGAAGCTCCACGCTCATCAGCTCCTTGGGTGCTGCCGGGTTCGACAGGGATACCGCAATGAGCTTCTTGGTCGCCGGGTCGGTCACGTAGGCGGTCTTACCGTCCACCCACAGCGCCGGGCGCTCATCCTGCCAGGTCTCAGACTCGGTCCACGCCTCCATGAGCTGTACGGAGCCGAGCTCGGTACCGGTTGCCGGATCGAAGACGCGCAGCTTACCGTCGGTGGTCAGCAGCAGCGCCTCCCCCTGGGGACCGCGAGCCAGCGAACGGAAGGTGTAGCTCACGCCAGAGGGCAGGGAGTAGACGGTGCGGGTTGCCGCAACGGTGTCGATGATGGAGAACTTCTCCGGGCGCTCCAGCTTTGCGTCCTTATCGGTCTTGTAATCCGCCAGAACGTACTGGGAGTCAGCCTTACCAGCCTGGTTACCGGAACGCGAGTACGGGTCCTCGGGGTTGGTGATCTTGGTGAACTTGCCGTCCTTGTAGACCAGCGCGCCGTCGGTGCAGCCGATGGAGAACGCGCCGTCCTTGGCGATAGCTTCACCGTGTACGCCGGGGCATGTGGGGCTCTCGAGAACGGTCTTACCCTGCGCGTCCACAACAGCGGCACCGGTGCGGGTCTTCGAATCGCCAACCGCTACCAGGTACTGGTCGTTGGGCAGCGGGATTGCGAAGCCGTGGTGCGGCTTCGGCAGGGTGACGGTAGTGGTCTCCAGGGAGGATGCGGTGCGCTTATCGTGGGTCAGCTTCGCCGGGTCGTACACGGCGAAGGAACCGGTGCCGTCAGCGAATGCCGCAACCTTGCCGTTGTCCTTGATCACGTGACCGGTGTGGTCAGCTGCAAGAGACAGCGAAGACAGCGACGGGGAAGTGGTGTAGTAGTGCGAGTGGTCGCCGTGCGCTACGGACCATACGCCGGTGTCCAGGAAGGTGTAGCTGTTGCCGTCTGCAACGACGAGGTGGCGGTTATCGCCAGCGTCGGAGAGGCGCAAGAAGCCTTCCTTGGGGATGTCGGCGAGCAACTTCATATCTTTAGCGTCGTAGACGAGTACGCCGCCGTCGTAGGTGATGGCGACTCGGCTTGCCGCGCCCTTGCCTTCGGTGATGGGTGCGGGGGTTGCGCTCGCGGAGGTGGAAGCGCTGGGGCTGGTCTGTGCGTTCTGGGTGGTCTGGGAGCCGCATGCGGTCAGGGCGAGGGCGGCTACTGCGCCGAGTGCGCCGGCGCGGGTGAGGAAAAACTTACGGGTCATGTGCATGCACCAAGATTAACATGAGAATGGTTCTCTATAGAAGCTACTCCTTGGCTCATATCAGAGTCTGGAAGTGCAGTCTGCGTCGGGCCTGCAGGGCGTCCTGCGCTCTTCTCATTCGAAGGGGGATTCCTTCCCGGCCCCACTATGCGAAAGCCTTGAACCGACCCGCGAAGTGTCTCATCAGGGCATAAGAAAAACCGGCTCCCTTCTGAAAAGAAGAGAGCCGGTTTCTAGAGGTGTCTTTTGCTCGAATAGGGTTCACGTACCTACTCGGGGCTAAAAACTTAAAGGAGGTTGTTCAGGCCTCGCGCCTTGACCTCACCCACAGCGTCCTTGACAGCCTGAGCCTTGGAGCGCGGAGCGACCAACAGAGCATCGGGGGTATCCACCACAACGATGTCATCGAGACCAATGATAGAGATCTTACGGTCGGTGTTCGCAACAACAATGCCGGAGCAACCGTGGTTAATGACGTTGTCCTTCTCGCCGAGGATGGTCAGCTCTTCGCCGCTCTTCTCGGTGTTCAGGCGTGCCACGGCGTCGAAGTCTCCAACGTCGTCCCAGCTGAAGGAGCCGGGAACCATTGCAACGTCGCCTGCAGCTGCGGCAGGCTCTGCCACTGCGTAGTCAATAGCGGTCTTCGGCAGGGTCTCCCACACGCGCTCCATGACGGTCTCACGTTCGGGGGTGTCCCATGCGTTAGCAATCTCCATGATGCCCGCGTACAGCTCGGGCTCGTTCGCCTCGAGGTGCTTGAGCATCAGGGCTGCCGGTGCCACGAACATGCCTGCGTTCCAGGTGTACTCACCGGAATCCAGGTACTTCTGTGCGGTAGCGGTGTCCGGCTTCTCCACGAAGGTGTCCACCGCGTGAGCGTTGGGTGCACCCTCGATGCCCAGGGACTCGCTGGCGTGAATGTAGCCAAATGCGCTGGAGGGCTCGGTGGGGGTAATGCCGATGGTGACAATCTTGCCGGTTGCCGCGGTGATGACAGCCTCGGTCACCACGCGCTGGAACTCGTCCACCGGGCTGATGACGTGGTCAGCTGCGAAGGAGCCGATGATAGCGTCCGGTTCGCGGCGGTGGATGATGGCGCAAGCCAAGCCGATAGCTGCAGCCGAATCCTTGGGGGAGGGCTCCAGTACCAGGTCAGCGGCCCGCAGTTCAGGAATCTGCTGGGTAACCGCATTGGCGTGCGAAGTGCCGGTAACCACCATGACGGAACCGTTGCTGAGATCGATGAGACGGTCGTAGGTGTCACGCAGCAGAGAATTGCCCGACGAGGTGAGGTCGAGCAGGAACTTCGGGGCGTGCGCGCGGGACAGGGGCCACAAACGCGAGCCAACACCGCCGGCGGGAATGAGCGGGCGGAATCGAGTGAGTGCAGTATTCATCGCTTCAAGAATAGCGGGTCAATTTGTCATATATCGAATTCTTTTAGGTTTTAACAAAAAAGTGTCAGGCGGCTCTCATTTAGGCGATGTTTGAGGTTAGGTTAAGGTAAGTTCCGCACAAACACAGGGAAGTAGGCGATATGGTAATAAAAACATGCCCTAATTCACTTTTAGAACCTGTAAAAATTCCCTAAACAGGGTGTCAATAAGCTGTGAATTTACCTGATATCTTGGAAGTAACAGACGAACAAAAGCAGTCGGTGAGCACACAGCTGTGCCCGGAAGCTGAGGGTCACAATGACCCCTCAGAACCCGGAAGCTCGCCGTCGCAGCAGGAGGTTATTCAGTGTTGAATGGTTCTAAAGGAACCCTCTACCGCGGCCGCTGGGGCATGTGGTCCTGGGTTGCTCATCGCATTACCGGTATCGCGATTTTCTTCTTCCTTCTTGTACACATCCTGGATACTGCCGTCGTGCGTATCTCCCCGGAGGCCTACAACGGCGTACTGAGCCTGTACAAGAACCCCATCATGGGTCTGGGTGAGACCGCGCTTGTCGCCGCCATCGTCTACCACGCGTTCAACGGTATCCGCATTATCCTCATTGACTTCTGGGGTAAGGCAACCAACTCACACGTGGAGCACATCCAGGCGAAGAACAAGGACGGCAACGTCGAAATCAGCCAGAAGGCAACTTACACGCACATCAAGATTCTCTGGGTTGTGCTTTTCCTCTGGGCAATCACCGTTGCTGGCTTCGCAGCACGTCACCTGCCGATCGTTTTCTCGCACATGGGAGGTCACTAAACTATGGCTACTCCGCTTAAGCCCCGCACCTATGTACCCCGTCTGCGTGACAACCGCATCGACGGTGTGAAATACAACCGCTCCTCCTCCAAGCGCAACAACTTTGAGATGTTCGCTTGGCTGGGTATGCGCCTGTCCGGCGTCGTACTCGTCGTGCTGATTTTCGGCCACCTGTTCTCCAACCTCATGGTCGGCGACGGCATCCACGCCATCGACTTCGGCTTCGTGGGCGGCAAGTGGGCTAACCCCTTCTGGCAGGTCTGGGATCTGCTGTTGCTCTGGCTGGCTATGCTGCACGGTGCTAACGGCATCCGCGTCATCATCGATGACTACGCTGAGAAGGACCGCCTGCGCGTTTGGCTGAAGGTCATTCTCTTCGCAGCATGCGCATTCGTCCTGCTGGTTGGTACCCTCACCATCTTCGCGTTCGACCCCTGCCCCTCCGGCGCAGCGGCTGAACTGCTCCCCAGCTTCTGCTCGGCACGCTAACGGCGACGTATCCGAGACAAACGAAAACATCTAAAACACAGAAAGAACATCATGCAGGTACATAAGTACGATGTAGTGATCGTCGGTGCCGGTGGCGCAGGTATGCGTGCCGCCATTGAGGCCGGTCAGCGAGTTCGCACCGCGGTACTGACCAAGCTATACCCCACCCGCTCCCACACCGGTGCGGCACAGGGTGGCATGTGCGCCGCTCTGGCTAACGTTGAAGAGGACAACTGGGAGTGGCACACCTTTGACACCGTCAAGGGTGGCGACTACCTGGTTGACCAGGACGCAGCAGAAATCATGGCTAAGGAAGCTATCGACGCTGTGCTCGACCTGGAAAAGATGGGTCTTCCCTTCAACCGAACCCCCGAAGGCCGCATCGACCAGCGCCGCTTCGGTGGCCACACCCGTGACCACGGTAAGGCCGCTGTGCGCCGCGCATGCTACGCAGCTGACCGTACCGGCCACATGATTCTGCAGACCCTCTACCAGAACTGCGTTCGCCACAATGTGGAGTTCTACAACGAGTTCTACGTTCTCGACCTGATCCTGGTCAAGGACGAAGAGGGCAAGCCCCGCCCCGCTGGCGTCGTCTCCTACGACCTGGCAACCGGCGAGGTCCACGTCTTCCAGGCTAAGTCCGTGATCTTCGCATCCGGCGGTTGTGGCAAGATCTTCAAGACCACCTCCAACGCACACACCCTCACCGGTGACGGCATGGCTATCGCACTGCGTGCAGGCCTGCCCCTGGAGGACATGGAATTCGTTCAGTTCCACCCGACCGGTCTGGCTGGCCTGGGCATTCTCGTCACCGAGGGTGCTCGTGGTGAAGGCGGTATTCTCCGTAACGCTGACGGTGAGCGATTCATGGAGCGTTACGCACCCACCATTAAGGACCTCGCACCCCGCGATATCGTGGCACGTGCAATGGCAAACGAGGTGCGCGAAGGCCGCGGTTGCGGTCCCCACAAGGACTACGTGCTGCTGGACCTGACTCACCTGGAGCCCTCCCACATCGATGAGAAGCTGCCCGATATTACCGAGTTCGCTCGTACCTACCTGGCAGTGGAACCGCACCACCAGCCCATCCCGGTGTTCCCCACCGCGCACTACGCAATGGGCGGTATCCCCACCAACAACGAGACCGAGGTCTACCACAACAGCGAAGAGACCATCCCCGGCCTCTACGCAGCTGGTGAGGTTGCTTGTGTGTCCGTCCACGGTGCAAACCGTCTGGGCACCAACTCCCTGCTGGACATCAACGTGTTCGGTAAGCGTGCAGGCCGCAAGGCTGCAGAGTACGCAGCATCCGCTGAGTTCGTGCCGGTTCCGGACGACGCTGCAGATCGCGTTCTGAACATGCTCAACGGCATCCTCGAAGGCAAGGGCACCGAGAAGGTCGGCGCTATCCGCGCGGACCTGCAGAAGGCTATGGAAGCTGACATGCAGGTGTTCCGTACCGACGAGACCATCCGCGCAGCACTGGCAACCATTGCTGAACTGGAAGAGCGCTACAAGAACATCGCCATCCAGGACAAGGGCAAGCGCTTCAACCTCGACCTGCTCGAGGCTGTTGAGCTCGGCTTCTTGATTGAGCTGGCAAAGGTCATGTCCGTTGGCGCGCTGCACCGTAAGGAATCCCGTGGTGGTCACTACCGCGAGGACTTCCCCAAGCGTGACGACGTTAACTTCATGAAGCACTCGATGGTCTACCTCGACCCCGAATCCGAGTTTGAGGGTGTCAAGGGCCTGCGATTCGAAACCAAGCCCGTTGTCTACACCCGCTACGAGCCGAAGGAGCGTAAGTACTAAAATGGCTGAAAACGAACTCCCCGAACCGGAATCCGTCAAGCTGTTTGAGGGTATGACCGGCGGCGACTCCGACTCCATCCCCACGTACGATGTGGTCATCAAGATTCGTCGCTACAACCCGGAAGTTTCCTCCGAGGCATACTGGGATGAATTCCCGCTGACCATGTACCGCACCGACCGCGTGCTGGATGCTCTGCACAAGATTAAGTGGGAAGTAGACGGCTCCGTCTCCTTCCGCCGCTCCTGTGCACACGGCATCTGCGGTTCGGACGCGATGCGCATCAACGGCCGTAACCGCCTGGCTTGCAAGACCCTGCTGAAGGACCTTGACCTGTCCAAGCCGATTACCGTTGAGCCCATCAAGGGTCTGCCCTGCGAGAAGGACCTCATCGTTGACATGGAGCCCTTCTTCCAGGCATACCGCGAAATCATGCCGTTCTTCATCAACGACTCGAACGAGCCTGAGCGTGAGCGCCTGCAGACCATTGAGGACCGTGCACGTTTCGATGACACTACCAAGTGCATCCTCTGTGCAGCATGTACCTCGTCCTGCCCGGTCTTCTGGACCGACGGTCAGTACTTCGGCCCCTCCGCTATCGTGAACGCACACCGCTTCATCTTCGACTCGCGCGATGATGCAGGCGACCTGCGTCTGGAGATCCTCAACGACAAGGAAGGCGTATGGCGTTGCCGTACCACCTTCAACTGCACCGAGGCTTGCCCCCGTGGCATCCAGATCACCAAGGCTATTGCCGAGGTGAAGCAGGCAATCCTGAGCCGTTCGCTCTAATCTGAGTACGCGGTATCAGCTGATACAGCATTAACGATTCAAGCCGTCACCCACACCGGGTGGCGGCTTGAATTGTTTGACAGAAAAAGTCTGATGGAAATGATGGGGCAGAGCATTTTCAGGGGATTGGGAGCGCACAAAAACTCTTCACAATCTGTCATAAAGTCATAGATATTCTCGAGGGCTGTCAGAAAGGGGCAGCGGGTAGGTAAACCTCGGTGGGCGGCGTTATTCTACTGTGTATGGTTTTCGCTAATTCTCGCTACGATTTGTCCACCCCCGTCTTTGACGACTGGGTGGAGCGCATGATGGGTACCCTCGTGCAGTTCCGCCGCGAAGTGCACGCCAACCCGGAGCTTTCCTTCCGTGAGGTGGCGACCACTGAGCGCCTCATGAATCGACTGCGAGAAGCCGGCATGAACCCCGTCGCCTGCGAAGGTACCGGCTGCTACGTCGATATTGGAAGCGGCCCCTTCGCCGTGGCTCTGCGCGCCGATATTGACGCTCTGCCCATTGTTGAGCAGACCGATCTGCCCTACGCTTCTACCGTGCCCGGCGTGATGCACGCCTGCGGCCACGATATTCACCAGACCGTCATGCTCGGTGTGGCGCTGGCACTGCACGAGCTGAACGAGAAGACCCCGCTGGGCCGTAGCGTCCGCATTCTTTTCCAGCCCGCTGAGGAGCAGCTGCCCGGCGGTGCGGTGCAGATGATTTCGCAGGGTCTGCTGAAGGATATTCCGCGTGCTTTCGCTCTGCACTGTGACCCGAAGGTGGACCTGGGCCAGATCGGTACCCGTATCGGTGCGATTACTAGCGCATCCGACACCATCAAGATTCACCTGAGCGGTCACGGCGGCCACACTTCTCGCCCGCACCTGACCGAAGACCTCATCTACGCCATGAGCCAGATCGCTGTGCAGGTTCCCGCCGTGCTGACCCGCCGCACCGACGTGCGTTCGGGCGTGCTGGTCGCCTGGGGACAGGTCAGTGCCGGTGTTGCACCCAACGCTATCCCCGCCGAGGGTTACTTGGCGGGCACCATGCGTTGCCTGGACGTTGAGGTGTGGCGCCAGGCAGGCAACCTGCTGGACGAAGTGATTGAGCAGGTCGTTGTGCCCTTCGGCGTGACCGCGCGTGTGGAACACATCCGCGGCGTGCCGCCGGTTGTGAACACCGACCTGGAAACCACCATGCTCGAGAACGCAGCCCGCGCCGAGCTGGGCGAGGATTCCATCGTTTTGGTGGAACAGTCTATGGGCGGCGAAGACTTCGCATGGATGCTGCAGGAAGTTCCCGGCTCCATGTTCCGCCTGGGCACCCGCGCCCCCGGCGATCCCACCTACGATTTGCATCAGGGTGATTACGCCCCGAGCGAGCAGGCGATCGGTATTGGTGTGCGTGTTATGGCGGCAACCGCGCTACGTGCCGTCCGTTTTGAGCTGGCGAAGGCGGCGAAGGCGGCGAACCCCATCCGCGATGAGGCACGCTAAAGAGCTTTTCGAAAGCTTATTCTGCAGCCTTGAAGGCGCGACTCTATAGCCGCATTAAGCCTTGAAAAGTGTAGAAGTTTCACCCCGTTACCTCTCACCGAGTAGCGGGGTGAAACTCTATGCACGCGATAGAATTAAAAGGATTATGAGGACATTTGCGTCATGTTTCCGACCCCGTGCCCACACACCTGCGGGGATGAAGGAGGTGGCGCATCATCACACGGCGCACGCCGGAGGAGGACACCCAATGAGCTTCTTTGGAATCGGCAAGAAGAAGTTGGATGAGCAGTCGCGCGAAGAACAGAGTGCCGAAACTGCTAAGGTCCAGAAGGAACAGGTAAGCGAAGATGCTCCCAAGAGCGCGCGACTGAGCCAGAAGATTATGGAACAGCAGCAGTGGGAGGACTCCCTGCGCCGCTTCGTGAAGTCTGAAAGCACACGCCACCAGAACCACGATGAAGAGCAGAACGAAGAGCACCGCGCTGTTGAGGACCTCAAGCGCGCCCTCTTGCACGGCGATGAGAAGGTGGAAGAATCTTCCGCTACTGATGAGCTGACTGAGGATCAGGCTGAGGAGCAGGAGCGTCGTAGCCTACTGGCTGCGCTTGGTGCTTTCCCTCAGGAATCTGAAGAGCCTGTTGAGACCGAGCAGATTACTGAGGTCCAGGACGTTAAAGAAGAAGTCGCCCCGGTTGCTGAGGCAGCTAAGCCCGCTACCCCCGCATTCCTGCGTGATGACGAAGAGACTGAAACCGAGGACGCATCTGTAGAGGCTGAGGAACCTAAGGATGCCGCTGAGGACGCGCGTTCCCAGTTTGAGGAGCACCTGCGTGCTGTGCGTGCCCAGAACACCGAAGATACTGCCGCTGAGGTCGCTGAGGAGACTGTAGGCGAGGCAGAAGACAGCGAAGAACATGAGGTCGTCGAAGCATCTGTAGAACCCACCGACAACAAGTCTGAGAACGCTCATTCTGTATCTGAGCCTGCATCTGAGGATGCTCCCGCTGATGCTGAGGAGTCCCTGACCGTAGAAGACATGAAGGCTGCCCGTACCCGCGCCGCCGTCACCGAGGCACAGAACACCGGTCTGGACGACCTGGCGGCAGCCTATGCGGCACGCCTGGGCATCACCCTCGATAGCGAAGAGGAGACCTTTGGCGAGGTCGCCTCCGATGAGGTAATCGCTGAAGAAGCTCCTGCTGATGAGGTAGCTGCCGAGGAAGCAGAGTCTGCTGAATCTGTCGAAGACGCTGAGGCCTCTGAGGCACCCGCACCTGTTGCTGAGGTTTCTGAAGACTTCGAAGCCGAAGAGACCATTGACCTTACCGCAGGCGTAGAAGAGGCTGCAGAGCCTGTTGCCGCTGGTGAGGAAGAGCCGATTGAGGCCGTCGTTGAGGCACCCGAACTGCTGGCATCTGAACTTACTGAGGAAGAAGACGCGGTCTCTGATGAGACCGAGTTGCTCTCCGCTGTATCCGTTGAGGAGAAGCATGAAGCGCTCGAGGCTGAGGACTTCGACGCTGAAGAAGAGAACACCGCAGAGCTGATCTTTGACGCTTCCGCTGTTGAAGAAAGCACCGTGGAAGAAACCGCTACGGAAGAGCCTGCTACCAAGATTGAGGACTCCGCAGCTGAAGGTTCCGCTTCTGAGGAAGGTGAGCCTGCCAAGAGCGCCTCTGTAGCTCCTGCTCTTGTCGCTGTTGCTGCACCCGTGGCTGCTGCCGCTGCTGTTGCCTCCGCCGCAAAGGCTGAAAAGGCTGAGGAGAAGGCTGAGGAGAAGGCTGAGAAGGGCACCTCTCAGGGTGTCGCCCTGACCGCAGAGGCCATCGACAAGAAGGAAGCGGAGAAGCAGGAGGCTTCCGCTCGTGAAGAGCCCGCTGCAGAGTTGAAGGAAGCTGAGCAGAAGATTAGCGAAGACGAGGCTGAGCTGGTTGCCGAGTCCATCGTCCTGAGCGAGCCCGCCGAGGGCGCGGCAACCCTGCCCGCTCTCCCCAAGCAGCGCGCTCTCTACAGCCTGGCGGAGCTCATGCGTACCCGCGGTTCGGGCACCATGAGCCTGGAACTGCGCCAAGTAGATGAGGACATGCACTACCGTCTGCTGCACCGCGGCCGTGAGGTTGAAACCGGCATTGTGGTGCCCGGTGTTGACTGGTTCGCGCCCGTGGCGGCACTGTACACCGAGGCTCAGCAGGCTGGCGCAACCTGGAACCGTGCGGCGGTCTCCCTGAACCCGCGCCTGGGTGACGGCCTGGAGGTTCACGCATCCTACCTGGGTGCTGCGGACGGTCAGACTACCGACGAAAGCTTCCTGCTGGAAGGCTCCGCTGTCGAGGCTAAGCCCGTTGCGACCGCTGAGGCCGCTGAGGCTACCTCGCAGGATGAGCCTCAGGAAGCTGCTGTTCAGAGCGTTGACTCGGTTGAGGCTGAACGTGAGGCTATTGAGCGTGAGCTGGAGGCTGAGCTTGCTCAGAAGCAGGTAGCTAACGAGGTTGAGGCCGCTGTTGAATCTGCTGAAGAGCCTGCCTCTTCGGGCCTGGCGGCTGCTGCAGGTCTTGCTGCGGCCGGTACTGCTGTGGCTGGTTCTGCTGTCGCTTCTGCGCAGGAGAAGGAAGACGTAGAGGAGGCTGTTGAAGCTTCTGCCCAGCCTGCCCAGCCTGCCCAGGCTGAGTTTGCGCCGGTTGAAGCTGAATTCGAGCACGATTACGAGAACGACCCGGTCTTCGGTGCGGCTACCGTAGAGCCCGAGACTGAGCAGGCTGAAGAGTCTGCCGCTGAGGCATCTGAGGCTTCTGAGACCTCCGCTGAGGAGCTTGATGAGTCTGGCGAAGACATGGAAGCCGCCCTGGCTGCCATCGTTGCCAACGCTCAGAAGAAGCTGGATGCAGAGGAAGAAGCTCCTGCCGCTGAGGAAACTGCCGCAGTTGCTGAGGAAGCACCCGCTGAGGAAGCTTCGGCTGTCGAGGAACAGAAGGCTGCCGCTCCCGTGGTCGCAGAGTCCTTCACCCTGGACCGCACCCAGCCCGTTGAAGAAGCTGCAGAAGAGCCGGTCGCAGAGAGCTCCGAAGAACCCGCCCTGCCCGCGTTCTTGGACGACTCTGAACTGCTGCCCGAGAAGGAAACCTCCGCCGCTTCCGCTGAAGCGCCCGCCGAGGAACCTGCCCTCGTAGACGTTGAGCCTGCCGCTGAGAGCGCATCTGTGGCACCCGGCCTGGCTGGTGCTCTTGCCGCAGCTGCCGCAGTGGGCACCGCCGGTGCCGCTGCGAAGGCTACCGGCGTTCAGGAAGAGCCCGCTGAGAAGGTCGCTGAGCTCAAGATCGTTGAGGTGACCCCCGCAGCTAAGATTGCTGAGGCTCCCGTAGCGCTTGCGCCCGCCTCCGAGGCTACCGCTCAGACTGCACCGGCAGCACCTGTAGCAGAGGCGGCACCCGCTGCGGCGACCACCCCGGTTGCCCTGCCGGAGAGCACCCCGGCAGGTATCTCCTCCAGCATCTCGGCATCCGCGCTGAGCGAGCTCAACCAGCTGCCCACCATCGTGGCTGAGCCGGACACCCCCTCCGCCGCGGTGCAGAGCCCGCTGGTTCCCTCGGAGACTCAGCTGGCAGCCGGTAACCTGGTTCTGACCGAGGCTCAGGTCGCTCAGCGTCTGGCGCCGGTCGTCGAGCACCTCTTCGGCGAGAACGGCACCGCAAAGGACGCCACTACCGTGCTGATTCGTGTACGCGCCCTCGGTTCCTACTACGACGCCCTGACCCACGTGCGCCGCAACGGCTTCTGGGAGCAGGTCCGTACCTTCGAGCTGATTCCCGAAACCCTGCTGGACATTCCGGCGCTGAAGACCGACTCGTACAGCGAGGGCGAGGGCTCGCCGCTGGCTATGAGCCTGACCTTCACCCCGGGCGTGCCGGTTCAGGCGGCATTCGATTATGCGAATGAGCAGGCGTTTGTCACCTACCCGCGTCCGTTGGATGCTGAGCGTTACGTTGAGGAGCTGCGTATGTTCCCGCGTTTGGGTTCGAAGATCCCGGCTCATATGACGAGCGCGCTTTCGCACTGGAACCTCTAAAACCTTGTAAGGTGCGCCGCGCCGGCTCCCCGTGTGGGGGTCGGCGCGGCGCGCTATGTTTGTCATTTTTTCGATGAGGAAGATTGTTATGACTGATACCCCTAATACTCCTGAGGCTTCTGCGGTGCAGAACGTTCAGGACACTGCCGCCCGCGCGGCTGAAGCCTTTGGCACCCTGGTGGAAACCATGGCGCTGTTGCGCGCACCGGGCGGTTGCCCGTGGGATGCTGAGCAGACTCACGCCTCCCTCATCCGCTACCTGGTGGAGGAAGCCTACGAGGTTGTCGAGGCGGTAGAAACCGGCGGCGAGCCGAATATGCCGCTGTTGCGTGAGGAGTTGGGCGACGTGTTGCTGCAGGTGGTGTTCCATTCCGATATTGCTGCGGCAAACCCGCAGGGCTTCGACATTGTGCAGGTGGTTGAGGGCCTGGTGCAGAAGCTTCGTTCGCGCCACCCCGATGTGTTCGCGGCTGAGTCTGAGGGCTCTTCGGAGGCGCCCCGCACCGCAGCTGAGCAGCAGGCGGCGTGGGATGCGTTGAAGAAGAAGGAGAAGAGTGACCGTGGCGCGCTGGACGGTATTCCGCCGCATCTGCCGGCGCTCGCTATGGCTGAGAAGACTGCTGTGAAGGCACGTAAGGCGGGTATTATTCTGCCGCCGGAGCCTACGAGCATGGAGGACGACCTGCGCTATATGCACACTGAAGAGGAATTCGGCGAGCTGCTCTTTGCGTTGGTGAGCCGCGCACAGCGTAATGGTTTGGATCCGGAGCGTGCCCTGCGTTCGTACACTCGTCGCTATATTGCTCAGCATACGCATGATGAGCCGAGCTATTAGAAACGGTGGTTGAGTTCTTCTGTGAGGCGCTTTGAAATCTGTTCTCTGAGGGAATAAGAGGTTTCAAAGCGCCTTCTGTTTGTTTGGGGTTGTGTTGGGCAGCCGTGAGGATGCTCTTGGCACATACCCCGGCATTTGGGCTCATGTTGTGCTTTGGTCGAGTACCCACACCCTCCCAATGTGGGGGAGTGTGGGTCTTGTTCCGCTTTGTAGCGCCTGACTAAGGGTTATTTAGACCTTCAATAAGGCAATAAAAAAGCGGTGGCAACTAGTGTGTTTGTGTGGGAGTTTTGCTAGAATTTAGGGGACGCGACTTGTCCACTACCGGGTGAGCCGTTCACATCCTTGACATCTCATAAGGAGAACAATTCATGGCTGTTATTACCGCAGTTCACGCACGCCAGATCCTGGATTCCCGTGGCAACCCGACCGTTGAGGTTGAGGTTCTGCTCGAAGACGGTGCTTTCGCACGCGCAGCTGTGCCCTCGGGCGCATCCACCGGTGAGTGGGAAGCTGTTGAGCGCCGCGATGGCGACAAGTCCGTATACCTGGGCAAGGGTGTTCTGGGCGCAGTGAAGTCTGTTATCGAAGAAATCGCTGAAGAGGTCATCGGCATTGAGGCTTCCGACCAGCGCGCTGTTGATGCAGCCATGATTGCTCTGGATGCAACCAACAACAAGGGCAAGCTGGGCGCAAACGCAATCCTGGGTGTCTCCCTGGCTGTTGCTAAGGCTGCTGCTGAGTCCGCTGATCTGCCCCTGTACAAGTACCTCGGCGGCCCGAACGCTCACGTTCTGCCCGTCCCCATGATGAACATCCTCAACGGTGGTTCTCACGCAGACTCCAACGTTGATATCCAGGAGTTCATGATTGCTCCCATCGGCTTCGACAACTACTCTGACGCTCTGCGCGCAGGTGTTGAGGTTTACCACTCCCTGAAGTCCGTGCTGCACGACCGCGGCCTGGCAACCGGCCTGGGCGACGAGGGTGGTTTCGCACCCAACCTGGAGTCCAACGCAGCTGCACTGGACCTGATCGTTGAGGCAATCGAGAAGGCTGGCTACAAGCCGGGCGAGCAGGTTGCACTGGCACTGGACGTTGCATCCTCCGAGTTCTACAACGACGGTGCGTACGAGTTCGAGGGTCAGAAGAAGTCCGCAGCTGAGATGAGCGCATACTACGCTGACCTCGTTGCAAAGTACCCCCTGGTTTCCATCGAGGATCCCCTGGATGAGAACGACTGGGAGGGCTACAAGACCCTGACCGAGCAGATCGGTGACAAGGTCCAGATCGTCGGTGACGACCTGTTCGTGACCAACCCCGAGCGTCTGGCTCGCGGTATCGAAGAGGGTGCAGCTAACGCTCTGCTCGTGAAGGTGAACCAGATCGGTTCGCTGACCGAGACCCTCGACGCAATGGAGCTGGCACAGCGCCACGAGTACCGTTGCATGGTTTCTCACCGTTCCGGTGAGACCGAGGACGTCACCATCGCCGACCTGGCTGTTGCAACCAACGCTGGCCAGATTAAGACCGGTGCTCCCGCACGTTCCGAGCGCGTTGCTAAGTACAACCAGCTGCTGCGCATTGAGGAAGAGCTGGGCGACGCAGCTGTTTACGCTGGCAAGTCCGCATTCCCCCGCTTCAAGGCATAATGACGCCTGAAGACTTATAAGGGACGTTCCGCTGAACTTCCCTGAATAGACCGGGTCGAGCCCGATACATCGTGATGTAATTCATCACGTCATGTATTGTGGTTCGGCCCGGTTTTCTTTTCAGAAGCATATAATTTTATTTATACATATACTCACTCACACTTCGTACTTTCAGCTGGTTTAAGGCGTTATTGACGACTTAAACCTATGCACCCACTTGGTGCTTTTCGGCTACTCGGGTCGTACCTGACTATATCGTGATGTGATTCATGACAGATAGTTACGGTGCGACCTTATTTTTATGCCTTGATAGGACACCCAGATCTTTCCACTCAATTTCTTAAAGGACTGTCATGACTGTATGTTTTATGATCCTCGCCCATTCGCGACCTCAGCAATTTCTTGAACTCACCCGAATCATTAAAAACTCGGGTGGAGAAACAGTCGCTTTTATTGATAAAAAAGCTAATTTGCAGGAATTTGAAACTGCTGATGCTCATTTTGTAAGCCGCCGGTTTAACGTTAACTGGGGAGGTTATTCCCTGACACGTGCTATGCAGGTTCTGCTGCGTGAGGCTCTGCAAACCTACCCCGACGCTCATCACTATATTTTCTTGTCTGGCCAAGATTATCCGGCTCGTCCGCTCACTGAATACATTGAGTACCTAGGCCGAGAAGAGAACCGTGACCGATGCTGGATGAACTTCTACGCAATGGCACCTGGTACGCAGTTCTATACTGTTTTGAAGTACCCGCGTTCCTATGACTTGAAGGCGCGTTTGGGCAATAAGGTGTACGCCCTGGTTCAGAAACTTTGGGACGTATACTACTCTCGTCGGCCTCGCATGAAGTATCCGGTGCAGTTTTACCGTGGCTCTTCTTCTTGGGTTGTTTCTCGTGAAGGAGCGCTGGCAATGGTGAAATTCCTTGATTCCAATCAGGGCAAGGCTATGCAGAAGTTCTTGCGGAAAACCCACGTTTCTGATGAGATTTGGGGTGCCACTGCTCTCCTGAATTCTTCTGCGAAGGAACATGCTACCAACTGGGATACCGATGGTCAGCTTGTTCCTGGAACTATGAAGGAAGAGAACAAAGTTTATCACCATTACATTGATTGGGATCCTGAACGCGAGAACCCCGCTCTTCTAAATAGTGGTGATCTTGAGAAGATTGATGCGTCAGGTAAGTGGTTCATCCGAAAAGTTGATGCTGAAAAATCGCAGGATTTGCTCGATATTCTGCGTCAACGACAGATTTTATAATCCTCAGCTCCTGCCCCATCCGTGAAGAAAAGTGGTGCTACGAACCCGGTAGAATATGAAGGAAGCGTTTAGCGGCACAGAACGGAACGAGGGATAGAGCAATGAGCCAGCGAGCAAACCAGCAGACCCGGTCGCACTCTACGAGTTCCACTGCACCCGCTCAGGGCGCTACCGCCTCCGATGCGCCGCGTGGCGCCGCTAAGGAAGCCCGCACCTCCCTGATGAAAAAGGCTAGTGCCCTTTTCTTCGGCGTGGGCTTGAACCAGCGCCATCCTGAACGTGAACGTCAGGCGCAGGCTCGCCGTGAGGAGCGTGCCCGCCGCCGCGCCGCAGCCCAGCAGGGCAGTGAAGAGGGCGGATACGACGCCCCCGTGGCGGCTCATATGTTCTCCGGTCGTAGCTTCCTGACCGCTGTTGTGGTGGGCGTGATTGCGCTCGGTACCGCTTACCCGGTGGTCACCTACATTGACCAGGATCGGGAAATCAAGCAGATCAACACGCACATTTCCCAGCTGCAGCAGGAGAACGCCCAGCTGAAGGCGGAGCAGACCTGGTGGAACGACGACAACTACGTTCGTCAGCAGGCACGTAGCCGCCTCTACTATGTGAACCCCGGTGACACCCCCTACGTTGTCACCGGCATTACCGAGGACTCCACGAAGGCTGACGGTACTTCTGCGAATGCGAAGAACGCCCCCGAGGACGCCTGGACCACGAAAATCTGGGATTCTCTCGAAAAGAACTAGCTCCAGCCACCGGCAGGAACCCTGCCTTGGCAAGCACCCGGCACAAGCGGACGAGGTGACCCCTCGTTCCAGGAACTTAGGATTATGAGCACCGAAAACACCATTGAAGAGCTGAAGGCACGCACCCCCGGCGGCTTCGGCGTAACTGTTGAAACCCTGACCCCCACCGAGCAGGACATCCGCGTTCTCTCCGCGCAGCTGGGCCGTAAGGTCCGCGACGTGATTGAGATTCCGGCACGCTGCGTGTGCGGTAACCCGCTCGTGGCTGCTACCGCGCCGCGCCTGAGCAACGGCACCCCCTTCCCGACCGTTTTCTACCTGGCGCATCCGGTGATTACCGCTGCGGCTTCCCGCCTGGAGGCGGGCGGCCTGATGTACGAGATGACCGACTCGCTGGCTGAGGACGCGGACCTGGCGGCACAGTACGCTGCCGCGCACGAGAACTACCTGGCTGAGCGTGAGCGCATCCGCCTAATCAGCGGCACTGAAGAGGTCCCGGAGATTGACGGCATCTCTGCCGGCGGCATGCCGACCCGTGTGAAGTGCCTGCACGCCGTTATCGGCCACACCCTGTCGGTGGGGCGCGGCGTGAACCCGATGGGTGACCGCGGCCTGGACGCTATCGCCGAGTGGTGGACCCCCGAGGTCTGCTCCTGCGACCCCGCGTGGCGTGAAGAAGCCTAAATATTGATTCTGGTGCGCCCGCATCGTCTTGAAGGACGGTGCGGGCGCATAATAGATAGAAGAAAGAGCGCCGAAAAGCGAAAATTTTTCGCCTGCGGCGCTCGCGTTGCCTTTGGCACTGATTGGTATTGAAGACCTGAAAGGAACCCACCGTGCGCGTTGGTGCGATTGACTGCGGTACGAACTCTATTCGCCTGCTGATTGCTGATTCCACTACTGAGGTGGTGGACGGGGTCGAGAAGACTGTCCTGAAGGACGTTGTGCGTGAGATGCGCATTGTGCGTCTGGGCCAGGGCGTGGATGCGACCGGCTGGCTGGCGCAGGAGGCGCTGGACCGTACTTTCGCTGCGGCGCGTGAGTATGCGCAGCTGCTGAAGGAGCACGGCGCTGATTCGGTGCGTTTTGTGGCGACCAGTGCGACTCGCGATGCGGGTAACCGTCAGGTGTTCGTGGACGGTATCCGCGAGATTCTGGGCATTGAGCCCGAGGTCATCAGCGGTGATGAGGAAGCTGCGCTGTCCTTCGCAGGCGCGGTGCGCGCTGTCGGTTACGGCGATGGCGACACCCTGGTGTTCGACCTGGGCGGCGGTTCGACTGAGTTTGTGCTCGGCGACGAGTCGGGTGTGAAGGCTTCCCGTAGCGTCAATATTGGTTGTGTGCGCCTGACTGAGCGTCACATGCTCAGCGCTCCGGCGACCGAGTCGCAGATTGCCCGCGTTGAGGCTGATACTGACGAGGCTCTCGACGTGGCTCGTAAGACGGTTCCCCTGCAGAATGTGCGCCGCGTGGTGGCTGTGGCTGGCACCGCGACCACTGTGGCTGCCGCTGCGCTGGGCCTGGACCGCTACGATTCTGAGGCTATTAACGCTCAGAGCTTCTCGGTAGAGACCGTTCAGAAGACTGCCCGCTGGTTGGCTTCGCTGAACCGTACCGAGCGTGAGGAGCTCGGCTACATGCACCCCGGCCGGGTGGATGTGATTGGTGCCGGCGCGACGATTTACGCCCGCATCCTGACCCGTCTGAATGAGATGACTGATGGCGCCGTGGATTCGGTGACCGTCAGCGAGCACGACATTCTGGACGGTATCGCGCTGTCCCAGCTGTAGGCTTGAGCGCTCGCGTCGTGAACCAACGGTGGTTCACGACGCGGCTCAGCTTGAGGAGTTTTAATGGTTCGTTCTGAGCGTCGGCGAGGTATACCCCTGACCGGCTGGTCTGTTGCGCCGTCTTTCGCCTGTGCGTCTCGTGTATTTGGTGTGTGCGCCTCGGCGTTTTCTGTCGGAGGCGCTACTCGCCGCATCCGTAAGGGTGCAGCTTTGGGTGCTAGCGCCGCGTTGACTCTTCTGCCGTTGTGGACTCCGCTGGCGCCTACCGCTTGGGCGACGGACCCGACCCCTTCTGCTTCCCCGAGCCCGAAGCGGGAGGTGACGGCGACTCCTTCGCCGTCGGCTACTGCGGTGCCGAAGACTTCTGCGACTCCGAGTAAGGGCACGTCGACTACGAATGGTGATGATGTTCGTCAGCGTGAGTATTGGCTGAAGGAGTACGGTATTACGTCCTTGTGGTCGCAGGCTACGGGTAAGGGCGTGACGGTTGCTGTGATTGATACGGGCGTGGATGGTACTCACCCGGATCTTGAGGGTAATGTTCTGCGTGGTTATGACGCCTCGGGCGTGGGTAGCGAGGACGGCTGGAAGGGCCTGGGTGCTGAGCCGATGCACGGTACGGAGGTCGCTTCTCTGATTGCCGGTCACGGTCACGATACGCGGGGCTATTCTGCAATTGCAGGTCAGCCGGGTAAGCCGACCGGTGTGATTGGTGTAGCTCCCGATGCGAAGATTCTGCCGATTTCGCTGAATATGGGTACGACCGGCGGTAAGAGCATTGATGAGCAGATCCCGGCGGCGGTGCGTTACGCGGTCGATAATGGGGCTCAGATTATTAACATGTCGATTGGCTCGAATAAGACGAGCTGGCCGCAGAGCTGGGATGAGGCGTTTGCCTACGCTGAGCAGAAGGGCGTGCTGATTGTTGCGGCTGCGGGTAACCGCGGTAGCGGCTTGACGCAGGTTGGTGCTCCGGCGACGATTCCTGGCGTGTTGACGGTTGGTGGTATTGACCGGAAGAAGGCTGTTGCTGAGGGCTCGTCGACTCAGGGCATTTCGATTGCTGTGGTTGCTCCGAGTACGGATATGATTGCGGCTGCTCCGGGTAATGGGTACATGATTTGGTCTGGTTCTTCGGCTGCTGCGCCCTTGGTGACGGGTGTTGCGGCGTTGTTGAAGCAGAAGTATCCGAAGGAGTCTGCGGCTCAGTTGGCTCAGCGTTTGATTGCTTCGGCTGATGATGCTGGCGTGACGGGCCGTGACCCTTTGTATGGTTACGGTATTTTCAATCCGCAGGATGCAATGGCTTTGGCGGCGCCTACGGTGACGGCGAATCCGTTGGGTTCTATTTCTGAGTGGATTGCGGTGCATCGTAAGCGGCAGGTGAGCGATCCGACTCCTAGCGATGCTGCGCCGGTCCATGAGGAGGGTGAGAGCATTGTGAAGGCGGCGGCGCCGGATGCGCGTCGCCCTCCGGAGGATCGTGGCTGGTTGCCACCGGTGATTTTGGCGGCGCTGGTGTTGTGGCTGACGATTATTACGGCTGGTTCTGTGCATCGTTTGCACAGGATGCATGTGAGCGCGGGGCAGGCTGCGCGGATGGCTCGTGCGGCGGCGCATCATCCGGGGTCTCATCGGGGTACTCGCCGGACCTCTCGTTAGTACTGTTTGATGACGTTTTTCTGTTGTACAGTGGCTTTTCTGTTCGCCCGGGGCTGACTTTTGAGTTGGCCCCGGGCTTTATTGTTTGGGTTGGGGGTTCTGGCAGGATAAGCAGTAATAAACGAAAATATCGAACACGCCGCGTAAAAATCAGAAAGGGTGTTTTTGACCGTAACCACCATTAAGGGGTGAACCCCGTTCAGATGCGCAAAACTTTTAACTTAGGGTGCGCCCTGAGACGGCATAAGTGCGAAATTACCTAAACAAAGGCGTAAAATAGAAGATAACAGGTATGTGATAGACAGGCTCGTGCTGCTAGCCACTTCGCGTTGCGCAAGGACTTCCAGAGCGGGCCGCTTTGTTCGTCAGGGGAGCTTTCGGAACGACCCGAAAGTTGCACATACCACCCTACCGGGGCTACCGAACCTCGGTACCTAAAGACTAGGAAGTAACAAAATGGCATTCACTAAGGTGGCACAGGACCGTCCTCGCGTCCTGATCGTCGGTGGCGGCTACGTCGGCTTCACCGTTGCTAAGAAGATCCAGAAGGCTATCAAGGAGACCGGTGGCGTTGTCACCATCGTTGAGCCGAACCCCTACATGACTTACCAGCCCTTCCTCCCCGAGGTTGCAGCAGGTTCCATGGAAGGCCGTAACGCAACTGTGCCGCTGCGCCAGCACCTGCGCGACACCGAGCTGATTCCGGGCCGTGTTGTCTCCATCGACCACGCAAACCGCACCGCTGTTGTGGAGCCCACCGACAACGGTGAGCCCTTCGAGCTGAAGTACGACGAGATCGTCCTCGGCGCAGGCGCAGTGACCCGTGCATTCCCGATTCCGGGTCTGGCAGAGGTTGCTATCGGTCTGAAGACCATTGAAGAGGCAGTTTCTGTTCGTAACTGGGTTCTGGACCGCATTGAGGTTGCATCCATGCTCAGTGATGCTGAGGCACGTCGCCGTGCCCTGACCTTCGTCATTGTTGGTGGTGGCTTCGCTGGCGTTGAGACCATCTCCGAGCTCGAGGACATGGCACGCGTTGCTGTTGAGCGCAACGAGCGTCTTTCCGTTTCCGACCTGCACTTCGTCATGATTGAGGCTGCACCGCGCATCATGCCCGAGGTTCCCGCAGACCGTGCAGAGAAGGTCGTTGCAGAGCTGCGTGCGCGCGGCATCGAAATCCTGCTGAACACCTCCCTCTCCGACGCAACCGACGGTAACCTGCAGCTGATTAACATGGCTGACAAGTCCCCCGCAGGCGAGATCAAGACCGACACCCTGATCTGGACCGCAGGCGTGGCAGCATCCCCGATGCTGAAGAACACCGACTTCCCGATTGACGAGCGTGGCCGCGTTCGCGTGAGCGCAGACCTGCGCGTCACCGGCGACGACGGCGTGGTTGAGGGTGCTTGGGCTGCAGGCGACAACGCAGCTGTTCCGGATCTCTCCGGTGGCGGCGTGGGCGGCTTCTGCGTTCCCAACGCTCAGCACGCTTCCCGCCAGGCTGTTGTTCTGGCTAAGAACCTGCTGGCTGCTCGCCGCGGCGAGCCCCTGACCGACTACTACCACGAGACCATTGGTGTTGTGGCAGGTCTGGGCCTGTGGAAGGGCGTTGCAAACTTCAAGGGCAAGACCATTGGCGGCCCGCTGGCATGGATCATGCACCGCGGCTACCACGGCTCTGCAATCCCCACCACCGAGCGTACCGTTCGCGTTATGACCACCTGGGCTCTGAACCAGATCTTCGGTCGCGACACCTCCTCGATTCGCCACCAGCGTTCCCCGCGCCTGGCATTCCAGGAAGCAACCGGTACTGCACCGGCACGCCAGAAGGCAAAGCTCTAAAATAGCCTGACTTGGGGTCTATCTTCCTGAGATAGTGCACCTGAGATAAAGTAACGGGCGGTGTGGAAGACTTCGGTCTTCTGCACCGCCCGTTTGCGTTCCCGGAAACTCATTAGCTACCCAGTTTAGCCACCCACCAGTGCTTTTGCGTGGTGATTGCTGCGGCGGGGCGCGGGGAACTGTTTGAAATGTGTCTCTGCTTAGGCTCGGGTGCGTTTTCGTGGAATAATAGGTGTTTGTGCCCCGAACTGTTCGGGATACGCCCTCATAGTCCAATTGGCAGAGACAGAGGACTTAAAATCCTTGTGTTCTGGGTTCGAGTCCCAGTGGGGGCACTGCATAGACACGCGTAGATGCGCGGTATAGATAGGCGGCGGCTCTTCCCGTAGGGGAGGAGTCGCCGCTCGCGTGTTTGAAGGTTTACATGTCTGGGTTTTGGGGGGGTAAAAGACGATGCCCCCGACCAGTTCGGTTGCCATGGGGATGCCCACCTGCTCGAAGGAAGCGATGGTACCCGCGGGCTCCACGCTCAAAAACGCCCGCATACCGTCTTCCGGAGCTTAAAAACGTGAGACCCTAGAAGAGACGCAGCCACAGATGCACCCCAGCCTGAATGGGGCAGCAGAGTCAGAAAGGCACAGCATGCAGACTATACCCTCCATCATTGCTGTCGATATGGACGGCACCTTCCTCACCGACTCCAAAACTTTCGACACCGAACGGTTCGCGCGCATCCTGCCCCGCCTGCAGGCGCAGGGGATCCACTTCGTCGTGGCGAGCGGCAACACCCATGCCAAACTGCAGGACTATATGCGGGGCTTCGAAAACCAGGGCCTCACCTACATTGCTGAGAACGGCGCGTACCTCGCTGATGACAGCGGCCAGCTTGCCGTGCATCCCTTCCTGGATGAAGACGTGCCGCGCGTCATTGAAATCGTTCAGGGGCTAGACCAAATCGGTCTGCTGGTGTGCACCACCGAAGGTATTTACCTGCCCAAGGATCGTTGCGACCAGATTGTGCACATGATTCGCGGCTATTTTGAAGACACCGGTCAGGAACTCCCCGAAACCCTCACCCTGGAGGACTTTGCGGCGTTCTTCTTCCCCGGCTCGGTCATGGTTGACTCTATTGAAGATTTTGAGGGCTCACCTATTAAGTTCCCGCTGCTGACCCCGCCGAAGCAGACGCAGCAGTTGAGCGTCTACCTGCGTGAGGCTCTTCCGCAGACCGTCACCCCGGTGGTGAGTGGCTTCGGTGCCATTGACCTGGTGCGTACCGGTGTCAATAAGGCGACCGGTCTGAAGGACCTATGCGAGCGTCTGGATGCTGATCCGGCGGGCATTCTTGCCTTCGGTGACGGTGAGAATGACATGGAGATGCTCCGCTATGCGGGCTGGGGTGTTGCTATGTCTAACGCCCCGGAGGTTGTGCGGAATGCTGCTGACGAGGTGATCGGCTCGAACGAGGAGCAAGCAGTTCTGGATTATCTGGAGCAGCTCCTGGATCGTTTGGAAGCTTCGCAATAGAGACTTCACGAAGAGGCACACAGAAGCGTTTGCGTGCGGGGCGGTGTGGACTTGGGTGAACCTCAGGTAAACACCGCCCTGAAATATTCTGGCAAGGTCGCCAGATGCGCTTGCTGGTAACGAACAGCGCCCGTGAGCGCAGAATCTATCCGATAGAATTAACAAGAATTAGTTTTGTCCCCGTATGAAGGAGAGAATGATGGCGGGAAATCCGCTTCTGAATTCAATGACGAAGAATGCCACTCAGGGTGACTCTCGTTTCGGTCGCTTTGGTGCGCAGTCTCAGCAGAACAACCAGCAGGCGTACGGTCAGCAGCAGGGCTACGGCCAGCAGACTTACGGTCAGTACGGTCAGCAGTCCTACGGCCAGTACGGCCAGCAGGGCTACGGTCAGAACGCATACGGTCAGCCCCAGTACGGTCAGCAGCCCTATGGTCAGCAGTACGGCCAGCCCCAGTATGACCAGCAGGCACAGTACGGCCAGCCGTACGGTGAGGCTGACTACGGCGTAGCGGCTCCCACCTACTCGGAGCCCATTTCCGCAGGTGAGCGTCTGACCATGAACGATGTCATGGTCAAGACCGGTATCAACCTGGGTCTGGTCGCTGTCGGTGCCGCCGTTGCATGGCATGCACCGGTGCTGCTGCTCCTGGGCATGGTTGGCGGCCTGGTGCTGGGTCTGGTGAACTCCTTCAAGAAGAAGGTTTCCCCGGTCCTGGTCATGACCTACGCGCTCATGGAAGGCCTGCTGCTCGGCGGCCTGTCCGCAGTTGTGGATATGCGCTACCCCGGCGTGGCAATTCAGGCGGTTCTGGCAACCCTCGCGGTCGCAGGTACCACCCTGGCTCTGTTTGCGAACGGTAAGTTGCGCGCAACCCCCAAGCTGAACAAGATCTTCATGATTGGCGCTATCGGTTACATGGCGTACGGCCTCATCTCGATTCTGGGTGCGGGTATCTTCGGTTCCTCGCTGAACAGCTTCTCCATCGGCGGTATTCCGCTGGGTCTGGTTGTTGGTCTGTTCGCTGTTGCGCTGGCAACCTACTCGCTGCTGCTGGACTTCACCACCACCTCCGAGGCTGTGGAGGCGGGCCTGCCCGAGCGTGAGTCCTGGCGCCTTGCTTTCGGCCTGACCGCTTCTCTGGTCTGGCTGTACGTTGAGATTCTGCGCGTTCTCATGTACCTGGCAAGCATCTTTAGCAACGACTAAAGCTCACTTTGAGGCGGCGGTACCGTGATGGTGCCGCCGCCTTTGCCGCTTTACTTCCCCGGTGCATCGAGGCGCGGGGAGAGCACACAATAACAACACCACACACCGCCTCCGATGGGGTAGCTGAAGCTACCCCGCACGAGTGCGACACCGATAACGATTTGGAGACACCGTGAAAATTACACCTGTTGCAGAAGAACATGTAGCCGAGGAGGAGCGCGGCTACCGGGTTCCTTTTGCCATGGAAGTTGCCGGTGCTTGGGCGTGGCGCATCATTATGATTGCCGGTGCCGGCTGGATCCTATGGAAGGGTCTGGGGCACGTCTCCCTGCTGGTTATTTCTCTTCTGGTGGCTTTGCTTCTGGCGGCTCTGTTGAGCCCCGCCGTGATGCTTCTGCGTAAGAAGGGTGTTCGTGCCGGTGGCGCGGCGGCTATTGCCGAAATCGGTATGATTCTGGTGCTCGCCGGTATTATTTCGCTGACCGGTCAGCAGATTCTGCGTGGTTTTGTGTCCATGGCGGATAAAGCGGTGCAGGGCTACCAGCAGCTGATTGGTTGGTTGAAGAACCTCGGCTACGAGTTCGGTGCCGACCAGATGAACCAGCTGTTGGATCAGATGGAGAGCGCTGTAACCAATAACCCCAGCTCCGTGCTGCACGGTGTGTCTCAGGTGGGTTCGACTGCGGCTGAGGTTGCGACCGGTACCCTGCTGACCCTGTTTACCCTGGTCTTCTTCCTGATGGAGGGCGAGCGTATCTGGCTGTTCGTCACCCGCCTCTTCCCGAAGGATGCGCGTGCCGCGGTCAACGGTGCGGGTCGCGCGGGCTGGAAGTCCCTGGGTGCGTACGTGCGCGTTCAGATTCTGGTGGCGGCTATTGACGCTATCGGCATCGGTATTGGTGCCGCAATTCTGGGTGTTCCGCTGGCTATCCCGCTGGGCGTGTTGGTCTTCCTCGGCTCTTTCGTTCCGGTGATTGGTGCCCTCATTTCCGGTGCTGTGGCTGTGCTGTTGGCGCTGGTTGCTCTGGGGCCGGTGCAGGCGCTGATTATGCTCGGTATTGTTCTGCTGGTTCAGCAGCTCGAATCCCACATTCTGCAGCCGCTCATTATGGGTAAGGCTGTCTCCCTGCACCCGCTGGCGGTTATTTTCTCGGTGGCTGGTGGATCCATGATTTTTGGTGCGGTGGGTGCTCTGTTCGCTGTGCCGACTCTGGCTGTGGTCAACGCGGTGGTGCGTTACCTGGCGAACCGTGACTGGGAGAAGGAAGCACCTCGTGAGGAGGAGTTCCTCTTCCCGCACGAGGTGGCTCGCCGCGAGCAGGCTGAGGAGAAGGCCCAGGAACGGCAGGAGAGCGTCAAGAATCTGGCCTCCCGGGTGCCGAGCCGTCAGAAGGCTGAGGAGCCTGAGAACCAGGCTTCCGAGGCTTCGGACTCCTCCGAAGACTAGGGGCCTGCATCGAGCGGGAGGTTTTGGCGTAGGGCACCCCGCCACCCTCGATAACGCACCGCTAACTCGTCCCGGCGATACCGCCGGCCGCGATGCCGTCTACGGCGGTGTCTCGCCAGGGGGCTACTTGCGACCGGGTAGCCCCCTTCGCTGTACCCATCCTCTAAAATGGGATGAGCAATAATACATCACCATCCCGCGCCCGCGGGACAACGCACCGTCAGAATGGAAAACCCGTGAGCGTAGATCTCGACTCCCTGCCCGTGACCATTACCGATATTGAACGTGCCGCAGAGCTGCTCGAAGGCGTTATTGAACGCACCCCGGTCGCCCATTCGCGTGCCCTGAGCCAGCGCCTGGGTTCCGAGGTGTTCTTCAAGTGTGAGAACCTGCAACGCGCCGGTTCGTTCAAGGTGCGCGGCGCGTATGTGCGCATGGCAAAGCTCTCCGAGGAGGAGAAGAAGCGCGGCGTCGTGGCGGCGAGTGCAGGTAACCACGCTCAGGGTGTGGCTCTGGCTGCTGACCGTCTGGGCATTAAGGCTCGCATTTACATGCCGCTGGGTGCGGCACTGCCTAAGATTACCGCAACCCGCGATCACGGCGCTGAGGTTGAGCTGCACGGCCTGACCGTGGATGAGGCTCTGGCGGAGGCGAAGCGCTACGCCGAAGAGACCGGCGCGGTGTTCGTGCACCCCTTCGACAATGAAGACATTATTGCCGGCCAGGGCACCATCGGTCTGGAAATCCTGGAGCAGGTTCCGGACGTTGACACCGTGATTGTGGGTGTTGGCGGCGGCGGTCTGCTGGCTGGTCTGTCCGCTGCTATCCGCGCGAAGGAGCAGAAGCTCGGTAAGAAGATCAAGATTATTGGTGTTCAGGCGGAGCACGCGGCGGCGTACCCGCTGTCGCTGGCTGCGGATGCTCTGGTGCCGCTAAAGAAGGTTTCCACCATTGCTGATGGTATTGCGGTGGGTCGCCCCGGCCAGATGCCTTTCTCCATCATCAAGGAGCTGGTAGACGATGTGGCGACCGTGAGTGAAGACGATATCGCTCGCGCCCTGATCTTCCTGATGGAACGTAACAAGCTTGTGGTGGAGCCTGCCGGTTCGGTGCCCGTGGCTGCGCTGATGAACGGCAAGCTGAAGGAAGAGTACGGCGACCTGGGTACGGTCGTGTGTGTGCTCTCCGGCGGCAATATTGACCCGATGCTGATGCTGAAGGTGATTCAGCGCGGTCTGTCTGCGGCTGGCCGCTACATGACCGTGAAGATGATGCTGTCTGACCGTCCGGGTGAGCTGGCGACCATTTCCCGCATTATTTCTGAGAATGATGCGAACGTGACCGGTGTGGATCACACCCGTGTGGGTGGTTCGCTGTCCATGGGTGATGTGTCGATTACCATCGACATGGAAACCAAGGGCGTGGAGCATTGCCGCCAGGTGATTTCTGCCCTGGAGGATGAGGGTTTCAAGCCCATCATCGTCTACTAAGCCGATATATTTATTAGCCGACGAGCTATAGCGTTGCCTCGAATCGGAAGGGTGGAGGCAACCAGATAGGCGCACGCAGGCAGACAAAAAACAGTGCGGGGTGCTGACCGTTATAGTCAGCACCCCGCACTGTTTGTTTTAAATCTAGCGCTGTCTCTTAGCTCTAACTTCTTAGCCCAGGTAGGGGGTTGCGGAGATAATCTTGGCGCTCAGTTCCTTACCGTTCGGAGCGGTGTAGGAAACCTCGTCGCCCTGCTTAGCACCCATGATTGCGGCACCCAGCGGGGACTTCTCCGAGAAGACCTTCAGGTCGCTACCTGCAGGCAGAGTGTCCTCAATTTCGCGGGAGCCGAGCAGGAACTTCAGGGTGCGGCCAGCAACCTCAGCTTCGATAACCATGCCGTGTTCTACCACGCCGTCGTCAGCGGGAGTATCGCCGATGTGCGCGGTTTCGAGCAGGTGCTTGAGCTGCTTGATGCGTGCCTCGTTCTTGGCCTGCTCGTCGCGGGCGGCGTGGTAGCCGCCGTTCTCGCGGAGGTCGCCCTCGTCGCGTGCCTGCGCGATGCGGTCGACGATTTCCTGACGGTACGGGCCGGAGAGGTACTCCAGCTCCTGGGTGAGACGGTCGAAGGCGTCCTGAGTGAGCCATGCACCGGTGTTGTCAGCCATGCGTATCCTTTGCTTATGCGCCGGCGTTGCCGGTGCGAAACGAATAAACCCGCTACCGCGTGCCGCGTTCAATGCGCGGAGGTGCCGGTAACGGAATGAATCAACAGACCTATTCTAGAGCACCGGAGGATTTTCGGCTGTTATGCCGGTCGTATCTTCCCCTCTGAGCGCATCTTCGTCGGTACGCACGCCTGTAGCTGAACGCTCCGCCAGCATCAGCCTGTTTCATGCCCAAGAATCTGCTGATATGACGGCATGTTTCACGATGTCACACGGCGTCATCTGCGCTAGTGTACCGGCGCTATCCTTGGGTATCATACGAGAAGCTACAACCGTAAAATTTCTGCCGTGTAGCGCTCGTATTCGCGAGTCACAGACACATCATCGACCCCCTGGCGCATCACCTAAAGGAGACCACCGTGAGCGAAGCCATTGAACAGCTGAAGGCAAACCTGCCGACTCACCCTCCCGTGGACTCCCTCAAACCGCTGGAGGAGGACTACACCGGTCTGCGTATCCTCGCGGTGCACGCCCACCCGGACGACGAGTCCTCCAAGGGCGCCGGTACCGCCTCGGCGTATATTGCCCGTGGTGCCCGCTTCATGGTGGCGACGATGACCGGCGGGGAGCGCGGTGACATCCTGAATGGGGAGGTCGATAAGAGCCCGCGTGCGCACCGTGACCTGCCGGGTCTGCGTCGTGCTGAGATGGCGGCTGCCCGCGAGATTATGGGTATTGAGCACCGCTGGATTGGCTTCTTCGACTCTGGTCTGCCCGAAGGCGACCCCATGCCGCCGCTTCCCTTCGGTAGCTTTGGCACCATGCCCCTGGATCGTGCCGCCGCGCCGCTCGTGCGTCTGGTGCGTGAGTACCGCCCGCACATCATCATCACCTATGACGAGATTGGCGGCTACCCGCACCCCGACCACATCATGACCCACAAGGTTGCCGTGGAGGCATTCGAGAAGGCAGGCGATCCCGAGGCGTACGTGGGTGAGGGCGAGCCCTGGACCCCGCTGAAGCTCTACTACGACCGCGCGTTCAACCCCGAACGCACCCTCGCCCTGCACGAGCATCTGCTCGATACGCACGGTGAGAGCCTGCTGAGCGGCTGGATTGAGAACATCGCGCACCGCGCTTCCTCGGGGGAGGCGCCTCGCCGCGAGACTACGACCCGCATCCTGGTTCACGAGCACTTTGAGCAGCGCGATCAGGCTTTGCGCGCGCACGCCTCGCAGGTGGACCCGAACGGCGTGTTCTTCGCCGTTCCCAGTGAGAAGCTGAAGGATATTTGGCCCTGGGAGGACTACACGCTGGCCGCCTCGCACGCTGAGGTTCAGCTGCCCGAATCTAGCCTGGACGAGGGCCTGAGCGACTACTACGTTATCTAGGCTGGGGTGCATCGCCCCGCGCGTTACAATGATGCCCTTCACCCACGATATGAGTCGTAGGTGAAGGGCATCATCCATTCTTAGGCGCGCGATGCGTGCAGCCCCTGTGCACAACCCCGAACGCCGCCACCAGATGCCACAAATTTTGAGCCGATTCTCAGCCCAACCGTGATGCCGATTGCCGCGAAGGTACGGCGCGGCGGCGTAGAATAAGAGCTTGGACTCTTTCGTTATGAGCCCGCTGAATTATCTGCCACGACAGCCGAATGAGGTATGAGCTATGAGCGCCAACGCCCTGCCCGTGATTACTGTGCACGGCCACGCCAGCAACCCCGGCACTGTCACTGAGCCTACCGTCTATGAGCAGGCTCTGGCGCGCTCGCTGAGCCCCGAATCCCTGCCGGCACATATTGGAGTGCTGGTGGACGGTAACCGCCGCTGGGCGGCTCAGCGCGGCTTGAGCACCCGTGAGGGCCACGCCGCCGGTGCGGAGCGAATTATTGATTTTCTGGCCTGGTGTACTGAGCTGTCGATTCCGCAGGTGAGCCTGTACATGCTCTCCACTGAGAACCTGAAGCGCCCCGAGAAGGAGCTGACCGGCCTGGTCGCTGTGATTGATGCGTTCTTGGTGCGTCTGGTGGAGTCCGCCTGCGGTCCGGTGCGCGCTATCGGCAATATTGACCTAATTCCTCCTCAGCTGCACGAGCGCCTGGATTGGGCGATTGAGCAGACTGCGCACCTGCCCGGTGTTCGCGTGAACATTGCGGTCGGCTACGGCGGCCGCCAGGAGATTGTGGACGCGGTCAGCTCGGTTCTGCGTGAGGCCGCCGCTGAGGGCGCATCCTTGGAATCGCTTGCCGAACAGCTGAGTGTGGAGGATATTTCTTCGCACCTGTACACCGCCGATATGCCCGACCCGGACCTGCTGATTCGCACTTCGGGCGAGCAGCGCCTGTCCGGTTTCATGACCTGGCAGAGCGCGTATTCTGAGTTTTATTTCTGCCGCGCCCTGTGGCCGGATTTCACACGCGTTGATTTTCTGCGTGCCCTGCGGGATTACGCGAACCGTTCCCGCCGCTTCGGTTCCTAGAACTTGGATGCCCTAGCGCCATCGGTGCATGTTTCTCGGCCGGCTGGCTGGTTCCTGGCTAGCAGTCTCCGGTAGTACAGCCTCCAGCAATACAGAATGGACGTTCTATGCTCGCTGAGCTTTCCCGCCTCTACAACGCTGGAGGCGCCTCCGTTATTGCCGCTCTGGTGCTCGGCAGCTACCTGCTGTATTTTCTGTGGTGCGCCCTGCGGCTGTGGCGTATTGACGTGCGGGAGCACCGTCTGCCGCACCGCATCCTGATTCCTTTGGCTATTGCCACCTATACGGCACTGCCGGTGTCTTTGCTTTTTGCCGGTCGCCCCGCCGATATTTGGCGTGTGATTGGTGCCGGTCTGGTGCTGTGGTTCTGCTACCTGCTTCTGCGTATCCTGTCTTTTGGCGCGCTGGGCCGCGGGGATGTGAAACTTGCCGGCATTCTGGGCGGCGTGCTCGGGTACCTGTCCTGGGCGAATCTGGGCTGGGCGTCGCTGGTGACGTTCCTTGCCGGTGGTCTGGTGTCTTTGGCTCTGGTGCTGTTTACGAAGGCGCGCGGTAGCACCCGCATTGCTTTCGGTCCGTTTATGCTTTTGGGGGCGCTGGTGGCGTTGGCTGCTCCGGCGTATTCTCTGTGGTAGATTTCGAAGTAGGGTGACCGTCCGGCTAAGTGGCGGGCTTGTTCTGTGTGCGGCTCGCGGCTGTTTGCTCTGCTCTCTAGCACCTATTCCCGATAGACTTGCCGGGGCTTTTGAAAGGTTGATGTTATGCCTACTCCTCCCTATATCCGTAAGCTGCGTGAGCAGATTGGATCGGATTACCTGTGGCTGTCCGGTGCGACGGCTGTGGTGTACCGTGAGCAGGATTCTAAGGTGCTACTGGTGCGCCGTAGCGATAACGGGGCGTGGACCCCGATTACGGGCATTGTGGACCCGGGGGAGAGCCCCGCACTGACCTGCCTGCGTGAGGCGCAGGAGGAGGCGAACGTGCAGATTGAGGTGCTGGAGCTGGCGCAGGTGAAGGCTGACCCGCCGATGCAGTTCGGTAATGGTGACCGCTGCCAGTTCTTGGATCATACGTTCTTGTGCCGCTGGGTTTCTGGTGAGGCGAAGGTGAACGACGAGGAGTCTTCGCAGGTGCGTTGGGTGGATGTGTCTGACCCGGCGGAGCGTGCGTTGCTTTCGGATCGGATGCTGGACCGTATTGATGCGGCGCTGAACTATAACGGCCACTGCCGTTTTGGTTTGGAGTCGGTGCCGCCGGAAGAGCTCTAGACCGGTTACTGGGACTGAGTAAAAGCTGCCGAACTAAACCTGTACATACAGAAGGAGGGGCGACCCGCCGTCATGGCGAGTCGCCCCTCCCAGCATTTTTATGACAGTTTGTTACATGTTATTGGGTGGTTCTTCCTGTTTTTCTGTGGGAGTGGGGGACTGGAAGCCTAAAGGTTGCCGTGGTTTTATTTTGTTTTTGTCTTCTTTACCTTAAGTTGCGTCTGTGTATCGAGTTATGAGTGGTGTACATGAGATGCTTTATATATGACACGGGTTACATTGGGAGTGACGGCCCCGTATTAGTCAGTAACCCGAGAAAGATTCGTTCACGTGATGTTCTGGTGAGCGTAGTCGCTTTCCTTTTACTCTGCCTATAAATCTTTAAGGCATGCCATTTTTCTGTGAACTAGGCTCATTGTGTTCATCGCAATTCTTGGGCGCTATTTTGATGCGTCCTGGAAGGAGCAAAGCATGACAACACATAAAATACCCTGGAGAATCTACGTAGCCCTTATTGGCTCTCTGGTAGGTACAGGAATATATTCCTTCGCCCTACCCATCGCGATTCTCGCTAGTACAGGCGAAATTGGGTTGGCTGGCGTAATGGCGGTAGCCATGCAAATCCCCAATATCGCCTTGGCATATCCACTAGCAACCCTATCTGATAGTCTGCCTCGAAAACCTATGATTGTGATTGCCGGGGCAGTAAACATCCTCAGCATCCTTACCTTGGCGTTGATGATTGAGCAGCATATGCTGTCATGGTTCACCATCGCCGCACTAGGATTTGTGAGCGGTGTCTTCTCCGAACTGGCTGCTGCCTCAGAAGCAGGATATATTCCGCAGCTTCTCGGACGAGAAAACCTTCTTTCGTACAATGCACGTCGTGAAATTTGCGAGGGAATATCCGCAATCATTGCACCCCCTACAGCAGGATTTATTGTTCTTGTCGCGGGTGCAACGGTCGGTCTTATCGTCCCGGTGCTCCTTTTCGGAGCGGCAACTATTTCATACGCAACGTTGCCATCCGTAGAGATGGAAACTAAAACTGAGCAACGCGAAACCGCACAACATGGGTTTATTCACCGCATGTTTGACGGTATCCAATACATGTTCTCCGGCGCCCCGCAGAGACTTATCCTTGTCTACACGTTCTTCTTGGCGGCAGCTACAGCATCGTATTCACTCATCATTATTTACCGCCTATACGAGGAACTCACTTTTGAAGCCTCAGTGGTAGGCATGATTATGGCCTGCAGTGGTATCGGCGGTATTGTCGCGGCACTCATCATCGATCGTTTCCTCTCTTTCGAGAACACACGAGGAATGCTGCTGGTCGCCAATGTCGTATCCCTGCTCGGAATACCGCTCGTCACTGTCAGCAATAACCCCGTAGTGCTCGGCGCCCTGCTCTTCATCCTGGACGTAGGATGGGCATCAGCTTTCATCTTCTCCAACAATCTGCGTGACTGCATTACACCGAATGAGCTACTGGGGCGTGCCAGCTCCCTTGACGGTGCCGTGTTTGGACTAGGAACGCTGTACTCCATGGGCGCGGTAGCACTGATGCTTGACCATCTCGGCTCCTTCAACGCTGCGCTTGTCGTCAGTATTCCGGCTGTACTCTGCCTCATCTACACGCTGGTCCACTATAAACAGTTCAAAGTGTTTAATATCGTTGAACAATAGTGAGAACCCGCTACCACCTTAATGACGGGGGCAGAGAACATACACAGAAGGAGGGGCGACCCGCCGTCATGGCGAGTCGCCCCTCCCTCTATGGTTAAGCCGCGAACCTCAGGCGAGGTTCAGACGGGGTGAGATTAGAAGTTGCCCAGCATCTTGGTGACGTCCAGAGCCGCATCCAGCTGCTCCTCAGTCACTTCGCCGCGCTCCACGTAGCCCAGTGCCACAACTGCCTCACGGACAGTCACCTTGTGAGCCACCGAGTACTTAGCGATCTTCGCAGCAGCCTCGTAACCAATCAGCTTGTTCAGCGGGGTCACGGTCGACGGCGAAGCCTCAGCCAGGAAGCGGCAACGGTCAACGTTAGCGGTCAGACCGTCAATCATCTTCTCAGCCGAAACGCGAGAAACGTTAGCGAGCAGGCGAATCGACTGCAGCAGGTTAGCAGCCATCACCGGGATACCCACGTTCAGCTCAAACGCGCCGTTAGTGGAAGACAGAGCAATGGTTGCGTCGTTACCGATGACCTGAGCGGCAACCATAATGGTAGCCTCACAAATCACGGGGTTGACCTTACCGGGCATAATCGAGGAGCCGGGCTGCAGATCCGGGATGTGCAGCTCGCCCAGGCCGGTGTTCGGGCCCGAACCCATCCAGCGGATGTCGTTGCTGATCTTCATCAGGCCGTACGCCAGGGTGCGCAACTGACCGGAAACCTCAATCAGGCCGTCACGGTTAGCCTGAGCCTCGAAGTGGTTACGAGCCTCGGTCAGGGGCAGGCCGGTCTCCTCAGCGAGCAGCTCAATCACACGAGCGGAGAAGCCGTCCGGGGTGTTAATGCCGGTACCCACAGCGGTACCGCCCAGGGGAACCTCAGCCACACGGGGCAGAGAAGCGTTCACACGCTCAATGCCGTAACGCACGGTTGCGGCGTAGCCGGAGAACTCCTGGCCCAGGGTGATGGGGGTTGCGTCCATCAGGTGGGTACGACCGGACTTCACAACGTCCTTGAACTCTGCGGACTTGCGCTCCAGGGACTCAGCGAGCACCTCGAGAGCGGGAATCAGGTCCTTCACCAGAGCCTCGGTCACAGCAACGTGCACGGAGGTGGGGAAGACGTCGTTGGAGGACTGGGAAGCGTTCACGTGGTCATTGGGGTGAACCTCAATGCCCTTGGACTCCAGGGAACGGGTTGCCAGGGTTGCCAGAACCTCGTTCGCGTTCATGTTCGAGGAGGTACCGGAACCGGTCTGGAAGACGTCAATGGGGAAGTGGGCGTCGTACTTACCGGTTGCTACCAGATCCGCTGCGTCGCGGATAGCCTGGGCGCGCTCAGCGTCGAGCACCTTGAGTTCCTCATTGGCGGTCGCGGCTGCCTTCTTCACGAGGGCAAGCGCACGAATATGGGCGGATTCGAGGGTCTGACCCGAAATCGGGAAGTTCTCGACTGCGCGCTGGGTCTGTGCACGGTAGAGTGCATCAGCCGGAACGCGAACTTCGCCCATGGTGTCATGTTCAATGCGGTATTCAATGTTTTCAGCCATATCTCTAGGATAGGCGTTCAAAGTGGCTTACGTCGCCTCGAAAAGGTGTCAAAAGAGGAAAAACGCTCATAAATTTTGAGGCGTGAGAAGGCACGTAAAAACCCCGCCCCGGTAGATGTGCGAACACGCTACCGTGGCGGGGGTATCCCATAGAAAAATCTGTTGTTAAGTGCGAGCATGTGGGTTCTCGCGCTAAGGCTCGTAATGAGCGGAGAAGAGGAAACCTAGTCCAGGTTCTCGGCAACCACAACGCGCGGGGGAGTCTTCACGACCACCGGAAGCGTCTGAGTCGGCGGGTTCTGCGCGTCGTTCTTCTCCTCCGGCAGGGTCAGATCCTGCGAACTGAACACCAGCTCCGCCTTACCCTCCTTCAGATGGTAGAAGACACCAATCACGGCGACCTTACCCTCAACCACCGCATCCGAAATGATGTGGGACTGCTCAATAATGCGGATGGCGGTCTGGCGGGTGTGCTCACGCACCATGTCGTTAACGACCGGGTTCTCCGGCAGCTTCGGGGACATCACCGAAGGCAGGATGTGCTGCACCAGGTTACGGATGAAGCCGTGCGGCATCTCACCGGACTCCAAGGACTTGCTGGCCGCAGTCACAGCACCGCAGGAGTCGTGACCGAGAACCATCACAATGGGGGTCTCAAACTCATCAACCGCGTACTCCAACGAACCGAGCGCGGCATTCTCCAGGACGTGGCCGGCGGTACGCACCACGAACGCGTCGCCCAGGCCCAGATCAAAAATAATCTCTGCCGCGAGGCGAGAGTCACCGCAACCGAAAATCGAGGCGAACGGGAACTGACCCGATGCCAGGTCGGTACGGCGAATCGTGTCCTGGTTGGGGTGCTCGTTGCTGCCCTCAACAAAACGGCGGTTACCGTCCTTCAGACGCTTCCATGCTTCTGCGGGAGTCGGTTGGATGCCAGCCATGTGATGCTCCTTAGCGGACAAGTACAGATAACGCATGCCGTCGGAGGCAGCGAATCTGCGAACGGGTATGTGGGGCTTCAGGCGCTCGCGCTGAAGCTGAGTTTCTCGCCGGGAGCCTCCCGGAGAAAGAACCTACCTCAAATATGCCTTAAATATGCGAAAAATAGCTAGTTTGGCACGCCTTCACAACACCCAAAATCAGTGCCTCAGAGCGTATGAAGCGCCGAAGAGAGACGCAGCCCTCACCAATTTGCCGCATCTGCTCACCTTAAAGTCAACACGCACGCAAACTCGTTCAGAACAAGAAAAACGAAGCCTGAGCGCGCTATCCTGAAAGGAGCACTACTGCGTCGGCGACTTCGTGCTGGAAAGAACCAGCCAGCCGACAGTGTATTCAGAAATCTCGAAGGTGAGTCTATGACTACGAACAACAATCACGGCGATCGCAACCTCGCAATGGAACTGGTCCGCGCGACTGAAGCAGCAGCAATTGCTGCAGGCCCCTGGGTTGGCGCAGGCGAAAAGAACCTCGCAGATGGTGCAGCCGTAGACGCAATGCGCTACCGCCTCTCCACCGTCAACTTCAACGGCACCGTCGTCATCGGTGAAGGCGAGAAGGACAAGGCTCCCATGCTGTACAACGGCGAGAACGTCGGCGACGGCTCCGGTCCCTCCCTCGACGTGGCGGTTGACCCCATCGACGGTACCCGCCTGACCGCACTCGGCATGGACAACGCCCTCTCCGTGATTGCTGTGGCAGACGGCGGTACCATGTTCGACCCCTCCGCAGTGTTCTACATGGAGAAGCTGGTCACCGGCCCCGAAGCCGCAGAGTTCGTGGACCTGCGCCTGCCCGTCAAGCAGAACCTGCACCTGGTCGCTAAGGCTAAGGGCAAGAAAGTTAGCGAGCTGACCGTATGCGTGCTGGACCGCCCCCGCCACGCCAAGCTGATCCAGGAGATTCGCGAGGCAGGCGCCCGTACCCGCATCATCCTCGACGGTGACGTCGCAGGCGCTATCGCAGCTTGCCGCGAGAACACCGGCGTGGACCTCATGCTCGGCACCGGCGGCACCCCCGAAGGCGTCGTCGCAGCGTGCGCTATCAAGGCAACCGGTGGCGTGATTCAGGGCCGCCTGGCACCGACCGACGAGGCTGAGCGCGAGAAGGCACTGGAAGCCGGCCACGACCTCGACCGCGTGCTGACCACCAACGACCTGGTCACCAGCGACAACTGCTTCTTCGCCGCAACCGGTATCACCGACGGCAAGCTGCTGCGCGGCGTGCGCTACAGCAAGAACGTTGTGACCACCCAGTCGCTGGTCATGCGTTCCTCCTCGGGCACCGTGCGCACCGTTGAGGCTGAGCACCGCCTCTCCCGCCTGCGCGAGATCCTCTCGCACACCAAGAGCCCCGGCGAAGCATAAGCCCTTGAGGTAGCCCCCAAGCATAAAGGAGCCGCCCCCGACCGAGTGATTCGGTCGGAGGCGGCTCCTTTGTATATTTAGCCCGTATATTGAGCTCGTATATTTAGCTTTTAGCTCTCAGAACCTACCCAGATTGGGGCGCCTGAAGTCGTTAGCGAGAGCGGAAGGACTGAACCTTTGCCTTCGCCTTTGCCACTGCATCGCAAACCGCAGGACGAGCCTTGTACGCCAGGGTGTAGGCGCGGTAACCCAGCGAGGTGACCGGCACATCCCAGGTACCCGGGTACTCCACGGACTCGCCGCCGAAGGACTTCTTGAACTTCGTGAAACCGGCCCACTCGTGATCCGGCTGATCCTCCGGCGCGATGCCGAAGAGGTCAACGTACTTCAGGCCCTTACGCTTAGCGTCCAGGATAAAGTTCGTCACCACCACAACACCTGCACTAAGGTTGCGGTGCTCGAAGGAAGCCGCAGCGTGCGCGTAGGTGCGGGTGTCATCCGAATCGTACACAAACGCCGCCGCAATCGGGGTGCTCTCACCGTTCTCATCGGTCAGCTTCGCAATGTACAGGGACGCCGCACCGGCGGGCATCAGCACGCGAGCAACCTGCATCAGGTACTCATCCTGCTGACGGTTAAAACCGTTACGGTCCGCGGTTTCCTCGAGGAAGCCGAAGAGAATCGTCATATCCGAGGGATTGGTCGACACCTCAATGGTCACGCCCTTTTTGTGGAGATTACGATGACGATTACGGTAACTGGAGCTCATTCCCTTGAGGATTTCGTCCTCAGTGCCCGAAAGATCAATAATCTGAGTGTGCGAAGGCTGCACCTGGCGAGGAGCCAGAACCGCACCGCGACGAGCCAAGAAAGCAGCCGCATCCTGATCGCCCCAAATAGCGGATTCAGTAGGCTCAATGCGCACAAACAGGCAACGAAGCTTTGCGGCCTCTTCCTTCAACGACGCGAGAGCCTCATCAAAAGCCACAGCGCTGGAGGCGACCGGTCCGTACGGGCTGTACAGGTAGCGGCCGGTAGCACCGCCCTCAACGGTCGCAAGGTACGACCAGCCGTTACCGCTCTTACGAATTACGGTGTGACCATTAGATTCCTGAAAACGTGCCCAAATATCGGACTGAAGAATATTGCTCATACTTCTAGTGTATCCGAGCTTAGGGAACGTAAGCCTGCGGCTCCGAGGAAGCCTCGGGGGCAGGTGCCGGGCGAGTCGAGGAGGTGCTCTCCTCAGCCTCATGCTCGGCAGCAGCCTTCGCCTTCGCCTCGGCTACGCGGGCGCGCAGGGCGGCGCCCTTGTCCATAGCGCTCTGACGCAGATCCTGAGAGAACTGACGCAAATCAGCGTGAACCTGCTGAGCAAACGCATCGGTGCCCGAACCCAGAATACGCAGAGCCAGCAGACCCGCATTGCGAGCGCCGTTAATGGAGACGGTAGCTACCGGAACACCGGCGGGCATCTGAACAATCGACAGCAGCGAGTCCATGCCCTCGAGGTTCTTCAGACGCACCGGAACACCAATCACAGGCAGAGCGGTGACGGAAGCGAGCATACCGGGCAGATGAGCGGCGCCGCCGGCACCGGCAATAATCACGCGAATACCGCGGCTGTGAGCCTTCTTGCCATACTCAATCATGTCCTCGGGCATGCGGTGTGCAGAAACAACATCAGCCTCGTAAGGGATGCCGAACTCGTCCAGAACCTCGGCTGCGGCCTCCATGACCGACCAATCCGAATCCGAACCCATCACAATGCCAACAATGGGCTGGGAAGAATTATAGGGAGACTGAGACATAATCCTCATATCCTTTCAGGATGCGGTGGCGAACCACCATCAATAGGGTGCGTCGGATACGCAGGATGCTCTCACCCCACGCACCGGCTAAAAATAGGGCTACAGGGGGCGGCCGTCACGCAAAATGGAGGCGGCATTCGCGGCGCTGTGGCGCAACTCGTCAAGCTCAGCCACCGTGCCAGTAATGTTCACGTGACCAATCTTGCGTCCCGGACGGGTTTCCTTGCCGTAGAAGTGAATCTTTGCGCGCGGCTCAGCCGAAAGCGCCAGCGGGTAGACGCCGAAGATATCCTCGTTCTCGCCGCCCAGGTAGTTCTTCATCACTGCAACGCCCTCCAGCACGGAGGTATCGCCCAGCGGCAGATCAAGCACCGCACGCAGGTGCTGCTCAAACTGGCTGGTCACCGAACCGTCCTGAGTCCAGTGGCCGGTGTTGTGCGGGCGCATCGCCAGTTCGTTGATGTAGAAGCCTGCGGGGGAGCCGGGTACCTCAAAAAGCTCAGCAGCCATCACACCGGTGACACCCAGCTCGGAAGCAATAGTCACGGCGGCGGAAGCGGCAGCCTCAGCAATCTCGGGGTCCAGATTCTGCGCGGGGGCAATGACCTCGTCACAGATGGAGTTCACCTGGATGGTCTCAACGACCGGCCAGGGGCGCACCTCGCCGCTTTCACGGCGAGCAACCAGCGCGGAGAGCTCACGGGTGAAGGGCACCTTCTCCTCAGCGAGCAGGGCGGAGAAATCAGTGCGGGAAGGCAGCTGCTCGAACCACTCGGCGCTGCGCTCGCGAGCATCGGCGGGGGAATCCAGAACGAGAACGCCCTTGCCGTCGTAGCCGCCGCGCGGGGTCTTCAACACCACGGGCCAGCCAATCTCATCACCGAAGGCGAGCAGCTCGTCCAGGGTAGAAACCTGAGCCCAACGCGGGTTCGGCAGACCCAGGCGCTCAACGGCCTGGCGCATCAGGAGCTTGTCCTGGGCGTACTGCAGGGCTTCGGGGCGGGGCTGAACGTTCACGCCCTCCGCCATGAGAGCGCGCAGAAAATCGGTGGGCACGTGCTCGTGGTCGAAAGTGATGACATCCTTGCCGCGAGCAAACTCGCGGAGGGTGTCCAGGTCTTTGTAGTCCCCGACGGGTGCGGTACGTACCGCTGCCACGGCGCCGACGGTGGGCGCCTCCGCAAGAATCTGCAGGTCGAGGCCAAGGTTAGTTGCTGCGGGTGCCATCATGCGGGCCAGCTGGCCTCCGCCGATGACGCCAATTACGGGTCCAGTCACAGGGTAAGTCACAGCACCTAAGTGTACCGGTTTCAGAGTGCTTATGGGAGCAAGACCACATTAAGGTCACAGAATGAGTGCCAGGGAGGTGAAACAATCCAGCGCATAGATTCTTGCGCCGTTGATGTAACGCGGCGGATACGCGGGTAAAGCCCTCAAGCTTGCCTCTTTGGCATCATCAGGGGCGAGGTGAACGGAGGCGTCCCGATAGCTGGGAGGTCCATGGAAAAACTCTCAGAGGTACAGAGAAGACAGCAGGACTGTATTAACATATAAGAGCTTGTAAAAGAGGCTGAAGCATTCGACCGTCGCCGCGTAACTAGCGCCCACCGTCGCATATCGCCCCTTTTTCCCGATAAAACTCCGCTAGATAGGCCCCGTATGAGCGCACAGACGAAACCGACCCTCACCGAACGCTTGAAATCCCTCTGGGACAGCTACGGTATTGAGGTGCTCAAATTCGGTACCGTGGGCGGCGCCGCCTTCATCGTGAACTCTGTGACGGTGTGGGTGCTGATGATGACCATCATGTCGGAGTCCCACACCAAGGCGAAGGTCGTTGCAAGTGTTGTCGCAACCATCTTCTCCTGGCTCATGAACCGCCTGTGGACCTTCCGCGAATCCCGCTCCGAGAACTGGAAGCGCGAAGCTATCGAATTCGGCTTGGTCAATCTGCTCGGCATCCTCGTTGAGGCCGGCTGTGTGGCATTCAGTACCTACGTGCTGAACCTGCGCACCCCCGAGGCGTCCTTCATCTCCGGTACGATCATCGGTACCATCCTGGGCACCATCCTTCGCTACTTCCTCTACCGCTTCTGGGTGTACGGTTCGCACCGCCAGAAAGTCGAAGAGGGCGAAGGTACCGACCACGAGGAGCTCGGCCGCATGTTTGACGAGGCAGCCGCCATTCTCGACGGCGAAGAGCCTGCAGCACGTAAGGCAACCTCTGAAACGGCTGCATCCGAGGCGCAGCCGAAGTCCGGTTCGCAGAACTCCTAGACCCGCCTAAGGCCGGTCATCAGCTAAGACTTGTTCCAAAAACTTATCCCCCGATACACGCTGTATCAGGGGATAAGTTTTTAAAAATCTAGAAACTGTGGAAGACTCACTAGGCGAGGGAAACTAGCTGCGGGGAATCTCCACTGCACGCTCGGAATCCATCAGGGACGCCAGCTGCTCATCCTGCCAGTCCACGCTCGGGTCAGCCACAAACACCGCATGACCGGAGAGCAAAATTGCCAGAACCTCCAACAGGGCGCTCATGGTCGCCTCCGACGCATCAAAAGCGTAATCGGGGCTCAACTCCAGCGTGAGCGCACGCTGCCCCGAAGGTAGCGTATAGCCCGCCGTGCGATAAATCTGCGCCTGCGCGAGCGCCTGCTCGTACGCCTCTGCGTATGTGAAGCCCTCAAGCACCTCTGCCGAGTCATCCGGAAGCATACCGGAGTACTGGTCGCCAAAGCTACGCACCAGCGCGCAATAATCGAGCACCTCATCGGCATAGGAGGACAGCGCCTGCAGGTCACCGGTGTAGGAAAGCGCCAGCGGGGCACGATCAACCCCCAGAAGGTACGCGGGGTCGTTCGTGTAGCCAGCCTCCTGCTCGGTGCAGACCGCAGCAACCAGCGGCTCATCCTGGTTCAGCAGGGCACCCACACGCAGCGCCGCCAAACCCAGAACAATAGTGCGCCAGTGCAGGGGCGCCTGAAGATCAAAACCCTCGCCGGGCTCCAGCTCGCATTCTTCAACCAGCAGGTTTGCGCTCTTATCAACCCAATTCATCAGAACCCTGCCGGAGAGTTCGATGCGCTCGCCATTTGCCGAATACCAGATGAGGGCGGGGGTCTGCTGGCTGCTGAGCTTCTCAAAGAAGCGGTTCAGAGTTGTGGGCACGGAGGCGCCGGTGGGGGAGAGAGTAACCATGGGTTTTACTCTACCGCACCGTGTGGTGGGGCGCGTGGAGAAGCCGACGCTGGAGTAAAAGATACAGGGGTAAAGTAAAAACTTCTAAGGGCGCCTTAAAAACCTAATGGCTCAAAATGTTTGACAGCCCTAATGTCTCATTTTGGAATGCGGCATAAATATAAATTGGAAATGTAAATGCTTCGCAATGCCTCGAAAAAATATTCAGAAACCGCATGGTGAAAAAGATAAGTTTTTCTTATCTAATTATTAGAATCTTTCCTCGCGCTCGAGATGGGGTGGGTGGGGTGGTCGTCGTGAACCCTTATATTTGCGGTCAGCATGCGGAATTTGCGGGCGATGGAAACCGGCCCTGGAGAAGGGAAAACCTGGGTGCCCCTTAGATGTGAGCGAGGGTAAGTGGTGCGTGCGAAAATATATAAAGGTCAAATTTACATTAAATATGACGCCCCTAACACATACATCTAAATATTGTTTAAGTCTAGTTTGACGAAACGGCGTGTCGCACGTCTAATAGATATATAAGCGTGTTTGCCTTGGAGGGACCGTAGAGGCCAAAGCGAACCATGCCACACCATACACACTAAGATTCCGTCCACGACGGATCCGCAGACTCATTAAGCTCACAATGAGAACACGGAAGGAAAACCCATGGGCTCCTACATTGCATCGGACCGCTCCATCGCGGCCGCGCGCGCATCAGGCGCTCAGCACCGTAGCATGAATCCCACTCAATCTCTCGAAAAAGCCACCGACGCCTTTCTCGCAGACGCAGAACGAAACATGCCTGCCTGCACCGACGTATGGACCGCAGCGGCAGGACTCTACGGAACCGAAGGCGAAGACGGAGAACTCGCCTGGCAAGCTGAAGCGCTCTGCGCCCAAACCGATCCTGAAGCCTTCTTCCCCGAGAAGGGCGGCTCCACCCGAGACGCCAAAAGGGTATGCGGTGTATGCCCCGTGCGCGAAGAATGTCTACAATATGCAATGGACAATGACGAGCGCTTCGGAATCTGGGGCGGGCTGTCAGAACGTGAACGCCGCCGACTGCGCAAGCAGGCGAGCTAAGCCAGGAAGGTACCATCTACATGCAGACCGCACGACTGTGCTCCCGCCAGACCTGCCAGCGAGAGGCGACTGTTACTCTCCACTACTCCTACGCAGATTCCACGGCACTCATTGACGCGCTCTCTGAATTCCGCGAACCCCACGCCTACGACCTCTGCGACGACCACGCCGCACGACTGACGGCACCTCAGGGTTGGCGAGTGGTCTACAAGGTACCCGTCCAGGGTGCGGACACCACCGAATCCTAGAATTCGAACCCAAGATTTAAACACCCGAATGCAAAGAACCTTCCGTGAATTCACACGGAAGGTTCTTTGCGTATGAGAAACTGGCAGATAGTATAGACACCCGCAACTCACTCAAACACCAATCACTCGAAAAGAACACGAGATCAATGAGCAAAGAAACACACCGAGGAATGTGGGGCGCACTGCGCCCGGCCATCCGCCGTACCAGCGCCGACGAACTTCTCAAGGCCCGCCGCGCAGAGACCGTCACCAGTGAACCGGCACCGCACACCGGCGCATTCGGCCGCATCGCAGCAGACGTACCCACCGTCGCTGAAGAACCCGACCTGCCCACCGGTTCCGTACCTGTCGTCCCGGCGCGCAGCAAACTCCGTGAGCAGGGCGTCGGCACCCGCGTGCGCACCCGCACCAACGTCTCCACCGGCTTCGTGCCCCTCGTCCGCGATTCGAAGAGCACCCCCAAAAACCCGACCCTCAGCGACCTCAACCGCGAAACCATGCAGCGCGCCGCCGAAGCAGAAGCAGCAGCAGAAGCCGAAAAAGCCGCTGAAGCAGAAACCGTCGCCACCGCGGAGGCGGCAAGCGCCTCCACCGCCGGACGTAAGTACCGCACCGAAACCACCCGCACCGGCCACACCCAAGCGGTCGCAGACCCCAACGCGCCCCTGTCCTCCCTGGCAGCCTCACCCGAGGCCGCTGAACGCGCCGCGGCACGCGAAGACGCCGTGGAAGACACCCCGCGCCTCCTCAAGCTTCGCGCAACCCTCATCGCGCTCACCGTACCGCTGACCGTACTCATGATCGCGATCCGTGCCGTAGCCTCCGCGCCCTTCCTCTGGCTCGAATACCACCGACCCGGATTCCCCGAAGACAGCTACGGCTACTACCTCATCGAGAGGATGCGCCTGGGCTCCTATGGCGTGGACTACATCAACAACTTTGCGCCGCGAGAATACCTCGCCCGCGTTACCACCGGCGCCGACAACGCCCTCGCCTTCACCGAGGCAGAAGTGAACCACATGCACGACGTGAAGTGGGTGCTACTCATCGCCACCGTAGCCGTTGCCGCGCTCTTCCTCGTGACGCTCTTCAGCAGCATCTCCCTGCGCGAGCGTGCCCCCGGAACCATCCGCCGTAGCCTCTTCTCCGGCGCGTGGATTACCCTGGGACTCATCGTGGTGCTCGGCGTTGTGGGCGCCTTCGGTTGGGAATGGCTGTTCACCACCTTCCACCAGGTGTTCTTCCCGCAGGGCAACTGGGAGTTCTCCGTGCGAAGCTCCCTGATTCGCCTCTACCCGCCGCAGTTCTGGATCGATGCAGCAATCGCCGTAGCGGTCCTCGTGGCAGCGCAGATTACCCTCCTGCTCGTGACCACCTGGCCCACCAAATACCGCAAGCTCAAGGCAGAACGCCGCCGCCAGGAACGCCAGGAACTGCGAGTCAAGCTCGCCTCCGCACGAGTCGGCGAGAACTAAAAATCATCAGCCTCTTCACCGTGCGAACCAGCGCGGAAAGGGCACAGCAAAGGGGGCTGGGCTCTACCCATACGGTAAAACCCAGCCCCCTTCGCTATACCCAAGCTCGCATTGCTCGCGCCTCAGCCCGAGCCTAAAACCCGGCTCTAAAACCCGAGGCTAGATTCCGAGCCTAAATCCAGGACTTGAACCACATGTGCGAATACCACTGCTCATACGGAATCACCTGAGCAGTCCACAGCGGCATAAAGTACGCGCTCAACACCAGCACGCCCACCAGGTAAATCGTCACCAGCGTCACGCCCAAACGAGCACGCAACACCGAACCGCGAGCACCCGACAGCACCAGACCTAAAGTACCCGCCAACAGCAGAATCAGGAACGGCTCAAAGGACAGCGCGTAGAAGTAGAACATCGTGCGGTTCGGGTACATAAACCACGGGAAATAGCCCGCACCGAACACAACCAGCAGCGCACCAAAACGCCAATCCCGCTTCAACAACAGAACCAGAAGCGCCACAATAATCGCCGGAATAAACGCCCACCAAATCGCCGGGTTACCGATATTCAAAATAGCCTCGGAACAGGACTTCACGGTACAACCCGAAGAACCCAGCTTCGGCGACTCATAGTAGTACGAGGTCGGGCGGCCCAAAACCAGCCACTGCCACGCCTGCGAAGAATACGTGTGCGGGCTGCTCAAACCAGAATGGAACTTAAACGCCGACACATGATACTCCCACAGGGAACGCAGATCCTCAGGAAGCCACATGACGCCCTTGCCGGGGTTCTCAACAGCCCAACGGCGGAAATACGCATTCGAGGACTGGAACCAGCCCGCCCAAGTGCTCAGGTACACCAGCAGACCCACACCAATCATCTGGAAGAACGCGGGGATGCCGTCACGCACCAGCGCCGTTAGACCCCACTTATCCAGGCCCACAATACGGCGAGCATTAATATCCCAGAACACCGTCAGCAGACCCATCGCCGCAATAAAGAACAGCGAATTCCACTTCACGCCCACCGCGGCACCGGCACACACACCGGCAGCAAAACGCCACAGGCGCAGACCCATGCTCGGGCCCCACGGCATCGGCGGAAGCACACCGCTATTCTGGCGTGCCGCCTCCGCAATATTGCGCGCCAACACGCGCCGCGCCTGAATACGGTCAAGCACCAGGCACACAAAAGTCGCCAGAATCCAGAACATCTGGAAAATATCCAGCAGAGCCAGGCGAGACTCCACCAGCATCAGGCCATCCACCGCAGCCAGCAGCGCCGCAATAGTCGCCACCGTCATCGAACGGAACAACAACCAGCCAGCATACGCAATCAACGCCACCGACAGGGTGCCAATCACCGCAGCAGAAACACGCCAACCAAAGGGATTATTATCACCAAAAATCGCCATGCCCGCGGCAATCATCCACTTACCCAACGGCGGATGCACCACATACTCCGGCGAATCCGTCAACAGACCCGACGGGTGACCCGCCGCAAAGGAAGCATTAGCGTCCTTCGACCAGCTCAACTCATAGCCGTAATGCACATACGAGTAGGCATCCTTGGCGTAGTACGTCTCATCAAAAACAATGGCATTCGGATGCGCCAAATTATAAAAACGCAGAATACCGGCAACCAGCACAATCAGTGCGGGCGCCAGCCAGCCCCAACGCGGGGCACGAATATAGGCAACAGCGAGCGCATCCAGCAGAGAATCGAGGCTGTAACGACCACGTTCAAACGAAGAACGGGCCGAACCAGCCGAACCAGCCGGAGCGGCAGATGCGGGAGAAAGTAGCTTAGGTATCTTCACCCCATCAATCCTAAAGGGTCAGAACGCACGATGCACCATTTCAGCCCGTGAACGGCTTATATGACGCACTGGCACCTGTGCCTGACGCGGAGTCCCACCCGGTACTGGATTGAGCGCGGGCGTTACACTTAGTGGGTACACGAAGACCAGACACAAACACGAGGCCTGCCATGACCGCACCCGCAGAATACACCGAAGAAACCGCCGCCCCCTCAGAAACGGTCGAGGCACCCGAGACTGACACCGCCGTCACTTCCGAAGAAGGCGGCGTACTCATCCTCGGCGGCACCCCCATCGGCAACCTCGCCGACGCCTCCGACCGACTGCGCTCAGCCCTCGCCACCGCAGACCTCATCGCCGTTGAAGACACCCGCAAGCTACGAACCCTCGCCTCCGGGCTTGGCGTGCGCACCCGCGGCCGCATCATCGTCAACCACGACCACAATGAAGCCGAACGCAGCGAAACCATCGTGCAGGCGGTACAGGACGGTCAACGTGTGCTGCTGCTCTCGGATGCGGGCATGCCCACCATCTCTGACCCCGGCTACGTTGCCGCCGCAGCCGTCGCAGAAGCCGACCTGCCCGTCACCGTGGTGCCCGGACCCTCCGCGGCGTTGACCGCGCTCGCGCTCTCCGGTCTGCCCACCGGACGATTCACCTTCGAAGGCTTCCTCGCCCGCAAGGGCTCCGAGCGCACCCGCCGCCTCGCATCGCTGGCGGGGGAGGAGCGCACCATGATCTTCTACGAATCCCCGCATCGCACCGCCGCAACCCTCGCTGATTTTGTGCAGATCTTCGGCGCTGACCGCTGCGGAACGGTCAGCCGTGAGCTAACTAAGCTTCACGAAGAGGTTCGACGCGGTACCCTGGCTGAGCTTGCCGAATGGGCTGACTCTGAACGCGTCCGAGGCGAAATCGTCATTATTGTTGAGGGCGCACAAGCCCCCGAAACCCCCGAAGCGCGGGACGTAGTGCAGCTAGTCCTCGACCGTGTGGCTGGCGGCGAGCGCCTCAAGAGCGCCTGCGCCGCGGTCGCCGCCGAGACCGGCACCTCCAAGCGTGACCTGTACGAGGCAGCCCTGGCTGCCCGCTCCGAATAACCCAAAACACCCGCAGTTTTATCCCGAGGATTTATCAATGTGTCAGAGCCACCCCGGTCCTGAAATCACCCAGGAGTACCTGAACTCCCTCGCCGCCCTGGCGAACTACACCCTGCCCACCCCCGCGGCACTCCAGGCAACCACCCTGCCTAACGGCTGGGAGCCGGTGCCTGGTGAAGTACCCGCGCCCTATAAGGCGGAACTCTACACCGGCATCAGCGACGCCGAAGGCGGAGAGGGAACCCGCCGCCGCTCCACCACCGGCGAGAACGGTCGCAGCCGCAACCTGGTCTTCCCGCCAGCCCCCGAGCCGCTACCGTACCCGATTGTGGATAACCACACCCACATGGACCTGCTCGACGGCGAGGTAGAAATCAGTGCCCGCGATGCGCTCGATGCCGGTGAGAAGCTCGGCATCGGCGCCATCGTGCAGGTCGGATGCGATATCCCCTCCTCCCTCTACGCCGTGGCCGCCGCCCAGGCTGACGAGCGTGTGCTGGCCGCCGTCGCCATTCACCCGAACACCGCCCCCGAGCTGGCCGCAGCCGGTCAGCTGGAGGCGGCGCTCGCCACCCTCGACGAGCTCGCCACCGCCGATCGTGTGCGCGCTATTGGCGAGACCGGCCTGGACTATTTCCGCACCGGCGAGGAAGGCATGGAGGCGCAGCACTACAGCTTCCGTGAGCATATTCGCATTGCGAAGAAGCACAACCTGGCGCTGCAGATTCACGACCGTGACGCGCACGAGGATGTTGTGCGCATCCTGGATGAAGAGGGCGCACCGGAACGTACCGTGTTCCACTGCTACTCGGGTGGCCCGGAGCTTGCCGCGATCTGCAATGAGCGTGGCTGGTATATGAGCTTTGCCGGCACGGTGACTTTCAAGAACTCGAAGGGTATTCAGGAGTCGTTGGCGATGGCTCGCCCGGAGCTGATTCTGGCTGAGACGGATGCACCGTTCTTGACCCCGCATCCGTTCCGTGGCCGCCCGAATGCGTCCTACATGACGAACTACACGGTGCGGTTCATGGCGGCTCATCGCGGTGAGGAGCTGGAGGTGCTCTGCCGCCGTATTCGTGAGAATTCGGAGCGGGTTTACGGTCAGTGGTAGGCGCGTACAGCTTATAGCGGATAGCTACTTGGAGTCGCCTCGCGGTGCCTGGCTGCGTGCTAGACTATAGCGACTACAAACAACTCACTCAAACAGCTATGCCATGATCTGGCGCGTAGTACTTTAGGCATGTTTTGCGTCTAAAAGAATGCGCTTAAAAATTAGGGGTGCAAGAACTCTCACTTGGTTTTGTGCCTTGCTCCCGGTGATTGGTGCTCTAGGAGGACACTATGGCAAAAATTCTGAAATACGTTCTGGGACTGGACGGCGCTAACCGGTTTGATTCTTTCTTCTCGGTGGGGGCACCCGCTCAAGGTTTTCAGCGTTATTCTGCGGTGGATAACCGTGATAATCACGTCACTGATGCACAATTCGATAGCAAGCTGTTCTTGACTCGTTACGGTAAAGAGCCGAGGCCTGCCGAAAAGGGTTGCGCTTTGAGCCACTACCACATGTGGAAGGACTTCCTCGCTTCAGATGCCGACTGGGCTTTGCTGGCAGAGGACGATGTCCTCATTTCCCCTGACCTGCAGCCTGTAGTGGAGAGGATTATCGAAAAGTATCCTCACGTGCAGATGGTTAACCTGGGTGATATCTACGCTTCTGAAGCTGGCAAGCTCAACCCGCAGGTTGATTACCCCCGTCTTTCGTTGCTTTCTCCTTTTGTGTACGGCAAGTACCGTATGGGTAGTGCCTATGGTTCAAAGCCTCTGTATGGTGCTGCCTTGTATCTTCTTTCGCGTTCTGGGGCTGAACGACTCGTAGAATGTTATGGCGAGACGGTTCCCGGCGTTGTTGCTGATGATTATTCCCTCTACCGAGAATGGGGAGTGGACGTATATTTGGTGCAGCCCGGCCTGTGCGGTTGGGAAGGTACCAGCCTCATTCAAACTTCTGGCGTTCGTCACTTGGAAAGTCTCAAGAGCACGCAGCATGGCACCGGTTTTATCGACCGGTTGCGCATCGCTCTGGCGCCGAAGAAGCGTATTGCGAACGCGAAGAACATTCTGGAAGCCACCATTGATGATGTGAAGCAGCGTCAGGACGATAATCCAGAGACGGTAACCCAGAGACGGATTGGGCTACTGTCATCACATAAAAATGTAAATATGTGGGTCTTCTGCCTGTCTAGTATCCCCTCCCCATCGTGTATCTGCGGTAGGGAGGGGATTTTTGCTGTGCACCAGTACGACGCGTGCCATATCGCGTTTTAACCTGCGGAGACCTGAGATTGGCGCATGGTGAATGATAGAATTCTTTTTACGTTGCACTGCGGTGTGCGTATTTATCACACGCTCAATATTTCAGACTCCCTGCCGTTTACGCACTGATTTTTAAGATTGATGAACCCCTCTGTTGTGCAGGTGGTCTGAAGTTCTGAAAACTCATCATTAACCGACGCGATCTTCTACTGCTTAGGTCTTCTGGATGAGTTATTGAAGGGAAAAACATGGCAAAGATTCTGAAGTATGTTCTGGGCCTGGACGGCGCGAACCGTTTTGAATCGTTCTATTCGGTGGGCGCACCTGTGCAGGATTTTGTCCGTTATTCTGCGGTGGATAACCGTGATAATCACGTCACTGATGAAGAATTTGACGTTGAGTTTTTCCGTAGCCGCTGGCATCGCGACCCCAGCCCCGCGGAGAAGGGCTGCATGCTCAGCCACGTGAAGATGTGGCGTGACTTTGTTGCGAGCGACGCCGACTGGGCACTGATTGCTGAAGACGACATCCTTCTTTCTCCGGATGCTGAGGCGGTGGTGAACTCAATCATCACGAAGTACCCGCAGGTGCAGCTGGTGAACCTCTGCGATTCTTTTGCGAATGATGCCGGCAAGCTGAATCCGCAGGTCGAATACATCCGCCTGTCTCTGCTGTCTCCTTTTGTGCACGGTAAGTACCGTATGGGTAAGCCGTACGGTACTTGGCCCCTGATTTGCACCGGTCTGTACCTGATTTCCCGTTCGGGCGCTGAGCAGCTGCTCAAGCAGTTCGAGGGTAAGGCACCGGGTACTGTGGCTGATGACTATAAGCTGTACCAACAGTGGGGCGTGGATGTGCGTTTTGTGCAGCCTGGCCTGTGCGGCTGGGAGGGCAGTAGCGTCATCCTGGAATCCGGTAAGCGTCATCTGGATAAGGTGAATAGTCTCCAGCACGGTACTGGTCCCCTGGATCGAGTGCGTATTGCTTTGGCGCCGAAGAAGCGTATTACAAATGCTAAGAACGCCCTGGAAGCCACTCTTGATGAGGTAAAGCAGCGTTTCTCGCGGTAACCTAAACTGTAACCTCCCCACCATCCACCTATGTGAAGGAACGCTGTGAACGATCTGCCCCTGCTCGGCCCTGCTGAGATTCGCGAGCTTGCCGAGATGCTCGGTATTCGTCCTACGAAGACTCTTGGGCAGAACTTTGTGATTGACCCCAATACGATTCGTCGTATTGTCAACGCGGCAGAGATTTCACCGGAGGAGACGGTGCTGGAGGTCGGCCCGGGCCTGGGTTCGCTGACTCTCGGTATCCTGGACGCTGCGAAGGACATGGTGGCGGTGGAGATTGACCCGCCGCTGGCTCAGCAGCTTCCGCACACGATTGAGAAGTTCCGCCCCGAGAAGGCGGACGATATTGACGTGGTGCTCATGGATGCTCTGAAGGTCACCGAGCTGCCGCGCACTCCGGATGCTCTGGTAGCGAACCTGCCCTATAACGTGGCGGTTCCGGTGCTGTTGCACCTGTTTGCGCAGTTCCCGAGCATTCGTCACGCCCTGGTGATGGTTCAGGATGAGGTCGCCGATCGCCTGTCCGCAACCCCGGGTTCGAAGATTTACGGTGTGCCCTCGGTGAAGGCCAATTGGTATGCCGAGGTGTATAAGGCGGGCGTGATTGGCAAGAACGTGTTCTGGCCTGCGCCGAAGATTAACTCGGGCCTGGTGGGTTTCCGCATGCGCGAGGAGCCTCTTTCTACCGTTGACCGTGACCTGGTGTTCACGATTGTGGATGCCGCTTTCGCTCAGCGCCGTAAGACTCTGCGCGCTGCGCTGAGCTCCTGGGCGGGTTCGGGTGCGCGTGCGGAGCAGATTCTGGTGGCTGCCGGTATCGCTCCGACGGAACGCGGTGAGAAGCTGGATATTCACGGCTTTATCCGCATTGCGGAGGCTTCGCTGACTATTCCGGCTGAGCCTGTAGCGGAGTAGCTTTTTCCGCTCTGAATTTTTCACTGACGTTCTCACGCGAGTTCCCGCGCGAAAGGTGTATGCGCTGATGAGTACCCAGGCCGCTATTTCGGTTGATGCTCCCGGTAAGGTCAATCTGTACCTCGCCGTGGGGGATGTCCGACCGGACGGCTACCACCCGTTGACTACGCTTTTTGCGGCGGTCTCTTTGCTGGAGACCATCACGGTCTCTGAGGGGCAGGCACCGGGGCTGAGCTTGAGCATGGATATTGTGCCCGGCTCCCTGGTAGATCAGCAGATGCAGGCGGGGCAGTTCGACCCTGCCGCTGTGCCGATGGATGAGCGGAACCTCGTGTATCGTGCCGCTGCGCTGATTCTTGCGGAGCACGGTATCGAATCTGTCCCGGCGCTGCACCTGCATATTGCGAAGGCTGTGCCCGTGGCTGGCGGTATGGCGGGCGGTTCAGCGGACGCGGCTGCCGCCCTCATTGCTACGGACCGTTATCTGTACGCAACCGGTCGCACCGGTGCGCTCCTGACCCAGGCGGATTATGAACGTCTTGCCGCGCAGCTGGGCGCAGATATTCCCTTTAGCGTGCGTGCCGCGCTCGGGCAGACCCTCGCACTGGGCCAGGGGACCGGTACCAAGCTACAGAATGTTGCGGCGCCTCGGGAACCTCTGCACCTGGTGATTGTTGCCGCGCAGTTTGGCCTCTCCACCCCCAGCGTATTCAAGCAGCTGGATGCGGGCCGTGCCGCCGGTGAGTATCCCGCCTCCGGCGAGCTGATGGAACCCGTAGAGCTTCTGAGCGCCCTGAATTCTTATGACGGTTCGGAGGCGGCGCTCGCCTCCTTGGCACCGCTGCTACGTAATGACCTGCAGGCACCCGCACTTTCGTGCGCCCCGCAGCTGGAGCAGACCCTGAACCTGCGCAAGAGCGAGGGCGTGTACGCGTCCCTGGTGTCCGGTTCCGGTCCGACGGTGCTTCTGCTGACTTCTTCGCAGACTCGGGCGGAGGCTCTTGCCTCCACTCTTCGCGCTGCGGGCAACCACGCGGTCAGCGCGGTCAGTGCGGTTCTGAATCACCCTTAGTTGCCGCTGTAGCTGAGCGCTGAATATATGAAGAATGCCGGTTCTAGATTCAATCTAGAACCGGCATTCCTTATATCAGTAGACCTTAGCCCAGCAATTCGGAGAGTTCGAGCCAGCGCATTTCTAGCTCGTCAATCTCATCCTGAAGTGCCTGCTGCTGCTCGCCGAGTGCCGCCAAACCGGCGTAGTCCGAGGCGTCATGAGCGCTCATCTGCTCGGAGAGCTTCTCCTGCTCTGCAGCGAGCTTTGCCAGGCGACGCTCAATCGCGCCGGACTCCTTCTGCGCCGCACGCAGCTCGGCACCGGAGACCTTCGGGGTATCCGGCTCAGCAGAAGCCTGCGCCGAGGAGGAGGCACGCGCCTGCACGCTACCGGCGGCAGAACCGCCGGCACCGGCAGCAGAGAGCGCCAGGTATTCGTCCACACCACCGGGCAGGTGACGGAACGAGCCATCAATCACCGCGTACTGCTGATCTGTTACGCGCTCCATAAGGTAACGATCGTGGCTGACCACCAGCAGGGTGCCGGGCCAGGTGTCCAGTAGATCCTCCATGGCTGCGAGCATGTCGGTGTCCAGGTCGTTGGACGGCTCGTCGAGAATCAGCACGTTCGGTTCATCCAGCAGAATCAGCATGAGTTGCAGGCGACGCTTCTGACCACCCGAAAGGTCCTTGACCGGGGTAGACAGCTGCGCGCTCGTAAAGCCCAGACGCTCCAGCATCTGCGAGGGGGATAGCTCCTTACCATCGGCAATGTAGCTGCGCTTCTTGCGGCCAATCACATCCGAGACGCGGTCGTTAGCGACCTCGTTGAGCTCATCGAGCTGCTGGGTCAGGGTCGCAATCTTCACGGTCTTACCGTGCTTGACGCGGCCCTCGGTCGGCTTAAGATCGCCGGTCACCAGAGAGAGCAGAGTGGACTTACCCGCGCCGTTCACGCCCAGGATTCCGGTGCGCTCGCCGGGGGCAATACGCCAGGTGACCTTCTTCAGCACGGGACGCTTGCCGCCGGGCATCGAGGGGTCGTCGTAGACGACGGAAACATTTTCGAGGTCGACCACGTCCTTGCCGAGGCGGGAGACTGCCATCTTCTTCAGCTCCACGGTGTCACGCACCGGCGGGACGTCCGCAATGAGGGCGTTGGCGGCATCAATGCGGAACTTCGGCTTGGAGGTACGCGCGGGCGCACCGCGGCGCAACCAGGCGAGCTCCTTGCGCATCAGGTTCTGACGCTTCGCCTCCGCTGCGGCTGCCTGACGGTCACGTTCCACACGCTGCAGAATATACGCCGCGTAGCCGCCCTCGAAGGGCTCGACGATGCGGTCGTGCACCTCCCAGGTGTCGGTACAGATTTCGTCGAGGAACCAGCGGTCGTGGGTGACAACCATGAGTCCACCCGCATTCTTGGACCAGCGGGACTTCAGGTGGTTAGCGAGCCAGGTGATGGCTTCAACGTCCAGGTGGTTGGTGGGCTCGTCGAGCATCAGCACGTCCCACTCCTGCGCGAGCAGGGAGGCGAGCGCTACGCGTCGGCGCTGACCGCCGGAGAGCGAAGAGACGGGTGCATCCCAGGGCAGATCGGAGACCAGGCCCGAGATGACATCGCGGATACGGGACTGCGAGGCCCACTCGTATTCGGGGGTGTCGCCCACAATTGCGTAGCCAACCGTGTGGTCGTCGTCGAGAACATCTGACTGGTCGAGGTAGCCGATGCGGGTGCCGCCGCGCACGGTAACGCGGCCGGAGTCCGGTTCGAGCCGGCCGGCAAGGATCTTCATGAGGGTGGACTTGCCGTCGCCGTTGCGACCGACAATGCCTATGCGGTCGCCTTCGTTCAGGCCGACCGTGATGCCTTCAAAGATGGTTCGGGTAGGGAATTCGAGGTGCAGCGATTCGCCGCCAAGTAGATGTGCCACGCCTTCTAGGGTACAGGGTGAGTGTTCAGTTCAAGTAGCGCTCCAAGCTTTGATGAGGGGCTACTTGGCGGTGCTGAGAAAAGCTGTGGGGATTGCGGGGCGCGCGGCTAAGTTGAGCACAGATATTTGATAAACTGAGGAAAGCATTTCCTGCATTGCGCTGTTCTGTGCCCAAAATGGCGGTCAATGACGATGAGGACCCGCTAGCGGGGGCTTGTCGTGAATGTAAGGATAATCCGCCATGGTGTAATGGCAGCACAGCGGCCTTTGGAGCCGTTTGTCTAGGTTCGAGTCCTAGTGGCGGAGCGTAAGCACTCAACGGCACCGTTGATAGAGAGTTGGCGGTCCGCGCTCACTCCTCACTCTTACAACCTCGTCTAAGGAGTCTTCCCAGTGAACACTGAACTGGCACCCTCTGCAGTGATCGTTCTCGCTGCAGGCGCTGGTACGCGCATGAAGTCCGCTACCCCCAAGGTCATGCACGGCATTGGTGGTCGATCCATGGTTGAGCATGCTGTCGCTGCTGCACGCGATCTGAACCCCGAGCGCCTCGCTGTTGTGGTACGTCACCAGCGCGATAAGGTTGCTGAGCATGTGCTTGCGTTTGACCCTGAGGTAACCATCGTTGATCAGGATGAGATTCCGGGTACCGGCCGCGCTGTTGAGGTCGGTCTGAACGCCCTGGATGCGCAGGCACCCGTCTCCGGCACCGTTCTGGTGACCTACGGTGACGTTCCTCTGCTGCGCCCCGAAACCCTGCGCGAACTGATTGCCTTCCACGAGGACGACAAGAACTCCGTAACCGTCCTGACCACCCACATTGATGAGCCCGGCGCCTACGGCCGTATTGTCCGTAACCAGGCTGGCGAAGTGACCGCCATCGTTGAGGCGAAGGACGCTTCCCCCGAAGAACTCGAAATTACCGAAATTAACTCCGGTATTTACGCTTTTGACGCCGCTGTTCTGCGTGAGGCACTGCTCGAGGTGACCACCAACAACGCACAGGGCGAGAAGTACATTACCGACGTTCTGTCCATCGCTCGTTCTAAGGGCTACCGCACCTCCGCTCTGGCTATTGAGGACCGCTGGGAGGTCGAGGGTGCTAACGACCGCGTGCAGCTGGCTCAGCTGGGTCGTATGCTCAACAACCGCATCCTTGAGGCTCACATGCGTAACGGCGTGACCATTGTTGATCCGCAGAACACCTGGATTGACGTTACCGTCACCATTGAAAACGACGTAACCTTGCTGCCGGGCACTCAGCTGCACGGCTCCACCACCGTCGCTACCGGCGCTACCATTGGCCCGGACACCACCCTGACTGACATGACCGTTGAGGCTGACGCTACCGTCATCCGCGCTCACGGTCACGGCGCGGTCATTGGTGAGGGCGCAACTGTTGGCCCCTTCGCATACCTGCGCCCCGGTACCACCCTGGGCAAGGACGCTAAGCTTGGCACCTTCTGCGAGGCTAAGAACTCGCAGATTGGTGATGGCGCAAAGATCCCGCACCTGTCCTACGTTGGTGACGCCACCATCGGTGAGGGCGCAAACATTGGTGCTGGCTCAATCTTTGCGAACTATAACGGTCTGGTGAAGAGCCGCTCCGTGATTGGTGCTCATGCTCGCATGGGCTCCGCAGGCATTTACGTTGCACCCGTTACCGTTGGTGACGGTGCCTACTCCGGCGCGGGCGCGCTGATCCGTAAGGATGTTCCTGCGGGCGCCCTCGCCTACTCTGAGACTTCCCAGCGCACCATCGAGGGCTGGGTCCTGAAGAACCGTGCTGGTACCGAACCCGCCGAAGCCGCCAAGGCTGCTGGCGCTCAGGAACCGGCAGAATCCTAATTCGAGGAAAGAACAACACCATGAGTAGCGAGATTACCAACCCCGGTGAGCGCAAGCTTGTAGTGGTCTCCGGTCGAGCACACCCCAAGCTTGCCGAGGAGATTGCACAGGCACTTGATCACGACCTGCTGCCCACCTCCGCATACACCTTCGCCAACGGCGAGACCTACGTTCGCTTTGAGGAGTCGGTGCGCGGTGCGGACGCTTTCGTGATTCAGTCGCACCCGGCACCCATCAACGAGTGGCTCATGGAGCAGATCATTATGATCGATGCGCTCAAGCGTGCATCCGCTCGTTCCATTACCGTGGTGTCTCCTTTCTACCCCTACGCTCGTCAGGACAAGAAGCACAAGGGTCGCGAGCCTATCTCGGCACGTCTGATTTCGGACCTGTACAAGACCGCTGGTGCTGACCGTCTGATGTGCGTGGATCTGCACACTTCGCAGATTCAGGGCTTCTTCGACGGTCCGCTGGATCACCTGTTCGCGATTCCGGTTCTGGCTAAGCACATCCGCGACCGCGTGGACGACCTGTCCAACGTGACCGTTGTGTCCCCGGATACCGGTCGTGTCCGTGTGGCTGAGCACTGGGCTGACCTGCTGGACGGCGCGCCCCTGGCATTCGTGCACAAGACCCGCGACATCAACGTCCCCAACCAGGCTGTTTCTAAGACTGTTGTGGGTGACATTGAGGGTCGTACCTGCGTGCTGATTGACGACATGATTGACACCGGCGGCACCATTGCTGGCGCTGTGAAGGTCCTCATGGACAAGGGCGCGAAGGAAGTTATCATTGCGGCAACCCACCCGGTTCTGTCCGATCCGGCTGCTGAGCGTCTGTCCCAGTGCGGTGCTGTGGAGGTCGTCGTGACCAACACCCTGCCCGTGCCGGAAGAGAAGCAGTTCGATAACCTGACTATTCTCTCCATCGCTCCGTTGATCGCTCGCGCTATCCGCGAGGTCTTCGACGAGGGCTCTGTGACCGAGATTTTCGATCACTAAGCTTTCTGAAAGCATGAAGAAAGTCCCCCTCTGACCGTTTGTCGGTGGGGGACTTTTTGTTGTACGAGGCTAAAGCTAACCCGGCTGGAACAGAGATCTGTTCCAGCCGGGTTAGTGCTGTATTTAGCGCCGTGTGTTTAGCGGTGGGCCTGTGCAAGCCAGGGCAGAATCACGTGGAGGGACTGCTCCACCTCGTCCACGGCAACCTTCGCTGCTGCGGGGCCGCGGCGGTAGGGGTCTTCCAGCTTGTCGGTATCAAGCGGGCGGGCGCCGTAAGAGTAGAGGTAGGACAGCGGTTCGGCGCGGCGAGCATCTTCGCGGATACGTGCAACCTGCTTGAGCAGCTTAATCTTGGAGTGGTGTTGGGGCCACTCGCGCACAATCCAGTCGGCATGCACCTTCTCAGCCACCAGGATGATGGTGGCGTTCTCAATAATCTGGCCGTTGAGCTGGCGGGACGCGAAACCTTCGGGGTTGTAGCCGCGCTCAATGAGTTCGTTGGCCACGTGTTCGTAGACGCCGTGGCCGACGAGGGCACCGGTGCCTGCGCTGGCGAAAATCCACTTGTCTTCCAGACCGTACTCGGCGGCAAGGTGCTTGGAGATGACCTCGCCGGATGCGCTACGGGCAATGTTGCCGGTGCACACGAAGAGCGCTTCGAAGGGGCCGTCCTTACGTGTGCTGTCAGCCTGGTTGAGGGTGCTGGGGGAGAACTTGAAGAGGGAGGGGCGTTCGCTGCGGGGTTTCGTTGTCTGGCGGGAAGCCTGCGTATTCTGGCTGTTGGCTTCTTCGGGGTTGGCAAGCTCTTCGGCATCAACGGTGGGCGCGTTGCGCTGACCCACGCGGATAATGTTGGGTCCTGCGGGCTTTTCGTCTACGTCGAGAATGTCACCGGGGGTAGCCTCGATATCGGTGTGGGTGAGGGGCTGCGCGGAGACGGTTGCGGTGCCGTCGGCGCTGAGCTCTTCTTCCGGGGTGACTTCCTGTACGGTTACCTTGGTGGGGGAGTGATCTTTATAGTCCTCGATGGCTTCGCGGAGCGAACCGTCGGGGGTGATGGTACGACCGGCTACCCCGCGGCGGTTCTTGCCTGCCAGTTCGGGGTTGCTCTTAATGAGGGAACGGACTCCATCGGCAATATTCGCGGAGGAAGAAGCGGGGGGTGCCGGGTGCTCCTCGGCGGTTTCTGCGGAGTTGGTTTTGTCCTCGGAGGACCCCCACGCGTACTTGTCCTTGAGGGACTTAATGTTGAAGATGCCCATCAAAAAGCCTTTTCTAATTGACGTACCCAACAGTGAACAGGGAAGCCGGAAGTGTCGGGTTGGTTGAATGAATAGTATCTATCATACCGAGTTACTTGCACCTTCAACGGTTCCTTTTCCTGCGTGTGGCGAATACCCTACAGATGTACATAATGTTGACGTAACTATTGAGTATTCTCGAACGAAAAATGACCTAAAGTACAGAAAACTTTCTGAGGGCGAGGAAAGCCTGCGTGTTAGAATTATGGCTAGCATCTACTCATCACTCCTCAAACTCATGGGCTCGTCTATATCTTGTGACGGGTCGAGAAAGGCATCATGAACCTTCTCTCAAAAATCCGCTCAGAATTGGGTCAGCTTAGTTATTCCTTTAAACGGCGAAACACCCCTAAACTCTGGCGAGATCAGGTTGAAGCCATTCGTTTTCTTAAAGTCCATAACCTTCCTGCACCGCATCTTAAAGGTCCTCGTCAGGAAGTGTGGGCTGTTTCTGTCGTTAAGAACGAGCTCGATATTTTGCCCTCTGTTCTCGACCATTTTTTTGCCCAGGGAATTGATCGGATTATTGTTGCTGACAACCTCTCGACTGATGGCACTCGTGAGTACTTGAGCCAGCGAGCAAACGAGGATCCGCGACTTATCTTTGCTGAAGATAACTGCGACCGACACATTCAGTCTGAGAAGATGACATATCTTTCACATCTGGCATGGCGGAGCGGCGCTCGCTGGATTATTCCTTTCGACGGAGACGAATTTTGGTATGCGGAGGATGAGAAGCTCGGTGATTTCCTGCGCAATGCACCCGATAACATGGGTGTCTACTACGCAGGATTCCACCACACTGTACCCACTGTGGACTCACCAGAGAATATCGTGGACACCGAGTTGGTGATGGATACGTCCTATCCTTTCCCTGGCAAGTGTGCTTTCCGCTCTCACCCCTTCGCTGTGGTCATCCCAGGTAATCACGATGTGTGCCGTCTTGGCAATATTGAGCAGCGACTTGAGATTGTTCACCTGCAGTACCGAGGCATTGCTCAGATTGCCCGTAAGGTACGCGTGGGAACCGAGACCTCCCGTCGTACTGGTGAGGATTTGAGCTACTTCGCGCCTCACTGGGAAGCGGGTAGCAAGCTCAGCGATGCTGAAATTGCTGAGGTATGGGAGAACATTTCGCATGGCCGTCCCGATGAGCGTATTAAATTCGTAGCTAAGGGGCCGATGGTGTGGGGCAAATTCCTACAGTGGCGTTACTGGAATGAAGACGGTTCGATTGCTAAGGGAGATGCTTAATGACAGCGCCCGTACGCCCAGCATCCAGGATTATGTTGGATTCTCTGACTGCTGTGCGCGGTCCGGCGGCACTTCTTGTGTTCGGGTACCACGTTATCCACGGGACTCAATGGGCTAACTGGCTTCCGGGTGCGCGCCTCGGTTATGTGGGTGTTTCGCTCTTCTTTATTCTTTCTGGATTCGTGTTGGCATGGTCGTATAACAAGAACGCTGGGGCGAAGAACTTCTATCTTCGCCGCTTTGCGAGGGTATACCCTCTGCATCTCTTCTTCTATTGCGTGGCGTTGCTGGGTCTTCTACTGTTCGGAGTGTCTAACTCTGCTGGAGACCTCAACCCGCTGAGTGCATTGCTGAATCTGGTTCTGTTGCAGGCATGGGTACCGTCCTGGGAAGTTATTTTCTCAAATAATGCGGTGAGCTGGTCACTCTCCTGCGAGGCATTCTTCTACCTCATGACCCCGTTCGTACTGAACCGCCTGGATGGTATGCGCTACCGTGTGAAGGCTGCTCTACTGGGTGGCTGGTTCCTACTGATGGCAACGGTCTCCTATATTCTGGCCGCCCAGTCGAACTTTATGGACGTGGTGGTGTACGCTAACCCACTTCTGCGCTCGGGCGAGTTCGCACTCGGCCTGGCTCTGGGCCTCTTTGCTCTCAAGGTGCGTGATGGTTACCGCGTTCCCGTGATTCACGGTTACCACTGCTTGGCCATGATTGCTATAGCTCTCGGCGCCATGTACGTCAGCTCGAAGTTCTACCTGCTACAGACGGCTCATGGCCTGCTACTGGCACCGGTCTGGGCGGTATTGATTCTTGTATTGGGGCTCTGGGATATCCAACGTTCCGCTCAGCCTCGCGAAAAGAACGTGTTCTGGAAGATTGGGGTCGTTGCTGGTGAAGCAAGTTTCGCATTCTACCTGGTGCATGAGCTGGTGCTGGCTTACGTGCGATCGGTACCTTCGGCTGCATCCGCTCACGGCGGTATAACGGGTCTGGTGTACGTCGTAGTTTCTCTTATCATCGCGAGTATTCTCGCGCTGCTGGCTCATTATTATATTGAGCGTCCAGCTCATCGTTTCATTGTGAAAAAATATTCACAGAAGGTATAGGTTTTATTGTGAAGAGTGTTTACTCTAAAATTCGGGTTTTTTTCCCGGGTAAAAAGTTTAGGCTCTTGGTACTAAACATTTTGGGTCTCTTTGCGGTATCGCTTTTTGAGATGCTTGGTGTGGCTCTCGTGCTTCCTCTGGTGAACCTCGCTATGGGAACCCCACGTGAAGGCTTCATCCTGAAAGTTTCTAACTTCTTCGGCGATCCGGATACCCCCACCCTAATTGTTATCTTCGGCGTGGCTCTCGTCGCAGCATTTGTTTTCAAGGGTGTCTTCTCCCTAATTATTCGTCGCTGGAGCCTCGGCTTCATCGCCACCCAGCAGAGCGCTGTTTCAGTGACTCTGCTAAACCGCTACATGCGCGAGCCCTACCTGGACCACCGTAAGCGTGGTACCGCCCCGGTGCTGAACTCCGTAAATGATGTGGTGGGTCAGGCCTACGGTACCTTTGTCAACGGTGTGCTTGGCTTTATCGGTGACTTACTGTCAATTATTGTGTTGATGGTAATGCTACTAGTCATTATGCCGGTGCCTGCTCTTCTCGCCTTTATCTACTTCGGTCTGGCTTCGTTCGTGCTACAGGCTGTGCTCAAGCGCAAGAACCGCGAACAGGGCGTCATCGTACTGAATGCGACTAAGGGCGCGCTGGACGCGGCTATCGAAGCTGTAGTGGGCTTCCGTGAAATCCGCATGTACGGTGTGACTGAACGCTACACCTACCGCTACCAGGAAAAGCGAATTGACTCTGTTAATGCGTCAATGCGTAGTGCTTTCCTCTCCGATTTCCCGAAGTACACCTTGGAAATCATCTTCATTGTTGGTATTGCTGCTCTCTTGGCCTTTATGAGCGCTACGCAAGGTGCTGATAGCACTGGCTATTTGCTTCTCTTTGCTGGTGCCTGCATTCGTATTTTGCCTAACTACACCCGTATGGTTGCCTCTCTTGGTAGCATCCGTGCAGGTGAACATGCGAGTGATACACTGCTGGAAGAGCTTGAACACCTTACCCCTGAAGAGCGTATGTTCAAGATGCCCTCCGCACCGGTCGTCCCGAAGGATCACGACTACATCAACAAGAGCATTGAGCCTGTTAATATTCAGATTGATAATCTGACCTTCCAGTACCCTGACGGTGATAAGCCTGTGCTGAAGGACATCACTCTTGATATCCCGATGGGCTCCTCAATTGCTTTTGTGGGTGGTTCTGGTTCGGGTAAGACTACTCTGATTGACCTTATTCTGGGTCTCTTTGCACCGACCCGTGGTCAGGTGCTGCAGAATGGTGAGTCGATTCTGAAGGACCTGCGTTCCTGGCACCAACATATCGGCTACGTTCCCCAGGATGTCTTTATCGCAGATTCCACTGTGCTGGAGGCTGTAGCATTCGGACTAAAGCCTGAGGAAATTGACGTGGAACGTGTCAAGTACTGCCTCGAAGTGGCTGCTCTGACCGAGGTTATCGACTCTCTGGAGAATGGCCTGGAAACTAAGATTGGCTACAACGCCACCCGTTTGTCGGGTGGTCAGAAGCAGCGCCTGGGTATCGCCCGTGCACTGTACCGTAACCCGAGTGTGTTGATTCTGGATGAAGCAACCAGCGCATTGGACAACGAGACCGAGCACAAGATCACGAAGACCATCGAGCGTATTTCTAAGGACATTACGGTTATTATCGTGGCTCACCGATTGTCGACGGTTCGTAATGTTGACCAGCTGGTTTATCTCTCCAAGGGACAGATTGCTAATCAAGGTACCTTTGTGGAGGTGCAGCAGGCCAACGCTGAATTCGCTAACCTGGTGAAGCTGGGCCAGTTGCCGGATTAGTCTCATAGGTTGCATATCTAAAGCAGAAGGGGCTCTCGTCATGAACGAGAGCCCCTTCTTTTGTTTATGTTGTATTTTTTACCGTCTGGAAATATCCGTGTTAAATACCTGTAGCCGTCTTTTCTTTGAGCAAATGAACGATTTCTTTAAACTCTTGAGGTAAAGAGCCAATAGATGTAAGAGGGCCAGTTGGATGCCAAGTGACGGTTTCATGGTTAACTTCGCCGCGCAAAAGTGCTTCCCATAGGGGGGTAGCACTTTCAACGGTTATATCACCATTACGTCTCCAATGGTATCCCATCTCTTCAGGCAGATTGGTGGCTTCCAACGCCTTAGCCCCTTGACGTAGCTTGCGCGTAAATTGTTCTTTTGAACGCCAGGGGTAGTGGATGATAGCAACTTCATTAAGCTTCTGCTTACCCGGTGCAATGACCTCATGGTTGCCCATTTTGATAACTGCATTCTCCCAGCGTGAGAAACACACTTTCAGATCCCAGTGGGGAGTTGGATCAATCCTGAGAGTAGGTCCTTCAATACTGGGAAAAACGTTGTACAGCTTCGTCAGCTCGACAGTATGACCCTTTTGCGAGCGTAGGACTTCCGATAGCGGAGCAGAAACACCATACCAAAATTCATCAGCGTCGAAAGGGATAATCCATTCAGCGCCCGCTTCCATCACCCGGTCAGCAAGCCAAGTCATTTTCTCTGACTGGTAGTAGGCTAGCTCACGGTCCTGAATAACGTGCACCGGTAGATTCTTGCTGAGTTCGAGCAGCAGCTCATAGGTCCCATCAGAAGAGCCATTATCGGCTGCTAAGATATGGTCCACACCTTGATTGAGTAGATGTCGGATCGTCTGCTCGACGATATCTGCTTCGTTTTTCACCATGGTTATGCCCCAGATGAAGGGACCAGAGGGGAGATCCGCGTGGGTAAATGTTTTGTTGAGTGAAGCGTAACGCTCTTTAAACTCAGCACTCTCACGGAGCTCAATCGCTTCGCGTTTTTTATCACGATTAATTTTTAGCAGGAAAAGCTGATGCTTGAGGGATTTAAGAGCGTTAATCACAGCAGTTCACCCGTAATCCAGTTTTTACCTTCGGGATGATGCACAGCAACCCAATGAGTGCGGTGCATCTTTGGGCGGCTCTGATAGGCACGATCGTCTACAGGAATAACTTGATGAATATCAGGGGAAAGGACAACCTTCTGAGCTAACAACTCACCGATGTAAGCCCCCCAATAGCCGAAGGTCGTATTGGTTAGAATCAGGTAAGGCGCGCTAGCCACAAGGGCCAGGTCATCGAACATGCCAGATCCCTGCTTTTCGAAAATGCAGGGCGCAACTGAGCTCAGATGTGAGAGATTTTCCTCGCACCACTGAAGATCATCTGATACAAAAATAATTTTTGAAGGAGTAACGGTATCCTGAAGCTTCTTCAGTGCTTCCTCCACATAGGTCACCGTATCAATTCCGAAAACCTCACTAATTTGAGGCACGGAATAGTAATCGCCTCGGCGAACATTAATGACGAGAGAATTTTCATCCACTACATTCTGCATTCTTGCAAGGCGCTCACTAAAGGCCTCTGAAGAAAGAAGATATTCGCGAATAAAAAAGTGCAAATCTTCTTCGCTGATATCTTTCTCAATATCCGTCGGGAAGTAGCCGCTACGGCGGGTGAAGAACGTGTACTCTGACAAAGGAGCCGTAATAGAGGCAAGTTTCGGGAATTCCTCGGTCCATGCCTCCATACCGGGACCGTAGAGCAAAGATGCTTTATCGGTACCGTGATGGCGCAGAGTCGCAGCGCGGGCCCATAGATACAGCCAATTGCCTCCCCGGGAGATAGGGTAGGAAAGGAGAATAAATTTTTCACCGCGACGTAGAAGGTTAATATATTTCCCCAAATACTTATGGCGAATAGAGCTGTAAGCTGCAGTGACAGCACGTTTGAAAGCGGGTTGCTGAACAGTGTATACGGCGACCCTTTCTGATTCATTGATGGGTTGGATATCAGAATCCACGAGAAAGTCCCCTTTCGAATGTGTAAGATGGCGAGTTGATAGTGGGTGAGTATTTGTTACCTGTATAGGTAATCGAAAAGTGCAGCTGAAAAAGTAGTGAAGTTGTATAATCCTAGAGACGATAGCACCCACCGCTACGGTGGTTTCTATTATCCCTCTCACTCAAGAAAGATTGTAATACATGACCTTCCTTCCCCGCGTTTCTGCGGTTATTCCTTTCTACGGCGAGCCGGAACCGGTTCTTGCCATTATTGACACTCTGCGTACTCAGCAGGGCATTGACCCCGCCGATATCGAGATTATTGTCTCTGATGATGTTTCTCCCACCCCCTTCCCCGAGGTTGAGGGTGTGACCGTGGTTCGCCGCCCCGTCAACGGTGGTTTCGGTAAGGCTGTGAACTCCGGTGTTGCTGCCGCGACCGGTGAATGGGTTTTCATCCTCAACAGCGACCTGGAGCTGGATAACAGCTTCGTCTCGCGTATGCTTGCAGCCGTGGAACGCCACGGCGAGATCCTGGCTAGCCCGCAGATTATTGGCCACGACGGCAAGCAGCAGTGGGTGGCTCGCAAGTTCCCCACCGCGGCACATGTGGCGTGGGAATGGTTCACTCCGCTGGCTCGTTTCAAGCCGACCAACTGGTGGCACCGCGGTGTTGGCCACGATGTTGAGGCCTGCACCGGCACCTCGGACGCGAAGGTCGACTGGGTTATGGGTGCGTGCATGGTTGTTCCTCGTGCGACCTTCAACCGCATTGGTGGCATGGATGAGCGTTTCTACATGAACAGTGAAGAGGTGGACTTCCAGTATCGCCTCTCGAACGCTGGTGTGGATCGTTACCTGATTCCTTCGGTGACTGTAACCCACGAGGGTGGCGGATCTTCGCCTTCTGAGCGTCGTGTACAGTGGCTGACCACTGCTCGTTTCATTTATGCGGATAAGTGGGGCTGGGAGAAGAAGCTTGCTGTTGCTCTGCGTGCTACCAGCTACGCGAACTTCCTGGTGAACTCGGTACGCGGCCTGCGCAATAAGGACGTGGATGCTCGTGGCTTCCTTGCCACCGAGCTGGAGCGTATCGCCAAGGCAGAGCGCCGCGAGAACTAGACGCGAAACGTGCGGAATCTACAGCGGTAGTTCCGCAAGATTTTGAACGCGACATCACAGAAGGCACATATAGAACGTAGGAGGCGACACAGTGCACTCGAGTGTGTCGTCTCCTGCTTTCGTTGTAAAATTTCAGTAGGTATGTTTTGCCTCAAGTTCTAGGTGAAACTTTCCGTTCCTCTTCACTCCAACACATAGCACCGCACGGTTTTACCCTGCGGGTTCGTATAGCAAACGCCGACAGGATTCAATCCTCATATGACTCAGCCCAAACTTCTACTGCTCTCGCCCGCATTCCACGGGTACTGGAAGGCAATTCAGGCATCTCTGGAAGTGCACGGATACGAAGTGCGCACCCACATCTACGATGCGCCGGGTACTCTGCCCGAGCGTATCCTCAACAAGCTTGCCCACGAGCTGCCCGAGAAGTACCGCCCCGAAAGCTTCGCGGCTCAGGCAACTCGAAAGGCTATTGACGCTTTCAACGAGTTCCGCCCCGATATTGTGCTGGTCATTAAGGGCGACATGCTCTCCCGCGAATGGTGGGACCTGCTGGAAACCTCCGGCGTTCGCTACGGCACCTGGCTCTACGACGAGATGCGCCGCATGAGCTACACCGAAGAGGACCTGCACCACCTGGGTTCGCTGGCAAGCTACAGCCCGCTGGACGCGCAGCACCTGCGCGAGCAGGGCTTCGAGGTGCTCGACATGCCCAACGCCTATGACACCCACTGCCCGGTTATTCCCGTGCGTGAGGACTCCATCAACTTCGTGGGCGCCAAGTACCCCAACCGCGAGGAGACCCTGCAGGCCCTCGTCGCCGCCGGTCTGCCGGTTCGCGCGTACGGCCGTGCCTGGTCGCGTCACCCCTACGATATTCTGCGCACCAAGCAGTTCAAGGACTCCGGTGTTCCCGCCGGCCGCGACATCGACCGCTCCGAGGCGTACGGCATTATGGCGTCCTCCCCGGCAACGCTGAACATCCACAATAACCAGGATGGCTTCACCATGCGTACCTTCGAGGCGCCCGGCGTTGGCGCCCTGCAGGTGATTGACCGCCCCGACGTGGACCGCTACTACATTCCGGGTGAAGAGGTTTTGGTGTACGAGAGCATCGATGAGCTCATCGAGATTTGTACCCGCATTTTCCGTGACCCGAAGTGGGCGCGAAAGATTCGTGAAGCCGGTCAGAAGCGTACTCTGGCCGAGCACACCTTTGATCAGCGCGTCAAGATTTTGGAGCAGCTATGGGCCTAACCTATCCCCTCGACATTGATGCATGGGCCGCCTGGCAGAAGCGCCAGAATACCCTGCGTTGGGCTAAGGGCGAGGCCCGCAGCCTTATCGGACGTCTGCGCGGGGGCGCGGCTGAACAGGAAGCACCTGTTGGCGGTGTTCTCTACACCCGCGGCGCTGTACCCCGCGTGCTCATCGTGCTCGATTCTTTCTCCCCGACGAGCCGTAACTCCCTGCTGGAGCCGCTCAAGTACCTCGAGAACGTGGGCGTGGCCCTGTGGGTCCCCGAGGACGCCTCGGAGTACCTCAACGGCCAGTACGCCACCGAGCGTTACGGCCGTGATGCCTGGACCGAGCAGGAAGTGACGGGCGACCAGCTGCAGGGGCTCCTGCCCGGTGTGCGCGTGGTCCTTTCCCTCGGCCACTACCTGGCCCGCGGCGCGGCCGCCTACGAGTACTCTCGCGCGATCGGCGCTGAGTACTGGGTTGTTCAGCACGGCCTGCTGGTGCCTCAGGCACCGCCGCTACCGGTTGGATGCACCCTGCTGGCTTTCAGCGAAGCGGACGCCCAGTTCTGGGCATCGGGTCGCCGCGATGTGACCACCCACGCGGTGGGTTCGCAGCTACTCTACCTGGCGGCACAGAAAGCTGCCGGTGCTGAAGCGCAGAAGCAGAACGACCTGGAACCGATTTTCCTGGGACAGATGCACGGTGCGGAACTGCCGCGCGCATCCTTCGCGTACGCTTCCCACTCTTTCTTGAAGAAGTTTGGTGGAACCTACCGCCCGCACCCGAGCGAGAAGGACAAGCTGTCGGTGCTGACCCACAAGCTGTGGGAGAAGGAAGGTATCCGTATTGACCGCTCCGGTACCCCGCTGAACGAGGTACCGAACCCGGTGGTGTCCATCTTCTCTACCGGTGTTCTGGAGGCAGCGATCCGCGGAATCCCGGCGTGGGTATACCACCCTGCACCGCCGGCATGGCTGGTGGAGTTCTGGGACCGCTACGGCATGAACCAGTGGGGCCAGGAACCGACCCCGGCACCGGTTCAGCCGAAGAAGGAACCGGCACAGCGTATCGCTGAACTAATGATTGAAACTTTGGAGGCATAATGCGTATTCTCTGCGTCATTCCCGTGCGCGGTGGCTCGAAGGGCATTCCGCGTAAGAACCTGCGTCCTATCGCGGGTAAGCCGCTGGTTGCATGGACCATCGAGCAGGCACTGGCTGCTAAGGAAGAAGTAGCCGGCGAGCACGAGCTACGTGTTGTCGTCTCCACCGACGATGCTGAGTTGGCTGACATCGCCCGCGAGTACGGTGCCGAGGTGCCGTTCATTCGCCCGGCACACCTGGCTGAAGATACCACCGCAACCGAGCCGGTCATTGAGCACGCCATCGAGTTCTACACCGAGAACGGTTGGGAGCCCGAGGCTGTCATGCTGCTACAGGCAACCAGCCCCGTGCGTCTGCCCGGCACCCTGGCTCGTGCGGTCCGCCAGTTCGCTGAGAACGGTAAGGACTCCATGGTCGGTGTGATTCCGATTGGTCCGTTCATCTGGACCTGGCACGCAGACGGTGAGCCCACCGCGGCATTCGAGATTATGCATCGCCCGCGCCGCCAGGAACTGACCAAGGAAACCTTCCGCTACCGCGAGAACGGCTCGATGTACATCACCAAGACTCACGTGTACATGGACCACCACAACCGCCTTGCGGGTTACCCCGGCGGTACCATTGACTTGTTCATGCTGGACGAGGTCGAGGGCGTCGACATTGATGCACCGATTGACTTCTCCGTGGCAGAGCACCAGCTCACTCAGATCCTGGCCGAAGGCAAGTAACCTTCACCAGCGGCAGTACCTCGTCTGCCGCTCCCGGCTTGACCGGCACTCAGGCATTCAACTGAACACTCAAACGAAAAGGTCAAAATCGTGATTATTGAACGCAATATTGCCCCCTATGTGGTCTTCGCTGAAGACCCGATTCTCAACGCCCTGCAGAAGATTTCTGCTAACGGCCAGCGCATCATCTTCCTGGTGAACGAGTCCGGTATTCTGCGTGGTTCGCTCTCTGACGGCGACTTCCGTCGTTGGCTGATCGCTAACCCGACCGCATCCCTGGAGACTAGCGCCCTGGACGCTGCGAACACCAACCCGCAGACCGCACCGGCTGACGCTGACCCCGAGACCCTGCGCGGATACTTCGCGAAGGGCATCAACCACGTTCCGCTGACCGACGAGCGCGGTCACCTCGTGGCGCTGGCAATGGACGAGCAGGACGTTCTGCGCATTGGTAAGCAGACCATCAGCGAGGATTCCCCCTCCTTCATCATTGCTGAGATTGGTAACAACCACCAGGGTAGCGTTGACTTCGCTAAGGAACTGGTGGACCTGGCTGTTGAGTCCGGCGCGGACGCTGTGAAGTTCCAGCTGCGCGACATGGACGCTCTGTACCGCCAGCGCGGCGCAGCAACCGCAGGTGAGGACCTGGGCGTTCAGTACACCCTGGACCTGCTGTCCCGCTTCTCCCTGACCGTTGACCAGATGTACGAGGTCTTCGACCACGTCAAGCAGCACGACATGGACATCATGTGCACCCCCTGGGACGCACCCTCCGTTCAGGCACTGGTTGACTACGGTATCCAGGGCATGAAGATTGCTTCTGCCGACCTGACCAACCACGAGCTGCTGCGCGACGTGGCTTCCCGCGGCCTGCCCATGCTGGTCTCCACCGGTATGAGCCGCGAAGAGGAAATCCGCGAGTCGGTTGCCCTGCTGCGTAACGCTGGCGCATCCTACGCTCTGCTGCAGTGCCAGTCCGCATACCCGGCACCCTTCAAGGACGTCAACCTTGCGTACATGGACCGCCTGGCTGAAATCGGTCAGTGCCTGGTCGGCTACTCCGGCCACGAGCGTGGCTACCACGTGCCGATTGCTGCTGTTGCTCGCGGCGCGAAGATTATCGAGAAGCACTTCACCACCGACAAGACCCTCGAGGGTAACGACCACACCGTCTCCCTGCTGCCCGAGGAATTCAAGGCAATGGTTCAGCAGATCCGTGAGGTTGAGACCGCTATTGGTTCTGCTGCTCCTCGCGAGGTGTCCACCGGTGAGCTGATGAACCGCGTGAACCTGGCAAAGTCCCTGGTTGCTACCCGCCACATCGCTAAGGGCGAGGTCGTGACCGAGGCTGACGTTGCTGTGAAGTCCCCCGGCCGCGGTCTGCAGCCGAACTACCTGCCGCAGCTGCTGGGCCGCACCATGCAGCGCGACGTTGAAGAAGGCTCGTTCTTCTTCGAGGGTGACCTGAAGGACGACCTGGTGACCCGCCGCGACTTCAAGTTCGACCGCCCCTGGGGTCTGCCGGTTCGTTACCACGACTACAAGCCGCTGATTGAAGAGGCTAAGCCGGACTTCCTGGAGTTCCACTTCTCCTACAAGGACCTCGAGATTAACATCGACGACGTCTTTGACTCCAAGCTGGACATGGGCTTCACCACCCACCTGCCCGACCTGTTCGCAGGTGACTTCCTGGTGGACCTCGCGTCCAAGGATCCTGAGGTGTGGGAGCGCTCCATCGCTGAGGTCCAGCGCACTATCGACATCACCCGTGACCTGACCCGCTACTTCACCGTAGACGAGGACCCGGTCATGGTTGTGACCATGGGTGGCTTCACCAAGGACAAGCACATCCCCGCTGCTGCACGTGCTGAGAAGTACGAGCGTATCGGTGAGGCTCTGAAGCGTCTGGACGCATCCGGCGTTCGCCTGGCTGCTCAGACTCTGCCCCCGTACCCCTGGCTGATGGGTGGTCAGCAGTACCACAACCTGTTCCTGGATCCGAAGGACACCGCAGAGTTCTCGCGTGCATTCGATACCGCACTCTGCCTGGATATCTCCCACACCATGCTTGCATGCAACTTCCTGAACATTCCGCTGTCGGAGGCTGTTGAGCAGCTGGCACCGCTGTCCATTCACCTGCACCTGGTGGACGGCACCGGCGTTGACGGTGAGGGCGTTCAGGTTGGCGAAGGCGATGTCGACTGGGCATCCCTGGGTAAGCAGCTGCGTGAGCTGGCGCCGAAGGCATCCTTCATTCCCGAAATCTGGCAGGGCCACATCAACAACGGTGAAGGCTTCTTCACCGCACTGGACCGCCTCGAAAAGTGGCTGTAGGATTAGCGTCTATGGCCAAGTCTCAGACCGTAAAAGCTCGGGAGGGTGAAATTCTGGATCAGAATTTCATTACTCCCGGGCGTTTCCGGGAGCTAGACGGGTTCCGTGGCCTGGCTGCTATTACCGTGGTGATTTATCACCTGGGTGTTCCGGCTACTCAAAATTACCCGCGAACCGCCCCCTCGCCTTACGATATTCCTCTGGGCGAGCTGGGTGTTCAGCTCTTCTTCATTATTTCTGGCTTTGTAATCCTGCTCAGCGCTATCAAGAGCGGGTCGGCACTGAAGTTCGCGGTTTCGCGTTTTTCTCGTATTTACCCGACATACTGGTTTGCGCTGGCTGTATCAGCGCTGGTGTATTTCATCTATGGAAACCCCGGACGCCATATTACGATTCCGCAGACCCTAATCAACACAACGATGTTGCAACGCTTCCTGCGTGTGGATAACGTGGATCAGGTGTACTGGACGCTGGCAGTTGAACTGCAGTTCTACGTGATGGTCGCCCTGTACCTGATTATCAGGAAGGGAAAGATTTACCGTGGGGAGCTGACTACGATTCTGCTTACCTGGTCGGTTATCGGTACGGCTCTGTGTCTGCTTTTCCACCCTGAGGCTTCTCTCGGTGGAGCACCGAAGATGATTGTGTGGGCTGCGGTTGCGGAACATTCTTCGCTCTTTAGTCTGGGCATGATGTTCTTCATGTACAGTCATGATCGAAAGTTCACCTGGCACATTCCGTACTTTGCAATTCTGGCTTCCCTCAACGCAGCGCTGATGCATGATCTTGCTCATGGAATCGGTGTGGCGCTGATTAGCCTGGTGTTCTTCATCGTTGTATACCTGAAGAACGTTCCGGTACTTGCAAAGGGTCCGCTGAATTTCTTGGGACGTATTTCCTACCCCCTGTACTTGGGCCACGCTATGGTCGGCTATATGCTGGTGGATCTGTTCTACCCGGTGGCTGGTCCCTGGGGGGCACGTATTATTGCATTGGTTTTGGTGGTTTGCTTCGCCTACCTGGTGCATATTTCCATTGAAACTAAGGTTTCTGCATCCTTCCGTTCTTTCCTCACTCGAAAGTTGACTAAGGCATGACCTCTACACCAACGGCTCTATGGGTCGTTCCGGTTCCCGATTTTGGCGGGGTAGCTCGGCACGTTGTCGATATGGCACGTGCCGGGCTCCCCGGCTTTAACCTGGTGGTTCTCGCACCCGAGGGTAAGCTCACGAACCGCCTTGAGGAACTGGGCGTCACCGTCATCAAAGCTGACTTCGGCCCCGACTACGGTTTTAAGACTTCCTTTGCTTCTCTACAGAAGGCTATTGAGCAGGTCCGCCCGGATATCGTGCACAGCCACCTGGCGTATGCGGACGTTGTAGCGACCGCTGTAGTCAACGCGCTACGCATCCGTAGCGTCATCAAGCGCGGCACCTGTGTGCCGAAGCTCCTGACCACTGAGCACGGTATCGCCGGTAATGACTCCGTGTATCACGGTAGCTCTTGGCGTTCTAAGCTCATGGAGACCGTACACCGTGTGCGTCTGTGGGGTACCAATCAGGCGATTGCTGTTTCTCGTTCTACCGCTGATCAGATGCGTGCCAAGTGGGGCGCTCGTGGCGTGGAGCTGGTGTACAACGGCGTGGATATTCCCGAGGTGCACGCGGCTGTTGAGCAGCAGTGTGTGCCTGCTGATGGCGGTCCGCGTATTCTTTCGCTGTCTCGCCTGTCCCCTGAGAAGGGTATTGACGTGCTGCTGGACGCTTTTGCGCAGCTTCGTGCTGATTACCCGCAGGCTCATCTTGAGATTGCGGGCTCTGGCGATTTGGCTTCCGAGTTGCAGGCTCAGGCTCAGCGCCTGAAGCTGGGTGATTCGGTGACCTTTAGCGGTTTCGTTAACCCGATTGAGGCGATGGGCCGCAGCGACATGATTGTTCAGCTGTCGGTGTGGGAGAACTGCTCCTACACTCTGCTGGATGCTAAGGCAGCCGGCTTGAAGACGGTCGCTACCGCTGTGGGCGGCAACCCGGAGATTCTGGGCGCCGATGAGCTGGTGGACCGCCAGAGTGCAACTCTGACTCAGGATGTTCTGCAGGCTATGCGCGCGCAACTGCAGAAGGGGGAATCGGTGCCTTTTACCTGGATCTCAAACGCGCAGATGGCTGCTCAGACCGCCGAGATATACGCTCGTATTTTGGAGAAGAAATGACTGTAGCTCACTCTCAACCTGCATCTGGAACCCAGTATCCAGGTGCCGCATCGAGCAATGCCACTCGCTTTGGGCAGGCTGCGAAGGCTGAAGCAAAGTACCTTGCTGGTAGTGTGTCCAAGCTATCGATGCTCGATTTCTGGGCGGGGTTCGGCCTGATTTTTATTGGTATTACAACAGCGTTCTTCGCCATGCCAGTTGGAACTGTTGTGGTGATGGTGCTTGTACTCTACAACTTGACTAAGCCTGCCAAAATCGAGAACACCTACAACGGCTTGTTCTTTACGATTCTTCTGTTGGCCATTGGCTGGGCACTATTTGAGACTTTGACGTTCAACAGCTTCCCTGTTGAATATGCGATTCGTCGTGCTGTGCGTATGGCGGTTGTGGTACTGCTTGCTCTGCAGATTGCGCAGAAGAAGATTGATATCCGTTCTCTACTGTTTGGTGTGGCCTTTGGCCTCTTGATCAACGTCATTGGCTTCTACGCGGGTATCGCACCTGATAACTATGGTGGTACGTTGACCGGTTGGCTCAATGATAAGAACCAATCGGGTCTGTACTATGCGCTTTTCGGTTTCCTCTTTGTCGCTATGGTCAGAAAGACAAGCCACCGTATTGCTGCTATTGCTGTTAGCGCGGGCATGTTGTGGCTGACTGGTTCTCGCACTTCATTGGCGGCGTACGCATTCGCCGTCCTGTGGTTGTACTTCTCCTACCGTCTGAATCTCTTCGGCAAAGCTGTTCTGGCGTATCTGTTCTATCTAGGCGTGAACTACCTGGAAGATAACTTTGCTCGTGCTGGTGCTTTCTCGGATCGCCTCGGTAGTGACCTATTGCGTCAGCGAATTGACGAAGGAATGTACCGCATGATTGATGTGGTTCCGTGGTACGGCGGCGGTTTGGGTACTGCACAGGTTCCGCTACAAGACCGATACTTTTACTTCCACAACTCATATATGACGCTGGTCCAGGAGGCCGGATGGGTCTATATGATTGTGGTTGTATCCTTGATGATTTCTGCCGCATTCATCTGGAAGCAGCAGCGTACTCAGCGCATTGTTATTGCCGAAGCCGCAATGGTGATTATCATTATTACCTCTCAGCGTCTTGGAGAGGTGATTCTGACTGTGCCGTGGGCTATCGTGGTGGGTCTTGCATTGCTGTACCTGAACCCGGATAAGGATCTGGATGCTTCAGATAGCGGACAGCAGGAACCAGGTGCTATGCAGAAGGTGCAGAGTAGCGATGAAAAACCTGCGCTGCAGAACGGCGAGCTCATCGAGAATGAAGCTCCTGCCTCTGTAACCCATCAAGAAACGCCTAAGAAGTTGACTACTTCTAAATCGTTTGACGTCAGTTCTATCCGTCAGCAGGCGAGGAAAGTATAACGATGAAAGAACTCTACATCGCCACCAATAACGGTGACATGGGCGGCGGCGAGGTCATGCTCCTGAACATTGCCCGCGCAGCCCGTAGCCTTGGCTACAAGGTCACTATTGTGGGTCCTTCCGAGCCGAAGCAGCTTGTAGAAGCTGCTGCGGATGAGGGGTTCCCCCGCATTGTCTTGCCGGCTAAGAACCGCGCACAGTACATGGTGGCTCTGCGTAGCTGGCACGCTCGCCATAAGGACGTTCTGTTGTGGTGCAATGGTCTGGTTCCCGCAGCGGCAACGGGCGGCCGTAAGAACCGCATCGTGCACCTGCACCAGCTGCCTACCGGTGTGAACGCGAAGCTCGTACCCTTTGCCCGCCATAAGGCGTCTGTCACCCTGGTGCCTAGCCGCTATGTGGCTCGTGCCTGCCCCGGTAGCGAGCTGTTCGCGAACTGGGTCAGTGGCGTATCCACCGAGCTGGATCACCGTGTGGGGGAGCGCCGACTTCGCGTCGGTTACCTGGGGCGTTTGACTCCGTCTAAGGGCATCGCGACCCTGTGCCAGGCGATGAGTTCCTTGAACTCTAACGGTATTGAATACGACCTGGTGATTGGTGGCGAGCCTGTCTTCGCATCTGATGAAGAACGTGCTGAGGTTGAGGACGCCCTAGCCCGTGTTGCTACGTTCAGCACGCGTTTGGGCTGGACTACCCCGGACCGTCTTTTCGGTGACATCGACATGCTCGTTGTACCGTCGATTGCCCCCGAGTCTTTTGGCTTGGTGGTCGCTGAAGCGATGAGCGCACGCGTCCCTGTGGTTGTCAGTGATGCTGGTGCTCTGTCGGAGGTGCTGGGCGGCGCGTCGTACCCGTACGTTGTGCCTGCTGATCAGCCGGTAGCTCTTGCACAGGCCATTAAGAGCCTGGGTACTGAGCTTCGAGAAGATACGGATGCCCTGGCGGAGCGAACCTCCGAGCTGTTCTGGCGATGGCAGGAAAACTACTCGCCTGAAGCAGGTAAGGTCCGTGTTGGTGAGATTCTGGAGCGTTTTATCCGCTAAGGTGCTTCTAAACGTATAAGCCATTCCCAACGGATATCCTCTCACTCAAACCCTGAAGGAAAATTATGACGACTACCCACCGTTACAAGGCCGCGGTTATCATTCCGTCTCGCGGTGGTGCAGATATTCTGCACTACCCGCTGGATGCGCTTGCCGCCCAGACCGAGAAGGACTTCCAAGTTATCGTGGTCCTCGACGGCGATATCGATAACAGTGAAGCTGTGCTTGACCGCTACATTGCCGAAGGCAAGCTGAACCTGACCAAGATCGTTTTCGAGGAGAACCGTGGCCGCGTGGCTGCGCTGAACGCTGGCCACCGTGCGGCTGATGCGGATGTCCTCATCCGTTGCGATGACGATCTTGAGCCGGCATCCGACTACGTCGAGGCGCAGATCCGCCTGCACCGTGATTACGACGGTGTGATTGGTACCTTGAAGAACGTGTACCCGGACACTCCCTACTCTCGTGTGTACGGTAACTTCCGCGATGCTCGATTCAAAGAGGGCGCCCTCAGCGTAGCTGAAGAAGGCCGTTGGCTGTACTGGAACGGCAACTCTTCTATCTCTGCGGAGTATTTTGAGCGTACTGGAGGCTACGACCCCGCGTACCGTCTCTACGGCTGGGAAGACGTAGACATGGGCAAAATGGTTCATGACGCTGGTGGCCGCATCATCATCTCTGATGAGGTTGAGGTCAAGCACTACGCCGAGGCTACCACCACTGCTGTGCGTGCCCTGCGTGCCCTGCACTCGGGTTCTGCCCGCACTATCTTCGTGCGTAAGCATGGTGAAGAAGCACACCCCGCCCCGAACCCGACGGGTCCGTGGGGTTTGCTGGTCAAGACCCTCGCTCGTTTCACCACCGAGAAGACCATTAAGGCTCTGGGCGATGCGAGCGATAAGATTCTGCTGAAGCTGCCCGCTAAGGCCGCTGAGAAGCTTGTGGCACTGCAGGTTGAGGCTGCATCTTACGCCGGTATTCACTACCCTGAGCGTGCTCAGAAAGTCTTTTAGGAGGAAAAGAAAATGTCACTCACTCAGCTCTTGACCTCCGCTCCGTTTACCGGGCCGAAGAACCCTGACGCGGTGCTCGCGGATATCCCGAAGAGCCTCAAGAAGCTTGCCCATCTGGCGCGCCGTTACGTGCCGCTGGTCAAGCCTGAGGCTACTGAAGAGATAGCAATTGCCCACGACTACCTGACTCAGCGTGGCGGTGCGGAGCGTGTTGTGCTGGCAATGCATCGTGCATTCCCTGACGCACCGATTTACACGACTTTGTACGACCCGGAGGGCACCTTCCCGGAGTTCAAAGATGCGAAAATCATCACCAGCCCGCTGAACAAGATTGGTTACCTACGTCGTAACCACCGCATGGCTCTGCCAATTCTGCCGATTGCTTCTTCTTTCCTGAAGGTACCGGCTGAGCGCGCTGTGGTATCGACGACCGGTTGGGCGCACGGCTTCAACTTCGCCGGCCGCAAGTTCATTTACTGCCATTCGCCGGCGCGATGGCTGTACTTGAGCGATCAGTACCTGGGCGAGAAGAGCACCGGTCCCGTGCCGCTGTTGCTGAAGACCTTGCGTCCTGCACTGATGCTGTGGGATCACTGGGCTGCTCACCGCTCGGCTGTGTATGTGGCGAATGCGAGCGTCATTAAGAAGCGTATTGAGAATGTCTACGGTAAGAAGGACGTTCCGATTTTCTTCCCGCCGCACTCGGTAGACACCACCGCACCGGTTGAGCCTATCCCGGGCCTGGAAGAGTTCACCGAATCGGACGATTATTTCCTGATCGTTTCTCGCCTGCTGCCCTACAAGAATGTTGATAAGGCTGTTGAAGCCTGCAATGAGTTGGGTAAGAAGCTGCTGGTGGTTGGTCGCGGCCCGGAAAAGGAACGCCTTGAAGCGCTTGCAGGCCCCACTGTTCGTATCGTTTCTGGCATTTCGGACGCCCAGCTGCGTTACGCGTACCGGCACTGTCTGGCTCTGCTGGCTATCTCCTATGAAGACTTCGGTATTACTCCGTTGGAGGCTGGCGCCAGCGGTAAGGCTGTGATTGCGTACCGTGCGGGCGGCTTCCTGGACACCATCCAGGAGGGCAAGACCGGCATGTTCATCAACCAGCCGACCGTGGAGCAGCTGGTGGAAGCTCTCAAGGCTTTCAACCCGACTGACTGGGACGCTGACTATATCCGCGAGCACGTTGACGGTTTCTCGGAGGCTCGTTTCATTAGCCGTCTAAAGACGTACGTGCAGGCTCTGCCCGAAGACTAAAAAGAGCTAGGCTGCTCATAGAAGAAGGCGGGGCGGTAGAAACTATAAAGTTTCTACCGCCCCGCCTTCTTTGTGTCTTCTGGGAGGCCTAGCGGGCTTCTAGGAGCCCCTTGGCTAGCAGCTCGGGGATAAACCCCTCGATCTGCGGTCCCATGGTCTCTACGGGCTGTTCATACATTTCGCAGAGCAAATCGATAGCTTCCTGTAGAGACATTGGGGCCTCAAAGATACTCCAAATAATGGAGGCAGAATCCTGAAGAACAGACAGCTCACCATTGGCAAGATTTGCAAGATACGTTGCTGTGGGGGAGTACTTAGCGAACTCTTCAGAATGAACGTACGCGATGTTCTCGGGGATACCGTAGACGGTCTGGCGGGAATCTACCGGGTTGCTCATTTTTTCACCTTGATTCCGAAACGTTCAAAGAACTTGGCACGAATTTCAGCCTTGGTGGGGGTACGTCCCAGCTGCATCGCCAAGTGGTCCTTATTCACGAAGAAAATATTTTTGAGGGTGCGTAGCTTATCGTGCAGGGTGGTCGCCGCCTGCAGGCGCCCAACCCACTGAATATAGTGGGGGACGTCCTGAGAGACAGACAGCCACAGCAGGTAGTCGCGGTCGTCACGGTACTGCTCCAAGCCGCCCATAGCCGCGCTATACGCCAGGGATGAGTCAAGCTCCTCCGCGCGGGCTCGCAGGCGCTGCCAATCGCTGTACGAGAGCAGAGAGACCAGATAGTTAATATCTGCGCTGTAGCGTGATGCTGCGCGGGCGCGGTGAAGCACCACGAGAAGACGCGCGTCCAAATCACTGGGGACAACGCAGGGACGGTGAGCAATCATACGGGTCTTGCGTGCCGCCCAGACGCGTTCAAAAGCCTTCTCATAATCGCCGTGGCGTCCAAGACCGGGGAAGAAACGATGAATATCGGTCAGACCCCATGAAGCGTGGTAGAGCGTCATCGCGTGTTCGAACACGGAGCCTGTCTCGAAATGGGCTTGGATACGCCATCCATCTGCCAAAAGGATCTCTACAAAGCGGTCCACGTGAGAGGGACGGACCAGCAGGTCGGCATCGGAACTGTACCTGCCTTTGCGGTAAATTTCCTGGGAGAAAGCGTAGCCTTTGACATGCATAATATCGATGGAGTGCATGTCGGCAATTCGCTGGAAGTAGGCGTGCGCAAGCCGAATCCGTGCCGCAAGAGGAGTGGTCTGCGGCTCCGGCGTATTGGGTGAGTGAGTGGTCACAATAGCCTTTCGGTGCACATGTATACCAGATAAGTATAAGGCGGGACGGGCAGAAAAACTGCCCATCCCGCCCTAAGTCGCTCCCTATGTTTTAGGGCGCTTATTACGTTATTACTTCTTGGTCGAGGACTTCTTTGACGACTTCTTGTCGCCTTCCTTGCCGTAACCGTAGTAGGTTGCATAGCCAACGTAGGCACTTGCGTAACCGAAGCCGTAGTAGGAGTTACCCAGGCCCTTACGGGGTGCACGGTTCAGCACCATACCGAGGAGGTTCGCGTTGACCTTCTTCAGGATGTTGGAAGCTTCAGTCATCTGCTCACGGTGGCTTCGTCCGATAGAGCCAACGAGGATCACGCCATCCACGGAGTGGGAGAGCAACGAAGCGTCGGTCACGGGCAGCAGCGGCGGAACGTCGACGACCACGATGAACTCTTCGGAGAGTTCGTTAATCAGCTGGCGCATCTTATCCGAGCCCAGAAGTTCGGAGGGGTTCGGGGGGATACGGCCTGCAGGCAGGACGAAGAGGTTCGACTCACCAAGCTGGTGGACGGCGTTAGCAATCTCAACCTGGCCGGCCAGAACCTGGGTCAGACCGACCTTAGCGTCCAGCTTCAGCTTCTTAGCCACGGTCGGGCGGCGCAGGTCGGCGTCAATGAGGATGACGGGCGAACCCGCATCAGCCATTGCGCGAGCCAGCGACAGCGACACGGTCGACTTACCTTCACCGGGCACTGCGGAGGTGACGATGAACGAACGCGGGGGAGTGTCAACATTCACGAAGCGCAGGTTGGTGCGTAGCTGACGGATGGATTCCTGAGCGATGTGGTCGTCGGTATCACCCTTCACGATGTTATCTTCGTTCAGGTCGTCACTGACGGGCAGAACACCGAGGATGCTTGCGCCGGTTGCCTTGGTAGCGTCGTCACGGGTACGGATACGCTGATCCAGAGCACGGCGCAGGAAGATCGCAGCGTAGACCAGAACCAAACCGGTGCCAGCACCGATAAGGGTGTTCTGCTCGTAGTTCGGAGCCACCAGCGGGGGGTTCACGCTTGCGTTATTCAGCGGAATCACGCGAACGGTGTTGCCACCAGTGGGAGAAGCAGCAGTACTGTCGCCATTTACCAGAGCCTGAGCGTTACCGGGGTTCTGCTCAATTTCCTTGATGTAGTCGGCAGTAGCCTGCAGTGCGCCGTTAGCGAGTAGCTGTGCGTTCTTCGGGGAAGAAGCCTTAGCGCTCACGGTAATCAGTGCAGCGTTTTCGCCTGCAGCTGCGGTGATGCTAGAACGAATCTGACCGGTGGTCAGAGACAGTTCGGGGGTGTTCTGCTTAATCTTCTGTGCCACGGCCTCAGAGGAGACGATAGCTGCGTAGGAGCGAGCACGCTCCTTAGCAGCCGTAGAGCCCGAGAGAACATCCACCGTACCGGACTCGCCCACGGTCACGTAGCCCGAGGACGATGCAGCGTAGACCTTCGGCTGGAGAGAAGCATAGCCGAAGCCCGCTGCGGCACCGACAACGATGCCTATAATCAGCAGCCAGAGGTTAGCCCTCGTGGTGCGGAAAAATTCCAAAATGGTCATGGTAGTGAGAATACTCCAGAAAGTTTGAGTTAGTGTACCTGCAACGTGGAGTGTTGTTGCAGGCGGTGAAGGGATACGAAAATCCCCTGGTGTTTATTAGCGGAGCAATCCGAGCAGGTAGCTACCGTAACCGCTCTTAACAAGCGGGGTAGCGATGTCGCGCAACTGCTCATCGGAGAGCCAACCGTGGCGCCACGCAATTTCCTCCGGGCAACCAACTGACAGACCCTGACGGCTCTGAACAGTGCGGATGAAGTTAGTGGCATCAGCGAGTGAATCAAAGGTTCCGGTATCGAGCCACGCGGTACCGCGAGGCAGGACCTCAACCTTCAGTTTACCCTGTTCCAGGTAGACGCGGTTAAGGTCAGTGATTTCCAACTCACCGCGCGGAGAAGGCTTAATCTGACGTGCGTACTCTACAACCTTCGAGTCGTAGAAGTACAGACCCGGAATAGCGTAGTCGCTCTTGGGATTCTCGGGCTTCTCCTCAATGGACAGTGCGTTGAAGTTCTCGTCGAACTCCACCACGCCGTAGGCGCGAGGGTCAGCAACCTGGTAAGCGAAGACGGTCGCGCCGTCCTTCTGCTCGTAGGTGGCAAGCTGAGTACCCAGACCGGGACCGTAGAAGATATTGTCACCGAGCACGAGGGCTACGGGGTCGTTACCAATAAAGTCGGCACCCAGAATAAATGCCTGTGCAAGACCATCCGGGGAAGGCTGCACCTTGTATTCGAGATTAATACCGAAACGGGAACCGTCACCGAGCAGTCGCTGGAACTGCTCCTGATCGGTAGGGGTGGTAATAATCAAAATATCGCGGATACCCGCCAGCATGAGAGTGGACAGCGGGTAGTAAATCATCGGCTTGTCATAGACCGGAGTGAGCTGCTTGCTAATACCCTGAGTGATAGGGTGCAAACGGCTTCCGGTACCGCCGGCAAGAATAATTCCCTTCATAACTTCTTATTGTGTCATGTTTATCTCGTTGTTGAGGCATAAAAATCGCTATTTAAGTGGGTAAAATATACCGTATGGCTCACATTCTTGTTACCGGCGGTGCCGGTTTTATTGGTTCGAACTTTGTTCACCACCTCATCGATAACACTGATCACACTATTACTGTGCTGGATAAGATGACCTACGCCGCAAATGCTGCGTCTTTGGAGGGTCTTCCTGAATCCCGCTTCAAGCTCGTCGTAGGCGACATCGCCGACCGCGAGCTGGCTGACGAACTGGTCGGCAAGGCAGACGCTGTTGTCCACTACGCTGCGGAATCTCACAACGACAACTCCCTGTCCAACCCCGAACCGTTCATCCACACTAACCTCATCGGTACTTTCAGCCTTCTGGAAGCAGTCCGTAAGCACGGCACTCGCTACCACCACATCTCCACTGACGAGGTCTTCGGCGACCTCGAGCTGGACGATCCGGCAAAGTTCACCGAAACCACCCCCTACAACCCCTCTTCCCCTTACTCCTCCACCAAGGCAGGTTCCGACTTGCTCGTGCGCGCATGGGTCCGCTCCTTCGGTATTGAAGCAACCATCTCTAACTGCTCCAACAACTACGGCCCCTACCAGCACATTGAGAAGTTCATCCCCCGCCAGATCACTAACATTCTCTCGGGTCTGACCCCGAAGCTGTACGGCGAGGGCCTAAACGTTCGTGACTGGATTCACGCATCCGACCACTCTTCTGCTGTGCTGCGCATCCTGGAGCAGGGCAAGATTGGTGAAACCTACCTCATCGGTGCAGACGGCGAAGAGAACAACATCACCGTTCTGCGCACCATCCTGCGCCTGATGGGTAAGGATGAGAACGACTTCGAGCACGTGGTTGACCGCCCCGGTCACGACCTGCGTTACGCAATTGACGGTAGCCGCCTGCGTGCAGAGCTCGGCTGGGAGCCGAAGTTCACCGACTTCGAGTCCGGTCTTGCCGACACCATTAAGTGGTACACCGACAACCGCAGCTGGTGGGAGCCCCTGAAGGCTGAGGTCGAGGCGAAGTACGCAAAGGCTGGCCAGTAATGACCAAGGAATTGAAGGTTACTGAAACCGAGATTCCCGGCCTGCTCATCATTGACCTGCCGGTTCACGGCGATAACCGCGGCTGGTTCAAGGAAAACTGGCAACGCGAGAAGATGGTTGCAGCCGGTCTGCCCGACTTCAACCCGGTGCAGAACAACATCTCGTTCAACGCTTCGGTAGGTACCACCCGCGGTATCCACGCCGAGCCGTGGGACAAGTACGTTTCTGTTGCGACCGGCCGTATCTTCGGTGCGTGGGTTGACCTGCGCGCTGGCGAGTCCTTCGGCAAGGTCGTCACCGTTGAGCTGGGCCCGGACACCGCAATTTTCGTGCCCCGCGGCGTGGGCAACTCCTTCCAGACCCTGGAAGAGAACACCGCCTACACCTACCTGGTGAATGACCACTGGTCGGCGGACGCAGTATCCGGCTACAGCTTCCTGAACCTTGCCGATGAGACCGTCGCAATTGACTGGCCCATCGACCTGGCGAAGGCTGAGCTCTCGGAGAAGGACCGTAACCACCCCCGTCTGAACGAGATTAAGCCCCTGGAAGCCGACCCGATCCTGATTATTGGCGCGGGTGGTCAGCTCGGCACCGAGCTGGTTCGCCAGCTCACCGAGCAGAACGTACCCTTCCTGGCTGTGGATCGCGACCGCCTCGACCTGGGCAAGCCCGAGCAGTGGCGCGACGCATTCCGCTGGCGCTCCTTCCGTGCGGTCATCAACGCTGCAGCGTACACCGCAGTGGATCAGGCAGAAACCCCCGAGGGTCGCCGCGACGCCTGGGCAGCTAACGCCCTGGGCGTGAGCGCTCTTGCCTCCATCTGTGAAGAAGCTAACCTGCCGCTGGTACACGTATCCACCGACTATGTCTTTGACGGTTCCCTGCCCCTGGGCGAGGAATACCCGGAGGATTACCCCCTGGCACCGCTGAGCGTCTACGGCGCGTCCAAGGCTGCCGGTGAGGTTGCCGCTGCCGCATGGCGTAAGCACTACACCCTGCGCACCAGCTGGGTTGTTGGCGCCGGCAAGAACTTTGTGGGTACCATGGCATCCCTGGCTGAGCGCGGCATTGACCCGTCCGTGGTCGCCGACCAGTGGGGCCGCCCGACCTTCACCCAGGACCTGGCAGCTGCTGCCCTGCACCTGCTCTTCTCCGGCGCAGAGTACGGCACTTACAACGTGTCGAACACCGGTGAAGTCATCAACTGGGCACAGTTTGCTCGTGCAGTGTACGAAGGTACCGGCCATGACCCGGCACGAGTCAGCGACACCACCACCGAGGAATACTTCGCCAACGCTGAGCTCTTCGCTCACCGTCCGACGAACTCGGCAATGGACCTGTCCAAGCTGATTGCTGCAGGCTTCACCCCGCGCGATCACCGCGAGGCGCTCGCCGCCTACCTTGCAGAAATGGGCTCCTAACCCTCTGAGGATTCGACCCTATATCTGCTGATAACAGCATAAAAGGCGTGAAAAGCGCCATATCACAGGTTCCCGGCCCTTGAAGAAGAGCCGGGAACCTGTACAATATTGTCTTGGCCAAGGCGGTGGAATACACGAAACGTGTAGGTCCGTAACTGACGGTGGCTGGTTGGAAAGAGATTTCTGGCGCCAGTCCCTATTCCACTTGGCGCATCACTTCTAACCAAGAAAGGATGGACGACTCATGTCAGATACCATCAAAATTTCAGCTACCGTACGTAGCGACTTCGGCAAGGGCTACGCGCGCCGCATCCGCATGGCAGGCGACATCCCCGCCGTCATCTACGGCCACGGCGAAGAGCCCAAGCACGTAGTACTCCCCGGTCACGCAACCACCCTGGCTGCCCGCGTCCCCAACGCTATCCTCGACCTCGACATCGAAGGTGAATCACACCTCGCAATGATCAAGGACATCCAGCGTCACGCAATCCGCCCCGAACTGCAGCACATCGACCTGCTGACCGTTAAGCGCGGCGAGCGCGTTGAGATCGAGGTTCCTGTACACGTTGAAGGCGAGCCCGCTGTTGGCGCCGTTGCTAACCAGGAAGAAACCGTTCTTCTGGTTGAAGCTGACGCACTGAAGGCACCCGAAGCTTTGACCGTGAGCATCGAAGGCCGCGAAGCTGGCGCTCACGTTCTGGCATCAGATGTTGAACTGCCCTCAGGCGTAACCCTGGTTGCAGACGCTGAACTGCTGATCGTTAACGTTTCTGAGCCCGAGGAACTCGACGTTCCCGAGCCCGGTGAAGAAGGCGAAAACGCACCCGAGGGTGACATCGTTGAAGCTTCCGAGGAATCAGATTAGGCTGGCGAAGCTCACGACTCAGATAACTCAAAGCACTAAGACCGCGCCCTGCGCCTAGCGCAACAGTGATCTGTGGATGGCCCGCCGCTACCTCTCTTCTGAGGTGGTAGCGGGCCATACTCATAGAATGGTGTAGTCCATGAATTTTCTAAAAAACCTTTTACAGCGCCGTGGAAAGGGCGAAGATATGTCTGATGCGTGGCTCATTGTTGGTCTGGGGAACCCGGGCCCGGAGTACGAGAAAACCCGCCATAACATCGGCCAGATGGTGGTTGATGAACTGGCGCGTGAAGTAGGCGGTGGCTTCAAGAAGCACGGACGCGCGCGCGCCCAGGTGCTGGAAGGACGTTTGGGTATAGGCGGACCCAAGGTAGTGCTGGCCAAGCCCCTGACCTATATGAACACCTCGGGCGGCCCGGTATCGGCTCTAGCCCAGTTCTACGATATTAACCCCGACCGTATCATCGCGGTGCACGATGAACTGGATATCCCCTTCGACACCATTAAGCTCAAGATTGGTGGGGGAGAGGGCGGCCATAACGGTCTGCGTGATATCACCAAGGCGCTGGGTACCAAGGACTACTACCGTGTGCGCACCGGCATCGGTCGACCTCCCGGACGCATGGACACCGCAGACTTCGTGCTCAAGCCCTTCAGCAGCACCGAATCGAAAGACCTGCCCTTCCTCATCTCGAACGCCGCTGATGCCACCATGATGCTCGTGAAGGAAGGCCTGCTGGCAACCCAGCAGCGCTACCACGGCGCAGGCTCCTAAGCATAAGACCGCACTGGGCATGCGCTGAACTGGACAATGCATGGTGTGGGTCGATGCGTGAACTAGGCTCTACCTAACTATGCAAGAGCCCGGTGAGGGAATAAGCTAGAAAAGAATGACGTTATACGCTCCACGACGGGAAAATACCCGACCCGTGGAGCGTATGAGCGAGAGAAGAAGGTACCCGTGGCTGAATACTCCACCCCCGCCAACACCCCGCTGAGCGACGACCTCGTACGCCAGCTTCGCCAGGATTTCCCGATCCTCAACACTGAGGTCAACGGGCACCCCTTGGTCTACCTGGATTCGGGGGCGACCAGTCAGAAACCGCTTCAGGTGCTCGACGCTGAACGTAACTTCTACCTGCACGCTAACTCTGCTGTACACCGTGGCGCACACACCCTCGCGGTTGAGGCAACCGACCTGTTCGAGGACGCGCGCATCACCGTTGCGAACTTCGTTGGCGCCACTGATGAAGAGCTCGTGTGGACCTCTAATGCAACCGAGGCGCTGAACCTGGTCGCCTACTCCATTGGCAACGCCTCTCAGGGTATCGGCGGTCCGGCTGCTGAGCGTTTCGCACTGGGCCCTGGCGACGAAATTGTCACCACCGAGATTGAGCACCACGCGAACCTCATTCCCTGGCAGATTCTTGCTCAGCGAACCGGCGCAACCCTGCGCCACATCCCCTCCACCGAGGACGGTCAGCTCGACTACGAGGCAGCCGAGGGCATCATCAACGAGAAGACCCGCATCGTGGCGTTCACCCACGTCTCGAACGTGACTGGCGCAATTACTGATGTGCCCCGCATGGTTGCTATGGCTCGTAAGCACGGCGCAATCGTTGTACTGGACGCCTGCCAGTCCGTGCCGCACATGCCCGTAGACTTCCACGCCCTGGACGTCGACTTTGCGGCGTTCTCCGGCCACAAGATGCTGGCACCCACCGGTATTGGCGCCCTCTACGGCCGCGCAGAGCTGCTGAACGCCCTGCCGCCCTTCCTGACCGGCGGCTCCATGATTACCCGTGTGGGTCTGCAGGACGCCGAGTACATGCCCGCCCCCATCAAGTTTGAGGCCGGCACCCAGCGTGTCTCGCAGGCGGTCGCTTTCGCTGCTGCTGTGTGCTACCTGCAGCACTTGGGCATGGAGAACGTTGAGGCGTGGGAACACGAACTGGGCGCTCGCCTCGTTGAGGGCGTTCAGAAGACTGAAGGCGTGCGACTGCTTGGCCCCACCGATCCCACCAAGCGTGCCGGCCTGGTCGCTCTCGCCATAGAGGGTGTACACCCGCACGATGTGGGTCAGCTACTCGACACTCAGGGCATCGCCGTGCGCGTGGGTCACCACTGCGCCCAGCCGCTACACCGCTGCGCCGGCGTGACTGCCTCGACCCGCGCCTCCACCTACATCTACAACACCACCGAAGATGTGGACGCTTTCCTGAAGGCACTCGCCGAGGTACGCCCCTACTTCGGCCTCTAAAACAGGCGTGTTAGACGCTAACGCCCCGAATTTTCAGACATACCAACTGACGGAAGAAGAACACTGTGTCTCTTGAATCCCTGTACCAGGAAATTATTCTGGAGCATTCTAAGCAGCGTAGCGGCGAGCACCTCGTAGAGGTACCCGCCGGTCACGCAAGTGCCGATAACCACCAGTACAACCCCACCTGCGGTGACGAAATCAACCTGCGTGTGGTGCTCTCTGATGAACTGAAGGATGGCGAGAAGACCATCGAGTCAATCTCTTGGGAAGGCGACGGTTGCTCCATTTCGATGGCTGCCGCTTCTGTGCTTTCTGAGATGGCTCCCGGTATGACTATCTCCGAGCTGCAGAGCCACGTGGATGCGTTCCGTGAGATGCTACGCTCGCGTGGCAAGGTGACTCTGGACGAAGAGGAGTACGGCGACATGGCGGCATTCTCTGGCGTTTCGAAGTTCATGGCGCGCGTGAAGTGCGCAATGCTCTCGTGGGTTGCTGTTGAAGAAGCTACCAAGGAAGCAGCAGCCAAGAACTAACTCTTCGCTGAGAATGTAGGCGGAAACGGCGGGGGAGTAGCTAGTATTTGAACGCCAATCGAAAATACCGAATGGCTACTCAACCTAAAATATTGCACGAGAACGTAAGCATGTGCGGTCAAAGCCTGCAGAAAATACTGGCTAAAACTCTTCGCTAAAATCTAGCGGTTAATTGTTTATCTATATAAGCTTTCTTTGATTTCAAGCGACGTATAGAAAATATGAGGCGGATACTACACTGTATCCGCCTCATATTTATATCTTTCCCTTTTTCCTCCAAAAAGGTGACTGGTAAAATAAAAGGACGAAGGGCGCCCAACCAGCACCCTCGAGAAACTCTTTTCGGACCCGCATACTCTGGGACGACAGAGAGAAGAAATAGGGCAATAATAAGAAAATATTTTCTCAATATTGCACATTCTTCACTTATTCTTAGGCTCTCACCCCAGACTGCGGATATGTTTCTCACCCTCCGGTACCTCAACCACACCGGAATACCCATCGCCGCTACCAACCACAAGGAAGCCCCATGATTATTGGCTACGCCGCAGGCGCCTACGACCTTTTCCACTACGGCCACCTCGAGATTCTCCGCAAGGCCAAGGAAAACTGCGACTACCTCATTGCAGGCGTTGTGCACGATGACGTCCTGGAAGTGACCAAGGGCCGCCGTCCCGTCATCCCCATCGAAGAGCGTGCCGCTATCGTCAGCCACATCGACTACGTGGACGAAGTGCACGTCGAAACCACCCCCGACAAACTCGAAACCTGGAAGCAGAAGCCCTTCAACGTCTTCTTCAAGGGCGATGACTGGAAGGGCACCGACAAGGGCAACGCCCTCGAAGCACGCTTCGCAGAGGTCGGCGTGGAAGTACACTACTTCCCCTACACCGAGCACACCTCCAGCACCAAGCTCCGCAAGGTCGTTGACCTGCTCGAAGCAGAGCACGACCTGCGCGTAGAGATGCGCCGCTTCGCCGAGCTGCTCGGTGAGCGCGAGTACTCCGAGGCGATTGTCGCTTCCTAACGCTGTCACATCCTAACGTGCATAAGTCCTTATTAGGGCGCTAGAGCTCTAGAGACCCATAAAGAACAGAGGATCCCCGCCGTAATTACTTACGACGGGGATCCTCTGTATATTGGCGTATCTAGCCGTATATCAGCTACACCTCAAAGGCGAGCGTCTAATAAGCCTTAGCGCTGTGCCAGCCACTTCTCAGCGGAGGTGCCCAGAACCTTCAGCACACGGCCAACCTGCGGCTCAGCAGCGGCAGCAATCTTCTTGCCCACCAGCGGGATGGAGCAGGAAACCTCACCGTTGACGTCCAGGCGGGTCTTGTCACCCTCGGGAATCAGGTGCTGGGTAGCCTGAGCGGACACGGGTACGCCGTTGACCTTCACCTCGGTGGAGACGGTGCGTGCACCATCAGCTGCCGGTGCGCTCACGGTGTCCACCTGGGTCATGGAGACGCCGCTACCGACGAACTTACGAGCGATGTCCGGTACGCGATCAGCGGGCACGGTGCGCTCGGTGGTTGCGGTGAACTCAGCGGAGGTGTCACCGGAAACGGAGAAGCTGTTGAACTCAACGCCAACCTCGGAGCAGACGAAGCGTGCGAAGTCCTCGCTGGAGAACGCCTCGATAACCTGCTCAACGCTTGCGTTGATAACGGTCGATTCCTGAACTGCCATAATTGTTCCTTTCGTAGTGCGCGAAAACCCCGCGCATTATCCCTTACTAAGGATACGGTGCGCGGGGTTTCGCAACCAATGTAAAGACGCGAATCCACCTGAGAATATGCCGTGAACAAGGGAAAACGTTCGCAGCCTCTCACAGGGTGGTTGGAGGATTCGCATGCCGGTCTAAAAATGTGGGAAGCATCCGGTAGGGCGCCTCCCACACCGCATCATGGGGATGCTGAGCTTAGAAAGATAAGAAAACCTTAGGCGCTGGGAGCCATCGCGTCGATGCGAGCCATCTCAGCCTTACCCGCACGGTGCGCGCGAGCAGCCTGCTTCAGGCGGCCCCAGAAGGAATCCTTACGGTGGGTCTTGCCGGCGAGCAGGTCCTGCAGCTCCTCGCCCAGCTGAGCTGCGGAAATCTCCGGAGTGGAGACGTACGGCTCAGCGGTGCGGAACAGGGAGGGGTTAGCCAGGGCAAGATCCAGCTTGGCGAAGAGGTCTTCGCGGCTCTCAACGACAACAGCGTGGCCGCGCTTCTCCATCAGAGCGGTGAAGGGGACCTGGTGGTTGTCAACAACCTCATCGAACTCTGCGCGGCGCGGAACAGCCAGGGGCAGGGCGCCGGTGCGGCGTGCATCCTGGATGGAGCCGGGGCCGCCCTGAACCAGCACTACGCGTGCGGTTGCGTAGTAGTCCAGCAGTTCGGAGGCGGGAAGAAGCTTAAGGTTGTCTGCGTGCTTAATAGGCGCAGTGTGGCCGTGCTGCACGAGGCAGGTGACCTGCGGGTGAGCCTCAAGGTAAGCCTCAACCCAGCGCAGAAGACGATCAAAAGTGTGAACGTCGGTGCCGAGGGACACCACCAAATCGTAAGTCTTGGTAGGAATACGAACGGGCGCGACGGCAGGGGTAAATACGGGCAGGTCGAACTTGGAAGTATCAACACTGACGTGGGGGAAGTTCTGAATAGACATCGCCTATTCCTCTCTATGTATTTATCGGTAGTAACCCCGTATACCTGACGCAAAAATCCGGAGGGCATCATGGGTATACGCGGCGGCGTCGTGCCGGAGAAAATGGTGAGTAATCTCCGCATACGCTTCTCTGGCGAGTGGTTAGTTCGCTTGGATGGTGAGTCCACAGTGGAGCGCACGACTTATGCGTATCTGTATGTTTAATAAATACTATACCCTGAAAATAACGCCCCCAGCACACGCGGGGACGCCATTTCCAGGATAAATTCATCACTCTTAGAAAATGGGATGAATTACACGAGAATCAGGGAAATTCTCCTGCTGCTCCTCACTCTGAACAATAATTCGATCGGCAAAGGTGTACAGCATCTTGCCGGTCATCGTCGGCAGAGTCGGGCGGTCAAAACACTCAATATAAAGAGTCTTTACGCCAAAAAGTTTAGCCGCAACAAAGAAAGGAACAGCAACACCCGCACCCGCAGAAACAACCGCATCCGGGCGTTCCTTCGGGAAAATACGAAATGCCAAGAACAAATTACGAATAGCGTTCTTAATATTTCGGGTAGTCGGGTAATAAGCCCAATAGGTCTTCTCATCAGCAAGAGAAGATTCAACATCGGGCTGCTTAAAGCTAACCCATACGCGGTCATAATCCTGCCACGCAGCAGAAGTAGCCGTCAGATGCTTCAAGTGTCCGCCACTGCTAGAAACCAGCAGAAGCTTCTTCTTCGGTGCCTGAGAGGAAGTTGCCTCAGTCATAGTGTTCTCCTAAAGCCCCAATACAAGAGAAAAATAAGAAGAGAAGATAAGGGTGAGCTGACGGGCCCGGCGGAACCGGCATCAACAGACCTATCACAATAGATCCGCCTCAGCAGGTACCACCGCACCCTAAGCTCAAGGACGAAGGACGAACCCGCACAGAGGCGAGGCATCCATCAACAGAACCCCGAGTACTCGCGGTCTGATTACTCGCGATCCAGGAACACAGCCAGAGCGTTCACGCCCTCAAGCTGATCCAGCTGAGCGAAAAGCTCACGAACCTGCTGCAGAGAAGTAGCCGCAGTCACCGGAACCAGAGCCACGCCGCCAGCCTGAACGAAACGCAGCTGGGTCGACAGGGGAGTAGCGGTGCTCAGGCTAATCACCAGAGGAGTCTCGCTCTTCTCAACCAGCGACTCGGGGGTGTGGCGGGTCAGAGCGTCACGAACCGAAGCGTAATCGGTGAAACGTGCGTACTCGGTGGGCAGAACACGCTGCAGCATCTGGTACAGGTGCTCAACACCGCGGTCAGTACCGGGCAGAATGACAACGCCGGAAGCACCAGCGCTCTTCACATCGCCGTCAGGAGCACCAATGGTGCGCAGCAGCATGAACGCGTCATTCGCCTCAGAGGTGGAGCCCAGCTCGTGAACCGGGATGCCAGCATCCTCCAGACGATCAGCGTAACCAACGTGACGCATGGTGCGGTCACGACCATACGCCAGCACAGCACCAATCAGCAGACCGGCAACAGCACCAACAATAGCCATCTTTACCGGGCCAAGAGCCGAGGAAGAAGAAGGAACCTGAGCCTCGCTCATCACGCGGCCACCGGTGGTAGAAGTCAGCTGAATCTGAGCGCGACGCTCCTGCAACTGAGAGAGCAGACCCGCACGGTTGTTATCACCCTCTAGGGCCGAAATCTGCTCATCAATCTGGTGCAGAGCAGAATCAACGCTGCTCTTCAGCGACTCGGAACGAACCTGCAGGTACGCGTTCGCCATAGCGTTAGCGTAACGTGCCGCATCCGTGCCGTTGGGGCGGGTCACCTCAATATCCAGAACAGCAGTCTGGGAGGTGCCAGTCACCTTGACGGAGTTCATCAGGCGGCTGGTCAGCTGAGCCTCAGAGAGGGTATCGCCATTCGCAATCAGAGACTTTGCTGCGTTCTGTGCAACCTCACGAGAGGCCGCAACGCGAGACTCGGTCGCAATATCCACCTTCGCGGAGTTAGCGCTACCGGTACCGGCGGGATCAACCACCAGCGGGTAAACAACCAGCGAAGCCTTAGAAGTGTACTTGCTATTGGTCATGTAGCCGTAGACGGCACCCGCCACAGCGAAAACCACAACCGACAGCAGAATCAGCAGACGGTGTCGGAAAATGCGACGTACCTGGCTGCCAAGGGTAACCGAGGAGGTATGAGAGGTGTTATCCATGAGGACATCCTTGAGGAAGAGAAACGGACACTAAATATCGGAGAAAAACTGTAGAAGAAGCGGAAGGCTAAGACTTCGCTCGGCGGGCGGAAAGGAAACGCTCAATACCGAGTGCTTTGCGGAAGCGGAACAACACCGCACCGTACACCGGCACCAGCAGCACCACGTACACGATGACACCCAGCACGCTCTGACCCAAGAAAGCCAAAGACGCCAGAGCACACACCGTCGGAACAGCCGCACCCAAGAATAGCGAAGGAGCCATCTCGCGAACCGAAGCGCGAATACCAACGAGGCGGAATACCTGGTAGCTCGCCAGGAAGGTATCAATCAGCAGAGCAGAGGCCCACGCCGTCACCGCACCGTACAGGCCCCAAACCGGAACCAGCGTGAAGTTCAAGGTCACAGCCACCACCAGCGAGGAGAGCTTGTTCAACAGCTGCCAGCGGCTCTTACCGCTCATCAGCAGAACAGACTGCACACCACCGGCACTCATCGACAGCATCGCCGCCGGGCAAATCACCCAGAGAATACCGGCGCCAGCCTCAAAGCCCTTACCGAAGAAATGCAACAGCACGGGGCCGAAGAACGCCAGAGAGAGGTAGAACGGCCAAGACAGTGCAGTCAACACGCGAGTGGTCGACAAGAAAATCTCTCGAGCACGATCCAGCTGACGGGTAGCCAACGCCGCACTAATCGACGGTCCGGTCACCACGCGTCCGGTGTGCTCAATCATGGTGCCCACACGAACACAACGGTTCACAGCACCATAGATACCACCGGCAGCGGCACCCAAGAATGCCGTCACGACCAGCACGTCAATCCACTCCAGGATCGTCTCCACAACGGTAGCGACACCGCGCGCAGAACTGAAACCCCAGAACGAACGGAACGTCTCAGTCGGAGAATCCTCAGAAGGAAGAACCTCCACATGCTCCTCATTGGGGAACGCCCGCTCCAAAAGCCACAGGGCAACCACCGCAGTAATCGCCACCGGAACAGTCCAGGCATACACCAGATCCATGAGCTGACCCGAGAACAGAACCACCAAACCCACAGCCGCAAAACGCAGAGTAGGAAGCAGAACATTCTGCAGAACCGTAAAGGTCACCACACGGTGCAGGCCACGCAGCGCGCCGAAGAACACCGTCATCAGTGCCGCCACCAGCACGAAAGCCGAGCTGACGCGCATCGCCGCCTGATACTCCGGAGCCATCGGCACCATTTCGGTGTAGATGTACACACCCGCCACCAGAAGCACCGAAGTGACCAGCGAAGGAATCAGACCGTAACGGATTAGCTGCGGCAACACACCGTAACGACCCAGCGCACGCTGAGCGCTCATCGTACGAACCAAGCCAGTATCCGCACCGAAGGTCACCAGCGAAATCGCAATCGCAAAAAGCGCCATCAGACGGAAAAACTCGCCCGAACCCTCAGCGCCAATACCGTTCGACACCACCATTGTGGTCACGAATGCGATACCCGCACCGTACATCACGCACAGAGAAGCAAGAGAGCCACTCTTCGCCAGGCTGGGCTGCTTACCCTTAGCGGGAGCCTTCTTGACTGGTGCATTGACTGGCGTATTGACCGGTTCATCCTTCACGGAAACGCTCTCATCCTGCGCCTTAGAATCGGCAGACTCAGCAGTAGCCGAGGCAACCCGACGGGAACCGGGCAGATGAGCACCCGCCACAGCAACGCTCGTATCTGCAGAATCTTTTGCCTCGGAACCGGCTACCAAAGAACCGGGGAGCGGTTCCTTAGCGGCAAAGCCCTGGGCCGGAGGCACAATCGACAGCGCCGTGGTCGCCGGAAAACGACCCGAACGGATATCGTCCACCGTCGGAGCGAACTCATCAGCAGAAGACTCAGCCTCTTCCACTACCGGCTCGACGTACTCGCCGCTCTCACGCAGACGCGCACGGCGGCTAGGATGACCACCCGTCGAATACGCATCCTCGAAAGATGAAACCGCAGAAGTATCTAAACCACGAGGGGACTGCTTCTGCGTCATAGCCCCTCACCATCCCGAATGGAACGGATGCACGCCATCGATGCGAGCATCAGAATGGTCAGCTGAGCGATATCGAAGCTGTAGAAAATAAAGACAACGCAACATGCGACCGGCACGCTATGGAGCCAGTACCCGGAGGTGGTCTTCACCCGCGCGCCGCTTGCCACAGTGCACACCATGAAGAGCGCGAACAGGGCCAGGCCCACGAAACCGAAGCAGAACATCAGAGTCCACAGGTAACCCTGGGTACCCATCGACACGCCAATGCTTGGTTCCATACGCGGAGTGCCATAACCGATAATCGGGGACTCCAAAGTCGCCTTCCAGGTAGCACGGTAGAGCGCCGCACGACCACCGGTGGAGTCCGAGTAGTCCTGACGACCCAGAATATTGTCCACGGTGCCTGAAGCAAAGAGTGCAACAACCACAGCTGCAATCGCCGCAATACCCATACCTACAGCACGCCAATTAGCCGCCAGGAACTGACGAAGCAGTACGTACGCCGCGCTAATACCCAGGCCAATGAACATGCCGCGGTTACTGGTAGCAATTGCCGGCACGGTAGAAAGCGCCATGCCAATCAGCAGAGCAATACGTAGCCAGATGGAACGCAGACGCAGCAGGCACGCCAGCATCACCGGGGTGAGCAGGGTGTACGCCAAACCCCAACTATTCGCGTAGGGGAACGGTGCGGAGGGGCGAATATACGCCTCGGGCGCGCCCCACGGACGCTGAACCTCCGCCAGCGGAGGAAGCATGTAGTCGCGCACCAGGGGGTTCTGCATAAAGCCAGAAGGCATGATGAAGCTCATCGGGGTACGCAGACGGAACTCAGGGAAGAGCACACCGCCGTAACCCAGAACGATGAGAGTCACCCACAGAGTCGCCAGACCACCCAACAACCTGTTGAGGCTAATAGAGGAACGCGCATTGTAGTAGTACAGGGCGTAAATGCCTGCACTGAGAATGTTCACAAAACGCAGACCCCAACCGATCATGTCGGTGGAACGGGTCAGAGCAAGCGCCGCAACAACAACCCACACGCAGAATGCACCCCACACCCACAGGGAACCGGGCACACGCACATTACCTCGAATAATGAGGTAAAAAAGCATGATCGCTGCCAGTACCAGCGGCGCAATCTGAAGCAACCCCATAGCCCACAGCGCCGGGAAGCCGTACAGCAACGCCAGCAGGGGCCAGGCGGGGAGCTTCTTCTGCGCTGTCGACATCGGGCGGATGCGCGCGCGGGCACGCAGAATACCGCTGGGCGGCGTACTAGCCGACCCCGCGGAATCCTTTAGCGCCACGGGCGAAGCACCCGGATGAGAAAGAACGGAAGAAGAAACCATGTCTGTGCGATACCTGGTTAGAGACCTCGACCGGTCTTCTGGACGAGATCAAGAAGAGTAGCGGGCTTAATAACACCGGTGGACACAACATATGCCGCCCATGCACGAAGCTGCTTGGGGTCACGGCGCAGAGCGGCACGAGCGTAAGCACGCGCCTCCTTGTTGTTGCCCAGAGAAGCCTGAGCGTAGGCAATCTGACCGGCAATACGTGCCAGGCCCTTGGGATCCTGCTCAAATTCGGGGAACTTACGCAGAATGTAGCTCAGGCCGTCAACCATGGACTGCCACTTGCCGGAGAAGAAGGAGGGGCGGTCCCAGAGCACCAGAATCAGCGGCTCGGGCACGCTCAGTACATCGCCGTGGCGGGTTGCACGTAGCAGCAGGTCGTAGTCTTCACCGTAGGCAGCGGGCAGCTCCTCATCGACCAGGCCGATGCGAGCGGGCTCACCGTCAACACCGAGCAGGTCCTCGCGGGAGTACAGCATGGCGGAGGGGTGAATTTCGGTAATGCGCGAACGCAGGAAGTCCGCGAAGGTTGCGCGCTCGGGCGCCAGGCGCACGATGTCCTGACCGCCGGAACGGACGGTAATACCCGAAGAGATAGCGGCTGCTTCGGGGTTTTCACGCCAGAGAGCGACCTGCTGGGTGAGCTTGGACGGCATCCAGTAGTCGTCGTCATCGCAGAAGCCAATCATCTCGCCGCTGGAGGCAATAATGCCGCTGTTGCGGCCGCCAGCCAGACCGCCGGAGCGGGTGTTGGAGACGATCTTCAGGGCACGGTTTTCGCTAACCTCAATATCTTCGAGGCGGTCGGGCTCAACACGATCAAAGACGACAACAACTTCAACGAAACCGCGGTAGCTCTGCTCAAGGATGGAGCGGACAGCCACGCGCAGCAGTTCGGGGCGCTTGCCGTTGGTTGCGATAACGGCGGAAACAGCAGGGGTGCGAGAGGTGAAGTGCATCATTGGGATTCTCCTTACTCAGCGGGGGTCGCGAGGCTAACGTACTTGCGACGCATGGACAGCAGGACGGTTGCGGCATTAGCCAGAAGAAGCAGTGCGTAGACGATGACGAATACGGGGCCGAAGCCAACGAAAATGTAAATCCAGCAGAGGGTGCCAGCGTCCATGTGCAGGTTGATGAAGGAGCGCAGGGGACCACCGGTCGGCGGTGCCGCGGTCTTGCGGTTGTTGCGCAGCTGCTCAGCCAGAATCTGGCTCATGAAGTGACCTGCGGTCAGCGCGGTGAAAATCATCGGCATCGCAATGATCCAGCCGTTGAATGCGCTGGAGCCGGTAAAGGAGTAGTGCGCCGGGTACAGCAGGAAGGAGAGCAGGGTTGCCATGTGCACGGAAGGCACGCGGATGGAGTCGACCACGTGGTCGAGCCACTCACCGGCGGGGGAGGACGCGCCGGTCACGCGAGCAACCTGGCCGTCAGCGGAGTCCAGACCGTAACCGAGCGCGAAAAGCAGGGCAACGCAGATACCTACACCAACGCTGGGCGGGCAGGTAATCAGAACGATGATGCCTGCCGCGGAACATGCAGCGGAAATTGCGGTGACGCCGTTGGGGGTGATGCCCAGCGCAACAGCTGCCGCAGCGAAGTAGCGTGCTACTCGGCGGTTGACCCAGCGGGTGTAGGCGGGAACGCCAATGCCGGGCTTCTGCGCTGCTTCAAGAGAGCGCAGGGTGTGAGAAAACTTCGCAGAAAATCCCGATGCGGGCGCGGAGTTCGGGGCGTGAGGTGCCTCAGAGGTGGACATGCACATTCCTTTTTAATCGGTGAGAGGAGTGAAGGAGAGTGAATTACTCCCTTTCGGGGTGGTTGCGAGAAAGTCCGGAAGTCTCGCACGCGAAAAAAGAGGTGGTTGGTCCCTTTTTTCACGTACACCACTATATAGATATTTTACAACGAGATGAAGTGCAACAGGGGGCGTGTGGTCAGGGTCAACAATTGTGTCGTAAAAACCCTCTGACAATGCGCTTTGGTGCAGATTTGCGGGATCCTTCGGGTAGGCTTGGTGTGCTGTTAGAGGGGGTTATCGGCGCTTTGTTCTCGTGAATTGTGGATTTAGAAAACATTTCTGAACATTGTGCAGAGAGGCACATGACAGAAGCACAAATAATGGGAATAAATGATGCAAAAAACACGGAAAAGTGGGGAATATACGCAAATGGGGTTTGATTTCCTGAATCATTCAGAAAATCAAACCCCATTTAGCTGAGATTATCTAGAAGGTATTAGTTCCTTCGAGACTGCATCGGAACGCGGGTTCCGACTCCGTTATTGACGATGCGTCGCTCGCCCTGGCCGGCTGCCGCGTTGTTCGCGTTGTCGACCACGGGCTGCTCAGCCTCGTGTGCGGCGGGAGCATCCGCCTCCTTGTCAGCTTCCTTCTCGGCAGGCTGCTCAGCAACCGGTGCCTTAGCGATTGCCTGCATGTCGAAGCTTACATTCGGGCGAACGTTTCGTCGACTGATGCCCGGATGAACCTCAACTGCGATGAGGTTCTCGCCAACCTTCAGCTTGGAAGAAGGAACGGTGAAGGTCACCGGAGTCTTCTGAGCCGTAGCGGTATCAATCGAGCTCGATGCAATCGCGCTATTCCACAGCTTTCCACGAGTGTCAAAGTTGGAACGACCAACCTCTTCACCGTTGACACCCACCGCAATAGCGTCATCCGCGTAAGTGGTCAGCACGAGATCACGGCTGGCCTGCTCACGAGTGAGCTGGATGGTGGTGTAGGCGTAGATATTGTGGCGGGAACGCACGAGCGGAACCTTAACGGAGGTGTTGAGGTTACCAGTACCGACCCCAATCGGGGTCTTGCCGGTCTGCCATGCTTCCTGCGCAATATCTTCCAGGCTGAAGTGGAAGTTGTACTTCCAACCGTACTTACGGTTGGGAGCCTGGGTAGAGACCATGTACTTCCAATCCGAGGCGTAGGGCAGAACAATCTGGTCCTTAGCGGCTTCTTCCTTCGGATTCTCAGGCTTGGGATCGGCGGGCTTAGGCTCCTCAACCTTCGGGTCCGGATCCTGGACCTTCGGTGCCTCAGTAGTCGCTTCTGCACTCGGGGTAGCGCTTGCCGAAGCACTGGGGTCAGCGCTCGCGGTCGGGTCAGCAGCTGCAGTCGGATCCACACTTGCCGTCGGGTCAGCGGTAGGAGTCTCGGTTGCGGTCTCCGTGGGGGTAGGAGTCGGGCGAACCGGAGCTACCTGAACCGGAGTGGATGCAGAGTAGTTATCCGAGCTGTCCACTGCACGCACAAAGTAACGTGCGTTATCGGTGTGGTCAATCTCGAACTTCGTACCCGAAGTGCTAGCGATAACTCGGTCGTCACGCAGAATCTGGTAGCGGACACTACCGGTATCCTGCACGGCATCCCAGGTCAGAACGTCCTTATCGTCCTTCAGCTCAACCTTCAGGTTCTGCGGGGTAGGCGGAGGAGCCACATCGCGAGCCTCAAAGCGCGCAAAACCGACGGTATCCTGAGTACCGTGAACACCCAGCGAACGGTGAATATCGCCGCCAACCCACAGGGTGCCCTTCGAATCCACGAAAGACTCCCAGATACCGAATCCGTGGTCACCCTTAATAGCAGGGGAGAACTCCGGCAGCATCTTACCGCTGTCCTTATCGAAAGCAGCAACCAGCTTGACCGAGTGAATCACGCTCGAACCGCCCACGGGGGTCCGCTTGTTACGCGAATCCTGGTAGAGGAAGTCGCCGCAGTGGCAGGCGCCGTAGATGGTGTTACCGTGCAGGTGCAGATCCTGGAAGTCTCCACCATCGCGGGTAATCGCGGTGTAGGTGGGGGTCAAGGACGCCTTATCGTAACGAGAGATGAGGTGCTCGGTACCGCCCACCCAGACGCCGGTACCGGCATCCTGGACGTCGAACTGGAAACCCCAAATTTTGGTTTCATTACGCAGGTCAGAGACATTAGCGCCAGCAGGAATCTCAGACTGCTGGTACGCCCACGGGCTGCCCTTCTGCATATGCTGAGTAATATCAGCCACGCGGTAGGCAAGGCCACCGTTGAGCCAGGTGAAGTAACCGGCTACGTAAACATGAGAGTTATCAGCGGAGGCGCTAATACCGTTGACAGTACCGTTGAACACCTGGCGCCAGTTACGGTCTATACTCACAATACCGGGCACACCGTTAGAAGGCTCGCCCAACTTAAAACGGGCAATATTGCGCGAATACGCCTCACCCGCCTTTTCACTTTCATAAATGTGGGTAAAGGTGCCGCCAATATACACGTAGTCACCCTGACGGTGAATGGTCTTCACTGTCATGACCTCGGTACGAATGCGATCTTCGACTTTAACCTGGGCCCATTCAGGGGCAACTTCACCGGTTGTGGCGTCAACAACGACGAAGCTCTCATGCTTCTCACCGTTAACAAGCTTGAAGTTACCGCCAACAGCCAAACGGTTATTCGGCAGAGCCTCAACAGCCTTCACCTGACCGTCAACAGTCAGCTTAAAATCGCGGCGCAACTCGCCGGTCACCGGGTCAAAAGCAGCAATATTAGATTGCGCAACACGCTCACCGGTAGAGGACTCAAGGTACTCGAAGTCGCCACCAATAAACACGCTGGAGGTGCCGTTACCGTGATCGACCTCGGTAATGGCCTCAACGTAGGTGTTCATTTCGCCGGTTTTACCGGAGGCGGTCCTGGCGCTGGTTCGCCAGCGCCAATCCGCCGAACGGCTATTGGGCAGGGCACGACGAGCGCTCGCCGGGGTACCGGAATCCGGGATAGCGCCCAGGTTCAAATCATTCTGGGTCAGCTTCGGGCGCAGGAACATCTGGGTGTAACCGAAAGAGGCCTCACCGTTGCTTTCCTTACCGTAGATGTAGGAGTTCCGCGCATCGGTGATTGCCGGCTCAGAGCCATCCTGCGAAATGGGAGAGTTTGCACCGTAACGGAAACCCATACGGTAATCCTGGGACGCCATTTCCTCAAAGAGCATCGTCCTGAAGCCGTAGTTCTGGCCGCCCAGCATATGGTCCTGCCACTCGCCGTTAAGCCAGTCCCTGCGGCCATTCTCGTCGTAGGAAGAGAACTCGCTAGGGTTCGTGACGACCGCGTTAGACCAGACAGCGTTCGAACGCAGAGCCCAGGTCCACTCGGAGGTCTGACGGCGCTCCACCGTCGCCTCCTGCCACTTAGTGCCAGAAGTGTTTACAGCGCGACGGAAACGGTAACCATCGGACAGCTGATCGGGGCGGGTGCCGTTGAGCAGCTGAGAAATAGTGGTACCCGAAAGCTGAATCGGGGTCTTTGCGGCGGGCAGGGAGCTCAGAGGCTTGCCCTGCTCGAGAGTCAAACCGGACGATGCGGGGGCGGCATCGCTGTAGAGCTGGGAGGTGTCACCCTGGCCCTCATAGTTTTCGGTCCAGCCGTCACGGCCCTCACCAATCTTGACCCAGCCGCCGCCATCAGTCTCCTGATCGCAGTAGAACTGAGTCGGCTGGCTCATCGCGGGAGTGTACAACCAGTAGGCGCCGCTCTTTGCCTCGGGGTTAGCCTGCTTGGCTTCCCAACAGCTGGCGGCAGCACGCTCGGAGGTCGTGCCATTGTAGAAAGCAGAGTCCCTTTTTTCCGCAGTCTGTTCGACAGCGGTACTCGGCGTAATAGCGGGGATAGCTACGGGCAAAGCCAAGGCCGTAGCAATGCTCAAGCAAAGAGTTGAGCGGGTTATAGCAGAACGAGAAAAGCCTGAGCCCGTCATGCCAAGTTGGGCTTTCATAATATCTCCAAATGAATGCCAAGAAATGTTATTGAACGCGCATCAACATTAATGCGCTATGGACGATAATGCGCGGTTTCCAGCGAATCATAGCTGGAAACCGGCATCTTTAGTTAGACCCTAACAATCAGGATTGTTCGGGAAATCATGGGTCGCAATCTTCCACTGACCATCGACCTGAACGAGGGTGTAAATATTGAGTGAACGCTTGGGAGAATTGTCATCCTTAACGGGCTGATTATTCTCGTCATAGATCTTCACAGAGGAAGAATCCATGCATACTTCCAGCATGCGTGCGGGCTGACCCTTGTACTGAGTTGCAGTCATACGGGGAGTGCCCACCACAGTGGAAGAACCTTCATAGTGCCAGCCTGCCAGTGCGTATTCGGAAGCCTGCACGGCAAACTCAGCCGCAGCGGAATCAACAGCCACAGCCTCGATGGAGCGAATCGTCTCATCATCGAGAACGGCACGAGCCTGCTCAACGTTCTGCTGCTCAGCCTCTTCATCACTGCTCGGGTCAGCGGTGCGTTCGGGAGAGGGAGCAGCGGAAGGAGCCGCCTTAACCTTGGTCAGAATGTTCTCAAAAGAATTGACCAGCTCGGTAGTCTTCTTCACTTCTTCAGTATCAACGGGCACGGAAGAAGCATTCTTCATTTCCTCCGAACCGGTGTAAATCTCTTCAAGCTTCTGGCCATCAGAAGAAGTAGCCTTAGCATCCGCCTTGGGGGACGCCTCGCCCGAAGCCGCGGCGGATGCAGAAGCGGTGCCCTGCTCAGAGACCTGGGGAGAGGTGCTCGACGACTGCTTTGACGAAGCGTGTGCAGAAGCGGAAACGCTTGCGGAAGCAGAAGCGGAGGAGGAGCTGTCGGTGCTCGGGTTTTCAGTAGCGCAAGCGCTCAGAACCAGAGCAGATACTGCAAGGGTGCCCAGAGTGCCCAGAACGCGGGACCGGGAGGGCTGCTTGAAGAATGCTGACATAGGAAGCCTCTTTAGTGGTTGGAGTGAGAATGACTATATTCCGGAAGATAATACCCCGCGCAGTCACGAGGCACCTAAAGGCTAACACGTAAAGCTGGGAGAATACTTGAACCCATAAAAATAACGTTTTTATAAATGATGAGAATAGAACCTAGATAATGACCTAATATGCCCTATTTAGAAGGTAAATGTATATCTCTGGCTGAAAAAACCTTCATGTAAATGAATGAAATAGATTCACTATGTGCAAAAAAGTCCCGGGCTGGTTATAAAACCAGCCCGGGACTATAGGACGAACGTCACTAAAATTCTTTGTCATAAAAGTGCATATCGTCCTGATGAGGGGTTATGCCGCCTGAACTGCCTCGGTACTTGCCGAATAGTTATCCGCAGTATCTACCGCACGCACATAGTATCGGGCGCCGTCGCGGTGGTCCACCGAATAGCTCGTACCAGTCACCGTTGCAATCGGACGATCATCGCGCAGAACCTGGTACTTCACATTACGTTCGGAAATACCCGACCAAGTCAGCTGATCCTTCGAGCCGTTCTTCGTCACCTTCAGGTTGCTCGGGGTAACCGGAGGAGCCACATCGCGAGGTGCGTAACGAGCGAAGCCAATAGTCGGCTGCACACCATTAGCACCCAGTGACTTACGGATATCGCCGCCAACCCACAGAGTGCCAGTAGAATCCACGAAGGACTCCCACACACCGTAGCCATACGCGCCGCTCATAATCGGTGCGAACTCCGGCAGCATCTTGCCGCTGTCCTTATCGAAGGCAGCTACCAGGCGAATAGTCTGAGCATCCTGTGCACTCTCCCACGCTTTCTCCCAAGTAGTTGAGTTCTGGTAGATGTAATCACCACAGTGGCACGCACCGTAAATAGTGTTGCCGTTCAGGTGCAGATCCTGGAAATCGCCACCCTCACGAGTAATCGCGCTATACGTGCGGCGCATGGTTGCCTTATCGTAACGGCTAATCATGTGCTCAGTACCGCCAAGCCACACCGAAGAACCAGCGTCCTGCACGTCGAACTGGAAGCCCCACATCAGACGCTCATTCTTCAGATCATTCAGACGGGCACCTTCAGGAATATACGAAGGCTGGTGGTTCCAATTGCTGCCCTTCTGAGAGCCCGACTTCATGTGTGCAATACGGAAAGCCTCAGCACCATTGAGCTGAGTGAAGTAACCAGCGACGTACACATCGGTGTTGCCCTCAGAAGCGCTCACGCCGTTGACCGTACCGTTAAAGACCGGACGCCAGTTCCAGTCCACCTCGCCATTGCTCAACTTAATGCGAGCCAGGTTCCTAGCGTACGCATAAGTGGGGGAGGTCTGACCCTTCAGGTGAGTGAAGGAGCCACCAATATACAGGTAACCATCACGCACATGCAGAGTCTTAATCTGCACCGGGACAGAAGCAATGCGGCTCACCGGGCGGATATCCCAGTCCTTAGCGATCTGACCGGTCTGCGGATCCAGAATCACGAAGCCATTGTAGTACTCACCGTTCACCTGGGTGAAGGAACCGCCCACAGCAAGCAGACCGTTCGGCAGGGCCTCAACGGACTTCACCTGACCGTTAATCTTCGGGCGGAAGGAACGGCGCAGCTCGCCGGTACCCACCTCGTAACCCGCCAGGAACGCCTGCTCAACCTTCTCGCCGCTTGCCGACTCAACGTACGCGAAATCGCCACCGGTAAAGACAGTGCCACCAACCTCGGTGATAGCCTCAACCTGGGTGTTCATCTCACCCTTCTTGCCGGTGCCGGTGTCAGCGCTGGTGCGCCACTTCCACTTCTCAGAGTAGCTATTGGGTAGTGCGCGGCGATTACTTGCCGGAGCACCCTGCTGACCGTAAGCGTGCAGACCCTTAGCCGCCAAATCGTTCTGAGTCACCTTCGGGCGCAAGAACATCTGAGTGAATACCAGGGGAGGGTTTGTATCATTCGCCGGGCGGTAAATGTACGAGGACTGGTTGTTCATCTTGTACGCAGTCAGCCAGTTACCAATCTGGGCATGCACACCATACGAGAAACCCTGCTTATATCCCTGAGAGGCTTGCTCCACAAAGTACAAGCCGCGGAAGTCGTACGCATCATGGGAGAAAATACGACCCATCTGCGACTCGCGGGAAGAATAGTTATAACGAGTGTAGGGGTAAGGGTTCTTGATCGTAATATCAGACCAGTACATCCTCGCACGCAAAGACCAAGACCACTGGGGGCTTGCCACACGCTTAGCGGTGAAATCCTGCCACTTAGTTCCTTCAACATTCAACGAACGGTGGAAACGCACGCCATCCGCCAAATCCTGCGGGCGACTACCGTTCAATAGAGCATCCACCTTATTCGAGGGAAGCTGCACCGCATCAAAACCGGTAGGGTTCTTATACAGCTGGTCAGCGTTACCACGACCGTAGTAGTTCTCGGTCCAGCCCTCACGACCGCGGCCAATCATGACCCAGCCGCCACCTTCAGTTTCCTGATCGCAATAGAACTGCTCAGGAGCACTCATCGCAGGAGTGTACAGCCAATAAGCGCCGCTCTTAGCCTGCGGGTTATTCTGCTTGGCTTCCCAGCAGCTCGCCGCAGCGCGCTCGCTCGAAGAACCATCGTAATAGCGGGCATCAGCAGCCTGTGCACCCGAAGCAATCGGGCCCAAAGAAGCCGCAACCATCGCAAAAGAAGCAGCCGCCGCGCCCAAAGCGCGGGAGCCAGAACGAGAAGCTATGCGAGAGCCCTCAGAAGCGGAGGAAGCAACGTCCTGCGAACGCCCTCCACGCGTGAACGGAAGAAAATTCATTTGTCTCTCCTAGAGACCTCAACCGGCACATAGCAGAAAAATGCAATTCACACAGCAACACCCACCCAACACAAGGCACAGCATAGTGACCATGCATCGGGGAAAGAAGAAGCGGTATGAACTGCACTAACAGCGAGTCTGCTGCCGGAATCAGTGAGTGTAGTTATCGGAAATTGAATGAATACGCCCCGCCCCTCAAGAACGAAGCCAACAATGGCAACGCACCCATAAGAAGCGGAACGCTAAAAATCTGTGAAACCTCCCCTGCCGTACCAACAGCGAAGAAACACCACAGACAAAGATTCAGCCCATCATCGAAAAGGACGGAAGCAACCTATCCGACGCAATGAATCCCAACCCATCATAGCCGCCACAGGGGCGAAGAGATAGCAAACTGGGAAATCCGGACCAAACCAAAACTATAGGGGACATACACCCCGGGTGTACCGCCGCCTGCTCCGAACCCTGCAAACCCTGCAGAACCCGGAACAGGCGGCGGCTCAAAGAAAATAGATCAGCAACCTGACCTAAGCCTGAGCAGCTCCCGTAGAAGCCGAGAAATTCTCAGACGCATCGATGGAACGCACGTAGTAGCGAGCGCCATCGGTGTGCTCAACCTCGTAGCTGGTGCCCGAGACCGTAGCAATCACACGGTCATCACGCAGCACCTGGTAACGGGTGCCCGCCTCGCGAACGCCAGACCAAGACAGCTTATCCATCGAACCATCACGCTGAACCGACAGGTTCGACGGGGTCGACGGGGGAGTTACATCGCGAGGCGCAAAGCGAGCGAAACCGACAGTGCGCTGCTCACCATTAGCACCCAGCGAACGGTTGATGTCGCCGCCAACCCACAGGTTGCCGCGAGAATCCACGAAGGACTCCCAGACACCGTAGCCGCTAGCACCCTTCAGAACCGGGCTGAACTCGCCAACAACCTCGCCACTGTCCTTATCGAACGCTGCGACCAGGCGCATACGGTGAACCGCCTTCGACTCCTTCCAATAGGTGTGGTAGCCGGTGGAACCCTCAAAGAGAACGTCACCGCAGTGGCACGCACCGTAAATGGTGTTACCGCTCAGGTGCAGATCCTGCCAGTCGCCACCGTACTTAGAAATCGCGGTGGAGATACGGCCGTAACCGTTCTTCGAGTAGTTCGCAATCAGGTGGTCAGCGCCAGCAGTCCACACGGTCGAGCCGGCATCCTGAACATCGAACTGGAACGCGTACACAATACGGTCAGTAATGTTCAGCTTCAGCGACGGCTCCCACTCCCACTTAATGTTCGAAGCGTTAGAGCCATTCAGCGCAGCCAAGCGGAACGCACGCTGGTTATTCAGCTCAGTGAAGTAACCCGCAGCGTGAACAGTAGAGTTATCGGACGCGGCGGTAATGCCGTTGACCGTACCGTTGAAGTTCGGGCGCCAGTTCCAATCCACCGCACCGTTCGAAAGATTAATACGAGCGGCACCACGAGAGTAAGCGTACGCCTTAGAAGTGTTGCCCTTCACGTGGGTGAAGTTACCGCCAATGTACAGGTAACCATCCTGAACCAGCAGGGTCTTCACCTGAGCCGCAGCACCGTTACGGCGCTGAACCTGAACATCCCACGTGCGGTCAATCTGACCGGTGGTCGCATCCAGAATGACGAAGTGATCAACCTTCTCGCCGTTGACCTCGGTGAACTCGCCACCGACCGCCAGGCGGTTATTCGGCAGCGCCTCAAGAGCCTTAATCTGACCGTTGAAGGTCGGGCGGAAGGAACGAACCAGCTCGCCCGAATCCACGTTGTAGCCAGCCAGGTACGACTGGTCCACGCGCTCGCCGCCAGCAGACTCAACGTACTTGAAGTCGCCACCGGTGAAGACGGTGTCACCCACCTGAGTAATAGCCTGAACGTAGGTGTTCATCTCGTTCTTCTTGCCGGTGCCAGTCTGCTCACTGGTGCGCCAGCGAACGGGCATCGTGTAGCTATTCGGCAGGGCGCGGCGGTTACTAGCCGCGGATCCAGAACCAATCTGCGAGAAGTGCAGGTCACGCTGAGTCAGCTTCGGACGCAGGAACACCTGAGTGAAGGGGATAGAGTAACCGGCAGAACCGCGCTTGTGGTAAATGTACGAATCCGAGTTCTCGTTACCAAAGTTCACCAGCGCACCGTACGCAAAACCAATCTGGTAGCCCTGGTTCGGGTTAGCGAAGAAACGCACCGAGCTGGTGGTAATACCCGGAGCCATCTCCGAAGCGGAACCGCCCATGTGAGCGGTGCGGTTAATGCCGGCACCGGTGAACTTCACGGTGCCCCAACGCTGACCGTAGCTCATCGCCCAGGTCCACTGCTCAGTCTGAGGACGCTGAACATAAACGTTCTGCCACTGGGTGCCCCTCGCATTGTGGGCACGGTGCAGGCGCATACCGTCGGGAAGATCCTGAGGCTTAATGCCGTTCAGCAGAGCATCGACAGTGTTTGCGGGAAGCTGGACCGGAGTAAAAGCGGAAGGGCCGGTGGGGTTCTGATGCAGCTGGTTCGGGTCGCCGGTGCCGTTGTAGGACTCGGTCCAGCCCTCACGACCGCGGCCAATCATGACCCAGCCGCCACCATCAGTTTCCTGATCGCAGTAGAACTGAGCCGGGCCGCTCATCTGCGGGGTGTACAGCCAGTAAGTGCCAGAAGAGGCAGAAGGATTAACCTGCTTGACCTCGTAGCAGGAAGCAGCCGCCTTATCACTGCTGGAGCCGTCATGGGTTCCGGTCGCAGCCGAGGCGGGAGTAGTAGGAGTAAGCGGTGCCGCAGTAAGAGCAGTACCAAAAGCGAGTGCGAAAGCGGCCCACTTCTTAGCGGACCATGAACGGGCATGGTGCTTTTCGGCGGGTTTGTTCGTGTATGTGGTTGTCATATGCGTCTTTCTGATGCGACGTTCCGGAAGAAACATCGAAAGATACGGTGAATTATTGCACTAGAAAAACCGCAGTAAATACTGAAAACCTGAGGTTGGTTGGAAGAGGTAAACAGAATCCGGAAGAGGATATACCGTCTGGTTTTTCTGTAAGTGTTAATGATTAGGGTACAGGATTAAGCTGTGAAAATAATGGTGCACAAAGTGCAAAGATTCCTGTGAGTATGTGATTTACGCCCCATGTAATGGGCGTTGTGACACAGGAAAAGACACAGAAGAAAACCATATTCAAATATCACCCATGAAAGTGACAGCCGAGTGCAAAAAGACATATATTCCACCGCGGAAGAACGCAGGAGAAAAATGCCAGAAAATGCAGACAAGTCCTACAATGGAAAAGCCGCATAAAACACCCCAAAACACACAAAAGCACCGTGAAATAAAGGCAAAACCACTCGGGTACCCAACCTCACGCAGGTACGTACCCAACACGGCACACATTACTGGCATACTCGCCAAAACCGGCAAACCCGCCAACCCCGAGGACCGCAGATTCAGGAGAACCCGTGAGCACCACCCGAAAAGCTACCGCACAGCCCCTCGAGGCGCCCCTGCAGCCCCTCCTGAACACCCTCAACCAACTCAGTAACTGGGCGGCGATCCGCACCGCCGCCTCCGCACAGCCCCGCGAACGCAGTGCACGCACCCTCATCGGCGCCGTCGCCGGAACCCACGCCGCACTCATCGCAGACATCTCCACCGCAGTACGCGGTGCCACCGGTGAAGCGCTCAGCCTCATCATCGCCCCCACCGACCGCCAGGCAGAAGACCTCGCCGCAGCGCTGCGCTCCTACCTGCCCGCCGCCGATATCGCGCTCTTCCCCGCATGGGAAACCCTGCCGCACGAACGCCTCTCACCGCGCTCCGACACCGTAGGCCGCCGCCTGCAGGTACTACGCGCCATCACTGGGGAAACATCCAAACGCCCCCAAGTTGTCATCGCACCCGTGCGCGCCGTCATCCAGCCCATCGTCACCGGCATCGAAAAGCTCGAACCCGTGCACCTGGTCCGCGGTGAAGAATACCCCTTTAAAGACGTAGTACGAGGCCTCAACGATGCCGCCTACTCCCGCGTAGACCTCGTCGCTAAGCGCGGCGAGTACGCGGTGCGCGGCGGCATTATCGATGTTTTCCCTCCCACCGCAACCACCCCCGTACGCCTCGAATTCTTCGGCGACGAACTCGACGAAATGCGTCACTTCTCCGTCGCCGACCAGCGCACCCTCAATGGGGGAGAGGAACTCACCGAACTCACCCTGCTGCCCTGCCGTGAACTGCTCATCACCCCCGAGGTGATGAGCCGCGCCGCACGCCTGAAGGCAGACTACCCTGCCGCTGCATCCATGCTCGAAAAGATTGCGGGCGGAATCTACGTTGAGGGCATGGAATCGCTCACCCCGCTACTCATCGAATCCATGACCACCCTCACCGAGCTGTTGCCGGCAGGGTCCATGATTATCGATGTCGAACCCGAACGCGTGCGTGCCCGCGCCGAAGACCTCGTCGCCACTAACGAAGAATTCCTCGCCGCCGCCTGGGACACCTCCGCAGAAGCCGACGCCGTAGCACCCATCGACCTGGGTCAGCTGCGCATGAGCGACAGCGGCTTCCGCACCATCGACCAAACCACCGCGCAGGCGCTCGAAGCCAAGCTCAGCTGGTGGGAAATCACCGAACTCGTCACCGACGCAGACCTGCTCGAAGACGCCGCCGCAGGTGCGCTCGAAAACCAGAGCATCGCCGACGCCATCGACACCTACACCGTCAACGCCGCCCCCGCAACCGCATTCAACGGCTCCGTCGAACGCATGCTCAGCCAGGTCGGCGAACTCATCCAGAAGCAGTGGACCGTCCTCGCCCTCACCAACGGCCGCGGCTCCACCGACCGCCTCATCGATCTCTTCCACTCCGGGGAAGGGGCGCCCGCCGTACCTGCAGCCCGCCGCACCAGCCTCGAAGCCGACCCCGCAGGCGAGCTCGACCACGGCATCGTCGAGGTGTGCGAGGCGCCCGCCTCCGCAGGCTTCCTGATTGAGGAGGCGAAGCTCGCCGTCTTCACCGAGGCCGAGCTACTCGGCCGCCGCGGCACCTACGCCCCCCGAGGCGCCGCCGGACAGAAATTCAAGACGCGCCGTCGCCGTAACGCAGTCGATCCGCTCGCCCTGAACCCCGGCGACTACGTGGTACACGAACGCCACGGCATCGGTAAGTTCGTCGAGATGACCTCCCGCCCGGTGGCGGGTGCCTCCCCGGTCAACGGCGTGCAGCCCATGAAGGAATACCTGGTCATCGAGTACGCCCCCGCCAAGCGCGGCGGCGCGCCCGACCGCCTCTTCGTGCCCTCCGACCAGCTGGACCTCATCTCTAACTATGTGGGTGGCGAGAACCCGAGCCTGTCCAAGATGGGTGGCAGCGACTGGGCGAAGACCAAGTCCCGCGCCCGTAAGGCCGTCAAGGAAATCGCCGCCGACCTGGTGAAACTCTACTCGGCACGCCAGGCATCGCGCGGTCACGCTTTCGCCCCCGACACCCCCTGGCAGCGTGAGCTGGAAGAGTCCTTCCCCTACAACGAGACTCCCGACCAGCTCACCGCCATCCACGAGGTGAAGGAAGACATGGAGAAAGAAATCCCCATGGACCGCCTCATCTCCGGCGACGTGGGCTTCGGTAAAACCGAGGTCGCCGTGCGTGCTGCGTTCAAGGCGGTGCAGGACGGCAAGCAGGTCGCCGTGCTCGTGCCTACGACCCTGCTCGCCCAGCAGCACTACGAGACGTTCAGCGAGCGTTTCTCTGGCTTCCCCGTGAAGATTCGCGTGCTCTCCCGCTTCCAGAAGGCGAAGGAAACCCGCCAGATTACCGAAGAAATCGCCTCCGGCGCGGTGGACGTGGTGATTGGTACGCACCGCATCCTCTCGGACAGCGTGGTGTTCAAGGACCTGGGCCTGGTCATTATTGATGAGGAACAGCGCTTTGGCGTGGAGCACAAGGAAAAGCTCAAGCAGATGCGCACGAATGTGGACGTGCTCGCCATGAGTGCGACCCCGATTCCGCGCACCCTGGAGATGTCGCTGACCGGTATTCGTGAGACCTCCACCCTGGCGACCGCGCCGGAGGAACGCCACCCCGTGCTGACCTTCGTGGGACCGCGCACCGACAGCCAAATTACGGCTGCGATTCGCCGCGAGCTCATGCGCGAGGGCCAGGTGTTCTTCGTGCACAACCGAGTGGCTGATATTGACGATGTTGCCGCAGAAATCGGCAAGCTCGTGCCGGAGGCGCGCATCGCCACCGCCCATGGCCGTATGAGCGAGTCGCGCCTGGAACAGATTATTGTGGACTTCTGGGAGCGCCGCTTTGACGTGCTGGTGTGCACCACCATTGTGGAGACGGGCCTGGATATTTCGAACGCGAACACGCTCATCGTGGACCACGCCCAGAACTACGGTCTGAGCCAGCTGCACCAGCTGCGCGGTCGTGTGGGTCGTGGTCGCGAGCGCGCCTACGCGTACTTCCTGTACCCGGTGGATAAGACTCTCGGCGAGATTGCACACGAGCGTCTGAAGGCTGTCGCAACCCACAACGAGCTGGGTGCGGGTCTGCAGCTTGCCATGAAGGACCTGGAGATTCGCGGTGCGGGTAACCTGCTTGGCGGCGAACAGTCCGGTCACATTGCGGGTGTTGGTTTTGACCTGTACCTGCGCCTGGTGGGTGAGGCGGTGGCGAACTACCGCGGTGAGAAGGAAGAACGCGAGGTCGAGACGAAGATTGACCTGCCGGTCAACGCGCATATTCCGCACACCTACATTGATTCGGAGCGCCTGCGCCTGCAGGCGTACCGCCAGATCGCGGCGGCCGACACCGAAGAGAAGATTGCGGAGGCACGCGAGGAACTGGTCGACCGTTACGGCGAGCTGCCGGAGGCGGTAGAGAACCTGCTTGCCGTGGCGACGGTGCGTATGCACGCCCGTGCTGCCGGTATTCACGAGCTGGTGGTGCTGGGGCCGAAGGTGCGCGTAGTGACCGCTACGCCGTTGCCGGAGTCCCGTCAGATGCGTCTGAAGCGCGTGTACCCGGGGTCCACCCACGCTCAGCCGAAGGGTATGGATACCTGGCTGACGCTGGTTCCGCGTCCGAAGACCATGCCGGTCGGCGGTAAGGACCTGGTGGACGGCGCGATGTTGCAGTGGGCTGAGAAGTTCATTAACTCGATTTATGCGGAGAAGCCCCAGGCTCTCGAAGACTAGAGACTAGAAGAATAGGGGAGCGCCCGGTCATACCGGGCTACCGCGTCAGAAAATGCTCGCCGTGCAGATTGCCACAATATGGCACATCTGCACGGCGAGTGCGTTTGCCCCACGCAGGCGGCATAGCTCACAATTAAGGCATGACTTCAACGGTGAACTATGCATCTCAGCGAATTGTAATTATTGGTGGCGGCCCCGGCGGCTACGAGGCGGCGATGGTGGCTGCCGCATCCAATGCGGACGTGACTCTGATTGAGCGTAATGCCATTGGTGGCTCCGCCGTTCTGACTGACGTTGTGCCCTCTAAGACCCTGATTGCTACGGCGGATATGATGACCCGCTTCTCCGAGGCGGGTAGCCTGGGCATCGAAAACACGAAGGGTAAGGCGCCGCAGCTTCGTGTTGATATGGACCGCGTGAACCGCCGTGTCCGCGACCTGGCTCAGCAGCAGTCTGCCGATATTAAGCGTGCGCTGGCTTCTGCTGGCGTGAAGATTATTCACGGTACCGGTAAGCTCCTGGACCGCCACACCGTGCAGGTGACTGACGAGGCGGGTCTGGTTTACCCCCTGCAGGCGGACTTTGTGTTGCTGTCGGTGGGTACGCACCCGCGTGAAATGGCGACCGGTATGCCTGATGGCGAGCGCATCCTGACCTGGACTCAGCTGTACAACCTCTGCGAGGTTCCCGAGGAACTGATTGTGATTGGTTCGGGTGTGACCGGTGCGGAGTTCGCGTCGGCGTATAACGGTCTGGGTTCGAAGGTGACTCTGGTGTCTTCGCGTGACCGTGTGCTTCCCGGTGAGGACGAGGATGCAGCCCGCGTGCTGGAGGACGTGTTTGAGCGTCGCGGCGTGCGAGTGATGCCGCGCTCGCGTGCTTCGGCTGTTGAGCGCACCGAGGATGGCTCCGGCGTCATCGTGACCCTGTCGGATGGTCGTAAGGTGTCCGGCACTCACTGCCTGGTGGCTATTGGTTCGATTCCGAACACTGAAGATTTGGGTCTGGAAGCAGCCGGCGTGGAGCAGACCCCGAGCGGTCATATTAAGGTGGACGGCGTGTCCCGCACGAGCGTGAACAGCATTTACGCTGCCGGCGACTGCACGGGTGTTTACCCGTTGGCTTCCGTGGCTGCGATGCAGGGTCGTATCGCTATGGCGCACATCCTGGGTGATGCGGTGCGTCCGCTGCGTACCGACAAGGTCGCGGCGAACATCTTCACCTCCCCGGAGATTGCGACCGTGGGTGTGAGCGAGAAGGACCTTGCCGAGGGCGCCTACCGTGGTGACGCGGTGACCCTGCAGCTGAGCACTAACCCGCGCGCGAAGATGATGGCGATGCGTGACGGCTTCGTGAAGATTTTTGCTCGCCGCCACTCCGGCACTGTCATTGGCGGTGTGGTGGTTGGTCAGCGTGCTTCCGAGCTGATTTACCCCATTGCTCTGGCGGTGGAGAAGAAGCTCGCGGTGGACGACCTGGCGGATACCTTCACGGTCTACCCCTCGCTCTCCGGCTCTATTGCTGAGGCGGCACGCAAGCTACACACTCGCGGCCTGTAACCCGCGCATAGGTACCCTGGGCTTGTAGAGAGCCGGTATCTCTGAAGCGCACAAAAGCGGTGGGGGTCGCCTCCTGATTCTTAGGAATTCAGGAGGCGACCCCCACCGCTTTGCCGTAGAGACGCCTTAGCCCCTGCGAAGTTTTACTTCGTGGTGCTGACAGCGTTCATGTCCACGTCACGGGTTTCGTGAGTGAGCAGGATGAAGACAACGCTCAGAATCGAGGCGAATGCCAGGTAGCCGCCCACTGCAGCCACACCGTAGGAGGTGTTCAGCCACACTGCCACGAACGGGGTCAGTGCCGCACCGAGGATGGACGCCACGTTGTAGGCGATACCGCTAGCGGTGTAACGCACGTTGGTGGGGTACAGCTCCGGCAGGTATGCGGACATAGAACCGAAGGATAGACCCATCAGGCACATGCCGATGAAGATGAAGAGGGTGACCACTGCGGCGTTTGCGTTCGCACCGGTACCGACGACGGAGGGGGAGATGAACAGGCCGAAGGACAGACCGAAGACAGCCATCGCGATGGTGGTCCACAGCTGCTGGGTGCGGCGGCCGTACTTGTCAGCCAGCCAACCCGAAATCGGGATGAAGATCGCGAAGCCGATAATGGAGATCAGCTGAATAATCAGGAACTCGCGGTAGGGGATAGCCAGGCCGCCCTTGTCAGCCTTGCCGATACCGTAGGAGAGAACCCACGCGGTCATCAGGTAGAACAGCACGTAGCATGCCACCATGATGAAGGTACCCTGAATCATGGGCCACCAAGCGACCTTGAATGCCTCAACGAGCGGGGTCTTAACCTTCTCATTGTTAGCGGCAGCCTTGGCGAAGACGGGGGTCTCCTCCAGCTTGAAACGCACGTACAGGCCGACAGCAACCATCACGATGGACAGCAGGAACGGAATACGCCAACCCCAGATGAGGAAGGGGTGGTCCAGGTTCTTGCCGTCGGTTGCGGAGTTGAAGGTAATCCAGCTGGTCAGCAGCAGCATGAAGCCGTTTGCAAGGACGAAGCCGATGGGGGCACCCAGCTGAGGCCACATGGCGGCGCGGGCACGCTTGCCGTCCTCAGCGTATTCGCTCGCGAGCAGTGCCGCGCCGGACCATTCGCCGCCCAGGCCCAGACCCTGGCAGAAACGCATGATGGTCAGCATGGTCGGTGCCCACAGGCCAATCTGGTGGTAGGTGGGCAGCAGGCCGATGATGAAGGTTGCCAGACCCATGGTGAGCAGTGCGCCGACGAGGGTTGCCTTACGACCAATCTTGTCGCCGAAGTGGCCGAAGATAATGGAACCGAGGGGGCGTGCGATGAAGGCGACGCCGAAGGTGGCGAAGGACGCCAGAAGCTCGGTGGTTGCGTCCTTCGAGGGGAAGAACAGCACGGGGAAAACAGCCACTGCCGCGGTGGCGTAAATGTAGAAATCGTAGAACTCGATGGTGGTACCAACGAGCGAGGCGAGAATAACTCGACTGCGAGGAGTCGTATTCTTCACCGATGCAACAGACGCTTTCGTGTCGGGTGCAGAGGCGCTCATGAGGAAAACTCCCGAGATGGTGAATTTGTGTGTACACGAGGAGCCTGAGGTGGGTGTTCCATGACCGGTCGGCGCGGGAGGCGGGTGTGCCGTGGGCGCGTACCGGGTGCCGTGACCGCACCGGGTGAGGTGGGTGGGTGCCGGAATCTGAAAGGCTCCTCTAAAGTGCAACATTATAACTCTGTTCAGAAAAGACCCAACAAATACGGTCACTATCTGGACGTAATCGCAATAGGTACTCGCTCAAACCCCACAGAAACAGACAAGAGTGCATACAGAAAATCCCCCGGGCGGTACGAGATTTTACCTCGTATCTACCCGGGGGATTCGTAAAACCTATAGCGCTCGCAGGGGCGAGACTACGCTAGCGAGAGTTACTTGATGGTCGCCAGCACCGCACCGGAGGTGACGGTATCGCCGGCCTTAGCGGACAGACCCGAAACCTTACCCGCCTTGTGCGCGGTAATGGGCTGCTCCATCTTCATCGCCTCCAGCACCAGAATCAGGTCGCCCTCAGCGACGGTGTCGCCGTCAGATGCGGCAACCTTCACGATGGTGCCCTGCATGGGGCTGGTCAGCTCGTCGCCGCCACCCTTCGCCGCGCCGCGTGCCGAACGGGACTTGCGGGTCTTGGCGGCGGGCTTAGCGGCAGGCTTGGTGCCGCCACCCAGATCAGGCAGGGACACCTCCAGACGCTTGCCGTTGACCTCAACGACCACGGTGGTGCGCTCATCCTCATCCGAATCCACGCTACCGGGAGCACCGGAGTACATGGGGATGGTGTTGTTGAACTCGGTCTCAATCCAACGGGTGTGCACCTTGAACTCGCCGCCCTCAGCCGGTGCGAAGGCGGGGTCATCCAGCACGACGCGGTGGAACGGGATGACGGTGGGCATACCCTCAATGCTCAGCTCAGCCAGGGCACGGCGGGCACGCTGCAGAGCCTGCTTACGGTCCGCGCCGGTGACAATGAGCTTAGCCAGCATGGAGTCAAAGTTACCGCCGATAACGTCACCAGCAACGAAGCCGGAATCCCAGCGAACACCGGGGCCGGTGGGCACGGTCATCTTCTCGATGGTGCCGGGTGCGGGCATGAAGGAACGGCCCGCATCCTCACCGTTAATACGGAACTCGAAGGAGTGACCTCGCAGAACCGGGTCCTTCTCCTCAATTTTCTCGCCGCGAGCAATACGGAACTGCTCACGAACCAGGTCCAGACCGGAAATCTCCTCGGAAACCGGGTGCTCCACCTGCAGACGGGTGTTCACCTCAAGGAAGGAGATGGTGCCGTCGGTGCCGACCAGGAACTCACAGGTGCCGGCACCCTGGTAGCCGGCCTCGCGCAGAATCGCGCGGGACGCCTCGTACAGGCGCTCGTTCTGCTCATCGGTCAGGTAGGGGGCGGGCGCCTCCTCAACGAGCTTCTGGTTGCGGCGCTGCAGGGAGCAGTCACGGGTAGAAACCACCACAACGTTGCCGTGCGCATCCGCCAGGCACTGAGTCTCAACGTGACGGGGCGAATCTAAGAAACGCTCGATGAAGCACTCGCCGCGACCGAATGCCGCGGTAGCCTCACGAACAGCGGACTCGTACATCTCAACAATGCTCTCGCGGTCGCGGGCAACCTTAATGCCGCGGCCACCGCCACCGAAAGCAGCCTTCACTGCGATGGGCAGGCCGTGCTCATCAGCGAACGCGACAACCTCATCGGCGGACTTAACGGGATCCTTGGTGCCGGGCACCAGGGGAGCACCCACCTTCTGCGCGATGTGGCGTGCCGCCACCTTATCGCCCAGCTGGGTAATGGACTCGGGGGAGGGGCCAATCCAGGTCAGACCCGCGTCGATGCACTTCTGAGCGAACTGCGCGTTCTCGGAAAGGAAGCCGTAGCCGGGGTGTACAGCGTCAGCGCCGGAGCGGATAGCAATCTCAATGAGCTTGTCCATCACCAGGTAGGACTGCGCCGCGGTGGCACCGCCGAGAGCGTAGGCTTCATCGGCAAGCTTCACATGCTGGGCGTCGCGGTCCGGGTCAGCGTAGACGGCGACGGTCTGCAGACCCTCATCGCGGGCTGCACGAATCACGCGGACAGCAATTTCACCGCGGTTAGCGATCAGAATCTTGCTGACCGGGCCGGTGTGGCGGCCGGGGACTGCAGTAAATTTCTTGGCGGCTTCTGCCTGGTGCTGAGTCACTTAAAGCTCTCCTTTAATCTCCTGCTCCAAGGATACATCGGCAGGATTGGCGAATATAACGCGCATCATACTGTTCTATCTTATCGATTGGTGTTCAACAATGTATATTTCAGGGCGCGCTTTGAGACAGATTTATGCTGTGGGTTGGTTCTAATTCTCTTCCTCAGGCGGTAGCCACAAATCGGTCACCGCTACTTCGCGGCGGCGCAGCATATCGCGTAGCGCGTGGATGGATAGACCCACCACCGTGTGGAACTCGCCCTCAATACCGCGAATGAACGCGGAACCGTAACCGTCCAGGGTGAAGGAACCCGCCACCCAGAGCGGCTCGCCGGTGGCAATGTACGCCTCGATTTCTTCGGGGGTGAGCTCGTCAAAGTGGACGGTGGCGCTGCGCAGTTCGGAAACGGTGGGAAGCTCCGAGACAGTAGGAAGCTCGGAGCCGGTGAGCACCTCGGCACCGGGCTCAATGCCGCGCAAATCCACGAGCGCGTGACCGGTATGCAACACGCCGTGGTTACCGCTCATTGCGCTGATGCGCTCGCGCGCCGCCTCCGCAGTGTGCGGCTTGCCGTAGGCGACGCCCCCAAACTCGAACACCGAATCGCACCCCAGAACCAGCGCATCGCGCACCCCCTCGGCGGCAAGCTCCGCGGCAACCGCCTGCGCCTTCAACTGCGCCAGCAGGGAGGCGGTTTCAGCCGGGGTGAGTCCCGCACGTCCCTGCGCTCGCGCCTGCTCGTTGGCGGCGGCGAGCGCAGCGTCCTCATCGACGGAGGAGACGCGCACCGTAAAAGCAATGCGGGAATCCTCCAGGAGCTTGCGCCGCGCGGGGGACGCGGAGGCGAGAATCAGGCGAATCGGTGTGGTACTCATAGGTTCTATTTTAGTGCCTCGCGGGTGAGGTTTACCCTCGGGTGCAGATTGAAGGGCGCTGAGAAGCTGGGGAAGGGGGAGGTGAGGGGATATGAAAAGAGCGTGTCCCATCCCCCTCAACCACGTAGGAGATGGAACACGCCGTTCAAAATCATAACTCTTCTCAAACGTTAAAGAAAAGAAGAATCAATAGTGACACTTTTATGACGCTTGACAAATGTATTTCGCCCATGCTGAGGCACGAGATTAAGAAAGCTACACGGCGCTAGGCAGTACAGCCTAGCGCCGTGTAGCTTCAAGAGTCGCCAGGTTAGCGGCGTGCCGCGACGGTGTTGTCCTCCACCTCGTGCAGACGCTGCGCCTCACCGGCGATACGCTCATCGTAGAATTCCTGAGCCACGAAGCCGCCCTCCGAGCGGGGAGCGTTGTAGAGCTCCTCATCCAGGATGCCCTCGCGGCGAGCCACAATCGCGGGAACCAGAGCTTGACCGGCAACGTTCAGGGCGGTACGACCCATGTCAACGATCGGGTCAATCGCCAGGAGCAGACCCACACCGTCCAGCGGCAGACCCAGAGTGGAAAGGGTCAGGGTCAGCATCACGATAGCGCCGGTGGTACCGGCGGTTGCGGCCGAGCCGAGCACGGACACCATCACAATCAGCAGGTACTGGGTGAAGTCCAGCTGAATACCGTAGAACTGCGCCACGAAAATTGCGGCAAGAGCCGGGTAAACCGAGGCACAGCCGTCCATCTTAGTGGTTGCACCCAGCGGAACCGCGAAGGATGCGTAGGCGCGGGGCACGCCCAGGTTGCGTTCTGCAACGGTCTGGGTCATCGGCATCGAACCCATCGAGGAGCGGGAAACGAAGCCCAGCTGAAGCGCCGGCCACACGCCCGAGAAGTACTGGCGGACCGACAGGCCGTTCGCGCGAACAATAATCGGGTAAACCACCAGGAAGACCAGCAGCAGACCAATGTAGAGGGCGATAACGAACGCGACCAGCGAACCCATCGACGCCCAACCGTAGGCGAACACAGCCTTAGCAATCAGACCCACGGTACCCAGCGGTGCCAGACGAATAATCCACCACAGAATCTTCTGAATAATGGCAAGAGCGCTCTTGACCACGTCGATGAAGGGCTTAGCCGCCTCACCAACCTTCAGCGCGGCAATACCGACCGCACCGGAAATAACCAGAATCTGCAGCACGTTAAAGGAAGCGGAGGCGGTAATGCCGGAATCGCCGGACTTAGCGCTGACGCCCAGACCCAGGAAGTTCACCGGAATCAGACCGGTCAGGAACGCGGTCCACGAACCGGTCGAGCCGGTGTACGCCTTGCCCTGCACCTGCGCGCCCACGCCCGGCTGGACAATCAGGCCCATCGCAATACCGATGAGCACCGCGAAGAACGCGGTAATCGCAAACCAGATGAGCGTGTTAACCGCCAGACGTGCCGCGTTCGTCACCTGCGAAAGGTTCGAGATGGAGGCGACCACGGCGGTGAAAATCAGCGGAACAACAGCCGCCTTCAGCAGGGTGACGTAGGAGGAACCGATGGTATCCAGGGTCACCATGAGCCAGTTGGGGTTGCTCTTCGCGTCCCCGCCCAGTGCGAGGGCGAGCGCGCCGAGAACAATACCCAGGATGAGGGAGGCAATGATTTGGTTGCCGAAAGAAGTAGCCCACTTGGGCAGACGTGAACGAGATGATGCATGCGGTGTAGACATGTGGCATACTCTAAAACTTTTGTGCACTCGCGCGCGAGTTTGTGTGAAGAAGTGTTTCAACCCGGTGCAGTGTAGGGGATGTGTGACGAATCGTGACCTTCCGGCAGGCCCGCCTGCAAGCGAGCGTAACGGCAGTTCGTGAGGTAGCTAGAGGCAGATATTTAAGGGGGAATCACCGCAAAAGCAAACAGAAAGGAAACAACTGCGCAACAAGCGGCGAAGCTTGCTGAGATTTTGCCGTCAGCTAAGAACCCGAAAGCGAGGGCTTGATATGCTGGAACCACACCGATAGTCCGGCGAAAGTCGCCGGATGATGCTGTACCCACTCAGCTTCATGTACGCGTTGAGCGTTACGCCACGCACCACCTTTCAAGGAGAGATGCATGAGTTCTGCTCCCCAATACCCCGGCGGAACCACCACCCCCAACGGCCCGAAGAAGCCTCGCAACCGCATGGAAGCGGTCGCAGAGTTCGCTACCCGCGCCGCACAGACCTCTGCCCAGCAGACCCTGAACCTGGGCGCAACCCGCCCCGGCATCGCCAAGATGATTGCCGTAGCGGGTGCCGGCGTGCTGCTGGTTGGCGGTGGCATCTTCGCCTACAACTCCATGCACCAGGAAGAGAACGCGTTCCTGTCGCAGGGCGAAGAGTACGCCCGCGTCTGCCAGGACGCGAAGACCGGTCTGCGCGTGGAAGATAGCGAATGTGAGAAGGCTGGCGTTCAGGAGCCGACCGACTCATCCAGCAGCGGCTCGTCCAGCAGTGATTCCTCGGGCTCGTCGAACTCTTCGGGTTCCTCCAGCTCTTCCGGTTCGTCTGGTTCCTCGGGCTCATCTGGTTCGACCACCAGCCACAATACGTCGAATGCTTTCCTCTGGTACTATCTGGGCCGTCAGAGCGCCGCTAATTCTTCCGGATCCCACTACATTCCTCCTGTAGGATCCAAGCTGTCCGGAGGCACCACCTCCCGCCCCAGCAACGGCACCGTCTACAGCGGCGTGTCTTCCAAAGGCGGCGGCTTTGAGGACTCCTACCGTACCGCGAAGAAGTCCTCCACCGTCTCCTCCGGCAAGGTGACCAGCACCAATAACTCCGGTAAGACCTCCACGGTGCGCAATAAGACCACCGGCTCGGTCTCCAGCGGTAAGCAGGGCACCAGCAATAGCGGTAGCACCGGCTCCTACAGCAAGTCGAACACCTCGAAGTCCGGCTCCAAGTCGGGTTCGTCCTCGAAGTCTGGCTCCTCGTCGAAGTCTGGTTCTTCCTCGAAGTCCGGCAGCAAGGGCGGTTTCGGTGGCGGCTCCAAGTCCGGTGGCGGCCGCTCCGGAGGCTAAGCCATAAGCCATCACACTGAATGCGGGCAGGGAATGAGCGGTCCCGCCCGCATTTTCCTCACTAGAACAACCACACTCGCGGTGACGTAACAACACCGCTTTCCAATCACTACTTCGAAGGAGCCTAGCCCCTCATGCGCCGTGAAGAATTTCCCGTCGGCCGACCCGACTGGGAGAACGTCATCATTGAGGAAGGCCTCACCTACAGCGTGGACGGCCCCCACGACACCGACCACTATTGGAACGAATACGCCGCCTACATTTTCAGCCCGCAAGAAATGGATTCTGTGCGCGCCCAGGCGGAAGAAATGCACCGCATGTGCCTGGAGACCGTCGAGTACATTGCCTCCGGTGTGTTCGGCACCCTCGGTCTGCCCCAGGCGGCATTCAACCTCGCCGTAGAATCCTGGAACCGCCGCGATGCCGACTTCTACGGCCGCTTCGACTTCATCTACTCGGGCGTGCCCGGCGACCCGATGAAGCTGCTCGAATACAACGCCGACACCCCCACCGGCATTGTGGAGGCGGCAGTCAGCCAGAAAACCTGGGCGAAAGACCAGCGCCTCGACACCCGCGGCTACGCCCACTGGGGTGAAATCGGTGAAGCCTTCACCAACCGTTGGCGCCACATTTTCGCCCCCGAAATCACCGCGGGCGTGCAGCCCGTACTGCACCTGGCGCACGTGCCCCCCGAGATTGACGAGACCAACGAGGACTACAACAACCTCTGGCTCATCGCCTACTCGGCTCAGCAGGCGGGCATCAAAACCCACATGATTCCCATCGACGAAGTCATCTTCAACGAAGACACCAAGAGCTGGGAAGACGCACAGGGACGGCGCATCACCAACCTCTTCAAGCTCTACCCCTGGGAAGACCTGGTCACCGACAGCGAAGCAGGCTACGACAAGCTCCTCTTCGCCTACCACGGCGCCATGGATCGCTGGATCGAGCCGGCATGGAAGATGTTCCTCTCCAATAAGCTACTGCTCGCCGCGCTCTGGGATAAGTACCCCGGTCACCCGAACCTCGTACCCACCTACGCCGGTCACCGCGGAGGCATGCGCAACTGGGTTCGCAAGCCCCTCTTCGGCCGCGAAGGCGACGGCGTAGAAATCTACGCCCCCGACTACGACGTCTTCATCAAGCCCGAAGAGGACGACTTCTTCGCCAACGCCCCCGAAAGCGAATTCATCTACCAGGAATACATTCCGGCACCGCGCTACGAAGGCATTATCAACCCGGTTAGCCACCCCATCCTCGGCGTGTGGGTAGTTGACGGACGCACCGTAGGTGTGGGCATCCGCGAATCCAACGGCGCGCTCACCGACTACTGGTGCCGCTTCGCCCCGCACCTGGTGGATTTGAACGACTCCACCGGCATGGGTTTCGGTACCACGGACCCCGGCACCGCAAACTTCGGATAGCCCGGAATCCCGATAGATAAACCTTGCATGAAAAGACGAAGCCCCCGCCTCAGCCAAAGCTGAAGCGGGGGCTTCACCTATAGAGCCTCTCCCGGAGATACTCCAGAAGCGGCAAGGAGCGAGCAGAGAGGTGCGAGCAGACTAGAGGCTACTCGTCGTCCTCATCGTCGTCATCCTCAGTGTCCAGAGGAAGCATCATCTCATCGGTCAGAGCGCGGCGCAGAGTGTCCAGACCTACCGAACCGAGCAGAAGCGCACGCGTGTGGAACGCACGCATGTCATCGCCGCGGCGCACAGCCTGATCGCGCAGCTCCAGCCAGAGGCGCTCGCCAATCTTGTAGCTCGGCGCCTGACCCGGCCAACCCAGGTAACGCAGGAACTCAAAACGCAGGTGGCCCTCGGACTCGTCCAGGTTCAGCTTCAAGAACTCGTAACCCAGCTCAGAAGTCCAGATGGTGCCCGGCTCAACGCCCAGCTGCTCAGCCCACTCGTCCGGAATCGGCATCTCGCAGTGAACACCAATATCGAAGACCACGCGGGCGGCGCGCATACGCTGAGCATTCAGCATGCCCATGCGGTCACCCGGATCCTTCAGGTAGCCCAGCTCTTCCATGAGGCGCTCGGCGTACAGCGCCCAGCCCTCACCGTGACCGGAAACCCACAGCATGTTCGTGCGCCAGGAGTTCATGGTGCCCTGCAGTGCCGTAGCAATCGCAATCTGCAGGTGGTGGCCCGGAACGCCCTCGTGGTACACGGTGGAGGTTTCACGCCAGGTAGTGAACGTGTCCTCACCCTCGGGAACCGACCACCACATGCGGCCCGGACGCGAGAAATCGGGGGAGGGGCCGGTGTAGTAAATACCGCCCTCGTTCGTCGGCGCAATGCAGCACTCAATACGGCGCATGGGGCCGCCAATTTCGAAGTGGCTACCCGCCAGGTTCTCCACGGCGGCGTCAGCGAGCTTCTGCATCCACGCCTTCAGCTCATCGGTGCCGTGCAGCTGACGTGCCGGATCCTGATCGAGCAGCTGCTTAGCGCGCTCAATGCTTGCGCCCGGCTCAATCTCCTCGGCAACCTCACGCTGACGAGCAATAATGCTCTCCAGCTCCTTCACGCCCCAGGCGTAGGTTTCGTCCAGGTCAATGGTGGTGCCCAGGAACGAACGGGAGTGCAGGCTGTACGCCTTACGGCCCACAGCGTCGCGGGAGGGCGCGACCGGCTGCAACTTCTCCACCAGGTAGCTGTTGAGGCGGCGGTAGCCTTCCTTCGCAGCCTCGGCACCTGCGGCAGCCTCGTCCTTCAGGGCGGGGACAGCCTCGGCAACCTCAGCGGCAAGCTCGTCAAAGAAACCACCGGGAGCGTAGTACGCGGCGGTCTGCTCAATGACAATATCCACCTGGCGGCGCGGGGCAACCTTGCCCTCTTCACGAGCCGCCTCAAGAGTCTGGATGTAACCCTCCAGCGCCTCAGTGACGCGGTGCATACGACCGACAATGTGCTCCCAATCCTGCTGGGTGTTGCGCTTCATCAGGTCAAAGACCGAACGCACCTCCTGCGGTACGGACGCAATATTGTTCAGCTGCCAGCCACCAAAACCAGCCTTGTGCTGCTTGCGGTACAGGCTCAGACGCTCCTGCAGAGCATCCAGGGTGACCAGGTCAACGTCATCAATAGGCAGGACGTTGTCAACCTTCTTGAGGGTCTTCTTCGCAAGGCGCGCAAAAGCCTTCTCGCCGGCGGGCGAGTAATCGGGGTACAGGGTCTCTACGCCCTTACGACCAAGCTCGGTTGCATGGACGGGGTTCAGGTCGAGGACCTTTTCAAAGTATTCGTTAGCAATCTGATCGACGTCGGTCAGCGAGCGCTTCAATCGGTAGATGCTGGGAAGTTCCTGGTAAGTGCTCATGTTCATATCCTAACGCAGGGGTGTGCCTCCAACCACGATTTTCGGTGATTTGGCTCGCCCGAACCGGCAATATTACGGGCTGAGCGGCACCGAACACGACGAAAAGGGCTCACCTGTGGACAACGCGCCGGGGTGTATGCGCAAAAACGCCCCGGCTTTCTTCCCCTGAACGTTCAGGAAAGAGAAAACCGGGGCGTCCCCAAGATGGGCTACAAGCTGCTAGCCGGTGACTTAGCCAGCGAAGTATTCACCGTTCAGCTCCAGCAGACCGTTCGCGCCCTCGACCACGCCGAGGCGGTGCGCAATGAGACGGTCCTGCAGCTCATCGCCGGACACCAAATCCACAAGAATATTCGGGTACTTGGTCGAGCAGCGGATGAACTCGTCGTACGCTTCATCGCTGAACGGGGCGTTCGTAATGAAGGTGCCGAGCTGACCGCCGCGGGCGTGAATAGCCAGGAAGAACGCGGTAATATCCTGCGGCTGAACGCTCGTGGACAGAACACCGTTCGCTACCGGGCGCAGAGTGCGAACATAGAATGCTCGCTCTTTTTCGCCGGTGGCGGGGGTTGCCACGCCGTCCACGCCCTGCGCCTGAAGAGCCTCCACGGTGTAGCCGCGCATCAGGAACAGATCGAAACCAATGCTACGGAAACGCTCCTCAGACACCTGAGCCAGGGCGGGCGCCAGAGCCTCGCGGCGGAAGACCTGACGGTAACGCTTCAGAGCCTCACGCACCTGAGCGGCAGCCACCTGTAGCGCGGTCGACGGGTCACCGGCAGAAGGCGACTGAGCTACAACAGCCGGAACGGAAGCAGCAATAGCAGGAGCAGTCGCCGCAGGCTTGGCGGCAGCAACCGGTGCCGCCGGAACCTCAGCGGGAGCCTGCGCAGAAGCCGTCACCGGCGCACCAGCCGGACGCGCCAGCAGAGCCGGAGAAGCACCCGGCACCGGAGCCAGCGGCTCACGCGAAGCGCCCTCACGAGCCCCCAGGCGAGCCTGACGCTCCGCAGCACGCGCCTCCTTCGCAGCCTGAAGAGCCTCCTCACGAGCTTGCAGTTCAGCCGCAATATCCAGAGGCAGCTTATGCTTGAGCGACTGCGGCGGCAACGGCGCCATGCGGGCGGTCACCGCCTCCGGAGCACCCTCCGGGAAACGCTTGAGTAGCTCCTTACCCGCCTCGCTCAGCTCGTAACGCTCCGGGTTCTTGCGGGACGTGCGGCCCGTACCCTCACGCAGAGCGTTCAGGTAGCGCTCGCCCTTCAGAACGTGCATCGCCACCGAGTAGCGGTTACGCAGACGCGGGGTCAGCTTGTAGCGGTGCGGCGCGACCTCACCCTGCAGGTAGGGGATGTCCAGGGCGATCTTCAGCTCATCGTAAATGTCGTAGTAGGAGATGCGGGGGTTCTCCTCAACCAGCTTCAGAATCGGGTACAGCAGCTGATGCGGGTACGGCAGGGCATCCACCGCTGCAGGATCCAGCAGAGCCGAAGCCACCAGCTTCTGAACGCTCGGCTCAGCCATCTGTGCCAGAGTGGGCGCAAACGCGGAACCCAGCGAGTAGACGGTCTCACGCTCGGACAGGTAGTGGTGGGCGATCAGCACATCGTAGAGGTAATCCTGCGCGTCAATCTGCACAAAATAGGGGTTCGAGGACGCCTGCTGAATACGCTCGTCGCGGTCAAAGACCTGCTCCAGGCTCGGAAGGCTCAGCTCCACATCGGCGCCGTGGTCGTTGAGAGTATCGAGCAGAAGTACGCCCATGTGGGTCAGCAGAGCATCGGTTGCGGCAATATCCTCGGCAGTAATCGAGGTGCCCTCATCCTTCACCAACGCCAACACGGAGCTCAGCTCGCTCGCGGGCACACCGGTCTCCTCGTGACGAGCCACCAGCTCCTTCGCCGACGGCGACAGCGAGTACAGGGTCACCGGCGAATCCGTGTGCTCGTGAAGAGTCTTGGTGCGCAGGTAGCCCTCGCGGGTCAGGATGCTCAGCGCCTGAGCAATCACTGGCTCAATAATGCGCTGCTCCAGGTACGACAGGCCGTACCAACCCTGCACGAAACCGCACTCGCGCAGCACCAGCTCACGAATCTTCACGGGCGCCGCCGCGGGGTAGGACGGGGTAACGCTCAGGACGATGGGCAGAAGCTCACGCACCGTAATGTGCGAGAGTAGAACCGGGTAGAACTGCTTCAGGTAGTGCAGGTACACGCCGCTCTGGAGGGGCAGAACCGGCAGGAGAGCCTGAGCCTGCTGCTCCTTCGCGGTGCCCAGAAGCTCGCGGCCAGCCTCGCTGAGGGTGTAGTGCAGATTGCCCGGATGCAGCTGGCTGAGGGACACCTCAAGATAGTCGGCATTGACCAGCGCCGCAATCAGCTTATTAAGCGCCTCACGGAAGAGGACATTGTCACCGACCGCAATGAAGCGCTGAGTCATATTGAAACCCAGGTCTACGCCAACCGGGGTGTACATATCGGGGAAGAAAACCTTCTCGCCACGATTCTGCGCGCGCTCAAAATGGCGGAGCAGAGAGAAAGCCGCCGCAACGCTGAGAGTGCGTGCTTCCTCGGGTAGAGCCTCCCACGAGGTTTCCTGCTGCAAAGAGTGCAATTCGGAATGATCGATATGGAGCATTGTTTTATTCACAAAAGCCACGCCGGGCTCCTTATCTAGTGTTATTTATCGTGCAGGCGTTCTTCATGAAGTGCAGTCATTTGAGCGGGAAAATAATCACGAAAGTGAGCGGCACCATCTTTATTTTTGGGCCGGCACTTTGAAATCCCGCTGTGAAGAGAAGCAAGGTAGGTAGTTTTTTCTCAACCCGTCCCGCTTACGCACCGTCTTCTATGACGCGCACTCAGAAAGAACGCTATAAATTGGGGTGAAGTGTCTAGACCGTCACGGGTATATACACTTCGTGAAATAATGCGAAGAATATATAACGCACTACCTTCTCATTGTATCGGCTGGTTCGAGAAATAACCTAGATTTCTAAAACCAGCCGATATGTGAAAAATATCCTCAAGGAAAAGTGAAAATACATTAAGTGAAATGACGCGGGAAATGCGTGAAGATTGGAGATATTCGGAGAGAAATACTCGCCCCAGAAACACCCCCGGCTACTCCATGCCACGGGCAAAATACTCCTCGTCAATGCGGTAACCGCACTCGCCCTCACCATCAAGAACACCCACACGGTGACGAATCATCAGCTCCACCAGCTGGTGCCGATCAACCAGCGCAATATTGCGAGCGCCCGGCAAACCTTGCAAATACTCGGGAACCGGCTGCGCAAAAGCACCGCAGGTCACCAAAACACCCTGCAGGCCGCCGTGCAAAAGCACTGCACCGGCAAGCTTCTGAATCTCGTTCGGGGTGACCTTCATGGTTCCGCAATAATGCTTCACCTGAATATAAATCGGCGCAAAATCCAGACCGTCAGAATAGCGGGCAATAACATCCACGCCCTTATCATCGGCGCCGCCGGTTACCTCGGTTGTAAACCCAAGAGCCGTAAAAATATCGGCAACAATCTGCTCAAAGTACTCCGGCGTCACCGCGTGAATATGTTGAACCAAATCCTGCGTAAAATGCTCCGCAAACTCAGCCTGAGCGTGAATGACCGGCGAATCGCTGGCACGCAAAATAATATCCAGAGGCGACTGACCGGCGGGCCAGGACCCCGCAGCCTCCGCAGAATTCAAAGCATGCGCAAGATGCGCTGCGCCGGTTGCCTCATGAGCAGCGGTGGCGGCATCAGCATGATCAGCGTCTGAGAAAGGCGGTAGCGCATTAAGCGCACCGGTATCAGTAGCACCAAAAATGAGGCGATGCTCTGCCTCCGCGGTCTCCAGCAGGGCATTCGCCTGCTTCTTCAGCTTCTTCGTGGTCCTCGCCGTCAGGCTCTGAGCACACAGAGCCTGCACCTGCTTCACTACTCGCGGCGGCACCGAACCGTGCAGGTGCGGGGTGCAGGTCAGCTCGGCACCCAGGGGAGTGAGCAGGTACTTCCTCTTCTCCCACGGGGTCAGACGAGGCATCAACTGGGCATAACGAAGCGCCACCAAGATTTTCAAGGTGGTACGTACAGCCACCGCAAAATCGGTGGATTCAAGATCGGGTAGGTTCTTCTTCGACCCCAACGCCTTAGTCTGCTGCCGCAACTGCTCGCTAACATAGGCTGCGGTGCGAGGTACAGTCTTCGACAAGCGCCGTAGCGTCGGCAACAGAAGCGCGATATAGACATCCGGTGGGGGCCTATGGTTTTTATTCAGCATCTTTGCCATGGTCCCTGCCAATTTATTAACACTAATGTGATGGTATATACATCGTAGCATCAGTACGTATCATCATGACTTTATCGTTTCTAATATGACAAAACCACAAGAATCAGCGCATTAGATGTTGAATAACGCAATATAAATCTTGAATTTGAGGCAAAACAAGAAATTCCCGCCGCACCAGTCGGTGCAACGGGAATTTACTATTCAAATGAGCCACCCACACTACATGGGGCGGGCGCGCCTCCACGAACCGGGGCCCGGACGCAAGGACGCACCCAGGCGCTGGCGACGGTTCAGCAGACGCGATGCCGCACCCACCAGTGAGTTCTGCTCCTGCTTCGCGGCGCTCGCCTGCATCATCGCCACCACGGCGGTCAGCGCGGCAATCTCCTCCGGAGTGGGGGAGCCCTTGACCACCTTCAGCAGCGGCTCCTGTTCAGTATCAGTATCTACCGAAGACTGAACGGGTTCCTTCGTTGCGCTGGACGCGGTAGCCGAGCGTGCCGAAGACCGAGCGGAGCCGCGCTCAAGCTGCTCGGAACCCTCAGCGGACTCCGAACTATCCTTCTTCTTGCCGAACGAGAAATAACTCAGCGGATTGTAGCCTGCCAAAGGCACGCCTCCTTAGAAAACCTAAAATCGTGCGAAGGCCCGCACCACACACGGTGCGGGCACAACGGAAGCCTACAGCGGGATGTTGCCGTGCTTCTTTGCCGGGGTTGCCGCACGCTTATCGTGCAGAGCACGCAGCGAAGAAATGATGCGCACGCGAGTCTCGCTCGGGGCGATGACCTCGTCAATGTAGCCCAGCTCGGCAGCCTGGTACGGGTTCAGCAGCTCTTCCTCGTACTTGGCAATCAGCTCGGCGCGACGAGCCTCAACGTCGCCGCCCTCAGCCGCCAGCGCAGCCAGCTCGCGACGGTACAGAATGTTCACCGCACCCTGAGCACCCATCACGCCAATCTGCGCGGTGGGCCACGCCAGGTTAATATCGGCGCCCAGCTTCTTCGAGCCCATCACAATGTACGCGCCACCGTACGCCTTGCGGGTAATGACGGTGACCAGCGGAACGGTCGCCTCCGCGTAGGCGTAGAGCAGCTTTGCGCCGCGGCGAATAATGCCGTTGAACTCCTGATCGGTACCGGGTAGGAAGCCGGGAACATCCACAAAAGTCAGAATCGGAATGTTGAACGCATCGCAATTGCGCACGAAGCGGGCAGCCTTCTCGGACGCAGAAATGTCCAAGCAGCCTGCGAACTGCATCGGCTGGTTGGCAACGATACCGACCGTGCGGCCCTCAACGCGGGCGTAACCAATCATCACGTTCGGAGCGTACAGCGCCTGCATCTCCAGGAAGTGACCGTCATCCACCACGGACTCAATGATCGCGCGCATATCGTAAGGCTGGTTCGCCGAATCCGGAATCAGGGTGTCCAGATCCAGATCGTCCACGGTCACCAAGGGCTCCTGGTCGTGCTCCAGGGGCAGGGGCTCAGCAAGGTTGTTCGAGGGCAGGAATTCCAGAAGCTCACGCACAAAGTCGAACGCGTCTTCCTCATCCTCAGCCAGGTAGGTGCTGGTACCGGTCACGGAGTTATGCTGACGCGCACCACCCAGGGTCTCCATGTCCACGTCCTCGCCGGTCACGGTCTTAATGACGTCCGGGCCGGTAATGAACATATGCGAAGTCTTATCCACCATGATGATGTAGTCAGTCAGGGCGGGGGAGTACGCGGCGCCGCCGGCGCAGGGGCCCATAATGACCGAAATCTGCGGAACCACACCGGACGCGCGCACGTTCATACGGAAAATATCGGCAAACATCGCCAGCGATGCCACGCCCTCCTGAATACGGGCGCCACCACCGTCGTTAATGCCGATGACCGGGCAACCGTTCTTCAGCGCAAACTTCTGCACCTTCACGATCTTCTCGCCGTTGACCTGCGAGAGGGAACCGCCGTACACGGTGAAATCCTGAGAATACACGGCGACCAGGCGGCCATCCACGGTGCCGTAACCGGACACCAGACCGTCACCCAGAGGCTTCTTCGCCTCCATGCCGAACGCGGTGGTGCGGTGGCGGGCAAGGGCATCAAACTCAACGAAAGAACCCTCGTCCAAAAGCATTTCGATGCGCTCGCGGGCGGTGTTCTTGCCGCGTGCGTGCTGCTTCTCGATAGCTGTCTCACCGCTGGGCGCGAAGCTGCGCTCTCGACGTGCATAAAAATCAGCGAGCTTACCGGCGGTGGTGCTCAAATCAAATTCCTGCTGGAGGTTCTCGGACATCATTCCTCGTTCCTGCTCCACCCGATTGTCGGGAGCCAGTGGTTGCGGTGATGGCTGTTCAGAAGGCCCCGAAGAGCGCTCTTGAACAATGTGCATATCCCTCAACTATAGTGCGAACTAGGGCACATATGCCAGGCGAGAAGCCAGAATATCAACACTAGATACACTTTTATGCACTCAGCACCCAAGAAGGTGCATACAGTAAACGAAAAGCACGAAAGAACCGCCCAAAAGAGCGCAGAAAACCCCCTTCCGCCTCGGCAATCCTTGCCTGAGGAAGGGGGTTTTCGTTCAAGCTATTCCAGCGTGAAGTGACGCTTAGATGGTGCCCAGAACCGGGTTCCACTCGGTGACGGTGTGGGACAGAACCGCGCCGCCAACGTTCATCGGGTCATTCGCCACGATCTTCTCGGCAGCCTCAGCGGAGTCAACCTTTGCAATCAGCAGAGCGCCAGCGGGGGTCTCGCCATCCAGCAGGGGACCGGACACGATCAGGTTGCCCGCCTCAATCTGCGAACCAAGGTACTCGCGGTGAGCCGGGCGGTACTTCGCCTGCTCCTCGGGAGCTGCGTAAACGTAAGTAATTGCGTAATAAGCCATAGCGGTCTTCTTTCGAGCAGGGCGGAGGAACCTCCGCAGCCGGTCGGTGCTTGATGCACCCTCATTGTCTAATGTACCGTCTCGGGCGCCGAGCGGGCATCACCGGCGGCAAGAAATTGATATGGTGAGAAACTAGCGCGACTCGGTAGAAGCCGGCAGGTTTCGGTGGCGGGTCGGCATACTGCAGAGTAGTTTCGGACAGGGTAGAAAGGCGCAGGCTATGGAGAAGAACATGCACATCGAGAGCGACCATTCGGTTTTGGATGCGCCGCGCATCCGCACCATTGCAATGGAAACCGGGTACTCCAGCGTAAACCTCTACGACGAAGTGGACTCCACCACCACCCGCGCCCGCGAGCTACTCATGGGCGGCACCGACCCCGAACGCGAACAGCTCGGCGAGCTCTCCGTCTACGCCAGCCTCTACCAAAGCGCCGGACGCGGCCGCCTCGCCCGAGCCTGGACCGCCCCTCCCGGAGCGTGCCTTGCCGCGAGCATCGTGGTGCGCCCGCACGCCTCCGCCGACCCGCTGACTCGAGAGCTCCCCGAAGACAGCTACCACTGGCTGACCCTCATCGCCGGACTCAGCGTGGTCGATATTTGGCGCAGCTACGGCGTGGATGCTGCCCTCAAATGGCCCAACGACGTCATCGCGCAGGGCGCTAAGGGTTGCGGAATCCTCGCCCAGCTCGTTCCCGAAAGCGGCTCCACCGAGGGGCAGCGCAGCATTATTGTGGGCATCGGCCAGAACACGAATATGTCCGCCGAACAGCTGCCGGTACCCACCGCCACGAGCCTGAGCCTGTGCACCAGTGCCGCGGTCGACTCCTCCGAGGTGCTCACCCGACTGCTGAGCATCTTCGCCCGCCGCTACCGCGCCTTCGTGCGCGCCGGCGGCGACCCCGAACGCTCCGACCCGCTCACCACTGATAGCCTCAGCCTGCTTGACCAGGCACGTGCCGCCACCGCAACCCTCGGCGCCAGCGTGCGTATGAGCCTGCCCGACGGAAGCACCGTAGAAGGCATCGCCGAAGACCTCGACGCGCAGGGGCGCATCCTCATTCGCCGCGAGGGCGGAACCCTGGAGCCCTACGCGGTGGGCGATATTGAGCACCTTCGCCCCGCCAACGGTAGCTACGGAGATTTTCAGCAGGCACACTAGAACCAACCCCTAAAATTTCAGCCCGGCACGTCAACTGCATTAACCCACACCACCTCAACCGGTGCCTCCAGCCGGAATATAACAACCAGCACAGCTAAGGAACACCATGCGCTTGCGCGGAAAACTCAACCCCGGTGAGCATGTCATCATCGCCACCCGACAGCACTACGGTGCCCTGCTGCCCGCGCTCGCCTACCTGCTGGTTGCTATCGCCGCCTCAACCTTTGCCTCCACGGCACGGTCTTCACCTATCCTGTGGACTCTCGGCATGATTTGCGCGGTTGGTGCCGTCCTCGGAGCGGTGCGTACCGCATGGCGTTGGGCTACCACCTCCTACCTTCTCACCACGCACCGGCTCGTGGTTCGCCGCGGCGTGATGACCCGCAGCGGAGACGAATCCCTCTACTTGGATTCCATGGGGGAACGCTGGGTAAAACAACGCGGACCGGGCGCCTGGTTGGGCTACGGCTCCGTGTATGTGGTCTGCCGCGGAGCGCACCACCGCCTGACCTACGTGCCCGACCCGAAGCGCTTTGAAAAAGAAATTAAAGCCGCCCGACGTGACTACTACGCCCTGCGCTCTCGCTATATTTAGAGCTTCTTCGCCCCCGCCGCCGACTCGGGCGGGAGCTGTCGGGTTGGCTCAGAGCCTAAATCAGTCGCTAAATCTGCCGAAAAAATGCGGATTAGAGTATTCTTAAATGTGAATTACTCCACTAAACTATCCTAGGGTGCGGGCGCTTTTGTGACCCAAACACCACAGCGGAGGGGTATATTAACAAGGCGCTACACGGTGAGCATCATCGCAGTGACGCAATGCAAAACCCACAGAGTGTAACGAGGCACCTCGTAACCTCGTGCCACCACGGTGTAAACCAGACAGTATTGTCCGGCAGAGATGAAAGGAGCGGCAGCGGCAATGAGCACGGCAGACCACCATGAACCTGCGCACTCTCCGCAGGGCACCGGCGCCACCATGGGCCCCGAAACCCAAATGCTGAACCTCAAAATTCTGCAGAACCTCGCCCAGAACAATATCTACCGAGACGAGGAATCCAAGGCAGGAATCCGAGCCCTCGAAAAGTCGCTCCTGGGACAGGGCCGCCGCTACACCCCCCTAGAAGCCGCAGAATGCGCCGGACTTCCCTTCGAAACCGCCCAGCGCATCTGGCACAATATGGGCTTCCCGACGATTCCCAACCACTCGCCCTACTTCACTGAAACAGACGTGCAGATGCTCGCCGACCTACAGAAGTTGGACGCAGAAGGCGATATCCGCATGGAATATGTGGCATCCCTCGTGCGTGCCGAAGGCCAACTGACCGACCGCACCGTCGCCTGGCAGATTGAGGCGCTCGTGCACAACATCATGGTCACCGAAAACCTCAGCGATAATGATGCCCGCCGCAAGCTCCTCAAAGACTTCCCGCGCTACCTCGAGGTTCTCGAGCGTCTGGCGCTATACGCATACCGTCGCCAGATGTACGCCGGAATCCTGCGCCTGGGATTACGCGAAAACAACGTGACCACCTCCGGCCTCTCCCGCCTGCCCCTGGTACGCGGTGTAGGATTCGTGGATCTGGTCTCGTACACCTCTCTGGTACGTAACCTAGACGCGGCGGCTCTTTCTCAGCTCATCAACCACTTTGAGCAGAGTTGCCTGGACGTTATTGCGCCCCTGGGCGGTCGCATTATTAAGACTCTCGGTGACGAAGTTTTCTTCCTCACCGAAACCCCGGACGCTATCGCAGAGATTAGCCTGCAGCTCTCCGAAAAGATTGGTGCCGACCCGCAACTGCCGGATGCACGTGTCGCCTTCATCTGGGGTGAAGTTCTGGCTAACCGCGGCGACGTGTACGGCTCCAGCGTGAACCTGGCTGCGCGCCTGGTCTCCCTCGCTGAACCGGGTACCGTACTGACCGATAATGAGACAGCAAACACGCTCCGACAGGTGGGAAATCGCTATATTCTCACCTCTCAAGGGACGCGAAACGTTAGAAGCTTTGGTAACGTAGACCCCGTGGCGGTGACTCGTCGCGCGAACTACACAATGGAGATAGACCTCTCATGACTGAACTGAAACTACGTACCGGTGGTGCAACGCACCGCGGCGCACATCGAGAAAATAACGAAGATTCGATGGTCGTTGCCGGTTCCCTTTGCGTGGTCGCGGACGGCATGGGAGGCCACGAAGCCGGCGAAGTAGCATCGCGCCTGTGCGTGCGTCAGCTTGCCTACTCGCCTTTCTTCACCATGCCCGGTGGCCGTAGCGAAGAGGAGCAGCAGGCCTACGCTGAACGCCTCGCCGCCATTGACGACTCCGACCCCGCCAAGCGTCGTCGCCGCGCCAACACCGTCCTCAACAACGAAATCGTGGGCACCCTGAACCGCCTGCACGATATTCTCGGCGAAACCAACGAAGAAATTAAGCAGGCACTCTCCCGCGCTGGCGGCACGACCGTCACTGGCGCCTGGCTGACCAGCATCGGTGACCGTAACCTGTGGGTTATTTTCAACGTGGGTGACTCCCGAACCTACCGTCTGCTGCGTGAAGACGACGGTATTCACCACTCCGCCATGGAGAAGCTGCCCGGCTCTGAGGGTTCCGCCTCGCTGGAGCAGGTCACGAGCGACCACTCCGAGGTGCAGTACCTGGTTGACGAGGGTCAGATTACCGCCCTGGAGGCGCTGACCCACCCGCGCCGCAACGTGATTACCCGCGCCCTCGGTACCGGCAACTACTGGGAACCGGACTTCTGGGTTCTGCCCGCCCGCGCCGGTGACCGCCTGATGCTCTGCTCCGATGGCCTTTCCGGTGAGCTTTCGCACGAATACATGGCGCGCGTACTCACCTCGATTCGCCACCCGCAGGACGCCGCTGACGTGCTCCAGCACGAGGCGCTGCGCTCCGGCGGCCGCGACAACATTACGGTGATTGTTGCTGACGCTGTCGAGGCCTAAACTTCATACCTTATGATTCACCCCCGCTCTCTTCGGGTACTCGTGCGAGTGCCTTCAGGAGGTGGGGGTGAACTGTATCTGCACACAGAAACTAAGGAAGCGCGATTCGGGAAGTGGCTACGGTGTTTTTGCGCCAGTGTTCGCGCGCGAGGAACCTGCCAATATGACGAGCGATAGGGGAGAGGCGGAGCAAAAACGCTAGACTGGACGGGTGACTGAGAACAACACCACCCAGCAGACTGCCACCGCCGAGACTCGAGCAGAGAGCCCCGCAGAAAACTCCGTGGAAAACACCGCAGAAAACACCGTGGAGATTACCGAGGCCCTGCGTGCTGAGTACGCGGAACTGACCGATAAGATTCGTGCCGCCCGCCGCGCCTACTACAACGAGGACGCGCCCTTCCTCTCTGACGCCGAGTACGATGCGTTGTACCGTCGCCTCGAAATCATTGAGGCGGAGCACCCGCACCTGATCGCGAACGACTCTCCCACTCAGGAAGTTGGCGGTGAAGCCATCGAGGCTTTCGCACCCGTCACCCACCTGCAGCGCATGTACTCCCTCGAGGATGTTTTCTCCTTCGAAGAGCTCCGCACCTGGCTGACCAAGACCGAAGAGAGCGTCCGAACCCTCACCGGCGCCGCACCGCAGTGGCTGACCGAGCTGAAGATTGACGGCCTCGCCGTGAACCTGCTCTACCGCAACGGCACCCTCGTGCGCGCGGCAACCCGCGGCGACGGCACCACCGGCGAAGACGTCACCCACAATGTGCGCACCATCGCGAGCATCCCGCAGCAGCTGACCGGTGAGAACCACCCCGAAGAAATCGAGATTCGCGGCGAGGTGTTCATCTCCTCCGCCGACTTCGAGAAGCTCAACGAGTCCATGATTGCCGCCGGCAAGAACCCCTTCGCGAACCCGCGTAACGCCGCGGCAGGCTCCCTGCGCCAGAAGGACGCGGCGATTACCGCCTCGCGCCCGCTGAGCATGTACGTGCACGGCATCGGCTCGCGCACCGGCCTGGATGTTGCCACCCAGTACGAGACCTACGATCTGCTCGCCTCCTGGGGTCTGCCCGTGAGCCCCTACAGCGAAATTGCCGCAAACACCGAGGCGGTCTTCGACTTCATTAACAAGTACGGCGAGCAGCGCCACTCCCTGGTGCACGAGATCGACGGCATCGTTATTAAGGTCAACGACTTCGCGACCCAGGCTCAGTTGGGCTACACCTCCCGCGTGCCGCGCTGGGCTGTGGCATACAAGTACCCGCCCGAAGAGGTGCACACCAAGCTGCTAGACATTCGCGTGGATGTGGGACGTACCGGCCGCGTGACCCCCTACGGCGTCATGGAGCCCGTGTTCGTCTCCGGTTCGACCGTGGAACGCGCCACCCTGCACAACCAGGACGTGGTCAAGGCTAAGGGTGTGCTCATCGGTGACACCGTGGTGCTGCGCAAGGCAGGTGACGTGATCCCCGAGATCGTCGCCCCCGTGGTTGCCCTGCGTGACGGCACCGAACGTGAGTTCGTCATGCCTAGCGAATGCCCCTCCTGCGGCTCGCCCCTTGCCCCCGGTAAGGAAGGCGATGTGGACCTGCGCTGCACGAACCCGCGCTCCTGCCCGGCGCAGCTGACCGAGCGTGTGTACTATGCGGCAAGCCGCGGTGCCTTCGACATTGAGGCGCTCGGCTTTGAAGCAGCAAAGGCACTCACCAGCCCCGCAACCCCGGACACCCCTCCGCTAACGACCGAGGCGCACCTGTTCAGCCTCAACATTGAGGACCTGCGCGATGTCACCATCGAACGTGAGAAGAAGGTCAAGGGCGTGGGCACCGGAAAGATGGAGCGCGTGCCCTACTTCTACACCAAGCCGACCAAGGCACGTCCCGAGCCGAAGCCCACGAAGAATACGCTGAACCTCTTCGCCGAGCTGGAGAAGGCAAAGCAGCAGCCGCTGTGGCGTGTGCTGGTTGCCCTCTCGATTCGCCACGTGGGCCCGACCGCTGCCCGCGCGCTCGCCGCGGAGTTCGGTTCGATGCAGGCGATCCGCGAGGCTGATCGTGAACGCCTTGCCGCTGTGGACGGTGTGGGCACCACGATTGCCGACTCGATTATTGAGTGGTTCGCTGAGGACTGGCACGCCGAGATCGTGGACTCCTGGGCTGCCGCCGGTGTGCGTATGGAGGATAGCCGCGATGAATCGGTGGAGCGCACCCTGGAGGGCTTGACCGTGGTCGTGACCGGCACGCTGAACGGTTATACCCGTGACGGCGCGAAGGAAGCCATTATTTCTCGCGGCGGTAAGGCGTCCGGTTCTGTATCTAAGAGGACCCACTTTGTGGTTGCTGGCGCGAACGCCGGCTCGAAGCTGGATAAGGCTCAGCAGCTGGGTCTGAAGGTGCTGGATGAGGATGGCTTCACCGCCCTGCTCGAGGGTGGTCCGGAGGCTGTTGAGGCCACCGCCGAGTAGACCCGGTAGCGGGGTCACCTGAATCTGACCCCTGCAATGTATAGAGCATTCAGGCTCTGGAGTGCGTGCTTCAGGGCCTGAATGCCAATTTCTGGCATTTGTAATTACCATAGCTTTTAAGGCGGAAGCGCCTTAAAACACTCCCAAAGCGAAGAAATATTTAAAAAATATTTACACGCTGTTCAAAACCCTTAAAGGTGGTGCCCATCAACCCCGAATCAGAAAACTCGGCGGGGGAGCGCCTTCGAGTTAAAGCCCTAGAAAACCCCGAAATTCCGGGGTGAAACCCTTAAGGCGCGAGGGGCTCAAGGTCTTAAATAATGTTTCCTTCACTTTTAACCTGGAAGAACCCTGGGAGAACCCGGGACGTTCGCTGTGAACTTGAAGTCGGGTTGGAATCATAAAAAACCTCGGCTATCTTTGAGACCAGATGGATTCTCGCAAGAGAATCACCTGTGTGGTTTCAAGCTTGGAATGCTTGAAACGATGCCCGGTTCTACCGCACGTCCCCATCGAGGAAGTGCCACCCGGATTCCGCACACAAGTGCAGAATCGCTCACGGTGACATGAAATCGGTGGAGAGCCGCTCACATGGTAGAGCCAGAACATGAGTAACCTACTTCGTTATCAAAGGGTGAGCGGCGGCGCGCTAGAGTTCCGGGGACGGAACGAGCGGGGACGGCCCCAAGGAGCATTATGAAGAACACTTCCATTCGTCGTACCGCAGCAGCTCTCGCCATCGGTGGCGCTGTAGCAGCTACCATGTCGATGCCCGCTGCAAACGCAGTAGACGGTGCTACCTGGGACGCACTGGCACAGTGCGAGTCCGGTGGCAACTGGTCCATCAACACCGGTAACGGCTTCTACGGCGGTCTGCAGTTCACCCAGCAGTCCTGGAACGGCGTCGGCATGTCCGGCTCCCCCGCGACCGCTACCCGTGCACAGCAGATCGAGGCTGGCGAGCGTCTGCTCGCTATCCAGGGCTGGGGCGCATGGCCCGCATGCTCCGCTAAGCTTGGCCTCTACGGCAAGACCGGCGCAGCTCCCACCTACACCGAGCCCACCACCACCGTGGCTGCACAGTCGCAGACCCAGCAGACCTACACCGCTCCCGCGGCACAGGCTGCACCCGCAGCTCCTGCAGCTCAGGCTGCACCCGCAGCAGTTGAGGCACCCGCAGCAGCTCCCGCTGCACCCGCAGTTGAGGCTCCCGCAGCTCCCGCAGCAGCACCGGCAGCTGAGGCTCCCGTAGCAGCAGCTCCCGTTGCAGCTCCCAAGGCTGCAGCAGGCACCTACACCGTGGTTCCCGGTGACTCCCTCTCGCTGATCGCTGCAAAGCTCGGCGTTGCAGGCGGCTACCAGGCAATCGCAGCTGCGAACACCGACATCATCTACAACGTTGACCTGATCTTCCCCGGCCAGGTTCTGACCATCCCCGCCTAAGGATTAACCCCCAAGCGTAACGTGGACACGTTGTAGCCCAACGCCCCGCACCTCACACGAGGAGCGGGGCGTTGAGCATTTAACCCGAAAATAGGGGAGGAGAACACCGCCTGACCACGCAAACCAGCAGGTAAACCCTCCAACCCCCAATGAGACGGAAAACGCAACCTCCACTACACTAGAGAAGAGACAAGAAAACAAACTACGGGAGAACCATGTCTGCCATCACCTTTGAACAGGTAAAGCACCTGGCATCGCTGGCACTCATTGAGATGACCGATGAAGAACTCACCGCGATGGCGTCTGAGCTGGACGTCATCGTCGCATCCGTTGAGACCATGTCGCAGAAAGCAACTGCCGACATCCCCGCGACCAGCCACCCCATCCCCCTCGAGAACGTCTTCCGCGAAGACGTATCCGTCACCACCCTCACCCAGGAAGAGGCGCTCTCCGGCGCCCCCGACGCACAGGACGGCAAGTTCCGCGTGCCGGCAATCCTCGACGAAGACTAAGAGGAGAACAACCAAGTGAACGAACTGATCCAGCTCACCGCCGCAGAAGCAGCAGAAAAGCTCGCATCCGGCGAAATCACCTCCGTCGAGCTCACCCAGGCACACCTGGACCGCATCGCAGCCACCGACGGCGCACCCCTGAGCGACAACCGTGCAGACGGTAAGAATGGCCTCAACGCCTTCCTGCACATCAACGCCGAAGAAGCACTTGCCACCGCAGCAGCAGTGGACGCAGACCGCGCAGCAGGCAAGGAACTGCCCCCGCTCGCAGGCGTACCCATCGCCGTCAAGGACCTCATCGTCACCAAGGGCCAGCCCACCACCGCAGCATCGCGCATGCTCGAAGGCTGGATGAGCCCCTACGACGGCACCGTCACCCGCAAGGTCCGCGAAGCACGCATGCCCATCCTCGGCAAGACCAACCTCGACGAATTCGCAATGGGCTCCTCCAACGAGCACTCCGCATTCGGCGTGGTCCGCAACCCCTGGGCACTCGACCGCGCACCCGGCGGTTCCGGCGGCGGCTCCGCAGCAGCCGTCACCGCATTCCAGGCACCCCTGGCGCTCGGCACCGACACCGGCGGCTCCATCCGCCAGCCCGCAGCACTGACCGGTAGCGTCGGCGTCAAGCCCACTTACGGCTCCGTCTCCCGCTACGGCGTCATCGCCATGGCGTCCTCCCTCGACCAGGTCGGCCCCGTCGCCCGCACCGTCCTGGACACCGCACTGCTCCACGAAGCAATCGCAGGCCACGACCCGCTCGACGCAACCTCCCTGCCCGATGAGCCCGGCAACTTCGTTGAAGAAGCCAAGGCAGGCGCAGAAGCAGCACGCAAGCGCGACCTGTCCGGCCTGCGCATCGGCGTCATCAAGGAACTCGGCGGCGGCGACGGCGAAGGCTTCGAAGCAGGCGTCCTCGCACGCTTCCGCGAATCCGTTGAAGAGCTGCGTGCCGCAGGCGCAGAGATCATCGAGGTCTCCCTGCCCTCCGTCACCGAAGCCATCAGCGCCTACTACATGATCATGTCCTCCGAGGTGTCCTCCAACCTGGCACGCTACGACGGCGTCCGCTACGGCCTGCGCGTCGTACCCGAAGACGGCCCCGTCACCATCGAACGCGTCATGTCAGCAACCCGCTCCGCAGGTTTCGGCCACGAGGTCAAGCGCCGCATCATCCTCGGCACCTACGCACTGTCCGCAGGTAACTTCGACGCCTACTACGGCGCCGCACTGCGCGTCCGCACCCTCATCCAGCGCGACTACGCAGCAGCCTTCGAAAAGTGCGACGTGCTGATTTCCCCGACCGCGCCCTCCACCGCGTTCAAGCTCGGCGAGAAGACCGAAGGCGACCCCATGGCAATGTACCTGGGCGACGTCGCAACCGTGCCCGTCAACCTGGCAGGCGTCCCGGCGCTCTCCCTGCCCGGCGGCCTTTCCGAAGAGAACAACCTGCCCGTCGGCATCCAGTTCACCGCACCCGCACGCGAAGACGCACGCCTCTACCGCGTCGGCGCAGCACTGGAAGAACTGCTCACCGCAAAGTGGGGCGCACCGCTCTACAAGAGCCTGCCCGACACCGAAACCCTGATCCGCGACTTTGACTTTGGGGGAACCAAGTAATGAGTGAAGAAGTCCTCAGCTTCGAAGAAGCCATCGAAAAGTACGACCCGGTCCTCGGCTTCGAGGTGCACGTCGAACTGAACACCAAGACCAAGATGTTCGACTCCGCACCCAACGAGTTCGGCGACGAGCCCAACACCAACGTCACCCCCGTCTCGCTCGGCCTGCCCGGCGCGCTGCCCATGGTGAACAAGACCGCTGTTGAGTCCGCCATCAAGCTCGGCCTGGCACTGGGCTGCGACATCGCAGACAAGTCCTACTTCGCCCGCAAGAACTACTTCTACCCGGACTCCCCGAAGAACTTCCAGACCTCCCAGGCTGGCGGCCCCATCGCGGAAAACGGCTCCCTGGACGTAGAACTCGAAGACGGCACCATCTTCACCGTCGAAATCGAGCGCGCCCACATGGAAGAAGACGCAGGCAAGCTCACCCACGTCGGCGGCGCAGACGGCCGAATCCAGGGCGCAACCTCCTCCCTGGTCGACTACAACCGCGCAGGCGTGCCCCTCATCGAGATTGTCACCCGACCCATCGTCGGCGCCGGCGAACGCGCACCCGAACTGGCACGCGCCTACGTTGCCGCAATCCGCGACATCGTCCGCTCCCTCGGCATCTCCGACGCCCGCATGGAACGCGGTAATGTGCGTTGCGACGCCAACGTCTCCCTCATGCCCAAGGGCGCAGAGAAGTTCGGCACCCGCTCCGAAACCAAGAACGTGAACTCCCTGCGCTCGGTCGAACGCGCCGTCCGCTACGAGATTCGCCGCCACGCCGCAATCCTCGAACGCGGCGAAAAGGTCACCCAGGAGACCCGCCACTGGCACGAAGACACCCGCGAAACCTCCTCGGGTCGCCCCAAGTCTGATGCTGACGACTACCGCTACTTCCCGGAGCCGGACCTGGTCCCGGTTGTCACCAACAGCGAGTGGATTGAGCGTCTGCGCGCCGAACTGCCCGAACCCCCGGCAGAGCGCCGCCGCCGCCTCAAGAACGAATGGGGCTACTCCGATGAAGAGTTCCGCGACGTGGTCAACGCCGGCGCACTCGACGTCATCGAAGAGACCGTCGCCGCAGGCGCAACCGCAGCAGCAGCCCGCAAGTGGTGGATGGGCGAAATCGCCCGACGCGCAAAGCAGGCCGAGGTTGAGCTCACCGCCCTCGGCGTGGAGCCCGCAACCGTGGTCGCCCTCGAAGCTCTCATCAGCGAAGGCAAGATCAACGACAAGATTGCCCGCCAGGTGCTCGAGTTCGTCCTCGCCGGTGAAGGCACCCCCGCCGAAATCGTTGAGGCACGCGGCCTCGCCGTGGTCTCCGACGACGGCGCACTCACCGCAGCCGTCCAGGAAGCACTGGCAGCAATGCCCGACGTTGCCGACAAGATTCGTGCCGGCAAGATTCAGGCTGCTGGCGCTATCGTCGGTCAGGTCATGAAGGCTACCCGTGGTCAGGCTGACGCCGCCCGCGTGCGTGAGCTGATTCTGGCTGAGTGCGGCGTGGAAGGCTAAGCTTTTCCGCTGATCCGGCTCTAGCGAAAGCGGCGCTGTCTCCCGATGTGGGAGGCGGCGCCTCTTTCGTTTTTCCCTAGTTTCGCTTGTGATACGGCGTTCCGTTTGGCTTTGCACGTTAGCTCCGCTTGGAAAGGCGGTTATCGTCCTCGTTCCGCACCATAGCGTTTGGGGAGGCACGCCGCATGTTTCCTCCGCGCCTACGCA
>NZ_KV830307.1:75064-119529 GCF_001836735.1 Rothia sp. HMSC061D12 | reverse complement strand
CCCTGAGGGCGCTTCCGGAAAACACGGCGCGCCACCTTGGGTAGCCTAGCGTGTGCGGAGGGGTGGTGTCGTCCGTAGTGACATCAGGGTGCCCGAAGCGAAGCGAGGGCGGGTTCCCTGTAGGAACGAGGACGAGCACCGTCCCCCCCCCGCGTAGCGCAACGTGCTGAAACGAAGAACGCTCCGTCCGCATCACTCAGATACAGACGGAGCGTTCTATTTAAGAGATGAGCTACTCAGTAACGCCGAGGTTAGTGAGCAGGAACGCGTAATCCCAGGCGATCTCACGCCAACGCACTGGAGCGTGCAGATTCCGAGCGCGCGAGGCACCAAATCTGCATGCGGAAGGGTATACGCGGTTGGCGTGCTTTAGCCTACTTGGTGACGCCCAGGTTGCTCAGCAGGAACGCGTAATCCCACGCGATCTCACGCCAACGCGTATACCTGCCGGAACCACCACCGTGACCGCCCGACATATCAATCTTCAGCAGCGGCACCGGCGACGACGGGTCAATCTGCTCACGCAGCGCCGCAATCCACTTGGCGGGCTCCACGTAGAGCACACGCGTGTCGTGCAAGCTCGTCACCGCAGCAATCGCCGGGTAGCGGACCGGGCGGATGTTCTCGTACGGGGTGTACGACTTCATGTAGGCGTAGACCTCGGGGTCCTCAATCGGGTTGCCCCACTCTTCCCACTCCATCGCCGACAGCGGCAGCTCCGGGTCAAGGATGGTGGTCAGCGCATCCACGAACGGCACGGCAGCCAGGCAGGCGGCGTACTTCTCGGGGGCGAGGTTCAGCACGGCACCCATGAGCAGGCCGCCCGCGCTACCGCCGTAGCAGCCGATACGCGCCTCATCAGCCCACGGCTTCGCCGCAATGTAGCTGGTGACGTCCACGAAGTCGGTGAAGGTGTTCTTCTTCGCGAGCTTCTTGCCGTTCTGGTACCAGGAGCGGCCCATCTCGCCGCCGCCGCGGATATGCGCGATGACGTAGATGACGCCGCGGTCCAGGATCGACAGCATCGGGATGGAGAACATCGGATCCATGGACGACTCGTACGAGCCGTAACCGTACTGGATGACCGGGTGCGGCTTGCTCATGTCCAGGTCGGCGCGGTGAATCACCGAAATCGGGATGAGCGTACCGTCCGCCGCCGGTGCCCAGTCGCGGTAGGCGCGGTAGTCCTCGCGGTTGTAGCCGCCCAGCACCGGGGTTTCGCGGCGCAGCAGCAGGGTCTGCGACATGGGGAAGTAGTCGTAGACGCGGCGCGGAGTCAGGTACGAGGTGTAGGCGATGCGCAGCACGGGGGAGTAGTTCTCCGCACGCAGCACGGATGCGGTGTACAGCTCCTCGTCGAAACCGGCAGGTTCCATGAAGGTCACGCCGGCGGGTCGGCGGCGGCGCCACTGGATGGGCAGCTGCTCACGCGGTGCAAGGAAGATGCGGGTGGTGGTGTCCGCGCGGGCGGTAACAACCAGGTGCGTTGCGGTGAAGGTGAAGCCCTCCAGACGCACGTGCTCGCTGTGGCGGATGACCGGCACCCAACGCTGTGCGTACTCTTCGAGGCTTTCGCCTTCGCGCGGCATGTCTGCGAGGACCAGCTCGGAGTTCAGCGCATTGTAGTCGTGCTGAATCAGCAGGTGCTGCTCGCCGGCAATGTTGAGCGGCTCGGCGTAGTATTCGATGCCCGCGCTCTTGGGGATGAGCAGGGTCGGCTCGCCCTTGGGTTCGCGGGTCGGTACGATGCGCACCTCGGTGTACTCGGAGTTCGAGCTGGTGAGCACCACGGAGGAACGGTCGGAGCTCATAGCAGCGGAGAGCCACATGGTGTTGTCCGGCTCTTCGTAGATGAGGTGATCTTCGGTGCCCTGTCCGACGTCGTGCACGTAGACACGCCAAGGGCGCCAGGAGTCGTCGGGGACCACGTAGATGAGCTGCTCGGCGTGGTTGATGAAGAAGGAGCCCGCCGCAATGTTGGGGATGGTGTCTTCGAGGAAGGTGCCGGTTTCCATGTTGAGGAAGCGCTGCTCGTAGCGTTCGTCGCCCTTCTCGTCCACGGAGATGCTCAGCAGCTTGCCGTTACGTGCCGGCTGGAAGCTGCCGAGGGAGAAGAACTCCATGTCCTTGGCGTATTCGTTGCAGTCGAGGATGACGACCTCGCCCTCAAGCACCTCGCCGGGGGTGACGGTCGGCGGGGTGTAGCGCACCACCTCGTCGCCCTCGTGCAGGGCGGGGTAGCGGTAGAAGACGGGGTACTGGCCGCCGGGCACCATACGGCTGTAGTACCACCAGTCACCGATACGGTTCGGGACGGTCAGATCCGACAGCAGGGTGCGGTTCTTAATCTCGTTGAAGATGGACTCGCGGAGGGGCTGCTGGTCTGCGGTGACAGCTTCGGTGTATTCGGCTTCTGCCTTGAGGTAGTTGAGGACCTCTTCGCTTTCCTTGTCGCGGAGCCATTCGTAGTGGTCGATGAAGACGTCGCCGTGGTGTTCACGGCGGTGCTCGACCTTCTTCGGTACGGGCGGGGTGAGGTTCTGTTCAGCCATGCTGCCACCTCTTTCAATGAGTTATGGGTTTATGAATGGTGTGTGCCGTCTGCGCCCGCGTTCCTGCGCCGCCGCGATGGCGGTGAGGGTGCGCGGGGGACTGTGGGCACGCCTAGTTCTAGTGTATCGAAGAGTGAGGGAGGCTACTATATTGCGGCTTGTGCGGGGTTGCCCGGCTCAGCCTGTGGAAGCCCCACTGAAGTCTCACCGTAGCCTTGCCGGGGCGTGCGTGTTCGGCGGCTAGTTGGCGCGGCCTTTAATGGACATGAGGGTGCGGCGGCCCGCCTTGTTTGCCTTCGTGAAGGCTCGGTTACTCTGCCGGTACTCGCGCTCCTGGGAGCGTAGACGCAGGCGCGCGGATTCCGCCATCATCCTGCGGTAGCGTTCGAAGCGCTCGGGGTCGAGAGCGCCGTCAGTGATGGCCTGCTGCACCGCGCATCCGGGTTCGGAACCGTGGGAGCAGTCGCTGTACCGGCAGGCGGAAGCGTAACCGGAGACGTCATCGAAGGTTTCGTCAATCGCGGCGCTATCGCTCGTTGCGGCTAGGGCTCGCACGCCCGGGGTGTCGATGAGCACCGTGCCTGCCGAAGATTCTGCACCGGAGTCTGCCTCACCGGGCAGAACAATCATCTGGCGGCTGGTGGTGGTGTGCCGTCCCTTGCCGTCAGCATCGCGGACCGCGGAAGTCGCCTGCACCTGGTTCTCTGAAGCATCTTCGCGGGGGTCAACTCCGGGGTTGAGCAGGGCGTTGACCAGGGTAGATTTTCCGGCGCCGCTGCGGCCCAGGAACGCGGCGGTACGCCCGGCGACAAGTTCGGCAACCGGGGCAGGGTCGTAGCCGTTATCCGTGCAGACGGTGAGCACCGCATCCACGCCGCTACCCAGGGATTCCTGATACCCGGCGAGCTGTTCCGCCGTCACCAGGTCGCCCTTGGTGAGAATCAGCGCGACCTGCACCCCGGAAGCGTGTGCCAGGGCGGTGTAGCGTTCGATTCGCCCGATGGACGGCTCGGGGAAGCACGGCTCAACGATGCAGAGCATATCCACGTTGGCGGCGACAGGCTGATCCGAGGATTCGCGGGTGGCGCTGGGGCGGGTGAGGTAGCTTCGGCGGGGCAGAATCGCGAGGGGCTTATGCTCCGCGGGCTGGCTATCGCTACCGGTCCCGGGGATGGGCTGAGCCAGCACCCAGTCGCCCACGACGGGGTACTCCTCTTCGCCGTAGTCGTTCTCAACCGGACGCAGGGGAGCGGAGAGCTTCACGAGCTCGCCCCGCTCGCAGGTTAGTAGCTCGCAGCGGGTGCGGTGCACGGCGCTGACGCGGGCGAGGGTGAAATCTTCAAGGGTGCCGTCGAGGGTGAACGCGGCGCGGATTGCCGCGCCCTGCCAGGAGGGGTCGAAGCCGAGGGTCTCTAAGGTGTATGAGGCGGGAGTAATGGTCACAGGAATAGTCTTTCGTGGTTGCGGCGCCCGGTTGGTTATTATGCCTGGATAGCGCACTGGGGGAGGGGGCGTTTAAAAGGTTTGTTCTATTTGGGTTTCACGCCTTATAGCAGCGAGGCGCGGGCGCCGGCGCGGATGCGGCGGGCGGCAAGGAAAGTCAGCCCCAACCCGATAGCGGCGTAGAGTCCCGCCAGGGCCGTGTCTACCGCCAGGAGCGCGAAGAGATCCGGCGCGGTGCTGCTCGCAATACTGCCAGAGGTATCTAAAGCCTGCACCAGTCGGGACCCGGGGACCCACGAACACACCCACGCAAGCCAGCCGGGGTAGGTGCTCACCGGCACAATCACGCCCGCGCTGACCGGCAGAATAATCGACAGAAAATTTGACCCAGTGTACGGATCCGATAGGTACAGGCCCAAGCCGGCAGCAAAAATACCCAGGCAGACCCCGCCCAAAACCGCAACCGGCATCAGCGCAATGGCGCCCAGTAGAAGCCCCGAAGCCGCCCCGGTAGAGGGTGCCGTGAGGGACAGTAACCACACGATACCCACATTGCTCAGACCCGTCACGGACGCCAACAGGGCCGGCACTGCCGCCGCACCCAGCCAGTAGCCCGCATCCACTGCTCGTGCCGTGCACACGTACTCGAAGACACCAATCCACCGGTCGGTGGCCACACGCGCGACAATACCGGCTGCCACCGAGCTGAGGGTCGCAATCAGGGCGGTCGCGCAGCCGATGCGCACCGTATCGTTCGCGGCGAGGTCGGCACCCAGCAGCACCGTGAAAAGCACGTTGAGACCCGGCACGAGAACCAGGGTCGTGATAGCCGTTCCGAGGGTCGCGAAGGTAATGGACGACGACCAGCCGATAGAGGCGGTAGACAGTGCCCGACGCACCACGCCGGGCAGGGAGTCAGTAGAGAGAACACGCACGCTACATCGCCCCCAGGGTGCCGCGGCGACGGGCGGAGGCGAGAGCCTTCCGCGCAAAGCGGAAAGCGCATGCCGCCCAGATGAAGCTCACGATCAGGGTCTGAACCAAGGGGAGGAGCGCATCCGCCGGGGTAGTGATGGCGGTACGCCCAAGTAGGAGGTGAACCGGCGCCTGCAGGGGAATGAGCACGCCCGCGGCGTCCAGCCAGGCGGGCGCCTCAACGGTCGTGAAGAGAACCCCGGAAAGAATAAAAACCGGTACGAGCAACAGCTCCTCGTAGGCGATGGCGTTCGGCGTCGCCACGAAGAACACCGCAATCATGAACGTGACCGACAGGCAGGCAAGCCACAGCAGGGGAACGCCCAGAACGTAGCGTGGCCAGAGGGCGGAAAAGTCCGTGACCTGCAGGTTGAGGGTCGCCAGGGCCCACGTCAACCACGCCAGCGGTAGGGCTGCCAGACCCACAATGGAGGCACTCGAAACGATAGCCGCCAGCACCCGCAGCGGAGAAATCGACCCCGAACACAGGTACACGAGGGTCCCGCGGAAGCGCTCAAAATTAATGATGCCCGCAGACACGATGCAGACCGACCACATGCCCACAATGCCCGCGCGGGTCCACGCCAGGGTCGGGTCAACAGAGTGCCCCGCGGAGCTCTGCGCCGCCGCGCGCACGGCGAGCGCCTGAAGGATGACCGATCCGAGTACCGTACTGATGAGTAGCTGAATGAAGTAGGGGACCGTCAGGAACTGCCGCAGACTAAAGCCCATGAGCCGCAGCTGACGGGCGCACTCCTGCCACAGGTTGCACCCTCGGCGCTGTTGCCGGGACTCTACCGGACGCCGTGTCTGAGCGTTCATCGCTTGAGCCCCTCCGCCATTGCCAGGTATGCCTCTTCCAAGGTTGCCGGGCGAGTGTACGGCTCGGTCCGTACCCCAATGCGTGAGGCGGTGAGCCCCTCCGCCAGGATGCGGTGCGCCTCGCCCGCCTCGAACGTGGCGCGCTCGCCGTGCCAGTAGAGGGTCAGCTCCCAACCGGAACCGCGTGGGGCAAACAGTACCGCCGCCTTATCGCCGAGGAAGCCGCGTAGTGTATCAATGCCCTCGGTAGCGGTGGGGTCCACCTGAACCACAGTTGTGGCGGCAATACCTGCGTGTGCGGCAACGTCCTCGAGGGTGCCGCACACCGCAACGGAACCGGCGCCCAAAACGGTGATGGTGTGCGCCAGATCCTCAATTTCGCCCAGCAGGTGGCTCGTCAGCAGAATGGCGGTACCTTCATCCGCCAGAGACCGGATGAGGGTACGCACGGTCAGGGCGATATCGGGGTCGAGCCCGTTGGTTGGCTCATCCAGCAGGAGCAGGGCGGGGGAGCCGAGCAGCGCGCGGGCAATATGCAGGCGCTGCTTCATGCCGCGGGAAAACTCCTGGACGGGCCGCGTTGCCGCATCGGCGAGTTCCACACGGGCTAGAGCGTGCTCGATCTCGTGTCGTCGAGCCCGCCCGGAAACCCCCGCAACATCGGCGAAGAACAGCAGATTATCGCGGGCACTGGCTCGCGGGTAGAAGCCGTTCTCCCCGCCCAACGCGAGACCCACGTGACGGCGCGCCCGCTGCGGGTGAGCGATAGCATCAACGCCGTTCACGGTGAGGCTACCGCCGGTGGGTGTGAGCAGGGTCGAGCACATCTGCACGGTCGTCGTTTTGCCCGCACCGTTGGGGCCGAGAAGGGCATGAATTTCACCGGAGCTAACGCGAAGCGACACCCGGTCGACGGCGGTAAAGGCGTTTTCACCTTTGCCAAAGACGCGGCGAAGCTGCGCCGCGTCAAGAATTGTAGACATCGTGATAAAACCTTGCGGTGCTTAGTCACCCGAAGACGCTTGAGCATGGTGTTCGCACGCCTGCAATACGTGGGACGGGTGAGATGAATAGTCGTGAGAGAGGCACTACGTAGTGCCTGAATAATCCCAAGTCACCGACTGCAGGTGCGGAAGGTATAACAACGAAACCCTCAGAACTTTGGTATCCCAAGCGCACACTATGCGCTCCTGAAATGTATCGAACCAAAGCAGGGTTGTTTCTGAAATTTTTTAGAGCCCACCATCTGGGCGGGCATTCCGCGAGCCGGTGCGACTTTAGCGGGAGGTCATACCTCATCACTCCTAGATTCAAGGTTTCCATCAGTGTAGCACGGCTCACGGAATGCTGTGATTAAATTTTTTTGATTTTATTCGAAGAAGTTAAAACGATCCCCCGTTATTCGATCGGAATGCCCCACCAAGTGCATAGACACCAAGAGAAATTGCGACTGCACATGCACTCATGACGGCTATACCGCTATACCCCGGAAACTGCGTAAGTAATGTACCGCCAACGGCACCGCTGATAGTGGTTCCAGCGTACATTGCCGTGTTTGAGAGGGATGATACAGTACCGCGAGCTATAGCGGTATGGCTTTGTAGCTCTCCCATGAGGACGGGGAGCATAATTCCTCCGAGAAAAAGTGCAAGAGTAAAAATACCTAAAGCAGTCCAGAAATTAGCTGTCAATGACGCCGAGAGATACACAATACTGAGTGCCATAAGTCCCATGAGCATAGTCTTCTGCGTACCTATATGTGCGACGAATCGTGACCCTGTGAGGGAGCCTAGAGCGTTGCCACATCCGATTACAAGCATGGCGAAACCGATGGTTGTCTGCGATGCCCCAAAGTCTCGCGCGAACCATGAACCTATGAAAGATAGAGATGCGAATACTCCTGTCTGGAAAATCAGGTACGCCAGGAGGGATAGCAAAAGTGAAGGGGCTTTTAAAACGTGCAGGTAGGGAGTCAGAAAATTTCCATCTTGCGCTGCAGACACAGGGGGAATGCTGGGAAAACGTGAATAAAGTATACCCGAGAGAAGAAGAGACGCTGCGGCGATTGCAAAAAATGGTATCTGCCATCCATAAGTAGAGAGGAAAGAACCTACAGGAATACCGGCGATTTGGGCTATAGCAAGTCCAGCCGTTGCATACCCCATAGTTTTAATAATGGCTTGTTTCGGCACTGTCATGGGGATAGATGCCCAAATCTGCGGTGAGATCAGAGAAGCGAACACTCCCGCAAGAAACCGGGCGGTAAAAAGAGACCAAAACCCCCATGCTAAACCGCATAAGCCCGTAAAAAGCGTAAAGCCGATGGACCCGGTAAGAATAATACGCCTGCGATCAACGCGGTCTGACAGCGGGCCTGCAATGAGTGCGAAAATTGCATACCCTAAAGCGTATGCAGAGACGAACCACCCTGATTGTTCTGTGCTGGTGTTGAACTCCTTGCTGAGTAGCGGAAGCAGAGGGGCAGTGAGAAAAGTATCTGTGCCGATGACAAAGAGAGTGCTGAATGAGACAAGCCGCATGGTTGCCTCAGAATTTTGAGGTAGCTGATGAGATGTATTGTGAGAACTCATTGTGTGTCCTTTCATGTTATTTCTATGTTCGTCGAAATTAGAATAAATCTATATTATGCTAAAGGGCAAGCCCAAGATGTAATATTCTGTCACAGAGTCATGAAGGCTCAATACGTTATGCGAAAAACCCGGAAAGGCGTGGTTATGGGTAAGGAACGGCTGTATCACCCCACCTCTGATGACGTGACGTTGGATCGTGTCCTTGGCGCATTGTCAGACCCCATTCGACGAGATGTTCTCGCCCGTATCGCAGACCACGGGCCACAGTTCTGCGGTGATTTTGACTATGGAATCGCCAAATCTACGATGTCTTATCATTTCAAAGTGCTCCGAGAATCAGGGCTCATGCACACCGAAGTGCTGGGAACGCACCGTAAAATTACACGCCGAGACAGCGTGATTGAGAATCTTTTCCCCGGTCTTTTAGACTCTGTTGGACTACCACCGGGTCAAGGCCAATGGGGTGAATCTGCTGCGGATACTACAGGTGCCTGACTCGGCTAATCGGGTTGAGAGTATGCGAACCCCTAAAATGAGGTCAGAGCAAAGGCAATTCATAAAACGTCATCTTTGCAATGAAGCGTCTTAAAGTGTCGCGCACTCCTAAAACCCTTGACCCCGCGCAACCGATTATGACACCCTAATGACAGGTCAAGAGCGCCAGCGACAAGCCCCAGCTAGCTGGCCGGCAACCCTCCTCCGCGGTGGGGTGCCCTGGGTGAAGACCGGGCGTTACGCACAAGCGTGACGCAAGCGCGGGACCGATGTGACCGAATCCGGTACATCAATCGTGACAGGACAACTCAACGACGATTCCTGTACCGCTCGGCATGCGGCCCCCTAACTATCCCCTTAGGAGAGCCAAGCATGAGCAACAACACTACCGTCCCGACTCCCGCCAACCCCGCCGGTTGGAAGTTCGAAACCCGCCAGATTCACGCGGGACAGGCACCGGATGCCGCAACGGGAGCTCGGGCACTACCCATCTACCAGACCACTTCCTTCGTCTTTGACAGTGCAGAGCAAGCTGCAAACCGCTTCGCTCTCGCCGAGCTGGGCCCCATCTACACCCGCCTCAACAACCCCACCCAGGAAGTTATCGAGAACCGCATCGCCTCCCTCGAGGGCGGCGTCGGCGCGCTCCTGCTGGCCTCCGGTCAGGCGGCCATCACCTACGCAATTCTGAACATCGCTGGTGCCGGTGACCACGTGGTCGCTTCGCCCTCCGTGTACGGCGGTACCTACAACCTGCTCAAGTACACCCTCGCCGATCTCGGCATCGAAACCACCTTCGTTGAGAATCCTGACAACCTCGACGAGTGGCGCGCCGCGGTTCGCCCCAACACCAAGCTGTTCTACGGCGAGTCCGTGCCCAACCCCCGCAACGACGTGCTCGACATTGAGCCCATCGCCGCAATTGCCCACGAAAACGGCGTGCCCCTGATCGTGGACAACACCGTGCCCACCCCCTACCTGCTGCGCCCCATCGAGCACGGCGCGGATGTGGTCGTTCACTCGGCCACCAAGTACCTGGGCGGCCACGGCACCTCCATCGGCGGTGTGATTGTGGACTCCGGTAACTTCGACTACGGCGCAGACCCCGAGAAGTTCCCCAAGTTCAACCAGCCTGCCCCCGGCTACCACGGCCTGGTCTACGCACGCGACCTGGGCAAGGACTCCGCGTTCGGCGCGAACCTCTCCTACATTCTGAAGGCCCGCGTTTCGCTGCTGCGTGACACCGGTGCCGCCATCTCGCCGACCAACGCTTTCAACATCGGCATCGGTCTGGAGACCCTCTCCCTGCGCATCGAACGCCATGTTGAGAACGCCACCAAGGTCGCCCACTGGCTCGAAGCAAACCCGCAGGTCGAGAAGGTCATCTGGGCTGGCGTGGAATCCTCCCCCTGGTACGAGCGTGCACAGAAGTACCTGCCCAAGGGCCCCGGCGCAGTGCTCGGCTTCACCCTCAAGGACGCAACCCTGGAGCAGGCCCGCGACTTCGTGGACGCGCTGAAGCTGCACTCCAACGTGGCGAACATCGGCGACGTGCGCTCGCTCGTGATTCACCCCGCCTCCACCACTCACTCTCAGCTTTCCGCTGAGGAACTGGAGAAGATTGGCGTGTACCCGAACTTCATCCGCCTTGCTGTCGGTATTGAGAACATCGACGACATTCTCGCCGACCTGCAGTTGGGCTTCGACACCCTCTCCTAAATGGTGATGCAACCCGCAGGTGGACCGGCAAGCTACGGCTTTTCGGTCCACCTGCGGATTCCCCGTTACGGAGCATGTTGTAACTGTGCGGCGTTGCTGCCGCCCAACCTGTTGCTTCTTCTACCCACAGACGAGTACCCCGCTCACACCCGGCACCACCTCGCCGACCAACCCAGTGAAGGGAACCCCATGACCACCCAGAGCACTAGCCAGTCCGGCACCACCAAGTCCGGCACTACCAGCCAGCCTGTCACCGCACCCATCCCCGTGGCGGGCACCCAGCGCGAACACCCCGAAGCGCAAGGCTACCTGCGTCAGCTGAACATCGGCGACCTGGAGCTCGAATCCGGCGTAACCCTGCCGCAGGTCACCATCGGCTACGAAACCTGGGGCACTCTCAACGAGGCTGGCGACAACGCCATCCTGATTCTGCATGCGCTCACCGGTGACACGCACGTCTCCCGTGGCGTGCCCACCCCCGACATGCCTGCCCCGCTGATTCGCGCTATCGAATCGGACGGCTGGTGGGAAGGCATCGTGGGCCCCGGCTCGGTCGTGGACACCAACCGCTACTTCGTGATTGCCCCCAATATTTTGGGCGGCTGCTACGGCTCGACCGGTCCGTCGAGCATCGTCCCCGAGGGCTACCCGGGCGCTGGTGAGCACTGGGGTTCCCGCTTCCCGCAGGTGAGCATCCGCGACTCCGTACGTGCGGAGGCGCGTCTGGCGCGTGCACTGGGCGTGACGAGTTTCCGCTACGTGATTGGTGGTTCCCTCGGTGGTGCTCGCGCCCTGGAGTGGGCGGCGACTAACCCCGAGCTGGTGCGCGGATGCGCGGTCATCGCCTCCGGTCCTTCGGCTACGGCGGAGCAGATTTCGTGGGCGCACACCCAGAACATTGCGATTCGTTCGGACGCGAACTTCGCCGGCGGCGACTACTATGCGGGTCCCGCGCCGGTAACCGGTCTTGCCCTGGCACGCCGTATCGCGCACACCACCTACCGCAGCCCCGCCGAGCTGGAGCACCGCTTCGGTCGCGAAGAGAACCGCGGCGAAAGCACCGTGGGCGGTTCTCTGGGCGAGCCTCGTGGCCGCTACGCGATTGAAAGCTACCTGGACCACCACGGCGCCAAGCTGGTTGAGCGCTTTGACCCAAACAGCTACCTGGCAGTGAACGAGGCACTGATTTCGCACGACGTAGCGCGTGGCCGCGGCACCCTGGCGCAGGCGCTGGCGCACACCGATTGTGAGTGGACCATTGCGGCGGTGAACACGGACCGTCTGTTCTTCCCGCACGAGTCGCACCGCCTGGCGGAGGCGCTGCCCACCCCGGTGCCCGTGGACATTATCGAGTCGAACCACGGCCATGACGGCTTCTTGATTGAGGCGAAGCAGGTGGAGAAGATTCTGGCGCGTGCCCTCGGCGTTGAAGATGAATCCGCCACCCCAAGTGAGGCGCAGCGTGAGCGTGAGGCGTTGGATTCGATGACTCGCCTGTATGCTACGGCGACCCGCTAGAACCGCGAGTATTCACGGGGTACTGACCCAAGCCCCTCTGATCGCTGTTTATACCACCTAAGTGCGGGTAAATTCCGGGCGGGCAGATAGTGTCTTCACAGGTTCTTCCGCCCGCCGAGAATTAACCTTCACCCTAAAGGTTAGGTAAGGAGGCGCCGGGTGCTTGCACAATGCGAGTATCCGGCGTTTCTTTGCATCCTTTTAAAGGGTGTTGTGCCAGGTCAGGGAATATTTTCCGGTTTTTCGGGTGTTTTGCGAAACCTCCGCGAGATACCGCGGAAGTAGCCTCCTGTTGCACCGGAAGGTAAGGGTTCTCGGTTTGCTTTAGACCCGCTCTAACCCCATAGCATTAAAGTTGTGGTAAGTATTCAAGAGGTAGCGGAGCAGTTGGGGGTGAGCACCCACGCCCTGCGCTATTACGAAAAAGAGGGGCTCATTGCTGTGCCCCGTGATGCTCACGGAACCCGTATTTTTGATGAGGAGTCTATCTCCGCAGCACGGTTTATTGCTACCTGCCGTCAGGCCGGCATGAGTCTTGCCGATATTCGCACGATTTTGAGCAATCCGGACGACCACGCCCTATCCATTGAGGTGATGGAGCGTGCCCGTCAGAAGATTGAGGATGAGATTGTGGGGTTGCAGCAGAACCTTGAGCACCTGGATCGCCGTATTCAAGAGCACCGCCGTCACCTCGACAGCACCCGCTAGGTAACTAGTCTTCTGCAGACGCGTATAAACGCCCGGTATTCCCAACGTTGGGAATACCGGGCGTATTTTTGTGCTCAGCTGGCATGCTCGGCTACTCACCCCTAGCTACTGGGTATTTTCAGCCCGTAGGTTTAACCCCAAGCCGCTTTTTCCGGGTCAACACCGTGCGCACGAGCGTTCTCAAAGATGACCTCCCGCAGCCACTCCGCAAGCCCGGGCGCAAGCTTCTCGTAGTGCGCCTTGAAGCGGGCATCCTCAACGTAGCCGCGAGCCAGAATAGCGTGCTTGGCGGGGGTGACCTCAAAGAAGAACAGGGAGGCGCGGTGCCGCTCGGCGAGCGCGTTCGCCTCCTCGCTGCCGGGCTTCACGCCGCGGTTGAACGCCTCGACGAGGGCCTGTTCCACCTCCGCAACCTGCTGTTTGCCGTTCTGCCAGTCGGCACGGTTCATCGTTGCGGTACGGCGCTGGTATTCAGCCCAGTCGTCAGTTTTTCCGTAACGCTCCTGCGCTTCCTGCTGGTGGGCGAGGCTGAATCCCTCGCCCATAATTTCTGCTTTTTCGGCAGCGCTGAGCTGCTCATTTTTAGGTGCCATAGTGTCCTCCAAAAGATGTTCGATGGTTTCAAGCATGCGCTTGTACGCGACGATTTTGCGTTGAAGCATATCCCGCTGAGCGAGTAGATGCTCGGTGCTGTTCGCTTCGTCCTGCAGTATGTTGTGAATGGCGTCAAGGCTCATGCCGGTGGCGCGGTACCCCATGATGACGGTGATTCGTTCAAGATCTGCGTCGGTGTAGTACCGGTACCCGTTGAACTCATCATGCGCCGGGTTGAGCAAGCCTCGCTGCTCCCAGTGGTGAAGCGTGCGGACTGTTAGCCCGTGTAATGATGCCGCTTCTCCTACGGTGTATTCGTGTTGCCCGTCAGGTGGTGTTATGTTCGCGTCCATGGTTTCACTCTAAAACCTCACGTTAGGTGAGGGTCAAGCTAGCAGCGGAACCTGCGGTGCAGGTTTGCGGGGGAGTCCTCGCTAAGATGGGTGCATGAGCGAAAACAAATACGTCGTCGAATACACCCGCCCCGAGAACGAACGCGCAGGCACCCATCTGGTGCTCATGCTGCACGGCTACGGCTCCCAGGAACACGATCTGCTGTCTCTGGCGGCGCACCTTCCGCAGGAGGGCTTCACCTACGCCTCCATGCGTGCACCGCAGCCGGTTGGCACCCAGTTCTCCGCGGACTCGACCGGCGCCTACATTGCAGCAGACGCTATCGGCTACCAGTGGTACCCGCTGAACCAGCAGCTCGAATCCGACCAGCGCGCTATTGAGCAGGCGAGCGACTACGTGCTGGAGTGGGTGCGCGCGAACCGCGAGCCGTATGCTTCGGTGACCCTGCTGGGCTTCTCGCAGGGTATGGGCATCGCAACTTCGATGGTGCGTCACGCCCCCGGCGAGTTCGCCGCCGTGGTGGGGCTGTCCGGCTACGCGGTAGATTCTGATTCGCCGTACTTCAAGGATGAGGAACTGAAGAAGACCGAACTGCCGGTGTTCTTCGGCCGTGACCAGGAAGACCCCGTCATCCCGCAGGAGATGGTGAACTACACCTACGACTGGATCCGCAAGTACACCGACGGCATCAAGGTGCTGTACGCCGGTATCGGCCACGGCGTTGGCCCCATGGAGATTCGCCATGTGGGCGAGTTCCTGGAGGTGAAGGTGCAGGGTCAGGAGCCGCGTATTCGTGCGCAGAAGGTTGCGGAGGCGACCGGCGCCGTGGAAGGCTCTGACGCCTAAATCGACTACACGTAAGCCCTCGGGTCATCGACTCGGGGGCTTACGTGTAGTTCCGCTTGGAAAGACCGGGGATGCTTGGCTCCGCGCGGAAAGCGGTATTCGTCCTCGTTCCTACAGGGGACCCGCCCTCGCTTCGCTTCGGGCACCCTGATGTCACGTTCGGACGATACCGCCTTTCCGCGCTGGGGTGCTGTGCGGGCGCGGCCGCGTTTTCCGGATGCGCCTTCCGCCTCCCACTGTCCCCTCCCGACAGTGAGGAGGCTGCTCGGTGACCACACCCTGCCCCGCATGAGGGCAGTGCCTCCACCCCTTGAAAATATACCCCCCGGGGGTATATGCTGGAGAGTAGCATCGCCGCATCCCACCGACCCGTAGGAGCTTTCCCATGATTACCGCCCCGCCCCACCTCTTGCCGATGGCCTCCCACGGCTGCAGCTGTTGCGGACCTGCCTCACGTGCCGACACCGTCTCCAACCCTGCCGCCAGCGACTCGTCAGCAGGAGGGTCCTCCTCTAGCTACCAGGTCACCGGCCTGACCTGCGGGCACTGCGCGAAAAGCGTGACCCAGGCCCTTCAGGCCCTCCCCCAGGTCGACGACGTCCAGGTTGATCTCGCTGCTGGTGGTGTTTCCACCGTCACGGTCACCGGTGTCGTACCTCCGGAGACGGTTCGCCGGGCTATCGAGGCGACCGGCTACACCGTCTTATCCTGATCGATTTACCCATCATCTCGACCCCGACCGGGTTGAGCGAAAGGAACGTCATGAACACTCCCCACCATTCCGGCGATCACCATGGTGATCACCCCGCTCCGGAAACAGACCACACCCACCACCCGGATCATGCCAGCCACGAACACCACGCAGACGCCGACACCCACGGCCAGGCGATGCACCACGGTCACCCGCACTCTGCCCTGGACGAAGACCACCAGGTTCATGGTCACGGCGAACACGCCGGGCACAGCACCGCAATGTTTCGGGAACGCTTCTGGTGGTCACTGATTCTGTCCATTCCCGTCGTTATTTTCAGCCCCATGGTCGCCCACCTGCTCGGCTACCCCCTCCCGGAATTCCCCGGATCCACCTGGATTCCCCCGGTACTGGACACGATCATCTTCGTCTACGGCGGAACGCCTTTCCTCAAGGGCGGATGGAAGGAACTGAAATCCCGCCAACCCGGGATGATGCTCCTGATTGCCATGGCCATCACCGTGGCGTTTGTCGCCTCCTGGGTCACCACTCTGGGGCTGGGCGGTTTTGACCTGGACTTCTGGTGGGAGCTGGCCCTGCTGGTGACCATCATGCTGCTGGGCCACTGGCTGGAGATGCGCGCTCTCGGGGGTGCGTCCTCCGCGCTTGACGCGCTGGCTGCCCTGCTGCCGGATGAGGCCGAGAAAGTCATCGATGGGACCACCCGCACCGTGGACATCTCCGAGCTGGTCGTCGGCGACGTCGTGCTGGTGAGGGCCGGTGCCCGGGTGCCGGCCGACGGAACCATCATCGACGGAGCCGCCGAATTCGATGAGGGGATGATCACCGGCGAATCCCGTCCCGTCTTCCGCGACACCGGTGACAAGGTGGTCGCTGGTACCGTGGCCACCGACAACACCGTCCGCGTCCGGGTGGAGGCTACCGGCGGGGACACCGCCTTGGCCGGAATCCAACGCATGGTTGCCGACGCACAGGAGTCCTCCTCCCGGGCCCAGGCCCTGGCGGATCGGGCGGCGGCGTTGTTGTTCTGGTTCGCGCTGATTTCTGCTCTGATCACCGCGGTGGTGTGGACCACCATCGGCAGCCCGGACGATGCCGTGGTGCGCACGGTCACGGTGCTGGTCATCGCCTGCCCGCACGCCTTGGGCCTGGCGATTCCGCTGGTCATTGCAATCTCCACCGAGCGGGCCGCGAAATCCGGGGTGCTCATCAAGGACCGGATGGCGCTCGAGCGGATGCGCACCATCGACGTGGTGCTCTTCGATAAAACCGGCACCCTGACCGAGGGTGCGCACGCGGTCACCGGTGTCGCGGCAACTGTCGGCGTCACCGAGGGTGAGCTGCTGGCCCTGGCCGCCGCCGCGGAGGCCGACAGCGAGCACCCCGTGGCCCGCGCCATCGTGGCGGCCGCGGCCGCCCATCCCGAGGCCTCTCGTCGGCAAATCCGTGCAACTGGTTTCAGCGCCGCCTCCGGCAGGGGGGTCCGGGCCACTGTCGATGGCGCTGAGATCCTCGTGGGCGGGCCGAACATGCTGCGCGAGTTCAACCTCACCACCCCGGCCGAGCTCACCGACACCACCAGCGCCTGGACCGGGCGTGGGGCCGGTGTACTCCATATTGTCCGCAACGGTCAGATTATCGGTGCGGTGGCCGTCGAGGACAAGATCCGCCCCGAATCCCGCGCCGCTGTGAAAGCCCTGCAGGACCGCGGGGTGAAGGTCGCGATGATTACCGGTGACGCGCAGCAGGTGGCCCATGCGGTTGGCCAGGACCTGGGGATCGATGAGGTCTTCGCCGAGGTCCTGCCCCAGGACAAGGACACCAAGGTCACCCAGCTACAGGAGCGTGGCCTGAGCGTGGCCATGGTCGGCGACGGTGTCAACGACGCCCCGGCCCTGGCCCGCGCCGAGGTCGGCATCGCCATCGGGGCCGGCACGGATGTGGCAATGGAATCCGCCGGAGTGGTCCTGGCCAGTGACGATCCCCGGGCAATATTGTCGATGATTGAGCTCTCGCAGGCCAGCTACCGCAAGATGATCCAGAACCTCATCTGGGCGTCCGGTTACAACATCTTGTCCGTGCCCCTGGCCGCCGGCATGCTCGCCTCTAGCGGCATTCTGCTTCCCCCGGCTGCTGCTGCGGTGTTGATGTCGCTGTCGACGATTGTGGTGGCGCTTAACGCTCAGTTGCTGCGCCGGATTGATCTGGACCCGGCCCACCTGGCTCCCACCAGTCCGAAGGAAGAACACACCACGCCTACTCCGGCATCCACCGCCGTCCACTGATTCACCACTTCTCTCCACTGCCCCATATGACCCTGAAAGGCTCCACCATGAAGCGCACCCTTTCAGGGTCATATGGGGACCACGGACGAGATGGGTGGAATGGATCACGGCGTGAGCGCCATGGAGATTCGCCATGTGGGCGAGTTCCTGGAGGTGAAGGTGCAGGGTCAGGAGCCGCGTATTCGTGCGCAGAAGGTTGCGGAGGCGACCGGCACCGCGGAAGGCTAAGCTTTTCTGCTGACCCGGCTCTAACGTAATAGAGGCGCCGTCTCCCGAGGAGGGAGGCGGCGCCTCTTTCGCTTTCTCAGATTCTGCTTGGAAAGGTGGTTATCGTCCTCGTTCCTACAGGGGCTGGGTGGGTGGGTACGCTATACCCTTCCTCCGCTCCTGCAGGGGCACCCGCCGCACCCGGACGCTCTGCTCTTCCTTGCTTCGCGGCGGAGAGCGCCCGGGTGGGCACCCTGATGTCGCTTCCGGAGGGTATAGCTACCCTCGGCTCTGGTGAGGGGCGCGCGGAGGGGCGGTGTCGTCCGAAAGTGACATCAGGGTGCCCGAAGCGAAGCGAGGGCGGGTTCCCTGTAGGAACGAGGACGAACGCCGTCCCTCACTCTAACGCCCTATCTCAAACGGAATAAGAGGTCGGATTAGCCCTCGTGCGCAACCTTCACGGTCACGCCGTTGAAGGTGACGGTGTCGCCGGGGTGCAGCTGCTTGCCGCGTGCTTCCTCAATGTCGCCGTTGACCTTTACCAGGCCGTGCTGAATGACCTCGCGTGCCTGCGCGCCGTCCTCTACGAGGTTGGCGAGCTTGAGGAACTGGCCGAGGCGGATCATATCGTCGCGAATAAAAATTTCTTCCATGCTTCCTAGTTTATCCCGCCGGGTGCATCCTGGTGTCCGGCAAAAATGGGGGAGTGGTGGGCCGGGTAGGCATACCCAGGGGTGGGGTGGTGATGGTACCCTAGTGTCTTGCATCAAAAAGTGTGCATATTGCGCCGATGAGCGCGAATACGGGCGCCCCGTTCTGGGTTGCGTCCCTTATGAACCCGAACTCACGCACGTCACAGCCGGTGGCGGGGCAGAAGGAGTAACTATGGCTGAAAAGTCCACCCTCGATAACGTTATTGCGCTCGCGAAGCGCCGCGGCTTTGTTTTCCAGGCCGGTGAAATTTACGGCGGTTCCCGCTCCGCATGGGACTACGGCCCCCTCGGTGCAGAGCTGAAGGAAAACATCCGTCAGCAGTGGTGGCAGCGTTTCGTCCGCTCCCGTGCGGACATGGTTGGCCTGGACTCCTCCGTTATTCTGCCTCGTGCGGTGTGGGAGGCGTCCGGTCACGTGGCGACCTTCACCGACCCGCTGGTTGAGTGCCTGTCTTGCCACAAGCGTCTGCGTCAGGATCACCTGCTGGAGAACTTTGAGGCGAAGAAGGGCCGCGCGGCTGAGGGCATGGAAGAGATTGCTTGCCCGAACTGTGGTACTCGTGGCGAGTGGACTGAGCCTCAGAACTTCTCCGGTCTGATGAAGACTTACCTGGGCCCGGTTGATAATGAGGAGGGTCTGCACTTCCTGCGCCCGGAGACCGCTCAGGGTATTTTCGTGAACTTCAACAATGTGGTCACTGCTTCTCGTAAGCGCCCGCCGTTCGGTATTGGCCAGATCGGTAAGTCGTTCCGTAACGAGATCACCCCCGGTAACTTCATCTTCCGTACCCGCGAGTTCGAGCAGATGGAAATCGAGTACTTCGTGCACCCGGACGAGGCTGACAAGTACTTCAACGAGTGGGTTGAGGACTGCTGGAACTGGTTCGTTGACCTGGGCATCAACCCGGACAACATGCGCCGCTTCGACGTTCCCAAGGAAGAGCGCGCACACTACTCGGCTGGCACCATCGACGTTGAGTACCGCTTCGGCTTCCAGGGTTCTGAGTGGGGCGAGCTGATGGGTGTTGCGAACCGTACCGATTACGACCTGGGCGTTCACAACAAGCACTCCAACGCGAAGCTCGAGTATTTCGACCAGGCAACCGGCGAGCGTTACGTGCCGTACGTGATTGAGCCGTCCTTCGGTCTGACCCGCTCCATGATGGCGTTCCTCGTCGACGCATATGTTGAGGACGAGGCACCCAACACTAAGGGCGGCGTGGACAAGCGCGTCGTGCTGAAGCTCGATCCGCGCCTGGCACCGGTGAAGGCTGCTGTTCTGCCGCTGTCCAAGAAGGCTGAGCTGTCCGAGCCGGCTACCAAGCTGGCGAACGAGCTGCGCGGCCTGTGGAACGTGGACTACGACGAGGCGGGCGCTATTGGTCGCCGTTACCGCCGCCAGGATGAGATCGGTACCCCGTTCTGCATCACCGTGGACTTTGACACTCTTGAGGATCAGGCTGTGACCATCCGCGAGCGCGACACCATGAACCAGGAGCGTGTGGCTCTGGATCAGGTGAAGTCCTACCTGGCTGCACGCCTGGCAGGCTAAAAATATTCATAACATCGTCGGCGGGTAGCCTCTTAGAGCGAAAGAGGCTACCCGCCGTCGTGTATTTGGGCTACCCTGGTTAGACTGATTGGCACGATAGACGCGAGCGAAGGAAGGCACACGGATATGGCTGAACGCCTCAGCGAAAAATTTGAGATTCGCCCCTGGCAGGAGGGTGATGACCTTGCCCTGCTTGAGATTTGGAACTCTGCCCGCAATGAGGTTGAGGAGCGCCAGCGTGGCCTTTTCGGCCCGGATAGTGATGCGCCGTTTAGCCGTACTCTGGTGGTGACTGCTTCGGGTGTGCCGGTGGCTGCCGGTACTGTGGTAGCTTCGCTGCTGCATCCGACGCGTCTGTGGTCCTACATTGAGGTGGCAGCTGACCACCGCCGTCAGGGTATTGGTACCGCCCTGCTGGATGCGTTGCGTGAGATTGCGGCGGCGCACGGCCAGACGACTGCTCTGCGCGTGAAGCTGTCGCCGTTTAGTGATGGTGAGGAGTTTGCACAGGCTACTGGTATGAAGCTGATTCAGCGTTCCCGCATGGTGCGCGTGGAGCCGGGCGCGATTCCCCCGGTGTCTCTGCGTGAGGATGCTGACGGTAACGAGACTCAGGCGATTGAGGATTTGGCGACCGGTTCGGTAGAGCTGACTTCTGCGCTGTGGAATTTCTACCGCCGCGCTCACGAGTGGGATGTGCCCGCCGAGGTGGGTTTGGGCACCGTGAACCGTTACTTCCTTTCGGATGAGGTGCGTGCCTTTGGCGCTGTGGTGCTTCGCGACCACATCCGTGAGGCTGCCGCCGAGGGTAAGAAGGGCCAGATTGTGGCGTTTGCGGTGAGCTACCACCCCTTCGAGACTGACCCGGAGGCGGCGCTGGTGGATGAGAAGACCGCCACGGAGTTGCTGCTGGGCTACGACTTCGATAATGAGGGCGCTGTGGAGGCGATTATGCAGGTGCTGTCCCTGCTGAGCGCTAAGTACCCGGTGCTGGTTGAGGTTGACGACGCCATGGAGGCGCTGGTTCAGGTAACCGACGTGCTACTGCGTGCCGGTACCGCTTCGGTGGAGGGCGACCCGACCTATATTTACGTGACGGAGTAGGTTCGAGAGTAGATTCTCGAGTAGGTTTGTAGGTTCCCAAATAGATTCGCGGTACCGAGCCTGCTGGCTGACTCTTGCTGAAAGGGGCGGGGGAGCGGAATGCTCCTCCGCCCCTTGTGCGTGCTGCCCCTTTCGCGTACCTGCGCTCGCTGCCAACTACCGCCGCGGGGCGCCTCTGCGGCTCAGCATGCACCGCGCCTCCAAATTCCGCCTGTACTGTGTCTCTGTACCCCGTCAGCTGAGTCCGGTTCTCGATTTGCCCCCGTATGCCACAATATAGGGGTGAATTCTGAAGCACCCCGTCTTACCCTTCCGCCCCTGAAACTGGGCAATCTGACCGTTGATACTCCCGTGGTTCTCGCCCCGATGGCTGGCGTGACCAATAAGGCTTTCCGCCGCCTCTGCAGTGAATATGGCGGCGGCCTGTACGTTACCGAAATGGTGACTGCGCGCGCCCTGGTGGAGCGTAAGCCCGAGTCCATGCGCATTATTGAGCATGACCCGGACGAGAAGATCCGTTCCATCCAGATTTATGGTGTGGACGCGGTCAACGTCGGTAAGGCTGTGCGTATGGTCGTTGAAGAGGACCGTGCCGACCATATTGACTTGAACTTTGGCTGCCCGGCTCCTAAGGTGACTCGCCGCGGTGGCGGTGCCGCCCTGCCCTGGAAGACTGACCTGTTCACGGCGATTGTGCAGACCGCGGTGAAGGAGGCGTCCCGCAACGATATTCCGCTGACCATTAAGATGCGTAAGGGCATCGATGATGACCACATTACGTTCTTGGAGTCCGCCAAGATTGCGCGTGATGCGGGCGTTGCGGCGATTGCTCTGCACGGCCGTACTGCGGCTCAGCACTATTCGGGTAAGGCTGACTGGGATTCCATTGCGCAGCTGCGCGAGCTGATTCCGGACGTGCCGATTCTGGGCAATGGCGATATTTTCTCCGCTGAGGATGCGGTGCGCATGGTTGAGCAGACCGGCGTGGACGGCGTGGTGATTGGCCGCGGCTGCCAGGGTCGCCCGTGGCTGTTTGGTGACCTGCAGAATGCGTTTGAGGGTTCGTCGGAGCGTATCCGACCGACCCTGACTGAGGTGTCGGACATGATTTACCGCCACGCAGAACTGCTGGTAGAGACTTTCGGCGATGAGACCCGCGGCCTGCGCGAGATTCGCAAGCACGTGGCGTGGTACTTCAAGGGCTACCCGGTTGGCGGCGAGCTACGCGCGAAAATGGCTCAGGTGCCCGACCTGGCGACCTTCCGCGAGCTGATTGCTCAGCTGGACCACTCGATTGGTTACCCGGGCGCCGCCGTTGAGGGTTCGCGCGGTCGCGCCGGCAGCCCCAAGCAGCCGCACCTGCCCGACGGCTGGCTGGATTCGCGCATCCTCGGCGATGCTGAGCGTCTGGGGCTGGTGGAGGCTGAGCTGGACATTTCCGGCGGCTAACCCCCTGTACTTGTGTGCCGCGGCGTGCTGTTTGCGCGTCGCGGCGCATCCTTTTTTCGAGCTTGTTCGCGCCGCTCTTTGGCGCCCCTGTAGCGCCCACAGGCGCTACCTGTTGACCCCCACCGTAGAATTGAGTTTATGGCTGGATTAATCCGCAAAGAAGACATTGACGAAGTCCGCGCCCGTACCGATATCCGCGAAATTATTGAAGGCTACGTCAGCCTCAAAAGCGCCGGTATAGGCACCTTCAAGGGGCTGTGCCCGTTCCACGACGAGCGCACGCCCTCCTTCAATGTGCGCCCGCAGGTCGGCTCGTACCACTGCTTCGGCTGCGGTGAATCCGGTGACGTGTACTCCTTCGTCATGGCGATGGAGCACACCAGCTTTGTTGAGACGGTGGAGCGCCTAGCCGCCCGTATTGGTTACACCCTGCACTATGAGGGCGGTAAGCCCGGCGACCGCTACGAGGCGGGTATGCGCCGCCGCCTGCTCGATGCGCACAAGATTGCCGCCGAGTTCTTCGAACGCAACCTCTACAGTGCTGATGCGCAGGAGGCGCAGCGCTTCCTCGGCGCCCGCGGCTTCGACCCCGCCGCAACCCGCAAGTTCGGTGTCGGCTACGCCCCGCGCGGCTGGGACCACCTGCTCAAGCACCTTCGCTCCCAGGGCTTCACCGACGAGGAGCTGAAGGCGACCGGCATGTTCTCCGAGGGCAACCGCGGCCTGTACGACCGCTTCCGCGGCCGCATCATCTGGCCGATTCGTACTATTGCCGGGGAGACCATCGGCTTTGGTGCCCGCCGCCTCTTCGATGACGACCAGGGCCCCAAATACCTGAACACCCCCGAGACGCAGCTGTATAAGAAATCCCAGGTGCTCTACGGCATTGACCTGGCAAAACGCGATATGACCAAGACCAAGCAGGTCGTCATCGTGGAAGGCTACACGGACGTCATGGCGGCACACCTTGCCGGCATCACCACCGCCGTTGCCACCTGTGGTACCGCGTTCGGTCCCGGCCACATCAAGATGGTGCGCCGCATGATTACCGACGACGGCTCCGGCGGAGAAATCATCTTCACCTTCGACGGTGACGCCGCAGGACAGAAAGCCGCCATGGCAGCTTTTCAGGAGGATCAGCGTTTTGTGGCGCAGACCTTCGTGGCGGTTGCTGAGAACGGCATGGACCCCTGCGACCTGCGCCTGCACAAGGGCGACGCCGCCGTGCGCTCGCTGATTGCTTCGCGCCGCCCGCTGTTCGAGTTCGCGATTGATTCGACCCTCGCCAAGTACGACCTGGCGACTCTTGAGGGCCGCGTGCTGGCGATGCGCGCTATCGCCCCGATTATTGCCGGCATCAAGGACCGCGACCTGCGCCCCGCCTACATGCGTAAGGTCTCCGGTCAGCTCGGCCTGGAGCTGGACGAGATTCAGCGTGCCGTGGCGTACGCGCAGAACCAACCGAAGCTTTCGCGCTCCCAGCAGGCGGAGGCTGCCGCCGCCGCGCCGCGTTACGAGCGTCTGAACGAGGGGCCGCAGGGTCAGCCCGGTATGGCACATACCGACGCGCCCTACGACCCCGCCTACGATGCACCGCCTCCCGAAGATTACGCCGCGCCCAGCGCCTACGCCGGGCAGAACGCTGCCGCGCACCCGCCGAGTAGCATTCAGCCCGCCGCACCCCAGCCGCAGCCGGAGGCGCCTGCCGTCGAGGAGTTCCTCACCCCCGACCCGCGCGACCCGGTTGCACGCCTCGAAAAGGCTGCGCTCGAGATTGCCCTGCAGCACCCCGAGCTCATCAGCGTGGAGCAGTGGCGTAACCTCGCCACCGTGCAGTTCCGCTACCGCACCCACCGCGAGGTAGCCGCCGGCATTATCCATGCGGCAACCGTCATGGCGCCCACCCCCGGCATCGAGTGGATCAACTGTGTGCGCTCCGGCGCGGTGGAGGGGGTTCACCCCGCCATCGCGGAGCTGGCCGTCTCGCCCCTGCCCGTCAGCAGTGCTGAGCGTCTGCCCGGTTTTGTGACCGGCGCGCTCAACGCCCTGTTTGAGCAGCAGATTGCCCGCCAAAAGTCCGACCTGATGATGCGCCTGGAACAGCTCAGCGCCAACCCGGACGACGAAGAGTTCGAGGCGGTACAGCGTCAGCTCCTCGAGCTGGAGATGCGCCGCCGCCAGCTCAGCGCACAGCGCGGCTAGGCGCGGTTCTCTACGGGTGCCCCGGCAACCTGTCGAATGTCCTGCGTTCTGCATGTTGCCGGGGGAGCACAACCGGTCAGTAGAGGGCAACACCAGCCCCAATCCAAAGAGTGATGCACTTCACGGCATTTCAAGTTGCGGAGCCCAAACAGCCCCGGTATAGTTATTACTCGTTGCAAGGGAAACCGGCAACGAAAACAAAATAATCCCCCGTAGCTCAATTGGCAGAGCATTCGACTGTTAATCGAAGGGTTACTGGTTCGAGTCCAGTCGGGGGAGCAAAGCAGAGAAAGCCTCAGAACGAAGTTCTGAGGCTTTTCCATTTTCCCGACGGGACTCGAACGCAGTAACCACTGCGTTAGGTGCAGGCGCTGGGGCGCCCGCACCTAACTTCGTCTAGTCGAGTCCAGTCGGAACGTTCCCTCTAAACCGTGCACCAGTAACCCCTCGGGCTTACGCCCTCGGCGAGGCAAAGATGCCCCACCGCGCAAAAATATGAAGTCTAACGCACAGAAAAGTTCACCCCGTCCACACGCGCCGCACCCGCACCCCGGACACAGCGGGGGAGCGCCCCTCCGGCATCCTCTTACGCCTACTCCAGAGCAAATCCACAGGCGCAACCAAACCTAGAAAGCTACGCCTGCAGCTCAATGCAGCCTCCAGAAAGTCGAAAATACCTGAAGAGATAGCGCAAACCCCCACCCAAACGGTCACGCGGAGGTATCATAAGGGGCTAAACTATAGGAGGTGGAGTGCGAAAAAGAAGCCTCCAAAAACACGTCACGGAGAGGTGGTCATGACCACTACTACTAATCCCAAGGCACCCAAGCGTTTCTTTGCTGGCATCAGCGGGATTAAGTCCGGCGTCGCGAACATCATCGACGCTGGCAAAACCTTCAAGACCCTCGGACCCAGCCAGGTCAAGGACGAAATCCAGATTGCAAAGCACGAGCTGAAGACCAAGGGCATCGCCGTTGGTAAGGGCGCAGCCTTCTTCGGCGTCGCAGCAGTCTTCGGTCTGTTCCTGATCATTGCGCTGGTCGCCGCAGCAATCCTCGGCCTCGGCACCGTCATGCCCTACTGGGCATCCGCACTGGTCTTCGCCCTCGTCTTCCTCATCGTCCTGGCAATCTGCGCCCTGGTCGGTCTGAAGAAGGTCAAGGCACAGCTGCCGTTCAAGCCCGAATCCGCAATCTTCGGTCTGCTCTTCGACCTCGGCGTACTCAAGGAAGGTACCGCCATGTCCGCTGAGCGCCTGAAGAAGGAACAGGCAGAGCGTGCAGAGCAGAAGGCTAAGGAAGCTGAAGAAGCAGCAGAACGCGCACGTCAGGAAGCTGAAGAGCGCAAGGCACGCGGCGAGGAAGAGCCCAAGCCGCCGACCTTCGAAGAGCTCAAGCAGCGCACCGCGGAACGCCGCCAGCACCTGGCAGCCCTGCGCGACGACCTGCAGTCCTACACCGGCGACGTTCAGAACAACACCCAGCAGGCTCTGGATGCACTCAAGGCAGTGCCCTCCGAGGTTGCCGCAAGTGCAGCAGCTACCGGCCGCGGCCTGGCAGAGAACGTGCGCAAGCCCGAGGTTCTGCAGGCACGCTGGAAGTCCTTCGCAGCACTGGGCGCATCCATTGCAACCGTCCTGCACTTCCTGAACCGCCTGGTTCGCCGCTAAACACTGTTCGCCGCTAAACCTAGCCGCCGCTAAAACCGGTACAGGTTTAACGCCAAGCATCAAAACGCCCCGATACTCGTATCGGGGCGTTTGTGCGTCTACGGGCAGGTTGCCGGCTTCTGTCTCAATGTGAGGTTTAGAGGTAACTCCCAGCCAAAGCCGCCCGCCACAAATCGGAGAAGGACGCAGCTCACAGGTAGAATAGACAAGTGCTGTACGTACTGGACCCACCCGGTGCACGCGGCAGACAGAGGTAGAAGCGGCGCACCGTCGCACCCGAAACCCCAAAGTCACCGACACACTACACCCCGATGAGGAGCCCCGTCATGGAACAGGCAAAGACGATTCTGATTGGCGCAGAAACCTACCCGCCGGACATCAACGGTGCAGCGCAATTCGGTCACCGCCTCGCCACCTCCATGCTCAAGCGAGGCCACTCCGTGCACGTAGTCGCCGCCAGCCCCATCCCCGGCCCCAGCTACCGCACCGAAGTAGAGGGCGGCATCGTGGAGCACCGCCTGCGCTCGCACCTGCCCCCGACCCACGAGACGAACCGCATCTGCGTTCCCTGGGAGATCTGGTCCGAGGTCGGCGCAATCCTTGACGAGGTTCGCCCGGACGTGGTGCACGTGCAGTGCCACTACATTATTGGCCGCGCCCTCATCTTCCAGGCGAAGCGCCGCGGTATCCGCGTTATCGCAACGAACCACTTCATGCCGGCGAACCTTGACCCGTTCCTGCCCTTCCCCGCTCCCGTGAAGCGCGTGATTGAGAAGGTCACCTGGAAGGACATGCGTTTCTGCTTCTCCAAGACTGCGGTCGTTACCACCCCCACCCAGATCGGTGCGGATGCGATGCGCGACCTGGGTCATTTTGACCGTCCCGTCATGCCGGTTTCTAACGGTATTGAGATCAGCGACTACGAGCTGGCTGAGGGCGCTGACGCCGGCAAGGTTCCCGGTGAGCTGCGTATTGCCTTTGTGGGTCGCCTTGCCGAAGAGAAGAACGTGGATGTGCTTATCGAGGCGCTCTCCCTGCTGCCCGATACCCTCGAGCACGTGGTGCTGGATATTGCCGGTGGCGGTGAGCTGCGTGAGGCTCTCGAGCAGAAGGCGCACGATTGCGGTGTGTCCGACCGCGTGATTTTCCGTGGCTTCGTTCCGGATGAGCATCTGCCCGAGGTGTACCAGATGGCTGACGTGTTCTGCCAGCCCGGTACCGCCGAGCTGCAGTCCCTGGTTTCCCTGGAGGCAATGAGCGCCTCCACCCCCGTGGTGCTTGCGAACGCGCTGGCTCTGCCGCACCTGGTGGAGGAAGGCGTGAACGGCTACCTCTTCGAACCCAATAATGCTCAGGATTTGGCGAAGAAGCTGGAGGCTGTGCTCTCCCTGCCCGCCGCTGAGCGTGAGCAGATGGGCCGCGAGTCCCGCCGTATTGTGGGCTTCCACAGCGCTGAGAACACCTGGCGCACCTTCGAGGAGCTGTACGTGAGCGACGCTCCGTACCAGCGTTATCTGGATTCGCGCCGCTAAGCTTCTCTAGGCCTCCGAGCGGTGAGTAGGAGAGAGCGTTTTTCGTTCTCAGTCGCCGTTCAGGTACTCTAGAGGATGGTGCTGGCGCCCATTGCGCGCCGTCACTGCACCGGATGGGGAGTTAGCTCAGCCGGTTAGAGCAGGGGACTCATAATCCCTTGGTCGCGGGTTCGAGCCCCGCACTCCCTACGGCCCCGCCCGTCGACTTCACCCACTTGTCGGCGGGCGGGGCTTTTTCGTGCCTGCGCCCGCCTATTTTCGTGCGTGGAATGCATCAACGGTGATGAAAATGAGTAAATGACGAACGAAGACGCACCATAGCGTTCAATACGGTAGGGTTGAAGAGTCTTGTCACGAAAGACAGTGTGATGCCGCCGGTAGATGCCGATTCTGCCGGTAGGTGTTGCTTCCACACACCATACGAGAGGATCTCAATGTCGGAGAACACTCCCAACAACCCGTCGCAGGGTGCCGCCGGGGGCTACGGCTACGATGCTGGCGCGCGTCCCGCACAGGACGCTTCGCTTCCGGGCCAGGCTGCTCAGCCGGGTAATGTAGCTCAGGCTGCTCAGCCGAGCCAGCCCGTGCAGTCGAGCCAGCAGGGTAATGCTGCTCAGCCTGCCGCACCGGTAGCACCTCAGCAGCCCGTTCAGCCTGAGCCCGTTCAGTCGCAGCAGGCGCCCCAGCCCGCTCCGGCGAGCGCTAATGCACAGCCGAATGCTGAGGATCAGGCAGCTCCCGCTCAGCCCGGTCAGCCTGCCGCCGCACCTCAGCCTGGTACTGCACAGCCCGGTGCTGCACCTCAGCCCGGTCAGCCCGGCCAGGCAGTCTACGCGCCGAGCGCACCGCATCCGGTGGTGAAGGCACTGGGTGCCACCTGGAATGCGTTCCTGGACGTCTTCTCCAGCAACCCGGCGACCGCGCACGCCCGCATTTCTTCCGCCGGTGCGTGGGGTTGGATTGTTCCCACGACTCTGCAGGCGCTGGTGGGCGCGTTCTTCTTCAGCCAGCTGGTAATTCTGGCGGCGGTTGTCATGATGTCCATGTTGGGCTACATGTTTGGTGGCCGAAGTGGTGCCGCCTACGGTGGTGCCTACGCCGCACAGGCCGTGCCGACCGGACGCATGATTCTGGCGTACGTGCTGATGGCTCTCGCCATCTTCGGCGTGCAGGTTCTGCGCGGTGTGCAGCTGCAGCTGACCGCGCGCATTGGCAAGGCGCCGGCGTCCTTCACCGCGAGTATGCACGCTGTGTCGGTGTCTTCTCTGGTGCTGATTCCTTCGTTCCTGCTGCTGAACCTGCTCGTGTTCTTCTTGCGCCTCACCCGTAGCGGTGACGGCGCGTTCTTCCTGACCATGCTCATGGTTCTGGTGCTTGCTTTTGCGGTGTTCTCGGGTGAGGCTCTGACCTACCTGGGCCTGAACCGTCTGGGCCGCTTCGCGAAGTCCCCGATTATCATGCACGCGGCGCTGAGCACCGCATGGGTTCTGGCATCCATGGTTGTTTACTACGTGGCTATTCGCCTGATGGGAGCCTAGAATGCACGCGATGACTCATACCCCGGCTGCACCGGCTCGTCAGCGCTGGATGTTCCTGGCGGTTCTGCTGACCATTGCAGCGCTGATTCTGAGTGCCTGCAGCGCGAAGATTGAGACCCAGCTGGGTCTTGAGAGCGCCGAGAAGGGTACTCGTACGATTCTGGTTTCCTTCAACATGAAGGATAACCAGGACAAGGTTAAGGGCGGCACCCAGGCGCTGGATGCGTCCGTTCGTAAGCACCTGCCCGAGGGCATGGAGTACGAAGGTATTCAGTCTGAGGGCGAGAAGGCTCGTGCGACCTTCAAGGTCTCCTTCTCCTCCGTGGACGAATACCACTCCAAGGTGACCTCTCTGCTGAAGGCTTCGGGCTCCGACATCAAGCCGCAGATTAGCATCGTCAACTCTGACCAGGGCCTGGTGCAGGGTATTCAGGTGAAGGAAAACTTCAGCTCGGGCGACCTGCTGGGCTGGCTTCCTGAAGCTCTGGTAGTGGACGGTGTGGTGTCTGCATCCAACAAGAACAGCGTCCTCAGCAGTAGTGATGAAACCACTGTGAAGTTTGGCGAGAAGGAAGTGAAGAACTCCGGTGGGTCTAAGATTTCCGCTAAGGATGTTCAGGACCGCGGTTTCCGTAACGTCATCCTTGATGTGAAGGAGAAGGACGGCGGTTACTCCGTGATGGTTTCCTTCGTTGCGAAGGAAATCATGAACACCGAGACCGCCTCGGCGGTCGACGCCTACCTGAACCAGGTCAAGCCTGAGGGCTCCGAGCTGAAGAAGGGTCTGGAGTCCTCGCAGGCGAAGGCATACGCCCCCTCCGCGTCGACTGCCAGCGCCAAGGAAGAAGTGGGTCGTACCCTGACCTTTAGCGCTTCTTCGATTGAGGATTTGAGCAACGGCCTCAAGAAGCTGTTTGGTGCGGGTAGTACTGATCTCTCTGCCAGCCGTGAGGTAGTGGCGAAGGATCACAACTTCACCGTTCAGAAGAAGATTTCGGGCCTGCTGGACTGCTCCCTGCTGTGCTCCCCGAGCGGTGACGGTCTGACTCTGACCATCATGGACAGCAACGATAAGTCCTACATGGTGGACCCCGAGGGTCGCGCTAGCTCCTCCCGTTCTGGCGGTAGCAACACTCTCATCGCGGTTGACCGTGTTTCTTCGCGCCAGATCGAGATGAAGAGCATGAAGGTCGCTACCTCCCTGGGCCTGGACGGTTCCATGGAAGCGCGTTTCCTCTACGCATTCCCGACCGAGGATGTTGCGGGCGCTGAGCAGAAGCTCAAGGACGTTTTCGCGGGCGGCGGCGATGACGAGACCGAGGTGCGCCAGGACAGCGACTCCACCATCGTGAGCGTGAAGGTTCGCGGTAAGGACCAGAACGAGTTCAACCAGCGTCTGAACGCATACCTGCCCGACTCGAAGGTAACTGTCACCCGCCCCGGCGGCTACCACCCCTTCGGTTCCGACTACACAGTGACCCCGGAGATCAAGCTCTCTTCGAAGCTGGGCAACTACTACTCCGCTCCCTTCGAGTTCACTTTCAAGGCTCCGACCTTCTCCTCGCTGGATCAGCAGAAGGTTGATGCCGCGAACAGCCTCGCGAAGAACTCTCAGCACGTGCAGCTCACCGTGAACGGTGGCGAGCTGGGCGTCAAGACTGACCGTGGTGTCAGTACCACCTCCGGTCTGACTGTTCCGGTGTCAGGTCTGAGCATGACTGACGTAATCGTGGACGCGGTTATTGTGGGTCTGCTGCTGCTCATCCTGGTTCTGCTCTTCCTGTTCCGCAAGAAGATCGCGGCGGCTCGTGCGAAGGGCCGTGAGCGTCGTGCCGCTTCGGCTGCTGCACTGGGTGCAGCTGCGGGTGTTGCGACCGGTTACGGCGCAACCCAGGCTGACGCACAGGGTGGCTACCCGGCACAGGGCGGCTACGCTGCTCAGAATGGTTATGCTGCTCAGAATGGTTATGCTGCTCAGCCCGGTTACCAGGCACAGGGCGGCTACCCGGCGCAGAACACCGCCTACACCGCGGGTGATGATTCGCCGACTCAGGTGTTCACCCCGCAGCACGGCCTGAACTACGGTGAGAATGAACCGACCAAGGCAATGCCCGCGTACGATGCACAGGCCGCGCAGACCGTACAGCCTGCACAGCCGGTTCAGCCTACTCAGCCCGGTCAGCAGGTTCAGCCCGGCCAGACTGCTCAGCAGCCTGTACAGCCGAACCAGTTTGGTGCTGATGACGGTGACGTCCTCCAGTAATCAGCTGTCTCTAGCACCTACGCTAGTGAGCACAACTTAGGCTGGCTCCTGTGGCCCGTTGCCTCCTTCTTGGGAGGTGACGGGCCACAGCTGTATCTGCGGCTCGTCTCCATTAGTGTCTGTTCCTAATATCCGCCCGGCACGGGTAGCAGAATGCTTGGTTCCTTCGAGCCCAGCAGGCTCATGGGGTTGATGTACTCGGCGTCCTTGCCGCTGCCGTCCCCGCGGGCGCCTCCCTGGCGCACACCCCAGTACAGGCACGGAGTGGAGCACCGCCGGTAGGGGTGCTCACTGTCGCCGCCGGAGGTTGTAGCGACGGTGCCGATGACCTCACCGGCTGCAACGGTGGTGCCGACCGGGAGCGCCTCATCCATAGGTTCGAAGGTGCTGCGCCGCCCATCCGGATGCGCAATGACCAGCACTTTGCGGTTGACGACCGTGCCGCTGAACACCACTTTGCCGGGTGCCGGTGCGTAGACGCGCCGGTCGTGTTCGGGCACGGCGAGGTCTACGCCGCGATGCCCGGCACTCCAGCGTTGGGCGGGCTTCTCAAAGGGATGGATTACCCGCGGTCTGGAGGTGGCGGTGGGGGAGCGGTAGCGTAGTCGGCTCGCGGTGAGCTCAACGGTGCCGGAATCTGTTACCTCCGCGACGGATGCGCCGCCGTCTGCAAAACCAGTCCAGCCCGTAACGCCCCTCCCGCCCGAATAATCCTGCCCACCCGCACTCACAAGCGCGCCCAGCAGGCAGCACGCCACCAGCATTACGCGCCGCAGCGAGTTCTCTAAACTTTTCATGTTCTGCTTCATCTTCTGAGCACATCACGAATTGCCTCGCCCCGCAGCGCCTCACGAAAAATTGTGGATAACCCCGCCGTTTTCGCCTTAAAATCCTTTATCCACAGTGCCCCCGCACACACCCGAACCGCCCGCACAGGTTTTAACCCCGACCCGGCGGATTAATCGCGGAATATACGGTACAATGTCGTATTGCAGTGTGCCTGCGCGGGTATTCTCCCTCATCGAGGGATTCCGCACAGCATCACTGACGACGCGCGGCGTGAGCGGCATCCTCACATGGGGAGCCGATAAGGGACCTTCGGTCCACCCACACGGGGTGGTTAGGGCCTGAGCTGAACGGGCAACCGTGAGCGCTAACCGCCGCCAGGAAAAACTGATAACTACTATGCGCGCGTTGGGCTAGCCCGAATGGGAGGTCCGCGCGGCACCACAAAGGAGACGACATGCCCGTCGTAACTATGCGTGAAATGCTGGACTCCGGCGTTCACTTCGGTCACCAGACCCGCCGTTGGAACCCCAAGATGAAGCGTTTCATCCTGACCGAGCGCAACGGCATCTACATCATCGACCTGCAGCAGTCCCTCGCCTTCATCGACAAGGCATACGAGGCTGTTAAGTCGACCGTCGCACACGGTGGCAACATCCTGTTCGTGGGTACCAAGAAGCAGGCTCAGGAAGTTATCGCTGAGCAGGCAACCCGCGTGAACATGCCCTACGTGAACCACCGCTGGCTCGGTGGTATGCTGACCAACTTCAGCACCATCTCCAAGAGCATCGAGCGCATGAAGGAACTCGAGCAGATTGACTTCGACGATGTAGCAGGTTCTCGCTACACCAAGAAGGAACTGCTCCTCATGCGTCGCGAGTTCGAGAAGCTCGAGAAGACCCTCGGCGGTATCCGCAACCTGTCCAAGGTTCCCTCCCTCCTGTGGGTTGTTGACACCAAGAAGGAGCACCTGGCAGTTAACGAGGCTCAGAAGCTGGGCATCCCCGTTGTTGCTATCCTCGACACCAACTGCGACCCCGACGAGGTTGCTTTCCCGATCCCCGGTAACGACGACGCTATCCGCTCCGTCAACCTGCTCACCCGCGTGATTGCTGACGCAGTGGCAGCCGGCCTGATCGAGCGCAACGCTAAGAAGAACGGCAAGGCTGAAGCAGCTGAGGAGCCCATGGCAGCTTGGGAGCGCGAGCTCCTGGAGCAGCACGAGGCTGCAAAGGCTGAAGAGGCAGCTAAGTAAGCTTTCTTAGCCCACTAAGCTTTATGCTTTGTGGCCCCCGCCTGTGGGGACCACGTTCGGACGGCGCCCGCCCTGACCTGGGCGCGGCGCCGTCCGCCATTTGTACCACCGGGATGTCATCCCGATTTATTACAGCAACACAAGGAGTTCACAATGGCGAACTACACCGCAGCAGACATCAAGGCACTGCGCGAGAAGACCGGCGCAGGTATGCTCGACGTCAAGAAGGCTCTGGACGAGGCTAACGGCGACCAGCAGAAGGCTGCCGAGATCATCCGCGTTAAGGGTCTGAAGGGCATCACCAAGCGCGAGGGTCGCGCAACCGCTGAGGGCCTGGTAGCTGCACGCGTTGAGAACGGCGTTGGCTACATGATCGAGGTCAACTCTGAGACCGACTTCGTGGCAAAGTCCGACCCCTTCATCGCTTTCGGCCAGAACGTGCTCGAGGCTGCTATTGCTGCTGACGCTTCCACCCTGGAAGAGCTGCAGGCTGCATCCTACGAGGGCAAGACCGTTGAGGAGCTGACCACCGACGCTGGTGCACTGCTCGGCGAGAAGATCGTTGTCCGCCGCGTTGCACGCGTTGAGGGCGAGAACGTTGCAGTTTACCTGCACAAGACCTCCAAGGACCTGCCCGCACAGGTTGGCGTTCTGCTGGCTGTCTCCGGTGAGAACACCGACGAGATCGCACACGACGTTGCAGTGCACATTGCTGCAATGAGCCCCAAGTACCTGGATTCCGAGTCCATCCCCGCAGACCAGATCGAGACCGAGAAGCGCGTTGCTCGCGAGACCGCAATCGCTGAGGGCAAGCCCGAGAAGATTCTGGACAAGATCGTTGAGGGTCGCCTGAAGGGCTTCTTCAAGGAGAACACCCTGCTGGATCAGGACTTCGCAAAGGACTCCAAGAAGTCTGTTGCACAGGTTCTGTCCGAGGCTGGCGCAACCGCAACCGCATTCGCACGTTTCCGCGTGGGTGCATAAGGACTCGCTGCAGTTCTACCCTCCCGTATTACGGGTTCCCGGTAAGGGAAATCGTATGAGGTTGGGATTATAGCCTGAAGCCGGGTAGTCACCACTGGTGGCTACCCGGCTTTGCTGTATCCTTGATAAGGACTAGGCGGCAGGAGCCCGCCCAAATCACCCATAACAATCCCTAGGTAAGCCACTGGAGGAACCATGACTGAAGCGAATCCCCGCCCGATGCACCGTGACGAGACCGGCCGCCGCCGCGTTTTGCTCAAGCTTTCCGGTGAGGTTTTTGGTGGCGGTGAAGTTGGCATTTCGACCGAGGTCGTGCGCAGCATCGCTAAGCAGATCGCCGCAACCGTTGGCGAGGTTGAGACCTCCATCGTGATTGGTGGCGGTAACTTCTTCCGTGGCGCTGAGCTTTCTCAGGCGGGTATGGACCGCTCCCGTGCAGACTACATGGGTATGCTCGGCACCGTCATGAACTCCCTGGCTCTGCAGGACTTCCTGGAGCAGGAGGGTATTGACACCCGCGTTCAGTCCGCTATCACCATGCCGCAGGTTGCTGAGACTTACATTCCTCGCCGCGCGATCCGCCACATGCAGAAGGACCGCGTCGTGATCTTCGGTGCTGGTGCGGGCCTGCCCTACTTCTCCACCGACACCGTGGCTGCGCAGCGTGCCCTGGAAATCCACGCGGACGAGGTTCTGGTCGCTAAGAACGGCGTGGACGGCATCTACACTGCTGACCCGAACAAGGACCCCAACGCTGAGCGCCTGTACAACCTCACCTACGATGAGGCTATGCAGCGTAACATCCGCGTGCTGGATCAGACCGCATTCTCCCTGTGCCGCGACAACAACGTGACCATGCGCGTGTTCGGCATGCAGGGCGAGGGTAACGTGACCCGCGCAATCCTGGGCGAGAAGATGGGTACCCTCGTTACTCGCTAACACCTAAATTTTAGGTTGGGGCATGCCTGATGCCCCCTCTGATTGTGACCGTGCTCGATAGCGCGGACTTATTCTGGACGGTACCGCGCGGGTGAGCGCTAAAACTCGCTTATGCCCGCCGGTACCGTCTAGACTTATATCAAATACGACGTTCTGCCTCTTTCCTGCCGACTACGCATTATTTCTAAGGTTTTTGCCTCGGATGCGCCGCGGACCGGTGGGAATCATGAGGGCTGAGCGAACGCCCACCGACAATTCTGGCACCCCAGAATTCCGACAAAGGAGATCCTTTCGTGATCGAAGAAATCCTTGCCGAAGCCGGCGAGAAGATGGAAAAGACCATCGAAGCAACCAAGACTGAGTTCGCTAAGGTTCGTACCGGTCGTGTGAACCCCGCAATCTTCAGCGGCCTGACCGCAGAGTACTACGGTGCACCGACCCCGCTGCAGCAGCTGGTGTCCTTCAACGTTGAGGACGCACGTACCGTCAAGATCGTTCCCTTCGACGTGACCGCACTGGCAGCTATCGAGAAGGCTCTGCGCGACTCCGACCTGGGTGTTAACCCCAGCAACGACGGTGCAGCTATCCGCGTGGTCATGCCCGAAATGACCGCTGAGCGCCGTAAGGAATACACCAAGCTCGTCAACAGCAAGGCTGAGGAGTCCCGCGTTTCCATCCGTAACGTTCGCCGCCACGCTAAGACCGCTATTGACAAGCTGGTCAAGGACAGCGAAATCGGTGAAGACGAAGGCGCACGTGCTGAGAAGGAACTGGACGCACAGACCAAGAAGCACATCGACCAGGTCGACGCACTGTACAAGCACAAGGAAGCTGAACTGCTCGAGGTCTAAACCCTAATGAGTACACGCAAAGAAGCGAAAGAAGAGAGAGGCGCGCCGCCTGCTCCACAGCCGAGCCCGCAGACCGCTGCAACGCCGGTGAAGTCGCGCAGCGCCAAAGCTGGCCGTAACCTGCCCGCCGCCATTAGTGTGGGCGTTGGTTTCGGCGTGCTATTGGTGCTGGGCCTGATTTACCAGCCGGTTTTTGTTGCGATCGCTACCGGCGCGGCAGCTTTGGGCGCCTGGGAAATTGGGCACGTGCTCAACACCCGCCGCGGCTACGGCATCCCGGAGTACCTGCTGGGTGCCCTGTCTGGCGCAATTGTGGTGGTGTCCTACCTGTTCGGTTTTACCGGGCTGGGCATCGCCCTGGCGGTGAGCCTGCTGGCGCTGCTGCTCTCTTCTGCTCTCGTGCGTGCTGACCGTCAGGTCTCACTGGGTAAGTCTTTGAGCGGTAGCGCCCTGGCTCTGCTGTGGGTGCCGCTGATGCTGGGTATTGCCATGGTCTACTTCCAGACGGACCACGGCGAGCGCGGCATCCTCATGATTCTGCTGATGGCAATCTGCAATGACACGTTCGGCTTTATTGCCGGCGTGAATTGGGGTAAGCACCCGATGGCGCCGAAGATCTCCCCGAAGAAAAGCTGGGAGGGTCTGGCTGGTTCCTTCGTCGGTTCGGCGGTGGTTGGTGCTATCGCGTTGGCGGTCATGGGTTCGCCCTGGTATTGGGCTATTCCGTTGGCGGCGGTCATGGTGGTCGCTTCGACTGCCGGTGACCTGGTCGAGTCCGTGTTCAAGCGCCGTATGGGTGTGAAGGACATGTCGAATATCCTGCCCGGTCACGGCGGCATGATGGATCGCCTAGACTCGATTCTTTTCGCTGCGGCGGCTGGCTGCCTGATTTTCCGGTTTATTATGCCGCTCTAAAGCCTGAAGCTTTTATCGCTTATGGAGGCGGGGCGTTTCTTCCCACGAGTGGGGGAGGGGCGCCCCGCCTCTGCTGTACCCGCTTTCGCTGTACCCGGTGAATAGGGGCGTAAAAGGCTATATCTAAGACACCGCCCGCCAACCTTGCACCAGGTAGCCTGCGCATTGGTATTCTTAAAGTTCAATCGTCGAGAGGAGCCCACTTTGGCAAGCACCACCCACGGAGGCGGATTTGCCCGTGCAGGAGAAACCGAACCCGGCTACAAGCGCAGTGAAGTAGACCGCCTGTTCACCCGCCTCGCCGAGGACTACGAGAAGCTCAGCGGAGCCGCCGAACTACCCGAAGACCTCTACACCTCCCGACGAATCCGCCAGGTCGTCTTCCGTGAAGAACCCGGCGGCTACCAGCTGGATGTGGTCGACCGCGCCCTCGAAAAGATTGAGGAACGCTTCGCCAAGCTTGAACGCAGCCGCTACATTGAGGCGTACGGCCTGGACAACTGGGAACGCTCCCTCGTAGAGACCGGCGAGCTGCTCGCTGGCCGCCTGGAACGCCCTGCCGGTGAGCGTTTCCGCCGCCCCAGCAAGCGCCGCCACATGGGCTATTTCGTCGGCGACGTGGACGCCATCTGCGACCGCGTGTACGCCCAGCTCAACAGCGAAGAGCCGCTGGACCCCTCCGTGGTGCGCCACGCAAAGTTCCGCCCCGCCTCGGGCACCGTCAGCTACGAGGAATCCCAGGTGGACGCTTTCCTGGACCGCTGCATTGAGCTGCTGCAGGACCTGCTCTAAAACGTATGTGTAGAATCCCCCGCCCCGGATAACAGGGTGGGGGATTCTTCTATGCCGAGGACAGCCCTAAACGCAGGCGCATGCCCGAACGTACCCGCGAGCTCATGAGACACTAGAACCATGAAGTTTGGATCCTCAGCACGCGTCGGCGGCAGCCGCGACCGCCTCACCGACGCCCTCACAGAACTCACCCGCGCACCGCAGCGCGTCACTCTCCTCGGCTCGACCGGCTCCATCGGCACCCAAGCCATGGAGGTCATCGACCACCTCGCCGCGCTCAAGGGCACCAGCGCCTCCGCCGCCGACGCACCGCTGAAGGTCGTCGCCCTCTCCGCAGGCTCCCGATCCCTCGAACTGCTCGCACGCCAGGCAGTGCACGTGCGCGCCGAACTGGTCGCCACCAGCGGCACCGCAGAAGACGCACAGCGCCTCCGCGAACTCATCGAAGCGGCAGCCTCCGAAGCAGGAGCCACCGGCTACACCCCGCAGATCGCCCACGGCGCCGAAGCCTCCGTACAGGCGGCAGCGCACCCGGCAGACACCGTCCTGAACGGCATCACCGGCTCCATCGGCCTGGAACCGACCCTCACCGCCCTCAACAGCGGCTACCGCGTGGCACTCGCCAACAAGGAATCCCTCATCGCAGGCGGCCCGCTCGTACGCGCCGCCGTGGACGCATCGCCCCTGGACACCCCCATGGTGCCCGTCGACTCGGAGCACTCCGCCCTTGCGCAGGCGCTCGCCTCCGGAACCGACGCTGAAATTGACCGCCTCATCCTCACCGCATCGGGCGGCCCGTTCCGCGGCTACAAGCGCGAACAGCTGCACGACGTGACCCCCGCGCAGGCGCTCGCACACCCCACCTGGGACATGGGCCTGGTTGTCACCACCAACTCGGCCACCATGGTTAACAAGGCACTCGAAGTGCTCGAGGCGCACCACTTGTTCGGCGTGGACCTGGACCGTATTGACGTGGCGGTTCATCCGCAGTCCGTCGTGCACTCTATGGTGCAGTTCGTGGACGGCTCCACCATCGCGCAGGCGTCGCCGCCGAGCATGGTTCTGCCCATCGCACTGGGTCTGACTTGGCCGCACCGCATCCCCGGCGCGGTACCCGCGTGCGACTGGTCGAAGGCGGCATCCTGGACTTTTGAGCCGCTGGACGAGGAAGCATTCCCCGCCGTGCGCATGATTAAGGACGCCGGCAAGGTCGGCGGCACCCACCCGGCAGTGTTCAACGCCGCCAATGAGGAAGCCGTGGCGGCATTCCACGCGGGCGCGATTCGCTTTACCGACATTGTCGATTCGGTGGCGCGCGTGCTGGAGGAGCACACCGGTAGCGCCGAAGCGGTCTCTGACGCTGATTTGACGCTGGGGGCGGTGCTGAACGCAGAGCGTTGGGCTCGCGTGCGCGCGAATGAGCTGCTGGGCATGACCGGCAACTAGGAGACGGCTTTCTTCCTGCTTTTGCGAGAAGTACAGCTGTTGCAGGAGGGACGGTGTTCGTCCTCGTTCCTACAGGGGCACCCGCCCTCGCTTCGCTTCGGGCACCCTGATGTCACTACGGACGACACCGCCCCTCCGCGCCCCCTTGCCTCCCCTCCCGGCGCATAGTAGGCTAGTGTTCAAAATATGTTCTCTCTAGGGCAAACAATGAAGAGCCCTCGAACGAGTGAACAAAGATGCAGCGTATATTTCACGAGGAAGTGCCCCTATGCGTCGACAGAACACCCTACGAACCCTAGCCGGGGCTATACTCCCGCTAACCCTGGTGCTTAGCTCCTGCGCATCCGGGCAGCCCAGCGCCGACTCCTCGGCATCCGCTAACACTGAGAAGGCGTATAGCGCCTCCAAGAGCCCCGATAGTCAAGCTATCGAAAAAGTAGAGAACCTTGCCTCGCTTTCTGACAACGTTGCCCGTGCCTACCAGCGCTCCCTGAGCCAGTGCATGACTGAACGAGGTTTCCCGAACTACAAGGTTCCTGCGGGAAAAACTGAAATCCCGCTGCTTCTGCATGCTGATCTTGAACCTCTCACCGTTGCGGACGCCCGCGCTCGCGGATACGAAGAGCGCTACTCTGCGGCTACTACAGCGCTGGAAGAGCAGAGCCGTACTATGAGCGATGCTGAAATGCAGGCTCTTAACGGCACCGAAGGAAAGGGCGGTTGCCAGCAAGAAGCCACCCGCGCAGTCTTCGGTTCAGAAGAATCCCGTGCGATCATAAAAAAGGTCAACGTCACTGCGGTTCACTACCTTAACAACGACGCAATCTTCAAAGACCTTGGGCCTGCCACCGAGAAGTGGGCACAGTGCATGAAGGAACGCTTCGGAGGAGACTACACCACGCCGGTTATGGCTCGCGAACAGTACCGCCAGAACAACCAAGACACCCACGAGCTGGCGATCAACGATGCGACCTGCCGTGAAGCAACCGGGCTGGATGCCGAACAGCGGAAGATAGCTATCGCTTACCTGAGTTCCTTCCTCGAAAAGGAACAGGGCCTCATCGAGCAGGTGACCACCGCCAAGAAAACTGCTGAAGAGAACGCCCGAAAGATTCTGAGCTAATCCTCCGGACTAACCAGACCGGACTAACCAGAACAGGCGTACAGGGTAGCCACGACGGCTACACCTCGTCACAGCGTATTGTGCCCGGCACGTATCCCCGTGCCGGGCACAAACTAACCCCACACGGCACCGCCGCCTAAGCCCAAACGGCACAGACAATAGCGTTCCCGTACGCGCACCCAAAGAAGGGACACCATGAGCGCCACCCCCACCCGCCAGAAGAAAACCCTCTGGCTCTACGGCATTATCGCCCTGCTCCTCATCATCACCGTCGGTACGCTCATCAGCGCCCAAAACATCAAAACCACCGCCCAAAAAGACGCAGAAGCGGCACCCCCGGACCCCTCCATCATCACCGCCACAGTCACCCGCGAAAAACTGCACACCACCGTGCCCCTGACCTGCACCGCGAACTACGCCACCTCAACCCCGCTACGCTACAGCGGCGAAGGACAGTACACCGCAATCACCATCAAACACGGTGACACCGTCGGCAACGGCACCCTCATCGCAGAAGTCAACGGTGAACCTCTCATCACCCTCACCGGCGGCTTCGCGCTCTACCGCGACCTCAAGCTCGACGACAGCGGCCCCGACGCCGCACTCCTCAACGAGGCACTAACCGCCATGGGACGCCAGGGCCCGCAGCCCGCGCGCATCACCGAAGACACCTACGAGGCTCTCAACAACCTCCTCGACAGCCTCGGCTACGCGCACGTGAAGACTGACCAGCCCATTCCCGCCCGCTACTTCCTCATCATCAACCGTGCCGGAATTGTCACCGGCAACCCCCGCGCAACCGGCGCCATCGCGGACGGTCCCGTAGCCACCATCGCAGAGGGTAGCAAGACTCTCAGCTGCACCGGAACCACCGGCAGGCTCACCCCCGAAGCTCGTAGCGGTCAGAAGGTAACCGTGCCCTCTCTCGGTGATACTGAGTACGTTGCAACCCTCGGGTACAAGAACACCACCGAAGCCGCAGGTGCTGCAGGCAACAGCCAGGCCGGTCGCCAGGCCAATGGTGCAGAAGGCGCGGCTGGCTCCAACCTCAACGGCGCAGCCGGTGCGGCAGGAGGCACCGAAGGCGAACGCATCCTCACCCTCGACGTAGGGGATAAGGCGGACAGCCTCCGAGGCGCCGTCAACGCGGAACTCACCCTCGAAGAAACCCCCGAAGCGCACCTGGTCGTACCCTCATCGGCGCTCTACACCCGTGACGGACAGACCCGAGTCATCGTGCTCGGCCCCGAAAGCTCCAACGGATCGAAGGCCCGCGAAGAACGCGAGGTAACCGTTACCGTCATCAGCAACGCCAACGGCAAGAACGCCGTCACCGGTGACCTGCACGAAGGCGACAGCGTCAAAATCATGCGCGAGAAAAAGTAGGGAGTAGACATGACTGACTCCCGCGCCGCTCACGCGCACCCACCAGCCTATAGCGTCGATATTCAGGGAGTGTCCCAGCACTTTATGCAGGGTGACACCCGAATTGACGTGCTCAAAAATATTGACCTGAAAGTCCGCTACGGAGAAGTCGTCGCAATCCTGGGACCGTCCGGCAGCGGCAAATCAACCCTGCTGAACATCCTCGGTCTGCTCAGCATGCCCGCCTCCGGCAGCTACCTGCTGGACGGTACAGACACCGCAACCTTCAACGCGGCACAGCGAGCTGAAGCGCGCCTGGACAACATCGGTTTCGTCTTCCAGGCGTTCCACCTCATCGAGCATAAGAACGTGTACCGCAACGTTGAGCTACCGCTCATCTACCGTGGCGTGCCCAAAGCGGAGCGAGCGCAACGTGTTGCGGATACTCTCGCCCTGCTGGGGTTGAGCCACCGGACGGATGCGCCCATCACCACTCTCTCCGGTGGCGAGAAGCAGCGTGTAGCTATTGCTCGTGCACTCATTGGAGAACCGGCGTTGCTGCTCTGTGATGAGCCGACCGGCTCGCTGGATGAAGAGCTCACCCGTGAAGTGATTGACCTGCTCCGCGAATGTACGGGCGATCAGCAAAGCACGATTGTGATTACCCACGACCCGCTCGTGGCGGAGCACTGCGACCGGGTGCTGCGCATGCACGAGGGGCAGCTCATCGAGCAGAAAGCGCCGCAGCAGGAAGAAACGACCGCTCGTGAGCTTCTGAACCAGCCTAGCTTTACTGAGGAACAAGCATCTAAGCCGCAGGGGAGCGGGCGTGCACCCTGGGCGCTCGCCTCCCTCAAAGAAGCGTGGGACGCTACCGTTCACCGGGTGAGGCGCAATATCTTCACCATGCTTGGTGTGGTTCTGGGTATCGCTTCGCTTGTGCTGACCGTTGGTCTGACCGCCACCATTTCTGGGCAGCTGGCGGACAGCTTCGACATTTTTAGAGCTAAGCACCTGACGATTAGCTCTACCCGAACCGAAGCTATGAGCCGGGCTGAACTTCTGAGCCTAGCGGCAAGCGAGAATTATCGGCGTGTTAGCCAGCTGAACGGAGTGACCGGTACCGCGCTGGTGGATCAGCTGGATGAATCCACCGATATTCAGCGCGGCCCCGACAACTTTGGCGAGCGCGGCGCTAACGTGACGGCGTCCGTCCTTGCTGCAACGCCCACTATCTTTAGCGTGCAGGGTCACGAGCTGGTGTGGGGCCGTACCTTCGATGAGGGGCACGTGGAGCGTAACGATAAGGTCGTGGTGCTCAGCGAAAGCGTGATGCGCCAGCTCGCGCTGCCCTATAGCCCCGGGGTCACGGTTTATATTCACGATGAGCCGTACACCGTTATCGGTGTGGTGCGGGAGAATCCCTCGCTGACTCTTTCGTACGGTTCGGTCTACCTGCCTCTGGGCGCGAAGCCTGGTGCCGATGCTGAAGAAGCACAGCCCGCCGCCGGTGGTGGTGCTGCTGCGGCGCAGACCGGTAAGCGTTCCACTCAGATTGTGGTGAGTACTGTTGCCGGTGCCGCAAACCAGATTGCGGAGGAAGCACCGTATGCGCTCTCGCCGGAACGTCCCGCCCTGTATAGCGTGAGTGTGCCGCCGGAGCCGAAGACCCTTCGTGAGGCTGTCGACCAGCAGCAACGCACCATGCTTATAGCCATGAGCGTTATTACCCTCGTGATTGGTGCGATGGGCATTATGAATACGTTCCTGGTTGCGGTGATGGAGCGTCGCCGTGAGGTTGGTTTGCGTCTGGCTATTGGTATGCGCCCTTCGGGTATTCTGCTGCAGTTCTCGGCGGAGGCGCTGCTGACCGGTATCCTGGGCGCTGTGGCTGGTATTGTGCTGGCGGTTAACGGCATCTCGATTGTGTCTTTGATGAACCGTTGGACGCCGATTATTAGTGCCGACACTATTCTGCTGGGCCTGGGCGCTGGTGCGCTGGTTGGTGTGTTGGCTGGTCTGTACCCGGCTGCGAAGGCTTCGCGTATTGATCCGGCACAGACCCTGGCGGCAGGCTAGTCGCGCTGAGCAGGGTTTGGAGGGGCGGTGTTCGCCCTCGCCCCGCTGGTTGGGATGGCGCACCGCATGTTTCCTCCGCGCCTACGC
>NZ_KV830307.1:46929-74964 GCF_001836735.1 Rothia sp. HMSC061D12 | reverse complement strand
GCTGACACCCTGAGGGCGCATCCGGAAAACACGGCGCGCCACCTCGGGTGGCCTAGCGTGCGTGTGGAGGGGCGGTGTCGTCCGAAAGTGACATCAGGGTGCCCGAAGCGAAGCGAGGGCGGGTGCCCGTGTAGGAACGAGGACGAACACCGCCCCTTTTATCGTCCCCATCCAGCCCCTCCAGAAAGCGGGGGAGGGCGCCTTCACAGGCTAAGCGAGTATCCTAGAAGCTTCGTATCCCCGAACCGAAACGAGAAAAAGCGTGGAAATCCTGCTGTACGCTGTGGGCATTATCCTCATGGCAATCGCTATTGCCGTCTCGATTGCCCTGCACGAGGTGGGGCATCTGGTGCCCGCGAAGCTGTTCAATGTGCGCGTCCCGCAGTACATGATTGGCTTCGGTAAGACCGTGTTCTCTTTCCGCCGCGGCGAGACTGAGTACGGTTTCAAGGCGATCCCGTTGGGCGGCTACATTTCGATGATTGGCATGTACCCGCCGAGCCCTGCTGAGGTGAAGGAACACCATGAGGAGGGTCATTCGGGGAGTACGAGCCCGTTCGCATCCCTGGCTGAGGAGGCTCGTGCGGCGGATGCTGAGCGCCTGAAGCCCGGCGATGAGGACCGCCTGTTCTATAAGTTGCCGGTGCTCAAGCGCATGGTGATTATGCTGGGTGGCCCGACGATGAACCTGCTGATTGGTGTGGTGTGTACTGCTGTGCTGATTTGTGGTTTTGGTACGGCGCAGGTGACGAATAAGGTGTCGGCGGTGTCTGAGTGCGTGCCGAGCGTGAATGTTACTCATGATTCGATTAGCTATGGCGAGTGTACGGATAAGTCCACTCCGTCGCCTGCGAAGGCTGCTGGTGTGCGGGTGGGTGACCGTGTGGTTGCTGTGAATGGTGCGTCGACGGGTTCGTGGGAGGCTGTGTCTTCGGCGATTCGTGCGGCGGGTTCTCACCCGAGCACTTTGACGGTGGAGCGTAATGGTCAGCGTCTGGATTTGTCGGTGACTCCGGTTGAGATGATCCGCCCGGTTTCTGATGGTAAGGGCCAGTATGCGCGTGCTACGGATGGTTCGATTGCGACGACTCGTGGCGGTTTTGTGGGTGTTTCGCCGTCGAGTGAGTTGGTGCCTGGTTCTATTACTGAGGTGCCTGCGATGGTGGGCGATACGCTCTCGCGTGTGGGTTCGTCGATGTTGTCGTTGCCGCAGCGTGTGTGGGAGTTGACGGTGACTTTGGTGACTGGTGGTGAGCGTAGTGTTGAGTCGCCGGTGTCTGTGGTTGGTGTGAGTCGTATTGCCGGTGAGGTGACGGCTACCGACCGCATCGACGTGAAGTCGAAGGCCGCGATGCTTGTCTCGTTGGTGGCGAATATGAACCTGATGCTTTTCGCGTTCAACCTGATTCCGCTGCTGCCCCTGGACGGCGGCCACGTGCTGGGCGCCCTCTGGGAGGGCGTACGCCGCTTCTTCGCGCGCCTGACCAGGCGTAAGGATCCGGGCCCGTTCGACCCGGTGAAGCTTCTGCCGCTGACCTACGTGGTGGCGGGCGCGTTCATCCTGATGTCGGTGGTGCTGATTATCGCCGATGTCGTCAAACCGATCACCCTTTTCTAAGGGGGATGTTTCGCTCTCTTCGCACTGCCTCAAAGATGTGATGTTACGCGCGGTAAGGGTACCCGTATTAGTGGTTTCTTTCGCGTCAGTGGCACAATAAAAAGCTGAAAGAAAGACGCATAACCGTCTTTCACAACTCATGTATGGAGGAAAACCTTGTCGGTCAGCCTTGGTATGCCGAAGCCCGCTCCCGCGGTTCTGTCGCCGCGCCGTAAAACCCGCCAGTTCAAGGTGGGCTCCGTGGGTGTTGGCTCTGAATCTCCGATTTCTGTGCAGTCGATGACGACCACGAAGACCCACGACATTGGCGCGACCCTGCAGCAGATTGCGGAGCTGACCGCTGCCGGCTGCGATATTGTGCGTGTGGCGTGCCCGACCGATAAGGACGCGGAGGCTCTGCCGATTATTGCGAAGCAGTCCCGCATTCCGGTGATTGCTGACATCCACTTCCAGCCGAAGTACGTGTATGCGGCTATTCAGGCTGGTTGCGGTGCTGTGCGTGTGAACCCGGGTAATATCCGTAAGTTCGACGACCAGGTGAAGGAAATCGCTCAGATGGCTTCGGACCACGGCGTTTCTCTGCGTATTGGTGTGAATGCTGGTTCGCTGGATAAGCGTCTGCTGGAGAAGTACGGTAAGGCTACTCCGGAGGCTCTGGTGGAGTCTGCTGTGTGGGAGGCTTCGCTCTTTGAGGAGCACGGTTTCCGTGATTTCAAGATTTCTGTGAAGCATAACGACCCTGTGGTGATGGTGGAGGCGTACCGTCAGCTGGCTGAGCGCGGTGACTGGCCCCTGCACCTGGGTGTGACTGAGGCTGGTCCGGCGTTCCAGGGCACTATTAAGAGCTCGGTGGCGTTCGGTACTCTGCTGTCTCAGGGTATTGGTGACACCATTCGCGTGTCGCTGTCTGCTCCTCCTGTTGAGGAGGTGAAGGTGGGTACCAAGATCCTGGAGTCGCTGAACCTTCGCCCCCGCAAGCTGGACATCGTCTCCTGCCCCTCCTGCGGTCGTGCGCAGGTGAACGTGTGGGAGCTCGCCGAGAACGTGACTAAGGGCCTGGAGCACATGAAGGTTCCGCTGCGTGTTGCCGTGATGGGCTGCGTGGTGAACGGTCCGGGTGAGGCTCGTGAGGCTGACCTGGGTGTGGCGTCCGGTAACGGTAAGGGCCAGATTTTCGTGAAGGGTGAGGTCATTAAGACTGTGCCCGAGGATCAGATCGTTGAGACTCTGATTGAAGAGGCGACCCGTATTGCTGCTGAGATGGAGGCTTCGGGCGAGTATGTTCCCGAGGGCTCCCCGGCTGTTTCGGTGAGCTAGTTAGCTTTGTGCGCGGAGGCGCCCTGGTGAGGGGCGCCTCCGCGCTTTTCCGGTTATGTCCGGTTATGGTGGTGGCAGGCTTTGTGCTTGCAGCCGCCGGTTGTGGCCGCATGATTCGGTCACTTTTCGGGGTGCGCCCCGTACTGTCACTCATCTGTCTATCGCTCAACTCCTATCACTCAACACAGCATGCTTAATCTTTTATCTTCTCTTCGCCCAAGTTCTTTCCGCGCTAAATCCAAGCGCGGCAGTCGGGCAGCTTCGTCGATGGATTCTTCCCCTATGCCTGATCGCGTGAAGGAACACGTATTTGCTCTGGACGCTCGGTGGTGCGATGAGCTGGAGGACGTCCTGTTCAGCGACCCGGTCCCGAATCTGTATCCCATTGAGCATTATTTGGCGTGCCCTCTTCCGGTGAGGGCGCCGCGTATTCCGCTACACTACTATCAGGGTTTCGTGGGTTGTGAGCGTGACGGTCAGCTGTGCTGTGTGCTGCTGTTGGGCTCGAATGTGGTGCCGGTGCGACTGTGCGGTGCCGCTATTGAACATGTCGCCGTTGAACATGCTGAACACGATGCGGATTCTCGTGACGATGAAGCGCTGGATGCCCCTACCCTTGACGCTACGGCGCTTGCGCATCGTGATGCCCTGGCTCAGCTGCTGTTGCAGGTGGGTTCTCGCCTGGATTCCATGTTCGGTGAGAGCGCCTTCGTGATGCCCCTGTGGACGCGCATGCAGGAGCTGTGCGAGCAGGGTGGTAAGGGGCCGGTTCCGCTGTTGCAGATGTTGCAGCCGAGCCTGCGGGATGGGTGCGATCACCGTGCGCGGGTTCTGTCGGAGCGCCCCGTACAGCCGCTGCTGTACCTGCCGCCGGAGAAGGACCTCGCCCGCTTCTATGACGCGGAGCTTCCTGAGCTGCCGGAGCACCTGCCCGCACCCCTCAAACCTGCCGAAGCCCCCACCGGAGCTTTTCAACTCAGCGGTGAGCCTGCCGGGTATGCACGCCTCGCCACCTCCGCGGACCTGGGGGAGCTTCTGCCCGCCGCCGCCGCCATGTTCACTGAGGAGGTCGGCTTCGACCCGATTGCCCGCTACGGTGACGGCTATGCGGCGCGCCTGCGCACGCTCATTGCCGGTCAGCGCAGCGCCATTGTCGCCGATGTGAACGGGCGGGTGATCTTCAAGGCGGATGCGGGCATCGTGAACCTGGACGCCGCGCAGGTGCAGGGCGTGTGGCTGCATCCGGACTACCGCGGCTACGGGCTGGCTAAGCCGTTCTTTGCCGCCGCCGCGCAGGTTCTGCAGCGCCGCTACCCGCATTTGAGCCTGTACGTGAACGACTACAACGCCCGTGCTCTTGCCATGTATCGGGGGACCGGTTGGGAGCAGATTGGGCAGTTCTCGACCATCATTTTTGAGCGCTAAACACGCCGAACCCTAAAACGCTATAAAATTAAAGACGACTGTGCCTATTTACGGCTCACCCGGTGAGCCTCGGGCACCCTACCTAAACCTATCGACCTTTCAAGGAGAATCGTGGTACTTCGCCTTTCCAACCTCTTCGTGCGCACTCTGCGCGAGGACCCCGTAGACGCTGAGGTCGCCAGCCACAAGCTGCTGGTCCGCGCCGGTTATATCCGCCGCGCAGCCCCCGGCGTGTACACCTGGCTGCCCCTGGGCCTGAAGGTACTGCGCAAGGTCGAGAGCATCATCCGCGAAGAGATGGACGCCATTGGTGCGCAGGAAGTTCACTTCCCCGCACTGCTGCCCCGCGAACCCTACGAGGCAACCAACCGCTGGGACGAGTACGGTGACAACCTCTTCCGCCTCAAGGACCGCAAGGGTGCAGACATGTTGCTGGCCCCCACTCACGAGGAAATGTTCACCCTGCTGGTTAAGGACCTGTACTCCTCCTACAAGGACCTGCCTGTTTACCTGTACCAGATTCAGACCAAGTACCGCGACGAGGCGCGCCCCCGCGCGGGTCTGCTGCGCGGCCGCGAGTTCGTCATGAAGGACTCCTACTCCTTCAACATTGACGATGAGGGCCTGAACGAGGCGTACATGGCTCACCGTGCCGCCTACCAGCGCATCTTTGAGCGCCTGGGCCTGGAGATTGTCATTGTGACCGCACAGTCCGGCGCGATGGGTGGCTCCCGCAGTGAAGAGTTCCTGCACCCGACCCCCATCGGTGAGGACACCTTCGTGCGTTCCGCAGGCGGATACGCGGCAAACGTTGAGGCCGTCACCACCGTGGTTCCCGAGGAAATCGAAATCACCGAGGACACCCCGGCGGCACTCGTTGTGGACACCCCCGACTCCGCCACCATTGAGACCCTGGTGGAGCGCATGAACGAACTGCACTCCGAGGTTATCGGCGGCACCCTGGATGCTTCGCAGACCCTCAAGTGCTTCCTGGGCACCGTCATCACCCCCTCCGGCGAGCGTAAGGTCTTCGCCGTGGGCGTTCCCGGCGACCGTGCCGTGGACCTGGGGCGCGTTGAGGTCAACATCGGTGCCCTGCTGGGCATCGGCGGCGAGGTTGAGGTTGAGGCAGCCAGCGAAGAGGACCTGAAGGCATACCCGCAGCTGGTCAAGGGCTACATTGGCCCCGGCCTGAGCCTGGACGCGCCCCTGTTCGGTGCGCACACCGAGGACGAGGATGCGGTAGCTTCCGCAACCGGTATTCCCTTCTTCGTTGACCCCCGCGTGGTGCGCGGTACCCGCTGGGTGACCGGCGCAAACGAAGAGGGCAAGCACGTGGCGAACCTGGTCTTCGGCCGCGACTTCACCGCCGACGGCGTCATTGAGGCGTGCGAGGTGCGTGAAGGCGACCCGGCACCGGACGGCTCCGGTGAGCTGGTGGCAGCCCGCGGTATCGAGATGGGCCACATCTTCGCCCTGGGCCGCAAGTACGCTGAGGCACTGGGTCTGAAGGTTCTGGACCAGAACGGCAAGCTGCAGACCGTGACCATGGGCTCCTACGGCGTGGGCGTGACCCGCGCACTGGCTGCTATCGCCGAGGGTAACCACGACGAGAAGGGCCTGATCTGGCCGCGCAACCTGGCACCGGCAGACGTGCACATCGTCGTTACCGGCAAGGACGCAGCATCCCACGAGTACGCTGAAAAGCTCAGCGCATCTCTGGAATCCGCCGGCCTGCAGGTCATGCTGGACGACCGCCCGAAGACCAGCCCCGGCGTGAAGTTCGGCGACGCCGAGCTGCTGGGCGTGCCCACCATCCTGGTGATTGGTCGCGGCTTCAAGGACGGCGTGCTCGAGCTGAAGGACCGCCATAGCGGTGAGGCTCGCGAGGTGTCCGTTGAGAACGCGGTGGCTGAGGTCATCGCAGAGGTCAAGGGAGCGTAATCGTGGCATACAAGCCGAAGCGTTCTGGCTCTAAGAAGAGCGCCCCGAATGCGCGCGCTCGCCGTGCCGCATCCCGCGTGGCGAACGGTGTGAACACTTCCCGTACTCGCGCTGAGCGTGAGCCCGTGGTGGAGGCACCGGTGCGCGTGGGTACCCGCGCGATCCGCGAGGAGGAGGTTGCCGAGGCGATTGCCCCGGTGATTTCCGAGTTCTCGCTGGTGCTGGAGGGCCTGAAGATTTCGGGCCCGGCGGCGAACCGTACCGTGAAGATTACGGTGGACTACACCGCTGAGCGTACCGATTCGCTGTCGCTGGATTCTCTGGCGGAGATTTCCGGTGCGATTTCGAGCGCTCTGGACCGCGCGGATGAGAATGACGAGTTCTTCCCCTACGAGCTGGAGGTGTCCTCGCCCGGCGCTACTCGCGCCCTGACCGAGCGCCGCCACTGGGAGAGTGCCCGCACCCGCCTGATTGCGGTGACCGCCCCCGATGGCACCGAGTACCTGGCGCGTCTGCACGAGGTGCAGGACGAGGGCCCGGTGCTGGCTCGTAAGAAGAACACGAAGAAGGGCCAGAAGGAGTCGTACCACGAGCCGTCTTTGCTTCCGTGGGAAAATATTGCTTCTGCTCACGTCGAGATTGACTTCAATTCGCCTGCTGAGCCGGTAGAATAGAGTTATTAAAGCTTCAGGCACGGGGTGCTCCGTGCCAGGTATATACCGTTCGGGAGCCGGGGCGCGGAGAGCGTCCCGGCGCCGTGCTAACTGGGAAAGGCTGAAAAGCGTGGAGGATATTAAAACTATTGACCTGGGCGCACTGCGCGCATTGGCGAAGCAGCGCTCTCTCGTCATGGAGGAGCTCTTCACCCTGGTTGAGAACGCCCTGCTGCTCGCGTACATGAAGCAGCCCGGCGCTATTAAGGGCTCTCGTGCCGTCATCGACCGTACTACCGGCGAGTTCGTCATTCTGGCTCCTGAGCTTGATGAGGACAACCAGAAGATTGACGAGTTCGACGATACCCCGAACAACTTTGGCCGTATCGCTGCCGCAACCGTCCGTCAGGTGCTGTCGCAGCGTCTGCGTGACGCTGAGGACGCATCCGTTCTGGGCGAGTTCAAGGACCGTGAGGGCACCCTGGTGTCCGGCGTGATTCAGCAGGGCAACAACCCGCGTATGGTTCAGGTTGACCTGGGCACCGTTGAAGCTGTTCTGCCCAGCAACGAGCAGGTTCCCGGCGAGAAGTACCCGCACGGTACCCGCCTGCGCGCCTACCTGGTGGAGGCTCGCCGCGGTCCTAAGGGTCCCTCGATTGTGGTTTCTCGTTCGCACCCGAACCTGGTTCTGCGCCTGTTCGAGCACGAGGTCCCCGAGATTTCTGAGGGCCTGGTGTCCATTAACTCCATCGCACGTGAAGCTGGCCACCGCTCCAAGATCGCTGTGTCCGCGAAGAACCCGACCATTAACGCTAAGGGTGCGTGCATCGGCGATATGGGTGCCCGCGTGCGTGCGGTTGCAGCCGAGCTGAACGACGAGAAGATTGACATTGTCGACTACTCGACCGATCCGGCAACCTTCATCGCGGCGGCGCTGTCCCCGGCTAAGGTCACCGAGGTCATTATTGCGAACCCGCGCGAGTACTCCGCTCGTGCAGTGGTTCCGGACGATCAGCTGTCCCTGGCCATCGGTCGCGAGGGTCAGAACGCTCGTCTGGCGGCGAAGCTGACCGGCTGGCGTATCGATATTCTCTCCGAGTCCAAGTATGCTCAGGTTCGTGCTGAGGAAGAGGTTGCGGCTCGCGTGGCTCGTAGCCTGGCTGAAGAAGCTTCCGCTGAGAAGGCAACTGAAGAAGCTGCAGAAGAGTCCGCACAGGACGCTGAATAAGCATTAGCCCCGGTGAGGGGCGTATCCCGCGGCATATCCTTTTGATGCAGGCGCAAGATATCGGGCAGGTACGTGCCCGGTGTTCTTGCGCCTGCGTCACACTTTTGCCCATGATTCTTAAAAACGGGATACACTATTAAGATGTGCCGGTGTGTAACCGGGCGCTTTAACGCGCCCTCGCACACACCGGAATGAGCATCACGAATGCACCGCGAACACGGTTCTGCACACACGCTAGAGAGGGGAGAGGACCATGAGCGATCACGACCTCACCGCAACCTCCGAAGCGTTTGAAGGACCGGTCCGCACCTGCATCGGATGCCGTGCCCGCGATGAACAGCGCAACCTGCTGCGCATCGCCCGCATACCCGTCACGTCTGCTACCGAGCAGGCGGACACCCCGCCCTATCAGCCCGATACGGCGGGAACTATGCCCGGACGAGGCGCTTGGATCCATCCGAGCGAAAAGTGCGTAGCCGCTCTGCAGAAGAAGAACGGTCTGGCGCGCGCCTTCAAAAAAGTGGTCCCTGCAGCCCAGCTGCAGGCGTGCTGCGAGCAGATTCGAGCCGTGATTGCGGACTCGACCCCCTCGTAGACGCTTTTCGGGTATATGCCCTCTGTAAGTCAACGAGTTTGACGACTTCTTATCTGAAAGCGAGTCAGAAAACTGATGGATATCTAATGAGTGCCGCGAAATGAGTACCCTTTCGTGCTCACCCACCGGCAATTTCACGAATTGGCGCGCCTTCGGGCGTGCACCCCGTAAACATTAGTGTCCGCACCATTCCCGGTGCGGACCGGGAATGGAGAAAATTTGGCTCAGCCTCGAGTACACGAGTTTGCTAAAGAGGTAGGCGTACCTTCCAAGGAAGTTATCGCCAAGCTCAAGGATATGGGCGAGTTCGTTAAGAGCTCCTCTTCCACCCTGAACCCCATGGTTCTGAAGAAGCTGCGCGCGGAATTCCCCGCCGCAGCCGCTAAGCCTGCCGCAAAGGCAGCTCCCGCAGAGTCGGCAGCTAAGCCGGCACCCAAGCCCGCAGCGGCAAAGCCCGCCGCTAAGCCTGCGGCAGCTCCCAAGCCCGCAGCGGCAAAGCCTGCCGCTAAGCCGGCACCCAAGCCTGCAGCTAAGCCCACAGCAGCTGAGAGCGCAGCTCCCAAGCCCGCAGCGGCTAAGCCCGCCGCAAAGCCGGCAGCAGCACCCAAGCCCGGCGGCCCCCGTCCGGGTAACAACCCCTTCGCATCCCAGCAGGGCATGGCACGCCCCGAGGCTGCACCGAAGCCGGCAGCACCCAAGCCTGCCGCTCCGAAGCCCGGCCCCAAGCCCGGTCCTCGCCCCGGTAACAACCCCTTCGCATCCCAGCAGGGTATGAAGCGTAACGGCGGCGACTCCCAGCGTTCCGGCGGTCCCCGTCCGGCACGTAACGGTCGTCCCGGTGGTAACGGTGGCGCACGCCCCGGCGGTAATGGCGGTCCCCGCCCCGCAGGTGGCGCACGTCCCGGTGGCAACGGTGGCCCCCGCCCGGCAGGTGGTGCACGTCCCGGTGCACCCCGTCCGGCTGGCGGTGGCGGCGCACGCCCGAACCCCTCGATGATGCCCAAGGTTTCCAACGTTGGTGGCGGCGCGTCCGGCTCCAACAACGGCGGCGGTAACGGTGGCGGCGGCGCACGTCGCGGCGGCGGTTCCGGCGGCGGCTTCAACCGCGGTCCGGGTCGTCCCGGCCCCGGCGGTCGCGGCAATGCACAGGGCGCATTCGGTCGCGGCGGCTCCAAGCGTAAGGGCCGCAAGTCCAAGGCAGCTCGCCGCCATGAGCAGGAGCAGCTGAACGCACCGGCACCCGGTGGCGTGGTTGTTCCTCGCGGCGACGGCTCGACCGAGATTCGTCTGCGCCGCGGCGCGTCCATCATGGACTTCGCTGAGAAGATTGGCGCAAACCCGGCATCGCTGATTACGGTTCTCTTCCACCTGGGTGAGATGGCTACCCAGACTCAGTCCCTGGACGAGGAGACCTTCGAGCTGCTGGGTGCTGAACTGGGCTACGTCATCAAGATTGTTTCCCCGGAGGATGAGGAGCGCGAGCTGCTCGAGTCCTTCGACATTAACCTCGAAGCCGAAGCAGAAGCTGAGGGCGAGGATGTTCTGGAGGTTCGTCCCCCGGTCGTTACCGTTATGGGTCACGTTGACCACGGTAAGACCCGCCTGCTGGACGCTATCCGTAACACCAACGTCATTGAGGGTGAGGCCGGCGGCATTACCCAGCACATTGGTGCATACCAGGTCCACACCACCGTTGAGGGTGAAGACCGCGCGATTACCTTCATCGATACCCCCGGTCACGAGGCGTTCACCGCTATGCGTGCCCGTGGTGCGAAGGTCACCGACGTGGCAATCCTCGTGGTCGCAGCGGATGACGGCGTTATGCCCCAGACCGTTGAGGCACTGAACCACGCACAGGCAGCTAACGTGCCGATCGTGGTGGCGGTGAACAAGATCGATAAGGAAGGTGCGTCCCCGGACAAGATCCGCGGCCAGCTCACCGAGTACGGTCTGATTCCCGAAGAGTACGGTGGCGACACCATGTTCGTGGACGTCTCCGCTCGCAACGGCACCAACATCGACGAGCTGCTCGAGGCTGTCACCCTGACCGCTGACGTGCTCGAACTGACCGCTAACCCGAACAAGGAAGCACGCGGCGTTGCTATCGAAGCAAACCTGGATAAGGGCCGCGGCGCGGTCTGCACCGTCCTGGTTCAGTCCGGTACCCTGCGCGTCGGTGACGCTATCGTTGCCGGTGTTGCTCACGGCCGTGTTCGTGCAATGTTCGATGAGAACGGTCAGGCTGTGAAGGAAGCTGGCCCGTCCCGCCCCGTTCAGGTGCTGGGTCTGTCCACCGTTCCTCGTGCAGGCGACACCTTCCTCTCCACCGAGGAAGAGCGTACCGCTCGTCAGATCGCTGAGAAGCGTGAGGCTGCTGATCGTAACGCTCAGCTGGCTAAGCGTCGTAAGCGCGTGACCCTCGAGTCCTTCGACGCCGCTGTGGCTGAGGGCAAGATGGACACCCTGAACCTGATTATTAAGGGTGACGTCTCCGGTGCTGTGGAAGCACTGGAAGAGTCCCTGATGAAGATCGACGCCGGTGGCGACGAGGTTCAGCTGCGCGTCATCCACCGTGGTGTGGGTGCTATTACCCAGAACGACGTGAACCTGGCAACCGTGGACAACGCGGTGATCATCGGCTTCAACGTCCGCCCGGCAGAGCGCGTTGCAGAACTTGCAGACCGCGAAGGCGTCGAGATGAAGTTCTACTCGGTCATCTACCGTGCGATTGAGGAAATTGAGCAGGCCGTCAAGGGTATGCTCAAGCCCGAGTACGAGGAAGTGGAGCTCGGCTCCGCAGAGATCCGCGAGGTCTTCCGCTCCTCCAAGTGGGGCAACATCGCAGGTTCGATCGTCAAGAACGGCATCATCAAGCGCAACGCCAAGGCACGCCTGGTGCGCGACGGTTCCGTGGTGGCGGACAACCTCACCATCGAGTCGCTGCGTCGTTTCAAGGACGACGCTACCGAGGTTCGCGAAGGTTTCGAGTGTGGTATTGGCCTCGGTTCCTTCAACGACATCAAGGAAGGCGACATTATCGAGACTTGGGAGATGCGCGAAAAGCCGCGTGTCTAAGACTCACACGCTGATGCGCCCGTCACCCGCTAGTGTTCCCGCACCCGCAGGCTCCTAAAACGAGCTGGCGGGGCGGATGCTGGCGGGGCGGGCGCTTCCGCATTACCTGGAACGCCTCCGCGGCACCCCGAGTGTTCGCGGAAGCACCACGAGATTTCAAGGAGAAACACATGGCTGATGCAGCCCGCGCGGCACGACTTGCCGACCGCATCAAGGTAATTGTGGCGAAGGCGCTGGAGCGTCGTGTTAAGGACCCCCGCCTCGGTTTTGTGACCATTACCGACGCCCGCGTGACCAACGACCTGCAGCACGCAACCCTCTACTACACCGTGTTCGGTTCCGAAGAGGACGCCGCAAACACCAAGAAGGCGCTGGAATCCGCTAAGGGTATTCTGCGCTCCGAGGTGGGCAAGAACATTACTGCCCGCCTGACCCCCACCCTGACTTTCGTCGCTGACGAGGTTCCCGAGAACGCCTTCCACATTGAGGCGCTTCTGCGTGAGACTCGCGAGCGCGACGCCAAGCTGGCAGCCGCTGCCGAGGGCGCCGAGTATGCTGGTGAGGCTGACCCCTACAAGAAGGATGAGCCTGCCGAGGGTGAGGACGCCTAAGTGGCGAAGAAGCAACCTCAGGGCCCGTCCGGCCTGATGGTCATTGATAAGCCCGCCGGGATGAGCAGCCACGACGCAGTCTCTCAGATGCGTCGTATTGCTGGCACCCGGCGGGTTGGTCACGCCGGTACGCTGGATCCTGCCGCGACCGGCGTGCTGATTTTGGGCATCAATAAGGCGACGAAGCTGCTGACCTACCTGGTCGGTCAGGATAAAACCTATGACGCGACGATTCGCCTGGGCATTGAGACGCTGACTGAGGACGCCGAGGGCGAGCACAATGCCGCGCATCCGGATGCCGTTGAGGCGCTGACCGGTTTGGACGCTGAGCAGATGCGTGCGCGCATCCTGGAGGCTGTGGCGCAGTTGAGCGGCGATATTCTGCAGGTTCCTTCTGCGGTGTCCGCTATTAAGATCAATGGTGTTCGCTCGTATGCGCGTGTGCGTAGCGGTGAGCAGGTTGAGTTGGCGGCGCGTCCGGTGACGATTAGCGAGTTCACGGTACATTCTGTGACTCCCGGTTTTGCCGAGTATGTCATCGAGGACCCCGAGAACGAGGGCGAGCACGCGGCAACCTCGGTTCCCGTGATTGACTGCGAGGTGACGGTCTCGTGTTCCTCTGGCACCTATATTCGTGCCCTGGCGCGTGATTTGGGCAAGATTCTGGGCACCGGCGGTCACCTGACGGCTCTTCGCCGTACCCGCGTGGGTGCTGTGGTGCTTGAGGATGCCGCCGATTTGGCGCAGCTGAAGCAGCGCCGTGAAGAGTCGGAGGCACCTCTGGAAGATTTGCCGTTGCTACCCCTGGAGGAGGCGGCACGCCGCATCTTCGGTGCGCGTGAGCTCACGGCAGCGGAGGCGAGCGATATTTCCTATGGCCGCCGTATTAGCCCCAGCGGCGACGGTTCCGTGGTGAAGCGTTCCGTGCACGCGAGCGCGGATGAGTCCGGCGCGGTGCAGCACGCCAGCGTTGAGGGTATTGTGGCGGGTTTCGCCCCGGACGGTACCCTGGTCGCCCTGCTGGAGAACAAGAAGCAGCGCGGGAAGGTGCAGGCCGCCCCGGTGCTGGTTTTTGAGGCGAATCGTTCCTTCAATTAGGCGTTGAGGGCTTATGATGGGCGAAGAGGGTTCGGTGTTTGCGCCTACCCAAAGCTGATTGCCTAAACCTGAATCCTTCAATCCTGATTGATTCAGCGTCCTATTGAATGTGCGCCCTATTCATTCAACGCGCTAACTGATACAACCCTGAACACACAAGACAACTCGTGCGGGTGCCCCGGCCCTGCTGAAGGAGAGAAGATGAGCGAGAACCAGAGCTCCGCTAAGAAGGCGAGTGAGCCTCGTACCGCGCCGGTACCGCGCGTAGAGTCTGCGCAGGCTGAAACTGCTGCGAAGGCGGGTACTGCTAAGCCTGCTGAGTCCACTATCTCTGCGGCGAAGGCACCCGAGGGTGTTCGCGTGAGCGCACCGGCTGCCGGTGATAAGGCGTCGCAGAAGGCGGCTAAGAAGGCTGAGAAGAAGGCAACCCGCGAGGCGTTTGCCCGCCCCAAGAGCATTGAGGAGGCGGCTAAGCCTCAGAACCGTGCGGCGTTCCGTGCGGCGGTGGCGCTGTACGGTCTGTTCATGATTGCGTACGGTGTGTGGCAGGTTCTGGGCGGTGTCCGCGTGATTCCGGATGCGCCTCAGGACTTTGCGAACCCCTCGGTGCAGTCGAACTACGTGTTCTTCGCGGCAACCTATGTGGGTGTGGGCCTGTCCTTCGTGTTCATCGCCTTGAAGTTCAAGTGGGTGAACATGCTCGCGTTCTCCTGCCTGGTGGTTTTCCTGGGCGGCGTGGGTCGTATCCTGTCGTGGGCGTTCTTCGGCACCCCGCACTGGTCGCTGATTGTGCTGATGGTGACTGAGCTGGTGATTCCGCCCTGCCTGCTGGTCTGGTACGGCTGGATTAACAAGTCCAATAAGATTCGCGAGGAGATGCTGAAGGCTTCTCGTAACCAGGCTCGTAAGTAGTCGTAACGCCCGGGAAGGTTCCTGCCGCACGGTGGGGTGCCTGCCCGGGCTTTTTTCTGGGCGGGGCTTGCTTATAGGCTGGGTTTTCTGCGGGCGGGGTGATGTGCGTGGATTTTCCATGTGCGGAGGCTGCACAGTTGCGTGTCAGATGCCCCGCCGCATCCGCCGCACTAGGGGAGAGGGCACCGCCTGTGAGGGGCGCCGTTTCATTCCCTGTTGATTCCCGTTTTGAATTCTGCATCCTGCCGCCTGTGGTCTAGGATGGTTAGGTACATTTATCTTTTTCAGGAGAGCCCGTGACCCTCTACACCGCTTTGAGCGAGGTCCCCGCCGGCTACGGCCCCTCGGTCGTGACCATCGGCAATTTTGACGGCGTGCACCGTGGACATGCCCGCGTGATTTCGCGCGTGGTCTCCCTTGCTGAAGAGCACGGTTTGAGCTCTATCGCGGTCTCTTTTGACCCGCACCCGATGCAGGTGCACCGTCCCGAGGCGGCCCACCACGACATTATGGGTCAGGGTTCGCGCCGCTACTTCATGTGCCTGCTGGGTCTGAACGACTACCTGCTGCTGAACTATAACCTGGAGTTCGCTGCGCAGACCCCCGAGGAGTTCGTGAAGTCCACCTTTGTGGATGCGCTGAACGCGCGTTTTGTGGTCATCGGTGACGACGTGCGCTTTGGTAAGAACAACTCCGGCGACCTGAACACCATGCGTGAGCTGGGGGAGAAGTACGGCTTTGAGGTCGTGGTCGTTGAGGATTTGATGGTGGATGAGAACACCCGCTGCTCCTCGACCCGCATCCGCCAGCTGCTGCTGGAGGGCGATATGCCCGCCGCAACCGAGCTGCTGGGCCGCCACCACATGATGGCTGGTGAGGTCGTGCACGGTCTGGCGCGCGGCCGCGAGTTGGGCTTCCCGACCGCGAACCTTGAGCTTGAGGCGCGCGGACTGATTCCCGCCGACGGTGTGTACGCCGGTTGGCTCGTGGACGAATCCGGTAACCGTCACCCCTCCGCTATTTCGGTGGGTACGAACCCGACCTTTGACGGTATTGAGCACCGCCAGGTTGAGGCGCACGTGATTGACCGCCCGCAAGAGCGCGTGGAGGATTTCAACCTGTACGGTCAGCGTGTGCTGATTGAATTCGTGAAGCGTCTGCGCCCCATGGTGGCGTACACCGGTGTTGAGGCGCTGATCGAGCAGATTAACGATGATGTGGTGCAGACCCGCGAGGTGCTGGCTGAGGACGCGAAGAACTACTGCCCGCCGGAGTGCCCGGTGCAGGCAGAAGTGAAGCATCCCCACTTCTAAGAGCGACATTCTGCGCTCATAGCTTTTGCCTTTAACGGCTTTGAAGCCCCGGCGGTAAGATCTTTGGATCTGCCGCCGGGGCTTTTGCGTACCCGACCGGATGCGCAAAAGCGGGCACCTTCTTCGCGCCTGGCCGCCTGCGCCTTCCTGCGAAACCTCGTGAGCCGCACGCCTTGATGTCCTGCCCCGCTCACCTTGACGTTCTGTACTGCCCGCGAGGCACCCCTGTTTTAGTCGTCCCCGTTTTAAGAGAAGATAGAGTCATGGAAAAAATGAACGTCGAATCCTTCAACCTCGACCACCGCGCCGTAGCAGCACCCTACGTGCGTATCGCAGACCGCAAGGTCCTGCCCGGTGGCGACACCCTCATCAAGTACGATATCCGCTTCACCCAGCCGAACACCGCGCACCTGGAAATGCCGACCGTGCACTCCATCGAGCACCTGAGCGCCGAGCACATGCGCAACCACACCGACCGCCTGATTGATTTCTCCCCGATGGGTTGCCAGACCGGCTTCTACGCGCTGACCCTGGGCCTGGAGCCCGAGGAGTTCTTCCCGATTCTGGAGGCAACCCTCAACGACATCCTCAACGCGACCGAGGTTCCGGCGGCGAACGAGGTGCAGTGCGGTTGGGGCGCCAACCACACCCTCGAGGGTGCGCAGGCTGCGGCCCGCGAGTTCCTCGCGGCACGCGATGAGTGGGCGCAGGTGATGGCGTAGTGAGCGAGCAGATTCCCGAGGCCTTCACCGCCGCCTTCAACCCGGTGGACTTTGACCCGAACGCTTTTGACCCGGCTGAGGCGTTCAACAGCATGTTTGAGCTGATGGACGGCATGTCCAACGCCATCATCATTCAGGTTGCCATGGACGAGGAGCTCGCACCCTTCCTGAAGGTGACCGAGGAGCTGCAGCCCTCCTTCACCGAGGGCGCCGCAGTATTCCACCCGCGTTACCTGCAGGTGGGCGAGGACCAGGTTCCGCTGCTGCTGGTTCGCTCGAAGATTGGTCTGGTGAACGCGGCGAGCGCCGTGACCGAGGCGATCAGCTACTCCTCGAACTGCCTGGGCGTCATTAGCGCAGGTACCGCCGGCGGTTTGGCGCGCGGCATTAACGTGGGCGACGTGCTGATTGGCGAGAACTACACCTACACTGACGCGGACGCCACTGCGTTCGGTTACGCGCGCGGCCAGGTTCCGGGCATGCCCGAAAGCTACGACGGCCAGGCGGATGAGTGGCAGGACGCTCTGGAGCACGCCCTGGCCGCCCTGGAGCCTGCACGCACCGCAGAGAAGGCCGAGGGCTCGTGGCAGGTGCGCCGCGGCCAGATGCTTGCGGGCAACTCCTTCGTGACCGCCCACAACGTGAAGGACACCCGCGAGGCCTTCGAGGGCGCCATCAGCACCGACATGGAGACCACCGCCATTGCGCAGGTCTGCCACAACTACGAGATCCCGTTTATCGGGGTGCGTTGCGTGTCTGATCTGTGCGGCCCGGAGGCCGATCAGGACTTCCACCTCTCCGTGGATGTTGTGGCCCCCCGCTCGGCGCGTTACGCCCTGCAGCTGGCCGCAGAGCTGTGGACCGAGGCCGAGCTGGAGGACCTGGAGCTGGCTCTCTAAAGCTCTAGAACTAACAATCCAGAGCATGCGGCAAGTGCCGGGGCGTGAACCTGACGGGTTTACGCCCCGGCATTTTTGTGCTGGTCTTTTTGTACTGGTTTTTGTACCCCAGTTCCTCTATTGCCCGGCACCTGATGTACCCGGTCCGTAAGAAACGCAGAAATATTAACCGCGGTGAATATACATTCTGTGTGTCGTGGAGTACTATGAATGAGGAAACTGTCCGATCTCACAGAGGAGTACGTCGTGAAGTTCTGCCCGACTCTCGCCTCCGTCACCGGTCTGCTCGGTGGCTACAAGGTTGCATCTAGCACCGGCATCCGCCCGCTCGGTGGCGCTATCCTGGCACTGTGCGGTGCCGTGGCTTACAAGAATTGGAAGCGTAAGGCTGGCGCAGGCCGTGCCACCTTCCTCACCGCTGTCTACCTCGGCGCGTTCGGCGCCGCTCATCCGCTCGCCAAGAAGCTTGGCGCGTGGCCTGCAGTCTACACCGTGACTGCTGCAACCGCTCTGTGCTCTATCGTCATTGGACGTAAGCGACAGAAGTAGTCTTTGACGAAAAGACGGCGGAAAGGCAACGTTGCCTTCCCGCCGTCTTTTGCGTTCCCTCCCACCGTACCGGTTGGGCAAAGACGCGCCGGGGCGACGCGCGAAGGCAACACCTTCTGCGCAACGCCCCATCACTCGATGGGGAGTGCATCAACCGGTACCGCTCTCAGCCGCCTGCTGAGCTGCGGCACCACCCGATAGGTTTCCCCGCCACCGGCGGGTACACCCCACGAGGTAAAGGAAAAGAAGAAGATGAATACCATTCCGGACTCATCCCCGGTACAGCAGGGCGTAGCTGAGGCTACCTCCGAGAGCCCGCAGCTAGCGCGTGGACTCTCCCTGCGTCACATCATGTTCATCGCCCTCGGCTCCGCCATCGGCACTGGCCTGTTCTACGGCTCTGCCTCCGCCATTCAGCTGGCGGGCCCCTCCGTGCTGCTTGCCTACGTTATTGGCGGCGCGGCAGTGTTCATGGTGATGCGCGCAATGGGCGAACTCGCCCTGGCGCACCCGGTCTCTGGCGCGTTCTCCGAATACGCCACCCGCTACCTCGGACGCTGGGCTGGCTTCGTGACCGGCTGGACCTACGCCCTGGAGATGGCGCTGGTCGCCATCGCGGACGTCACCGCCTTTGCCGTGTACATGAAGTTCTGGTTCCCGAACAGCCCCTCCTGGATCTGGATTGTCTCGGTTCTGCTGATTCTGCTCGCCATTAACCTGGCGAAGGTCAAGGCGTTTGGTGAGACCGAATTCTGGTTCACGCTCGTGAAGGTCAGCGCCATTGTCGCCATGATTGTTGGCGGTATCGCCCTGCTCTTCGTGGGTGTGCAGGCGCACGACTCCGTAGCGCCCTCCGTCACGAACCTCTGGGCTCTTGAAGGCGGCTTCTTCGCGAACGGTTTTACCGGCTTCCTCGCCTGCTTTACCGTGGTGATGTTTGCGTTCGGCGGTATTGAGAACATCGGTATTGCCGCTGGTGAGGCGAAGGACCCGCGCACCTCGATTCCCAAGGCGATTCGCACGGTGCCGTTCCGCATCCTCATCTTCTACATTCTGACCCTGTCGGTCATCATGTCCCTGTACCCCTGGTACTCGGTGACGAAGGCGAACTCGCCGTTCGTGCAGATCTTTGAGGGTCTGGGCATTCCGGCTGCCGCTTCGATTCTGAACGTGGTCATCATTACCGCCGCCATCTCTGCGCTGAACGCGGACGTATACGGTGCCGGCCGCATGATGTACGGCCTGGCGAAGCAGAACCTGGCGCCGGCTTCCTTTGCGAAGGTTACGAAGAATGGTGCGCCCTGGATGACCACCCTCATCATGGTGCTGGTTATGGCGGTCGGCGTGATTGTGAACGTGCTCTTCGAGAACGCGTTCGAGGTGGTCGCCTCCCTGGCAACCTTCGCGACCGTATTCGTGTGGGTCATGATTCTGCTGGCGCACATTGCCTTCAAGCGCAGCGGCGCCGATACCGAGGCGCAGCCGGTGCGCCAGCCCCTGTGGTTGAGCTACCTGGCGTTGGCGTTCATGATCTTTATCGTGGTGCTCTTCGGCTGCTTCGCGGACACCCAGCTGGCGCTGGTGATGGGCGCAATCTGGTGCCTGTTCCTGCTGGTCTACTACCGCCTCGTGGTGGTCCGCGCTCGCAGTGAAGCATAAGCACTGAATAAACGTAGAGCCCACCGAATAAACGTAGAGCCCGGTATGAGAAACCAGCTGTGAAACTCGGCTGTGAAGCCCGGCGACCGGTAGTGTGATGAGCTACCTGTCGCCGGGCTTCTGCTCACCCTTCCACGAAAGCGCCCCTGTAGCGTAGAATGGGAAGAACGCGTCTGCAGTCCGCAGTAGACGACGTGTATTACAGGGCGTAAGCCCACCACCCGGCGGCAACCGTCCGTACGGGACGTATGCGGTACTAACTCTAGGAGTTAAAAGTGGCACTGGATCCCGCTGTCAAGCAGGCAATCATCAAGGAATACGCAACCCACGAGGGCGACACCGGTTCGCCCGAGGTTCAGATTGCAGTTCTGTCTCGTCGTATCGCCGACCTGACCGAGCACCTGAAGTTCCACAAGCACGATCACCACTCCCGTCGTGGCCTGATGATCCTCGTTGGTCGTCGCCGCAACATGCTCGGCTACCTGAAGAGCGTCGACATCGAGCGTTACCGTTCGCTGATCGAGCGCCTGGGTCTGCGCCGATAAAACAGGAGCGTCTTGACGCTTTTGTGGTGATTAATCGCCTTTAGGCGGTGTGTGCGGACGTGCTGTCAGCACTACCAACCCTCCAACACGGAGGCGGGTAGCGCCAGCGCGTCCGTACTGCCGCGTTGAGGGGCGCATCTTCCGCTCGCTAGATTCCAACGCTAGATTCTAAAGCGAGATTCACAGCGAGAAATCGGTAGAAGACACCGCCCCACCTGAAAGAAAGAACAGAAGGCCGTACTGGCACACACGCCGCGGTCCTCGGTAGCGAATTACGGAATAACACCACTCCCACAACCGTGCCGACACACGTCGAGCACACGAAAAGGCGGGGGAGAGGTGCCGTGGTTTCCTATCGAAGGCCGACTCGTGCGCCGTACGGCCTGCCAAGAAGAAAGAAGGAACCGTGGAAGGTCCCGAAATCAAGTTTGCTGAAGTCGAAATCGACAACGGCATTCACGGTAAGCGCCACGTGCGCTTTGAAACCGGCCGCCTCGCAAAGCAGGCTGCTGGCTCCGTCCTCGTCACCATCGATGACGAGACCACCCTGCTCTCCGCAACCGCAATCGGCAAGTCTCCCCGTGAGGGCTTCGACTTCTTCCCGCTGACCGTGGACGTGGAAGAGCGCATGTACGCAGGCGGCAAGATCCCCGCATCGTACTTCCGCCGCGAAGGCCGCCCCAGCACCGAAGCAATCCTGGCTGCACGCCTGATTGACCGCCCGCTGCGCCCCGCCTTCACCAAGGGCATCCGCAACGAGGTTCAGGTCGTTGTGACCGTCCTGACCTACGAGCCGGACGAAATCTACAACACCTTCGCAATCAACGCTGCATCCGCATCGACCTCCCTGTCCGGTGCGCCGTTCAACGGCCCCATCGGTGGCGTGCGCATGGCACTGATTGACGGCCAGTGGGTCTGCTTCCCCAAGTACTCCCAGTTGGAAAACGCTGTGTTCGACATGGCTGTTGCAGGTCGTATCGTCACCAAGGCTGACGGTACCGAAGACGTCGCCATCATGATGGTTGAGGCAGAAGCAACCGACAACTCCTGGAAGCTCATTAAGGAAGACGGCCAGACCGCTCCCACCGAAGAGATCGTCGCAGAGGGCCTGGAAGCAGCTAAGCCCTTCATCGCAGCACTGTGCAAGGCGCAGGCTGACCTGGTGGCTCGCGCAGGCAAGCCCGCCCTGGAACTGCCCTTCTTCGGCGGCCACGGCGAAGACGTCGACGCAGCAGTTGAAGCATTCGCAGCAGACCGCCTGGCAGAGGTGTACTCCATCGCTGGCAAGCAGGAACGCGAAGCAGCAGCAGCCGAGCTGCAGGAAGAGCTCATGGAAGCTCTCACCGGCGAAGGTAAGGAATTCGAAGAGCGCTCCAACGAGGTCTCCGTAGCATTTGCTGCCCTGACCAAGCACGTGGTTCGCCAGCGCATCCTCACCGAGCAGGTCCGTATCGACGGCCGCGGCCTGACCGACATCCGCCAGCTCACCGCTGAGGTTGAAATCCTGCCCCGCGTTCACGGTTCCGCTCTCTTCGAGCGCGGCGAAACCCAGATCATGGGTATCACCACCCTGAACATGCTCAAGATGGAGCAGCAGCTGGACTCCCTGCACCCGGTCAAGTCCAAGCGCTACATCCACCACTACAACTTCCCGCCGTACTCCACCGGTGAGACCGGCCGCGTGGGTTCGCCCAAGCGCCGCGAAATCGGCCACGGTGCACTCGCAGAACGCGCAATCACCCCGGTGCTGCCCTCCCGCGAAGAGTTCCCCTACGCAATCCGTCAGGTCTCTGAGGCTCTGGGCTCCAACGGCTCGACCTCCATGGGTTCGGTCTGCGCATCGACCCTGTCCCTGCTGAACGCCGGTGTGCCGCTGCGCGCACCCGTTGCAGGTATCGCAATGGGCCTGGTCTCTGACGAGGTTGACGGCGAGACCCGCTACGCAGCCCTGACCGACATCCTCGGCGCGGAAGACGCACTGGGCGATATGGACTTCAAGGTTGCAGGTACCTCTGAGTTCGTGACCGCTATCCAGCTGGACACCAAGCTCGACGGTATCCCCGCATCCGTGCTCGCTGGCGCACTGACCCAGGCACGTGAGGCTCGCCTGCACATCCTCGAGGTGCTCGTCAGCGCGATTGACGCACCGGATGAGATGAGCGAGTTCGCACCGCGCATTATTTCCGTGAAGATTCCGGTTGCCAAGATCGGTGAGGTCATCGGCCCCAAGGGTAAGATGATTAACCAGATCCAGGAAGACACCGGCGCAGACATCTCCATTGAGGACGACGGCACCGTGTACATCGGCGCAGCTGACGGCCCCTCCGCCGAGGCTGCCCGTGCGGCAGTGAACGCTATCGCTAACCCGCAGGTTCCCGAGGTGGGCGAACGCTACCTGGGTACCGTGGTGAAGGTGACCGACTTCGGTGCGTTCATCTCCCTGACCCCCGGTAAGGACGGCCTGCTGCACATCTCCGAGATGCGTAAGCTCAACGGCGGCAAGCGCGTTGTTGACGCTGAGGACGTTGTCTCCGTGGGCCAGAAGGTCCAGGTGGAGATCACCAAGATTGATGACCGCGGCAAGCTCTCGCTGGCACCGGTCGTTGAGGGTGGCGACGACGAGTAGTCGTAACCCCCGCTAAGTGATGAGGGGCGTTCGGCGCACCCGGTGCGGTTCACTCCCCGCCGGGTGTGCCGGGCGCCCCTTCGCTGTGCTTGCCCTGCATCTTTTGATGCTCACCCGCCCCACCAACTGTGGGACTGCCTACAGGTAGTGGGGCGGGAATGCTTACCTTCAGACGTACCTGTTGAAAGGTTCTTCTCTCTATGTCTATTTCCCTGCCCGTCGAGCTTGAGGCCATCGCCGAAGAGCTCAACTACGAGCACGGCCGCCTCATCTACGAGGGTGTAGGCGGTAACGAGGTGCGCCGCTCCATCCTGCCTGGTGGCGTACGCGTGATTACCGAAAAAATGCCCGGTACCCGCGGCGTATCCATCGGATTCTGGGTGGGAGTCGGCTCGCGCGACGAAGCCCCCGGCATGCTCGGCTCCACCCACTTCCTGGAGCACCTGCTGTTCAAAGGCACCGGCACCCGCACCGCCCTGGACATCGCATCCTCCTTCGACGCGGTAGGCGGCGAATCCAACGCGCTGACCGCTAAGGAGCACACCTGCTACTACGCGCGCGTGCTCGACGATGACGCACCCATGGCGGTGGACGTCATCACCGACATGGTTACCAACGCCCTGCTGGACCCGGCTCACCTTGAGCAGGAACGCGGCGTGATCCTCGAAGAGATCGCCATGGACCAGGACGACCCGACCGACGTTGCTTTCGAAAACTTTGTGGAGCAGCTCATGGGTGAGAACCCGCTGGGCCGCCCCATCGGCGGTACCCCGCAGGAGATTACCGAGGTGCCGCGTGACGCCGTGTGGGAGCACTACAAGCGCTACTACACCCCGGACCGCCTGGTCATTTCTGCCGCAGGTTCGCTGGAGCACAGCACCATGGTCCGCCTCGTGCTGGAGGCGCTGACCCGCTACGGCTGGAACCTGCAGGAGGGCGTGGCACCGGCACCGCGTCGTGTACGCACCGACAGCGGCATTCTTCCGCTGAGCGAGCTGCGTGAGGTGGAGAAGGGCTTCGAACAGACCAACATTGTGATGGGTTGCCCGAGCATTATCGCCGGTGACGACCGCCGCTACGCGATGAGCGTGCTGACCAGTGCATTCGGTGCGGGCATGTCTTCGCGCCTGTTCCAGGAGATTCGTGAGAAGCGTGGCCTGGCCTACAGCACGTTCGCGTTCTCCGGTGCGTACTCGGATGCAGGCTACTTCGGCATGTATGCGGGCTGCCTGCCCGCTAAGACCGAGCAGGTGCGCGAGGTCATGGGCTACGAGTTCGATAAGCTCGCCACCGCCGGTATTACCGAGGAGGAGCTGACGAAGGTTCGCGGCCAGCTGGCGGGTTCCACCGTGCTCGGTAGCGAGGATTCGGGTTCGCGCATGTCCCGCCTGGGTCGCGCTGAACTGGATTCCGGTCTGTTCACCAGCACCGACGAACTGCTGGAGAAGATTCGCGCGGTCTCCCTGGAGGAGGTTCGCGATTTGGCGGCGTACCTGGGTGAGCAGCAGATGATTACCACCATCGTGCGCTAACCCCTGAACATTCCTAACGCACAACGCTGATAAGGCATAGAATGCCCGTTCCCACACCCCTTATGAGGGGGAGGGAACGGGCATTTTCTTTGTCTGAAGCAGCGCTTACGGGCTGTCTGCCGCTGATGCTCTTGACGCTCAGCATGAGGCGGCAGAACCCGAAAAGCTACTGCTGAGAGCTACCCCAGCGCGTTACTTCTGCGCGTTATTATTTCTGCGCCTTGGCAATAGCTTCCATCAGAACCTGTGCGTAGAGCTCCTGACCGGCGGCCTCCGGGTGAACACCGTCGGAGGAGAGCAGACCGCTCTGAGTCTGCAGAGCCTGGCGGATCGTAGAGTTCCAATCCGCAATGATCACGCGATCAGAATGCTGCGCCGCAAACTCGCGAATCTTACCGTTCGAGTAGTCAATCCAGGTCAGGTTGCGCGGGCCGTAACCGGTGACCAGCACCAGCTTAGAATCGGCGGGCATAGCCGCCAGAACCTCGTCGAGCTGACCGTCCAGAATGGTCGAGTTCGCGGTCACCGACAGCACGAAGGTCTTACGGATCTGGCCGTTGGCGCCCATGGACTTAATAATCGGCAGAGCCTTGGCGATGGTGCGTGCCTCCGCCGCATCGATGGATGCTTCGGGCATCTTGTCGTACAGCTCGGGGGAAACCGCCACCACGATGGAGTCACCCACAATGGTCACCTTCGAAGAATCCACCGAACCTGTAGCAGCCTTAGAAGCCGAGGGGCTTGCCGAAGCCTTCGCGTCCTTGCCCGCAGCGCTCGGGCTTGCAGATGCGCTCGCAGCCTGCGCCTCCTGGCGTGCCTTCAGACGCTCAGCGGCGGCACGCTTGCCGTCCTCAACGGACTGCTGGGCGGTGGTCATCGCCGGAGCGGTGTGTACCGCCAGACCGGTCGAAGCAGCCGCCACAACAGCGGCAAGAGCCACCGAAACCGGCAGGAACTTGGTGCGAGAGGACTGGAAAGCCGCCACCGCACGGTTAGCGCTACCGCGGAAACCGTAGCGGCGGATCGGGGTCTCAACCCAGCGGTACGACATCTCCGCAATGGCGAAGGTCGCCACCAGAACACCCACGTTCACCAGCGGGGAACGGTCCGCACCCAGCAGGTAGTGCATGACCACGGCAAGCGGCCAGTGCCACAGGTACAGGCCATAGGAACGTTCGCCCACCCAGCGCAGGGGAGCGAAGTTCAGCAGGCGGCGCAGCATCTCGGAGGCACCAGCGAGCATATCGGGGAGCATACCCTGAATCACGCCCAGCGCCAGCAGAGAGGCACCGAACAGACCCCAGGGAATCGCGCCGGGTGCCGACTCGGGAACCAGGATCGCGTAGGGAATCAGTGCGAACAGTGAGATCCAGCTGATCATGACGCGGGCGAATGCGACCAGACCGAAGGGCTGAGCCACGCGGTACAGCACGGACTGCTGCAGCGGCGGGTACAGCGACCAGGGGCGCGCGAACGCCAGCAGGGCGCCGAGCAGCAGACCGTAGAGGTGAGTGTCGGTGCCGTAGTAGACGCGGCTGATGGGTGCGCCGGACATCAGAAGAGCGGTAGCAACGCTCAGTGACGCAATAATGCCCAGCACCATAACCACGCTGAAGCGACGCCACGAACGGCGCAACAGCACGCCGGCGCCAACAATGAGCAGCGGCCACACCACGTAGAACTGTTCTTCCACTGCCAGGGACCAGAAGTTTGTGAAGAGCTCCGGGGAGGTCTGCGCGAAGTAGTCATTACCGGCAAAAATGGAAATCCAGTTGGACGAGAAGGTCGCCGCACCGGCGAGCTGTCGGCCGAGGTTCACCTGAATATCGCCGCCAATGAGCAGGCTGACCGGTCCCATGACCAGAATCAGCAGGGTAATGGCGGGAAGTAGTCGGCGGGCACGGCGAATCCAGAAGTTGCCCAGGGCAATTTTGCCGGTGAGAGCACCTTCACGCAGAAGCAGGGAGGTAATCAGGAAACCGGAGATGACGAAGAAAATATCCACGCCGATCATGCCGCCGGGTAGTACGGTGGGCCAGAAATGGTACACCATCACGAGGAGCACAGCGATTGCTCGCAGACCGTCCAGACCCGGCAGAATATAACGCCGGTTAGCCTCATCTGGACGCACGGAGGAGGTAAAGAGGGACTTCATACTGTCAAAGCACTCCGTAGGATGGAAATTATAGAAATACTTCCTAATTATATGGTTGCTAACTTTAGATAACGTATTAAACGGCTTGTATGACGGTTAGATTACTTCGCTTTTTATGCCGCTGAGGTTCCGCAGGGCATCTCACCCAGCGTGTGCGATGGCGTGCACCGCGCTCACACGGGGATAATAGAGGCTGTACGTCACAGCGTCTGCCCCATCGTCGGGGTGCTCATAAGTTACGGAGGAGAGAAGATGGCCCGCGAGGGTAACGAAAAAATCTGGAAGGTAGCGGTACTCGGTGCCGCGGGCCGTATGGGTTCTGAGGCGGTGCGCGCCGTCAACACCTCCGCAGACATGGACCTGGTGGCGGCACTGGGCCGCGGCGACGACCTGCAGGAGCTGGTCGATGCTGGTGCAGAGATTGTTATTGACCTGACCGTTCCCGATTCCAGCGAGGCGAATGTGCGTTTCGCGGTGGAGCACGGTATGCACGCGGTGGTCGGTACGACCGGTTGGACCCCCGAGCGTCTGAACTCCCTGCGCGAACTGCTGGCTGAGCACCCCGAGGTGGGTGTGCTCATCGCCCCGAACTTTGCGATTGGTTCGATTCTCGCCACCGAGTTCGCGGCGAAGGCGGCACGCTACTTCGAGTCTGTAGAGATTATCGAGATTCACCACCCAAATAAGGTGGACGCCCCCTCCGGTACCGCTGTGCACACCGCCCGTAAGGTGGCTGCCGCCCGCGCGGAGGCTGGCGTGGGTGCAAGCCCGGATGCCACCACCTCCGATCCTTTGGGTTCGCGTGGTGCCGTAATCGACGATATTCACGTACATGCGGTGCGTCTGCGCGGCATGGTGGCGCATCAGGAGATTCTGCTGGGTGACCCCGGTCAGCAGCTCGTGATTCGTCATGATTCCTTTGACCGTACCTCCTTTATGCCCGGCGTGCTGTTGGGTGTGCGTGAGGTGGCGGCGCATCCGGGTTTGAGCGTGGGCTTGGACGCCTACATGGATTTGTCGTAGGGGAGCGTTATGTCTGAACAGACTTCACCCGACGCCTCGCAGGTATCTTCCGAGGCTCGTAGCCCCTGGTGGACTTCACTGCGTCTGTGGACTGTCTGCGCCTGCGTGCTGATGGTGCTGACCGTACTGATTCTGCCGCTACCTCTGGCAGCGCGTGCCTCTATTTTGGGTGTGCTGATTTTTAGCGCTGTCTTCGTGACGGTGGATGCAGGCGGCTGGGGTAAGACTTTCGCGGCGCTGACCTGCGCGCTACTGACCCTGTACCTGGTGCATATTGCGCAGCAGGGCTTCGTGATGCTGACGTCCGGTTCTGTGGCTGGCATTGTTCTTGGTGCGGGTATGATTCTGCTGCCGATTCTGGGTGCGTGGGCGCTGGTGCGTGAGGTGCTTTTCGGCGCTCGTATTCAGCGTATGGCTCAGGAGCTGGCTGCTTCGGGTGAGCTGGCGGAGGATACCCTGCCGCGCACCCCGGCGGGTCGTGTGGACCGTGAGGCTGCGGCGGTGGAGTTTGAGAGCTTCGCGGCGGCAGTGGAGCA
>NZ_KV830307.1:0-46829 GCF_001836735.1 Rothia sp. HMSC061D12 | reverse complement strand
CTTCGCGGCGGCAGTGGAGCAGGAGCCGAATAGCTGGAAGGCGTGGTTCAACCTGGCGTGCATGTATGATGCGGGTGGCGAGCGTAAGCGTGCTCGTGCGGCGATGCGTAACGCGTGGGCGTTGCGTTCGGGTGGTCAGGCGAAGGGCATGCGTTAGGCTCTGACCTTGTGATCCCTAGTCAATGCCACATTTATTTTCGGTATGAGACTGATAACGCCGAGGCTATGTGCCCGGTTTCATAGGCTCTCGTGGAAGTACCGCGGGTTTGAAAGAGTCCGAATAGTAGAACACGCATGAAAACTTATGCGTTCTAACGGAAAAATCTGCATTTCGGGCGTACTCTGGACATATGTCTGAGAACCTTTCGAACCCCGGTACTTTTGTTGAACCTGTCTTCGGTCGCCTCCTGACCGCAATGGTGACCCCCTTCGCGAAGGACGGCTCCGTTGATGAAAAGCAGGTTGCAGACCTGGCGAACTACCTTGTGGAGAACGGCCACGACGGCCTGGTGGTCTGCGGTACCACCGGTGAATACTCCACCATGACCGATGACGAGAACGAGCGCGTCTTCCAGATTGTGAAGGACACCGTCGGCTCTCGCGCGAAGATTATTGCCGGTGTTGGTTCGAATGACACCGCGCACACTATTGAGCTGGCGCATCGCGCCGAAAAGATCGGTGTGGACGGCCTGCTGGTCGTGACCCCCTACTACAACAAGCCGACTCAGCCGGGTGTCTACGCCCATTTTGCGACCGTTGCTCAAGCAACTGAGACCCCCGTCATGCTGTACGATATTCCGGGTCGTGCGGGCATCCCCATCGCACCCGAAACCTACCGTCGCCTTGCAGAAATTGATAGTATTGTAGCGGTGAAAGACGCCAAGGCAGACTTCGGTGCCGCAACCGAGGTCATGGCAACCACCGACCTGCACTACTACAGCGGCGATGACGGACTGACCCTTCCCTGGATGGCAATGGGTGCCGTCGGCCTCGTTTCGGTGACCGCACACGTGGCACCTGCACTCTTCCGTGCCCTGATTGATGCTGTCGTTGCACAGGACCTGGTGGAGGCGCAGCGTCTTCACCTGGAACTGACTCCGATTGTCCGAGCAACCATGGGCCGCGCCCCCGGTTGCGTTGCCGCCAAGGAAATCCTTTCCTGGCAGGGTGTGCTGGATGAGCCCGTCGTTCGCTTGCCGCACGTACTCTCCGAACCGGAGGTTGCCCAGGCTATGCGAGCTGACTTGCTCTCCTCGAGTATCGCTCACACCCTGAAGAACGCCTAAACTTTAACGCAGAACCTGCACAACTTATCGTGCAGAGCGCGTATATATAGAGGACTTAGGCTACCGTCACACCCCGCTTTTGGGGCGCATGATGTAGTCAACGGATGCGGACTCCACACCTAGCAATGGGTGAGGGGTCCGCTCTGGCGTATTGCCACGGTTTACCGCCCAATGATTCGGCCCCCACTCAGACAGGGACGTAACTTAGGCAGAGGCACCCGCGCAGTACGCCCCCAATACTTTTAAATACTTTCGGTGATTTGGACGCACCGGCAGCACCTCCGCCTCGGCACATGAGAGCCGAACCGGCGGGAGCGCTTGCGGTACGAAGCGTCGTCTACGAATCACAGACATCACAAGAAAACATAGAAGAAAGAGGAGACACACGATGAGCGTCTTTGAAGCGAATCTTCCCCTCCCGCCCCGCCTGAAGAAGGACACCCTGCGCGTGGTGCCCCTGGGCGGCCTGGGCGAAGTCGGTCGTAACATGACCGTGTACGAAATCAACGGCAAGCTGCTGATTGTTGACTGCGGCGTGCTCTTCCCCGAAGAGTCCCAGCCCGGCGTGGACCTGATCCTGCCGGACTTCAGCTACATTGTCGACCGTCTGGACGACGTGGTTGCCATGGTGCTGACCCACGGCCACGAGGACCACATCGGCGCGGTTCCTTATCTGCTGCGCCGCCGCCCCGACATCCCCCTGGTCGGCTCCGAGCTGACCCTGGCACTGGTTGAGGCTAAGCTGGCTGAGCACCGCATCAAGCCCTACACCCTCGCGGTGAAGGAACACCAGGTGGAGCGTTTCGGCCCGTTCGAGTGCGAGTTCGTTGCTGTGAACCACTCGATTCCGGACGCACTGGCTGTTTACATCCGTACCAAGGCTGGCAAGGTTCTGCACACCGGTGACTTCAAGATGGACCAGCTGCCGCTGGATGGCCGCATCACCGACCTGCGCCACTTCGCTCGCCTGGGCGAGGAGGGCGTGGACCTGTTCCTGCCGGACTCCACCAACGCTGAGGTTCCCGGCTTCACCCCGACCGAGAAGCACATCGGTCCGGTGCTGTCGAACGTATTCCGTGACGCGAGCGGCCGCATCATTGTGGCGTCCTTCTCCTCGCACGTTCACCGTGTGCAGCAGGTTCTGGACGCAGCCGCTGAGCGTGGCCGCAAGGTCGTGCTCGTGGGCCGCTCCATGGTCCGCAACATGACCATCGCTGAGAAGCTGGGCTACCTGAAGGTTCCCGCCAACGTGCTGGTGGACCTGAAGAAGGTTGACGACTACCGCCCCGACCAGATCGTGATGATGTGCACCGGTTCGCAGGGCGAGCCGATGGCGGCACTGTCGCGCATGGCGAACGGTGACCACAAGATTCAGATTGAGCCCGGCGACACCGTGGTGCTCGCCTCCTCGCTGATTCCCGGTAACGAGACCAGCGTCTTCCGCATCATCAACGCCCTCATGAAGCTGGGCGCTAACGTGGTGCACAAGGGCAACGCGAAGGTCCACGTTTCCGGTCACGCTGCCGCGGGTGAGCTGCTGTACTGCTACAACATCCTCAAGCCGAAGAATGTTATGCCGGTTCACGGCGAGGTTCGCCACCTGATTGCTAGCGGTGACCTGGCGATGGAGACCGGCGTTCCGAAGAAGAACGTGCTGCTCTGCGAGTCCGGCACCGTTGTGGACCTGCGCGATGGCGTGGCGTCCGTGGTGGGCGAGGTTCCCTGCGAGTACCTGTACGTTGACGGCCGCTCTGTCGGTGAGGTCACCGAGAGCGACCTGAAGGACCGCCGCATCCTGGGTGAAGAGGGCTTCGTGTCCATCGTGACCGTGGTGGATCGCGCCACCAAGCGCGTGGTGACCGGCCCGGATATTCACGCTCGCGGTATCGCTGAGGACGACGCGGTATTCGACGAGATTGTTCCGAAGATTACCGCCGCTCTGGAGGATGCTCTGCACCGCGCACCCGAGAAGGTGCACACCGTGCAGCAGCTGCAGCAGATTGTGCGCCGCACCATCGGTGCCTGGATTTCTCGCCGTCTGCGCCGCAAGCCCATGATTGTTCCCGTGGTTGTTGAGAACTCCTCAAAGGCCGCGAAGAACTAATACTCTGCGCGAGGCTAGTCGCCTGTCATAGCGAAAAGGCGGGGTCGATCCGTTGTGTCGGCCCCGCCTGCTGTGTATCTGCAGAATGTACGGGCGGAAAGCTACGTGAAAGCGAATGCGGTAGGGGAGAAGCGCCTCATCAGCGCCCTATCAATGCCCTCACAGAGACAGGGCGGGGCACACTTTTTAGCTCACTGATAACGAAAGAATCGATACATTAACGGGAAGGTTGATACCCTAAAAGGTATGGCTCCACGGACCACGAAGGGTCGTAACACGACCTCTACTAAAGCAAACACTAAGAAGACCACCCGCAAGCGCACCACCTCCCGAGGCGGTGCCCAGCGCGGTGCCAACGCGGCGAACCCTGTAGCGGGCGCTATCTCCTCCGTCTGGCTGAGCATCGCTCACGCTATCGGTGGGCTCTTCCGCTCCATCGGCGCGGTGCGCACCGACCTTGCGCCCGAAGACCGCCGTGACGGCGGCGCGCTCACCATCCTGCTGTTCGGCCTGATTAGCGCCGGAGTGGAGTGGTACAACTGGCGTGCCCACACCTCCCTCGGTTTGTTGCGTGCGCCCCTGGACGCCTGGCACACGATGCTGGGCGGTATTTTCGGTCAGGGCGCCCTGCTGATTCCGGTGTTCTGCCTCATCATGGCGTGGTGCGTTTTCCGTGGACCTGACCTGATTAAACGTAATAACCGCGTAGCGGTGGGCTCCTTCATCATCCTGGTGGCGACCTCCCTGTTCTTTGCTCGCCATGCGGGGCACCCCACCTTCGCGGATGGTTTTGACGCCGTCTGGGCTGGTGGTGGCGTGGCTGGCGTGCTGCTGGGCACTCCCATTGTGCGTGTGAGCGGCGGTATTGCGTTCGTTGAGATTCTGATTCACCTGCTACTGGGTATTGCTGGTCTGATGGTTCTGACGAACACTCCGATTCGTCAGGTGGTGCCGCGTACCCTGCACCTGGTCGGTCTGGCTCTGGGTGAGAAGCCGAACGGCACGACTCGAACCTCCGCGAAGGATAGCCCTTCGGATGCGACTCAGACCGTGGACCTGAACGCTGAGGAGCACGACCGCAGCTACCTGTACGAGGACGAGAAGCCGGCACGTACGACTCAGAAGTCTGGTGGCCTGTTCGCTCGTCTGCGCGGTTGGTTGGGCATTGCTCCCGCTGCGTCGACCGATTCTTCCCTGGACGAGTACGCCGGTGATGAGGCATTCGTGAGCGCCGTGGTGGATGAGACTCACCCGGAGACCACGCAGATGCCCGTACAGCCGGCGGACTCTGCACAGGATTCTGCGCAGGGATCCGCTCAGCAGACGCGCCCGGCGGCTAAGCCGAACCGCCTGTCTCGTCTGCCCGGTCGCCTCAACCAGGCACCGGCTGCGCAGGGTACGTCCGCCCAGGGGGCTTCTGCGCAGAACAGCGCGTATTCGAGCAGCCCTGACCTCTTTGACGTTGAGGCGTCGGATGCGCCCGCAGCCCGCCTGGATCAGGTGCAGCGCGCCGCCGTGGCGAACGGCCGCGTGAACCGTATTCCTGGCGAGGAGCCTCTCTTTGACGTTGAGGCATATGACGGCTTCGGTGCTTCTGAGGAAGCTGCACCGCAGACGAAACCGCACCAGGTGGTGAACCTTGCACAGTCTGCTACCTCGGCTTCCGCGTCCCAGGCTCCTGCCGCACCCGCGGCGCAGCCGCCGATTCCGACCCGCATGCACTCGCCCGGCGCGCACTCGAAGAACGCGGCTCCCGCGGCTTCGCGAGTGCCCGAGGCTGGCGCATCCCGCCCGCTGCAGAACAATACTCAGGTGGCAACCACCGAGCAGGCGCGCGGCGAACAGGTTGTGCAGTCCTCCCGCGGCGCGTACGTGCTGCCTTCTGAGGAGATGCTGGTTTCTGGCCCGCCCGCTAAGGAATCCTCCGAGGTCAACGAGCACGTGGTTGAGGCTCTGACGAACGTGCTGGAGCAGTTCAAGGTGGATGCGCAGGTCACCGGCTTCTCGCGTGGCCCGACCGTGACCCGTTACGAGATTGAGCTGGGTCCCGCCACGAAGGTGGAGCGTGTGACGGCGCTGAGCAAGAACATTGCGTACGCTGTGGCGAGCCCGGATGTTCGTATTCTGTCCCCGATTCCGGGTAAGTCCGCAATCGGTATTGAGATTCCGAATACGGACCGTGAGACCGTTGCCCTGGGTGATGTGCTGCGTTCCCCGCAGGCTCACGCGAACCAGCACCCGATGGTCATGGGTGTGGGTAAGGACGTTGAAGGCGGCTTCGTGCTGGCGAACCTCGCGAAGATGCCGCATATGCTGGTCGCTGGTGCGACCGGTGCCGGTAAGTCTTCGTTCGTGAACTCGATGATCACCTCGATTCTGATGCGTGCAACTCCCGACCAGGTGCGCCTGGTGATGGTTGACCCGAAGCGTGTGGAGCTGACCGCCTATGAGGGTATTCCGCACCTGATTACGCCCATCATTACGAACCCGAAGAAGGCTGCTGAGGCTCTTCAGTGGGTAGTTCGTGAGATGGACGCCCGTTACGACGACCTCGCCCACTACGGCTACAAGCACGTGGACGATTTCAACAAGGCGGTGCGTGAGGGTAAGGTTCAGCCCGATCCCGGTAGCAAGCGCACGGTGCACGAGTACCCGTACCTGCTGGTGATTGTTGACGAGCTCGCCGACCTGATGATGGTCGCTCCGCGTGACGTGGAAGAGGCGATTGTTCGTATTACGCAGCTGGCGCGTGCGGCGGGTATTCACCTGGTGCTGGCGACCCAGCGTCCGTCGGTGGATGTGGTGACCGGTCTGATTAAGGCGAACGTTCCGTCTCGTATGGCGTTTGCGACCTCCTCGGTCACTGACTCTCGCGTGGTGCTGGATCAGCCCGGCGCTGAGAAGCTGATCGGTCAGGGTGACGCGCTCTTCCTGCCGATGGGTGCCTCGAAGCCGATGCGTGTTCAGGGTGCGTGGGTGTCTGAATCTGAGATTCACGCCGTGGTTGAGCACGTGAAGAAGCAGGCGCCGACCATCTACCGTGAGGACGTGATGGTCTCTGCCGCGAAGAAGCAGATTGATGAGGAAATCGGCGATGACCTCGATGATCTGCTACAGGCGGCGGAGATTGTGATTACGACCCAGTTCGGTTCGACCTCGATGTTGCAACGTAAGCTGCGCATGGGCTTCGCGAAGGCTGGCCGCATCATGGACCTGCTGGAGTCGCAGGGCGTGGTGGGCCCCTCGGAGGGCTCGAAGGCACGTGAGGTGCTCATCCGCCCGGATGACCTGCAGGCGACCCTGGCGCGTATTCGCGGTGAGGAGCCTCCGGCTGCCGACCCGTACGCGAACGCGGTGGACCCGGGCGAGGCGGTCACCGACTATTTCGATGAGCCCGATGATGATGGCTCGGAGGACGCCTGGCAGCTGACCGGCCGTTAGCCTTTCAGCGCCCTATCCATTCGGCTGAGTCCACTCGGCTGGGTGAACTCGCGACATACACCCCGTATCGTCCCCGTGATGTCTGCTACGGCACACGTATAATGGACGGTACGGGGTGTTTGCGTACCCCCGATACGATTAGGTGTCGGTGCGTATGCGGTCTCTCACCGTCGAAAGCCATCTACCCGTAAGGAGCCGATATGAGTGAAGCTCGCAATTCCGCACCCGCCGGTGCGGTCAGCACAGCGAAGCCTTCGAACTGGAACGTGCCGAATGTGTTGACGGTTCTGCGTATTATTGCGGTTCCTTTCTTCATCGTTGCCCTAGTCGCGGGCGGTACCTTTGGTGCCGCTGATCCGACGCACCGCTGGCTCGCGTGGATTATTTTCATTCTTGCCATGCTCACGGACTGGGCGGACGGCTACCTGGCGCGCTCGCGTAACTTGATTACGAGCTTCGGTAAGATTGCTGACCCGATTGCCGATAAGTTCCTCACTGGCGCGGCGTTCATTGTGCTGTCGGCGCTGGGTGAGCTGTGGTGGTGGGTCACGATTGTGATTCTGTTGCGCGAGTGGGGCATTACGATCATGCGTCTGTTCGTTATTAAGTACGGTGTGATGGCCGCTAGTAAGGGCGGCAAGATTAAGACTGTGCTGCAGACGGTGGCGCTGGTGCTGATGCTTCTGCCGCTGGGTCAGCTGGGTATCGGTTGGCTGATTCCGGGTTGGGTTCTGATGGGCGCGGTCACCGCGATTACCGTGTGGACCGGCCTGGTGTATGTGCGTGATGCGTATATTTTGCGTCGTAACTGGTTGCAGGCTCAGGCCTCCCAGGGCGGCGGTAACTAGAGGCGAGGGGAGTGGCGTGTGCTGCTCCCCTTCGCTGTACCTGCGGTGCGTTGCGTGCCGCGTGAGGTTTTGGGCGGCGGTGCGCCGCTGAAAGGAGAGAATGATGGTTCCCCTCGTACTTGAAGACGCTCTGTCCCTTGAGCTTTCCTCCGCTGAGGTTTTCTCCGGCACCCCGGAGGCGGCGGCGCTGCTACTGCGTGATGCGGTGCGGTTGCGTGCCTCCCAGGAGGGGCCGGTGCAGGTGGCGACGGCTGAGTCGCTGACCGGCGGGGATGTGGGCGGCGCGATTTGTACGGTGCCGGGCGCATCCGCGTATTACCGTGGCGGCGTGATTTCCTATGCCTACGAGGTGAAGGCGCAGGTGTTGGGAGTGGATGCTCAGCTGCTGGCGCGTGAGGGTGCGGTGCATCCTGCGGTGGCGGTGCAGATGGCGGTCGGTGCGGCGCGTGTGTGCGGTGCCGATTATGCGGTGTCGACTACGGGTGTTGCCGGTCCTGATCCTGCGGATGGGCAGCCGGTGGGCACGGTCTATATCGGAGTGCGTTTACCGGGCGGCACCGAGGTGTTTGAGCGCCACTATTCGGGGGATCGTGCGCAGATTCGTGCGGCGGCGAGCGCGGATGCGATTGCCCTGCTGGCGCGTGCGGTGCGCGGCGGTGCCGGTGGTGTGCTGGAGAACGAGCTGGCGTAGCGTGCAGGGCTGTGCGGTACCTGCTGAGAAAAAGTTTTACGGTTCAAATATATTCACAGGGTTCTTTCAGCTCCGCAGGAATAAAGGCATAGGTTCGCCTGTTTGAATAGATACAAGCCGTAAGAAGAGGATGAAAATGGCGAGGCTCCTAGCTCGCGCCTCAAAAATCAGTTAGGCTTAACTCTGTACAGTCCCGCAGGTCGGGAATACCTACTCAGGAAAGTGATATAGAAGCTCATGGCTAAGCAGCGCGTATCGATTAATGGCATTACTAAGTGGAAGGAAATCGAGGAGACCCCCCGCCAGGTCGCCCCGGTCGTTGAGGAAGCTAAGGTTGTTCCCCTGCGACAGGCAATCGGTGAGGTTCTTCGCGATGTTCGCCAGCGTCAGGGTCGCACCCTGCGTGAGGTTTCCCAGCGTGCCCGTGTTTCCCTCGGTTACCTGAGCGAAGTTGAGCGCGGTCAGAAGGAAGCTTCCTCCGAACTGCTGGCGTGGATTTGCCAGGCTCTGGACATTCCGATGTCCCAGATGTTGCGTGAGGTTGCCGACCGTATGGCGGTTCTCGAGGGCGTTCAGATTCCGGATACTGTTCCGGCTGAAATGTCTGAGCAGTACAAGAGCGATTACTACATTCTCTCGAAGTAATGCGAGGCGGCACATGCCGCACTAAACGTGAAGCGATGCCGTGCATCCCCGTAAGGTGGGTGTGCGGCATCGCTTATTCTCGGGTCTATTCTCGGGTTTACTCTGGACTAGTTCTGGGTTTGTTCTCGGGTGATGTGACGAATTATGAAGCGAACTAGTGGTGAAACGGAAGGAGTGCTTGTGAAGCTGAGCGAATTTTGGGCGTGCATGGAGTATGAGTTCGGTGCCGGGTATGCGCCGGTGCTGGCGCGGGACTTGGTACTGGGCGCGCTGGGGCATGTGACCGCTGCGGAGGCACTGGACCAGGGCGTTAACCCGAAGGATGTGTGGCTTGCGATCTGCGATGAACAGGAGATTCCGCAGGAGCGCCGCCTGGGGCCGGATAAGGAGCCGCTGCGCTAATCGGTGAGTCTGGCGTTTTCTGGCGCGTGCGTCGGGTTTGTTTGAGCCCTGCCGTTTGTTCGAGTATGAGCGCTCGCGCGGGTGGTGTTTTCGAATAATTAGCGGGTAATTCGGTGTTTTTCGAAAATATATGCCGAAACCCTATCCGATTCATTCGAAATCGGGTCGTAATTTTGTTCGATTCGTGCTAGACTTTTCCACATCAGGAATTTTTCGGAAAAATCTTCAAAGTTTTCCACAGATTTTAAAAAATGGCCTTATCCTGTCAGGCTGTGACCCTAGAGTAGTCTCAGAAGGAACCGGTAGGCCACAACCTTCAAGGTCTCGATCATGAGTCCCACCGATTCCGAAGAAACATTACTCCCGTCAACCACTGACAACACAAAGAACGAGGTACTACCGTGGCTAAGAACACCAAGTCTCAGAGCGTAGCTCGCGTTCCCGAAGAGGGTCGCGCCAAGGCACTTGAAGCCGTGATGGCACAGATCGACAAGAACTACGGCAAGGGCGCAGTCATGCGCCTGGGTGATAAGGAAACCACCAAGACCGAGGTTATCTCCACCGGCGCTATCGCTCTGGATGCAGCTCTGGGCATTGGCGGTCTGCCCCGCGGCCGCGTTATCGAGATTTACGGTCCCGAGTCCTCCGGTAAGACCACCGTCGCACTGCACGCAGTAGCGAACGTTCAGAAGGCGGGTGGCGTGGCAGCGTTCATCGACGCCGAGCACGCACTGGACCCGATCTACGCGGCAAAGCTGGGCGTGGACATCGACCAGCTGCTGGTCTCTCAGCCCGACACCGGCGAGCAGGCACTGGAAATCATGGACATGCTGGTTGGTTCCGGCGCCGTTGATATCGTGGTCGTCGACTCCGTTGCCGCGCTGGTACCCCGCGCCGAAATTGAAGGCGATATGGGTGACTCCCACGTGGGTCTGCAGGCTCGCCTCATGAGCCAGGCTCTGCGTAAGATTACCGGCCGCCTCTCCGCAACCGGCACCACCGCAATCTTCATCAACCAGCTGCGTGAGAAGATTGGTGTCTTCTTCGGCTCTCCCGAAACCACCACCGGTGGTAAGGCGCTGAAGTTCTACGCTTCGGTCCGTATCGACATCCGCCGCATTGAGACCCTCAAGGACGGCGCTAACCCGATCGGTAACCGCACCCGCGCCAAGGTCGTGAAGAACAAGATGGCTCCGCCCTTCAAGCAGGCTGAGTTCGACATCCTCTACGGTGAGGGCATCTCCGTTGAGGGCGGCATCCTTGACCTGGCGGTGGAGAACGACATCGTCAAGAAGTCCGGCGCATGGTTCACCTACGACGGTGAGCAGCTGGGCCAGGGCCGCGAGAACGTTCGTAAGCTGCTCAAGGACAACCCCGAGCTCACCGAGGAACTGCAGTACAAGGTTCTGGTGAAGCTGGGCATCATTGAGGAAGAAGCTGACGAGCAGGCAGCTGCTGAGTCCGAGGGCAACGACCCGCTGGACGAGCTGGCTGAGGAGTTCTAAACCCGCCCGCGTAGCTTCTTGCTAACGCCACGACTGATTGCCGTGTGCTGTGCATTCCGCACGGTGCACGGCAATCTGTCGTTAACGGGAGCACGTTAAATGGAGTAAGAGCGGGCGCTGAGACAGCGCCTCGTTACAATGGGGGAGCGCCGTATAACCCGGCGCACCGGCCATCAAGCGACCCAACTCATCAAGCGACCCAACACAGGGGAGAGGAGGAACTGAACATGACGGAGCAGCGCATGATGGAACAGCGCATGACGGAACAGAACGGCCATAAAGAACACGAGCGAAACAGCGCGCGTGACGGCGACGCCGGTTTTGCGGCGCTGGATGCGACCGAACCGCACTTCGGCTCCTCAGCTCTGCAGGGGTCAGCCTTCCATGACCCTGCCTTCGAGGACTCGACTTTCTCTGCGCCTGTTTCCTTTGACGCTACCGGTTCGTTTGAACCTACCGCCCCTCCGGTTGAGGTAGGCGGCTTCGAGGCGCTCAATTTTGAGGCGCCCGCCGCCCTGGCGGAGCCTACCCTCAGTTGGGAGGCGCCTCCTGCTGTTGCGCCTCCTATTGTTGGAGAGCCCCCGTATGAGGATGAGCCCCCGTACCCTGACGAACCTCCCTATGAGGACGAACCTCCGTATCCGGCAGAGCCCGAGTACGCAGGAGAATATTGGGTACCCTCGGACGAAGCGGCACCCGCAGAAGCGGAGAAGCCCGCGCCCGCAAAAGCCTCTCCCCAAAAGCCTGCACAGAAAGCGCAGCAGCCCGAAAAGCCTGCACCCAAAAAGTGGGCGCGGAACAGGACCACGGATTCGGTAGCCGCTGAGGAGTTCCCGGACTGGCACCCCGCCGCGCACGGCTTTGTTGAAGAAAGCATCGCCCGCGATAACGGCGGCGACTACGCCGGTGAGTTCCGCGTACCCGAGCTACCCCTGCAGGCTGTGCCCGGCAACTTTGAAGATGGCAGTTCTGGGGGAGATGGCGAATCGCCGCGCCGCAGTCTGCTCGTTGACCCGACCCTGCCCGCCGTCTCCATTGACGAAGCGCCCGCTCGTGCCTTCACCCCCGGCGGTGCCGAGCCGCGCCCTATGGCGGCTGGCCGTATGAGTCGAGCGGGTGCCGCCTCCATCGGATCGGGGCTTACTGCCGAAGAAAAAGAAGAGATCGAGAGGCAAGCCGCTCAGCGGGATAAACAGAAGAAACGCAAGCCTTCGCGTGCCTCCAAGAACACCGACTATAAGCGCGGGTTCCGCCGCATGAGCGCGGCGCAGCAAGAGAAAATGCGGAGCCGTTCGCCCTACGCGCCCGCCTTCGGGGCTCGAAGTGACGACGAGGAAACCCGCAAGAGTCCTGCGGGCCGCGGCTCGGGGAGCAACCTATTTAGGGAGGGAAGTAGTTTGAACGAAGAACTCACCCCCGCCGAAGAAGCGCTCATCCGCGGTATTGCCGAGGAGGAGGCACAGGGTGTCGGTACCGGAAAGCGCCGTGCCGCTTCGGCTGGATCCCCAAAGGGCAGTTCTCGAGCACGCGGCTCCCAACCGGGCGGCTCTCAGATGAGACATGCTTCCTCGCCGCCGGAAAGCAACGTGCCTTCCTGGAAGCAGAAGGTGCGTGCCGCCCGGGCCGCGGAAGAAACAGACCCCTACACGCGCGCTAAAACCATCGTGTACAACCAGCTGGCGTACTCGGCAAAAACCCGAGGTCAGCTGCGGAAGAAGCTGCAGGCAGAAGGCTTCGACGCGGAGCTCATTGAGTCGCTACTCGATAAGTTCGAGGCGGCAAAACTCATTGACGACGCCGAATACGCCCAAACGTTCGTGGCGCAGAAGAGCCGCACCAAGAAGCTCTCCCGCGCCGCGCTACGCCGCGAGCTCGCTGAACGCGGGGTGCGCGGTGAAGAGGCGGAGAATGCACTGGCTCAGCGCACCGACGAGCAGGAACGTGAGGACGCCGCCGAGCTGGTGCGTAAGAAGCTGCGCCCCGGCATGGATCTGAGCGACCGCACTAAAAAGGATAGGGTGACCCGCCGACTGCTGGGGATGCTGGCTCGCCGCGGGTACTCCTCCTCGGTGTCGATGTCGGTGATTCGTGAAGAACTCGCCGCCTACGGTGCGGAGGACGAGCTCTGGTAGAGGGCGAATAAAGACGGTCCACACGCACGGATAGACCCATGCCGGGGTGACTGTAAGAATAGGCACTATAAAGGGTGAGCCCGCTACAGACATACTCTGTGGCGGGCTCACCCTTTACGTTTTTGAGTTTTATCAAACGCCTTGTCGAAGGCTATATCCGCTGTTTACTCTGCTGCTTATTCAGCGGCGCCCAGACGCTCCGCGAACTCGGCGAGGGTCGCATCCTGAGAACCAGCGATCTCCAGGAGTAGGCGCATCAACTGCGCACCCTCGCGGCGAATACGCGGCAACAAGTTGGAACGCGCCGAAGAAGAGTACAGCTCCAACAGGGCGCACACGGTCACCGCCGTGCACACCGCCAAATCCTCCGCCAGGTGCTCATCCAACGGGGCATCCTCAAAGAGGGCAGAGTACAGCGCCGGCAACGCCTTCTTGCGGTCCACCCGGTAGCGCGGGTACTCCGGCGAGGAGGGGAAACCCAGCATCGCCTCAACGAAGGGGAAGCCGCGGTGGTGCAGGCAGGTGCCCTCCGCATCGACCATGCGCACCTGCGCGCCGTCTGCCGAACCGATTAGCACGTTCTGCGGCGAAAAATCGCCCGAAGAGAGCATATATACCCTGCCGCGGTTGAGCTTGAACTGCTCGGGTACCGGCGGGCGCTTGGTGAAGAAGGGCTGCAGGACGCGGCGGAATCGGAAGGACAGCTCCTCAACCGCGGCGGGAAGAACAGGCGTATCCTCATGCTCAGCGGGGGCAGAGGCAGGGCTAGAGTCAGCACCGTGCTCGGGCGCGCGTGCCTCATCAGCCACACCGTAGAGCTTCTTCAAGCCGCGCTCAGCCAGCCCCGGCGAGGCAATAGCGCCCGGGAACTGCGCCTTGCGGTCGGCACGCGCCAGGTTCAGGCGGTAATCCTCCACCGCCTCACCCATGATGCCGCTGGCGGCAAGGGAACGGTACGCCTCAATGTAGTAGCTCAGCGCATCCAGCGCCTGCTGCTCGGTGCCCTCCAGTAGGGCATGGGCGACCGAATACTGCTCGCCCTCAACGGTTCCGGCGCTCACATCCTCCAGCGCCAGCACGCGCAGTTCAGCGTCCGCACCGTAGAGCTGCGGGAACAGGCCCGGAACCTGCTGGTTCAGCGCCTCCAAACCGTAGCGCTCGCGCAGGTACCCGAAACCGCCCGCGTTCACCGTCGAATCCTTGCGGCGGTAACGCTTCACAATAATCGAGGTCGGCAAAGACTGGGCAGATTCGAAAGACTGGGCAGACTCGGATGCAGGCTCATACGCCACACGCACCACAACGGAACGCATGCCGGTACCCAGAATCTGCACGCGCTCAACCGCGCGACCAGCCACCTGCTCCAGGGAATGCGCCCAGCTGAGCAGCTGCATCAGGTTCTGACGCATTGAGGCAGAATCAGCGCTCGCCTGAGGCGGCACGGGGGAGTAGACGGTGATCGCCTCCTCAATGAGGGTGTTCAGAAGCTCCCCGTCAGGGGCGGGAGCGGAAGAATCGTTCGGTGACAGAGCCGGAAAGTTACTACTAAGGGAAACCTGCATAGAGCCATTATCCCCCATCGGATACCCTATAGGGCATGACTTCGACCCTCAGCGATTCCGCCCAGACCCCCGAAACCAGCCCCCGCACCTACGAAGTGCGCACTTTCGGCTGCCAGATGAACGTGCACGACTCCGAACGAATGTCCGGCCTGCTGGAGGCTAACGGCTACGTTCGCGCTGAGGAAGGCACCCAGCCCGACCTGGTGGTATTCAACACCTGCGCGGTTCGCGAAAATGCGTCCAACCGCCTGTACGGTCACCTCGGCCAGCTTGCACCGGTCAAGCGCGCCCACGAAGGCATGCAGATCGCCGTGGGCGGCTGCCTGGCGCAGAAGGACCAGGACGCCATCATCGAGAAGGCGCCCTGGGTTGACGTCGTGTTCGGTACCCACAACATTGGTTCCCTGCCGGCTCTGCTGGAGCGCGCCCGCCACAACCACGAGGCGCAGGCTGAGCTGCTCGAATCCCTCGAAGTTTTCCCCTCGACCCTGCCGACCAAGCGTGATCACGTGTACTCCGGCTGGGTGTCTATCTCTGTGGGTTGTAACAACACCTGCACCTTCTGCATCGTGCCGTCCCTGCGCGGTAAGGAGAAGGACCGCCGCCCCGGCGACATTCTCGCCGAGGTTCAGGCGCTGGTCGACGACGGCGCCATTGAGGTGACCCTGCTCGGTCAGAACGTGAACTCCTACGGCGTTGAGTTCGGCGACCGTCAGGCGTTCTCCAAGCTGCTGCGTGCCTGCGGTGAGATTGAGGGCCTGGAGCGCGTGCGCTTCACCTCCCCGCACCCGGCAATGTTCACCGACGACGTGATTGACGCGATGGCGGAGACCCCGAACGTCATGCCCGTGCTGCACATGCCGCTGCAGTCCGGCTCCGACAAGGTGCTTAAGGACATGCGCCGCTCCTACCGTTCCAAGAAGTTCCTGAACATTCTGGATAAGGTGCGCGAGCGCATCCCGAACGCCGTGATTACCACCGACATTATTGTGGGCTTCCCCGGCGAGACCGAAGAGGACTTCCAGGAGACCCTGAAGGTCGTGGAGCAGGCTCGTTTCTCCTCCGCGTTCACCTTCCAGTACTCGATTCGCCCCGGCACCCCGGCAGCGACCATGGAGAACCAGATTCCCAAGGAGGTCGTGCAGGAACGCTATGAGCGTCTGATTGCCCTGCAGGACCGCATCGCCGGTGAGGAGAACCGCAAACAGCTCGGCAAGACCGTTGAGCTGATGGTCGTTGCGGAGGCTGGTCGTAAGGCTGACCAGACTCACCGCCTCTCGGGTCGTGGCCCGGACCAGCGCCTCGTGCATTTCTCGGTGCCCGAGGGTTGCGAGACTCCCCGCCCCGGCGACATGGTGACCGTGCCCATTACCGAGGCTGGTTCTTTCCACCTGATTTCTGACCCGACCGCTGAGCAGTACCAGCTGCGCCGCACCCGCGCCGGTGACGCGTGGGACCGCTCCCAGGCTGATTCCTGTGGTACCGGCACCACCCAGGTGCCCGGTGCGCCGGTGGGTCTGGGCATGCCGACCATCGGCCTGCGCCCCTAAAACCTAGATTCGAATCATGCGCCCTGTTCTTCGGGTCCTCATCCTCACCGCGAGTGGGGGTGAGGGAACCGGTAGAATGGGGCGCATGACTATCTCCGAAACTCTGCCCGTTATCGCTATTGTGGGCCCGACCGGCACCGGTAAGAGCGCGCTCGCCATTGAGCTGGCTCTGCGCCTGAACGGTGAGTGCATTAACGCTGACTCCATGCAGTTCTACCGGGGCATGGATATCGGTACCGCGAAGGTCACTGCAGAGGAGATGCGCGGCGTTCCGCACCACCTGCTCGACATTATGGATGTGCGGGATGAGGCGTCCGTGGCGGAGTTTCAGGAGCGTAGCCGTGAGCTGATTGAGCAGATTCGCGGCCGTGGCCGCTACCCGATTCTGGTGGGCGGTTCGGGCCTGTACGTGCGCGCCGCCCTGGATAAGCTGGAGTTCCCCGGCACGGATGCGCGGGTGCGCGAGCGCCTCGAGGAGCAGGCACGCGCCGAGGGTATCGGGGTTCTGCACGCCCGCCTGGCGGAGGTTGACCCGGAGTCGGCTGCGCGTGTGAAGGATGAGCGTCGCATCATTCGCGCCCTGGAGGTTTTCGAGGTGACGGGTCGCCCGTTTTCGGCGTTCATGCCGGTGCGTGAGTACGTGACCGAGAGTATTCAGATTGGTCTGGATATGGATCGTGCCCTGCTGCACGAGCGTCTGCACCGCCGCGTGGAGCTGATGCATGAGCAGGGTCTGCTCGATGAGATTCGCACCCTGAACGAGCAGGGACTGCAGGAGGGTAAGACCGCCTCCCGCGCGATTGGTTACGCGCAGTTTGCCCGTGCCCTTGAGAATGAAGACTACAGCGTGGAGCAGGCGATTGAGGACACGACGATTGCCACCCGCCAGTTTGCGCGCCGCCAGCTGACCTGGTTCCGCGCGGACCCGCGCGTGCACTGGCTGGATGCGCTCTCACCCACCCTTGCCGACGAAGCGGAAGCCATCATCCGCGAAAGCACCCGATAAGCCACAATAACGAGCCGCCACCGAACAGATACCCCCTCGAACCGGTCGGCGCGGTAAAATCATAAACGGACAGGTCACCAACCTTAAGGACAGCATATGAGCGAGAACCCTTCCATCTGGGGCGAGCTGGCAGGCCTGACTCTCACCAAGGGTCACGGTACCGGTAACGACTTTATTTTTCTGACGGACGAGAACGCAGAAATTGCCCTCACCCCCGAGCTGGTAGCCCGCGCCTGCGACCGCCACTTCGGCATCGGCGCGGACGGCTTCATTCGTGCTGCCCGCAGCACCGCCTCCCGCGCGGGTCAGAAGTTGCTTGAGGAGCACCCGGACGCTGTCTGGTTCATGGACTACCGCAACGGTGACGGCTCTATCGCAGAGATGTGCGGCAACGGTGTGCGTGCGTTCGTGGAGTACCTGCGCACTGAGGGCCTGATTGAGCTTGAGGTGGGCGAGACCGTCAAGATTGGTACCCGTGCCGGCGTGAAGACTGTGGCGCGCACCGAAGAGGGCTACGCGATTGACATGGGTCCGTGGAGCTTCATCCACGGTGACGCTGCCCGCGAGGGCGGCGAGGACTGCCTGGTGTCTGCTCGCGGCCTGAAGACTCCGCGTGCTGGCCTGTCCATTTCGATGGGTAACCCGCACACCGTGGTGATGCTCGGCTCCGACGGTAAGCTGGACGGCCTGGACCTGCACAGCCTGCCTCAGGTGAACCCCGCCCCGGTCAACGGCACGAACGTTGAGTTTGTGGTGCCGGTCGACCTGGACGTTGAGAGCGGTGCGCATGTGGGCGCTATCCGTATGCGCGTGCACGAACGCGGCGTGGGCGAGACTCTGTCGTGCGGTACCGGTGCGTGTGCGGCGGCTGCGGCGACCCGTTTCTGGGGTGGCGAGGAAGCACCGGATGAGTGGCTGGTGCATGTGCCCGGCGGTACCCTCGCGGTGACTTTCGTGCTGGGCCCGGACGACCTGGAGCATGTTGTTCTGGCTGGTCCGGCGCAGATGGTTGCGACTGTCGTGCTGCGATAGCCTGCAGCGATAGTCGGTTGCGGTAGCGAGCAGTCCTAGACCAGAGATTTTATAGACAAAAGCGGCGGGTGTTTTCTGAGAACACATTCAGAAAACACCCGCCGCTTTTATATTTTTAAGCAATAAGCGCTAGAGGATTTAGCGCCAGAGGTTTTAGTCCTCGTAGCGGTGCACCTGCAGAATACGGAAGCCCTTCGAAGTCGCGTAGCGCGACACCTCAAACTCGCCGGGGTGCAGCTCCTCAAGCTGCGCGTCCATCCACTTCTGCAAAGAATCGGAGCCCAGGTTCTTCTGAACCACCAAGTAGGCGTCACCACCGGGCGCCAGGCGCGGCAGCCAGGTCAGCAGAATCTCGTGCAGAACCTCCTTGCCCACGCGAATCGGCGGGTTCGACCAGATAGTGTCAAAACGCAGTTCGGGGTCAACCGATTCGGGGGTTCCCACGGTGACGTTCGACAGGCCGAGAGCGGCGGCGTTGCGTTCAGTCAGGCTAATGGAGCGGGAGTTCACATCCACCGCGTGCACCTGCGCCTGCGGTGCGAGCATCGCCAAAGTCAGGGTGATGGGGCCCCAACCGCAGCCGATGTCGAGCATGCGTGTACCCTGCGGGTCGGGTGCTTCCTGCAGCAAAATAGCGGTGCCCTTATCAATACCGGAGGGGCTGAAAATGCCGTTAGCTGTGGTGACGGTGACCTTGCGGCCGGCAAGCTCCACCTGCACCGGGCGGGGCTTGAATTCGGTCTCGGGGGTTTCAGAGAAATAATGCTGGTCGCTCATGCTATCCAGTGTACCGGTAGGGCAAGAACCCGCCGCACACGGGCAGAGTATGCACGGGGCGGGTTAGTAGCTTGCACGCCCTGAGCGCACAGGCGACCGAACCCCCTACCTGATGCGGGCAACGGCGGTAGAATTAGAGTCGTATGAATTCTAAGAACATCCCCGTATCTGATACCGAAAAGCTGCCCAGCGATGAGCAGCTGCGCCGCACCGTAGACCGCGTTCTGGGCCGCTCCCAGGCGGCCGCCTCCGTCACGACGTATGACGCCGCCGGTACCGCGCATCACAGCGATAACTCCTCCAGCGCTCACAGCAACAATAGCCGCCGTGTGCTGGATACTCGCGCGCGCGAAATTTCTGACGTTCAGCGCGAACACTCCGAATATGACGGTGACCAGGAAGACCTCGCTGAGCGCCGCGCACTGCGCCGTATCGCGAACCTCTCCACCGAACTTGAAGACGTCACCGAGGTCGAGTACCGCCAGCTGCGCCTGGAACGCGTGGTGCTGGCTGGTCTGTGGACTGAAGGCACCGTAGAGGACGCAGAGAACTCCCTGCGTGAGCTCGCGGCACTGGCTGAAACCGCAGGTTCCGAGGTTCTGGACGGCCTGGTTCAGCGCCGCCTCAAGCCGGACCCCGGCACCTTCCTCGGCTCAGGTAAGGCGCTGGAACTCAAGGACATTGTGGAGGCGACCGGCGCTGACACCGTGATCGTCGACTCCGAACTGGCTCCCTCGCAGCGTCGTGCCCTCGAAGACATCGTGAAGGTCAAGGTCATTGACCGCACCGCCCTGATTCTCGACATTTTCGCTCAGCACGCTAAGTCCCGCGAGGGTAAGGCACAGGTTGAGCTGGCTCAGCTGGAGTACATGCTGCCGCGTCTGCGTGGTTGGGGTGCGTCCCTGTCCCGTCAGGCGGGTGGCCGTGCCGCAGCCGGTGAGGGTATCGGTTCGCGTGGTCCCGGTGAAACTAAGATTGAGATGGACCGCCGCCGCCTGCGCGCTCGCATGGCGAAGCTTAAGCGTGAGATTGCTGCGATGGCGCCGGCGCGTGAGACGAAGCGCCTGAACCGTCGCCGTAACCGCGTGCCTTCGGTGGCTATCGCCGGGTACACGAACGCGGGTAAGTCCTCCCTGCTGAACCGTCTGACCGATGCCGGCGTGCTTGTGGAGAACGCCCTGTTTGCGACCCTGGACCCGACCGTCCGTAAGGCGCAGACCCCCGACGGCATCGGCTACACCCTCTCTGACACGGTGGGTTTCGTGCGTTCGCTGCCGACCCAGCTGGTGGAGGCGTTCCGCTCCACCCTGGAAGAGGTCGCTGACGCTGACGTCATCCTGCACGTGGTGGATGCTTCGCACCCGGACCCGGAGGGGCAGATTCGTGCCGTCCGCGAGGTCATCGCGGAGGTTGACGCCCGCCATATCCCCGAGATCATTGTGCTGAATAAGGCGGACGCTGCTGACCCGTTCGTGCTGGAGCGTATGCGCCAGCGCGAGCCGGAGCACGTGATCGTTTCGGCGCGTACCGGTGAGGGCATTGAGGAGCTGAAGCAGAAGATCGCGGACACCATTCCGCGCCCCTCCATTGAGGTGAAGCTGCTGATTCCGTATTCGCACGGTGAGATTATTTCGCGCCTGCACGAGTGGGACGCCGAAATTAAGAGCACCGATTTCGTATCGGACGGCACCTTCGTGGTGGCTCTGGTCCGTGAGGATGTCGCCTCCGAACTGTCCGAGTATGTGCTGGAGGGCGACCTGCTGGAGGTCCTGGAAGAGGAACTTGCGGAGGCACACGCCCTCACTGAGGCGACCGCATCTGACTCCGAGCAGCCCTCTACCTCCGAGGCTCTCTAGGGCGGATGAGCGTGACCGAGAGCATCAACGCGCCCAAAAACACCCCGGGAACTGTGCCCGGACCGGCAACCGACGGCACCCGATTCACCGGGCAGGAGCTTGAGACCCTGCCCGGTGCGAAGGATGCCCTGACCCTGCTGGATGAGGCGGTTGCCGCCACTGGCGGTCAGAATCGTGCCGGTCAGCGCACCATGGTGGCGCATGTGGCGCAGGCTCTTGAACTGCAGCGTCACCTGCTGGTCCAGGCGGGTACCGGTACCGGTAAGTCCCTGGGCTACCTGGTGCCTGCCCTGGCGCGGGTGGGGGAGTCGGACCAGCCGATTGTGGTTGCGACGGCGACTCTTGCCCTGCAGGCGCAGATCGTGAACCGCGATATTCCGCGTCTTCTACAAGCGCTGGAGCCACGCCCGGAGTCGCAGGCGCAGGTGGCTCTGCTCAAGGGCCGCAATAACTACCTCTGCCTGCATAAGCTGGAGGGCGGCTACCCGGAAGACGAGCCGGATGCTCTCTTTGACATGCCTTCTTCGACCTCCCGCGTGGGTGAGGAAGTGGTGCGCCTGCGCGAGTGGGCCGACCGCACGGAGACCGGCGACCGTGACGAGCTGAAGCCCGGCGTTTCTGACCGCGCCTGGGCTCAGGTATCGGTGAGCGCCGCCGAGTGTCTGGGCCGCCGCTGCCCGCTGGTGGAAGAGTGCTTTAGCGAGATGGCGCGTGGCCGTGCCGCTGAGGCTGACATTGTCATTACGAACCACGCCCTGCTGGCGATTAACGCTTTCGAGGGCATGAAGGTTCTGCCCGAACATGAGACGGTCATTATTGATGAGGCTCATGAGCTGGTGGACCGTGTGACCGGTGCCGTGTCTGGTTCTTTGACGGTTGCGATGGTTCGCCGTGCGGCGCGTAGCGTGAAGAAGCATTCGAAGGCTGATTCCGGTGCCCTGGAAATGGCTGCCGGCACCCTGGAGACCGCGTTCGAGGGTCTTGCCGAGGGCCTGCTGAAAGGCCTGGACGGTCGCCTTTTGACCGCTATTTCTGCGGTCAACGATGCCGCCCGCACCGCCCTGTCCGATACCAAACCGGACGGTCAGGACGTTGACGCCGGCCTGCAGATGGCGCGCTCGCGTGTCTCTGAGGTACACGACATGAGTAGCCGCATTCTGGAGGCTTCGGGCGAGCAGGACGTTCTGTGGATTTCTCGTCAGGGTGGTTGGGAGAACGGCCGCTACGTGGCTGCTTCCGATACCGACCCGGCGACCCTGAACATCGCCCCCTTGAGCGTCGGTTTGCAGCTACGTGACGGTCTGTTCGCTGACCGCACCGTGATTCTGACGAGTGCGACCCTGACGGTGGGTGACTCTTTTGACGTTGCCGCCGGTGCCCTGGGACTGCAGGGCGAGGGCGCGCCGCGCTGGACGAGCATCGACGTGGGTTCGCCTTTCGACTACCGCAAGCAGGGCATCATGTACGTTGCCGGGGATTTGAAGCCTCCGGGATTCGGTGTGCACGAGGGCCAGCTGGAGCGTCTGCGTGAGCTGTGCGAGGCGTCGGAGGGCGGTGCCCTGGGCCTGTTCTCCTCGAAGCGCGCCGCCGAGCGTGCCGCCGAATACATGCGTGAGCACAGCGACCTGAACATTCTTCTGCAGGGTGAGTCTTCGCTCAAGGCCCTGGTGGAGGAGTTCAGCGAGGACGTTGACTCATGCCTGTTCGGAACGATGAGCCTGTGGCAGGGCGTGGACGTTCCCGGTGACTCTTGCCGCCTGGTGGTGATGGACCGCATTCCGTTCCCCCGCCCGGATGACCCGATTGCGCAGGCTCGTACGGAGGCGGTGAACCGTCATCGCGGTAACGGCTTTATGGCGGTTTCTGCTCACCACGCGGCGATTCGTATGGCGCAGGGCGCGGGTCGCCTGATCCGTTCGGTGTCTGACCGCGGCGTGGTGGCTGTGCTGGATTCGCGTGTGGCGACTAAACGCTACGGCGGTTTCTTGATGAAGGCGATGCCGCCGATGTGGTCAACGCAGAATAAGGCCGCGGTGACCGGCGCGCTGGCTCGTCTTTCGGCGAGTATTGAGCGTTAGCTCGGGCGGGATCCAGTCCTGGCAGCGCCGCACCTTCCGCTTTGGAAATATAAAAATCACCCCGGTGATACGTGAACATTCACGTAGCACCGGGGTGATTTCTATAGAGAGCTAAAAGCCTCGTAGCTATGTCTTTTAGAGGCTGTGTTGTTTAAAACAGCTTCTTTGAGATGCTGTGGCTGTTTAGAGCCCGCGTCTTTCAGAGACTGCATCTTCTAGAGGCTGTGGTTTTCTAGAGACTACGCAGCACGGAGACGACCTTACCCATGACGGTTGCGCGGTCGCCCATAATCGGCTCGTAGTTGGAGTTGCGCGGCATGAGCCAGGTATGGCCGTCGACCTGACGGAACACCTTCACGGTTGCCTCGTCGTCAAGTAGCGCAGCAACAATATCGCCGTTGTCTGCGGTGTGCTGCTCGCGGACAACCACCCAGTCGCCGTCGCAGATTGCGGCGTCAATCATGGAATCACCCTTGACCTTGAGCATGAACAGCTTGCCGCTACCGACCAGCTGGCGGGGCAGAGCGAGCACATCCTCCACGGACTGCTCGGCAGTGATGGGGCCGCCCGCTGCAATTCGTCCAACCAGGGGAACGGGTACGAGGTCCTCATCGCCGACTTCGAAGTTCGGCAGCTCGGGCAGGGAAGAGGAAGCGCTACCGTGGATGCCGATGCCGTTCTCATCCAGCACCTCAATGGCACGGGGGAGCTTGGGGTCGCGGCGAATGTAGCCCATGGTCTCGAGGCGACCGAGCTGGTGAGTGACCGAGGACAGGGACGCAAGACCCACCATGTCACCAATCTGGCGCATGGACGGCGGGTAACCCTTCTGTTCAATCTCGGTGCGGATCGCGTCAAGAATCTTCTGCTGGCGCGCGGTCAGCGCCGGACGGGGTGCTGTTGCCATTTCTTTTCCTTCGGTCTGTGCCCCGAATTCTGTACTCCGGTCTCTGCAGTCTGTTTGAGACACAGTCCGGTCGGGGCACGGATGGGTGCTTCACACGTTTTCTGGTGAAGTCCTAAAAATTTTTTGGTTCTGCCGAAATGGGTCTTATCTCGTCAGGGGGTGGAGGAATTCTATCCGTGCCGGAGCGATACCGGAGCGATACGCAGGCAACGAGTATGCGCCTCCGCCCTATAAAACTCAGTCAGCAGCACCTGCATTCGATACAGAATCAAACCGTAACGGGTACAGAAACCTGCTGTGAGTAGGACTCATCAGGAGCGTGTGGAACGTCTCTTGACACCAGTGTAGAACACTACACCGAAAAACTCAAACAAATATTCTAGATTTTTTCTTCGAAACTCGAAGAAATTTTTAGTACATCTCTGCTAGACTTTAGAACAAGAGTTCGTATATACTCTTGAATCTCTCCTGAAATTCAGGATTTACGGGTGGATGTTCGAAGAATATTCGAAGATTCGACCCGGAGTCTTCCAGGAGAGGAGAGTGAATGAGTGTTCGAATGTATTCGAATCCTCTGCCTCTCTCTTCGCATGATCTACCCCGGATGCTCTAGCGAGCATCTGGCGAAGAGAGAGCGCAGGGGATGGGGTGCTGGGGCGACCCAGCGCAGCCCGGTGCACCCGACGCTCTGACCTAACTAGAGAATAGCTACCCAATAGTTATCGCCTAACAATCACCACTCCATAGTTATCACTCAACTAGGACCTCCGAGCGGGTATCGCTCGGCATTGCTAGACCCGCGGGGTAACCCCGGGGCGAGCTGAGAGAAAGGAACCACAATGACTACTGCAGCACCTATTGCTTCTCGTGGCACTTCTGCACACCTTCCGGCAGGTTTGGTGGTACTTCACCCCGCCCGCACTGCGTCCGCCAGCACCGTGTCCGCCCGCACTATGCAGGGGCGTTCTCATGTGCCTGCGTCTTCGCCGTCTGTTCGCTCCTCTCGTGCGGCTCATGCACCCCGTCCTGCGCAGACGGCTCAGCCTGCCCACGCTCCCGCCGTTTCTACCCCCGCTGTTTCTGCCCCTGCTGTTTCTACTCAGGCATCTTCTGCGGCTCAGGCACCTGGCGCGAAGAGTGTTCTTCTGGCTAAGGGTGGCGAGCTTCTGCGCGCGGTTCCCTCTTCTATTCGTTGTCTTGGCACTGTGCGCGGTTTCCTGAAGGGTCTGCCTCTGCTGACCTTGGCGGCGCTGATTGTGCTCGGTGCTATTAGCTTCTTTGGCCCGGCGGCTTCGGCTTCCGTGGAGAACGCTTCGGTGACTCGAACCGTCGTTGTGGTGAAGCACGGCGAGACCCTGTGGGATATTGCTCAGGCGGTGGATCCGCAAGGTGACACCCGTGATACTGTGGTTCGTATTATGGAGTTGAATTCGTTGACCAGTACCTCTGTTGATGCCGGTCAGCGTCTGGAAATTCCTCAGACTCAGCGCTAAGCATGGACCCGCGTGTGGTTGGCTTCTGCATGAGGTTGATGTCTTGACTCCGAATCTTCTATCTCTCAAGCTAGAGCGCTTGAGTCGAATTCTTGAGCCTACGAAATAGGAGCGCACCGATGCCTGTTCCCGTTGAATCCACACCCGTCGAAACTGAAACCGCGCAGACCGCTCGTCCGGTGGTTGCCGTTTTGGGCGAGCCCGGAACTCGTGGCGCCCTGGTGAAGCTTCTTCAGGATGCGGGGGCGGACGTTATCGTCACTACCGTGCCTGATCAGCTGCGTGAGGCTGACGGTATGGTGGTTACCGGCGGTGCGAGCTCTCTTGAGGCATATGAAGATCTGAAAGCTAAGGACGCTGAGCGCGTGATTGGCCGCCGTGTTGCCGGCGGTCGTCCGGTGCTGGTTGCCGGTGCGGCACTGAGCTGCCTCTTTGACTCTATTACGGTGGAGCATCCGCAGATGGGGCAGGTTCAGGTGCAGGGCATGGGGGAGTGGCCCGGTGAGAGCGTGGAGCTTTCTACCCGCGACCTGGCGCCCGGTGTTTCTGCCCTGCGTTCTTCCTCCGATAGTACGCTGCTCAAGGATCTTGAGGGCGAGGCTCACTTCAAATCTGAGCACGGCGTTTTTGAGTGGGCTTTTGATCAGAGCATTGAATATATTGCCCCTCCCGCGGTGACTTGGACTGTCACCGAGCCCGCCTATATCGCGGCGGTTGAGAACGGTCCGCTGACGGCGGTGCAGTTCTGCCCGGTAGGTTCTGGCGAGCTGGGGGCGGAGTTTATGCGCCGCTGGGTTGCGTCCCTGGCGGTGACCGGTCGCCTGTCTTCTGAGTCTCTGTCTTCTGGCGACTCCGCTACTGCTGCGGGAGGTAACTAATGTCTGCACCCGTTCTTGAACTTCTGCCCGCTGTTGATATTTCTGAAGGCTATGCGGTGCGCCCGGTGGGTGGCACCCTGTCCGGTGGTGAGCAGCGCCTCGACCCTGTTGAAGCGGCTCTGACTTGGGTGAAGTCTGGTGCTCGCTGGATTCACCTGGTTGACCTTGATTTGGCGTTTGGTCGCGGCACGAATACTGAGGTTCTGGCTGAGGTGGTTGCCGCCGTCCGTGCAGAGAGCGCCCGGAGCTCTGCCCCGGTTCGTATTCAGGTTAGTGGCGGCGTGCGTAATGCTGAGAGCCTGGAGCGCGCCCTGAGCCTGAGTCCGGATCGCGTGAACGTGACCAGTGCGGCTCTGGCGGATTCTTCCTGGCTTGAAAGCACTCTGGCTCGTTACGCTGATTCTGATCTTCTGGCTCTTGGTCTCGATGCCCGCTATAACCCTGAGCGGGGCTGGGTGACGGTGGCTCGCGGTACCGACTGGTCGGGCCCTGACCTGGCGGAGGCGCTGGCGTGGCTGGAGAGCGCGGGCGTGCGCCGCTATATCGTTACGGATGTGAGCAAGGACGGTTCCCTGGCGGGTCCCGGTGCGGAGCTGCTGGATGAGGTGCTGGCTCAGGCTGCCTGCCGGGTGGTGGCGTCCGGTGGTGTGGCGTCGCTGGCTGATCTTGAGAAGCTGCGTTCCATGGTGCCTTATGGTTTGGAGGGCGTGGTGCTGGGTAAGGCGCTGTATGTGGGTAACTTTAGTTTTGAGCAGGCTCTTGAGGCTGCTGGTTCCCGCTAAAGCTACCGTTCTTGATACATTGGGTGCCCGCTAAAGCTACCGGTTCGCGCTAGCCCGCTTATCTAGTCCGCGTAGTTTTCTTATCCGCACAGGCTCGCACAAGCTTTATATGTGACGAAGCCCCGTCTTCCTCAGTACGAGGGAGGCGGGGCTTCGTGATGACATAAACCAGGTTGCGGCTTAGTGGACCAGCTGGTTTAGCGTACGTCCTGGTTTACTGCACGTGTTGGTTTAGCACACGTGCTGGTTTAGTACACCGGGCCGGTGAGCTTTTCGCCGGGGCCCTTGCCGGGTTCGTCCGGGAAGGGAGATGCTTCGCGGAATGCGAGTTGCAGGGTGCGCAGGCCGTCGCGCAGGGGTGCTGCGTGCTGGGAGCCGATTTCGGGCGCTGCGGCGGTGACGAGGCCTGCCAGTGCGGTGATGAGCTTGCGTGCTTCGTCGAGGTCCTTGAGGTCGTCGGCGTTTTCGTCTGCTGCCAGGCCGCACTTGACGGCTGCGGCGCTCATCATGTGGATGGCTGCGGAGCTGATGATTTCGATGGCGGGTACGTCTGCGATGTCGCGCAGCTGTTCGTTGACGGCTTCGACCTGCTCTTCGGTGAGTTCGGTGTGGCCGTGTACGGGGGTTTCTTCTTCCGCGGTGAAGCGGAAACTCGTGTTTTCAGTGCTCATAGTCCTAGAATCTCATATTTCGTTTGTTTCGGTAAATGCGTCCTTAAGAGTGGGCGTCTCCGTGGACTTTCCGCGTGAATGACCGCAATTTTTATGGTGTTTTACGTCTAATTCCTTGCGCCTGTAGGGGGTTCTGCGGTATGGTTGTAGGCAGTTTGCAAGTGGAGCATGCCTCCCACCCGGTTGACCGCCGCAGACGTTAGTTTGCGAGTTTTAAGGTGAACGGGTTCGTCCGCCGCTTTCGGCGTACGCTGGTTTGTGCCTCCGCTTGTGTGACTGCGGGGGCTTTTTTAGTGCCCGCAACGGATAGTATTCACGGGGAAACCCACAGAGCACAGGAGCTAGTCATTAGCGAACCACGCATTAACGATCGTATCCGCGTTCCCGAGGTCCGTCTTGTCGGTCCCGGTGGCGAGCAGGTAGGCGTTGTCCCTCTGAAGGACGCTCTGCGTCTGGCTGAGGACGCCGAACTCGACCTGGTCGAGGTTGCCCCGAACGCGAAGCCGCCCGTGTGCAAGCTCATGGATTACGGTAAGTACAAGTACGAAGCCGCAATCAAGGCTCGTGAATCCCGCAAGAAGCAGGCTAATGCCGTTCTGAAGGAGATCCGTTTCCGCCTGAAGATTGATACCCACGACTACGAAACCAAGGTTGGACACGCTCGTCGTTTCCTTTCCGGTGGTGACAAGGTCAAGGCAATGATTCAGTTCCGTGGTCGTGAGCAGCAGCGCCCCGAGATGGGTGTGCGTCTGCTGGAGCGTCTGGCGGCTGAGCTGGCTGAGGTGAGCACTGTTGAGTCTCGCCCCCGTCAGGATGGCCGCAACATGGTGATGGTTCTGGCTCCGCTTCGCGGTAAGGCAGAGGCTCGCCGTGAGCAGGGCGCCGGCGGTCGCAAGGGTCGCGAGCGTATTGACACGACCAAGGCGAAGCCCGTAACTAATTCTTTGGCAGACGCTATGCCTGCCGAGTTGAAGGCACAGGCTTCCGCCGAGTAGGGAACCGGGTCGTCACTTTAGGATGGGCACGCGCCTCCACCGTTGGGTGGGTGTTGCGGGTTCACCCGGTGCCGGTTCCGAGGCACCTCGTTAGGGGTGCCTCACCTTTGGTCCTTGGGGCTGATGCGTGTATCGCTCAACCCCACTAAGCTACCCCGCCGTTGTGGCGGGGGATGAATGTAAGGAGAACGGCAGCTATGCCGAAGCAGAAGACCCACTCTGGTGCTAAGAAGCGCTTCAAGCTCACCGGTAGCGGCAAGGTTAAGCGCCAGCAGGCGAACCGCCGCCACTACCTGGAGCACAAGTCCTCTCGTCTGACCCGTCGTCTGGCTTCTGACCAGATCGTTACCGGCGGCCAGGCAAAGGTTGTCAAGAAGATGCTGGGTAAGTAAGCAACGCTTACTCTCTGCACCTGGCGCACTGATAGTGGTGCGCACTGATTAAAGACTCGCTCCTGTTCAGCGTGATATGTGAGCTGTTCAGGACATAAGACGAAGGAGACACACGTGGCACGTGTGAAGCGCGCGGTTAACGCGCACAAGAAGCGCCGTACTATTCTCGATCGTGCATCCGGCTACCGCGGTCAGCGTTCTCGCCTGTACCGTAAGGCTAAGGAGCAGGTCACTCACTCGCTGGTTTACAGCTACGACCACCGTCGTAAGAAGAAGGGTGACTTCCGTCGCCTGTGGATTCAGCGTATCAACGCTGCTTCCCGCGCACAGGGCCTGACCTACAACCGCTTCATCCAGGGCCTGAAGGCTGCTGGTGTTGAGGTTGACCGCCGTATGCTGGCTGAGCTGGCTGTTAACGAGCCCGCTGCCTTCAACGCACTGGTTGAGATTGCTAAGAACAACCTGCCCGAGGATACCTCGGCTCCCAAGGCTTAATGAGCCTAGGTTGTGTTCTTACCTCGAAAATCTAGGTTCGGGGTAGGATGCTTAAGCGTCGTGAGCGGCCGTCTGCACTTTTGAGTGTGGGCGGCCGCTTTCTGCGTATCTGGGGGTTGTGCGTGTGACTGTTCTGCGTTTTTGGGTGTGCCTTTGCCTGTACCCTTTAAGAGTGAACTTTTTTGAACGTATTAGTACCCCCGTTGTGATGTCCAATCCGCAGGCAGATCGTGTGCGCGATATTGCGAAGCTGCGTACCCGCGCTACTCGCACGAAGAAGGGCCAGTTCCTGGTGGAAGGCCCGCAGGCTGTGCGTGAGGCGTTGAAGGCGCATCTGAAGAAGCCGATTCTGGACGCTGTGTATGTCACGGAGGCGGCGTTTGACCGTCATGAGGATATCGCTGAGCTGCTGGAGCAGGTGTACGGTACTCCCACCCCGGAGGAGGGCCGCCGCGTTTTCATGCGTGTGGTGACCGATGAGGTGCTGGAGGCGATGGCTGATTCGGTGAGCCCGCAGGGTATTATTGCGGTTTCCTTTATGGTGGATGCGTCGTTCTCGCTGCTGTGGGGTGAGGGCGCGTTGAACCCGAAGCTGATTGCTGTGCTGTCTCGTGTGCAGGATCCGGGTAATGCGGGCACTATTCTTCGTGTGGCTGATGCGGCCGGCGCGGACCTGGTGATTACGACTAAGGGTTCGGTGGATTTGTATAACCCGAAGACGGTGCGTTCTACGGCGGGTTCGCTGTTCCACGTGCCGATTATTCAGGGCGTGCAGCTGGAGGATTTCGCGGAGGATGTGAAGTCTCAGGGTACTGCTGTGCTGGCTGCTGATGGCTATGGTGCGGTGAATCTGCAGGAGCTGAGTGAGTACACTGCGGCTCGTCGTGCCGGTGCGGAGGCGAGCGCCCCCTCCGGTGTGAAGGGTAATTTTGATCTTTCGAAGCCGACAATGTGGCTTTTCGGGAATGAAGCTCAGGGCCTGAACGCTGAAGAGAAGGCAGCGGCGACCATGCGTGTGGCTGTTCCTGTCTATGGTTCGGCTGAGTCTTTGAATGTGGGTACGGCTGCTGCTGTGTGCCTGTATGCTTCGGCGATGGCTCAGCGCGGCGTATCTGGCTAGGTTTTCTTGGTTGGGCGGTTCGTGGCTGTGATACAGCGGCGGGCCGCCTTCGCCTCATAGGTTTTAGAGTTTTGGTTTAGGGCTGTAGAAAGGGAAATTATGTCTGCTCCTTCTGGTCATTCGGGTTCGGGCGCGATTATTGCCGCGCTGGGCGCGAATCTGGGTATTGCGGTGCTGAAGTTTTTGGCTTTTGCGCTGACTCGTTCTTCGTCGATGTTGGCCGAGGGCATCCACTCGGTGGCTGACTCCGGTAACCAGGTTCTGCTTCTTTTGGGTGGCCGCGCCTCCCGCAAGCAGGCCGACGAGGAGCACCCGTTCGGTTACGGCCGTAACCGTTACATTTACGCGTTCATCGTCTCGATTATCATCTTTGCACTGGGCGGTCTGTTCGCCCTGTATGAGGGTTTCGAGAAGCTTCACGACCCGCACGGTATTACCGAGTGGCAGTGGGTTCCGGTGGCCGTGTTGGTGGGCTCGATTCTGCTGGAGGGTAATTCCTTCCGCGTGGCTGTCAAGGAATCCAGCGGCCTGAAGGGTAAGCAGGGCTGGCTGCGTTTCCTGCGCACCTCGAAGAACCCGGAGCTTCCGGTGCTTCTGCTTGAGGATGCGGGCGCACTGGTCGGTCTGCTGCTGGCCCTGATTGGTGTGGGAATGACCCTACTGACCGGTAATGGCCTGTGGGATGCGTTCGGCACCCTGGCTATTGGTGTGCTGCTGGTCTTTATTGCTGTGTTCCTTGCGGTGGAGATGAAGTCCCTGATTTTGGGTGAGGCTGCTTCTCCGGAGGATTTGGCGAAGATTCGCGCGGCGATTGAGGATGGCGACAGCGAGCGCATTATCCACATTAAGACTGTGCACCTGGGTCCTGAGGAGATTCTGGTGGCGGCAAAGATTCGCATTCATGATGCTGACACTGGTCGTGCGGTGGCTGATGAGATTGACGCGGCTGAGGTTCGTATTCGCGAGGCTATTCCTGCGGCACGCATCATTTATTTGGAGCCGGATATTTTCCGGGCTTAGTTCTAGGAGATTTTTGTTATGACCGTTGAGATGATCGTTTATCGTTTGCTAAAGATTTTCGTTGGCCTGATCATTCTTTTGGTGTACCTGCGTCTGACTCACCGTTCTCAGGCGGGGCACCAGACCCCGATTGATACCATCGGTAACTTTGTCATCGGTGGTGTGTTCGGTGGCGTGTTGTACAGCGAGCAGATTAGCCTGTTCTACTTTGTCATCTACATGGTGTTTACGCTGTGCATGATTCAGCTGCTGAACGTGGCGACCACGAAGATTCGTTTTCTGCATATGGCGGTGCGTGAGCAGCGCGTGCCGGTCATTACGGATGGTGATATCGATATTAAGAGCTTCCAGCAGGCAGATGTGGTTCTTGATCCGATGCGCCTGATTGCTGACCTTCGTGCGCAGGGTATTTACGACCTGGAAGACATTGAGTTCGCTCAGATTGAACCGAACGGTGCGCTGAGCGTGATCCGTAAGGGTGACGGTGTGCCGAACTTTGCTCTGATTGTGAAGGGTAGCTTGGTCACTCGCGATATCGCGGATGCGCACAAGACCGAGGATTGGGTGTACCTACAGTTGCGTGCCGCTGAGGTCGAGCTTGAGGATGTCTTCCTCATGGAGTTCAAGAACGGTAACCGCCTTCTGATTCTGCTGAATGACGGCACTAATATTCGCCGTGAGGTGGCAGAAGCCTCGAATATGAATGATGAGGAAGAAGAGTGGCAGGAAGGCGTGGAGGAAGCTCCTGAGCCTGAGGATACTGAGGATGCAGAGAAGGAAGTAGCGGAGCACGCTGCTGAAGATGCGCATCCGATGAAGGATTCTAAAGCGTAGAAGAAGGTAGAGAAAGATGAGTGAAGTGTCGCCCTCGTTTGAGGTTCAGGTGGTTGGCGCCGCCGTGGTTGATTCTTTGGTGGCTCCGACCCGTATGCTGGTGGCTCAGCGTTCTGAGCCGCAGACTGTTGCCGGCATGTGGGAGTTCCCGGGCGGTAAGGTCGAGCCGGGGGAGAGCTGCGAGCAGGCGCTGGTGCGTGAGTTGAAGGAGGAGCTGGGCGTGCAGGCGCGTTTGGGTGCTGAGGTGCCCGGCGCGTACCCGCAGGGCTGGCGTCTGAGCGAGCGTCTGGCGATGCGCGTGTTCTTTGCGGAGATTCTTTCGGGTACTCCGGATACTTTGGAAGATCACAGCGCGCTGCGGTGGATGCCGCTGCCGAAGTCTAAGGATGACGCGCAGGCGTACGATGATTTGCTGGGTTTGCCGTGGATTCCGGCGGATTTGCCGATTGTGGAAGCGCTCCTGCAGCAGCTGCAGGACACTGGCACTGGTGAGGCGTAGACCCAAGGTCTGACCTAATGCTCTGCGCTAGTTCGTTGCGAGGCTAAGTCACCGTTATGTGACATGTTCGCGGCGGTAACAGGATAAATTTTCTCTATCTTTTTTGGCACTGTTTGAAGGCGGGATTCCCTGTGGGGAGTCCCGCCTTTATTCATATTTTGAGGGGGATTTATGCGCCGTGTAATCCTGACTTGTGTGTTTGTTGGGGAGGGGAATTTGTCATATATGGGTTCGACACGGATACATACTTTGGAAACCTTCCGGTAGGCGGGTAGTATTGAGGGAGAAATCACATACGTATTGGGAGACAATGATGACTGCTCAACCCCCGTTTGATCCGGGTGCCTACCGCTCCGACGCGGTTCCCTCGGACACTCAAGCTATTTATATTCAGGAAGGCGGCGCTGAGCCGCGCGGAATTCTGTTCCATTCGCCGACCAAGCACCCGAAGATTCTGCGTCTGCAGGAGATTATGATTGTCTCCGCACTGCTCTGCTTGATCCACGGTGTTATTTCCTCGTTCGCACCGGATAACCTGTCCCCGCTGAAGGGTCTGCCGGAGTTCGGCGTTGCAGGCGGTATCGGCCTGCTGGTTGTTTCTGCGGTTGTGTACATTTGGGTGTACTTCACAATTCAGAAGGGCAAGCGTCTGGGCCTGACTGTTGGTCTGATTTTTGCGATTCTGGGTGCGTTCGTGGCGATTCTGTCTCTGATTGGTAATGTCATTGACGCTCAGCGCTACGGCTTCGTGCCCCTGTACGCGGCATGGTTCATTGCGAACGTGCTGTGGATTCGTGCTTCTTTTGACCCGGCTGTGAAGCAGGCTCTGAAGTAGAAGTACCCTCTTCAACCCTGTTGTTGAAAAGATATACTCTAGAACGCCCGGATGGACTATCCGGGCGTTCTGCTGTTTGCGCTTCCTTCTCTGGTCTAAAATGGATAGGATATGCGCCCGTCGCCTTACCCCTGTTCCGCACCCTGTGTGGGTAGCCGGGGGAGAGCAGACGGTGCTACCTAAGGTGTATAACGAGCCAGCCGGCATAGTGCCGGTGGTATGCAGAGAAGAGTGACAATGACCGATTCCGTGCAGGAACACGAGGGTCTTAACGGCCCGGCTCAGGTTCTCGCCCGCATTGCGCAGGTTCTGGAGGAGAACCCCGAGAACGGTTTGGACGCTATCCGTGAGGCTTTTGAGGCTGAGCGTGAGCGCGCCCGCCAGGAGATTCGCGAGAAGGCTAAGGACTTTGACAGCCTCAAGGAGGTGCGCCTGAGCTTCTTCGGTGAGAAGGGCATCATGAGCATCGCTAACCGCCAGATGCGTGATCTTCAGAACCAGCACAAGGGCCCGGTGGGTAAGCTGATGGGTCAGGCTCGTGCGGCGCTGACTGAGGCTATTGAGGCTCGTACCGCTGAGCTGGAGGCTGAGCGTGAGGCTCGCATCCTGGCTGAGGAAGCTGTGGACGTTTCTGCTGCTTCGCCTCGCCGTTCCCTGGGCGGCCGCCACCCGATTGCTCTGATGCAGGAGCGCCTGACTGATATTTTCGTCGGTATGGGTTGGGAAGTTGCTGACGGCCCGGAGCTGGAGTCTGAGTGGTACAACTTTGACGCTCTAAACATTAAGCCGGATCACCCGGCACGCGAAATGCAGGACACTTTCTACGTTGAGCCGAAGAACGCTCACCTGCTGCTGCGCACTCACACGTCGCCGGTGCAGATGCGCTCGCTGCTTTCGCGTGATTTGCCGCTGTACATTGTGTGCCCGGGTCAGGTGTACCGCACCGATGAGCTGGACGCGACCCACACCCCGGTCTTCCACCAGATTGAGGGCCTTGCCGTGGATAAGGGCCTGACCATGGCTGACCTGAAGGGCACCCTGGAGTACATGGCACGCGCCATGTTCGGTGAGGACGCTAAGATTCGCCTGCGCCCGAACTTCTTCCCGTTCACTGAGCCTTCCGCTGAGCTGGATTTGTGGCACCCGAACGCTAAGGGCGGCCCGCAGTGGATTGAGTGGGGCGGCTGCGGCATGGTGAACCCGAATGTTCTGCGTGCTGCGGGTATTGATCCTGAGGAGTACTCGGGCTTCGCTTTCGGTATGGGTATTGAACGTACCCTCATGTTCCGTAACAACGTCGCTGACATGCATGACATGGTTGAAGGCGACATCCGTTTCTCTGAGCAGTTCGGGATGGAGATCTAAATTATGCGTGTACCCCTGTCATGGCTGCGCGAGTTCGTGCCTGTAGCCGAGGATGCTTCGGCTGAAGATTTGATGGCGACCCTGGTGAAGGTTGGCCTGGAAGAAGAAGACGTTCACCGCCCCTCTGATGAGCTGTCCGGCCCGATTGTGGTTGGTCAGGTGCTCTCTATGGAGCCGGAGACTCACTCTAACGGCAAGACCGTGAACTGGTGCCAGGTGCGTGTGGTTCCGGAGGGCCAGGAGCAGACTCTGACCGGTAAGGGCATTGAGCCTTCCGGTGTTCAGGGCATTATTTGTGGTGCCCACAATTTCGTACCCGGCGACAAGGTTGTTGTGACCCTGCCCGGCGCCGTGCTGCCCGGCGGTTTCGCGATTACCGCTCGTAAGACCTACGGTCACAAGTCGGCCGGCATGATTGCTTCGACCCGCGAGCTGGGTATTGGCGATGATCACGGCGGCATCCTGGTGCTTTCGACTCTGGGCCTGGATCCGGAGCTTGGCACCGATGCGATGGAGCTGCTGGGCCTGTACGATCAGGCTGCTGAGGTGAACGTGACCCCGGACCGCGGTTACGCGTTCTCTCTGCGCGGTATTGCTCGCGAGTGGTGCCACGCTACCGGTTCTTCCTTTGAGGATTTTGTGCTGGCGTACGGCGAGCGCGCCCCGGAGGCGAACGAGTCCGGTCACCCGGTTGTCCTGCGTGATGACGCCCCGATTCACGGTAACCCCGCATGCACTCGTTTCGTGATGCGTGAGGTGTCGGGCGTGAAGGCGGATGCGCCGGTTCCGACCTGGATGTCTTCGCGTCTGCGTCTGGCGGGTGTGCGCTCGCTGTCGCTGCCGGTGGATATTTCGAACTACGTGATGCTGGAGACCGGTCAGCCGCTACACTTCTACGATGCTGACAAGGTTCAGGGTGAGATTGTGGTGCGTCGCGCCGCTGCTGGCGAGAAGCTGGTGACCCTGGATGGTGTTGAGCGTACTCTGCACCCCGAGGATATTGTCATTGCTGATGATTCCGGCGTGATTGGTCTTGCCGGTGTGATGGGCGGCGCTTCGACTGAGGTGACCGATTCGACTACCCGCATTCTGGTGGAGTCTGCTCGTTTTGATGAAGTGTCGGTGGCTCGTACCGCTCGCCGTCACAAGCTGATTTCTGAGTCCTCGAAGCGTTTTGAGCGTGGCGTGGATCCGCAGATTCAGGCTGCGGCTGCTCAGCGTGCGGTTGAGCTGCTGGTTGAGCTGGCTGGTGCTCAGGTTGAGCCGGGTGTTACTGATGTGTCGCTCGGCTATGAGCCGGTCGTGATTGATCTGCCCGCTGATTACACTGCTGGTCGTATTGGCGTGGATTACTCGCCGGAGCAGATTGAGTCCTGCCTGCGTGAGATTGGCTGCTCGGTGGAGCGTACCGAGTCTGGTTACGCGGTGACTGTCCCGTCGTGGCGTACTGACCTGCGTGCGAAGGAGGACCTGACTGAGGAAATCGCACGTATTGACGGTTACGAGAACATCCCCTCGACTCTGCCGGTGGCTCCTGCGGGTCGCGGTTACACTCCGGAGCAGGCGGGTAAGCGTCGTGCGCTGAACGCGCTGGCGGCTTCGGGTCTGACTGAGGTTTTCGCGTACCCCTTCGTGTCGGCTGATGCGAACAACCTGTGGTCGGCTCCGTGGGTGAGCACCCCTGAGAACCCGGTAACTGAGGTTCCTTCGGTTCGCCTGGAGAACCCGATTTCTTCGGCTGAGGGCTGGATGCGCCGTTCGCTGTTGCCGGGTCTGGTTGAGGTTCTGAAGCGTAACCTGTCTCGCGGTTTCAAGAACCTGGCTATTTTTGAGGCGGGTCACGTGTTCATTCCGGGTGAGCAGCTGGGTTCGGAGTCCATTCCGCCGCTGGGTGCTCGTCCTTCGAATGAGGTTCTGGCTGATTTGAACGCCGGTATTCCGCATCAGCCCACTTTCATTGCTGGCCTGTTTGCTGGTACTGAGCATGAGGTGATGCCCGGTGCTACTCCGCGCGCTTTCGATTGGCGTGACGCTCTGGACGCCGTGCGTCTGGTTGCTGACGCTGTTTCGGCTGAGATTCAGGTGCGTAACGGTGTGCACACTGCGTTCCACCCGGGCCGTGTGGCTGAGGTTCTGAACGCTGCCGGTGAGCGTGTTGGTTTTGCTGGTGAACTGCACCCGAAGCTTCTGCAGGAGCTGAACCTGCCTGAGCGTACCTGCGCGTTTGAGCTGGATTTCTCGGCGCTGTTTGCTGGTCGTGTTGAGGCGCGTCAGGCTACTCCGGTGCTGACTTTCCCGGCTGCTACTCAGGACGTGGCGCTTCTGGTGGACCGCGATCTGCCTGCTTCTGAGGTGGAGCGTGTTCTGCGTGAGGGCGCTGGCGAGCTGCTGGAGGACATCCGCGTCTTTGATGATTACCGCGGTGTCGGTATTGATGAGTCGAAGAAGTCTTTGGCGTTTGCTCTGCGTTTCCGCGCACCGGATCGTACGCTGACTGCTGATGAGGCGTCGGCTGCTCGTGAGGCTGCTGTGGCTGCGGCTGTTGAGCAGCTGGGTGCGGAACCGCGTGTCTAACCGGGTCTAACCCTATGGCGTAATGCCTAGTGCTGACGGGGTGGGAGTTGTTGGCTCCCACCCCGTAGCTTTTGGCGTTGCGTGGTGGGTTTACCTGCTGGGTTGGTTTATGAAGCGTTGATAAGCGCTTTCATTGGTGAACTCATGTGGTTATGGGTACCCTAGAAGATAGATGAAGTGAGGGAGAGAGTAATGGCTAATCGAGAGAACTCGCGCGAACAGGATGAGCTGTCGCAGTCTGAGGTCGAAGAAACCTACTTTGAGGATTCCCAGTACGAGGATTCTGAGTACGGTGATTCTCAGTACGAGGATTCCGAGTATGAGGAGTACGACGAGTACGAGGATTACGACGATGAGGAAGAGAACTCCTCTCTTTTCGCGATGAGTGAGGAAGAGCTGGATGACCGTCCGGGCGTGAACTGGCTGTCGGTTCTTTCTGCTGTCGTTGCGGTTATTCTTTCCATTGTTTTGGCTATTGCGGGTGTTCGTGCTTTTGCGTCGGTGAATAATAACGCCGAGTATGCCGGTAAGAGCTGGGTTATTCAGGGCACTTATCAGGATTTGACTCCTGACCTGATTACGAAGGGCAATGTGGCTCGTTATAAGGGCAACCTGCCGGCTGATGACGCGCTGAATGGTAAGACGTATGTGTCGAACCTGAAGGATAAGTATCAGGTGACTTCGGGCGCTCCGATTGAGTTCCGAGGTTCGCAGACTGGTGATGTTCCCTCGGAGTTCCCGCGTGAGGTGGATGGCCTGTTGGTGGAAAAGGACGGCAACCTTGAGGTCGTCTACACCGCTGAGAAGGGCACGTTGAAGCCTGTGACTGAGGACAGCGTGAATGCTGAGCGTTTTACCGGTATCGCAAGTATTGTTGGTGCGGTGCTGGTGCTTCTGCTGGGTATGGGTTTTGCTGTGTGGCTGAACCGCCGTTCGCGCGATGTCGAGTATGAGGACCTGGACGGTCTGGTGGAGGACGAGCGCTAGGCGTTCTGAATCTTGAGGATTGGCCGGTTGACGTTTTGTTGAGGGAGCCTGTTTCTGGCGCACGTGGTGTTGCTGGAGGCGGGCTCCTTTTTCGCGCTCGCCTACCGGAAAGTCTCTTGACCGGCGCAACGCGCCAGCCCACAATGTTCTTGCACGCTATGCATTCATTGCGAGGTTATGCGCCCGAATGTGTAGATACACGCTACATTCGCGGCGTTTAGTGTGACAGCTGGTGAGATAAACCCTGAAAATTCCCCCATATCTTGGAATAATCCATATTTGATGCGCATATTTATGTGCATATGTATTATCTTGGGTAGTAAAGAATGTTGCGCTGCGCCACCGTTGGGCAGCTCCGTTCTGAATTCGTGATTGGCACCGTAGGAAGAAGAGATATTATGCCTTTCCCCTCGACCAAGATCGCGCGTCAGGCACGCATCGTTGAATTGCTGCAGACCCGACGTATCCGCTCCCAGGCTGAACTGGCGCAGTACCTGACCGATGATGGTATGAAGGTTACTCAGGCGACCCTTTCCCGTGATCTTGTTGAAATTGGCGCTGAGCGCATCCGTGATGAAGGCGCCGGCTTGATTTATGCTGTGCCGAATTACCCTGCTCGTCGTGGCGGCGGCACTGCACCTGATGCCCGTATGATTTCCCTGTTTAAGGAGCTGCTGATTACCGCTGAGGGTTCGGCGAATATTACGGTTCTGCGTACTCCTCCGGGTGCTGCGCAGTTCTTGGCTTCGTCTATTGATCAGGGCGGTCTTGAAGCGATTATGGGCACTATTGCCGGTGACGATACGGTAATAGTGATTACTCGTGACCCCAATGGTGGGGCTGCGCTTGCCGAGAGCTTCTTGGATTGGTCTGCTGCTCAGTAGTAGTTGGGGCGTATCTTGCGCTGTTCTTCTGATGTTTCGGGGGAACGGTTGAAGGTACGCCCTTCTGCTGTCTTCGGGCTCTTTTTGCGGGCTTCTAGCTCGGCTTCTCTTTTTCTAGATATACCGATTTTTCTGTGGTGAGAGTTTTCTATCATGTCTGAAATACACGATTCAGCGAACAATATTGCCTACCTTTTGGCGGAGGCTGCTTCCGGTTCTGGGGCTAAGGCGGCTTTGACGATTCCGGCTTCTGACTCTGCTGATATGCAGGTGGTGAGCTACGCGCAGTTGGCGTCTGCGGCCGCGCAGGTTCAGCGTCATTTGGCGGCGCTCGGTGTTGAGCGTGGTGACCGTGTGGCGTTGTCTATGCCGAATGTGGCGTTGATGCCTGCACTGTATTACGGCATTGTGGCTGCGGGTGCGATTTGTGTTCCGTTGAATCCGCTGTTGTCGGGCGCTGAGCTGGAGTATCATCTGCGCGATAGCGGGGCGAAGGTGCTTTTTGCTTTTGCGGGTACTCGTCTGGCGTCGGAGGCACCCTCGACGGTGCCGGTGAAGAACGGTTCGGTTCGTTGCGAGATTTTCACCGGGGGAGAGGGCTCACCGGTGGCTCCTTTTGAGGCACCTGCCGATAGTGCGCTGTCAGCTGCTGTTCTAGAGCCTGTCCCGGTGGCGGCGAGTGATCCGGCGATTATTCTCTACACTTCGGGTACGACGGGCAAACCTAAGGGCGCGACGCTGACTCACGCGAATATCCTCTCGAATGCTCGTAGCTGCGTGAGCGTTTTTGGTTTCACCGCTGAGGACGTCATTTTTGGTGGTCTTCCGCTGTTCCATGCGTTTGGTCAGACGGTGTCGATGAACGCGGCGTTTGCGGCGTCGGCTACGGTGGCTTTGCTGCCGCGTTTTACCCCTGATGACGCGCTGAATCTGATGGAGCGTGCCGGGGTGTCGGTGTTGGCTGCGGTCCCGAGCATGTATGTGTCGTTGGCGGCGGCGCTGGAAGCTGAGCCTGAGCGTGCGCGCTCGCTGCGTGGTCGCATCCGTTTCGGTATTTCGGGTGGTTCGCCGCTGCCTGCGCCGGTGCATTCTGCGTTGAAAACGCTGATTGAGTGCCCGGTGTATGAGGGTTACGGTTTGAGCGAGACGTCGCCGGTGGTTTCGTTTAATCAGGCGGAGTTCGGCATGGTGCTCGGCTCGGTAGGTCGTGTGCTGCCGGGCGTGCAGGTACAGGTCCGTTGCCCGCAGGGTTCCGAGTGCGCGCCGGGTGTGAGTGGTCAGCTGTGGGTACGCGGCGAGAATGTGATGGCTGGCTACTGGAATAATCCTGCAGCTACTGCTGAGGTTTTTGACGGCGAGTGGTTTGCGACCGGCGACGTTGCTCGTGTTGATGAGCAGGGCAATATTTTTATTGTGGACCGTATTAAGGACATGGTTCTGCGTAACGGCTATTCGGTGTATCCGCGTGAGATTGAGGATGTTCTCTATACCCATGAGCAGGTGCAGTCGGTAGCTGTGTTGGGCGTGCCGGATGAGCGCGTGGGCGAGGAGATTGTCGCCGTGGTGATGCCGCGTCCGGGTACTGATGAGGGTGTGCTGCAGGCGGAGTTGAATGCGTTGGCGCGTACTCGTTTGGCGGCGTATAAGTATCCTCGCCGCTACGTGATGGTGGAGAGCATGCCGCTGGGGCCGACCGGCAAGATTCTTAAGCGTGACTTGCGGGTTGTGATTCAGCGGGGCTAGTCCCGGTATGCGGTTCTTGGCGCTCATCTGAGGACAAGCGCGGGTGAAGGGGGGTAGAATTTTGTAGGCGGCTTCTACCGCGTTATTGTTCCCGGGCGTTTTTCCGGGGCTATCCCCTTCACGAAAGAGAGAGCATGAGCGTTCCCGCTTCTGAGGCTTCGCGAACCCCTATTGAGCAGTTGATTCCGGCTGCTTGCGCTACGATTCCGAATTACCCGCATGAGGGCATCCTCTTTTACGATGTGACCACTCTCTTCGCTAATGCTGAGGTGTTCAAAGCGTGCATTGATGAGCTGGCTACTCGTTTTGAGGGTCAGTTTGATGTGGTGGCTGGTGTTGAGGCTCGCGGTTTCTTGCTGGCTTCTGCGCTCGCGTACGCTACGGGCACCGGCATTATGACGGTTCGTAAGGCGGGTAAGCTTCCGCGTGAGACGTACCGTGAGGAGTATGCGCTGGAGTACGGTAGCGCGGCGATTGAGATTCACTGTAACGATTTCGCGCCGGGTACTCGTGTTCTTCTGTTGGATGATCTGCTGGCGACTGGCGGTACCCTGGTGGCTGCCGCGAAGCTGGTGGAGCGTGCGAACCTGAAGGTTGCCGGCGTTGGCGCTCTTCTGGAGCTGGATGGTCTGGGCGGTCGTGAGGCGCTGGACGGTTACCATCTTGAGACGCTGAGCTTGGTGTCTGAGTACCCGCTGCCGTCGAAGTAGTTTTATAGAGTTTGAGGTGTACCGCCGTTTGGGCGTGTGTAGCTGATAGTGATGAGGGGTGCCCCGCCGGTTGAGCCGGTGGGGCACTTTTCTGTGGGGGTAATATTTCTGCCCTTCGGAGCCTGTCCTGTAAAATAGTGACCCGTATTTTTGGGTGCCTGTCGCACCCTGTCTTTGAGACACCATAGGTTTAAGGAGCTTACGTGTCATCTGAATCTTTACCCCAGCAGTCTGCTGATTCTTCGGCGGCTGAGAAGCTGTTTGCTGAGCAGATGGCTGCGGAGCGTGGGTATGTTGCTCGCGTGTATGCTCGCCTGGATGAGCTCCGTGAGGAGACGGCTGAGAAGCTGGCTGCTGTGCGTAAGAATCAGGCGGTGGGCGGTCATCAGAACCGTTCGGAGCGTGACTCTTTTGCTACTCACTATGAGGATCGTTTGGCGCAGCTGAATGCTGTGGATTCTCGTCTGACGTTTGGCCGACTGGATATGGACCGTGAGGGCGCTGATGCGGTGCGTTATATCGGTCGTATTGGTATTACGGATAGCAATCAGCAGCGTCTGCTGATGGACTGGCGTGCCCCGGAGGCGGGTACGTTCTATCAGGCGACTGCTTTCCACTCGATGGGTGTGCGCCGCCGCCGTCACCTGATGCTTGAGGGCCGCACTGTCGTAAATATTGAGGATGAGGTCTTCGATTCGGAGATGCTGCAGGATGAGAACACTCTCCACGGTGAGGGTGCTCTGTTGGCGGCGTTGAATAAGAAGCGTACCGGCCGCATGGGTGATATTGTGGCGACGATTCAGGCTGAGCAGGATGCGATTATCCGCTCGGAGCTACCGGGCGTGCGTGTTGTGCAGGGTGGTCCCGGTACCGGTAAGACTGCTGTGGCGCTGCATCGTGCGGCGTACCTGCTGTACACGAACCGTGAGCGCCTGTCGAAGGCTGGCGTGCTGGTGGTTGGTCCGTCGAATTCGTTCATGTGGTACATCGAGCGTGTGCTTCCGTCGCTGGGTGAGACCGGCGTGGTGATGGCTTCGTTGGCGACCCTGTACCCGGGTCTGCGTGCTGTGCCTGAGAAGGACCGCGCGGTTGCCGCGTTGAAGGGCGATTTGCGCATGGTGAAGGTTATTAAACGTGCGGTGGCGGATCGTCAGAAGGTGCCGGCTCAGGTTCAGCGTCTGAATGTTGAGGGTACTGATGTTGAGCTGACTCCGGAGATGGTTCGTTCGGCTCGTTCTCGTGCTCGTTCGACGGGCAAGCCGCATAATGAGGCTCGTGAGACGTTCGTGAAGATTCTGTTGAAGGAGCTGACCGCGAAGCTGGATGATCAGCTGAACCGTGCGGCGGGTCGTGTGGTGGAGCGTCCGTATCTGCAAGATGATGTGCGTGCTTCGATGGATGTGCGCCGTGCCTTGAACCTGGCGTGGATGCCGCTGTCGCCGGAGACTCTGTTGCGCTCGCTGTTTTCGAAGCCGCACTATCTGGAGTCTGCGACTCGTGAGTTGTCGAAGGCTGAGCGTGAGCTGCTGGCTCGCCCGGCGGATGCCCCCTTCACGGAGGCTGATGTTCCTCTGCTGGATGAGGCTGCTGAGCTTTTGGGTGATTTTTCGAAGGTGACCGGTGCGGCTGCTGCGGCTCGTGCTGCGGCGGAGCATCGTGCGAACCTTGAGAATGCGGCGAAGGCTTTGGAGAATGTTCACCAGTCGCTGGAGGATATTGGCGCTGATGGCGTGATTACTCCTGAGCAGATTGCGATGATGAATGAGGTTCGTGGCGAGCGTATGACTGCTGCGGCTGCGGCGTCTGCTGATCGTACGTGGGCGTATGGCCATATTGTGGTGGATGAGGCCCAGGAGCTCTCGCCCATGCAGTGGCGTTTGCTGATGCGTCGTTGCCCGATGAAGTCGTTTACGATTGTGGGCGATATTGCACAGGCCTCTTCTGCTGCGGCTGCTTCGTCGTGGTCGCAGGCGTTGGAGCCGTTTGTGGGTGAGCGTTTCACTCTGGAGGAGCTGACGATTAATTACCGTACTCCGGCTCAGATTGCTGAGGCAGCGGTATCGGTTGCTCAGGCTGCTGGTTATGAGGTGTCTGCACCTCGTGCGGTGCGTGAGGGCCAGTGGCCTCCGCTGGTTCATGAGGTTGCCGCCGAGTCTGTTGTGGAGCAGACCGTGTCCGTGGTCAGCGAGGAAGTCGCTCATTCGGGCGGCGCTCTGATTGGTGTGGTGTGCCCGCCGAGCCTGTATGTTCAGACGGCTCAGGCCGTGGCTCGTGCTCATGCTGATCGTACGGGTACCGCGCAGACTGCGTTGGAGAATCAGGTGCTGGTTCTGACTCCGTGGGAGGCGAAGGGCCTTGAGTTTGATGTTGTGGTGATTGTTGAGCCGCAGCAGCTGATCGATGATGCTGATGGTGCTGTGGGTGACTTGTACGTGTCGATGACTCGTCCGACTCAGCGCCTGCACATGGTGGGTTCGCGGATGCCCGCGGGTCTGTAGCTCTGTAGTACCTTTCTTGTTATTTCTTTGAGCCGGTGCCGCACCGGTTTGGGCGCTCGCCTGGGTTTTTCTGAGCGTTTGTGCCGGTGCGGTGCTAGGCTTGTTACATATTTTGTTCGAGCGCCTTCGGGCGTTGTTACCTTGTGAATGGGAGAAGCATGTCTGCCGAGATCCTCAACGCGCAGCATAATGACGATACCTTCGAGAATATTTGGCAGGAGCTGAAGTGGCGCGGCCTGGTGCACGTGAGCACTGATGAGGCTGCTCTGGAGAAGGCGCTGAGCGAGGAGAGCCTGACTTTCTATACGGGTTATGATCCGACTGCGGCTTCTTTGCACCTGGGTCACCTGGTGCAGCTGCTGGTGATGCGTCGTCTGCAGCTGGCTGGTCACAAGCCGCTGGGTCTGGTGGGTGGTTTCACCGGTTTGATTGGTGATCCGCGTCAGACTTCTGAGCGTGTGCTGAACTCTCCTGAGGTTGTTGCTGAGTGGGTTAAGTCTCTGCGTGCTCAGATTGAGCGTTTCCTCTCTTTCGAGGGTGAGAACGCTGCCCGCATGGTGAATAACTTGGACTGGAGCGGTCAGATGTCTGCTCTGCAGCTGCTGCGCGATGTTGGTAAGCATTTCCGCGTGGGCACCATGGTGAAGAAGGAGATTGTTGCGAAGCGCCTGAACTCTGATGAGGGCATTTCGTACACCGAGTTTTCGTATCAGATTCTGCAGGGCTTGGACTTCTTGGAGCTGAACCGTCGTTTCGGTTGTACTCTGCAGACCGGTGGTTCTGATCAGTGGGGTAACCTGACCAGCGGTACCGAGCTGATTCGTAAGGTGGAGGGTAAGAGCGTTCACGCTATTGGTACCCCGCTGATTACTAACTCTGATGGCACTAAGTTCGGTAAGAGCGAGGGTAACGCTATTTGGCTGAACCCGCAGATGTGCTCGCCGTACGCTTTCTACCAGTTCTGGCTGAACACTGCGGATGCGGATGTGCTGGATCGTCTGAAGGTCTTTACTTTCTTGACTCGTGCTGAGATTGCTGAGTTTGCGGAGAAGGTTGAGAAGGAGCCGTTTAAGCGTGAGGCTCAGAAGACTCTGGCGTACCTGGTGACTTCGCTGGTTCACGGTACTGAGGCTACTGATCAGGCTGTGGCTGCTTCGGAGGCTTTGTTTGGTAAGGGCGATTTCGCTGCTCTGGATGAGGCTACCTTGGAGTCTGTGGTTGCTGAGCTTCCTTCGGCTAAGCTGTCCGAGGACCGTCTGGACATGATTTCTGTTCTGACTGAGCTGGGCTTTGCGAAGTCTAACTCTGAGGCTCGTCGCATTCTGAAGGAGGGCGGCGCTTCGGTGAACGGCGTGAAGGTTCAGGGCGAGGACGCAGCGATTTCTAAGGATGATCTGCTGCACGGTCGTTTTGCGATGGTTCGCCGTGGCAAGAAGAACCAGGGCGCTGTAGAGCTTGTTTAGTCTTTTCTGACTTTCTCTATACATATAGAGGGGGAGGGGATCTTCTCTGCTGAGTGTTCGGTACTGAATGTTCGGTGGGGGAGTGCCCCTCCTTTTCTGTTCCCTATATACATTCCCTATATACACAGAGCCCCTCCGTCAGGAGGGGCTCTTCTTGTATCGCTCTGCTGCCCTCTGGCTCTGGGGTTTCTTGGTTTGTCTTTGTTGGCGAGGGCTTTGGGCGCCTTTCGACCCTGTTTTGGGGCTCCCGAAAGGGGAATTCGCAGATTTTTGAGGTTTTTTGGAAGTTTTTTGAAGATTTTTTAGTACCCATAAAACGCACTGACTAGGTAGTTTGGTGTTTGTGAGGGTGTTTGAGACCCTTTCAAGGCCTTATTTGTGGTCTACTTCACCCTATTTCGGGTTGCAGACCCATTTCGGCATCTGTATAGTTGTATGAGTCGCCGCGGCGAGGAGGAAAAAACGAAGAACTTCTTCGGTGTTTCTCCTAGTCAGAAGCGGTTGAATGACTTTCAATTGTATAGTGTTTTGGTTTCTTGCTTGAAGGAAATCCGATTTGCCTGTTGGTGATGTTGGAGGAGTTTAGGAAAGAAACATTGTGGTGTGAATCACGGAAAACGGATTTGCATGGCAAACGAAACGCTGGTATAGTTGATTGAGTTGCCGCGGGAACGCGGTAACAATGAAAATAACATGAATGACCGTTCAACGGTAAGACATCCTTCGAATGAAGGAGTCAAGGTGTTGAATCGGTGTGTTGCTTGAGAAC
>NZ_KV830306.1:0-205 GCF_001836735.1 Rothia sp. HMSC061D12 | reverse complement strand
ACGGGGGCGTGGCGCAATTGGTAGCGCATCTGCTTTGCAAGCAGAGGGTTAGGGGTTCGAGTCCCCTCGCCTCCACTTTCCGGTGATTATAGCAAGAGGGAAACGCCTGGTTCCATTCCGAACCCAGAAGCTAAGACTCTTCGCGCCGATGGTACTGCACTTTTGTGGGTGTGGGAGAGTAGGTCATCGCCGGTTTATTTTTGAA
>NZ_KV830305.1:1654866-1675525 GCF_001836735.1 Rothia sp. HMSC061D12 | reverse complement strand
TTTGCCATGCAAATCCGTTTTCCGTGATTCACACCACAATATTTCTTTCCTAAACTCTTCCAACATCACCACCAGGCAACCCGAAATTCCTTCAAGCAAGAAACCAAAACACTATACAATTGAAAGTCATTCAACCGCTTCTGACTAGGAGAAACACCGAAGAAGTTCTTCGTTTTTTCCTCCTCGCCGCGGCGACTCACACAACTATACAGACCCCCAAACAGCCCTGCAACCCGAAAAAGGGTGAAGTAGCACACAAAAAGGGCCTTGAAAGGGTCTCAAACACCCTTCCAGGCGCTAAAGCACCTAGTCAGAGTGTTTTATGGGTGCTAAAAAATCTTCAAAAAACTTCCAAAAAACCTCATAAACGCAGAAGAAACCACTCAAACCCTCACAGAATGCCCTCTAGAGCCCCTCTGCGGCCCCTTATTCCCATGCCCTGCGCTTGATTCCTAACCCTGCATGATTCCTGACCATGCGCCTGGGCGCCCATACCTATAGATACGAAAAAGCCCCTCCCCTTCCATCCGGCAAGGAACAGAAGAAGAGGGGTACAGCTACAGAGTGCTGAAAGCTTAGTACTGAGTTAGTTGAGTACGGGGTTAGTACTGGGGAGGCGCCTCATTCGCCATATTGTTGAAGCGCGAGTACTTACCGCTAAACGCCAGAGGGATAGTACGAGTTGGACCACCACGGTGCTTCGCAATAATCATGTCCGCCTCACCCACGCGTTCACTATCCGGGTTATACATATCCTCACGATGCAGCAGAATCACCATATCCGCATCCTGCTCAATAGAACCAGACTCACGCAGATCCGAAACCATCGGACGCTTATCAGTACGCTGCTCCGAACCACGGTTCAGCTGAGACAGCGCAATCACCGGAACATCCAGCTCCTTAGCCAACAGCTTCAGGCTACGAGAGAACTCCGAAACCTCCTGCTGACGCGACTCAACCTTCTTACCCGAACTCATCAGCTGCAGGTAGTCCAGCACCACAAGCTTCAAATCATTACGCTGCTTGAGACGACGGCACTTCGCACGAATCTCCATCAGAGTCATATTCGGCGAATCATCAATAAAGAGAGGAGCAGAATCAATACGCCCCTGCAGAGTCGCCAGGTTCGTCCAGCCCTCAGTATCCAGGTCACCCTTCTTCAGACGACCCATCGAAATCTTGCCCTCCGCAGAGAGAATACGCATTGCCAACTCAGTACGACTCATCTCCAGCGAGAAGAACACAGTCGTCATCTGATGATGAATAGCAGCAGAACGAGCAATATCCAGAGCCAGAGTCGACTTACCCACACCCGGACGAGCCGCAATAACAATCATCTGGCCGCCATGCAGACCACCGGTTAGCTCATCAAACTCGATAAAGTCAGTCGGCACACCGTACACGCCATCGGGGCGGTTCGAGTTCGCATCAATCTCATTGATGGTCTCCTCCAACGCCTCAGAGAAAGACACATAGTCTTCCTTCGCGTTACCATCAGTCACCGCATAAATCTCAGCCTGCGCCTGATCGACCAAAGTATCGACCTCAGTCTCATTGGCGTAACCCAGCTGAGCAATCTTCGTACCCGCCTCAATCAGGCGGCGCATAATCGCGTGCTCCTTAACAATCTCAGCGTAATATTGAGCGTTAGCAGCAGTCGGAACCGAAGCAATCAGAGTATGCAGATACGACGCGCCACCTACACGAGTCAGCTCGCCACGCTTCTTCAGCTCATCAGCAACCGTAATCGCATCCGCGGGGCTACCGTGACCGTAGAGAGAAAGAATCGCCTCATAAATCGTCTCGTGCGCCGGCTTATAGAAATCAGACGCACGCAGGCTCTCAACCACATCCGCAATAGCGTCCTTCGACAGCAGCATGCCACCGAGCACCGACTGCTCAGCCACATCATCATGAGGCATAGTGCGGGAACCATAATCAATGGCAGTTTCAGACATGCTTATCCTCGCGTTTCAATCCGATATCTACGACGTTCCAGAAACAACTTCTGCAGAACTCCTATGCTAGTTTCTCACGAAGGCCCACGCGAAACCCATACACGCCTAACGAGGAACGCGGAGATAATCCTCAATCTTCTCAACGGCGAGCGCCGCACCATCCATGGTGCGCATCGCCTCGCCAAGCTGCCGCGCCCTGGCGCGCATGCCCTCATCAGCCAGCAGACGGTCCAAAATATCGCGCACATTGCCGCGGCGCACATCATTCTTCGTAAAACGCAGGGCGTTACCGTAGCGCACGCACTCCTCAATATTCCAGCTCTGCTCAGCCTGCATCGCAATACCAGCAAAGGGAACACCCGCCAGGCACGCCGTCTGCACCGTTCCCTCACCGCCGTGGGTCATCGAGGCGTCAATATGACCGGCGAGCAGATGCGCCGGAACAGTCCCGGCGAAATGGATGTTATCGCCCAGCGGGCGGGTCTGCGCCTCCGAGAGCTGTACACCGCCGCCGACCAGCACATCCACCGGAGCGGCTGACAGCTGCCGTAGCACCTGCGCCAAAATATCTGCAGACCCTGAGGAACCCATTCCCACGTAGACCAGTGGCCGTTCTCTCGGTTCGAGAACAATCTGCGGCAGCTCACCGGGCGCACGGTAATAGATAGGACCCACACTAACGTCCGGCTCTACCAACGAGTCGCCGCGCAACTGCGTGAACAGGGAGCAAATAAGGTTCGCATCGGCGCTGAGCATATCGACGGTACGGCGAGGAAGCCTCAGCCCATGCTCACGCGCCACACGCGTAAAAGAAGCCGGCTTATACGAAAACACCCGCGCCACCGCCCGCAACCATCCCGGCGCCACGAGCTCGCCGGCTGCAGGCTTCTTCGAAAAATACGTCGACGAGTACGCATACGGGCGCGCATAGAAAATGGGGACACCGGCAATACGCGCAGACAGCAGCATCGTCAGGTTAGAACCGATCACCACAGCATCCGCGCTAAAGTCACGAATAGCCGCAAGCTCAGCGGCAACCCTCTGGCGCACCATGCCGGTCTTGAAAGGATGCCGCACTCCCCTGCCCTGATCCAGCGCCATAATCTGCTCCGCCTCGGCATCGCTCATGACCGGTTCGCGAAGATGCACGGGTAACCCCGCGTTTTCCAGCAGTCCCAGGTATTTAGGGGAATACACGTGGAATAAGACCGTATGGCCTCGCTCCTGAGCCACACGCGCTATCTCGATACAGCGCGTGGTTTCACCCATATTGAAGCTTTCAGGAGAGAAAAGAATACGGCTCATAACAAACTCCGGCAGGCGCACACATGACTGAGCCGGTTCTGCGGCTCATGCGCCGCGGCTCATACACCTCAGTGTAAAACGGAGCCTCAGTATTCCCCTGGATAGCGAGGAATACTGAGGCTCCGTTTCACTGTGTGAGTTTTGCGGTGTGAGTCTGTCTTACTTCTTACGCAGAATCAGACCGATAGCGCCGATGTGGTCCGCGTGGCGGCGGAACACGCCGCGCATACCCAGCACGCGCTCACGAATCTGCGGCTTACGCGCCAGGTTGAACGCAATCTTCGCAACGCCTGCGGGACCCTCATCAGCCAGCAGACGCTTCGGCTCCAGCAGAGCCATATCAGTCTGGTACACATCCAGCACCTCGAAGCCTGCCTCTTCCGCCAGGGCGGTCCACTCGGCGACAGTCAGCGGACGGGCATTCACGCGAATAGTGCGCGCCAAATCCTTCTGAATCTCTTCCTTCAACTCGGGACGCAGGTAATCGGGAACCAGCGACATCTCGTGAATAGCGTAGTAGCCGCCCGGGCGCAGCAGACGAGCCGCCTCACGCATAATCTCCAGCTTGTGCTTATCGGTCTGCATGGTCAGCATCGCCTCGCCCACCACGGCATCGTAGCTCTCGGAGGGCAAGCCGGTTTCCTGGGCGCTAGCGTTCACCACGCGGTAGTTAGGATGGCTCGATGCACCGATACGCTCGGTCACGATTTCAGCAGCCTTCGGGTCAAGATCCACACCGGTGTAGCTCTTGGGGGAACGCTTCACAATCTCCAGGGCGGTAATACCCAGGCCCGGCGCAAACTCCACGACGTCAATGTCGCCGCCCAGGGCACGAGCCAGCAGCCAGTTGGTGGTCTCGCGGCCGCCGGGGCGCAAAACCTTCTTGCCCAGCTGGGCGAGCAACCAGTGGCCTGCAGCCTTTTCAGTGGGGCGGTCGGTACCGGGAACGGAAGGGGTCTTAGACACGGGAGACAACTCCTCAATACTTGTATTTAATATGCAAAATTTATCTTCCCTAATTCTAGACCCGCCACCCACAGGAAAGGAAATATGACGTTACGTAGAAGTATGGTTGCCCTTTATTACGGTGCACCACGGTTACAGCATGCCCTAACGCTATCCCGGTCACCACCACGGCAAAGCTCAGAGGTTAAACAGAAACTGGAGCTGGACCTCTCAATCCAACCCCAGTCTCATCACGCACACATACATACGAAAATCAGAGCCACTTCCGCAAGGAAAGTCCAACTTTCTGATGGCTCTCTCGAACCATCTATATAAAGTATTACGCGTAAACCTTTATTCCCTGTAGGTTAAAGCTGTAAGAAAGCTGAGAATAGATTTTTCTTCAAAACAGGGGTGGGGCACCCATAATCCACACCCATATCCGGCGCCTGTTGAGATACGAGCACGCCACAAATCCACCTCAGATATGCAGCGCCCCTTCGGATGCACTTCTCTAAATTCATATGTGGCGTTAAAAGAAGAAAGGCAAGGCGCTTTTGCCTTGCCATCCTTCTTTCGCTAGCGGGCGACCCCGCTACACGAAACACACACATTCACATCGCAGTCCTCTCGAACCAACACTTATAGTAAACACCCCCAACCTTATGGGAGGATTGAATTTCGCTGGAAACAAGCTGGGAGAAAACCAACAGAACCCTGAGAGCTTTGATATTGTGCAGTTTGCGGACTCTAAACCGGGCTAATAAGCCGCCATATACAGACCCAGCAGCACCAACGGGTTAGCCACTACAGAAATAACCGCCAAGCAAATATTGGCCACGCGGTACTGACGGAACTTCACCAGACCCACCAGCGCGCACACCAGCGCAACACTGGATGCAAGGCCGCCAACTACCAGCAAAAGAAGCAGAAGAGCAGTAGCAACATTCGCGTCCGCAAATGGGATAACCGCTAGAGCGCACAGCAGCAAATTGACGCACTCCAACACCACACCTGTGGACAGAAGCTGAGCGCTAGAAGACAAACGTGAAAAAGATCGAGCCATGTCTACCAGTCTACGGGGTCAATTGGCGTACTTCGCAGTCGCACCCGCTCTAACCACCAATCCTTCTGTAGCACAACACATATTCTCAGCCTCCCAAAAACAATGTTTCACGTGAAACATGCACCGGAACGAGCGCAACCACGACACAGCTACGGGCATAACAAACGGGGTGCCCCTCACGAAGAGGGACACCCCGTCCGACACTCAACGCCGAAGCTTCAAAGCATCAGCGTCAAATATCTAAAAATCTACTTACGCAGCAGCAACGACGTCCAGGACAACGTTAGCAACAACGTCAGCGTGCAGGCGGACAGTCACCTTGTACTCACCGGTGCGCTTGATAGCGGAACCCAGGTGGATGGTGCGCTTGTCAACGGAGCCAATGCCAGCAGCCTCAATAGCCTCAGCAATAGCCTCAGCCTTGACGGTACCGAACAGGCGGCCGTCAGCGCCAGCCTTGTGTGCAACGACAACCGGCTTAGCAGCCAGGGACGCAGCAATTGCCTGAGCCTCTTCCAGAGAAGCCTTAGCACGAGCCGCACGAGCGGCGCGGATGGACTCAACCTGCTTCTCGCCACCCTGGGTCCAGGTCACGGCGAAGCCGCGGGGCAGCAGGTAGTTACGTGCGTAACCGTCCTTAACGGTGACAACATCGCCAGCTGCACCGAGGCCGGAAACTTCCTGAGTCAGAATGATCTTAGCCATGTTACTGTCTCTCCTTCTCTTTAGCGGCCAGCGCCGGAGTAGGGCAGCAGTGCAACTTCGCGGGCGTTCTTAATAGCCTGAGCGATCTTGCGCTGCTCCTGAACGGTCACGCCAGTCACGCGGCGAGCGCGGATCTTGCCGCGGTCGGAGATGAACTTGCGCAGAAGTGCGACGTCCTTGTAGTCGATAACGGTGACGTCAGCAGCCTTGAGGGGGTTCTGCTTGGGTTTGGGCTTACGGATTTCAGCCTTAGCCATCGTGGTGCTCCTTAGAGTTGGGAGCCCGCGGCGGATAACCGCGGGATGGATTGATAAATTACTATTCGGAAAACGAAACCGGCTTAGAACGGAGGTTCGTCGTCGGCGCCGCTACCCCAGTCATAGTTACCACCAGACTGAGAACTCCACGGATCAGCAGCAGGAGCTGCGGGGGCCGCCGGAGCAGCCGGAGCGGAGTAGCCAGACTGGCCAGAGTAACCATTACCCTGAGCAGCAGCAAAATTGTTCTGCTGAGGAGCGGAGAAACCGCCCTGAGCAGCAGCGTTGTACCCAGCGCCACCGCCGAAGCCACCCTGCGCACCGCCACCGAAGTTATTACCTCCGGCAGAACGCTGTGCGCGAGTCACCTGAGCAGTAGCAAAACGCAGAGTCGGGCCGATCTCCTCGACCTCAAGCTCAAACGAAGTACGACGCTCGCCTTCCTTGGTCTCGTACGAGCGAGACTTCAGACGGCCCTGCGCGATAACCTGAGTACCCTTCTTCAGAGTCTCTGCAACATTCTCAGCGTAACCACGCCACACCGACGCACGCAGGAACAGGGTCTCCCCATCCTCCCACTGATTCGTCTGGCGGTTAAAAGTACGCGGAGTCGATGCGATCGTGAAATTAGCAACCGCCGCACCCGCAGGGGTGTAACGAAGCTCCGGATCGCCAGTCAGATTACCAATAACGGTAATAACGGTATCGCCTGCCATTTGATGCCTCCTCGATAAGAGTTACAAGTATGTTGAATCCAGTACAGCGCAACCCCCTGACATTTTTAGGGGGTCAGCCGACCGGCAAGAAACAACTACTTGCTGGAGATCTTCTGATCCTCCGGGCGGATGATCTTGGTACGCATGACGGACTCGTTCAGGTTCAGAACACGATCGAGCTCAGCTGCGGTCTCGGGGGTAGAGGTGAAGTTCACCACTGCGTAGATACCCTCAGACTTCTTCTGGATCTCGTATGCCAGGCGACGACGGCCCCAGATATCGACGTTGTCGATGGAACCACCCTCGTTGGTCACGATCTCGAGGAACTTGGACAGCGACGGCTCAACCGCACGGTCCTCAACCTCGGGGCTGAGGATAACCATCAGTTCATATGCACGCATGATTAAACCCCTCCTTTGGGCTAAACGGCTATGGGATTTCCATAGCAGGAGATTCATTGTGCTCTACACGTGAAGCACACCGGGTGGGGAACACGCATAGATTTCTTAACAATACACGAGAAAAAGCAGATAGAACAGTACCGCACCGCGTGACCTCAACCATGCGATGCGGTACCGAAAAACCGCAGAAGCTACGCCCCCTGACGCTGCTCCCACCACTGCAGAAGACGAGCCTTCGCCTCCTCCTCAGGAAGCGAACCCTCATCCAGACGCAAATTCAACAAGAACTTATACGCCTCACCCACCACCGGGCCCGGCGCAATACCAAGAATCTGCATAATCTGGCCACCATCCAGGTCCGGGCGGATTGCATCCAGCTCCTCCTGAGCAGCCAACTCAGCAATACGACGCTCCAAATCGTCATACGCCTCAGCCAACGAGCGCGACAGGCGACGATTACGAGTCGTCACATCAGAACGAGACACACGGTGCAGACGCTCCAACTGATCCCCCGCATCACGCACATAACGGCGCACCGCAGAATCAGTCCAACCCGACTCACGGTAACCATAGAAACGCATGTGCAGCTCCACCAGACGAGCCACAGCCTTAATCGTGTCATTATCAAAACGCAGAGCACGCATGCGCTTCTTCACCATCTTCGCGCCCACCACCTCATGGTGCAGGAACGAGACAGAGCCGTCCTTCTCAAACTTACGAGTCTTCGGCTTACCAATATCGTGCATCAACGCCGCAAAACGCAGAATAAAATCAGGAGCCGGGCACGGGCCGTCCTCGTCCGTCTCCTTCTCCATCGCCTGCTCCATCACCTTCAACGAATGCGCATACACATCCTTATGGTGATGCGCCGGATCCATCTCCATACGCAACGCAGGAAGCTCCGGCAACACATAATCCGCCAGACCCGTATCAACCAGCAGGTTCAAACCCACCCGCGGATAATCCGCCTCAATCAGCTTCACCAGCTCATCACGCACACGCTCAGCCGAAATAATCTCAATACGGCCAGCCATCTCGCGCATCGCCTCGAAAACCTCCGGGGCAACCTCAAGATTAAAACGCGCAACAAAACGAGCCGCACGCATCATACGCAGCGGATCCTCAGAAAAAGACTCCTGCGGCGAGCGCGGAGTACGCAAAACACCCGCACGCAAATCCTCAACGCCGCCAAACAAGTCAACAACCTCACCACTCGGCAAAGCCGCAGCCATCGCATTAATCGTGAAATCACGACGCACCAAGTCGGCACTCAAATCCGTACCGAACTCAACCGTCGGCTTACGCGAATCCGAAACATACACCTCAGCACGGTACGTGGTCACCTCATACACCACGCCATTCTTACGCGCACTAATCGTGCCGTACTCCTTGCCGATATCCCACGTATGCTCACCCCACCCACGCAGAATCTGCTCACTCTGCTCCGGGGTAGCATCCGTCGTCAAATCAAAATCAGTGAAATGGCCGCCATCATCCAGCAGATTGTCGCGGACAATACCGCCCACCAAGTACAGCTCAAAACCCGCCGCACGGTACAGTTCTCCCAGCTCGGCGGCATCCGGGTACTTCGACACAACATCAATAAACAGCGACATAATCCTTTAATCGTGCCAGAAAAACCACCAGCACGCCCACCCCACCCCCACAACACCCACACCAAAGAGACAGCTATCTCACCCAAAACCGAGACACACAAACCCTCACATATCGGTTAAGGTAGAACCATGAGCATTCCCGTACCCCGCGCACCCAAAACGCGCTTCACCGCGCCCGCGCGAGCGGTACCCGCCCCCGAAGAAGTCTCCGCAGGCGGACTCATCATCGACTTCGACCGACCCGAACAGCTACCCGTAGCCATCATCGCCCGCATCAACCGCAACGGACAACGCGAATGGTGCCTACCCAAAGGCCACATCGAACACGGCGAAACCACCGTCGAAGCCGCACAACGCGAAATCAGCGAAGAAACCGGAATCATCGGCTACCCCGTAGCCTCCCTCGGCACCATCGCCTACTGGTTCACCTCCAACGGCACGCGCATCCACAAAACCGTGCACCATTACCTCTTCGCAGCAACCGGCGGCGAACTCAGCATCGACAACGACCCCGACCACGAAGCAATCGACGTCGCATGGGTCCCCCTCGAAGAGCTCCCCACCCGCCTCTCATTCGCCAACGAGCAACACATCGCCCGCAGTGCGCGCGAATACATCACCACCCAGCTCTAAACACCCGTTGTAAGAGCCCCCAAAACTAAAAGAAGCAATCACCAGCCGACACAGGAGAGACATACGTGGCACGTAACGACGCCCGCTCAAGCGCAATCATGGCAGCAGGCACCCTCGTCTCGCGCATCCTCGGATTCGTCAAGACCATCCTGCTCACCGTAGCCATCGGCTCACTCTCAACCGTCGGCGACGTCTTCGAAACCGCCAACACCCTACCCAACCTCATCTACGTGCTCGTAGCAGGCGGCGTGTTCAACGCAGTCCTCGTACCGCAAATCATCAAGGCGGCCAAAGCACAAGACGGCGGCGCACGATACATCTCCAAACTCGTCACCCTCACCGTCACCGCAATCGGCCTCATCACCCTCATCACCGTCGCCTGCGCCTGGCCCATCATCAGCATCATGGGCTCAGGATGGAGCCCCGAACAACGGCAGCTCGGCTTCATCTTCGCCCTCTGGTGCCTACCCCAAATCTTCTTCTACGGCCTCTACACCGTCATCGGACAGGTCCTCAACGCCAAAGACGCATTCGGCGCCTACATGTGGTCGCCCGTACTCAACAACGTCATCACCATCCTGTCGCTATTCCTCTTCATCTTCCTCTTCGGCGCACAGACCCCCAACCCCCACCCCATCCACACCGTAGACAACTGGACCAACGCCCAGACCCTTGTACTGGCAGGCTCCTCCACCTTCGGCGTCATCATGCAGGCACTCGTCCTGTTCATCCCCCTACGCAAGCTCGGCCTGCGCCTCAAGCCCGACTTCGCATGGCGCGGCATCGGCCTGCGCGCAGCCTCGAAGCTCGCCGCCTGGACCCTCGCCTCCGGCATCATCTCCAACCTCGCATTCCTCTACATGACCAAGGTAGCCGCCGGCATCGTCGGCCAGCGCGAACACTACGCCGCCCTCGGCATCCAGATTCCGGGTCTGCAGGCACTCAACTACGCCTCCATGCTGTACATGCTCCCGCACGGCGTCATCGGCATCTCCATCGCCACCGTGCTCTTCAACCGCATGAGCGCCTCCGCCATCGCAGACGACAGCGACAGCGTCATCTACGCGCTCTCCCACGGCCTGCGCAACGCAGCCGTAGCCACCGTCTTCTGCATGGTCGGACTCATCGTGCTGGCCGGTCCCATCGCAGTGCTCTTCAGCGGCGGCGACCCCATCGCAGCAACCATCATCGCCAAGCTCATCGTCATCACCGCGCTCGGCACCCCAACCCTCACCATCAACTACCTCTACAGCCGCGTGCTCTACGCCCGCGAAGACGCACGCACCCCCTTCCGCATCCAGGTGTACTCCGCCATCATCATGGTCATCATGAGCTTCGCAGCATCCCTGCTCGACGCCCAGTACACCGTGTACATGCTCGCGTTCATCTACCCGGTGCACAACATCCTGATCCTGTTCATCAGCCACCACATGGTCCGCCGCCGCCTCGGCTACTACGGCCAGCGAGGCATCGTCAGCACCTACGCACGCACCACCCTCGCATCCCTCTTCGCCGGCGGCATCGCAGCCATTGCGCTCTGGCTGCTCGGCGGCTACCAGCTCGACGGATTCGCATGGGCATCCAAGATCACCGCCATCATCACCCTCGCCGTATGCGGCACCGTCATGGGCCTCGCATACCTCGCCGGCGTGCAGATCTTCCGCGTCAAGGAAGCCAACGCACTACTGGCACCCCTCCCCTCCAAACTTGAGCGTTTTGCCCGCCGCTAAAGCAGCGCACAACGCACAAACCGGGTAGCTGCCGCCTGTGCCTTCTACACCCCACACCGGGGCCCACAGAAGGCGCAGGCAGCCGCCCGGACGCCACAAACTATCACTCAGCCCCAGCATCCTTCAATGCCGGGTAGAATCTAATAGTCAGGGCCCGCCACACGGCAGGCACTATGAAACCACCTCGGGAGAACACGTTGTCGCAACAGATTCCGGTCGGATCGGTCCTCGGAGGCCGCTACGAGATCACCGCACACATCATCATTACGGCAGAATCCGACATGGTGCTTGAAGGCACCGACCAGATTCTCAACCGTAAGGTCTCGGTCGTCGTCGCATCGCCCAACCGCAGCGCACTGCTGGAAGCAAACTCCCGCGCGCTCGCAACCAACGCACGCGGCAACATCCAGATCCTCGACCTGGGCATCACCCCCGAAGGTAGCCGCTACCTCGTCACCTCCCACACCCGCCCCGACACCCTGCTGGACACCCTGCTGGTCGAAAACCACGCACTCTCCAACGCAGAAGACGCACTGGGCACCGAAATCTTCGGCGACTCCGAAAGCGGCAGCTCCCCCAACACCTACGAGAAGGTCTCCTCCTCCACCGCCAACCAGGAGAGCATCACCGCCGCCAAGAACTGGAATGCATCCGACGGCGCAGCCGTCACCGCGTACTCCGAACCCACCAGCATCTACGAAGACGACGAGGACGAAGAGGACGGCAGCCGCGGCACCTGGGCCGTCGCACTGGCAGCCGTCCTGCTGCTCGTTATCGTCGCAGGCGGTATCCTCACCTCCCTAGGCGCTATCGGCTCCAACCAGGCAGCCGCACCGCACACCCCCAAGTCCTCTATCTCGGCATCCGAATCGGCTGCGGCAAGCGCCAGCGCATCGGCATCCCCGACCGCTAAGGCATCGAACGCACCGGCTAAGATTGCGTCCGTGGCTCGCTTCGCACCTTCGGACCCCACGTTCATGAACGACATGGACACCCTTATCCCCAACCTGACCGATGGTAACGCCAACACCGCATGGATCAGCTACGGCTTCGGCACCGCCAACTACGCCGGCACCATCAAGGAATTCGGCCTGGCACTGAAGCTGCAGACCCCCACCGTCGTCTCCAAGCTGACCATCCAGCAGACCACCGGCACCGGCGGTTCCTTCACCGTCTACACCAACAGCTCCGCATCGCTGAGCGGCGCAGTTGAGGTCGGCAAGGGCGCCTTCGAAGGTAAGGACGCGGTCGTTACCCTGGACACCTCCAAGCAGAGCGCAGAAAAGGGCGCCTACGTGATTATCGTGGTCAACGAGCTGCCCCGCCTCTCCCTGCCCATTGGAAACTGGAGTTACGGTCTGCGCATCAACGAAATCAAGGTGGACTAATCAACCTATAACGTGACGCCAACAGGGCGCTCGCACCCCAAACACAAGGGCGGGGCTTCTGAACTCAACGGTTCGGAAGCCCCGCCCTTTTGATGTCCATTTATGACTCTTTATGGCAGGGCCGCTACTCAAAGATTCACAGTGCGCGGAGTATCTGGATAAGGGTCCCCAAAAAATGGAATAATCGAGGATAAAGCCCTGTTATAGGGGCAGAACGAAAGACCTACAACGGAAAGATATATCTGATGACTGAGAATCTGGGAGGCCTCTTCGGAGGCTCCGCCCTAGGCAATCTGAACCTCGCATCCGCACCCGCCACCAAAGCCGCACCGGCAGCCGAGGTTGAGGCCGACGCAACCGTCCACAACGTCATTATTGTGGGCTCCGGCCCCGCTGGCTACACCGCGGCAATCTACGCGGCACGCGCCGAGCTGAAGCCCGTCCTCTTCGCCAGCTCCCTGGCACCCGGCGGCTCCCTCATGAACACCACCGAGGTCGAGAACTTCCCCGGATTCATTCAGGGCATTCAGGGCCCCGAGCTGATGGAGAACATCGGCCAGCAGGCTGAGCGCTTCGGCACGGACATCCGCTACCAGGACGTGGAAAAGGTCGAGCTCACCGGCGACGTGAAGAAGGTCTACACCGCTGACGGTGCCGTTCACCTGGCAAAGACCGTCATCATGACCACCGGTTCCCAGGTGCGTAAGCTCAACATTGAGGGCGAGGACCGACTCTCCGGTTACGGCGTCTCCTGGTGCGCGACCTGCGATGGCTTCTTCTTCAAGGACAAGGAAATTGCAGTGGTCGGTGGCGGCGACTCCGCGTTGGAGGAGGCACTGTTCCTGACGACCTTCGCCTCCAAGGTGTACCTGGTGCACCGCCGCGACTCTTTCCGCGCCTCTGAAATCATGCAGACCCGCGCTTTCAACAACCCGAAGATTGAGGTTGTCTGGGATTCGGCTGTTACCGCAGTTCACGGCGAGAGCAACCTCGAGTCGATTACCCTGACCAACACCAAGGATGGCTCGGAGCGCCAGCTGGCTGTTCAGGGCCTGTTCATCGCTATTGGCTCCGATCCTCGCGTGGAGCTCGTGCGCGATCAGCTGGAGATTACCGAGAACCACACCATCGCGGTTCAGGGTCGTTCCTCGAAGACTTCCGTTCCCGGCGTTTTCGCTGCCGGTGACGTGATCGACCCGACCTACCGCCAGGCAATTATTGCTGCTGGTTCCGGTGCTGTTGCCGCTCTGGACGCACAGCACTACCTCGAAAACCTCTAAACTATTCGTATTACTCGCTGGGGAATCCGCCCCGTGTCAGAAAGGAGCACTCCGTGAGCAGTGCACAGCAGGCAACTGACGCCACCTTCGACGAACTGGTCCTGAAGAACGACAAGCCCGTTATCGTGGATTTCTGGGCTGAATGGTGCGGCCCCTGCCGCATGGTTGGTCCCGTGATTGACGAGATTGCTGGCGAGTACGCCGGTCAGGTCGATGTGATCAAGGTGGATGTTGAGGCAAATGGCGATACCGCCATGAAGTACGGTATTACCTCTATCCCCGCTATCTACCTTTTCAAGGGTGGCGAGGTCGTCAAGAAGACCGTAGGTGCCAAGACGAAGTCCGCTCTGCTGGCTGAGTTCTCCGAGCACTTGGGCTAATCTTTCGAGAAGTTAGAGAAAAACCCTCGGTGATGTTTCACGTGAAACATCACCGAGGGTTTTCTATATATTCAACTGAATTCAGTTGTTAAATATTGTTTAACCTGAAATTCTAACCCGGGTTCTAGCCGGAGAAATCAGAATCCAGAACACGGATAATGCGGTTCAAATCCTCAACATTCGCAAACTCGATGGTCATCTTACCCTTACGGGCACCCAGCGAAATCTTCACCGAAGTATCGAGCTTATCCGCGAAAGCCTCCGCAATATAGTCCAGGCGCTCACGATGCTTCTGAGGCTGAGGAGCCTTACGCTCCTTCACCTCTGCAACGCCGGATGCGTGGTTCACCAGCTCCTCAGTTGCACGAACCGACAGACCCTCATTCACAATCTTCTGCGCGAGAGTCTCAATCTGCGCCTGATCGGTCAGAGCCAGCAGGGCACGCGCGTGACCGGCGGAGAGGATACCCGCCGCAACGCGACGCTGCACCAGAGCCGGCAACTTCAGCAGACGAATCGTGTTAGAAATCTGGGGACGAGAACGACCAATGCGCTTAGCCAACTGCTCCTGAGTAGTGTCGAACTCCTCCATGAGCTGCTGATATGCCGCCGCCTCTTCAATGGGGTTCAGCTGACTGCGGTGCAGGTTCTCCAGCAGGGCGTCACGGAGCAGGTCGCCATCTTCAGTCTCACGAACAATCGCGGGGATAGTGGTCAGACCAGCCGCCTGGGTTGCACGCCAGCGGCGCTCACCCATAACCAGCTCATACTTTTCGGCACCGTTTTCACTCGAGGGACGCACAACGATCGGCTGCAGAACGCCAATCTCACGCACCGAGTGGATGAGCTCCTCCATGTCCTGCTCATCAAAATCGGTTCGGGGCTGCTTGCGGTTCGGGTGAATATCGCGAACATTCAGCTCGGCAAACTGGGCACCGGGAACCGGAACCAGACCGCTCTGTTCTTCGGAAGCAGACTGCGGGGTGGAGATATCTTCACCAAAGAAGAAGTCCACCGGGCGGCGAGTCAGGGTGGTGTTACGCAGAGCCGCCCCCATGTCCACGCGGGACTTCTTCTTCAATGTTTCACGTGAAACATCCTGCGAGGAGGCGGGGGTTTCTACCTTTTCCTCCGCTTTCTCGACAGGAGCCGGCTTCTCCTGAGCGGGCGCAGAGTCAGCAGGCTTAGCTTCTACAGCCTCGGTCTTAGTGCTCTTGCGGTGCTTCTCCGGCTTGGCCTCGTGAGCCATTTCGAAGAGACCGTCAGTCATCGGCTCTTCAATCGGAGCAGTTACCTTCTTGGGTGCAGTCTTTGCTGCAGCAGTATTTTCGGATGCCTTCGCCTCAGCATTACCAGAATTCTTCGTACTCTGAGGGATCAGTGCCCCCAGGCCACGACCCAAGCCGCGTCGCTTTTCAGCCATCGTTACTCCTTAGGACTCCCGGACGAGCCCGCTCATTTTTCTTCTTCATCTAGTGTAAACGAAATAAGCACTCGAGAGCAGGAGCAGAAATTGTGCGGCACACAATCCGCATTATTTTTAAAAATTAATGCGATAAGGATGTTTTTGAAGATTTTACCTAGAAAATACCGCACACAATGAGCCCTTTTGAATCATCGAAAGACAATTCAAAAGGGCTCATTCAAAAGATTTAGATTATGCAGATCGGCGTGAGAGTTCCTGTGCCGCCTCGCGGTAGGCGCGAGCGCCGGTCGACGACGAGTCGTAGGTGATGACAGTCTGCTGATAACTGGGTGCCTCAGAGATACGCACGGAGCGGGGAATCTTCACGCTGAGGGTCTCCTCCGGGAAGTGCTCACGCACTTCCTCCGCTACCTGGAACGCCAGGTTGGTGCGGGCATCGTACATGGTCAGCAGAATCGTGCTAATGCGCAGCTTGGAGTTCAGGTGCTTCTGAATCATCTGAATATTCTTCAGTAGCTGACTCAGGCCTTCCAGAGCGTAGTACTCGCACTGAATCGGAATCAGAATTTCTTCTGCCGCGACGAAGGCGTTGACGGTCAGCAGGCCGAGGCTCGGCGGGCAGTCGATAAAAACGTAATCCAGGCGTTCCATGCCCTGCTTCTCGCGCCACTCGGTGTAATCCATCAGGGCGTTCTTGAGGCGAGTCTCACGTGCCACCAGGGAGACCAGTTCAATCTCCGCGCCCGCAAGGTCGATATTGGCGGGGGCGCAGAACAGGCCGGGCATGTCGGGGCATTCCTGAACGATTTCAGAAAGCGGCTTATCTTCAATCAGGACATTGTAGACACTGGGGACATCCACTCCGTGCTCAATACCCAGTGCGGTCGAGGCGTTACCCTGCGGGTCGTTGTCGATGACCAGGACGTTGAGGCCAGCCTCCGCGAGCGCAGCGGCGAGATTCACAGCGGTACTGGTTTTACCCACGCCACCCTTCTGATTCGACACGGTGAAGACACGCGTATGCACAGGCTTGGGGAGCAAATCTGCAACAGATTTCTGAGCTTGAGGAGTCATCGGGTGCCTTCCATATTCCGGGTGGTGTGTCTACGGTGATGCTTCTTCTGGCGCCTCGCCTGGCGTGATGTTCTGAAATGTTCACGTGCGAGGAGGGCCTACTTCCCCGCTCCCCTACCGTCGCCCATTCTCCGCATGTTTCACGTGAAACATACTTCCCAAGGTGATGGCGCCTGCAATGTTTCACGTGAAACATTGCCTCCGCCTCAGAAGCTTTAAAGGGCGCAAGCTCCACGAATAAGCTACTGGGCAATAGTGCAGAAGAGTCTAAGGTTTCAACCCTCTCTTAAGGGTACCCGGCATCAGGTCAATACTCCACGCGAGAGGTCATTCTATGTACTCTGCGGATACACGCACTCACCATGCCCCGGCAAACCTGCGCACAAAAAATGGGCGATACCGCGTAAGCCAGCATATTCACTAGCTCATTGCGGTACCGCCCATTTGAGACGAAACCTTTAGAGGCGGACTCGAACCACCGTCGTCGGCTCTTCCAGCAGGTTGCCACCGGCGGTGAGAATCTCAGTCTCACGCGCACCGTAGCGGTTCAGCTTCTTCTTCGCCTTAGTAATCTCCTCAGCGGCGCTACGACCCTTCAGAGCCAGCAGCTCGCCGGTGCCGCGCAGAATCGGCAGGGTGATGTCCAGCAGGCCCACCAGGGCGGACACGGCACGCGCAGTCACCACATCAGCCTCAACAGTGCCCACAGCCTGCTCAGCACGCGAGCGCAGCACGGTCACGTTTTCCAGTCCCAGATCCTCGACAACCTCATTCAGCCAGATGACACGGCGTTCCAGAGGCTCAATCAGGGTCAGCTTCAGATCCGGACGAGCAATCGCCAGGCATAGGCCGGGCAGACCGGCACCAGAGCCAACATCAGCCACCGAAGCGTTCGGAGCAATGTACTCCTGCACCACGGCACAGTTCAGCACGTGGCGAGCCCACAGGCGCGGCACCTCACGCGGACCAATCAGACCGCGCTCAATACCGGTCGTCGCCAGGTGCTGCACGTAGCGCTCAGCCAGGGGCAGACGCTCACCAAACACAGCCTCCGCGGCGGCGCGCTCACTCTCATTGAGAGCAACCATCGAAGTTTCCATACTAGGCTCCTACCTCGGGAAGAGAAATCACCACGTGACGGCGAGGGCCCTCACCCTCAGACTCGCTGTACAGACCAGCAGCAGCGACCACATCGTGCACGACCTTACGCTCGTACGGGCTCAGCGGCTTCATGTGCTCATCACGACCGGTAGCGCGCACCTTCTCAATAGCGTCAGCAGCAATCTTCTCCAGCTGTTCACGACGCTCAGCACGGTAACCGGCAACATCCAGAATCAGGCGGGAACGGGTGCCGTTACCGGCCAGAACGGAGAGACGCACCAGCTCCTGCAGCGCCTCCAGAACCTCGCCGTGGCGGCCGACCAGGTGGCGCAGTTCCTCATTGTCATCATCGTCATTGAAGACCGAAAGGTAGATGCGATTATTGCGCACCTCAATATCAATATCGCCGTCCATATCGACAATATCGAGGAGCTCCTCGAGGTAATCAGCGGCGATATCGCCTTCCTCGTCGATGTCCTCAAATTCGTCTTCTTCGCCCTCAAGGGGCTCCTCTACCAGCTGCTCCTCAACGAGCTGCTCGTCCTCATATTCCATAGCTTCAGTCACGATAATCCTCAGGGTGTTCGGAGGGGTGTCCTAGGGGTAAAAAGTATCTCATACACGGCGCCGGGCCCGCGCCACACGTGGCGAGAACCCGGCCCGAATCACGGAAGAAAACTACTTCTTTCCGTTCTGCTTATTGCGTTGCTGCTTCTGGCGCTTCTTACCGACCGGCTGCTGACGCTGACCAGCTGCGGCACGCTCACGAGCCTCCTGCAGCTCCTTCTCGTGCTGCTCACGGGTCTTACCAATCGGGGGCAGACCCTTCGCTGCACGGCGAGCGTTCAGCTCACGCTCCGCCTGAGAACCGGGGGTCGGGTTATTGCGGATAACCCACCACTGCTGGCCCAGCGACCAGAGGTTCGACACGGTCCAGTAGTACATAACACCCAGCGGGAAGTTAATACCGGAAACAGCGAAGATGATCGGGAAGATGTACATGATCATCTGCTGCTGACGGAACATCGGAGAGTTCAGAGCTGCCTCCGACATGTTCTTCACACTCAGCTGCTTCTGAATGTAGAACTGGGTCGCACTCATCAGAACAATCATGATGACCGCCTGAACAACGGTCGCGGTAGTGTCACCGGCACCCGGGTGCATCATGGTCGCGAACAGCTGCGCACCGAAAATCTGGGAGTCATTGAACTGGTGCACCAGTTCAGCCGGCAACATGAGCACGCCCTGGTTGCTCTGCGCCGCGGTGGGAACGCCCATCAGCACCTGGTACAGACCGAAGAAGATCGGCATCTGAGCCAGAATCGGCAGGCAGGACGCGAAGGGGTTCGTACCGTGCTTACGGTACATTTCCATCTGCTCCTGAGCCATCGCCTGGCGGGAGAGCTGGTCCTTCTTACCCTTGTACTTCTCCTGCAGCTTCGCCATATCGCCCTGCATCGCGGTCATACCGCGCATAGCCTTAATCTGCTTGACGAACAGCGGAATGGTCAGGGTACGCATCACCAGGGTCAGGAAGATAATGCACAGAACCCAAGTCAGGCCGGACGCCGGGTCCATACCCAGCGAAGTGAAAAGAGTGTGGAACAGCCACAGGACCACGGAGACGATCCATTTAAACGGCCAAAGAATCAAATCAAAAATATTCACGCGGGAATACTCCTTAAGGACTCGGCTAAGTCATTGTGTGGGAGGCGCCGCCTACTCAGGGCGGGCGTCACCACCGGTGTGAGGGGTGTAAAGATGGGGGTGGTTGAGCAGAATAATTTTCGGTTCTGCTCCGGGAGCGAAAGTACGCTTCCCCTCCGGGACTGGGTCGATACCTCCGGTCGCCCAGGGAACACACCGCAGAATACGGCGCACCGTCAGGGAAAGCCCACCCATCGCACCGTGGGTGGTCAGCGCCTCCAGCGCGTAGGCTGAGCAGGTCGGGTAGTAGCGGCACACGTCCCCGTAGAGGGGGGACACAACCTTGCGGTAGGCCTTCATGCACGCAATCAGCAGGTTCTGCGGTAGAACATAGAGTGCCTGCAGGAAAGTTTCTGGCCGGACGAATTCGTTAGGCGCTAGCGCCAGTAGCTCGTCGGGGCCCAGAGTCTCAGCCGAGGCGCTGTAGGTGCCGCTGTGATGCGCGTGGAAGCGTTCTTCACGGTGGGAACAGCGAGAGTGACTCACGATGTCCCCTCGTCGTTCGGGCGGTTCTGCGGGCGGTCGAGCTTAGCGAACGTGGTCTCGAGTGCCGATTCGTAGTCGCGGCGCAGCTGATCCCAGCTGGCTTCCGCGGAGGCGGGAAGCGCTCGCACCGCAATGGCGTACCCTTCCGGATGCGCGGCGCAGGTGAGCGCGGCAAGCTCACGCAACCGGCGCTTCACCAGATTGCGTGTGACTGCGTTGCCCACCGCCTTCGACACAATGAAACCTACCTGGGTTGTTTTTCCAGGATTTTTCGCCGTAGATACAACGATGTTCCGACGTCCTGTACGGATGCCGGAACGGAAGGCGTGGGAGAATTCTGCGCTGGTGCGCATACGGTGCCGTTGAGGCAGCACGTGTTCCCCTTTACGTAGTGTGGGAGATTCGGCTCGTGTACTGAGCTGACCTCCGCGTGTATTTCACGCTTAATGATAGTTCGCCCGCCGATGCGTGTGCATCGGCGGGGG
>NZ_KV830305.1:1637843-1654766 GCF_001836735.1 Rothia sp. HMSC061D12 | reverse complement strand
CCCCGCCGATGCGTGTGCATCGGCGGGCGAACTATATGCCGTGATTAGGCCGAGAGCTTTGCGCGGCCCTTACCGCGGCGGTTCGACAGAATCGCGCGGCCTGCACGGGTACGCATACGCAGACGGAAGCCGTGCTTCTTAGCGCGACGGCGGTTGTTCGGCTGGAAAGTACGCTTGCTCATACTTTGTCTCCTTGATTTTTGCGGTTCGTGCCCTCACGGGGTATCGGAACCGTACGCTTCTTGGTGCACGGAGGTACCGCGACTATTCGCAGTAGGCGGTGCACACACAACAGCACAACTTTAGAAGAGTGGAGGGCGTAAATCAAGTTCTTGGGGCGTTTTTCCGCGTGATTCCAGGCTCGTTTGCGCCGTGGAGGTGGTGATTGCGGTGCATTTATGGGCTGTGGAGAAGCCCCTGATACAGAGGCTACAAACCTGGGGATATTTACAGTGGCACGATATCCACCGCGGTGCACAACAGTCTCTTACCCCCGCCCACCGAAGAGTTATCCACAACCCAGTATTCCTGAGACGTTCCGCAGAATATCAAGGAAGAACCCTCGCTATGCACTTAAATCCACCGCTTATCCACTTCTGTAATTACAAGTTTTCCACCGTGTGGAAAACTCTTGTGGATAACTTTCTCCACCTGTGTATTAACCGGGTAGAATCTTAATGACCTCGCGGTGGTTTCCGGCATGATTTCTTTACTGCGCCACCGCTTCACATCGAGTGAAAGTAAAGAATTCCATGACCGATTCCCTTCAGGCGCGCTGGGCGCATCTGCTCTCCATTCTTGCCGCCGACCCGGCGGTGACGGCACGTCAGCGCGGTTTCGTGAATCTTGCGCAGCCTCAGGGACTGATGGGTTCTTCTCGCCTCATCATTGAGGTGCCGAATAAGCTCACTCGTGCGGTCTTTGAGGAGCAGATTAGTGCTTCGTTCCGTGCGGCTTTGCACGAGGCTTTTGGTCCGTCGACCACTGCGCTTTTTGATGTGAATGAGTCCATGGTTCCGGTTGAATCTGCACGTCAGGACGTTTTCCAGGGTGAACGTGAGGTACCTGTCGAGCACCAGCCCACCCCTTCGGTAGCGACGGCTTCTGCACATCCTGAGGCGCCCGCCGGTTCGCGCGCTTTTGAGTACTACACCGAGCCGCATCCGGGCCCTGATCACTATGAGGTACCCGCTGATGAGCAGGTCACCCGCCCATCCCTGCAGGCTCTGGAGGCGGAGCGTGCTGGCTTCCCCTCCGCTCAGCAGTCGGCTCCCGTAGCTCCTGCCGCGGGTGTACCGGCGCCTCGCGAATATCCGGCGCCCCTGCCCACTTTCGTTCCGGACGCCCCGACGGTACCGGAGTCTCAACAGGTGCATCCGCATGAAGACCCGGAAAACGCGCCGACGTGGGATAGCTCTGCCCGACTGAACCCGAACTACACCTTCGATACCTTCGTGATTGGGCAGTCCAACCGCTTTGCGCACGCGAGCGCTTTCGCGGTGGCGGAGCAGCCCGGCATTGTCTACAACCCGCTGTTCATCTACGGCGGTTCGGGTCTGGGCAAGACCCACCTGCTGCACGCGATCGGCCACTACACCAAGTACCTGTACCCGAACCTACGCGTGCGCTACGTGAATTCTGAGGAATTCACGAACGATTTCATCAACTCGATTCGTGACGATGAGGGCTCGTCGTTCAAACAGATTTACCGCAATGTCGACGTTCTGCTGATTGACGATATCCAGTTTTTGGCGGGGAAAGAGGCGACGATGGAGGAGTTCTTCCATACCTTCAACGCCCTGTACAACCACCAGAAGCAGATCGTGATTACCTCTGATTTGCCGCCGAAGCAGCTGACCGGTTTCGCTGAGCGTATGCGTTCGCGTTTCGGTTCGGGCCTGAACGTGGATGTGCAGCCTCCGGAGCTGGAGACCCGTATTGCGATTCTGCGGAAGAAGGCTCAGAACGAGATTTTGCCGGTGCGCGATGACGTCATGGAGTACATTGCTTCCCATGTCACGGCCAATATTCGCGAGTTGGAGGGCGCTCTGATTCGTGCGAGCGCTGCCGCCTCGATGAAGAAGCCGCCGGAGCCCATTACCCTGGCTGAGGCTGAGACCTATCTGAAGGATTTGCTCTCTGATACCGGTGGTGCGGAGATTACGTCGGCGCTGGTTTTGGCGACGGTGGCGAAGTATTTTGATGTGTCCATTGAGGATATGCAGTCGAAGTCTCGCACCCGTACGCTCACGAATGCGCGCCAGGTGGCGATGTATCTGTTGCGTGAGCTGACCGAGATGTCTCTGCCGCGTATTGGTAACGATTTGGGTGGCCGCGACCATACGACGGTGATGCACGCGGTACGTAAGGTGAGCGCGCAGATGGCGGAGCGTCAGACCATTTTCAATCAGGTCACTGAGCTGACGAATTTGATCCGCCAGGAGCAGCGCGCCGCCGGCTAGAAGTGCTCTAGAAGCGTTTTTGTTCCCTGCCCCGTAGCTTATTTTGCGTCTTGACTAGGTGTTTTATGGGTTGCGGGGCAGGGATTTCGCGTTGATTCCAAGGATTTTAGTGACTCGAAAAGCTGGATTTTCGGGGTGTGGATAAGCTGTGCTTTAACTCATGCGTTCATGTGGACGTTAAGTGCATGAATATTCAAAAGGTGTGGAATCGAGGAAATGTATAAATATCCATACACAATGCATCCTCAGTGTAGGGTGGATTCTTCCACTTAATGTCCACAGGCTACTTCCGCGTCATTGCAGGCAAGGAAGGGGTTTTCCACCGTTTCCACAAGCGTTAACAATACTACTGTACTTAAAGAAAAAATCCTCCCCATAACAAATAGTTCTGCTCGACCGAACGGTCTGGATCAGGTTTTTCTATGCGCCGCTACTGAAAACGTAGATTTTTGCGGATTTGGATCAAGAGCTGCACGCTCTCTCTTAGGTTGGGTTTAGAAAAGAAACCAACACTGAACCATTGCCTGGTTCGAACCTGTTTTCGAGTGGGTTTGCTACGTCTTCAGCCTCTCTTTGTAATTACAAAAATACAGCACCCTCGCATGCCTCATTTCACCCGTTTTTTCGCTGCAGAACTGACCTTCGAGTCTCTGTGTAATTACAAAATCCGGTAGGATGGATAGACGCGCGCGCGGAAGATTCACTGCGCACCAGAGCACGCGATATCTCCGGCTCTATCGCCCAAAGCTTTACGTGCGCCCACAACCTAACTCTCCAATTCCGTGAAAGGCGCCTTCTCGATGAAATTCACCGTTGAACGCGATGTCCTTGCCGAAGCAGTCGGCTGGACGGCACGCTCACTTCCGCTGCGTCCCACCTCCCCCGTACTCAACGGTCTGCTGATTACCGCCTCCGCAGGTGAGGTCAGCATCGCAAGCTTCGATCACGAGACCAGCGCCCGCCAGGTCATTGCAGCCGATGTTGAAGCAGAAGGCGTGTGCCTGGTTCCCGGCAAGATCCTGGCAGAAATTTGCCGCTCCCTACCGAATGCACCCGTCGAGTTCACCGCAGATGAGTCCGTGATTCGTATTCACTGCCGTTCCGCTAACTTCCAGCTGGCTGGCATGCCGGTCGTGGACTACCCCGAGCTTCCCGAGCTTCCCGAAATTTCGGGTACCGTGGACGGCGCCGAATTCGCTGAAGCCGTCAAGCAGGTTCAGATTGCGGTGTCCAAGGATGAGACTCTGCCTCTGCTGACCGGTATCCGCGTGGAAATCAACGGTGACACCATGACCCTGCTCGCCACCGACCGCTACCGCCTGGCTATGCGCGAAATCAAGTGGAACCCGGTCAACCCCGAGGTTCAGGCGGCTGTGCTGCTGAAGGCTAAGACCGTCTCTGAGGTGGGTAGCACCCTCTCCGGTTCCGGTGAGCTGTCTATTGCTCTGCCCGCTGCAGGTGAGCTGATTGGTTTCGCCGCTGGCACCCGTCGCACCACCAGCGTTCTGATGGACGGCGACTACCCCAACATTCGTGCACTGTTCCCCGAGCAGACCCCGATTCACGCGGTGGTTCGCACCTCCGACTTGGCTGAGGCAGCTCGTCGTATCTCCCTCGTGGCGGAGCGTAACACTCCCCTGCGTCTGAAGTTCACCCAGGGTTCGGTCGCTATTGATGCCGGCCGCGGTGACGAGGCTCAGGCTTCTGAGACCCTGCAAGCGCACCTGTCCGGTGAAGACATCACCGTTGCGTACAACCCCGCATACCTGTCGGATGGTTTGAAGGTGTTCGGTACCGAGTTCGTGCGTTTCTCCTTCACCGATGCGCCGAAGCCCGCCGTGATTTCCGGTCAGGACGAGCCGCTGGCTGAGGACGACCGTAACTACCGTTACCTGCTGATGCCGGTTCGCCTGCCCTCGAACTAGTAGCTAGCCGCCCCGCGCGCCTCCCAAGGTTCTGCCCAAGGAAGCCCGCGGGGCTGTGTTTTCTGCCCGCCCGCACCCATCCCCCAACCGAACCGCACGAAAGGAGCTGCACCGGTGTATATCGACCATATTTCGTTGTTGGATTACCGCACCTACGCTCTGCTGAGCTTGCCTCTTTCGGCGGGAGTCACGGTTTTTCTGGGCTCTAACGGTGTGGGTAAAACCAATATTGTTGAGGCGATTGACTATGCGGCGTCTCTGTCTTCGCACCGCGTGAGCCATGACGGGCCGCTGGTGCGGATGGGGGCTTCGCGCGCCTATATTCGCACCCGTACGGTGCGCGGTTCGCAGCAGACGGTGACTGAGTTTGAGATTGCTCCGGGGCAGAGTAACCGCGTGCGCATTAACCGTGCCGCGCCGGTGCGTGCAAAGGAGGCGCTGGGTATTGCCCGCACGGTGCTGTTCTCCCCGGAGGATTTGCAATTGGTGAAGGGCGATCCGGCGGGTCGTCGCCGTTTTGTGGATGAGCTGGCGACCTCTTTGCGTCCTGTGGTTGCTGGGTACCGTAGCGAGTATGAGCGGATTTTGCGTCAGCGCAATTCGCTACTGAAATCCATGCAGCGTAAGGCACGGGACGAGAACGCTTTGAGTACCCTGGCGGTTTGGGATGAGCAGCTATCGACCCTGGGTGCCCAGCTGCTTTCTGCGCGTTTTCGCCTGCTGCAGCGCTTTTTGCCGCAGCTTCGCCGCGCCTACGCGGGGCTGACGGACGGCTCAAAGGAAGTCGGTTTCAACTATGAGTCGACTGTTTTTTCGAGCATGGGCGAGCGCTCAATCGAGCACGCGGCGCTGATGCGCATTGAGGACCTCAAAGAGGCTTTGATGCGCGGTTTTGCGGAGCGTCGGCGCGATGAGATTGAGCGCGGTGTGACCCTGGTGGGGCCGCACCGTGAGGATATTACCCTGCTGCTTGGTGGCATGCCGGTGAAGCATTTCGCTTCGCACGGTGAGAGCTGGTCTTTTGCGCTGGCGCTGAAGTTGGCATCCTGGTTTGTGCATGTTGAGGATGATTCCTCAGCGGGGTCTTCGCCGATTCTGATTCTTGATGATGTGTTTGCGGAGCTGGATTCTGCGCGCCGCCACCGTCTGGGTGCGATGGTTGCTGATGCGGAGCAGGTGCTGATTACCTGTGCGGTGCTGAGCGATATTCCGGAGGAGCTGGGTGACTACCGCCTGGTGTCGGTGACGGCTGGTCATGCCGAGTATGTGCAGCCTGCCGTTGCTACTGTGGATAGCGAGGGGTCTACTGTGTCTGCGCTCGCGGAGGGTGACGGCGATGAGTAACCCTGCCCGCCCTCAAAACCATGTTTCACGTGAAACATACGACGAGTTTGCGGAACTGCAGTTTACAGAGCCTCAAAACCCGCGCGAGGTTGATAGCGTGGGCGAGTTCTATCGCGACGAGGTGGACGCCCCCTCCGCCCTACTGACCCGTATGCGCGTGGCGGCTCAGGAACGTGGCGAAGCGCCTCTCAACGCCTTCTCTGCGAATAAAATCATGCGCGATTTCGGTGCAGTCATGTCCGGCACCGCCTCGAAGAAGAAATCACGGCGAGCGCAGGGCTGGGACCCTCGCGTGATGGGTGGTTATAGTGGCCCCGGAGAGAGCTCTCGCGACCCTAAACCCCTCGGTGGCATCGTTAGTGCCCTGATTCGCTCTCGCGGCTGGAAAGAGCCCGTGGCGGTCTCTAGCGTGCTGGCGCGTTGGGCTGAGCTTGTGGGCCCCGAAATCGCCGCGCATACCCGCCCGATCAGCTTCGAAAACTCCATCGTTGAAGTCCAGTGCGACTCTACCGCCTGGACCACGCAGCTGCGTCTGATGCATGGGCACCTTATCGAACTTTTCCGCAGGGAACTGGGCGAGGGTGTCGTAGCTCAGGTCCGCGTGTTGGGCCCGAATAACGGTCGCTGGAGTCAGCGAGGCTATCGGCGCGCCACCGGCATGCGCGGTGTGCGCGATACCTACGGGTAGGCGCATCGCGTCGCTGCGTCGCATTGCCACGGCGGGAAACTGAGACATTGGGGGCGTTGTATGAAACGTGCCCCTTTTCTGCACCTCATGATTTTCTGCACGCTATGAAAGCTTTAGAATCGCCGGCAACCTCCACGAAGTGGTGAACCGTACCCCCTATCTCAAAAGGGGGTTGAAACACTCTAAACCGCCTTTGCGGGCTTTTGAGCGGGTGGTGGCGCCCAAAAAAGCTCAATATGTGACGTATGTAGATGGTTTTATGCTCTCTTGCTCGGTAAAATAAAAGAGACAATGCGTAAAGTGTGCCCACCTATGGGCATCACCGGCAACGCGGGTTGTGCAGGCGCCATCTGGTGCCCTTCGTGAGGCGTTCTAGGCTCCCCTCTGAGCTGCCCGCAGTTCTTCTTCGCCGGTTGCATCATCTACTCAAGGAGTTCTGCCTCGTGGCATCTGAACAGAATGCATCTGAACAGCCGCATGAATACGGTGCATCCGATATTACCGTGCTGGAAGGTCTGGAAGCGGTTCGTAAGCGCCCCGGCATGTACATTGGCTCGACCACTGAGCGCGGTCTGCACCACCTGGTCTACGAGGTTGTAGATAACTCGGTCGATGAGGCGCTCGCCGGCTACGCCTCCGAAATTGACGTGACCATTCAGGCTGACGGCTCCGTCCGCGTGAAGGACGACGGCCGCGGTATCCCCGTGGATGAGCACCCCACCGAGCACAAGTCCACCGTTGAGGTTGTCATGACCGTGCTGCACGCTGGCGGTAAGTTCGGCGGCGGCGGCTACTCGGTCTCCGGTGGTCTGCACGGCGTGGGTATCTCCGTGGTGAACGCGCTGTCTACCCGCGTGATTACCGAGGTGCACCGCCAGGGCTACGCATGGCATATTTCCTTCTCGAACGGTGGCGTGCCGGACGGCCCTCTGCGTCGCGGCGAGCCCTCCGATAAGACCGGCACGATTCAGACGTTCTACCCGGACCCGGAGATTTTTGAGACCGTCGAGTTCGACTTTGAGACTCTGCGCGCTCGCTTCCAGCAGATGGCCTTCCTGAACAAGGGCCTGACTATCACCCTGACCGATGAGCGCGAGAAGTTCACCGGTGACGAGGTTGCCGAAGAGGAAAAGGAAAACACTCTCAACCGAGTGCGTGCGAACGCTGACGGTTTCACGACCGTCACTTACCGTTACGACAACGGTCTGTTTGACTACGTGCACTTCCTGAACGCCGGCGCGAAGACCATCGTGAACGAAGAGATTGTCTCCTTCGAATCCGAGGATTCCGACCGTAACATGAGCCTGGAAGTGGCCATGCAGTGGACCGGTGCGTACAAGGAATCCGTCTACTCCTACGCAAACACGATCAACACCCACGAGGGTGGCACTCACGAAGAGGGTTTCCGTGCCGCGCTGACCTCCCTGGTGAACCGTTACGCTCGCGACAACAAGCTGTTGCGCGATAAGGACGATAACCTCACCGGTGAAGACGTGCGTGAGGGCCTGACCGCGGTCATCTCGATTAAGATTTCCGAGCCGCAGTTCGAGGGTCAGACGAAGACCAAGCTGGGTAACTCGGAGGCGAAGTCCTTCACCCAGCGCGAGGTGAACGATCACCTGAGCGACTGGTTCGACCGTAACCCCGCAGTGGCCAAGGATATTGTGCGTCGCGCGATTACCGCCGCCCAGGCGCGTATCGCCGCCCGTAAGGCCCGTGAGACGACCCGCCGCAAGGGCCTGCTGGAGACCAGCTCCATGCCCGGTAAGCTCAAGGACTGCTCTTCGAAGGACCCGTCGATCTCTGAGATTTACCTGGTGGAGGGTGACTCCGCGGGTGGTTCGGCGGTTCAGGGCCGTAACCCGAACACTCAGGCCATTCTGCCGCTGCGCGGTAAGATCCTGAACGTCGAGCGCGCTCGCCTGGACCGCGCCCTGTCGAACGCCGAAATTCAGGCGATGATTACCGCCTTCGGTACCGGCATCGGCGACGACTTCAACATCGAAAAGGCCCGTTACCACAAGATCGTGCTCATGGCCGATGCTGACGTGGACGGCCAGCACATCACGACCCTGCTGCTGACCCTGCTCTTCCGCTTCATGCGCCCGCTGATCGAGGCCGGTTACGTGTACCTGGCTCAGCCGCCGCTGTACCGCATCAAGTGGTCGAACGCCCCGCACGATTACGTCTACTCCGATGCAGAGCGCGACGAGGCTCTGGCACGTGGTTTGGCGAATAACCAGCGTCTGCCCAAGGACAACGGTATTCAGCGTTACAAGGGTCTGGGCGAGATGGACTACACCGAGCTGTGGGACACCACCATGGATCCGGCTCGTCGTACCCTGCTTCAGGTGAAGATGGAGGATGCAGCTGCTGCTGACCAGATCTTCTCTGTTCTGATGGGTGAGGATGTTGAGGCTCGTCGTGAGTTTATCCAACAGAACGCAAAGGACATTCGATTCCTCGATATCTAGCATGAAACGACATATGTCCCGTATGGAATATGTCAAATGAGCTATATAGCCGAGCGAGTCATTGAGGAATGAGAAAGTAATGAGCGAAGAACAGCAGAATAAATCCGCTGAGGTTGACGTAGTCAGCAACGGTGGCGCTGAAAGCGTAGACCACCACGGTCACATTGAACAGGTGGACCTGCAGACTGAAATGCAGCGTTCCTACCTGGACTACGCAATGGCGGTTATTATTGGCCGCGCCCTGCCGGATGTGCGTGACGGCCTCAAGCCCGTGCACCGCCGCGTAATCTACGCGATGTACGACGGCGGCTACCGCCCGGACCGATCCTTCAATAAGTGCGCCCGCGTGGTTGGCGATGTGATGGGTCAGTTCCACCCCCACGGCGATAGCGCTATCTACGACACCCTGGTGCGTCTGATTCAGAGCTGGATTATGCGTTACCCGCTGGCGCTGGGTCAGGGTAACTTCGGTTCTCCCGGTAACGACGGTGCTGCAGCGCCTCGATACACCGAGACCAAGATGGCACCCATCGCCCTGGAGATGGTGCGTGACATCAACGAGGACACCGTTGACTTCCAGCCCAACTACGATGGCAAGTCCCTGGAACCGACCGTTCTGCCCGCGCGCATCCCGAACCTGCTGGTCAACGGTTCTTCGGGTATTGCTGTGGGTATGGCGACCAATATCCCGCCGCACAACCTGCGTGAGGTTGCTGAGGGTGTGGAGTGGTTCCTGAAGAACCCGCACGCCACCAATGAGGAGCTGCTGAACGCTCTGATGGCTCGTATTAAGGGCCCGGATTTCCCGACCGGTGCACAGATTCTGGGCACCAAGGGCATTGAGGATGCGTACCGCACCGGCCGCGGCTCCATCACTATGCGCGCGGTGGTCAACGTGGAGGAAATCCACGGTCGCACCTGCCTGGTGGTCACCGAGCTGCCGTACCAGGCGAACCCGGATAACCTGGCGATTAAGATTGCTGAGCTCATCAAGGACGGTAAGGTTACCGGCATCGCGGATTTGCGCGATGAGACGTCGGGTCGTACCGGTCAGCGCCTGGTGATTGTGCTCAAGCGTGATGCATCCCCGAAGGTTGTGCTGAACAACCTGTACAAGCACACCCAGCTGCAGGAGAACTTCTCCGCGAATATGCTCGCCATTGTGGATGGCGTGCCGCGCACCCTGTCCCTGGATGCGTTTGTGCGTCACTGGGTGGATCACCAGATGGACGTTATCGTTCGTCGTACCCGTTACCGTCTGCGTCAGGCGGAGGAAGAGGCGCACATCCTGCGCGGCCTGCTGAAGGCTCTGGATGCTCTGGATGAGGTTATTGCCCTGATTCGCCGCTCCCCCACCGCTGATGAGGCGCGTAGCGGCCTGATGGAGTTCCTGCAGATTGATGAGGCTCAGGCTCAGGCAATTCTGAACATGCAGCTGCGTCGTTTGGCTGCTTTGGAGCGTCAGAAGATTCAGGATCGTCACGATGAGCTGATGCGCATGATCGCTGAGTACAACGCGATTATTGCTTCGGAGACTCGCCAGCGCGAGATTATCTCTGAGGAGCTGGGCGAGATTGTGAACCGCTATGGCGATGAGCGTCGCACCCAGATTATGTACGGCTACAACGGCGACATGTCCATGGAAGACCTCATCCCTGAGGAAGAGGTCGTGGTTACGATTACTCGCGGCGGCTACATTAAGCGCACCCGCAGTGATCAGTACCGTAGCCAGCACCGCGGCGGTAAGGGCATTAAGGGTGCCTCGCTGCGCGGTGATGACGTGGTGGAGCACTTCTTCGTGACCACTACGCACAGCTGGATTCTGTTCTTCACGAACCTGGGTCGCGTGTACCGTGCGAAGGGTTACGAGCTGCAGGAAGCTGGTCGTGACGCGAAGGGCCAGCACATTGCGAACCTGCTGGAGTTCCAGGGCGGTGAGCATATTGCTCAGGTGATGGAGCTGAAGAGCTATGAGGATGCTGAGTACCTGGTGCTTGCTACTCGCGGCGGCATGGTGAAGAAGAGCCGCCTGAGCGATTACGATACGAACCGTACTGCCGGCCTGATTGCGATTAACCTGCGTGAGGGCGATGAGGTTGTTTCGGCGTTCACCGTTTCGGATAAGGACGATATTCTGCTGGTGTCGCGTAACGGTATGTCGCTGCGCTTCCACGCTGATGATGCGTCGCTGCGCCCGATGGGTCGTTCGACCTCCGGTGTGACCGGTATGAAGTTCCGTGAGGGCGATGAGCTGATTTCTGCGAATGTGGTCACTGAGGGCTCCTTCGTCTTCGTGGTCACTGAGGGTGGTTACGCGAAGCGTACGAGCGTGGATGAGTACCGCGTGCAGGGCCGTAACGGTTTCGGCATTAAGGTTGCTAAGCTAGTTGAGGATCGTGGCGCCCTGGTGGGTGGCCTCATCGTGGACGAAGAGGACGAGGTGCTGGTGGTTATGGCCAGCGGCAAGGTCGTTCGTTCGAATGTGAATGAGGTTCCTGCGAAGGGACGCGATACTATGGGTGTTATCTTTGCAAAGCCCGGTAAGGGCGATTCTATTATTGGTGTTGCACGCAACCAGGATCGTCAGCTGGATGATAGCGACGATGAAACCACTGAGAATACCGAGGCTTCGGAGTCTTCTGAGGCGCCCGGTTCGGACAACGAGGGTGAAGCGGCAGCTGCCGATCTCACCGCTACTGGAGGTAACTAATGAGCAGCACTCCCGCGAGCTCCTCTCCTGCGTCGGCACAGCGTTCGGCGTCGGCTGGAGCATCCCAGTCTTCGGGTGCGGCTAAGGCTGGCGCGCGTCGCCCGGCTCAGTCGCGTTCGGGCCAGGCTCGTCCTGGCGGTACCGCTAAGCGTCCTGCCGGCAAGCGCCCTGTAAACGCTAAGCGTCCGACCGGTTCGCGCCGTCAGCTGGTGCGTCCGGCGCCGCGTTCGAAGATTCGTCGTGCGCGCCTGGTAGTGCAGAAGGTTGATACGTGGTCGGTGGCGAAGCTGATCTTCCTGCTGTCTATTGCCCTGGGTATCGTGACCGTCGTGGCGTCGGTGATTCTCTGGCTGTTCCTGCAGGCTTCTGGTGCGTTTACCGGTGTGAATCAGCTGATTAGCTCGCTGGGTACCGGTTCGACCACTGTGGATATTTCGCAGATGATTTCGCTGGGTCAGGTTGCTTTGGTGACTACTATTTTTGCTGTGGTCAACACTGTGGTCTTTACTCTGCTGGGTATGATTGGCGCGATTCTGTACAACCTGGCTGCGAAGCTGGTTGGTGGCGTGACCTTGACTCTGAGCGATGAGTCCTAGTTTGTAGCTTTTTGAGCTTTGTGTGCGGGCGGTGCCCCTCTGGATGGAGGTGGTGCCGCCCGCTCTGTATGCTTGGGAACCCCCAATATTAAAGTGTGATACAGAACATGCTTTTTCGATTTGGTGTTACCTGCAAACACCTGTATAGTTATATCTCGTTCTACGGAAGAAATTCCGCAGAAGGAGGGCGTATAGCTCAGACGGTTAGAGCGCTTCGCTGATAACGAAGAGGTCCCAAGTTCGATTCTTGGTACGCCCACTCCACACTATGAAAGGCAATAATGAAGAAATTATTGATTCTTGCTGTTCTTTCGTGTGTCACTGTGATGGTTCTGAAAAAGTACCAGAGCAATGAAGTCGTCAAGGCTTGGAAAAATAACTAAACAGTGGTTTCCGCTGAGACGGGGGCGTGGCGCAATTGGTAGCGCATCTGCTTTGCAAGCAGAGGGTTAGGGGTTCGAGTCCCCTCGCCTCCACTTTCCGGTGATTATAGCAAGAGGGAAACGCCTGGTTCCATTCCGAACCCAGAAGCTAAGACTCTTCGCGCCGATGGTACTGCACTTTTGTGGGTGTGGGAGAGTAGGTCATCGCCGGTTTATTTTTGAAAAAGACCCCGTATCGAAAGATACGGGGTCTTTTGTTGTATCCGCTGATGTGATGCAGGGGAATCGGTGCGAATACCTCGCGACGCTGATGTGCTGCGTGCGCCGCGAGTATAGATTCAATCCTTCGTGATATTCGAATGCGCACGACTGAAGAAAACCCGCTGTTGCGGAGAATGCGCTCCGCAGAAAGCCCCACGCCGTAAAACCCACAGGGGCATCCTGTGCGGGTAGCTTGGTGACCCAAATGAGGTCTGAATAATAAAGGTGTGTCACAAAAAGAAAGCTGGGAGGTTCCTGAAAGTGAACACTTGGTGAACACACTTTAGCCTCTTGATGGATATAATCGCCCCTCTCCCCCGTGCTCTCGCATAAGCCACATAAAACAACTTAAGCATTCCGGTGGGTGCACCCTTTTTCCTGCGGAATATCGGGAGTTTTGATCCTAAAATATGGGCTCTATAGTAAAACCCTCATAAAAACCCGCTCAATACTGTGGGTTTATCTGTTATTTCGTGTTAATTCGGAATACTTTAGATTTCGCGAAAACCGACAGATAATTTTCTTGTGACTACAGAACTCATTATTCTCGTGATCGTGGTGCTGACCGCGCTCGCCTTCGACTTTACGAATGGCTTCCACGACACCGGTAATGCGATGGCAACCTCCATCGCCACCGGTGCGCTGAAGCCTAAGACCGCCGTGGCGCTGTCTGCGTCCCTGAACCTCGTCGGCGCGTTCCTCTCTGTTGAGGTGGCGCGTTCGGTCGGTAGCGGCATCGTGAACCTGGATCGTATCGATGTAACAACAGACGGCCCGGCGCTGATGCTTATCGTCTTTACCGGCCTGGTTGGCGGTATCCTCTGGAATGTTTTGACCTGGCTTCTGGGTCTTCCCTCCTCCTCGTCGCACGCTCTGTTTGGTGGCCTGATCGGTTCGGCTATTGTTGCGATCGGCTTTGACGGCGTGCAGTGGATGGGCGTTCTGTCCAAGATTATTGTTCCCGCGGTCCTCTCCCCCGTCATTGCGGCTATTGTGGCGGCAACCGGCACCTGGCTGGTCTACCGTATTGCTGCTCCGGTGGCTGACGACCGTAAGCACGGCGGCTTCCGCAAGGGACAGGTTGCAACCGCGTCCCTGATGTCTCTGGCGCACGGTACCAACGACGCGCAGAAGACCATGGGCGTGATCTTCCTGGCTCTGGTTGCTTCGGGCACTCTGAGCAACGATGACGCAATCCCCTTCTGGGTGAAGGCTTCCTGTGCGCTTGCTATTGCGCTGGGTACTTACCTGGGCGGTTGGCGTATTATCCGTACCCTCGGTAAGGGCATCGTCGAGGTGGATACCCCGCAGGGTGTTGCTGCTGACGGCGCATCCGCTGCGATTATTCTGACCTCGTCCCACTTCGGTATGGCGCTGTCCACCACTCACGTGGCATCCGGTTCGATTCTGGGTAGTGGTCTGGGTCGTAAGGGTGCTGAGGTTCGCTGGTCTGTTGCTGGCCGCATGGTGGTTGCTTGGCTGATTACCCTGCCGGCTGCCGCGATTGTGGGTGCTCTGACCTGGCTGATTGGTCACGGCCTGAATGCTCTGACCGGTACCCAGTTCATTGGCGAAATGACCGTGTTCGCTTTGTTGGTAGTCTTCTGCTTCCTGATGTGGCGTCATTCCCAGAAGGACAACATTGACGCTTCGAACGTGACTGGCGACTGGGATGAAAAGGAAGGCGCTGCAGTCACCAGCGCTGACGCATCCGCAGATCAGATTCTTGCTACTGAGAAGGCAGGTTCGTAGCCGTGGAATATCTGATGGACATTGTGAACAAGGTTATTCCGGTGCTGATTGCCGGTTTGTTCTTCGGTGCGGGCCTTCCGGCGCTGTATGCGTTCGGTCTGCGTCTGCTGGCTGGTCGTACCGAGTACACTGCGGACGGCAAGCTCGTTGAAATTGAGCCTCCGGGAACGGTGGCGAAGATTGCCGCGTCCTGCATTTTTGCTATTATCGTAGCAATCGTAATCATCGGTATTCTCTGGGTCGCTAAGGACTTTATCGACCACACTTTCGGCTGGAATATCTTCGGCGTAACCGGTGGAGGCCACTAATCCCGTGAACACTAAATTGCATATGATGACTGCTTCGAAGGAGGGGCTCGATGCCTGATAAGAGCATAATCTCTCGAGTAATCGACTGGCTGAGCGTCGGGTATCCCAAGGATGTTCCGGTGCAGGACCGCGCGGCAGTGATGGCTATTTTGAAGATGCGTCTGACCGATGAGCAGCTGCAGGAAGTTGTTCGCCAGCTCATGCAGTCTCGTGCTGCTCGTGGCGAGGCATACGTGAGTGACCAGCGCATTAACGAGTACATTCGTCGAGTGGTGGATCATACCCCGACCCCGCAGGATATTGACCGCGTCGCTAAGATTCTTGGTGCGCACGGCTTCCTGATCGCGGAGAACCACGTGAACGAGGACGCCGAGCCTACGGCTGGTGGCACCGAGTACGTGACCTACGATGATCCGACGACCGGCGAGATTCGTATCGCCGAGTTGGCTGCTGAGTCGGCTAATATTCCGGCTCCGAACGCTACTGCTGCGCAGGACGACTAAATAGCCTGCGGTGAGAGTTGAGAACTCTCATGAAGCTTGTGACCTATGGGGTGGACTGAAGTCCACCCCATAGGTTTTCTTTATGCCCTTCGAATGCTGCGCCGCGGGTTGTCAGCTCACCCATAGGTGCGGGCGGTATCCTAGAGAGACTCACTCCCTCAAACTAATGGCGGGCTTTGTGCTCGCCCTAAAACTGGAGAATCTGTGTCTTCTTCACCTACTCCTGAACCCGAAAACTCTCACCTTACGTCCACTCAAGAACCCTCTCAGGGCGTTTCTGAGGCGGCACCCGTCGCCGCTGAGGAATCCTCCGCTAAGAGCTCTTCAACCCGTGTAGATGCCGCTAAAGAGGCTATTGCCGAGCAGGCGCGCCGCCTCGTGGTTCCTCGCCGTTCCCTGCTTCTGACCGGTGGCGTGATTGCTGCCGCCGGGGTGCTTGCCGCGATGCCGCAGATTGCCGCCACCGGTGTTCTGGGTGAGGACGCTGCGGTGGTGGTTTCAAACGAGAAGCTGTTGGCGCGCCGTGAGCGTCTGGTTCGCGAGAATATTGATACCCGCTACCTGAAGATTGAGTCGCTGGGGCGCATCTATGTGGGTCAGGGGCGTACTGAACAGGATCTGCGTCTGGTGGGTTCTTTCTCCCTCACGGAGGCTGCACAAGCCGATTTGACGGCGGCAGCTACGGCTCTGACGAACCTGTCTGTCTACGGTTCTTTGCACCGGCTGAGCGTCACCTATGGCGGCGTGGACTCGGCGAATGACCCGCAGAACGTTGCTAACACCGCTACGGATGCGCCGGTGGGCCCGCTGCGCGTCAATGATTCGGCAACTCTGAAGGAAGAGCAGTGGCTGAAGGTGCTGACCGCTAACGCGGCGCTGGGTACTAATGCGAGCTACGCTCAGGTGAGTCTGCTGGCGGATGAGCTGCGCCTGAACGCCGTTGTGATTGATGAGAACTATGAGTCCCTGCTGAAGCGCTTCCGTGCGCTGGCTGAGCTGGATCTGAAGAACGAGCAGGTGCAGCAGATTCACCTGAATATTCAGTTGGCTCCGGATAAGGCGCTGACCCTGCCCTCGGGTGCGCAGTCGAAGATCTCGGTGAGCGTTGCGGAGTCTTCACGTGTGGCAACGGTGGCTGATGTGCTATCGAAGGCCGCCACGAGGAAGGAGCTGAATACCCTGGCATCGTTCTCGCTGGTGTGGAATGCCCGTGAAAAGTACCCCTCAGCGAGCCAGTGGGATGCTTTCAAGCTGGGCTTCAAGGGACCGGAGTCGAAGGAGGAGTCCGCGAAGGAGGCGCAACGTACCGCGATTCGTAAATATCTGCAGGAGGTTAGCGTCCCCCTGCAGGCTCTGACGAAGCGGGAGGCGACAGTGCCGGGTGAGGTGATTACCTAAACCCATCAGTAATGTGATGGGTCTAACTAAAAAAATATGCATGAGGATTTGGTGAAGCCGCAAAAGGTGTTATAGACTAGTAGAGCACCACGGGGGCGTGGCGCAATTGGTAGCGCATC
>NZ_KV830305.1:1597837-1637743 GCF_001836735.1 Rothia sp. HMSC061D12 | reverse complement strand
AGAGTAGGTCATCGCCGGTTTATTTTTGAACCGAGAACCCCATGTCGAAAGACATGGGGTTCTTTGTATATCCGGGTATGTTAGGGGAAATACCGCAGGGTGCACCCGGGGAGATTCAGTGCTCTATCTTTAGCTCCTCCTCTCGCCCCTGTCCCCCCTAAAAAACAAACACCCCGAAAAAATAAACTAATAGCCGCCCGTCAGAGTAAAACTCTAGCGGGCGGCTATCTCTCATAAAGCGCTCCCTCACGCCGCCAGCGGCGCCTCAGAAAGCCTTAGAGAAAAAGATACGGGGAACCCCACGCTTATGCGTTCTTCCAGGGATCCTCCACGGGACGAGCTGCGTTGTAAGCTGCTGCGCCTGCAACGCCCAGCGCAACCAGCAGACCCAGGAATGCCAGGCCCTTACGGGGGCGCTTGCCGCCGTTACGCTCGATACGAGCCAGTTCCTTCTCAGCGGCGCGAACGGTCTTCGCGGTAGCCTTACGAGCCTTCTTCAGGGCCTTCTTGTTGCCGGTCAGCTTCTCAGCGAACATCTCAGCGGTCTTGCCTTCCAGTGCGGACTCAACAGCAGCCAGGGAAGAGACAACAGCCTGAGCCTTAGCAGCCTTGCGTGCCTTGCGCTTCTTGCAGCAGAACATGGGGTGACCTCCATCGGTTGAAATGCGCCAGCGACTAGAAAACGCCGCCGCGCGCGTAGTGTTCACCTCTCAGGATATTCAATTCCCGCCCAAAAAGCCCGCTCGACGGTGCGCCCGGGGCGAAAAAACATGTTAGATGGCGAATGAGCGCCGCCCCGTGCCACAATAGAGCCATGACTAATGCAACTGCTAAGGCAACTATCCACACTAACTACGGTGACATCGTCGTCGAGCTCTTCGGCAACCACGCACCGCTGACTGTTGAGAACTTCATCGGCCTCGCTGACGGCTCCCGTCAGTGGAAGCACCCCCGCACCGGTGAAATCATGAACACCCCCCTGTACAAGGACGTCGTGTTCCACCGCATCATCAAGGACTTCATGATTCAGGGTGGCGACCCCCTGGGCATGGGCGTTGGTGGCCCCGGCTACCAGTTCAAGGACGAGATTCACCCCGAGCTCTCCTTCTCCAAGCCCTACCTGCTGGCAATGGCTAACGCAGGCCCCGGCACCAACGGTTCTCAGTTCTTCATCACCACCGTTGAGACCCCCTGGCTGAACGGCCGCCACACCATCTTCGGTGAGGTCACCGACGAGGCATCCAAGAAGGTTGTTGACGCTATTGAGAGCGTTGAGACCGGCTTCCAGGACCGCCCGGTCAAGGACGTTGTCATCTCCTCGATCGACATCGAAAAGCTCTAATAAACCCCATCAGAAGGCTCATACGAGCATTCTGCTGAAGGTGTTGAGAAAACACGTATAGTTCAGGGGCCCGCCAGGATTCTTCCGGTGGGCCCCTGCGCTTATATGCCCGCGCGCGCCATCCCCCGCACACCACCCCGGTTGATCCGGCACACGACCCCTGGAGGTTCAGTGGAGAACTTTCCCAACTACGCAGGCTACGGGCAGACCCCCACCGTCTGCGTCAACCACCCCAACCGCGTTAGCTACGCCCAGTGCGGGCGCTGCAACCGCACCGTCTGCGGCGAATGCCAGGTAGCGCTGGATGTGGGCATGGTCTGCCCCGATTGCTACCGCGAACTTAAAAGCGGTAGCTCGAAGGCGAAAGGCTCGTTCCTGGCGCGCCACTGGCATATTACGTACACGCTCATTCTGATTAACGTCGCGATGTACGGTCTGCAACAGCTTATTCCCAACGAATGGGTGGTTAGGCATGGCAACATCTGGTGGCCCTATGTCCAGCACGGCGAGTACTACCGCATCATCAGCTACGGTTTTCTGCACATGCAGAACGACCCGATGCACCTGGTGTGGAACATGATTAACCTCTTCATCTACGGTGTGTCCCTCGAACGCATGATTGGGCGATGGAAGTTCCTTGTGGTGTACCTGGGCTCTATCATCTTTGGTGCATTAGGCGTGTATGTGCTGGCTCCTGGAACGAGCGTGGTGGGTGCCTCCGGTGGTCTATTCGGTCTCATGGGCTCGTTCTTGACCCTGCTAATCATCATGAAGCAGAAGGACACCGCACGAGTGTTCGTCATGATTACTGCCCCGAACATCATCTATAGCATTCTGACCCCGTCGAATATCTCCCACGCATGCCACGCGGGTGGTTTTATCGGTGGTGTGCTGTTGACACTGCTGTTTGTCCCGCTTGTGGATAAGCCCGAGTCCTCGAATCCGCCGCAACAGAGTCCGCAGCAATGGCAAAACGGCAGGTACTAAGCCTGAAAATACGTGAAAAATCTTCGGAAAATCCGGCACAAAATCTTTGGAGGGTCAGTGGAGAACTTTCCCAACTACATGAACTACGGGCAGAGCCCCACGGTCTGCGTCAACCACCCCGACCGTGTCAGCTACGCCCAGTGCGGGCGCTGCAACCGCACCATCTGCGGTGAATGCCAGACGGCACAGGATGCGGGTGTAGTCTGCCCCGATTGCTACCGTGACCTCAATGGAGGCGCCTCGAGCCCGAAGCGTTCCTTCATCGCCCGTCACTGGCATATTACGTACACGCTCATCCTGATTAATGTCGTGGTGTACGGCCTGCAGCTGATCATTCCGTTCCGCTGGGTACACAATCTCGGCATGATGTCTGGTCCCCGTGTCCACCACGGCGAGTACTACCGCCTCATCACGCACGGGTTTGTGCACTCGCAAACTGACCCGATGCACCTGGTGTGGAACATGATTTACCTCTTCATCTTCGGTGTGTCCCTCGAACGCATGATGGGGCGGTGGAAATTCCTCTTTGTATATATGGCGGCTACCGTAGGTGCCGGCTGCAGTGTGTACCTCTTCACCTACTACCGTGGTGCCGTGGGCGCATCAGGCGGTGTGTACGGCCTCTACGGCGCGTTCTTCGTCCTTCTGCTTCTTCGGAAGCAGAAGGATACTGCACGCCTCTTTATTCTGCTCATGGGTATTGACGTTGTGCAGAGCCTCTTCCACCCGAATATTTCTCACGCGGGACACTTTGGCGGTCTTGTCAGTGGCGCACTAGCAACCCTGCTGATTATCCCGTTCGTGAAGAAACCCGAGTCCTCGAATCCGCCGCCGCAGAGCCCGCAGCAGTGGCTCAACGGCAGGTATTAAGCCTGGAAAACCGCGGAAATCCGGTGCAGAGACACGTTATCCACAGCAGTTTTCCACACTGTGTATAACTACATTCGTGTAATTCCACGAGTGTGAGTACATGTTAAAAACCTGTGGATACAGGCTAAAACAACCGAATTACACGGGGTGAATTACACGGGTGTAAGAGTTTTCCCCAGATTTCTCCACAGATGTGGAAAACCTTAAATACCAGGGTGTGTGTAATTACAAAAAATTCCGGTGCTACGCACCAACAAAAAGTGCCCGGAAGGATCAACCTTCCGGGCACTTTCACGTATCGAGCCCCTTACGGGGCAAAGAAGCAGCGGGTGCGAACCTAGTTCGCCTGAGCTTCCGCCTCCTCAACCTCCTCGGGGGTGAGCTCCACGCCGGTGTACAGGCGGAACTGCTCAGCGGCCTGCAGAGCAATCACCTCGCCGCCGTGAATAACTTCCTTACCCGCCGCGCGAGCCGCACGAACCAGCGGAGTCTCAACGGGCATCGCCACCACGTCAAAGACCACCTGTGCCTCAGCAATAGCCTCCTGCGGGTAGGACAGCTCCTCGCTCTCCTCACCGCCAGCCATGCCAATCGGGGTCACGTTCACCAGAATCGGCGCTCGCAGGTTGCCCACCTCCGGCGCCCAGGCGTACTCGTAACGCTCAGCCAGCGCGCGGCCGGTCTCCTCGTTACGGGCAATAATCATGCCCTGCGAGAAGCCCGCATCAAAGAACGCACCAGCCACAGCCGCAGCCATACCGCCCGAACCGCGCAGCAGGAACGGCAGAGACGGATCCACATTATGCGAACGCAGCAGGGAGGCCACCGCAATCACATCCGTGTTGTACGCCTTCAAGAAGCCGTCAGTGTTCACAATCGTGTTCACCGCACCAATAACCGCAGCTGAGTGGTCCATATCGTCCATCAGCGGGATAACAGCCTGCTTAAACGGCATAGACACCGAGCAGCCACGAATACCCAGAGCACGTACGCCGGCGATAGCACCCTCAATGTCGGTGGTGGTCATCGCCTTGTACAGGTAATCCAGACCGTGCTTCTCGTACAGGTAATTGTGGAACTTAATGCCGTGATTCGACGGGCGACCAGACAAGGAAATGCAGACCGTCGTATCGCGGTTCAGCGCCGGGCGAGTCATCTTAAGCCTCGCCGCCAGCGTCGAGAGTGTTCTGGATCAGCTTCTTCACCTTGTTGCGGCTCACCAGGTCAGCGACCACAAAGTGGGTGTCGCCGGTATCCACGGTGGGGACGGTTGCGTTGCCGTCGTTGAGGGACTTCACGTGCGCTTCAGCCTGCGGATCCTCCCAAATGTTGACCCAGGTAGCGTGGTCGCCCAGCTCGCCCAGCTTAGAATCCAGAGCCTCGCAGTAGGGGCAGCCGGGGCGCCAATAAATGACGACGCCGCCATCCTTCATGACCTCGCGTGCCTTCTGCTGATCGGACTGCTGACGTTCAAACATAGTTCCTCCATAAACAGGGTGCTCCGCGGTCTCCAGGAGGCGCTAAAACCTGCCTGAGGGCGCAGCTCAATAAGTTGATGTATCAAGCATAGCCTGAGTACGTAGGTGCGGGGGAGAGGCCCTCATCGGGCGAACGCCCGCGCCGCACCCCGGCAGCCCGTGCAGCACTCCCGCAGAAGCCTTCACCCTGCTCTCCAGAAGCCTGTGCCCCGCCCCAGATGCCTTCCCCCGCGCATTAACGGCATACGCCCCACACCAAGGTTGCCGGACCAATGATGCGGGGCGTATACAGTTCGCGAGAAAGCGCGAGTACTTGTGCTGAGTAAGAGTAAAAGAAGAGTGAAAACAGGCTACCAGACGGTAACCGAAGCTGAGCAATATGCCGAGTGAGTCGGTGAATGAAAGAACCCAGGCGGGGCAGAACGCCCCATTATTTGAGAGAGATGTTGAGTGAAAGCCTGTAATGCAAACCCAGGGAAATGGCGCCCTACCCCATGAGGAGGCGAGGCAGGGCGCCAATCCAAAGGAGGCTGTCGCCTTACTTGCCGAACTTCTCGGTCAGCTTGGAGACGTTCTCGGTCACGACCTCTTCAACCTTGGCAACGTGCTCGTCGGTGACGACCTCCTTGCCAGCCTTTTCGTTGATGACTTCCTGAGCCTTGTCGAGGCCCTGCTCAACGGTACCCTTGATATCGAAGCCCACGGGGGCCTCCTTTCTGCGCTTTCGCGCTCTAAAGCCTCACTCTTGGTGAGGTACCTGCCCGGGGCGGGCAGAAAACTGGAGTGTGATGCTTTGGTGGACGAAACCTGCAAGCTGGGCTTGTATGTGACGGTCGAACCCAGTGTAGATGCTATCCATATGCCGGACTATGCGCATCGAAACTTTACAGCTCACGGATTGCGTCCGTCGATAAGTGTACATACCCGCGAAGGCAAGAAAAACCACCCTCAGAAAACGTGGCGCAACTTTTGACCAATGACCAAAAAATTATGGCTTGTCAGCGCGTTATTACGGGGGATAACCGGAGGGAAATTGCAGAAACTCGCAGGAAACTTCCAGCTAAGAATATTGTTCAAACCCCTGAAAAAACACCCCTATGACACCCCGCCGATTTATGACAGACCTCAGCGCCCAACCCTACAACACCGGAATATCCGTAGGAGCAGCGCCCGCAGCCCAATCATGAGACGCCGCAAAACCAGCAACCATCGGCAAAAAACGAGGTGCCGCATAGCCGCGCACAGCATACGCAGTCGCCACCGCATCCGCGGCAACCTCCAGCTGAGAGGTCGGAATCAGCGCCATCACCGCGCCACCAAAACCGCCACCCACAATACGGGCACCCAACGCGCCCCGATCCAGGCACACCTGCACCGCATCATCAATCTCAGGGCGAGAAACACGCAACTCATCACGCATCGACACAAAAGACTCCGTGAAAATACGGCCCGCCTCCTCAAACGCCGCAAAGCCCAACTCATCAGCATGCTGCAGCAAATAGCTCGCACGACCCACCAGAGTCATATCGTGGAACGCATGACGCACCCAACCACGCGGGAACGAACACGGGCGACCCGCGTCCTCCAGAGCATCCAAGGCACGATTCACCGAAGAATCTACCAAGTCAGCACGCCACGCCTTCGCAGCACGCGCATCCATACCCGCACACGACAAATCCTCCGGTAGGGCATCACGCAAAAAACGCAGACCCAAAGCGTCAGCGCACGCCTCAGACGCCGCACGACGAGCCGCAAAACCACCATCCGTCAGCTCATGCGGAGTGTTCGTATCAATCACCAAAAAACTCAGGCCATGCTGAGCAATATCCACCGCAACCGGCTCAATCGAAAAATCACGGAAATCAACCACCAGAGCCTGCTCCGGATACGAACGCAACGACGCCGTCTGATCCAGGCCACCCGTATGCGCGCCAGCCATCTTATTCTCAGCCGTAATACACACCTGAGCCAGACGCGCACGCAACGCATCACTATCAGCTGGGGTAGCATCCGCCTCCGGGCACTCATCACGCACCGGACACGAAAGCTCCAACAACGCCAACGCCGTAGAACACTCCAAAGCCGCCGAAGACGACAAACCGCCACCCACCGGAACACGAGAATTAATCAGCAGATCAGCACCAAACTCATCGGGCAGCATAATATCCCTGCCGCCCTCCTGATTCATCGCCCACGCAACACCCGCCACATAGGTGAACCAGCCCTTCAAATGACCCGGTTGAATATCGCGAATCACGACCGTGCGCTCATCGCCGGGCATCTGCAAAGAAGCTGCGCGCAACACACCATCACGACGCAACGCACCCGCCACATAGGTGCGGTACGGCAACGGCATCGGCAGGCACGAGCCACCCAAAAAATCAATGTACTCGCCCAAAAGATTCAGACGCCCAGGCGCAGACCACACACCATCCGGCTCATAACCATACGCAGTAATAAACTCCTCACGCACACGCGCAATCTCCGCGCTATGGTCCGGAAGAGCCGCCCACTGGGCGGTAGCGGTCATCGACATGGAACACCTCTGATAAAGCCCAACAGGGCACTAAAACATAAACGACACCCTTCGCGCACCCGATACACTCCGGGTACAAGCACGTGTCACCTCTAGACTAAAGCAGAAAACCAGCGAACATCGACTCAGTCGCCAAACCGCACCAGTACCAGGGCGCAGCAGGTACCAGGGCGCGGCAGAGCAGCCAGCACCAACGCACGCAAAAGCCCCGCACCCCCACAAGGGAGCACGGGGCACCATACATAACTAATAAACCAAAAGAAGGGCTAAGCGATTACGCATCCTGCGTATAAGGCTCCTGCACCACCATCATCGTGTCAATGGCAGAGAGCAAATCCTGGCGGTAACGGTTAAACGCATTCTCAATCAGAGGAACATCGCCGCTCGCCACAGCCTCCTGAGGCGAAATCAGCGGCAGAGTCTGATACTCCTCCACCAGGCTCAACGCAATATGAGTCAACAAACGAGCACGACGCAGCGCCTCCGCATGACCCAAACCAAGAGCCTGGAACTCATGAGCCATAGCCACCACCGGCTTCAACTCACGCGGGTGCAGAGTCAAACTCAAACGCACCACCTCAGGGCACTCACGAATCGGGTAGAGCAGGGAGAACAGAAGATCACCGCGGCGAATCATCGAAGCGCGAATAGCCTCCGGATTCGGCTCAGCCTCCTCAGACATCGACTTCGGGGCACGAGCCAGAATGTAATCCGCCAACAGAATGAGAAGCTGCTGCTTATTCTTCACGTGGTAGTACAGAGCGCCGGGAGCCACGTGAAGCTCCTGAGCGAGTCGGCGCATGGAAAGGTCCGCCAAACCGTAGGTCGCCAAGACCTCGTAGGCGGTATCTAGAATCTTTTCACGGGAAAGTACCACCCTTTCATTTTAGGGTGTTCAACTCTATATCTTGAGCAAGATGCACCCCGCGGCAAACAAAAACCCAACAAATACGCGGCACAAACCCAAAAAGCAATGTTGATTCTCACTCACCCGGAGCGAACGGTTCGCGTTTCATGAGCGCTTTTGCCACCAAAAACGCTTCAGCACACACAGAATAGGTAGCCGCCCACGCTCTCGGCATAAAAACACGTCTTAAACCGCCCAAAACCGCCAAGGCAGGCAAACCTCGCGGGCACACGCCCCGAAATCAGGTGTTTAATATTCGGTATGAGCAATGCATTTTCTGAACTAATCGAGCGCGCCACCGTAGGCGAAGGCCTCAACCGCGAAGAAATCCACACCCTCCTCGTGGACGGTGAAGGACAGGACTTCGCCCTCATCGAGGCAGCCTCCGTCGTGCGCCGCAACGAATTCCGCAACATGATTGCGATCCACACCGAAGATGAAGCGCTCGCCGATGCGCTGGGCACCCGCTCCATCGCCGTGGACTCCTACGAAGTTCTGGACATCTCCCGCGATATCGACTCCGAAGAACTCGCGGCAACCATCGAACGTATTGCAGAGTCCTCCGCAATCGGCGTGACCGTACTGCTACCCGAAAATGCAGTACCCATGATGCTGATGCGCGTGCTGTCCATCCTGCGCCTGGCAGCACCCGCCAAGGTTATTCACCTGTCCGAAGGCTACGAACAGTCTCTGCGCTCGCTGACCTCCCTCGCAATGCACGTGGTCAGCGCCATCACCATTACCGACGACATTGAGCAGTGGCCCATGGTCAACGAGGTGCTCAAGGCACTGCGTCACGGCGGCATCGTCATCTCCGGCACCGGTGGACGCGACGCCCTCGCAGGCTATCTGCGTTACCTCTCCGACCTGGGCGTAGACCTCATGGGTCACCGTGATGCACGCGGCTCCGCCTGCGGCTCGGTCGACGGTGGCGGCTGTGGCTGCGGTTCGGGTGGCTGCGGTAGCCACGAGGAGCCGGCACCTTCCGCCGGTGGTTGCGGTTGCGGCTCGGGCGGATGCGGTTCCTCCGCTGAAGCTCCGGCTGAGTCTCACGGCCACTCTCACGGTGGCGGCGGTTGCTGCGGCGGCCACGACGAGCCGAAGGAAGAACAGGGTGGCTGCTGTGGTGGCCACGACGAGCCCGAGCCGGTCGTGGAGGAAGCTCCCGCTGGTGGTTGTGGCTGTGGTGCTGGTGGATGCGGCTCGAAGTAGCCCACTAAAGCTAACTACGCTAATCGATATATTCCAAATATAGAATTTTCCCCTGAATAGCCTACTGAAAAGCAAGGATATTCAGGGGAAAACTCTATATTCCACATAAAGCATTAGGCTTAGAGGTAAACACCACCACAATAAACGCTGCAGAACCCCCCCCATATCCGAAAAGCGGAATGAGCCCCTCCGGTAGAGTAGAAAGACGTAGCCGACTAACCCTAGCCGCGCGAAAGGAACAACACCGGACCAATGCTTTACCTCTCCGTTATTGTCATCATCCTGATTGCGACCGTGTTCATGGTCAGCGTCGGTGACCGACTCAACCTCCCCTGGCCGGTCATGATGACCCTGCTCGGCGCTGCCGCGCTCTTCATCCCCAACCGACCGGACATCACCATCGACAGCGACATCATCCTGCCGATCTTCCTTCCGCCACTGCTGTGGGCCATCGGCGTTAAATTCTCCTGGGGAACCCTGCGCCGCCGCTGGAAATCCGTACTGCTCTATTCGGTCCTGCTCACCACCGTCTCCGCCCTGGCAATTGCCGGCGCAGCCATGTGGTGGGTCCCCGGCATGACCATCGCCGTCGCCCTCGCCGTCGGTGCCGCCGTCTCCCCGCCCGACCCCGTCGCCGTGGAAGCAGTTGCTGAGCCCGTCGGAATTCCCCGCCGCCTCATCGGTACTCTGCAGACCGAAGGTAGCTTCAACGACGCTATCGCAATCGTCCTCTTCCACGCCGCAATTCACTCCATGACCAGCGGCCACCACATCGAGCCGCTCTCGGTCGCTAAAGACTTCGTGCTCGGTTCAATCCTCGCGGTCATTATTGGTTACATTTTCGGCTGGCTCGGCGGCTACGTTCGCCAGCGCGCCCACGACGTGGTCACCAGCAACGCCGTGACCCTCGTGATCCCCTTCGGCGCCTACCTCGCTGCTGAAAGCGTGCACGCCTCCGGCGTTATTGCCGTGGTCATCGGCGCTATCCAGTTCACCAGCACCAAATACATGGCGGCACTCGAAGCGGAAGAACGCCTCTCCTCCACCTCCTTCTGGCAGATCATTGAGCTGCTCATGACCGGTGTCGCCTTCGGCCTCATCGGCCTGCAGGCAAGTAGCATCATCGCCACCGCCGACCCCTCCCGCACTGCAGGCCTCTTTGTTGACGGTGCACTGGTCGCACTGGTCGCCATCCTGGTGCGCCTCATCTGGTTCACCATCGTCTGGCTGGCAGGACGCAAGAACCCCATCCACGAGGGCGCCCCCGAAAGCTTCGCCGAAGTTATCGTCATGACCTGGTCAGGCATGCGAGGCCTCGTGACCCTGATTCTTGCCCTGTCTATCCCCGTGGTCAACGGCACCGAACAGGTCCGCCAGGACGCCATCGTCATGATGCTCTCCGTGCTCTTCTTCACCCTCGTGCTACCCGGCCTGACCCTGCCCATGCTTGTAAAGGTCCTTGGCGTGCGGGCTAACCACGAAGAAGAAACCGCCGTACCCGAACTGCTCAAGATCGCGCAGATCGCAGCCCTCGAGGCACTGCAGGCTGAAGCGAAGGCAACCACCGACCCCGAGACCTACGCCCGCGTGAAGGAAATGTGCTCCGCCATCACCCGCCGCGATGAAATCAGCGAGGCGCTGCCCGAAGAATACAAGCAGCACATGGAGAAACTTAAGGACAAGAGGAACGACTTCGTGCGCCTGCGCGACGCCGCCCTCGTTGCCGCGCAGAACGAGGTTATTTCTGCTCAGGACCGCTACGACTCCCACGACGTGACCCGCGTGGTGCGTAAGCTGGATATCCTGGCGCAGGCCGAAAGCATCCGCTCCTCCGGCATGTTCATTCTGCCCGCCATGACTGCCGGCGCGGTTGCCATGGAACGCTACAACCTCTGGAAGAAGCACCAGGGCGCCCTGAGCACCCGCGCAATCCCTGTGGTTGAGAACGCGCCCGCCTCGCCTCTGGTCACCAACGAGGTAACCCCCACGTCCTAGCCGGTACCTGCACCGCGTGCATGCACGTTACGTTTCTGCCCCTGCCTACGCCACCGAGATAAGCCCGTTGGTCTTTAGCTCACAGGCGATAGACAAGGGCAGAAGCAGATTAAGCCTCAACTATCACCTAAAATGAGACAGGAAACGTAGTGACCGTACGTTAGCTCTCTCAAACTCACGAACACATTGAAAGTAGACATGGATTTCAAGACTCTCTCGCCTGCGTACCTGACCTCCCTCGGCGTGATTTTTTGCGGCGCACTCTTGATCGGAACCTCCAACCCCTGGCTCCTGTGGCTCGGCTGGATCCTTCTGATTCTTGCGTTGGGTCTGAACGTCCTTGCTTTTGTGCTGTCCGTGGGTAAGGCGAAGGGTGACCCAACCCCCGCACTGGTGACCAACCTGGACGGTTTCGAATCCTCCGTTGAGAACCGCATCCGCGAGCGCTCGGAGCACCGCCGTGAAGAGCGTGAAGCTGCTGAGCATGAGGCAGTTGAGCACGAAGCTGCGGCGCAGGCTAACCAGGAAGTAGCTCCCGCTGAGGCTGCTGAAACCGTTGAGGCGACCGAGCCTGCTGAAACTGCAGAGGTCCGCGAGGAAGAGCCCACCGAATCTCAGCCGATTGTTGATCATGCCCCCGGCCGTATGAGCGTTCTGCCCTCGCGTCCCCGTTCGGGTCGTGCCCCCAAGCCCCGCTCCAACGCACGCTAGGTAGGTCGGTAGTGAATACGAAGTTTTTGCTTTCCCCGGCGTACCTGGTTTCTGTTGCCCTGATGCTTTCCGGCGCGGTGCTTTCCGGTGGTCGGTTCATGCTGATCGGCTGGATTCTGTGCATTGTGGGTGTCTGCCTGAACGCCATGACCCTGGTGGTGCTGACGAATCGCGAGCAGCTGTACACCATGGAGGCGAAGGCTGCCCGAGGCACCCGCCGCGGCTTTGATGACCGCCCCGCTGTGGTGCAGCGATTGGACGAGGCTCCGGCTACTGACAGCGCAGACGAAGGATCTGCGGAGTCCGTCGAGGAAGCCGCAGAAGAGCCCGTTGAAGCACCCGCGCAGAAGACCAACTAGGGTGTAACCCCCTAAGACGTAAAAGACCCCCGCAGAGGGTATCTGACGTGAATAAAAGACCGTAACCGCCCCCGTACAGGGGAGTGGTTACGGTCTTTTGTTGTGCCTGAACGCTCACCTCGACTAACGCTCGTCGAATACTTTTGTCTTTTGGGGAGGGGTGAGCGCAACGGGGTCTTTAGCGCTGAGTACCCAGCTTTTGCGCCGCGAAATCCGCGTACTCCTGCACGTGCGCGCGAGCCTGCTTGGTCAGCGCCTTATTCTCATCCAGGATGCGCGCCGACTGCGCCGCCATCAGCTCCAGGTACTGGCTGTCGCGGGTTTTCTTCCATGCGGTGCGTGCCGCCTCCAGCTCGGCGAAATCGTTGAGCGCCTGACGCTGCATCGTGTAGCGGACCCACATGAGCACCAGAATCAGCACCAGCGGAATGAGGCACGCCCAGCTCTGCCACAGCCCGTACAGTGCCGCCGCAATGGCACCCAAAACAATCAGCACCGGGGAAATGGAGACGATGGGGGAGTCCGGGCGGTTCTTCTGGTTCTTCACAAGTGATTCACGCGCCATAGCGCGGAAGGTGTCGGAGAAGCTGGACGGGTCGTAGGACTGAGCAGGCTCGGCCTGCTGGCTCTTCTGAGACTGATCCTTGCCGGGCTGGGGTTTGGGGGATTTAGATGAAGGCGGGCACATAGAAACCTCACGGGGGGGGGTACACGGGGAGTAACGGGAAAGCGGGTGTTTCACGTGAAACGGGGGAGTAGGCGGTGAGTGCGCGTGAGAGAAGCGGCGAGTACGCGGAAGCGGGTGGCAGGCACTCTGCGCTCGCCGCGCCTAAATGCCATCTCGGCAGCTTCTACAGGGAAGCCTCAATAAACTCGTACGCCTTATCCACACAATCGGTGGTAACAGCCTTAACCTCGTCGGGGGAGTAGCTGAACGACGCCGAACGGTCAGCGTAGCGGTGCATGTCGATATCGTTCCACGAATCACCAATCGTATGCACCTCATAGGAGCTACCCGGATGCTCAGCCTGCAGGTACTCCACCAGATGCTGCAGACCGGTGCCCTTTGTACAGGCGGGCGGCACAATATCCAGGAAATCCTGGTTCTTGTGGCAGTCCACCGAATCACCAAAACGCTCCAGAATCCAGGTGTACGCCGCCTCGCGAACCTGAGCATCCGGAATCCACAGGGGTACACCCACGTACTCGTGGTTCTGCAGGTCATCAGCCGGCAGAGGGGTGAACTCCGGCAGGATATTCGTGGAGGAGCCCACCCGGTCGCACAGGCTGTAATCGTTATCCAGGGTCGTAGCGAACAGCGCCACGCCGTCCACGGTGCTGAAATGCTCGTAGCACGCCTGCACAACACTCACCGGAAGAGGCTGATGGTAAATCACCCGGTACTGCCGGTCGGTAATCACCGCACCCGTGTACAGCACGTGGTAATCAAAGCGGATGGCGGTCGGGTTCAACGCCAGCTGGGTAGCAAAAATGCTCTTGCCCGTGCATGAGACCGCCAGGTTACCCTCCGCCTGCCAGCGGGCAATCGCCTGCTCATTAGCAGGCTCTACGGCGCGGTTAAACAGGATCGTGCCGTCCAGGTCGAAAGCCATCAACTTGGTCATAGAAACTCCTTCGCGGGAGGGCTGCATTGCCGCGAATTGTGCGCCGCAACCGATAGAAAACGCCCATGAAAAACGGGGGTGCCGCCGGTACTTTTAAGTGTACCGACCGCACCCCCGCCACTTGAGATATAGCCCCCGAATCTCACGCCTTCACTGAAGGGTGAAAGGGCTCATTCCTCAGATTTTTAGAGAGCCAGGAAGCCCAGGTACGAACCGAGGATACCCACGGCAAACAGAGCGAAAATCAACCAGATAGCGTTGACCTTCTTCTTCAGCAGCCACATGCACAGGAAGCACAGACCCAGCGACGCAAGGCCCGGCAGCAGATCGTTCAGAACCGACTGAACGGTCACATCCACCATCGCGCCAGCCTGGTTCTTGTAGCTGGTTAGCGGCAACGGAATGTTTACGCTCGTCCAGCGGTACACCAGCGCACCCATCACGAACAGACCCATCACGGACGCACCCTGAGTGATCTTCTGCAGGGTGTTACCGCCCGCCTCAGTCACAATCTGGGTACCCTTCTCGTAACCGTACTTGAAGCCGTACCAGCGGGTCGCCCAACGAATCGCGGACAGGCCGAAGAAGAACAGCAGCGGGCCCAGAATATTACCGGTCACCGCCAGGGACGCGCCCAGAGCCGCCAGCACAATACGTGCGGTACCCCAGTAAATCGGGTCGCCCACACCAGCCAGCGGGCCCATCAGGCCCACCTTCACGTTGGTGATAGCCGCCTCGTCAATGTCCTTACCGGCTGCCTTCTCACGCTCCATCGCAGCGGTCACACCCATAATCGAGGATGCAACCCACGGCTGGGTGTTGAAGAACTCCAGGTGGCGGGTCAGCGCCTCCGCCTGGTCTTCCTTCTTGGTGTAGAAGCGCTTAATAGCCGGAATCATGGAAACCGCGAAACCAATGGACTGCATACGCTCAAAGTTGAACGAACCAAGCAGGAAAGTGGAGCGGAAGTAGGTTTCGACCTTATCGCGCTGGGTGAGCTCGGGAACTTCAACGAGCTCGACGTTCTTGTTCTCAGTCATGATGATGCTCCTTACTCGAGCTCGTTATCGAGGTCGTTTGCTGCGGCTGCCGGTGCTGCGGCGGGTGCCTCGCTCTTATGGAAGAGCGGGTTCAGCTGGGTGTACAGCAGACCCAGGCAGGCGCCCACAATACCGATAGCAACCAGGTTGAACTGTGCCTGACCGGACAGGGTTGCGACGAGTTCCTTCGCGCCTTCGGTGCCAGCAATCGAAATCGACTGGGTTGCCGGGATAGCGGCAGCAGCAATGAAGCCGAGGAAGAAGAAGGGCATGAGAGCCTTCGAACGCATCATGTTGATGACCATTGCGAAACCGACCACGGTGATCATGCCACCGGCGATACGCAGACCAACGGTCACCTCGGTGGGGATCATGTTCAGCAGGCGGGTCAGCTCTTCGGAGCTAATCAGCGCCACAATAGCGGTCGGAATAGCAACACGCAGACCCTGCAGAGCCATACCGCTGATGTGCATCAACTCAATACCGCGGAAGTTCGCGGTCTTCGCGAAATTATCAGCCTGATGCTGGAAGAACACCGTAATGGTACGAACGAAAATGGTCAGAACCTGACCTGCTGCAGCCAGCGGCACAGCAATAGCGATACCGGTGGTGATGTCCTGGTGACCCTGAATCACAACAACAGCGGAGATGGTGGATGCTAGAGCCGAGTCGGGAGCCATTGCCGCACCGACGTTCATCCAGCCCAGGGCGATGAGCTCCAGTGCGCCACCGAGCATAATGCCGGTAGTCGGGTCACCCAGCGCAAAACCCATCAGGGTACAAGCGACCAGGGGGCGGTGGAACTGACGCTCGTCCACCACGGATGCGACGCCCGCAATGAACGCCACGAGAACAACGAGAATAAACGTCAGGGCGCTCATGCGTCCAGGCCTTTCTGCTTGAGGATCTTTTCCAAATCAACCGGGGAGTGGTTGGGCAGCTGCTGCACCGTCAGCTTCACACCGCGCTTAATGAGTTCGCGGTAGGCTTCCAGGTGCTCCTCGGAGGCGTACACTGCGTCCGAGAGCTGAACCATGCCGGTCTTGAAGGTGACGCCACCAACGTTCACTTCGTTGATCTTGACGCCTTCGTCGAGCAGTCGCACCACGTCAACGGGGGATTCTACGACGAACATGGTCTTCATGCCGGTGTACTTGGGGTTGTTGTACACGCGGCCAGCCTTAGCGATGTCCAGGACGTTGGTCTTCACACTGGTCGGTGCGACCTGCAGCAGCAGGGACTTGCGCAGCTGATCGTGTGCCGCATTATCGGATGCCGCGATGAAGGTCTGCGGTGCGATATGCGGAACCCAGGTTCCTGCCACCTGACCGTGAATCAGGCGGGAGTCGATGCGGGTGAAGATAGCGTCCATGGTGCCGCCAGGAACCTGCTGAGCAGCCGGAACCTCGACCGCCTTGGTCTCTGCGGGCTTCGCCTCGGCGGGCTTGGCGGCTGCGGGCTGGTTCGCCTCCTGGAAGGAGCGAATACCCTTAGTGCCAGCCTTGTGCGCCTTAGCGACCAGGGACTTGAGGGTTGCGTTCTTACGGCCTGCGCCGGAGATGACCTCAATAAGCATCGGTACGTTAACACCGGAGACGACGTCGACGCCCTCGCGGGTAGCTGCGAACTGCGCACCGGCGTTGTAGGGGCTACCGCCGAAGAGGTCGACCAGCAGCAGGGTTTCCTCTGCTTCGGACGCCTCAACGATGCGGGTGTACTCTTCGACGAGATCTTCGGGGCCCTGACCCGGCAGGAACGTGACCGGGTGGACGTTTTCGAAGTTACCGAGGATCATGCCGGCGGTCTTCAGCAGAGCCGGAGCCGACTCGCCGTGTGCCGCCACAATGATAGTGACCATAGTGGTCCTCTCGTGTTCGTGACATGGTGTGTAGTGGCCCCGTGAAGGGCCTCATAATTCTCAGATAGTAACACGTTGTTTTTGTGTTTTGTGGGTTTTTTCTAAGCATGCACACTTTAGGTTCTTGTGACATTTTTATCAGTGTTGGAATATGGGTTTTTGATGTCAAAACACGTATTTATTGCCAGGGTGTAAAAAATTTAAACAGAACACCGAAGAATGGTTGCCGAAGTGGAGGGTGAAGCGTTATTTTTGTGAAATTTCAGGAATGACGGCATCTTATGCGCGGGCTGACGAGGTGCTTGTTGCGGGATATTTTGACTGCGATGGTGCAAGAAAATAATTTACAAAGAAAATACCGAACAAAAAATGGGTATGCGAGTCAAAAGATGTGGGATTTATAAAAAACCCACATTTCCCTGCGGTCTGTCCACAGAATGGTATTTCTGGAATACGCCGTTATAAACCGCCATTTCAAAATTTAAATCGACGCGCTAACGCGCGAAGGAAAACCCGGGAAAACGACAATTTAGTGACAGGTTGTATATATAAATAGCAACCCACCTTTAACGGCCACGTTCCGCCCGGCAGCACCCCTCTAGAATCCTCACTCCCAGATTCCACCACCCGAACCCCTCACCGGAATCCCGGGGTATAGATTTCGTGGCGTAGAAAAAGCCGAGGTGTAGAAAAAATCTGGGGTATAGAAAAAGCGACCGAGAACCCTCCCGGTCGCTTTCTATCGAACATCCGCTACGCGTTAATACCCCACATATCCCGCGCCAGACGCGCAATATGAATCGTCAAATACGTCAACTCATCACGAGTCAGGCTCTGCTTCAGCTGCATCTGCAGTACCAACAAAACCTTCTGCGCACACGCGTAGGCGCGCGGTACATCCGCACGAAGAGCCGCCAACAAACTCGGCTGCGACACCTCATCAGCATCCTCCGTGCGATTCGCGGAGGCGCGGCTCGCCCGCACAAACAGGTACCTCAGATGCGTCACAAAACGTGCCGCACTCATTGAGTCCGGGTCGATCTTCCGCTCGTAGCTCGCCTCAATAATTTCAAAAACCTGCGCGAAAACCTCAGTCATGCGGAATGCCTGAGACATATCCGCCGTCGCAAATTGCGCGTTGACTAGGTGCAACGCCAAAGGAATAGCCTCATTCGGGTCCAGCTCAACCTGCAGGCGCTCGCGAACCATTTCCAAAACCGTGCGGCCGTACTCCACCTCGCGCGGGTAGAGAACAGTCACCTCCGGGGCGAGCGGATACTGCACCCGCACCCCGTCACGCGCACGAACCACCGCATAGTGCAGGTGATCAGCCAGCGGAAGAATAAACGAGTTCGACAGCTCCAGCGCACCCTCGGCGCGCACCTTCGACTCCAAAAGTGTGGCAATCGACAGAATCTCCGCCGGGATCTCAGAAAGAGTCATGCTCAGGCGCTCACCCGACATACCCTTCTCAGGCACAAACGTCTGCTCCACTGCAGACGGGTCAATCAGCTGGCCCTTACGCTTACCAAAGGCAATGCCGCGACCAATCATCACGGACTCCTTGCCGTAATGATCCACAGTGAGGACAACATTGTTGTTATAAATACGGCTAATGCGCATGTGTCCTCCTCTGCGGGTGTCGGGGCGCCTGTGTCGGGGTGGCACACTGAAACGATAAAAGGCGATTGAGTATCACCTAAGCTACTACAAATTTTACCGAAAGATTGAACCCGTATTGAAGGGTTAACGCGCATGGTTGGGATAATGAGCGGCGCGAAACTGTGCCCCAGCTGTGATGCGGGCAAGCATTCCATAAGTTTGAGGCTGAAAACCGGCTCTTACCCCACTGTGAACCCTAAATCGCGATACTCTTAACCACATGAGCAGTAAAGCAACCGAAATCGCCAAGAACCTTCCCGCCCTCGAGCACCCGGACGGCAGCCCCATCCGTGCCCTCGTCGTTGACGATGAGGAGATGCTCAAGGAACTCGTCAGCATGGGTCTGAAAATGATCGGCTGGGATGTGCAGTCCGCAGGCGACGGCCCCTCCGCGCTCGCGATTGCCCGCGATTGGCGCCCCGACGTGCTCGTGCTGGACATTATGATGCCCGGCTTCGACGGACTGGAGCTGCTCACCCGCATCCGTAAGTTCTACCCCGAAGTTCCCTGCCTTTTCCTGACCGCTAAGGATTCGGTCGATAACCGTATTGAAGGCCTTGCCGCCGGTGCGGATGACTACGTGACTAAGCCCTTCTCCATGGAAGAGGTCATGATCCGTCTGCACCGCCTGGTGCAGCGCTCCGGCGTTGCCGCCATTGACGACGCTGAGCTGGTCGTCGGTGACCTGGTGTTGAACCAGGATACCCGCGAGGTCACTCGCGGTGGCGAGCAGATTAACCTCACCGCAACCCAGTTCGACCTGCTGCGCTACCTCATGGAGAACGCGAAGCGCGTGGTCTCCAAGAGTCAGATTCTTGATAATGTCTGGAACTACGATTTTGGTGGTCAGGCAAATATTGTGGAGCTGTACATCTCGTACCTGCGTAAGAAGATTGATGTGGGTCGCGAACCGATGATTCACACCGTGCGCGGTGCCGGTTACGTGCTGCGTCCCGCTGTCTAAGTTTATTCTCTGCTCTTCATATGGCGCGGTATAACACCCGGTTATACCGCGCCATATCAGTTATATTCCGTATTTCGAATATAGAAAGAAAGGATGCTCGTGGGCTCCTACTCACCCGGTGAACCCGCCTCCCCGGATAACGAAGCAACCCGCCCCCTGCGCGCGGGTGCCCCCGCACGAGACGGTGCCGCACCCTCCCAGGGGAACTTCTTCGTGCGCCTACGTGCCGCCTGGAAGAGCATGAGGAACCCCGAGGCGTCCCCCGAAGAACTCGGGTACGTACCTCACCTGCGTTCGCGCCTTATCGCCATCCTCGTGGCAGCCCTCGGCATTGCCTGCCTCATCATCGGCCTGTCCACCTACGTGACCCTGCAGAACTCCCTCTACCAGCAGGCGCAAAGCGACCTCAAAGAAACCAGCCACCGCGTAGTGCAACCGACCTCCCGAGACGGCAAGCGAGAAGAAGTGGACTGCAGTGACCTGCAGAGCAGTAAATCCCTCTTTGCGCCCGGTCAGGCGTCCGGAACTATCATCACCTGCGTGGAATCCGAAGGTGCCGTAGAAATTGCCAGCAAGCTCGCCAAGGACGGCACCGTACAAACCCTCTCCGCCAATGACCAGGTAACCCTCGGAACCATGGCACTGAACGCCACCAAAGAAGAAGTCCGAGAGGTCAAACTGGAATCCGGCCTGTACCTCATCAAAATCACCCCGAAGGCTAATAGCAGCGCCGACGCCCAGGTGGTTGGTATTCCACTCGCCAACGTGCAGCAGACCCTCACCATCTTCGTGATTGTGGTGTCCCTCGGGTCTATTGCCGTCATGGTTGGTGCTGGCGTGGCGGGCTCCTACATTATTCGCGGCACCATGAAGCCCCTGGAGCGAGTCTCCGCGGTGGCAACCGATGTGGCGCACCTGGATCTGGAAGAGCACACCATCTCCTCGGCGGTGCGAGTGGAGCCGCGAGATTCCGACCCGTGCACCGAAGTGGGTGCGGTGGGCTACGCCCTCAATCAGCTGCTCGATAACGTGAACTCAGCCCTCGAGGTGCGCGAACGCACCGAACATCAGATTCGCGCCTTTATTGCGGACGCCTCCCACGAGCTACGCACGCCCCTTGCCGCCATTAAGGGGTACTCCGACATGCTCCGCTGGACCGAGCCGCTCAGTGAATCCGGCCAGTCCTCCCTGGCGCGTATCGATTCGCAGACCGAACGTATGTCACGCCTCGTGGAGGACCTTCTGACCCTTGCTCGCCTGGACGAGGGCCGCGAACCCAAGCTGGAGCAGGTTGATCTGACCGAGCTGGTGCTTGAATGCACCTCCGATATGCAGGCGGCAGCGCGCACCCACGAATGGCACCTGAACCTGCCCGACGAGCCGGTTGAGGTTGTTGCCGATCGCTCCCAGATTCAGCGCGTGATCTTGAACCTGCTCTCGAATGCTCGCAAGCACACCGATGAGGGTACGCGCGTGACCGCGGGCCTGTCGGTGGATGCTGCACGCCGTGAAGCTGTGGTGACCGTGGCCGATAATGGTCCGGGTATTGCCCCGGACTTCTTGCCGAAGATTTTTGACCGCTTCACCCGTGCCGATAAGGCGCGTTCCGGTTCGGATGGAACGACTGGTCTGGGCCTGGCGATTGTGCAGGCGATTGTGCAGGCGCACGGCGGTTCGATTCAAGTGCAGAGCCAGCCGGGACATACGGTCTTTACGGTGCGTCTGCCTTTGGAGGCGGCGCGCGCCTAGTGCGCTTGATTTGTGGTTCGCTGAGCGACTCGCTTGGCGGGTAGTTTGGGTGAGTATTCGAGGGGGTGGGGTATGTTGTGTGCGCACTCTGCTCCCCTGCGGCGTTTTTGAGGGTTTATAGCGCCTTGACATGCTAAAACGCTAAATTACTTGTTGAGTAAACGTTAAATCTGCACTTCAAGTTTATTACCCAGAGTGCAAATATGTGGTGAATCTAACCCCCAAATAGTTACCCCCAGTGAAACAATGCGCGTATTGTAAAAAACATGGCTAATCTTGTTGAATCTCCCGCAAACATCACGGACAAGCGCTCCGCCCGCAAGGCAGAGAACCGCATCGCAATCGTTGAGGCAGCAGAATCCCTCATCCTCGAGGGCGGCTACGGCGCCCTCAACGCAGAAGCACTCGCAGAACGCGCAGGCGTCTCCCGCCGCACCATCTTCAACCACTTCGCCTCCGTAGACGACGTACTGGTCACCCGCATGAACCAGTACTTCAACCGCATCTTCGAAGAATGCGACTTTACCGTTTCCGGTGAAAACGCAAGCATGGAAGCCGAAATGCTCTCTATCGCCCGCAAGGTCTTCAAGAGCAACACCCTCGAAGAGTACATCGCACCCTTCGCGCACCTGCTCTACGCCCTCGAAATGGACAGCCCCGCGAAGTTCGAAGAATACTCGCACGTCATCCTCGAGCGCACCTACGACATCTTCCTCGAACGGTACCTCGCGGCATACCCCGACCTGCCCTACCTGCGCGTGGCAGTCTTCGCCTCCAACCTCGCCGAAACCATCGGTGAAGGCGTCTACTACTACCTCACCCGCGCCGAAGAAATGACGGTCAAGGTTGCAGCAGAAGCCCCCGAGGGCACCCACCCCGAAGCACTCGCCATTGAAGCAATGCGCCAGTGCGTCCTCGAAGCACTCGACTACCTGGGCCGTCTGGTCCAGGGCGAATTCGCAAGCTAAGCCCCATAGCGTCAACGCTCAAACACTCTCGCTTCGGGCACCTCATCTGCAGGTGCCCGGGGCGGGGTGTTTTTTGCCTAAAAACAGAACACAGCGTTCGCCGTACAGGGCAAACCACACACCGTATTCACACGCACCCACCATCCAAACTCTTCACTCACTTAACTTCAAAGGACTGAATCATGGCTACATGGCTCTACCGCATCGGTGAAGCTGCCGCCCGCCGCGCATGGGCTGTCATCCTCACCTGGGTACTCATCGTTGCCGGTGTAGCGGGTGCCTACACCGCGTTCCACGGCAAGCTCAGCAACACCTTCACCATGCCCGGAACGCAGACCCAGCAGCTCTCCGACGAGCTCGCCCAACGCTTCCCCAGTGCCAACCGCGGCTCCGGCCAGATCATTCTCACCACCGGTGACGGCACCGCCCTCACCGAAGAGCAGAAGCAGGCATTCTCCGCCGCACTGAGCGCGCTGCCCAGTGAGGTGCTTTCCGTGGACGCGGTCACCGACCCGTTCACCACCACCTCCAAGCTTGCAGAAGCGAAAACCCAGCTTGACGAGGCGCACGCCAAGATTGACGCTGCCCCCTCCCAGATGGAGGACGGCAAAAAGCAATTGAATGCCGCCGCCTCGCAGCTTGAGGACGGCACGAAGCAGATTGCCGACAACGAGAAGAAGCTCGACGACTCGCAGGCGCAGATTAGCGCAGGTCAGGAGCAGCTCACATCCGCGCAGAAGCAGCTGGATGACGCGCAGGAACAGCTGAAGGACGGCTATGCCCAGGCGGAGGCGGCAGGCTCACCCGCCGCCATGATGGAGCAGCTCAACGCCCAGCAGGCGCAGCTGACCGAGCAGCAGAACGCGTTCAATGAGCAGCGCGATACCCTGACTGAGAGTCAGAAGCAGGTTGATGCGGGTCGTGCAGAAATCGCCTCGAAGAAGGACGAGCTGGCTGAGGGTCAGAAGAAGCTGGACGAGCAGCGCAACCAGCTGCAGAAGACCGAGAGTGAGCTGCCGGCACAGCGTGAGCAACTGGAGCGCCAGCAGAAGCTCTACGACTTCGCCTCCGGCTACCGTATGGTCTCTGAGGATCAGTCCACGGCGATTGCGACGGTCTCGTTTAAGAAGAAGATTTACGAGGTGCCTTCCGCCGAATTGCAGAAGGTCATGTCCGACATTGAGTCGGCGAACTTGCACGGGGCGACCGTCCAGTTCGACGCGAACCTGAGTGAATCCGCGCTTGGTGGCGGTTCGCACACCGGTGAGATGGCGGGTATGGTCATCGCCTTCATCGTGCTCATGGTCATGCTCGGCACCCTCGTGGCTGCCGGCCTGCCGATTCTCATGTCTTTGGTGGGCGTGGTGGTGGGTGTGCTCGGCACGCTTTCGCTTTCCTCCGTCGTGGAGATGAGCTCCACTGCCTACACTCTGGGTTTGATGCTTGGTCTGGCGGTCGGTATCGACTATTCGCTGTTCATTCTGAACCGCTACCGCACGAACCTGCTGGAGGGCATGCCGAAGGTTCAGGCAATTGCTCTGGCGAACGGCACGAGCGGTAACGCCGTGATTTTTGCGGCGAGCACCGTGATTATTGCGCTTGTGGCGCTGAACGTGACCGGTATTCCCTTCCTGGGTGTGATGGGTAATGCCGCCGCGTTCTGCGTGGTTGTTGCCGCCCTGATCGCGGTGACTCTCACCCCGGCGGTGCTGTCCTTGGCGGGTACCAAGATCATGTCGAAGAAGCTGTGGGCTTCCATCGATACCCCGCAGAAGATTGCGGAACGCCGCGCGCAGGATGCCGAACGCACCGAGAAGCCGAACGGCTGGTTGCGCCTCGTGCTGGCGCGTCCGTTACTGACTCTGGTGGTCGGTACGCTGGCACTGCTGGCAGTTGCCGCCCCCATGTCTCAGATGCGCCTGGGCCTGCCGGACGCCTCGAACTACCCCTCCGATAGCGCCGCGTACAAATCGTACGCGTTGGGCAAGGACAAGTTCGGTGAGGGCATGAGCGCCCCGCTGGTTGCGGTCGCGCACACCCCCGCGAATATGAGTGAGGAGCAGGCTCAGCAGGCGCAGATTGATATCGCCTCTGCGGTCAAGGAGCGCGGCGGCGCGAACGTGCAGGCTGTGGTTCCCGGCGGTATGACTGATGATCGTACCCTCATGATTTTCCAGGTGATTCCCGCCCACAGTGCAAGCTCCGTGGAGACAGAAGAGCTCGTCCACGAGCTGCGAGCCGTGACCGTTCCGGTTCAGGGCTCTGAGGTGTCTCTCGGTATTGCGGGTCAGACCAGCGGCAATATTGACGTCTCCGAGGTGCTCGCGCAGAAGCTACCCCTGTACCTGGGCGTGGTGATGGGCCTGTCCTTCCTGGTGCTGATTCTGGTGTTCCGTTCGATTATGGTTCCGCTGGTTGCCTCGGTGGGCTTCCTCTTCTCGGTGCTGGCAAGCTTCGGTGCCGTCGTGTCGATTTACCAGCTGGGCTTCATGAGCTCCCTCTTCGGCGTGGACCACCCGGGCCCGGTGCTGTCCTTCCTGCCGACCCTGCTTATCGGTATTCTTTTCGGTCTTGCGATGGATTACCAGATGTTCTTGGTGACCGGCATGCGTGAAGCGTACGTGCACGGTAAGGATGCGGCGACCGCCATTGTGAGCGGTTACAACCATGCGGTGCGTGTGGTGGTGGCTGCCGCGATCATTATGATTTCGGTGTTTGGTGGCTTCATCTTTGCTGACTCGACCATGATTCGACCGATGGGCTTTGGCCTGGCGTTCGGCGTGCTCGTGGATGCGTTCATTGTGCGCATGACGCTGACCCCGGCGATTATGGCTCTGCTGGGCGATAAGGCGTGGTGGATGCCTAAGTGGCTGGATCGTCTCACTCCGAATATGGATGTTGAGGGCGCCGCGCTGAGTGAGAAGATGAGCGAGAATATTCAGCACGAGCGTGAGTCTGCTGCTGCCGACTCGGGTAGCAAGCTCGGGTCAGAGTAAAGTATTAGTGTGCGTTTGTGCGCTACGGCGCACTCTGAAGACTAGTACGAGACGAAAGGGCAGGTGCACGGTGATGAGGAATCGCGCGAGTATCCGACAGTGGATAGGAGGCGTTCTGAGCCGTGTGCCTGCCCCTTTTCTTGTCTTTTTGGGAGGCGGTACGGGGGCGCTGTGTCGCGTGTACACTCCCGGTGGTGTGCTGGTGGCGAACCTGCTGGGTTCGTTTACGCTGGGCCTGCTGACGATGGTGTGGAACGCCTACGCGCGCCGTGACGGTGAGGAGCGGATTCATTCGTTCCGTCTGCTCTTTGGTGCCGGCATGATGGGCGGCTATACGACGTATTCGTCGATTGCGGCGGTTTTGGCGCAGACGATTTTTCTGCCGTACACGGTGCATGCTCAATATATGGTGCTGGCTGTGGCGGTGCTGCTGGTGGGTGGTTTGGTTGCCGCCGCGGCGGGCATGCTGACGGGTCGTTTTGTGGCGTCCCGCTTGGTGCCCGCCCGTGATGTTGAGGAGGGCCGCTAATGTTTTTCGCTTTGATGGTTTTCCTGTGCGGCGGTTTGGGTGCGATGACCCGCTTCTTCCTGGATAAGGCGATGTCGCCTCGCCTGCGTACGGAGTCGTCGATTATTAGCCCGGTGTTCGTGATTAACCTGGTGGGCTCGTTCCTGTACGGCCTGCTGATTATGCCGGTGTCTAATCCTCGCGCGCTGGGGGTGCACTATAACGCCACGGATCAGGTGGCGTTCTGGTGCACGGTGATTACGACCGGTCTGCTGGGTGGGTTTACGACGTTTTCGACCGCCATGGTGGAGGCGCTGACCGCCCGCTCTGAGGGCAAGATGGTGAAGTTCCTGATGCTGTGGCTGGTGCAGGTTGTGGGTGCGATGGTGGCGGCTCTGGCGGGTGCGTTGCTGTTTGTGTTGTTGTTTGGTCGGTATATTGCGCCGGTGTTCCCGCCGGATGTTCTGTACTGACGGCGCCGGCTGTGGTGGTTCTCATGGCGTGTTTGGGTGCGTGTACAGCTTTTTCACAGTTTCGCCTAGGGTGAGCCATAGAGCGGTCTTTTACACTGGTGGTGAACGATATGCGGCGGGTATGAACGGTAACCCGCTATATACCACCGGGAATATATGTTAGAACAGGCATATATGCAGGTGGAGTTCATATAATTCACTCTCACGACCTAAGGAACACGCAGCATGCAGGAACTACTGAATAAACACATGATTGGCACCTTTGCCATCGAGATTGTGGCGCTGACCGTCGCGCTCTCCATCATCGGATTTATTGGTATGCGCCTGCGCGCCAAGAAGACCGGTCGAGCGCACAGCATCCGCCAGTACTTGCTGACTGCGTCCTTTGCGCTGTTCCTTGCTTCTATTCTTTCTCTGACGCTGACCCCGATTGGCTCTTCCAATAGCGTCACGAACCCCGAGCTGTACTACCCGCGTTTCTATGTGGGCTGGAGCTGGCAGCAGGCGTGGGATCTGACTGCCGGCATGGGTCTGCGCCGCTTCGCAACGACCGTGTATGCGCAGCTCTTTTTCAACGTCGCCATGTTCATCCCCTTGGGCTTCTTTACTGCGGGCTGCCTGCGCTGGGGTCTGCGCGCCACGGCGCTGAGTGGCTTCGCATTGTCGAGTTTCATTGAGTTGAGCCAGTTGACCGGTAACTGGGGTCTGGCGGGCTTCACCTACCGCACTTTCGATGTGGATGACATTGTGAATAACACTGCTGGCGCGGTGCTCGGTGCGGTCTGCGTCTGGGTGGTGCGTGCGATTCAGAAGCGCCGCGCGGCTAAGCACGACCGGGTGCTGACAATGGCATCCGCCGCGGCCTAGTACCCCTCCAAATTAGCAGACGTTTTCATAACATGATTGATATAATTCATGTTATGAAAACGTCTGCTCCTAGCCTCCTTCCCATCTTGCGTAGCGACCTGCAGGGTGAAGTGATGGCATTGCTGTTCTCTCACCCTGAGCAGCAATACACGGTGTCACAGATTGCTGATGCGACACGTGCATCATTGCCGACTGTTTCCCGAGAAGTGAATCGTCTAAATCAATCTGGTCTGGTGACTGTCCAGAATGTTGGCAAGGCCCGCATGGTGCAAGCCAAAGTTGATAATCCGGTGGGTCAGGCGATGCGTCAGCTGATTCTGGTAACTTATGGCCCTGTTCCGGTGCTCCGGGATACTTTGCAGGGTGTTTCCAATATTGAGGGTGCCGCTATTTATGGCTCGTGGGCTAGCCGTCGTTCTGGGGTGGCTGGGCATGTGCCGAACGATATTGATGTGCTGGTTGTTGGCTCCCCTTCACGTCAGAAGCTGTATGAGGCTATTGATGATGCTGAGCAGAAGCTTGGCTATGAGGTGAACGTAAAGCGGCTATCTCATGAGGCATGGAACTCGCAGGATGGTTTCGTGCAGACTGTGCGCTCGCGCCCGATGGAGGTTCTCTTTGGGCAGCTGGAGGTGAACGATGTCGACGCTGAAGCCTAATGCCCCGACTCCTGGTCCATGGACCGTTGGCCGGGAGCGCATGCTTGAGCTGATTAATGCCGGTGAGTTGGAACGGGTCGCTGTAAATCGTGAGCATGCTCAGGGTCTGTTGTTGCGTGCTCATCGGCATCTAAAGACGGCGCATCGTCTGGTGGTTGATGATCCGGAAGGTGCCTATACGCTCCTCTATGATGCTTCGAGGTTGGCGATGACTGCTGCCTTGGCGGTGCAGGGTCTGCGGCCGACTACTCGGGGAGGTCATATTGTGGTGGGTGATGCGTTGCGTGCTCAGCGAGGCCCTCATGATGTGGTGGGTAAGCTGTATTCTCGCTTGCGTCGAACTCGCCATGAGGTTGAGTATCCCGGTTTGGATTATGAGCCTATAGCTGTGGAAGAAGCTGAAGAGGCTTTGGAAGATGCAGAGTATATCGTTCAGGAGATGACTCTTTTTATTCCTAAGCTAGGACCTTTCTAGACGATATTTCTTTTCGGCACCCCTGAATGAACCTCCTTCCGTGAGGTAGACGCAACGAACCCCTCATTTTCATAACCTGAACAACATAAGTCAGGTTATGAAAATGAGGGGTTCGCCGTTTTAGATGAAACCCTAGACAGGGAAGTTCTCGGGTGGGAAGACTACTCGTCGTCGGTCACGCGGTTCACGACGCGGGTGCTACGGTTACCCTTCACCTCTTCGGGTAGCAGAATCGGCATGGAACCGGTCGGGGTGTAGGTTGCTGCGCGTGCCGCCGCGGTAGCGTGGGTGTCCTCAAATTCGGGGACGACCTCGGAGCTGGGTGCGCGGTACAGGTGGCTATTAGCCCACCACGCGAAGAGCAGAACCACAACTGCCAGCGCGCTGGAAACGAACAGCCACGGGCTGACCTGACCCTCGTAGTAGAGCTTGAAGAACGCGCCACCCATGAAACCACCGGCAATCGGGCCGCAGATCGGAACCCACGCGTAGAACCAGCGCGAGGAGCCCTTATCGTGGATGGGCAGCAGGGCGTGCATGAGGCGCGGACCGAAGTCACGGGCGGGGTTCAACGCGTAGCCGGTCTGACCCCCCAGACCGATGACGAGCACGGCGACCATGAAGCCGAAGGCGAGGGGCTTGAGCACGTCGTTGAGGTTGAGGGAGAGTTCCACACCGCCGCTGATGGACGGCTTGAAGTTCACACCGGTGTACAGCGCCGAGAAGACCAGCATGAACGTGCCAATCATTTCGGAGAGGGCATTGGTGAAATAGTTGTGAATGGCAGGGACGGTACCGAAGATACCGAGCTTAATCTTCTTGTCGGCGGTTGCCTTCCAGTGCGGCAGGTAGTTGAGGTAGACCAGTCCGGCACCGACCATTGCGCCGAGGACCTGGGCGATGATGTAGCCGGGGACCTTCTCCCAGGGGAATTCGCCGTAGGCTGCCAGACCGATGGACACGGCGGGGTTTAGGTGGCCGCCGGAGTAGGCGTGGGAGGCGTAGACGCCGAAGGTGACGGCGAAGCCCCAGCCGAAGGCGATGGTGAAGAAGTTGTCGCCGTGGCCTTTGGATCGGCGAAGTTCGACGTTGGCGATGACGCCGCAGCCGATGGTGCACATAATGAGCGTGCCGAGGAATTCGGCGAGGTAGGGGCTGATGGTGTACACGGGGTGTCCTTCAGGTAGTGAACTGCGGGTGGTAAACCGGGGTTTGACCGGGTGTGCAGTGCCGAGCGTGAGGGAGGTGTGGTTTTGTGTGGGGTTATGCCGCCCGAGTGGCGTGTTTACCCTTTGGCATCTATGGAACCTTGAATACCCCTGGAAGACAATACTTTTGTGTTATTTCACCCTTAGACATAAGCGGTTTTTCGGGTTTTTCGTTTAAAAATAAATGTGGTGGATGAGGGGAAAAACAGGCATAGTCCACACCTTGGACTCATTCCATAAACCCATACTTAAACCCACAGTTCAACCGATCGTTAAATCCATGGCTCAACCAACACTTGAACCCCGCCAACACCACCCGCCATCAGCGCAAAAATGCCCGGGCACCTTCTTGAGGTACCCGGGCATTTTCTGTAATTTTCGTGCGGCTCTTGCGAACCGCGGTGGGCTGGCTGTTACGCCGCTACATGGTTGCTACATGTGCTACTTGGCGCTCGCCCAGTCGAGAATCGCCTCGAAGAAGCGCTCGCATTCGCTCAGCTGCTCCAGCTCAATCCACTCGTTCGGGGAGTGCGCCTGGGCAATATCGCCGGGACCGCAAATGATGCTCTGCACGCCGGCGCGCTGGAACTGGCCCGCCTCGGTGCCGTAGGTGACCTTCTGTGGTGCGTCATTGGTGCCCAGCCACTCGTGGGCGAGGTGCACGATGGGTGCGTCGTCCTCGGTACCCAGGCCCGGCACGGCTGCGAGCAGTTCGTGCTTCACACCCGCGCGGGAGGTGAGGCTACCGGGCTCTGCACCGGTCAGCTTTTCGGCGCGTGCGGCGCGCGCCTGCAGGTCGGGCAGGATGACCTCCGAAAGTTCGCGGTCAATGCGCTCCACGAAGGATTCGGTGGTCACCTGCGGCAGGGTGCGCACATCGTACTCTACGACCGCCTGCTCGGCGACGATGTTGTACTGCAGGCCGCCGGTTGCCAGGTTCACGCTACCGGTGGAGTGGGGAATGATGAACGACTCGTCGAACGGGCCTTCTTCTTCCCACTGGTCCGCCATGTCGGTGAAGAAGGTGATGAACTCGCCTGCTGCGGCAACCGCGTTCACGCCGTGGGTGGCGAGGGAGCCGTGCTTGGGCACGCCGGTGAAGGTGACGCGGCCGCGGTGTGCGCCCTTGTGCGCCGAGATAATGCGCATACTGGAAGGCTCACCAACAATCGCGTAGTCGGGGGCGAGGTCGCGCGCCACGAACTCCTCGATGAGTGCGGGTGCACCGATGCAGCCGATTTCCTCATCGTAGGAGAACGCGAAGTGCAGGGGAGTGCGCAGCTTCGCCTCGGCAACGCGCGGCAGCAGCCAGAGTGCGACAGCGAGGAACCCCTTCATATCGCAGACACCGCGGCCGTAGGCGCGGGTACCCTCCACACGCAGGGTGAACGGGTCGGCGTCCCACGCCTGACCGGCGACGGGAACGACGTCCGTGTGGCCGGAGAGGATGAGGCCGCCGCGGGTGGTGCCGTCCGCTGCGGGGACGGTGATGAAGAGGTTGGCGCGGGTGCCGTCCTCGTTGTAGGTGCGCACGCCGCTGTAGCCGTAGCGGGCGAACTCGGCTTCGATGAGCTCAATGAGTTCGAGGTTGGAGCTACCGGAGATGGTGGGAATCGCGATGAGCTTTTCGAGCCAGGGGAGGGATGCGGGCTGGGTGGTCTGAGCCGTCATAACTATTCCTTCTGCGTTGTGGTGCTGTGCGCTGTTATGTTCAGGGTACGCCGCGGGGCGGTATTCGTCGCCTCATGGTCGTCGAATACCGCCCCGTGACCCCTGCGCGGGGTTAGATGATGTAGTTGTTCACGTTGGAGTGGTCGCCCAGCGCGTGGAAGTTGCGCGAGTGGTAGACCAGCGGGGTGCCTTCGCAGTCGTTGCGGATGAACTCTTCAACCTGCGCGGTGAAGACGAGTGCGGGGCCTGCCTCAACGCGGCTGAGCGGGGTTGCGCGCAGTACGCGGCGCACGCCGTGGACGAGGGGCTCGCCGGTGTGGACGAATTCCCAGGTGCTGGGGTCCTCAAAGCGAGGGTAGTCGTGGGTTGCGAAGTTCTTCGCGAGGGTGACATTCTCAGCGTCGAGCATGTGCACGAGGAAGGAGGAAGCAGCCGCGATCTTTGCTGCGGAGCCGCTGTTTGCCTTGAGGGAGAAGGCGATGATGGGCGGTTCTGCGGCGACGGAGGTCAGCGAGGAGGCGGTGAAGCCTGCGGGTTCGCCGTTTTCGTCGGTGGCGGTGATGATGGCAACGCCGGCGGGCTGGTGGCCGAAGGCGAGCTTGAACTGCTCGGAGGTGTCGGCGATGGGTGCCTGTGCTGCAATGGTTTCGGTCATGATCGACCCTTTCTTCTGCGGCTGCGTTTGAGGGGTCGTCCAGATGTGTATGCGTTGGGCGACCCTTTGTTAAGGGGAGATATGTTTCAGAGTAAAGCTAATGGGTGCTGAACACCTTATTTATTGCCCTATGTTTCTTAGGTGCACCTTTCATGACGTAGGGCGTGAAATATTACGTCATATTCTTCGTCATATGGGAGCTTCACACAGACAGCCCAACCAGCGCCCTGCAACACATGATTGAGGTGCTATCCCTCTCTCTTCCGCGGGGTTTCGCGGGGGTGAAGAGGGCTCTAGGGTATCCTTGCTTGGTACGCGAAAGCGCACCGACCCCCGTATTTGAGGGGTTTTCCGGTGCGTGAACTGTGGGGAGAAGAAGGTTAATGAGCTGGTTGGCAACTATTCCGCTGCTACTTTTTGCGGTCGTGTTGGCTTTTGGCCCCGGCTATGCAATGGGCTGGGCGCTGCGTGTTCCCGCACGTCTGCGCGTTTTTTATGCGCCGCTGCTGTCATTTGGCTTGGTGGGCGTGTCTGCTATTGCATTGGGCAAGATCGGCATTGCGTGGAGTCTGCTACCCTTCGTGGTGACCGCCGCGGTGCTGATTTCCTTGGCCTGGGCCCTGGTGTGGCTAGTGGGTCGTCGCTGGCCCACGCTGACCTCCGCAGAGTGGCCGGGTAATGATGTTCCTGTGGCGTGGCCGGTGGTGGGTGCAGTACTAGGTGGTTTCCTGGTGTTGCACATGACCGAGGACATGGTCTACGGGCCTGAGGCGTTCTCGCAGAGCCTGGATAATTCCTTCCATATGAATGCGATTCGCTGGATTCAGGAGCACGGCGACGCCTCCAGCCTGACTCTGGGTGCTGTGAGTGCAGCGGATCAGCAGCCTACCTTCTACCCGGCGGGCTGGCACGATTTTGTGTCCCTGATTTATAGCACCACGGGTACGAGTATTGCGACCGCCACCATTGTGACCGTGCTACTGGCTGCCGGTATTTTGTGGCCCTGCTCGCTGGTAGCGTTCAGCTTGAGCATTCCGAAGCTTCGCCGCCTCCAGGCGCTTGCCATCCCTGCAATAATTGGTGGTTTTGCAGCGTTTCCCGGTCTCCTCCTGCGTTGGGGTGTTCTCTTCCCGAACCTTCTAGGGTACGCTCTGCTACCTACGTTTGTGGCATTAATGGCGCATTTGGTTCAAGCTCTGTTACGTCGCGAGTTCTCGGTTCTACTCTCTCTGGGGCTATCAGCCCTGGTGAGTATCGCGGGTCTAGCGCTCGTACATCCGAATGCTGTGGTGTCCGCCGTGGTCTTTGCTCTACCGATGCTACTAGCTGGTGTGGTACAAGTAGTGCGCTCGCACGAGTTGACCTCGCGGCAGAAGCAAATGGGTAGCCTTCTGCTGGTAGGTATATCAATCGGATGTGTGGGTGCTTGGGTGGTGCTACGCCCCGATAATGCCGCTAGTAGTTCGTGGTTCCCCATCTTGAGCGAAGGTGACGCTCTTTATCAGTTCCTTTTCCTGGGCCTGGAGAATGGTAATCAGCTGGGTGATACTTTCAATCCTTCTCATGTAGTGGGTTTCCTGGCGTTATGGGGTGTCGGGTATCTGCTATACAAGCGCCGTAACCTGTGGCTGATTGCTAGCTGGGCACTGATTGGTTACCTGTGGATTATTGCGGCTACTGTGCCGCGCGGTGACTTCCGTTTGCTGATGGTGGGCCCCTGGTACACTGACCACTTCCGCTTGGCGGCGCTAATCGTATTCCCCTCAGCAGTTCTGGCTGGTATTGGATTGGGTGGTTCCGTGGAGGGGCTGCTCACCTGGATAGTCCGTCGCGTTCCACGTACGGCGCGTCTGAACGTGGCGACGGCCGGAATGGGTGTTGCCGCGGTGTTGGTTTTGGTTCTTGCCGGTCTGACTTCGCGTGTTCCTTCGGTGCAGGAGACAACGTTGGCTGTGTCGAAGGAATATCGGGTAACGCCGTCTTCTGTCGTTGTGACCCAGGATGAGTTGAACGTCATTAATGAGATTCCGAAGATTGTCCCCAAGAGTGACACTATTGTGAATAATCCCTGGGACGGAAGCCCCTTTATATACGCACTGGCTGATCGTCACTTGACCAGTTACCACTTTGAGTTCCAGACCTCTCCGAAGTACGCGGCAATCATCAATAATTTGAAGGATGCCGCCACGAACCCCGAGGTGTGTCGTGAGGTAAAGCAGTACCGTGCTTATTGGTACGTACATATGGAGAACCAGCTGAACTTCGGCCCTGATGCCCAGAAGAATTACGATGCTCTGGTGGAGGCTAGCGCCACTGACCTAATGACACCGGTGTATTCTTCGGGTCCTGTTGTTCTGTACCGTATCACCGCGTGTGATAACTCCTAACGGAGTCTGCCATCACGGGTACGGTCTCAATGATTGGGGGCGGCGTGTATAGCGTCATCCCCTTCGTTATTCGTTAAACCTGTACTATCTGTACTGATAAGATGGGATTTGGTATGCCCGCGGTGTATGCCGACATACACATACACGAAAGCAGGAAGGTATAAGCACTGCATGAACTCTGAGGTACTTTCGCAGACTCCTCGAACACTCATCATCATGCCGGCGTGGAATGAGGAGGAGGTGATTGGCGGGACGATTGAGGAACTTTTCCGCATGATGCCTGAGGTCGACCTGGTGGTCGTCAATGATGGGTCCACCGACCGCACTTCTGAGATTGCGCGCGCTGCCGGCGCTTTCGTGATTGATCTTCCCTACAACATGGGTATCGGTGGCGCTTTGCGCACCGGTTACAAGTATGCTCGCCAGGCCGGTTATGATCGCGCAATTCAGGTTGATGCTGATGGCCAGCATGACCCGAAGGGTATCCGCACTGTGCTTGCTGGCCTGGAGGATGTCAACATCTCGATTGGTTCCCGCTTTGCTGAGGCGACCAACTATAAGGTGTCTGGTCCGCGTAAGTGGGCGATGGTGGTTCTGGCCCGTATGTTTACGATGATTTCGGGTGAGAAGTTCACCGATGCCACCTCCGGTTTCCGTGCAGCAGATCGTAAGGCGATTGAGCAGTATTGCGAGCATCTGCCTGCAGAGTATCTGGGTGACTGTATTGATGCCTGCGTGATGGCGATTCGTTCTGGCTTGACTGTAAAGCAGGTGCCGGTTGAGATGCGTGAGCGTCAGGGCGGTACTCCTTCTTCAAGCCCGTGGAAGTCTGCGGTGTACCTGGTTCGTTCTTTCTTCTCGTTTGGCATGTCGATGACTCGCCAGAAAACGAATGTGGGGTCTAAGTAAATGAGCGCAAATATTTTCTTCCTTCTCATCGTTGTGGTGATGGAGGTTCTCGTTCTGGCGCAGGTACGCAACCAGAAGATGAAGGAAAAGTACGCCGCACTGTGGCTTATCGTTGGTGTCATCATGATTGTGTTGGCGCTTTTCCCGAAGCTTTTGGATGCCCTCTCGCGTCTGGTGGGTATTGAGACCCCGGTCAACCTGCTGTTCCTACTGGCGATTATTATGCTGATGGGTATTAGCTTGCACTTGACCCTGGCTATCTCGAAGATTACGGATGATATGCGTACCCTCGCTGAAGAAGTTGCGATTATGAAGGCTCTTCAGCGTCAGCCGCAGGGCGCTTCCCGCGCTACGGAGCGAGAGCAGAAGAAGCCCTAAAGCCCCTGATTTTTATACGTTTCTACACGTTTGAGCTTGGAGTAATACCTCATGACCGTTGATATTCTGTTCCCCTACTACGGCGACGTTGCCATGATGAAGCAGGCTGTGCTGTCTGTGGTCGGTCAGACCAACCCGGACTGGCGCATGATTGTTGTTGATGACGGCTACCCGGACGACTCGATTCCCGGATGGTTCGAGTCGCTGAAGGATGAGCGCATCACCTACATGCGTAATGAGAAGAACTTGGGCGCGAACGGTAATTACCGTAAGTGCTTGACTTTCGTAGAGAATGACCTGGTCACCGTCATGGGTGCTGATGATGTCATGCTCCCCAACTATGTGCAGTGGCTGGTGGATTCGGCGGCGAAGCACCCTGAGGCATCCATTTTCCAGCCCGGCGTGGTCGTGATTGATGAGAACAACGGCCTGTCGAACACTCTGGTGGAGCAGACTAAGGCGTTCTATCGTCCTAAGGGTGAGGCTGTGTTGAAGGGCGAGGAGCTGGCTACCTCCCTGCTGCGCGGCGCGTGGTTCTACTTCCCGTCCTTGGGCTGGCGTAAGGACGCTATTGTGGGCACCGGCTTCCGTGAGGGCCTGAATGTTGTGCAGGACATGGCGCTGATTCTGGACATTACGATGCGTGGCGGCTCCCTGTACTACGACCCGCAGGTTGCGTTCATGTACCGTCGTCACGGTGGTTCCGACTCGTCTTGGCGTGCCCTGGAGGGTACCCGCTTTGATGAGGAGCGCCGCTACATGAACACTATTGCTGATGAGATGGCGGCTCTGGGCTGGTCGAAGGCTGCTCGCGTGGCTCGTATTCGTTTCTCCTCGCGTGCTCACGCGCTGACTCTGCTGCCGAAGGCGGCTCTGGCGAAGAAGTGGCAGGGTGTTAAGAACCTTGCCGAGCACGTCGTAAAGTAAAGATTTCAATCTTATAGGTGCGACCAGTAGAGAACGGAGATAGCGTGGAATCATCGGTAGAATCCCAGCCGAAGAAAATGACTCGTGGTCATTCGATGGCAATTTTGGGATCGTCCGGTTTAGCTGCACTATCTTCTCTGGGAATTACCGTTATTGTGAAACGGTTTCTTGAGGGCGAAAGCCTGACGGAGTTCCTTCTCTTCTGGTCGCTTCTTTTTGCCCTCTACGGCGTGGTGGTAGGTATCCAGCAGGAAGCTACCCGCGCTGTGGGCACTGCACGCCGCGACGGTAAAACTGGGGCACGTATTGCCCCTGTGGGTGCTCTGGTGGGTCTTATTGTGGGCGGTCTGACCTTAGTGACGAGCCCTCTGTGGGCTCCCGCCCAGATTCCTTTGAGCGGGTTTAGCGGTGTGCTTCTCCTGAGTGTCGGTGTGGCCCTCTACGCCATGCACATGACTCTCTACGGTGCGTCTGCTGGTCAGGAAAGCTGGTACCTCTTCGCGAGCGTATCGGGGTTTGACGCTATTTGGCGCATTGTGGCTATCTGTGCGGTCGGTCTGGTCTCTGCGCATCTCGTCGGTCTTGAAGCTGCAACAGTTTCCCCGGTGCTCCTGTGGCTGCTGATGGTGCTTCTGCTGCCGGAGGCGCGGCGAGTTTTTGGCTCTCGTGCGGATGTTTCATCGGGTCGTCTGCTGTATAACTACACGCTGTCGATGGGGTCGTCGACTGCTAACGCGGTTCTTATGATGGGCTTGCCGCTTCTGCTGAACGCGAGCATTGATTCGAATGACTCGCTGCAACAGGTTATTTTGGCGGTTCTGATTCTCGCGATTTCGATTACGCGCTCGCCGATTATGATTCCTCTGCAGGCTTTTCAGGGTGTTGCGGTGTCTGCTTTCTTGAAGCAGCAGAACCATCCGTTGCGTGCTTTTGCGAAGCCTGCTGGTGCGCTGTTGGGCGTGGGTCTTGTGGGCGCTGCGGCGGCTTATGTGCTGGGCCCGTGGCTGTTTGGTCTGCTTTACCCGCCGAAGCCTTCGGAGATTGAAGCGTACGCCCATGTGGTGACTTCTCCGATGCTGGCGCTTCTGGTATTTGCTTCTGTTTTCCTGGCGCTTTTGGTGCTGTCGGGGTCGCTGGTTATTGCGTTGAATATGCACCGTTCATATGTGGCTGGTTGGGTGCTGGCTGCTGTGGTTGCTTGTGTTGTGGCGGTGTCGCCGTTGCCTCTTCTGACGCGCACTCTTCTTGCCCTGTATGTGGGGCCGATTCTTGGCCTGCTAGTGCATTTGGGTGCGATGGTGTGGCAGGCGCGTTCTGCGTCGAAGTAGTAGCAACGCTGAGATGAAGAGTATTTGATAAATAAATGATGAGGGGTTGAGCAGACGAATAGTTATGCTCAACCCCTCATTTTTAGTAGAGTGAAGAATCTCTAGGTCTCCGGATTGTACGAAGTAACCTTATGCTGTGGTGAATCGACTGAATGGTTCATCCGTCGCGTAGGAGGGCATCTACTGTGGTCAGTATTAACCCATGCCATCCACAACCCCCAAAGGGCTATCGCAAGACCAGCCCACACACTAGCCTGCTCCTGCGATAGAATGCCGTAGGTTTGTAGAACAGCAGTGGCTGCTGGAATCACTGCATAGAGTTGCTTACGCCACCCCGGACGATGCCTAAGCACGACGCTTCGACTTCACGAGGTTCTCCAAATCTGCAATTTGCTTGTGAAGACGTAGCATATTCTCATCGAACCATTCCACGATAGCTCGAGTGCTGACTTTTGCCTGACCGAAGCGCTGTACGGCAGGGTCGCCTTCACGCACAAAAGGCTCATCATACACATCAGTCAGAGCTCGATGAGCTGCCTGGTATGCAGTGTTTTCAGAAATAGGTGCCATGATAATCTCCTTGGCGGTTGGGCGGCTATGGTAGCCGCGGTTTAACAGAAAACCCCGCCGGGATAAACCCGACGGGGTGAACTACAGCAGTGAAATAACAGCTTCATGCGGTAGTTTTATCTGCCTGGGAAAATGGTGTAATCCTACTTGGACTGGTTACCTATGTTCACAGGCAGAAGCATAATGGTGGACGATATTAGTCCTGGCTATGAAGTAGCAGGGCTAAGGCCTTCATGCCTTCTAACCCTTCCCACACAGCAGAGCATGAACGACAAGATGCTCGTTCAGCGGTGTAATACAGTGCAGATTTGCGTATTGATGTTGAGCCGTCGCAGCTTGTTTTCGTGACTTCCTGCTCCCCGCAATTAGGGCAAAATCCCTGCAAGTCATGACTGGGATGGCGCAACGCAACAATGGCCCGAATCCAACTAGTCGTTATTGCCAACGCCTCATCATGAAGTTCCTGATGTAAGTGATTGCGAATCCACGCAGAAACCTGATTTTTCAGCGATGCACCTGGGAATGAGCCCATAACAACGGAACGAATAGACTCCTGAACTTGTAGCGCATTAGCAGAAATGGGCATACGACATCCAAAGCGGCTGGTGCTGGACGCTCCTCCGGTACGTGAACCGCCCGCTACATAATCTGCCAACTCATCCAATAACGCCTGATGGCGTGGAATGCGGAACTTTGGGCGGTGTAGACATCGACGGTCTGCGTCCTTCACTGGCGTGCCCACGGTTAGAGCGATCAGATGCTGTTGTAGCTGCTCGTCAGACGAAATGGTAGCCATAATGATGTAGCCTCTCTGCTAAATGAGTGAATTATTGATATCCGCTACAGTGCGGAAGGTGTGTGGACCATAGTGTTGGTCATACATGGATTTGCCCTGCTTCTGCTTCGTGGCAGCGAAGTTGAAGCATGCGACAGACGCTTTCTCCGTGCGTGTAGGAATGATGCTAGGCCGGCATCATGGACGACCAATTCATCCTGTTCGCTCTTCTTACCGATTGGATTTACTCCAGTGTCCTGGTGCTCGTTCTGTCGCTTCAATTGCCGGTAGTGCTTGCGGCACAAAGGATGCCCGGCATGTCGAGAATCCTCATCTATTGGCTTCTCACAACGCGTGCAATGAGAAAGCGCAAGAAAAAGAACCGGATTTGCTCGCGAAGGGTAAATTCGCTGCTTTGAAGTTCGTCGAGCTCGAGGGTTGATAGGAAGGTAGACCCGCGGTGAATCAAGAGGGACGGTACCCTCTGGTGCGTGGATACATGCACGGCAGATGGAATAGATGGGATTCCACTGATTCTCTATTGCGATGCGTTGTCCGTAATTTTCAGGGTGGATACTACAGGCTGGAAGAGAGATGCCAGCGGTTCTCCAACATCTAGGACAAATAGGTTGCCCTGATGATATGCGGGGATTCTTGTGGAGGCGTATCGCCCTATGCCGCGCTTGGCATGTGCGGCAACCAGTGCGATATGTGTCTGTCGGCTCGTGGCATCCTTTGCATAGCCGGGATGGGTACTTCATGAGTCCTCCTTGGAATCAAAACCTAGCAGAAGATTAATCCGATGTTTATAAAAGACGTAAATCAGCCTTTAATATTCATCGGGGGGGGGGGGTAAT
>NZ_KV830305.1:1543552-1597737 GCF_001836735.1 Rothia sp. HMSC061D12 | reverse complement strand
GGGGGGGGGGGGTAATATTTAATAAATATTTTTTGTATTTAATTGAAATTCAACTCATAGAAGTTTATTTTTACTCAAATGATTCACTAAGTGAAAATATGCTGATACTTGAGTGTGTTATATATGAGAATTTAACTTGTTTTGGGTAGGGTCCATAGACCCTACCCAAAACAAGTTTTGATAGTTATATATCTATGAGGCTCTATGCATTAGAGAGCTCGGATTGCACTCTCCAGCTCCTTCAGACTGGTCTCCAGGCGGATCATAGAAGTATCAAACCAATGGATGACACCGCGCAAGCCGACAGTGGCATTGCCATAGCGAGCCTTAGCGAGGTCGCCCTGGCGAACAAAAGGCTCATCAAAAATTGCATTCATCGCATTCTTAGCCGCGCGGTAGATAACCTCTTCTTCGTTCACTTCTGCCGGGGGACGATAAATCGTAATTGCCGGACCACCGTTGTACGACCAAATGGTGTCGTGCGGATTAATAGAAATACCATTATGGCCAGCGTTGCAATGGATAATCGTGTCGTGGTCATCATAGAAAATGCCGGTGTGACCAGCTGCACCGTTGGTGTATCCACGGCGACCCCAGATAAACACGTCACCACGTCGTGCCGGGTAATTACCCGATGCATCCGGTCGAACCTGAGTCCAGCCGTTACTCTCCAAATCGTGGAAGAGCGTTTCGGTATTACCAATAGCAATATTCTGCGGGAGCAGGCCAGCATCTCGCAGTGCAAAGTAAACCGCAGATGAGCAGTCATAAGAATGCGGGCCAGTTCGATAATTCATCGAATAGGTCACCTTGCCCTTACGCTGCTCCATCCATGCAATCGCCTGATCAATCTTGGACATAATAAAATCCTTTCGGAAAGGCAGTAGCCCCGCACTATGAACCTCCCGGGAAGTCCATAGTGCGGGGCTACCGCAAATGAATTGGACACTAAAAACGCCGACCAGCTTTATCTTGGTCGGCGTGACTGCTCGGTAGGCACACTCCTGCCGAGGTGATATTCACTTTACGTGGGTTGGGTGCGAAAGTCCTGTCGCGCATTTTTGAAATTACAAATTTCTTTATCGCTTATGAACTGACTGGGGTTGGTGCTGGAGGTGTCCGCCCGCTATTACTACTTCAAACCCTGGGAACTTAGGTAACCCTATGGAAAACGTGCGGTGCGCTCCCTAGACTGGAAGGGCACATTGACAAACCGCACGGACCGCCGACACCGCGGCCCCGCCCCTCCCAACGGGTATAGCACCGAAGGAGCCACCCATGAGCCGACGCACCGACGCGCCCGCCCGATCACCACGACGAGCCGCCCTCGCCAGCTGGATAGGCTCCGCACTCGAATACTACGACTTCGCCGTCTACGGCACCGCCGCCGCCATTGTGCTCAACCGCATCTTCTTCCCCGAAGACACCGCCGCCATCGGCATCCTCAAGTCCATGGTGGTTGTGGGCGTCGCCTACGTTGTGCGTCCTTTCGGCGCCATGATCGTTGGTCCCCTCGGTGACCGCTACGGCCGCCGATTCGTCCTGATGCTCACGCTCTTCCTGATGGGCTTTGCCACCTTCGCAATCGGTTGCCTGCCGACTTATAGTGAGGCGGGTATCCTCGCCCCCACCCTGTTGGTTGCCTGCCGTATGCTTCAGGGCCTCTCCGCCGCGGGCGAGCAGGCAAGCTCCATCTCCATCTCCCTGGAGCACGCCAACGAACATCAGCGCGCCTTCACGACCAGCTGGACCCTGCAAGGCACCCAGTTCGGCTCGCTACTGGCGACCGCCGTGTTCATTCCCTTCGCTGCCCTGCCGGACGAGCACCTGCTCACCTGGGGCTGGCGCGTACCCTTCTGGCTCTCCGCCTTCGTGGTGGTGACCGCCTGGCTGATTCGCCGCACCCTCTCTGAACCGCCCGCCTACCTGCAGCGCGAAAAGCTCACCGAGTCCCCGCTCATGCTGGTCTTCAAGCACCACAAGCGTGCCGTACTCACCATCGCCGTGTGTGCCATGGTCAACACCGTGAACATGGTCTTCACGACCTTCGCGCTGTCCTTCGCCACGAAGGGTTACGGGCTCGACCGCAGCACTATGCTGCTGGTGCCGGTCGCCTCCAACACTCTCGGCCTGATTGCGATTCCGCTCGCCGCCATGCTTGCCGACCGGATCGGTCGTAAGCCCGTGTTCATTACCGGTGCGGTGGCTTCTTCCCTAGTGATGTTCCCGTACCTCGGCGCGATTGCCGAGGGTAACTGGGTTGGTATCTTCGCCTACGGCGTGCTCATGCACGGTGCGCTCTACTCCATGGCGAACGGCGTGTGGCCCGCCTTCTACGCGGAGATGTTCCCGACCCGCGTGCGCGTGACCGGCCTGGCGCTCGGTACCCAGATTGGCTTCGCGATTTCTGGAGGCGTCGCCCCCGCCGTGGCGACGAGCCTCGCCGGTGCTGACCTGCATAATGCAGTGCTGCCCGCCGTGTTCACGGTTGCCATGTGCGTGCTCGTGGCGTTGGGTGCGCTGACGGCTCGTGAGGGTTACAAAAAGACCCTGGATGAGCTAGATGCATAGCCCACAGAATATATTCCGTATATAGAATAAAAGCAGGTGGGGCTGGATAGTTAGCTATCCAGCCCCACCTCCGTGTTTAATTTTCTAAACCCCTTGCTGTGCCGCAATCAGCGCCTCAAAATGAGCTGCCATGCGCTCTGCATTTGGTTCTAACTCGGTGAAGAGGCGGAAGGCATCCACCGCCTGACCGACCGCCATGTAGCCGCCCGTTAGCACCTCGCACCCGGCGGCACGCGCTACCTGTACCAGCTGTGTTTCCTGCGGCAGGTAGATGACGTCCGCAACCCACAGGCCCTCGCGCAGCACCCCGGCATCCAGTGCCGAATCGCTCAACGGCATACCCGGATGCACGTGCATGCCCACCGGGGTCGCATTCACCAAACCCTGAGCCTCCAGTAGAGCTTCAATGAGGCGCGTATCGTCGGTCAGCACCTCGATTCGGGTCTGCGGGAAGAGCCCGCCCAGCTGCTCCGCCAGCCCCTGCGCTTTCGCCGCGTCACGCTCGAAGAGACTCAGCCGGTGCACCCCCAGACGGCACAGCGCGTACGCCGTGGCGCTACCGGCACCACCGGCACCCAACTGCACCACGTGCTCCAGGCGCGCCGGATCCTCCGCCACCTGCGGCAGACCGCGCTTCAGCCCCGCGATGAATCCCGAATAGTCCGTGTTGTCGCCGTAGAAGGTGCCGTCCTCGCGAATCACCACGCAATTGACCGCGCCCAGGGCGCGCGCCGCATCCGAGAGCTCGTGCAGGTGCTCCATGACGGACTGCTTGCACGGGTGCGTGATGTTGAAAGCGTTAAAACCGAGTAGTGCCGCCGCATCCAGGAGCGCCGGTGCGGAGGCGCCGTCCAGGTTCAGGGCGTCCAGGTCGACGGGGCGGTACAGGTAGCGCACCCCGTGCGCGTCCGCCTCCGCCTCGTGCATGGGAGGGGTCAGTGAGGAGGTGATGCCGTCACCAATGAGACCCACCAGGAAAGATTCAGTACGCAAACTCATAGTTTCACTGTACGTGTCCACCCCTCAAGATGCACCTACTTTCTTGAACCCGTACCAAATGCGCGCTGGATTTGGGAAGAAGATAAAAATAATTTCTACGCCCACAAGAGCGATATGTCTGACAGAAACACCTCAAAGGTATAAGCTTGGTATAAGTGCTCGCGCGCCACGGCGCGCACATGAGACCACACAGACACCGTCACAGTGAAGTGATACCGATATTCGGAGGATAGATTGTCAATGACTGACAAGGCTATGGCACACTTCGCTGGCGCCGATGCATGGGTCGAGCAGTATTTCCTGAACAGCCCCGAAGATGAGCGTGAAGAGTTCACCCCGGCAGAGTTAGAGGATTTGGCTCGCACCCACCGTGCGCTGGCTCAAATCCGCCTGCCCAAGACCCCTGTCGTTGCCGCACGCAATGACGAGTACAACACCACCCTGTACGTCGCGACTGACGACATGCCGCACATTGTCAGCTCCCTGACCGCATGCCTCGCCGCGCACTTTGGTGGTTTCGTCACGATTCTTCACCCCACTTTCCTCGCCGAACGCGGCCCGGACGGTAACCTCCTGAGCCTGCGCGGCACCGGCATGCGCGGCAACCTTGCCAGCGGCGATACCGCCACTCTTGGCGTGCCCTCCCTCAAGCTCAGCGATAACGCCCCCGAGGGCACCACGGTCGCTATTGAGTCCTGGATTGCGGTCCGCCTGACCCGCTACCTCACTGAGGAAGAGCAGCGCCGCTGCGAGAAGGAAGTGGAGCGCGTCCTCGCTGACGTTCGCGCCTGCCACACCGACCTGGACGCCATGGTCACCCGCGTTTTCGACCTGGCGCAGTCCATGTACGACCTGCGTGGCGCAACCCTGGGCCACGGCGAGGAATCCTACGCCGCCAACCCGCGCGGCGTGGAGCCCGCCTCCCGCGTGGAGGTGGCACAGGACTTCCTGCGCTGGCTCACCCGCGGCAACTTTGTGTTCATGGGCGTGAAGGAGCGCGTACTGGACGGCTCCTCCGGCGCTATTTCTCTGGTGGACCGCCCCGGTTCGGCGCTCGGTATTCTGCGCACCACGGAGGGTAAGAGCCGCATTCCGCTCTCGGGTGAGACCCTGGAGCGCGCTCTGTTCCCGCGCCCGCTGTACATCACGAAGGCGAACTCCCGCTCCACCGTCGCACGCAACGACTACCTGGACTACGTTGGTGTGCGCCGCTTCGACCTGAATGGCCGCGTGATTGGCGAGTACGTCATCCTGGGCCTGTTCACTCGCCAGGCGTATGCGCTGCCCGCTATTGAGACTCCGCTGGTGCGTGAGCGTATTGCGATGGTGCGCCGCCGCCTTGGCTACCACCCCGGTTCTTACTCTGACAAGGCGCTTCTGGGTGCCTTGGAGGATTACCCCCGCCTGGAACTGCTGCACGCTTCCGCTAATGATCTGACCGATACTTTCGGCGGCATTATGGGTCTGGAGGAGCGTCGCAAGACCCGCCTGTTCCTGCGCGCTGACCGGTTCAACCGGTTTATTTCCGCCGTGGTGTACCTGCCTCGGGATCGCTACAACACGAACGTGTGCTCCCGCATTCAGCAGGTGTTCCGACAGGAATTTGATTTGAGTGCCATCGACCATGAGGTGTACCTGTCTTCCTCATCGTTGGCGCGTCTATTTTTCCGCATTCGGCTCACGAACCCCAACGATGTGCCGAAGACGGATCATCAAGCTCTCGAAAAGCGACTGCAAGAAGCCGCCCGCTCCTGGGTGGAAGCAACCGCAGCTGCTATTGAGGCATGGAAACCCGGAGCGGAAGGCCGCCGACTCGCATCAGCCTGGGCAGATGCGACTAGTGCAGCCTACCGAGCCGATTACACAGTAGAACAAGCAATCGAGGATATCGTGATTCTTGAATCTCTCTCGGGCCAGAAGCCCGCCGCAATCAAGGTTGAAGCCGGCGAAGCCAACACCACCCGACTGAAGACCTACCTGTCCGCACCTCACACCCTCACCGAGCTTCTGCCGGTTATGCAGAATATGGGCCTGGTCGTTGTTGATCAGAAGCCCTACGAGTTCAAGCCTGAGGATGGCGAAGACTACGGCTACCTCTACGACTTCGGAGTTGAATTCCCCGAGGGCGTGGACGCAAACGCTGTGGCTTCCCTTTACGAGGACGCCCTGAACGCCTACCTGCTCGGTGAGCGCGAGTCCGATACCCTGGACCGCCTGATCCTGGCTGAGGGCCTGACCTGGCAGGAAGTACGTCTGTTCCGTGCCCTGAACCACTACCTGATTCAGCTGGGCCTGGGCTACACCCCGTCCTTCATGTCGAACACCCTGCTCGCTAACCCGGCCATCACCAAGCACCTGGTCGAGTTCTTCGAGGTCAGCTTCGACCCGAACAACGGTCTCAACGATGAGCAGCGCAATGCACGCCGTGACGAAATCGAAGCAGCCCTGGTTGAGGAACTGAACCAGATCCCCACCCTGGACGCTGACCGCTACCTGCGCTCCCTCGGCAAGGTTATCCGCGCTATCCTGCGCACCAACGCATACCTTGCTGACCGCCCCGCACTCGCATTCAAGGTGGCACCGCAGGAGATCGACTTCGCACCCCTGCCCCGCCCCAAGTTCGAGATTTTCGTCTACTCCCCGCGCGTTGAGGGTGTTCACCTGCGCTTCGGTAGCGTCGCACGTGGTGGCCTGCGCTGGTCGGATCGCCGTGACGACTTCCGCACCGAGGTGCTCGGCCTGGTCAAGGCCCAGATGGTGAAGAACGCCGTCATTATCCCCACCGGCGCGAAGGGTGGCTTCTACCCCAAGCAGCTGCCCGACCCCGCAGTGGATCGTGACGCATGGATCACCGAGGGCCGCGAGTCCTACAAGGTCTTCATCGGCTCCCTGCTGGACGTCACCGACAACCTCTCCGTTGGTGCTGACGGCTCCGAGACTGTTGTCCGCCCCGAGGGCGTTATCGCACGCGACGCTGACGACTACTACCTGGTGGTTGCAGCGGACAAGGGCACCGCAGCATTCTCTGACACCGCAAACGCAATCAGCCTGGAGCGCGGCTTCTGGCTGGGCGACGCGTTCGCATCCGGCGGCTCCGTCGGCTACGACCACAAGGCAATGGGCATCACCGCACGCGGTGCTTGGGAGTCCGTCAAGCGTCACTTCGCTGAGCTCGGCCACGACGCTCAGACCGAAGAGTTCACCGCAGTCGGCATTGGCGACATGTCCGGTGACGTGTTCGGTAACGGTCTGCTCCGCTCCAAGGCAACCCGCCTGGTCGCAGCATTCGACCACCGCGACATCTTCCTGGACCCGAACCCGAACGCGGCAGTGTCCTTCGACGAGCGTCAGCGCCTGTACAACCTGCCCCGTTCCTCCTGGCAGGACTACAACCGCGACCTGATTTCCGCCGGTGGTGGCGTGTACTCTCGCGGTCTGAAGTCCATCGAGATTACCCCCGAGGTGCGCGAGGTTCTGGGCCTGGATGAGTCCGTTACCGAGCTGGCACCGACCGAGCTGATTTCCGCAATCCTCAAGGCACCGGTCGACCTGATTTACAACGGCGGTATCGGTACCTACGTGAAGGCATCCACCGAGACCAACGCACAGGTTGGCGACAAGGCTAACGATGCACTGCGCGTCAACGGCAAGGACCTGCGCGCCAAGATTGTTGGCGAGGGCGGTAACCTCGGCTTCACCCAGCTGGGTCGTATTGAGGCTGCGCTCAACGGCGTTATCCTCAACACCGACGCAATCGACAACTCCGCAGGTGTGGAAACCAGTGACCGTGAGGTCAACATCAAGATTCTGGTGGACCGCCTCGTGGCACACGGCGAGCTGTCCAGCGAAGAGCGTGCTTCCTTCATCGAGTCCCTGCAGGACGAGGTCGGCGGCAAGGTCCTCGAGACCAACGTTGAGCAGAACGTTCTGCTGCAGGGTGAGTTCCACGGCTCCTTCCTGGGCACCAACCTGTACAAGCGCCTCATGCACGACCTGGAAGAGCACGCCGGCCTGAACCGCGCCGTCGAGTTCCTGCCCACCGACGAGGAGCTGGACGAGCGTCTGGAGACCACCGGCGACCGCCTGACCCGCCCCGAGCTGTCCGTCCTGGCTGCGTACGTGAAGATTTACCTCACCCACGCACTGGAGCAGACCGACTTCGCGGACGACCCCTACCTGGAAGGCGTTCTGCGCAGCTACTTCCCGGCAGCACTGGTTGAGCGTTTCGGCCAGCACCTGGATTCGCACCCGCTGCGTAAGGAAATCATCTGCACCCGCGTCGCTAACGAGCTGGTCAACATCGGCGGTATCACCTTCGCATACCGCGTGATGGAGGAGTTCAACGTCGGTATCGATTCCGTCGCACGCGCCTTCATCGTCGCTCGTGAGCTCTTCGAGCTGGGCACCGCTGCTAAGCTGCACCGCGAACTGCCCCCGAAGACCCCGCTGGATGCATGGTTCACCGTTCTGCGCGACAACCAGCGCGTTCTGGACCGTGCGGTCCGCTGGTTCATCACCGAGCGCGGCGTCGTTGCTGGCACCAGCATCTCCGAGCTGCTGGAGACCTTCGGTTCCGTCGTCGAGATGCGCCACAACCTGCCCGAGTACCTCTCCGGCACCTCCCGTGCTCGCGTCCGTGCAAAGCGCGACGCAGGCGAGGCATGGGGCCTGCCCGAGGAACTCATCGTCATCTGGATCCGCGGCTTCGAGGGCTACGCCCTGCTGGACGTTATCCGTTCGGCACGCGACCACGACTTCGAGGCAGCTTCGCTGGCACCGGTCTACTTCGCAACCTACGACCGCTTCAAGGTGGACGAGCTGCTCGGCCTCATCACCGACCTGCCCCGTAGCGACCGCTGGGAGATCCTGGCACGTCAGGCAATGCGCGGTAGCCTCTACGAGACTGCGGCAGAACTGGCACTGTCCGTGGCAGAGGGCGCTAAGGGTGACTTCTCCACCGTGGACGGTGCACAGCAGGCGCTGGCTACCTGGATTGAAGAGCACCCGACCCGCGTCGGCAACATCGACCGCATCCTGAAGGAGATTGGCGAGGCCGCTCTGGACGTCACCGGTCACCCGCGCTTGGCTGTTGTTTCCGTGGCACTGCGTACTCTCTCGAGCGCATCCTAATCAGCTAAGACCCGTTAGGGTCCCCGCTTAGAGCATCCCGGTTCCCTCCCGGTTGGGGAGGGACCGGGATGCTTTTGCGCAGGGACACATGGTGCGTGCACAGGTAGTGCGGGGGGCCTTGGTCGGGTGAACCTTGTGCCGGTGTGCCAGCGCGTCAGTACCTCGCGTGGTGCACCCAATTCAAGGTTGTTGCACCCTACGCATATTACGCAGAACACTACTCTCACTAGGCGTTTTGTGTTTTGGCGTGATGCACATTATGGGGGTGTGTCCTAAATCCCTTCAAATATCAAGTAGAGGGTTAAAGAAACCAAAGGTTTTAGTTGATATATGCCGTATATTGATTCTCGGCGGCATCAGCGCAAGCCATTGGGGCCCGGTACTTCACGGCACGATAAGTATTCCCTCTGGCACGTCACACGGTGCTGTTAAAACACACTGCCCCTAATCTTTACGATTATCGACTGAAAGTCTGCAAGATTGTCTACCAACCACGGTACTGAGGAAAAAAGCAACAGCGCATGGCGCCTCCTCATTAACTTTCTGCTTTACGTCTCTCCGGTCGCACTGCTGACCACCATCTTCCCCATCGTCACCCCGACGATTAACCGGTACAACCTCGATGGTGTGCCCCTGATTCAGGTGATCCTGGCAGCGTCCATTACCGTTCCTTGGCTCAGCCAGGCAGCCTGCCTGCCCCTTTACCGTGCTATCCAGATGGAGCACAAGAAGATTGCGGACGCCCGCGAAGGTCTGCGTATTCACGCTGAAACCCTTGAGCACCAGCTCAAGCGCACCGAAGCACGCGCCGTACGCGCACGCATGTCCGAGCCGCAGTTCCAGGACATTACCGACCTGACCGCATTCACCCGCAACTGGCTCTACCTCTTCTTCATGACCATGCCGCTGGTGCTGCTCTTCGCAATTCCGGTCGCCCTCGTCCTTCACTGGAGCCCGACTGCATTCGGTGCGTTCTTCGTCCTGGGCGTTCTTAACATCGCGTTCGCGCAGCTGCTGGTCATTCCGAACCTCGCGAAGAACCGCATCATCTGGTTCATCGCGTGGCTTGGCTACTCTCTTGCCCTGCTCTGCTACCCCGTCATCTGGTTCCTGCCGCCGCTGGTTGGTTCGCTCATCTTGCTGGTGAGCCTCGGCAAGGACCTGGTGCACCTGCTGCACTTCGCACGTATTCCGATTAAGGACATTGCACTCGATGCCCTGCGCGGCTTCTTCACCGGCTCCATCATCTGGGCCGATAAGTACATGCTCTTCCTGGTCACCGGCGGCGAAATCAACGTCGTGGCAATCTACCTGAGCCTGATCCCCTGCGTTATCGCCTACAACTACTTCTTCGTGGTGGAGGCAGACCGCGTCAACGCAAGCATTCAGCACCTGTGGACCATCTTCGACCGCCTGCCCTACAAGGGTGTTCAGGAGGAGTCCTCGAAGGCTCTGCGCACCTCCAACCGCGCTATCCGCAACTCCCTGCTGATTTACATCGCCAGCGCTATTGTCACCGGCATCCTGATGTTCATCTTCCTGCCGCAGTCCTACCCGCTGGCGCTCTCCGGCCTGGTCGTGGCGTTCCTCTTCGTTGCAGTGGCACTGCTGATCTACCAGATCGAGTACATGACCATGTACGTCACCGTGCAGCTGTTCTCCGCGGCGCACCTGGTGCTGCTCTTCATCTCCTTCATGATTCTGCCCAACGAGACCGGCTACCTGCCCATCATCGTGGGCGAGGCAGTGCTCGCCTTCGCCTGCTACCGCGTCTACCGTCAGGCGTGGGCAGCCCCCGAGTACTCCCTCTTCTGGCGTCGAGCCCTCGCCTGGTAAGAACCGCACGGTCCGCGAAAGATACATACGACAATGACTGAACAGATGTACCGAAACCACTACGCGCCGCTGCAGCTTCCGGCTCCCGGCCCCCACTACAGCGACCCCGAATACCCGGACGTTGACGTCGCCATCATCATGGAATCCACCTACCCTTACCTCAAGGGTGGTGTGTCCGCGGTGGTGCACGATATCGTCTGCGAAAACCCGGATCTGACCTACGGCATCATTCACATCGCCTGGGATAAGAACTCCCCCCACGAAGACCTCTACGGCATGCCCGAGAACGTCAAGTGGGTCAAGGTGCTGTACCTGAGCCTGGAAGTCAACCGCGAGGCCTTCGCGGAAGCCTGCGACCCCTCCGCACTGCGCATGAGCTTTGCGGAGCGTCAGGCGCTCACTCAGCGCCTCATGGACGGCTTCAGCGCCCTCATCGCTGGCGACGTGAACCCCCTCTGGAAGCTCTACGACGAGGGCATCAACCCCGCAACCCGCAGCTACAACCTCTTCGGCCTCTTCGGAACCCGCGAGTTCATGCAGGCGATTGCGGGCCTGGGCTTCTTCTCCGAGGTGCCCTTCGGTGAGCTCTTCTGGAAGGTGCGCGACTTCGTCTCCATCCTCTTCGCAATCCTGCACGAGCGGATGCCGCACGCCCGCGTCTACCACGCCCACACCACCGGCTACGCGGCACTCATCGCCGCCGCAGCCGCACGTGACCACGGCACCAGCTTCCTGCTGACCGAGCACAACCTCTACATTCGCGACACCGTGAACACCAAGCTCGAACGCAACATGGCGAAGCCCGTCACCACCGACTACGCCTTCCTCAACGAGGAGCGTGAGCACCCCGGCCTGGGCCCGGTCACCCTCGACGAGCGTGCCTGGTCCGTCTGGTTCGTGGAAATGGGACGCTTCTGCTACCCGAGCGCCGACATGGCAACCTACCTGTACCCCAAGGCGCTGGAAGAGGCACGCGGTATCGGTGCGCCCATCGACCAGATGAACGAGGGCGAGAAGGACCGCGCAATCATTCTGCCCAACGGTATGCTCATCGAGTCCGTGGCGGAAGCCTACTACGCCCGCCAGGCGGCGCGTGCCCGCATCCTCGCTGAGGGCCGCGGCCACGTGTGGCGCTTCGTGTTCATCGCCCGCGTGGTGCCCATTAAGGGCCTGACCGACCTAATCCGCTCCCTCGCGGTGCTGCGCGATCAGGGCCTGGTGAACTTCCACCTGGACGTGCTCGGCCCCAAGGACCACCTGCCCGAGTACTACGAGCTGTGCCTGCGCACCATCGAAGAGCTCGACATGGGCGAGTACATCACCTTCCACGGCACCGTGAACGTGCGTGCGATGCTCGACCGCTTCGACCTGCTGCTCATGCCCAGCTACAATGAGGGTCAGCCGATTGTGGCGCTCGAGGCGATGGCTGCGTCCATCCCGCTGGTCAGCACCGACGTGGGCGGTATGTCCCAGCTCATCGACGATGTGCTGGTCGCCCCCGACGGCCACGAAATCGGTAACTGCGGTATCTTGACCATCCCCGGTGATATTCACGGCTTCGCGGCGGCGCTGCGCACCCTCATGGAGGAACCCAGCATCTACGAACGCTACTGTGTGAACGCCTACGACCGTATTGTCAGCTTCTTCCAGCTGCGACTGGTCATGGACCGCTACAACACGATTTACCGCGAGCTGGGCAAGTTGCCCCCTCGCGCCCCCGAATTCGACCCGGAGTACGATGGCGAATAAACTCAACCGCTTGGGCGGACCCGGCAAGTTTGGTGCCTGGGTCCGCTACGGCGGCAAGCCCATTACCCAGCAGCAGCTCGATTTTGCGGTCAAGAACTACTCTGTCGCAATCCTGCAGCCCTGGGAACTGGACGCAGCACGCTACCTGAAGAAGCGTGCACCTCAAATGGTGGTACTGGCGTATAAGTGCCTGTCTTCCACCCGCTCCTATGAGCCCGGCCCGATTTATTCCTCGGGTGTGTCTTACCCGCTGGCGCAGTCCATGGCGAACTCCGGTAAGGATTTCTTCGCCCACCGCCTCAACGGTGACCGCATCGAGTGGAAGGGCTACTCCAAGCACTTCCAGATGCAGGTGTGGAACGCCGACTACCGCTGGCACTGGGTGGACGCTGTGGTGCGCGAAATGCGCGACTCACCCTTCGACGGGGTCATGGCGGATAACGACGTGGAGAACGACTACTACGGTCTGGACCTGCCCATCCAGGGCGTGGAGTCCATGACGAAGATCCGTGAGCACCTGGATTTTCTGGTTGCTTACGCCGGTATTGAGCTGAATAAGATCGGCAAGATTCTGGTGCCCAATATTGCTGAAGCGCGTCTGCGCTGGGGCAAGTGGGAGCGTCACAGCGCCTACGGTGGCGGCTTTGAGGAGGTGTGGCTCGGCTGGGGTCCGAACGATTACCTGACCTCGCCGTATGCCGTGATGCAGGGCCGTGAGATTGCGAACGGCTCGGCGGGTGACGTCAACCTGGGCGCTACTTTTGCGGGCCTGGGTGGCCGTAGTGCCGCCTCGCAGAAGAAGGTGACGATTCTGCGCACCCCGCTTAGTGACCGCAAGGCTCCGATTACCGGTACGGATGAGAACTTCCTGTACGGTTTGGCGGGCTTCTGGGTGTTCGGTGGAGGCGCCTTCACCGGCATCAGCGCAACCCACCACGACGCCTACGACGAGATCCCGCACGCCCCGGAGCTTTCCTACGATCTGGGGGATCCGGTCGGTGGCATTATTGCTCAGAAGACCGCTCAGACTCGTGCCTTCACGCACGGTTGGGCTGCCCTGAACACCGGCTCGAAGGATGTGACCGTGAAGGTTCCCTCCGGCCTGGTGGATGCGGCAAACCGCCCGGTGCCCTCGAGCTTCACGCTGCGGGCGCATCAGGGTGTGGTGTACCGCCGGCGGTAATTTGAAGGTCTCTTGTTACAGCGTATATACGGTGGTACTCTGTACCCTACCCGGGGTGGGAATACCGCCTATTCGTTTCCACATGGTGGAGAGCATACCTGAATAAAGTCCGTTTCATGTCAAGAAACGGGCTGATTCACAGCGTAGCAGCCCTGTACCGTGGAACAAGCGGCTGGAATACAGCCAACCGTTCTCGTGGTGTTGAGTTTAAGGAGTGAACTACAGTGAATATTCTTTTGATCGACGGCGGTAAAGCATTCGCCCACTCGGCGGGTCGCCTGAACCACACCCTGCATCAAATAGCCCGTGATACGTTATCGGCGCTCGGTCATAATGTGCGAGAAACTGTGATTGATGACGGGTACGATATTCAGCAGGAAGTAGAAAAATTCCAGTGGATGGATGCGGTCATCTGGCAGATGCCCGGTTGGTGGATGCACGAGCCGTGGACCGTGAAAAAATATATCGACGAGGTGTTTACCGCTGGCGCGGGCACCCTGTACACTAGTGATGGTCGCCACAGGGTTAGCCCCACTGAAGGATACGGCACGGGCGGTCTTCTTCAGGGGCGGAAGCATATGCTGTCGCTGACGTGGAACGCACCTCGCGAAGCTTTTACCCGAGAGGGCGACTTCTTCGAGGGACTCGGGGTAGATGCCCTCTATATGCACTTTCATAAGGCCCATGAGTTCATGGGGACTACCCAATTGCCCACCTTTATTTGCTATGACGTGATTAAAAATCCGCAGGTCGAACAGGATTTCGCTGACTATGCTGCCCACCTCAACGAGGTCTTCGGTCGGGCGTAAGGATTTAAGCCTGTATGCCTTCATAAGCATGTCTGAGGTGGATGCGGCGAACCGCCCGGTGCCCTCGAGCTCCACGTTGCGGGCGCATCAGGGTGTGGTGTACCGCCGTAAGGTGTAATTCACCGCTCGCATAGCTCTTCTGAGCTTCTGCGCGGCACCGCTTATCTGCGTAGATAACCTCATAAACAAACCCACCGGCAATATAGCCAATTGGCTATATGTACTGGTGGGTTTGTTATATGTGTGCTAGATGAGCTGGGGTAGCTTACTTAGCGGGGTAGGAGGGGACGTCGTAGCCGCCCATGCGCTCCAGAACGCGAATCACCTGGCAGGAGTAACCGAACTCGTTGTCGTACCAGACGTAGACAATTGCGGAGTCATCGGTCACCACGGTAGCCAGCGAGTCCACAACACCTGCGGTGCGGGAACCCACGAAGTCGGTGGAAACAGCCTCGGGGGAATCCGAGTAGCCCACCTGGCGGCGCAGCTCGCCGTCGATGGACTCGCGGCGGAACAGCTCGTTCAGTTCCTCAGCGGAACCTGCGGGCTTGGTCAGCTTCACGTTCAGGATCGCCATGGAGACGTCCGGGGTGGGAACGCGGATAGCGTTACCGGTCAGCTTGCCTTCCAGCTGCGGCAGAGCCTTAGAAACAGCCTTAGCCGCACCGGTCTCGGTGATGACCATGTTCAGCACAGCGGAGCGACCGCGGCGGTCACCCTTGTGGAAGTTGTCGATCAGGTTCTGATCGTTGGTGAATGCGTGAACGGTCTCAACGTGGCCGCGCTCAACACCGTATGCGTCATCCAGAACCTTCAGTGCCGGAGTAATCGCGTTGGTGGTGCAGGATGCTGCGGAGAGGATCTTGTCCTCATCGGTGATGACGTTGTCGTTCACGCCGAACACGATGTTCTTCATGTCGCCCTTACCGGGAGCGGTCAGCAGAACACGAGAAATGCCGGGGCGGTTCAGGTGCTGCTCAAGGCCCGGAACGTCGCGCCAGCGGCCGGTGTTGTCCACCAGCAGAGCGTCCTTGATGCCGTACTCGGTGTAGTCGACAGTGGTCGGGTCAGAGGAGTAAATGAAGCGAACCGGAACACCGTTAGCGATGATGGTGCTGTTCTCCTCGTCCACCTCAATAACGCCCTTGAACGGGCCGTGAACAGAGTCGCGCTCCAGCAGGGATGCGCGCTTGACCAGGTCCTTATCGCCGTTCTTACGCACCACAACAGCGCGCAGGTTCAGGCCAGAACCCAGCGGCGAGGAGGAACGCTCCAGCAGAATACGAGCCAGCAGGCGACCAATACGACCGAAGCCGTACAGCACAACGTCCTGCTCCTTCGGCTGGTCACCCTGGTGGTTCACGGAGGAACCCAGCTGTTCGGGCAGCCACATGGACAGCTCGGGGGAGCCCGCCTCGTGGTGTGCCTTGTGCAGGGCAGCAATGTTAATCGAGCAAGCGCCCAGGTTCAGCTCAGTCAGAGCACGAACCAGCTCGAGGGAGTGCGCGGGGTTCAGGGGCGCACCATCGATGTGGGATACGAAATCGTGCAGCTTCAGCAGCTCAATGACAGACTTGTTGACCAGGCTGCGGCCGTGAATGCTCAGCACCACGCCGTTCTCGCGGTGCAGCTTACCGATGAGGGGGATCAGCTCCTCTGCGGTAGCCTCACGGTTAACCCAGGTAGCGGTTGCAGTCGTCACGTATGACCTTCTTCCTAACTTCGTCGTTGGAGGGTAGGCGCGACGATGCTGTCGCGTCAATACCGTGCCGGGCGTTAAGACCCGGCGTCGGTTTAAGTCTAACCCGTGTGGACCCCTCCTGAGCCTCAAAATTAGCGATATTGAAGCTAAAAGTCAGAAGAGACAGAAGGCAGTTTGTGAACCCACACGGTAAGCCAACATAAGCCCTCAAAAGGGAAAGCAAAACCACTTTAAATACCCACAAAAACACACGTCACGACCCGGAAAACATGAGTAGAATTGAAACCATGTTGACTGTAATCGGTGAAGCACTCGTAGACGTCGTCCACCAGCACGACGGAGAAACCCGCGCCTACCCCGGCGGGTCGCCCATGAACGTAGCCGTCGGCGCACGCCGCCTCGGCCACCCCACCAACTTCGTCGGCCACTACGGTCCCGACGCCTACGGCAAGAGCATTGACGCACACCTGGAAGCATCCCAGGTGACCCTGCCCTTCGAGCACAGTGCCGAGCGCACCTCTGTCGCCCAGGCAACCATCGGTGCCGACGGTGCAGCAGAGTACGAATTCGACATCACCTGGTCCCTCGACTCCGTCGCCGAGAAGCTCACCGAACTGGCACGCACCTCCGATGCAGTACACACCGGCTCCATCGCCGCCATGCTTGAACCCGGCGCGCACGTGGTCGCCGCAGCCTTTGAAGCCGCCCGCGACAGCGCCCTGCTCAGCTACGACCCGAACTGCCGCCCCACCCTCATCCACAACGTTGACGAGGGCCGCGCATGGGCTGAAAAGTTCGTCTCCCTCTCCACCGTCGTGAAGGCATCCGACGAGGACCTGCAGTGGCTCTACCCCGAGCGCTCCCTCGACGACACCGCCCGCGCATGGCTTGACCTCGGCGCAGAGCTGATGGTCATCACCCGCGGCGAAGATGGCCCCATCGCCTTCACCAAGAAGTACCCCGAGGGCATCAGCCAGCCCGCACACCGCGTTGAGGTTGCGGACACCGTCGGTGCTGGCGACTCCCTCATGGCGGCACTTATCGCAGGTCTGCTCGACCGCGGCATTGCCGGTCCCGAGGCGCGTGCCAAGGTTGCCGCACTGACCGCAGAAGACATTGCCGACCTGCTGCGCTTCTCCGCAACCGCAGCCGGTATCACCGTCTCCCGCGCGGGCGCTAACCCGCCCACCCGCGAAGAACTCGACGCCGTACTCAACGGCTAAAAAATTCACGCCTCGCCGGCGGATAGCTCACTCTGTCCGCCGGCGTCGCCATATCCACCGCACCCCAACGCTGAGGAGCACCATGACCAACATTGGCACCGCGCCCCTGCCCCGCGAACCCTACGCGGGCATGCCCGAACTGCCCGAATTCACCCTGACCTCCACCGACATTCAGGACGGCGGCACCGCCCCCGAATGGATGCGCTCCGCACTCTTCGGCATTGCCGGCGGTCAGGACCGCTCCCCGCAGCTGTCCTGGAGCGGATTCCCCGAAGGCACCAAGTCCTTCGTGCTGACCTGCTTCGATCCGGATGCGCCGGTCCCCAGCGGCTTCTGGCACTGGACCGTCTCCAATATTCCCGCCGACGTGACCAGCATCGACAGTGGCGCGGATGCACCCGCCGGCGCCCTGACGCACCGTAACGACGCCGGTGTGGCGGGCTTCCTGGGTGCTGCCCCTCCGGCTGGTCACGGCCCGCACCGCTACATCTTCTGCGTCACCGCCGTGGATGTGGAGAAGCTCGACATTGACGAGAACGCCAGCCCCGCCGTCGTGAACTTTAACCTGCTCGGCCACGGTCTGGGTCGCGCGTTCCTGACCGTTACCTACGCGGAACCGGCAGTCTAGCACGTAGCCCCAACCAGCACCGATACACCCCACCACTGAAGGCATATCTGCATGATTAAACTCATCGCCAGCGATCTGGACGGCACCCTCATCGGGCACGATTTCCGGTTCCGCCCGCGCACCCTACGCGCCCTCGAAGCCGCACGAGCTGCCGGAATCGACATCGTCTTCGTCACCGGCCGCCCGAGCCGCTGGCTCACGCCCCTGCGCGAGCAGACCGACTTCGACTCCTACGCCATCTGCTCCAACGGTGCCGTGGTGTACCACCTGGGCGCGAACGAGGTGGAAGAAGTCAACGGCGCTGATCCCGCGGTGATTGCCCGTACTCACGAGCTGCTGGAGCCCATGTTCCCCGACGTCACCTACACCCTCGAAACCGTGGACACCGTCTACATTCAGGGCCCGCACGACGGCGGTGAGGTGCTTGAGGGTGCCCGCGTGGTGGAGGCGAAAATCGCCGAGGCGCTCGAACGTATTGGTTCAACCCCGGTCATCAAGTACCTGATTCGTGTGCCCGGCATGGACCCGGATATTCTGCAGGCGCGCGTGCATCAGGCGGTGGGTTCGCTGGTGTCGGTGACCCGCGGTGTGGTCGGTGAGCCGCTCGTCGAGATGGGCTCTAAGACCGTGAATAAGGGGCGGATCCTGGAGAAGTTCGCGGCACGCCACGGCATTGAGGCGCACGAGGTCATGGCGTTTGGTGACATGCCGAACGACGCGGAGATGCTCTGCTGGGCGGGGGAGGGCTTCGCCATGGCGTCGGGTCAGCCGGCGCTTATTGCGAAGGTGGGGCGCACCTGCCCGCCCTTCCATGAGGACGGTGTGGCGCAGACAATTGAGGCGATGCTCGCCGAACGGTCCTAGCCGCCTAGCACTGCTATCCAGTACTAGCTATCCAGCACGAGCCATCCGGTGCTAGCTATCCAGCACTAGCGGCTGGGTGAGCCTCCACAGACATAACTCAGACATAAACTTTTATGTCTACACATAAAAAAATTTGAGTCTAGACATAAAAATTTATGTCTAGACTTAAATTTTTGTGTCTGATTTGTGTCTAGACTAAAATTTTTTGTATGAACAACGTGGAATGGACCCCCGAATGGCTTGCTGAAACCATCAAACTACTGCGCACCCACGGCAGCGATACGCAGTTTATTGAGGTTAAAAAAGCCCACGGAGGCTACCCGGGAAGCCTAGACGCAACCCTGAGTAGTTTCTCCAATAGTTCCATGGGCGGAATCATTATCTGCGGCCTCGACGAGAATAATGACTTTGCGCCTGTAGGCGTATACGACCCTGCAGACCTAGAAAAAACCCTCGGCAACAAGCTCCGCAGGGGCCTCAAGCCGCCGAACACCATGGAATCCGGCACCATCCTCTACGAAGACGCCAAAATCTTTGTTGCCGCAATCCCTCCGCTGCCTCCCTATGAACGCCCCGCCTACATTGGCGGTAAAGCGTACGTGCGTTCTGGCGACGGTGACCACGAAATGAGCCGCCATGAAACCGACCTGATGGTGGCTCAGCGGACACGCACCGGATTCGATGAGGAGCCGGTAGAATACACCTCCATTGCCGACCTAGACGAAGGCCTCAAAACTGCTTATCTGCGAGACATCCGTGCTAAATCACGCCGCCTCGCCGGAAGCTCCGATGAAGAGGTCCTCCGCCGCAAGGGAATTATTGCCCTCGGAACCGACAACCTTTCCCTTGCGGGCTTGTACGCCTTGGGTTCTTACCCTCAGGAGTTCAGGCCCTCGCTCAAAGTTACCGGAGTCGTCATTGACCCAAGCGGTAAAGCCCGCAACCTCGACAAGTTTGAGGCGGACGGCCCCATCCCCGCCATGCTCGAAGAGACTCTGGCATGGGTCAAACGGAACCTGGCACACCCGGTTGTCGAACTGTCCAACGGGCACCTCATCAACGGGCAGGAAGTACCCGATATCGCCCTTCGTGAGATTCTGTCGAATGCCCTCGTACACCGCAGCCTCAACCCCAAAGCAGATACCGAAGAGGTGCGCGTCAGGATTTTCCCTGACCGAATCTCTGTAGAGAACCCCGGCGGTCTGTACGGAATCACTCTCCAGCGTCTGCAAGAGTATGGCGAACGCTCCCGCGTGAATGACCGCCTGTATGACGTCTGCACGCATGTAACAACCCCTGACGACGGATACCGAGTCATCGAAGGTGAGGGTAGTGGCATCTACACGGCACAGGAGGCGGTGCGTCAGGCAGGGCTGAAACCCATCCAATTCATTGATGGGGTCATTCGTTTTACCGCGATTATTAGCAGGGAGCCTCTGGATGGTGCTCGTATCGCCGATGTTAGTTCACCGCAGCAGAAGTCGGAGATAGACCCGCGCCAATCGTCACCCACGGTTCCTAGTAACCGTCAGGAGGCGGTGCTCCTGGCTCTGCGCTCGCTACGCCACCCCGCCGGTATCGAGGACATCATGGGTGCTCTTCCTGGGCCTTTTGCTGAGCTGCAGAAGCCGCAGGTCCGGTACGTCCTCACGAAGCTCCTTCAAGAAGGAGTCATTACCCGTGAAGGTGGTCGAGGTAACCGCAATACGACATACCGCCTGGCCTAACCGAATATCGGGCTAACGCGCAAAAGCGGCCCGGATGGAAACCAATCCATCCGGGCCGCTTTTCTGCAGCCTACGCCTCAGGAGTATCACTCCCATGGGCGGTGAGGAGCTTAGTGTCCCTCAGTGCTCTTCTCGGGGTCGAAGGGCTCCAGCGGGTCGCCAGCAGCCTTCGTGTACTTCGCGATGAAAGTCATCAGGTGGAAGATAATCAGAGTTGCCGCGGTACCCAGAGCAATACCAGCGAAGGACAGCTCACCGAAGGTCCAGGTGTAGTCCGCAATACCCACGATCAGCGCCACAGCGGCGGTAGTCAGGTTGATCTGGTTCGAGAAGTTCACGCGGTTCTCGCTCCAAATACGTGCACCGAGCATACCGATCATGCCGTACAGAACGGTTGCGGCACCGCCCAGAACACCTGCGGGAACGGTCGCAATTGCCGCACCGAATGCGGGGAACATGGACAGCGCAATCGCGAAGATAGCCGCCACCCAGTACGCCGCGGTGGAGTACACCTTGGTCGCAGCCATCACGCCGATGTTCTCAGCGTAGGTGGTGGTACCGGAACCGCCGCCCATACCGGCGATGGTGGTTGCCAGGCCGTCCGCCATGAGGGCGCGGCCGGAGTAGTCGTCGAGGTTCTTGCCGCTCATCAGAGCAACAGACTTCACGTGGCCGATGTTCTCAGCCACGAGCACCAGAATCACGGGGATGAACAGGCCGGCGAGCTCCCAGTGGAACTCGGGGGTCTGGAACTGCGGCAGGCCAATGATGCCCTGGGTCTGCACAGCCTTGTCAATCTTGGAGAAGTCCACCTCACCGCGAATCACGGCGGTGATGTAGCCGATACCCACACCCAGCAGGATGGACAGGCGACCAATAATGCCCTTGAAGAGCACCGAAATCAGGATGATGGAGCACAGGGTCACCAGCGCGGTCACCGGTGCCACCATGAAGTTGTCCTTAGCGCTCTTCGCCAGGTTGAAGCCAATCAGCGCCACAATCGAACCGGTCACGACCGGGGGCATGAGCTTGGTGAGCCAGCCGGTGCCAGCGAATTGAACGATTAGGCCGACCAGGAACAGCGCCGCACCCGCCATGACGATACCGCCTAGGGCACCGGCCGGGCCGTGCGAGTTCATAGCAGCCGCCAGGGGTGCAATGAATGCGAACGAGGAACCCAGGTAGGAGGGGACGCGTCCGCGGGTAATCAGCAGGAACAGGACCGTACCGATACCCGAGAAGAACAGGGTGGTTGCCGGCGGGAAGCCGGTAATAATCGGCACGAGGAAGGTCGCGCCGAACATTGCGACCACGTGCTGCGCGCCGATACCGATGGTGATCGGCCATGCGAGGCGCTCGTTCGGGGCAACGAAGGAACCAGGCTTGATGCTGCGGCCGTCGCCGTGGATCGACCAGTCAAAGCCGAGAAGCTTAGAGATGCTCAAAGGGAGCTCCTGAGGTGAATGTGGTGGTGTATAAAATTCCACATCATTCTACGCGTATACAAGCGTGGGTCACAGCTAAACGGCTGTAAATATGAGCAGGGATACGTTGAGTGGTGCATATATTCTCTTATCGTGGGCTCTATGTCGCGTATATAGCCCAGAAAGCATCAATACCCTGTATATGCAATAAATCGCATATACAGGGTATTGATGCAAAGAGCGAATAAAAACACTCGCTACAGCTAGCTCAGTGGCTTAGAGAGCGTCACGCAGGTTCTCCAAGTGATCGTAACGCGCCAGTTCGTAACGCAGGTGACCCTCGGTCGGGGACTGAACCGGCAGGAACGTCGCCTCACGCAGGCGGCGAGCCGTCGGGGAATCAGCCACGTAACCGGCGCCTCCAACAACCTGCAGCTCAAAGTGAGTAGCAATGGTTGCAAAGTGCGAAACACCCAGGCGCAGGCTCAGCAGGTCACGACGCTCAGCACGCTCCGGCTCAGACGCCAGACGAATCAGTTCCTCACGCAGGCTCTGGTACTCGGTCAGAATCAGTGGGAACTCAGGACGGAATACGCCCTGAGAGACGTCCAGGTGCTTAGCAGCCTCCTGCAGGGCGCCAGCGGCAAGACCCAGGCAGAACGACGACTGAACCAGCAGGAACGGCGCGGTCACATCGTGCAGGAACGCCTCAATGTTGTCGCTCAGAATGTCCTCGCTCGGAACGAAAACGTCCTCGAACTTCAGGGTGCCGGACTCGGTGCCGTTCAGCGCCAGCAGGTTGCGGTGGTAGTCAATGCTCAGACCCTCAACATCCTGGCGAACCGTCACGATGTAGCGGTTCGGGTGGCTCTCCGGGGCGTTCTGCACAGCCACCGGAAGAACAATCACGCCGCCCGGATACAGGTTCGACGCCCACGACACGGAACCGTTCAGCTTCAAGCCGCCCTCAACGAGGGTGCCCTCAACCTTGATCGGTGCCAGGCCCGAAGCTTCCTTGTAGGCCGCCGCCATTGCGGTGGTGCCGCTGACGGTCGCATCCGACAGGCCCTCGGGCAGTTCGCGACCCACAGCGTCAAAGAACGCGATGGTGGAGCGGTGAGCCCACAGGGAGAACGCCGTCGAGGCATCCTCAGTGGCAAGGTCGAACGCTACCGAAACCTGGGGGACCAGGGAGCCGCCGTCGCGGCCCAGGGTAATCAGGCCGTCCTTAGCGATTTCGCGCAGGTTTTCGAAGGGGGAACGCTCGCCACGGTCAACCGCGTTAGCGTGGGTTCGGGCGAGTGCGAGCACCTGCTCGCGCTGGGGGTAGTCGTAGAGGGGTTCGAGGGTGAACTCGGACATGGGTTTCTCCTAAGCGGGGAGCATCGCGTCTATGCGTGCAGCTTGAACAGTCGGTCGATGGGGGTGCTGACGGCCTTACGGGCGCGAACAACAGCTTCTTCGTCGGGTGCGTCGTAGAAGCAGAGGCACTTTGCGGTGTCTTCGCGAACGTAGGTGCGCAGGAAGGAAACCTCGGGTACTTCAGCGTACTTGGGGGCGTTTGCCTTCTTGCGGGTCAGGTACTGTTCCATAGTAATCTCTGCGGGGATGTCCCACTCAACCAGGTAGTCTGCGTCCTTCTTGAGCTTCTTGATGTCTTCGAGCTCTGCGCCAACCAGGCGGACTGCGTCGGGGCCTGCGACGGCTGCACGCTCACCGATTGCTGCGGCGAGGTCGGGGCCGAATGCGGTGTTCTCGGATTCGACGATGACGAAGACGATCTTGTGGTCTGCGGAGACCTGGGTTTCGATGAGCTCGGCGCCGTTGGTCAGGGACGAGTTGACGGTCTCGATGAGTGCGGTTGCTTCGTCCTTGGACGGCTGTGCGGGGGTCAGTTCTACCAGGTAAAGTGCCATGATTTTCTCCTCGGCTAAGGGTTGAAGGGTCGTGCCGGAAGGGGTTTTCCGACTCGTTCTGGAATCACCTTAGACCTGTGGTTGAGGGCTGTCTAGTAGATTTCTGTTCGTGGCTTAATGCGTCCCTTTTTGACCCTGTATGTCGTCATGCGCGTTCATGTGAAGACATAAATCGTCACAGTCCCGCGCAGTAGTTCCACGCGCGGGAACCCGCCCGTCACAGAGGGGCTTATTGAGACAATTGCCCCCGATTTTCTTATTAAGGCGCTTAATAAGAAAATCCGCGCGGATTGTCTCATTAAGGAAAACCCTCTGGAGCCCCGGCTGCGGGCGCATACACCGGTGCATGCACCAGCGCATACAGCGAGGGCCCCGAACCCTTGATAACTCAAGGATTTGGGGCCCCTAGCCTATATGCACTAGCCTCATACGCTCACGCCGCCTGAAAACAGCGAGTCAGCAGTCTAGACAAGCAATTTTGCGGTTACTTCACGCCGCGCATCATCTTCTGAACCGGCTTGTGCACCAGGAACAGCAGAATACCGGTCGCGATGGTGATAATACCCATCCAGGTGAAGTAGGGAACCTCGGTCTCCATGCTGTAGAACGGAGCCAGCCAACCGGAGAGCACGGTACCCATTGCCACGGAGGTGAAGTACAGCGCCATCATGTTCACGCGGTGCGCCTTCGGTGCGAGCTTGGTCGCCAGCGAAATACCCACCGGCGAAATGATCAGCTCGGCGATGGTGCAGACGAACAGAATCAGCACGATCCAGCCGACGTTCACGCTCTGAACGCCCGCCTGGGTGAGGAAGATCCAGAACGCCAGACCGATAATAATCAGCGCTGCGGAGAACTTCAGGGTGGTGACCGGCTGGCGGTCGCCCCACTTGGTCCACAGGGCGGAGAACATCATGCCGAAGATGATGATGAAGACCGGGTTGATGGAGTTGACCAGGTTCGGGGTCAGCTCCATGCCCAGGATGTTCCAATTGAGGCGCTCATCCGAGTACACCGCCATGACGGTGAACTGCTGCTGGTACAGTGCCCAGAACACGGCATTTGCAATCCACAGGGGAATGAACGCGGTGACGCGGGAACGCTCATCCGCGGTGACGTCCTTGGCGCTCAGCATCTGTGCGAACAGGGCGATAGCGCCGATGAAGATGAAGGCCATGACCCAGTTCTTGAGGTTGTCTGCGGTCATCAGGCCGGTCGCCAGCAGGATACCGATAACGACCACGATACCGACCAGTGCCAGGGCGAAGTTACGCTTCTGAGCGCCGGTGAAGGGGGTGCCCACGTGGTGCACGGACTCGGGCAGGTTCTTGCGGGTCAGTGAGTACTGGATTAGGCCGGCGGCCATACCGATGGCAGCAAAACCGAAGCCCATGTGGAAGCCCCAGGTGCTCCAGCCCCAACCGGTCAGGAGCGGGCCGAGGAGTGCACCGGTGTTCACGCCGATGTAGAAGATGGTGAAGCCTGCGTCGCGGCGGGAGTCGTTGTCGCTGTAGAGCGAACCGACCAGCACGGAGGCGTTACTCTTCAGGCCGCCGGAGCCGATAGCGACCAGCAGCAGACCAATCACCACGCCGGGGATGCCGGGGATGAGGGAGAGGGAGATGTGACCCGCCATAATGCCGATGGCGGAGTAGAAGAGGGTACGCTCGGGGCCGAGGATGCGGTCACCGAGGATACCGCCGAGGATTGCCATGAGGTACACGACTGCACCGTACGCGCCGATAACGCCGGTGGCGAGGTCCTTGTCGAGGCCCAGGCCGCCCTTGTCGGCGGTGTAGTACAGGTAGTAGATCATGATGCCCTGCATGCCGTAGAAGGAGAAGCGCTCCCACATTTCTACGGTGAACAGGTTCGCGAGCATGCTCGGGTGGCCGAAGAAGGTCTTGGTGTCCTTGGGTTCGGCACCTGTGATGGTGTTGGACATGGTGGTAATTCTTTTCTGTGCAAGCCCGGGGTTCTGTGTGACCCGGGCAATATGTGTTTAAGTCTATACCCTTATGGGTGCATATGTATACATATTGTGTTCATATATTTCAAAGATTGAACCATCAATCAGTGCATGAAAAACCATTTCGATTTTTTCGTATGCATCATTTCCGAATCTCACAAACCCCCAAATACCGGGCTAGATGCGCCCCACACCCTCAACGCGATAGAGTGGAACCACAACTATGTCCACACGGCACCCCGTCGTGCCGACCGGCTCATTTTTAATCATTTCAAAGGAGAACCCCATGACCGCTGTACCCCAGGTTGACCCCCGCGACGTTCCCGAAGGCGCAACCATCATCGATGTGCGTGAAGACTACGAGTGGGAGGGCGGCCACGCCACCGGCGCAAAGCACATCACCCTCGGCACCATCGCTGAGCGTCTGGCTGAACTGCCCGCACCGGGCGAGGACTTCTACGTCATCTGCCACGGCGGCGGCCGTTCGAACCGCGCGGCAACCTTCCTGCGCGAGCACGGCTACGCCGCACACAACATTGCGGGCGGCACCAGCGCGTGGTTTGCTGCCGGTCTGCCGATGACCAGCGAAAACGGCGAAGCACCCGCAGTTGTTCACTAAACCGCCAGTTCGCCTGCACGCCATACAATGGAGTCCGTGACTGAAACTTCCGCGGACCGTATTTTTTCTACCCCGAACGCTCCCGCTTCTGCGTCCCCCCATGCCCTGCCGAGTATTCTGCAGAGCATCCCGTGGGATGCGCAGACGCGGGAGCTTGTCGTGCGCCCGTTGCCTTTTGCGGTGAACTGCGAGGACGCGTACCCGCTACTGACCGCCGGTGCCGAGTATTCCTTCTGGCTGGATTCGGCGCGCGAGGAGTCGCCCATGTCGGTTGCCTCGTATGTGGGTGTGGTCCCGGCGCAGCTGTCGCCCCTGCGCGTGGATTCGGCGCGTGCGGCGGCTGAGTCTGGCGGGGAAGACCCCTTCGCCCAGTTGGAGGTGGCGCTCGCCTGCGCACCGCGCGTGAATCCGGATGCGGCGGCGGCAACCGGTCTGCCCGCGGGTTTGCGTGGCGGTTACGTGGGCTATTTCGGCTATGAGGCGCGTGCCGCCATGGGCATGGAGCACGGCCACCCGGTGCCGGGCTATCTGCCGGCGTATGAGGCGCCGACCCCGGATTCTCTGTGGTTGCCGGCGGTCCGCTACCTGGTGCATGAGCATGCCCGCCCGGGGGCTGCGGCGCGTAGCTGGCTGGTGGGCGATGAGTCGTGGTGTGAGGCGGCGGAGCGGCTGCTGAGCACGGTGCTGGCTCCGGCGCTGAGCGCGGCGGGGGAGAGTGCCTCAGATAATGCCCCCGTAAATACCCCCGAGCTCACCGAGCCCCTGCTCTTCCCGGCACCTGCCGCGGAAGCCTACATGGACGCCGTTCGCACTAGTCAGCGCGAAATTTACGAGGGTAACAGCTACGAGGTGTGCCTTACCGCGCAGACGGTCGCGCGCATCCCCAATCCGAGCCCGGAGCTTTTCTTTGAGCTGTACCGCCGCCAGCGCGCCCACAACTCGGCGCCGTATGCGGCGTATCTGCGGTGCGGTGATTTTTCGGTGCTTTCTTCTTCGCCGGAGCGTTTTTTGAGCGTAGATATGCACCGCAACGCGCAAACCAAGCCGATTAAGGGCACGGTTGCTCGCGGCGCCACCCCGGAAGAAGACCAGGCCGCCGCGGCGTGGTTGCGTACCGATGAGAAGACCCGCGCCGAGAACCTCATGATTGTGGATCTGCTGCGTAACGACCTGTCGCTGGTTTCCGAGCCGCACACGGTGCGCGTGCCGGTGCTCATGGGTGTGGAGAGCTACTCGACCGTGCATCAGCTGGTGTCTACAGTCAGTTCCCGTCTGCGCGAGGGAATTTCCGCGGTGGCCGCCGCGCGGGCGTGCTTCCCGGGCGGCTCCATGACGGGTGCGCCTAAGCCCTCGACCATGCAGATTATTGAGCGCCTGGAGAATCGCGCTCGCGGTGTGTATTCGGGTGCCCTGGGCTTTGTGTCGGCGGATGGCGCGGCAAACCTATCGATTGTGATTCGCACGCTCGTGGCGCACGATGACGGCACGATGACTCTTGCCGCCGGTGGTGCGGTGGTTGCCGATTCGGATCCTGCCGCCGAGTATGAGGAGATGCTGACGAAGCTGCGCGCCGCCCTACCGCCGTCGGTGGGCCGCGTGGTGGAATAGCCTAGCGCCGGGATAACGCGGTAGCGGGATAGCGCAGGATAGCCTGCGCCGCCTGCACGTGAGCCGCTACACTGGAACTATGACTAAGCTTTCTGAAAACCTCCCCATTGAAGAAGCCCGTGAACGCCTGCGCCAGCTGATTATGGAGCTGGCTGTGGTGCGCGGGCACGTGGTCCTCGCCTCCGGCAAGGAAGCCGACTACTACGTTGACCTGCGCCGCATCACCCTGCACCACGAGGCTTCTCGCCTGGTTGGTCAGGTCATGCTGGACCTGCTGGATAAGAACGGCATCGAGTTTGAGGCCGCTGGTGGTCTGACCATGGGTGCTGACCCGGTGGGTACCGCGATTATGCGTGCCGCGGGTGATCAGGACCGTGCGATTGACGCATTTGTGGTGCGTAAGGCTCAGAAGTCTTACGGTATGGGCCGTCAGGTGGAGGGCCCGAGCGTTGAGGGTCGCCGCGTGGTTGCTGTTGAGGACACCTCCACTACCGGTGGTTCTGCGCTGACTGCTGTTGAGGCGCTGCGTAAGGCTGGCGCTGAGGTTGTGGCGGTTGCTGTGATTGTTGACCGTGCGACCGGCGCGAAGGAGCATGTGGAAGAGGTTGCGGGCGTTCCGTGCCTGTACGCGTACTCGAAGGATGAGCTGGGCCTGGACTAGTCTCTGCTGGCTTGGACTAGGACCTCATGATTTTTTAAGGCATTCCCGTTGCGGCGGGTGAACCCGTGCCGCTGGCTGCTGTGTGTGGCTGGTGGGGCGGGTTTTTGTCTGTAAGATGGCTCTGTGGGCGCCGGTTGTGGCGCTGGTTGTTGGTGTGAAGGTGGTTGTGATGGTTGAGAATCGTGAGGCGGCTGAGGCTGTGCCTGCGGAGGCGGCTGCAGCTGAGGCTGTTGAGGGTACTGAGCAGGGTACTGCCCGTTTTGAGGTGGGTGTGGGCCCGTGGGAGGGCCCGTGGCCTGAGGGCGACCATTGGGATGAGGAGCTGCTGCGTGAGGGCGACCGCCGTAACGTGGTGGATAAGTACCGTTACTGGTCGATGGACGCGATTATTGCTGACTTGGATACGCGCCGCCATGATTTTCATGTGGCGATTGAGAATTGGCAGCATGATTTGAATATTGGCACGGTGGTGCGTACTGCGAATGCGATGTTGGCGAAGGAGGTCCATATTATTGGGCGTCGCCGCTGGAATCGTCGTGGTGCGATGGTGACGGATCGTTATCAGCATGTGCGTCATCATCCGACGATTGAGGATTTTGTGGCGTGGGCGCAGGCTGAGGGTCTGGAGATTATTGGTATTGATATTTTTCCGGATTCTGTGCCCCTGGAGACGTATGATCTGCCGAAGAAGTGTGTGCTGGTTTTTGGTCAGGAGGGCCCGGGCTTGTCGGAGGAGTTGCATGCGGCGGCTAGGGATACTCTGTCGATTGAGCAGTTTGGGTCGACGCGTTCGATGAATGCGGCGACGGCTGCGGGTATTGCGATGCATGCGTGGGTTCGCCGCCATGTGTTTGGTCAGATTCCGTCGTAGTTTGGCGGCTGTTTATGAGGTGTTTAAAGGTTCCGATGCGTTGTGTGCGCGTCGGAACCTTTCTGTTGGGGGGTTGGGGTGGCTTAAACCACGCATGGAATTACCTAGGCGTGTTAGTGTTAACGCAAATCACAGGAAATGTGAGAATCGCACTCTCAATTTCAGTTTGGGACATGCGATGGATTTCCTGGCTTCGGCTCGCTAATGGTTGCGGGCTGTGGATATGAATGACCGCGACGTCATTCCCCTGAAAGGAGTCGGTAACAATGAAGAAATCTGCTGCCCTACTCGCCTGCTTTGCTTTAGCTTTAAGTTCCTGCGCCGCTGCGCCTAAAGATACTAGCTTCAAAGCCCAGCTAGATTTTGAAAATAACTACATTACTCTTCCGCTCGATGAATACGACATGAGTGACCAGGCCCTAGATATAACATATAGGGCGTATTTGTTGATTCTTAAAGAGTGCTATGCGAAAAAGGGATACGATTTTGAAATTCTAGAAAACGGCTTGGTTTCTGGCAACGCCTCCCAGTACGGCTCCTGGAACGTGAAGCATGCGGCGAATCATTTTACGTCCAGCAAAGTCAGAGAAGAGCAGGAAAGGATTTATGAGAGCATCCCTGAAGACGTCAGGGCCAGCTGCCGCGAAGAGCATCGGGAAGAACTGGATATGCTCTATTTTGATGAGGCTGATGAGAAAAAGTACCGCCCCGTCGGTCGTATCAGTGGCGAAGCGTACCAGCGTGCGCAGGCTGACCCTGAATGGAAGAAAGCCCGCTCAGATTGGTGGGACTGCCAGCGTCAGGAAGGGTTGACGCCTCGCACCGGGGACGGTGAATGGACGAGCAAAGAAACGGCCAATCTGAATGCTGATGATCCCAAAGTGTTGGAGGAGGTTATCCGCCTGGCAACCATTGAAGCTCAATGTAGTGAGAAGGTGAGGTTGGCTCAGCGTCTGGGTGATCTTGAGGCGTCCTATCAGGGGCCTTTGATTGAGAAGAATCAGGCGTTGCTGAATGATTTGAAGGCCTATCGTGACGCGAAGATAGCCAAGGCGCGTGAAATTATCGCCACCCACCAGTAGATATCAGCGACAAGCAGATAGGAGCCCTTGGGATAATTGGGGTAACTCCGTTTGAACGTTACAACAAGGTATGGAGGAGGAAAAGCCTATGCGTAAGGCTCTCTCTGCGGTAGCAGTATTCTGCCTGCTGGGGGCGTGCGTGTCCTGCTCCAACAGCGCCGAGCGGGACACCTCACGAAAAGCTGTTCTCGATTATTCAAAGAACTACGTACACCTTCCACTGGATGAGTATGCCTTTGACGAACTCACACTCCGTACGGTGAGCACGGCGTGGCACACGCTCATGTCCGAATGCTATGCGCACCACGGGCAGTCCTACGCCGTGCCCTCAGTAGACACCCCTCAACCGGGAGGCCTATACGGTAGCTGGAACGTTGAGTACGCCAAAAAGTACGGGTACTCCCAGAAGGAATCCCGAGGCCCAGAAGATTCAGCATCAGACGACATCAACACCCGGTGCCAAGAAGAGGTGAAAGCCGCATTCTCTGACGTCGAACTGGACGAAAAAGAATACCGGTTTGTAGGAGAGCTCAACTCACAGGCATACACCTACGCCTCCCAAACCGATGAGTGGAAAAATATTCGCTCAGAATGGTGGACCTGCCTGCGTGAACGCGGGCTAACCCCCAGGGAAGGGGAGAGCGACTGGACGTCCGAAGAAAGCGCACATCTCATGACCTCCTCCCAAGGCAACGAAGAGGCTAAGCCGGAGGAAATTCGCCTCGCGACCATCGAAGCCGAATGTAACCAGAAGGTTGGTATGGCTCAGCGTCTGGGTGATATTGAAGCGTCCTATCAGGGTCCGCTGATTGAGAAGAATCAGGCGAAGCTTAACCAGTTGAAAGAAGAGAAAGAAAAGCATGTGGCGAGGGCGCGTGAAATTATCGCCACCCACCAGTAGCCGCACCCGCTGAAGGGCAGAACGGGCGAACCAGCCGCAGAATGCCCACAAGCAAATTTCATAAGAAGGAGCCGGGGAGTGTCACCACTCCCCGGCCCTCACTTTATTCACTCTCAACCTCGCAGCCCATGCCAGCGCACCTACAGGCTCGCCAGCTCAAGGCCACTCAGCGTCAGGTTACTTGAGCCCTTTAGCCCACCGGAACGTTAACGTTCACCAGCGAGTACAGATCCTTCGGATCATCCGGGCTAGCAACCAGGTCAATGAACTGCTGCAGGTCGGTGTCCTGCGTAGCCGCACGGGCATAACGCAGACCCGAGAAGTCAGCAATCGCGAAGCCCACCGAATCAAACAGGGTAATCTGCTCATCCGACACGCGGCCCGGCTCCTCACCGGTCAGAACCTTCCAGAACTCCACCACCGGGAAGTCCGGGTCCTTCTGCTGAATCTCGCCCTCAATGCGGGTCTGCGGCGGGAACTCAACGAACACGGTGGAGCGGTCCAGAATTTCGCTTTCCAACTCAGTCTTGCCGGGGCAGTCGCCACCAATAGCGTTCAGGTGCACGCCGGGCTTCACCTGGCGGTCCAGCAGAACCTTCGCCTGCTGCTTATCGGCGGTGCAGGTGGTAATAATGTCGGCACCCTCAACAGCCTCGTCCACGTCCTTAGCCAGGTGGATGCGGAAGCCCAGCGGCTCCAGGTTACGGCGGAACTTCTCCATGGCGTGCGGATCAACGTCGTAGACGGACAGGTCCTCAATGCCGAGCACCGCGCGCATACCCAGCGCCTGGAACTCAGACTGCGAGCCGGTACCAATCATCGCCATCTTCTTCGAATCCTTGCGTGCCAGGTGCTTAGCGACCATGGCGGACACGCCAGCGGTACGCAGCGCGGTCAGCAGGGTCATCTCGGCCAGGAACACGGGGTAGCCGTTGTCCACGTCAGCGAGCAGACCGAACGCGGTCACGGTCTGGAAGCCGCGTGCCGGGTTGGAGGGGTGGCCGTTCACGTACTTGAAGGAGTAGGTGATGTTGTCGGAGGTGGGCATCAGCTCAATCACACCGAAGGGGGTGTGGGAGGCGACGCGCGGAATCTTGTCGAAGCTCTGCCACTTCTTGAAGTCTTCTTCGAGGAAGTCGACCATGCCGGCAATGATGTTGCCTACGCCGTCCTTCTGAATCCACTTCGCCATCGAGGCGACGTCAACAAATTCCACCGCGTGTGCGCTAGGACGTTCAGTCATGATTTTCTCCTTTGAATATCTGCACAAAACTTCTTTGTGCATCTGGTGGTCACTGCGGATATCTATTATCTCAAAATATATTGCAGGACACACCGTATTAGAAATGCTGTAAATATGTACTTTGCTTTATGTATTACACGGATGTAATACGGAGCGAACACGAAAAGACGTGCGGGGAGGGGGTTCTAGAACTCCTGGAACCTACAGGCTAGGGTTTAGAACCCCCTCGTTGCCTCGACCGGGATTTCACTGGGATATCGCCGGGATTGGAGGCTGCCGGTCGGGTTAGCGTCCCTTCGGCTTGTCCTCGTCCTCAAGGTCCAGCTCACCCAGGTCAATGTGGGTACGAGGCTCCGAAACGAGCTTCTTCACCACGGGGCGGGCAGCAATCACAGGCACGGAACCGGTGTAGCCTTCACGGACGCGAGCAATCTCATTGACACGGTCACGAACCGTGTACCAGCCGATAATCAGCAGCGGGATAACCACCAGCAACGACGCCAGGGTGTAGGTACCCACCGGGTAATCCAGCGCCATCAGCACCAGCACAACAGCGAGGAACACCATCACAGCCCAGTCGCTGAAGCGACCACCGGGTGCGCGGTAGTTGGGGCGCTTGTACTTGCCCTCACCGACCATCTTCAGGTACTTCTGGTGCGACATTGCGATAGCCGCCCAGCTAGCCATGGTGCCCACCGACGCGATGTTCAGCACAACCTCGAACGCCTGCTCGGGAACGAAGAAGTTCAGCACAACACCGAAGAGGCCAACCACACCGGTCAGCAGAATACCTGCCACCGGAACGCCGGAGCGGGACACCTTGGTGGTGAACTTCGGTGCCGAACCCGCAACACCCATCGAGTGGAGGATACGGCCGGTGGAGTACAGGCCAGCGTTCAGCGAGGAAGCAGCCGCGGTAATAACGACCAGCTGCATAATCGGTGCGGTACCGTCAATGCCGATTGAGTCGAAGAAAGTCACGAACGGCGACTCTGCATCCTTGTACGCGGTGTAGGGCATGAGCAGGCACAGCAGAACCACGGAACCAACGTAGAAGATCGCGATACGCCAGATCACGGTGTTGATAGCGCGGGGGATAACCTTCTCAACGTTCTTGGTTTCACCACTGGTGGTGCCGACCAGCTCAATACCGGCGTAGGCGAACACAACGCCCTGAACCACGATAAGAGCGGGAAGAATACCGTTGGGGAAGAAGCCGTCATTGGCTGCAATGAGTTCAAGGCCGGGGCGGACGCCGTTGATGGGTTCACCGAAGACCAGGTACCAGATACCTACCGCCATGAAGGACAGCAGGGCAAGAATCTTAATGAGTGCGAACCAGAATTCCAGCTCACCGAAGAGCTTAACGGAGATGAGGTTCAACGCAACGGTGATGACAACGACGATGAAGGCGCTGAGCCACTGGGGAATGTCTGCGAAGAACTGGTTGTATCGACCGAACCAGCTGATGTAGATGGCGATGGCGGTGGCATCTGCAACGGCGGTCATTGCCCAGTTCAACCAGTACAGCCATCCGGAGACGAATGCGGCCTTTTCGCCGTAGAATTCGCGGGTGTACGAGACGAAGGAGCCCGAGGAGGGGCGATGGAGGATGAGCTCGCCGAGGGCTCGAAGAATCAGGTAGCCGAAGAAGCCGATGACGGCGTAGATGACGGCGAGCATGGGGCCTGCGTCCTGCAGACGGCTACCGGTGCCCAGGAATAGGCCGGTACCGATAGCGGAACCGATGGCGATCATCTGGAGCTGGCGTGCGCCAAGCCCCTTGTGGAAGCCTTCCTGCTCGTGTGCGAACGGGTCGTCTGTGGGGGGCTTGGTGTACTGATCCGCTGCAGAAGTCTGCGGGTTCTTGTTCGGTGAGGTGCTCATGCTATACCTCCTTGGATAGTTACGTCTGAAGCACGTGTTACATGAAATGTGGTTGGGAACACGTCTGTGGGTTGTAACGACTATAGCACGGCAATTTAGGTAAATATAACCCGCGTCACGTAACAATTTATATACATATAATGCATATCTTATGAATATATTTGGTTCATGTTGTATTGTGTGGTTTTCATTGTTTTGTGAAATAGATTAATTGAACCCCGAGTCCAAAAAATCAATTACCCCACCACCGCACAGCACAAGAGCACCCACAACGGGGTGCTCTCACAACCTATTCAAAACAGGGACCTAGCCCTCCATCAGGCGGTCAATCTTCGCCCGCAACGCACGCTCACGACGATTCAACCACCACCAGCTCGGCCAACGCATCAACGACTTACGACCCACCTGCACGACCGAGGGGAGCTTCGCCTCCGCAAGCGCCACATCAATCTCATGGTCGCTCGCCCCCTCATCACGCATTTTCTCCATCAACTCAAGGGATTTCGCCATATCGCCGTGCCCCAAAACATGCCGACTCTTACGCTCCAGAACCTCATCCAACTGGGCACGCACGGGCGCAATAGCCGCCGCATTCGGATGCTCACGCTCAGCACGACGCTGCGCCTGACGGGCACGCTTCTCACGCTTCGCGTCGAGCTGTTTCGGATTATTTTTAGCGCTCGCCTTGTCCATTGGGAGGTTCCTTTCGTCGCGTCCGGGTCATGTGTACGCTGGCCTGCACGCACAGAAGACATCAAGTCATTAACACCTCTACTTTACCGCGGTAATTCGCGGAACTTTCGCTGCAGTAAACCCAAAAAAACCCACAAAAAATTAACGATAAATAAGTCGTATCTTGGTAAAATAGTGCGAGTAGGAGGCGTCTCGCGCGCCAACAAAAAATGGTGAACCGGCCCAACATCGGTAACCGGTCGCATCTATCCAAGGAGTCAGCATATGGCTATTGCAACCCCCGAAGTTTACGCAGAAATGCTGCAGACCGCGAAGGAAAAGGGCTTCGCGTACCCCGCAGTGAACGTGACCTCCTCCCAGACCCTGAACGCTGCTATCCGCGGCTTCGCAGAGGCTGGCTCGGACGGCATCATCCAGGCATCCACCGGTGGTGCAGCATACTGGTCCGGCGCTTCCAAGAAGGACATGGTCGTTGGCTCCCTGGCCTTCGCAGCATACGCACGCGAGGTTGCTAAGCAGTACGACGTGAACATTGCACTGCACACCGACCACTGCCCCAAGGACAAGCTGGAAGGCTTCGTTCTGCCCCTGCTGGCAGAGTCCGAGAAGGCTGTTGCTCGCGGTGAAGACCCCATCTTCAACTCCCACATGTGGGACGGCTCCGCAATCGACCTGGACGAGAACCTGAAGATTGCTGCTGAGCTGATCGAGCGTACCTCCAAGGCAAAGCTCGTTCTCGAGGTTGAGATTGGTGCCGTTGGTGGCGAGGAAGACGGCGTTGAAGGCGCTATCGACGACTCCCTGTACACCACCGTTGCAGACGCAATCAAGACCGTTGAGGCAATCGGCCTGGGCGAGAAGGGCACCTACATGGCTGCTCTGACCTTCGGTAACGTTCACGGCGTGTACAAGCCCGGTAACGTTCACCTGCGCCCCGAGCTGCTCAAGGAAATCCAGACCGAGGTCGGCGCTAAGTACGGCAAGGGCGACAAGCCCTTCTACCTGGTCTTCCACGGTGGCTCCGGCTCCACCGAGCAGGAGATTGCAGACGCAGTGTCCTACGGTGTTATCAAGATGAACATCGACACCGACACCCAGTACGCATTCACCCGCCCCGTTGCTGGTCACATGTTCAGCAACTACGACGGTGTGCTGAAGGTTGACGGCGAGGTCGGCAACAAGAAGACCTACGACCCCCGCGTTTGGGGTGCAGCTGCAGAGGCAGGCATGGCCGCACGCGTGGTCGAGGCTTGCCAGCAGCTCGGTTCCGTCGGTACCTCCATCAAGTAAGGTACTGTTCGCCCGCCGCAGCGCCTATAGTCGCTGCCGGGTGTGAACCTAAGCTTCGTTAAGCGAAAGCGGTGCCCGCTTCCTCAATGTGAGGAGGCGGGCACCGCTCTTTGTGTATGTAGCTAGAACCGGGTGAGCCGGGCGCTCATTGCCGGCAGGGGCGGTTTACTTGCCGCCGCAGCCGCAACCACCGCATCCGCAGCCGCCGGACTTCACAGCCACCGAACCGGAGGTGGGAATACCGTCGCCGGTGTCGCCGCCCATGAGGTTCACGCGGTTACCAATTTCGGGGCCGCCGACCGGCTGGGGTGCCTTGCCCGCCAGGGTTGCCGCGAAACCTGCGGGCTCCGCCAGGGGGCTCAGGTTCGGGATCATCGACGCCGCCGGGGAACCGGAGGGGCCGCACGCAGCCGCTGCCGCGTTCGCCTTCGGCTGGGCAGCCAGGTGCGCGCGCGCAAAACGCTTAATCTGCTCGGCGGTCGGGTACGCGAAGGACACCTTCACCTCACCGTTAACCAGCATGAGCGGCAGAACCTCGCGGCCGTTCATCTCAATCTGCTCGGCAACCGGTGCGCACTCTTCAAACGCGGACGGGTAGGAGTCGGTGGAGTACACCTCAATCTCAACACCCGAATCCAGTGCCTCCTGCGCGGCACCCAGGAAGATGGAGCGCTCCATATCCTGCGGGTCCTCCGGGTTCTCGCCGGGGCCCGGAATAAATACTTCAAGAACGGTCTCAGCCGCTTCAGTCATCAGTTTCAACCTTTTCTCTCTTATCGGCACCGGCTCGGGGGAGAGGTGCCAGTCCTCCACTAAGTGTACTCGGGACCTCAAGAGTGCAGAAGTGTGATGTGAAGTTCCAGATTTGCGGAATATTTGCAGAATTCGAGTCGAATGACTCTCAGCTCGTGAGCTAGGGGGTTCGGTGTTGTATTCTGAGTGCATATGCACCGGAGTGTGCGAACCCTGCGTTTAGGCAGGCGCCGCCCGGTGTGAAACCAAGAAGGCAACGACGCCCGCATCCGACGCGGACGCATCAGCGCTACAAATACACGCTATTCATAGCGCCACACGACCAGAAGGAGCATATATGTTCGGTTTCGGCAAGAAGAAGAAGGAAGCTGCCGCACAGGAAGCATCGTCCGCAGACGTCTACGTCGCACCTGTTACCGGCGAGTACCTGCCGCTGAGCGAAGTCTCCGACCCCGTTTTCTCTCAGGGCGTTATGGGTGACGGCTACGCAGTGAACCCCACCGCAGGCACCATCGTCGCACCCGTTGCAGGCACCATTGCACTGATTCAGGACACCCTGCACGCATTCATGCTCCGCACCGAAAACGGTGGCGAGGTACTGGTCCACATCGGTATCGACACCGTTGAGCTCGGCGGCGAAGGCTTCACCAAGATCGCTAACGTAGGCGACAAGGTTGAGGCAGGCGCACCCATCATCGAGGTCGACTGGGCAGCTATCGAGGGTCGCATCCCCTCCAAGGAAACCATGGTGATGATCACCAACACCGCAAAGTTCAACATCTCCAAGGACTCTGAGGCACGCCGCCCCGTCGCAGCCGGTGACCGCGTCGCTCAGGCATCCAAGAAGTAAGCTGAACCAGCGAAAATAGCTCAGCTTCAACAGCGGTGAAAAACCCGCGAAAAATGTTTCAACGCAAAAGGTCGCGTCCTGCAGGCTCAATCGGGCTGTGGGCGCGGCTTTTTTCGTTACACGAGAAATTTTTTAACGCCGCATGAAATGCCGCTATTAAAAGCGGCGGAAAAGGAGGAACACATTCACCCGCATTACACAGCGGGTAAGAATGAGGCGCACATAATACCCTATTTTCCTGTAAACGCAGTGAATCACCGATAAAAAATCGTTATCCTACATAGAGTTGTAGTTTGAGTTGAGAGAATCCGGACCCTCAGCTATAAACCAAAACTTCAATGAACAACCACACACATTACGCTCAACTCATAAAAGAAAAAGGACCACTACGGTGACTGCATTCCCGAAGACCTCTAAGAATCTGAGCCGCCGCGGCTTCATCGGTGCCTCCGCACTGGCACCCGCCGCCCTCATGCTCCAGGCAGGCGAAGCCCACGCCGCAGCCAGCACCCGCGCACAGCTCGCGGCAGTACACAGCGGCTCCCCCGCACATCAGCTGCTCTACAAGACCGATGAATTCTTCATCGCCCACCGCGGTGCCGGCAACATCAGCCCCGAGCACACCGCCTACGCTTACGCAGAGTCCGTACGCCGCGGCGCCCTCGCCGTCGAAATTTCCGTACGCACCACCAGCGACGGCCAGTTCGTCTGCATGCACGACACCAACATCAAGCGCACCACCGGTGCGTCCATGGACGTGCGTGGCCACACCCTCGCCGAACTGCGCCAGCACAAGGTCAACATGCGCAAGAACCTGGGCGAAAAGACCGACCTGTACAACATCCCCACCCTCGAAGAGGCCATCGCCGCGGTTGACGCCGTACCCGCAGGCGGCGAGTACGCCTCCGTCGGCGGCAAGAAGGTCGTACTGTTCCTCGAAGCGAAGGACGGCCCCGCACAGGCAGGCCTCGTCAAGTTCATCACCGAACGCGGCCTGCAGCGCCGCACCGTCATCAAGATGTACCGCGACGGCAGCGGTGGCTTCAAACCCACCTCCCGCTACCTGAAGCTTGCCAACTCCGCAGGCTGCGCCACCTGGTGCTACTTCGACGGCGGCGACCCCATCGATAAGATTTCCGCCATGGCACGCCACGAAAACGTGGACGCCATCGGCGTACCCTACTACGAGAAGCCGACCGGCGCTTCCCAGGGCTCCATGAGCGAGGAGAACGTACGCGCCCTCACCGGCCTCGGCAAGGCAGTCATCGTCTGGGAAATCCACCGCCGCTCCGCCTACGAAAAGTACAAGGCACTGGGCGTGAAGGGCTTCATGTGCCCCGACCCCTACTGGGTAATCGGTGACCCCTTCGACTCCAGCGTCAAGATCAAGACCGGCAAGCGTCCCCACGGCATGCTGCCCGCCGACCCCTCCGTCGCAGCGGACATGCCCGACCTGACCGGCGTAGCCATCGTGCACAACCAGCGCTACGACGAATCCGTACTGCTCGGCCCGCTGGCGAACTACACCACCCGCGAAAAGTACACCCTCGACTTCTCCATGAAGTGGACCGGTGCACTGCCGCAGCAGGACGGCCACTACGGCTACGTCGCTTTCGGTCGCGAACACGACGGCCCCTTCGGCATCGGCAAGAAGTTCGCCGCAAACCAGGAAGACGGCACCTACGTGCTCGCCATCCGCCCCAACTACCGCGGCAGCTCCGTAGCGCAGATCCTCTGCTTCGAACCCAACCAGACCAGCCCGCGCGTACTGCACACCATGAAGCTGCGCCAGAAGGTCACCACCGGCCAGGCACTGAACTGCAAGATTGTGGTGAACAAGAACAGCTTCTACTACACCGTCAACGGCCAGTACTCCAGCCCCATCAACCACAGCGCCTACCGCGGCCCGTACGTACACTTCGGCCGCTTCCACGGCACCAACGATGGCGGTCCCCTGGAGCTGACCCGAATCGAGGCGCGTCAGTCCTGGATTTGAGAGAACCGGTGGGCCTAACCCACCTAGGTGCCCGCCTCACCGCCGCTCAGCGGTGAAGGTGCGGGTACCGGGCAGAGCGGATGTAGCACCGAGCATCCCTTCCGGGCAACGCCTTCCATAATCCCCAGCTAGGATGCTCGCGCGCTGAGCAACGCACCGAGCGAGAATCCGGTCCGAAGGGGGTCGCATCTGTAATGGATGCGGCCCCCTTCGGCGTGCCTGCGGTCTTTCCAAGGCGGGGAGAGAGCGAGCGAGGACGTGTAGGCGTGCGGGGCAGGGGAGAGGACGGGGACTAGAATTAAAAGCGTCAGAGTCGACCGCACCGGCCGCCCCAACCCGAAAGGCACGCCATGACCACCTCACCCGAAAGCTCCGCCGCAAACACGGCACCAGAGAGCGCTACTTCCGAAAAGTCCGCTGCGAAGTCCGCCCAGCTGCGCGGCCGCACCGAACCGCACATGCAAAGCATCAACATGCCGCAACGCGAACCCATCGACCCCTACGAGCGGCCCTCCTACCCCTTCTTTTACGTGCCCACCGACCTGCTCCTCGGCGGCAGCTGGGTCACCGGCGACAACGGCTCCTTCCCCGTACACAACCCCTCCTGTGGCCAAATCCTCGCGCACGTCGCCGACGCCAGCGTCGAACAGGGCATCGAAGCACTCGACGCCGCCTGCGACGCCCGCACCTCATGGGCGGCAACCAGCGTCCGCGAACGCGCCGACATCCTCAACCGCGCCTACACGCTCATGACGCAGCGCACCGAAGTCATCGCCCGGCTCATGACCCTCGAAATGGGCAAGCCCCTCGACCAGTCCCGCGGCGAAGTCGCCTACGCCGCGAACTACCTGCGCTGGTACGCCGAAGAAGCCGCCCGCAGCTTCGGTCGCACCGCCGTCGCCCCCGAATCCGGCCTGCAGATCACCACCGTGCGCCGCCCCGTGGGCCCCTGCCTGCTCATCACCCCCTGGAACTTCCCGCTCGCCATGGCGGCACGCAAGGTCGCCCCGGCGCTCGCGGCGGGCTGCACCGTGGTGCTCAAGCCCGCCTCTCTGACCCCGCTCAGCTCCCTGTACTTCGCGGACCTGATGCGCGAGGCGGGCCTGCCGGACGGCGTGCTGAACGTGGTGACCACCTCCCGCACCAGCGAGGTTGTCTCCGCCCTGATGGCCGATGAGCGCCTGCGGAAGGTCTCGTTCACCGGCTCTACCGCCGTGGGCCGCACCCTGCTCGCACAGGCCTCGCAGAACGTTCTGCGCACCTCCATGGAACTGGGCGGCAACGCACCGTTCATCGTCTTTGAGGATGCGGACATCCCCGCCGCCGTGGAGGGTGCCTACGCGGCGAAGATGAGGAACATGGGCGAGGCGTGCACTGCCGCCAACCGATTCATCGTGCACGAGGACGTTGCCGAAGAGTTCACGCGCGCCTTCGTGGAACGCATGGAGGCGACCGTCGTGGGTGACGGAACGGTCGACGGAACCGATTGCGGACCGCTAATTCAACCTTCAGCGGTTGAATCCATGCTTTTTATGGTGGAAGACGCCCTGGGCAAGGGTGCGCTCCTCGCCTGCGGCGGTTACATTCCCGAGCTTGAGGAGAACGTTCCGAGCGATACCGGCGGCATGCCCAAGAACCTCAACAAGGGCAACTTCATTCGCCCCACCGTGGTGACCGGCGTGACCGATTCGATGCGCGTGTGGCGTGAAGAAATCTTCGGCCCCGTCGCCCCGATTGCCACGTTCAGCGGCTACGGTGAGGAGGGTGAGCGCACCGCCCTGAAGCTCGCCAACGACACCGAGTACGGCCTGGCGGCGTACGTGTACACGAGCAACCACCTGCGCTTTACGCGCATGGCGGCGGGCCTGGAGTTCGGTCTGATCGGTTACAACTCCGGCGTCATTTCGAATGCGGCGGCCCCCTTCGGTGGCGTGAAGCAGTCCGGTGTGGGTCGCGAGGGTGGCCCCGAGGGTCTGGAGGAGTACACCGAGCTGCAGTACATCGGCGCGCCGAACCCGTTTGCCGGGTAGGCTGAAATACTAGTTATGGCGGAGCCCCGGCGGGTACCTGAGAAGGTGCCCGCCGGGGCTCCGTGCTGTCTAAGTCATGCGCGGGTTTTAGAGCTGACGCAGTGCGCGCAGCTCGCGGCTGAAAGCATCCGAGGGCCCCTTGCCGCACGAGTTGGGGCGCGGCTCAAGGGTGACCCGCTCGAAGAAGGTGACCCAGGTGCGTCCGTCGGTGTGGGAGGTGAGCGCCGCCTCCATGGTGGGGTTCTCGATAGAGAGTTCGGAAGTGTCTACCGAGGGGTTGATGCCTGCCTCGCGGAGTACGCTCAGTGCCTCCTGTACCGATGTTTCACGTGAAACCAAACCTCCAGAGGTTACTTCTTCACCCTTTTTCTCCAATTCAAGGCGAACCGCGACCTCCGCCGCCTGCTCCACCGGGGTATCCGTACTGCGACCACGCAGACCGTGCAGGGACGGAATAGAACGACCCGCCAGCGACAGGTACGCCGCCAGCGCCGAAGGCTCCGAGAGACGACCGTAGGTGTAGCCGGTGGGCAGCATAATGCCGACCGGGGCGAAGCGGTGGCCGCCTGTATGCGAGCACTCCCAAACCGTGTTCGCGGGCAGAACATCCGCCAGGTGCGCCGCAATGGGGCGACCGCGCAGGGCACAGCAGCGGTCACGCTTGGAGTGGGTGCACACGAGAATGGCGGGGGAGTCCATGAGCTCCGCGCCGGTCGCCTGAATCAACTCCTGCGGGTTGTCCAGGGGCAGTTCAAGGAGCTGCTCGGGGGTGCTCACGCTGAACGAGTAGAGCTTCTCCTCACCTGGAGCGCAGAGCGCGTAGAGCACCCGGTGGGTCGGTGCGCCGGATGCATCCGGTGCGCCGTGTAGCACGCGGCCCTCCCTGCCCGGCTGGCGGATCAGCAGGAACTTCAGGCCAGCCTGCGAGACTGCCTCGCCCAGTGCCGCCGAAAGCTCCTCACCCAGTGCGGAGCCATCCAGTACGTCACGGCCCCACTGCCCCACGTGTTCGAGTGCCAGCCAGGCGGTGGCGCGTCCGGCGGTGCCGCCGAGCGCCTCGTCGTCGTAGAGGGAGCAGGAGTCCTCGGGAATCTTGGTGGCACGGGTGCGTGAGGAGAGTTCGTCGGCGTGCGCGGCACGCAGGTTCTTCAGCTCGGCGGGGTTGGTGGCGCGCGGCTCGGGGGTTGCGGGGGTGCAGGATTCAGTCATGGTTCCTCGATTCTACGCCTGCAGACTGTGGGGGCACTAAAGTGCCCAAAAATCGCCTATAAACCTAAAAGACAACCTTATGAGGGTGATTTTTAGGGGTTATCGGGTGGTCAACTACTCAGGAAGGAGCGCCAAAGCGACGCGGTAGAGGTGTTCCTTTTCCTCGGGGGTGCCAAAGAAGGAGCGGAGCATAAACCCCTGGAAGACCATCATGAAGGCGTCCGCGGTGTCGCGGGCGTAGTCGGTGATGAGCGCTTCCTGCTCGGGGGTGCGCTGCGCTGGGTCGGGGTCGATTTCGTGCAGGACGCTCAACTGTTCGACCGCCCAGGGGGTGAGGGTCTGGGTAATGATGCCCTGCAGTAGGGGAATGATGTCCGTGGTTGCCCTGGCGACTTCGGGGGCGTGGAGCGATTCGAGGCGGATGCGCAGCATGGCGGAGAAGTTCTCGTTGACCAGCTGGTTGGTGTAGATGGTTTCGAGGATGTCCTGGGGGCCTGCGCCTTCCGGGAGGGCGGCGTAGAGTTCCTTGACGTTGTTGAGGCGCTCGTTGATGGCGCTGATGAGGATGTCTTCTTTGCCGGAGAAGTGCGAGTAGATGGACCCGGAGGACAGCCCGGAGGCTTTGATGATGTCGCTCATGGAGGTGTTGGTGTAGCCGTGGTCGAGGAAGCAGTCGATGGCGGCTTCGATGATTTGGGCTCGGCGGGCGGCTTTGGTGGCGTCTGTTAGTCGGGGCATGGTTCCAGTCTAGGGGGTTTGGGTCTCGGAAGGCATAAACGCAATGCTAATTCTTTTTGTGACATTACAAACAAAATAGCTATTTTGTTTGCGCGCGAGCAAAACCAGGAGTAGAGTTCTAAACCGTAAACGAAATAAGCATTTTGTTTGGAGATTGTCATGAACAACGAAACTGCCACCGCAGTCACCGCAGAAGCAGTGACCGCCGCAGCCACCCAAGCTGCCGCATCCCAGAAGATCGCGGCAAAGAGCATTGCAGAAACAAGCACGCAAGAAACCACCGACCGTTCCTCCTGGATCAAGGTCATCAGCACCTCCCTGCTGGCATCCTTGATCGTCGCGGTTGTTATTCTCGCCTTCACCTGGCCCACCAAGACCATGGAGGCAAAGAACCTGCCCGTCTCCATCGCGGGCCCCGAAGTGACCGTCAGCCAGTTCGAACAGTCCCTCAAGGACAAGGGCATCGAGACCTTCGAGCTGAAGCAGGCATCCTCCCGCGAAGAGGCCGAGCAACAGATCAAGCAGCGCGAAACCTACGGCGCAATCATCTTCACCGAAGGCGCCGCACCCGAGGTGCTGACCGCCCCCGCCGCAAACGCCGCAGCAACCCAGATGCTCAACGGCGTAGCCACCCAGCTGAACGCACAGATTCAGCAGAAGGCGCTGACCGCCAAGACCGAGGCACTCACCCAGGCGGTGCAGGCCGGCGGCGAGCAGGGTGCGCAGGCTGCCGCCCAGCTGGAGCAGATGAAGGCGCAGGCCGAGCAGGCCTCCGCGATGACCGTGAAGACCACCGCGGTGGTGCCTCTGAGCGATAGCGACACCTCCGGTTCCGGTATCGCTATCTCCGCATTTCCGCTGGTCATTGGCGGTATTCTCGGCGGTTCCTTCTCCGTACTGCGCGTGAACGGCACCTGGCGCCGCTTCGCCACCGCAACCCTGTACTCCGTCATCGGTGGTGCACTGACCGCCCTGATTCTGAACGTCTGGTTCGGCATCATCCCCGGCGACTTCGCAACCCTGTGGGCTGCGTTCGGCGCTACCTACCTGGCGACCGCCTTCTTCATTGTGGGTGTGGGTGCACTGTCTTCGCCGCTGATTGGTCTCGCTGTAGGCGCGGTCATCACCATGTTCATTGGTAACCCGATTTCGGGTGCCAGCATGCCGAGCGTGTTCCTGCCCGGTGCGTGGGGGCAGATTGGTCAGATGATGGTGCCGGGTGCCTCATCGACTCTGCTACGTTCGATTGCGTACTTCCCGGAGGCTACAACGAGCGACCAGTGGCTGGTGCTCGGCTCCTGGATTGCGTTCGGTCTGCTGACCGGCGTGATTGGCTGGGCTCTCAAGGAGCGCCGCACCGCAACGGTGAAGGCATAACCGCCTCGGGTTGGATAACCGGCGCAATGTAGCCGGTAAAACATAGCCGGTGCAACGCAAGAAGGGTGTGTGCCGTGTTCAGTGAACACGGCGCACACCCTTTCGGCACACCGACTATTACCGGCTGTTATTCGCTGTTACTGGTTGTCGAGGACGTACTGTTTGAACTGCTCGTCCCGGCGTTTGAATTCTTTGAGTTCATTCTCCAGGGCTGCCTGGTTCTTGGCGACGAGCGGCTTCTGGTACTGCGCCTCTAGGTCGTAGAGCTTCTGCGAACGGCCTACATCCTGATTGCACTGCGCCTGGATGGTGGCGATTCGAATTTCCTCTTCTGAGGGGGTGGTGCTATGAGGAATGTTCTTTTCTTCCTTGACGGTCATCTCACTATCGGGGGTGAGGCCCTTGTCCTTGACGCATCGCTTCCACTCGTCGTCGAGGGATTTTTTGAGCTGTTGATCCCCAGCGGCGTTTCGAGCATCGGTCTCCACACGCCTATACGTGGCGGAGCCGAATGGTGACTCTCCAATTTGCTTCATCTCATTGTGGGCGCGCTGATAGCATTCGGTGCTGACATCCTTCCCGGGGTCGGAGGAGGCTGCAGGGGAGGACAGATCCAGCGTATTCGAGTCGTCGCTCTTGTGGAGGCCGTACTTTTGGGCGTACTCAACGTTCCAGATTCCGTAGGTCCTGCCGAAGTTCCTGCCGGCCCCCTCGGTGCGGACAAACATCTTGTAGTGCTGCCCGTGTTCGGCAAAGCACTTTTTGCGGGCGAGCTCAAGGGCCTTGGTGAAGTATTCGTCCTTGCCGTCGGTGTTGTAAGCGTCCAGGGGTAGGATCACCTGGTCATTTTCTACGTCGAAGATTGCTCGGGCGCTTTCATCCTTCTCCAACGTGGGACCAAAAGAGCAAGAGGACAGCACAGTGCTGATGAGGGCAGCCGCCAGAAGCTTTTTCAAAGCTGACATGGTGTATATCCAATCTGTTACGGGGAGCCCGTGGCGTCGCGGCCACAACCCCCCCCGTAGACCACGTGAACTAGTGGCCTTGAGAACACTTCTTGAGAAGGTGACTTAACAATACCCCTAGTGGATGCGGGTTTGCGCTCAACAGGCTGGTGCGTGCAATAGAAAATTTTCTGCCGCATGGCGGGTTTGGTGCCGGTTGCGGAGCGGTTCGGCGAAGCCATGATGGAACCCCGCCGAAACCACGGCAAAAATACGGCGGAATCACTGTGAAAACGGCGGAGGGGTAGGAATCGCAGGCGGACGCACCTGATTTGATGCCCCGCCCGCCTCGCGCCACAATGAACACATGACCGCAGAAGACACCACCACACTAACCAGCGCCAGGCTCGACCTCTGGCTCTGGTCGGTGCGCATCTTTAAAACCCGCTCCCTCGCCGCCGACGAATGTAAAGGCGGCCACGTGCGCGTCAACGACGCCCCCGCCAAACCCTCCCAAAAACTCAAAAAAGGCGACGTGGTGCGCGTCCGCTACCCCGGCTGGGAACGCGTCTTCAAAGTCGAAGAACTCCTCGTCAAACGCGTAGGCGCACCCATCGCCGTCACCTGCTACGAGGACCTCTCCGGCCCGCGCCCCGCCTACCTCTCCATGCCTCCGGTCGCCAAACGCGAACGAGGCAGCGGCCGCCCCACCAAGAAGGAACGCCGCGCCCTCGACGAACTGCGCGGCCGAGGCGCCTAACCGCGCATCTCGCACGCCCATCTCGCAGAGTGCACCCCGCCCCGCGCGCAGGCACCCGCCGCGGCGGCGGGGAGTAGCCTAGAGGAATGAGCACACAGAAGCATCAGAATACTGAACCCGGTAGCACTGCGTCCGGCGCGCCCGCGAAGAATACCGCGAATACTGCCGCGAGCCCCAGCGCGAATGCCGCCGTGAACACAGCCGAGCCTTCGCTGAACCGGCGCATCCTCGCGCTCGCCGTACCCGCCTTCGGCGCGCTCATCGCCGAACCCATCTTCGTGCTCACCGACTCCGCCCTCATCGGCCAACTCGGCAAGGCAGAACTTGCGGGCATGAGCATTGCCGCCACGCTCGTCACCACGGTCGTGGGCCTCATGAACTTCCTCGCCTACTCCGTCACGCCCGCCGTGGCGCGCGCCTTCGGCGAGAAGAACCTGCGCCGCGCCTGGCAGATCGGCGTGGACGGCGTGTGGGTCGCCTTCGGCCTCGGCATGCTCCTCATGATCGCCGGATACGCCTTCGCAGACCCGCTGCTGCGCGGCCTTGGCGCGACCGACGAAACCATGAGCTACGCCCTCGACTACCTGCACCACTCACTCTGGGGCATCCCGCCGATGATGATTATCCTCGCGCAGGTCGGCACGCTCCGCGGACTGCAAGACACCGTCACCCCGCTCAAAGTCGCCACGGTCGGCACGCTCGTGAACATTGTGCTGAACTGGCTGCTCATCTACCCGGTCGGCTGGGGCGTTGCCGGTTCGGCGACCGGCACCTCCCTCACCCAGTGGGGCATGGCTGCCGCCCTCGGGGCGGTCATGATGCGCGGCACCCGCGAACACGCCGTCCGCTGGGCACCCGACGTAACCGGCATGCGCTCGGTGCTCTCGCTCGGCTCCTGGCTCATGCTGCGCACCCTGTCCATGCGCATCGCCTCCCTGCTGACCGTGTTCGTCGTGGCGCGATTCGGCACCGAACACACCGCCGCCTACCAGCTCGGCATGGGCGTATTTAACCTCTTCCTCTACGCCCTGGACTCCCTTGCCATCGCCGCCCAGGCGCTACTCGGCAAGGAACTCGGCGAACGCGACCTTAACGTAGAATCCGAGCGCGTGAAGGTGCGTCAGCTGAAAAACCGGCTGCTCCGCATGAGCCTCATCTACGGCGTCATCACCGGCCTGATTTGCCCGCTTATCGGCTTCTTCGGCTCCTGGATGTTCACGCAGGACGCGCAGGTGGCGTTCCTCTTCACCATCGCCACCGTCATCATTGCGCTCGGCCAGCCCATCGCCGCGTACGTGTTCACCCTGGACGGCATCCTCATGGGCGCGCAGGACGTGAAATACCTGGCGATTGGCTGCTTCATCATGCTGGTTATGTACGTGCCGGTCATGCTCGGCCTGCACTGGGCTGTTGGCGCCGGCACCATGGATGCGCTCGCCGGGTATTGCGGCTTGTGGGCGGCGTATATTCTGTACTTCCAGGGAATCCGCGCGGTCATTTTTGGTCGCCGCGCCTCCTCGGATGTGTGGATGAAGGCGGGTGCCGAGTAGGGGCATCATAGGGGGTGCTCGGGGTACCAGCCCATCGGATTCTTACACCCGGTAACATGACACCGGCAATACGACCCCGGCGCTCGCGGGCGTATTTCCTGCGGGCGTAACTGACCACATTTTCCGCCACCCGCACCCTCCGCAGGTGTAGCATGACAGGATATTGAAACCCTCATGCAAAGGATGAAACCGTGACCGTAACCCGCGAAGAAGCCCTCGAAATTTTCGCCCGCCGCCGCGCAACCCGCGCCTACGACCCCGACCGCCGCGTCAGCGACGAAGACTTCGCCGCAATCCTCGAATTTGCGCGCCTGTCGCCCAGCTCCGTCGGCACCGAGCCGTGGAAGTTCCTGGTCATCCAGGACCCCGAACTGCGCGAAAAGCTCAAGCCGATCGCCTGGGGCATGGCGGGCGCCCTCGACGACGCAAGCCACCTGGTCGTACTGCTGGCGAAGAAGGGCCTGCGCTACGACACCCCGTGGATGCGCCGCACCCTCGAAGGCCGCAACCTCACCGAGGAGCAGATGGAGGCCGCACTCGAGCGCTACGGCAGCTTCCAGAAGAACGACATGAAGATCCTGGAAAGCGACCGCGCGCTCTTCGACTGGGCGTCCAAGCAGACCTACATTGCCCTGGGCAACATGATGACCGGCGCCGCAATGCTCGGCATCGACTCCTGCCCCATTGAGGGTATGAACTACGAAGCAGTGAACGAGTTGCTCGCCTCCGCTGGCCTGTTCGACCCGGAAGAGTTCGGTGTGTCCGTGGCTGTGACCTTCGGTTACCGTGCCCACGAAATCGCACCGAAGAGCCGCCGCTCCATCGAGGACCTGGTCACCTGGGCCTAGGTTCTGCCGGGCTGTTAGCTCGGGCTATCGGGTGGGGCGTTTGCGCTAGATGTTTGTGCTGGATGCTCAAGCTAGGTGTTCAAGTTAGACGTTCAAGCCGCCGCCCGTGAAAACTAAATATAAAGAAATGCACCGCCTTTACACGGGCGGTGCATTTCTTTATATCTTTTACCGTGCAAAAAGCACGGTGAGATATGCTTTTGAAATTTTCGTTTGAAATCGCGCGCAGCGATTCATTCTGTATAACGGCAGAGCGCTACTTCCTAAACGCCGTCAGACGCATAGAATTCAGCACCACAAACACCGAACTAAACGCCATTGCCGCACCCGCAATCATCGGGTTCAGCAGGCCCGCCACGGCAACCGGAACAGCCACCGAATTGTAGGCGAACGCCCAGAACAGGTTCGACTTAATGGTGCGCAGCGTAGCGCGGGAGAGACGCAGTGCCGTCACCACCGAAGCAACATCCGAACGGGTCAGCACAATATCGGCGGCCTCCGCGGCAACGTCCGTGCCCGAACCCATCGCAATGCCCAGCTCAGCAAGAGCCAGCGCCGGGGCGTCATTCACGCCGTCGCCGACCATCGCCACGCGGTGACCGGCCTCCTGCAGCTGGCGCACCACCTGCGACTTACCCTCGGGGGTCACGCCGGCGTACACGTTCTCAGCCGAAATACCGACCTGCGAGGCAACCGCCTGCGCAACCTGCGGGGCGTCACCGGTGAGCAGGATCGGCTCCAGGCCGAGCTCACGCAGCTGCGCCATGGTTTCTGCCGCCTCCGGCTTGGGGGTGTCGGCAACCGAAATCATGCCGACCGGCTGCAGAGCGGAGGTGCTGCTCGGGGCCTCATCAGGGGCCTCGCCGCGGGCAACCACCACGGTCGTTAGGCCCGCCCGGCGAGCCTGATCCAGCAGAGCCAACTGAGCCTCGCTCAGCTGCGCACCCGCCGCCTGCAGGTACTCGGGAGTACCCACAACAACCAGCTGGGAGGTACCATACTCGGCACCACTCTCAGCGCCTTCACCCGCGCCGCTCAGCACGCCGCGCACGCCTCCGGGAACACCCTCAAAGCCGCTCACGCTCGGCGCCGAAGCGCCCTCCGCCAGCATGCCCTGCTCACGGGCAAAACCGGCAATCGCGCGGGCAATCGGGTGCTCACTCAGCGCCTCCACGGCGGCAGCATCACGTAGAACAGATAGGGAACGTTCATTCTTGGAACCGGTGGATTCCGGCGAAATACCGGACAAGTCACCCGCCGACTCATAGTCACCAAACGTACCGTAGAACGCCACAGACATCTCACCAGTCGTCACCGTACCGGTCTTATCCAGTACCACGCGATCAACCGTGCTCGTCGCCTCCAACACCTGCGCATTACGAATCAAAATGCCCAGCTGCCAGCCGCGCCCCGTACCCGCCAGCAGTGCCGTCGGGGTCGCCAAACCCAGGGCGCACGGGCAGGCCACCACCAGTACCGTCACCGCCGCATTAAACGCCGTCGCACCGTCACCGGAAATCAGCCACCAACCGACCAGAGTCAGCGCCGAAATCGTCAAAACCACCGGCACAAACACCGCAGAAACACGATCCGCCAGGCGAGCAATCGGAGCCTTCGTCTCCTGCGCGCTCGCCACCAGCTCACCCATCTTCGCCAGAGTCGTCTCAGCGCCCACGCGGGTTGCACGCACCGTCAACGAACCAGACGTATTCACCGTCGCACCCGTGACCGCATCACCCGGATGCACCTCAACCGGCACAGATTCACCCGTCAACAGGGACGCATCCACCGCGGACGAACCCTCAACCACCACGCCGTCCGTGGCAATCTTCTCGCCCGGGCGCACCAAGAACAGGTCATCCGGCATGAGGTCCTCCACCGGAACCTGAACCTGCTTCGTCACGCCCTGCTTATCGGTGCGCAGCAGAGTCGCCTCCTTCGCACCCATACTCAGCAGGGTGCGCAGCGCCTCCGAAGAACGATCGCGAGTACGGTGCTCAATCGCGCGACCAATCAGCAGAAACAGCGTCACCATGGACGCTGAATCAAAATACAGCGGCGCATGGTTGCCGGTAAACATCGACCAGAAACTACCGCCCGCATGATGCACATGCGCCGTCAACGCCGGGTTCATGAGCAGCTGCGCCAGCGAATAGAAATACGCCAACACCACGCCGAGAGACACCAGCGTATCCATCGTGGACGAGCCATGACGCGCATTAATAAGCGCCGCTCGGTGGAACGGCGCAGCACACCAAAACGCAACCGGCGCCGTCAGAACCGCCACAACCCAACCCCAATTCGGGAACTGGAACGACGGGAACATCGAAATCAAGAAAATCGGCACACCCAAAATCGCCGCATAAATAATGCGGTCAGTGAAGCCGCCATTCATGCTCGGAGTGCTGTGATGGTTGCCGCCGCCGGATGCGTTCGTGTTCGTTCCAGCGCCCGCACGCGGCCCGTTCTTAAGGTGCGCCGTGTAGCCGGCATTGTTGATGGTCTCAACAATCTGCTCGTCGCTCACGCCCTCAGGTACGATGACGCGCGCCGACTCCAGTGGCAGGTTCACTGCCGGGTCAACACCGGGGATTTTGCGGAGCTTACGCTCCACACGACCCACGCAGGATGCACAGGTCATACCCTGAATATCCACGTGGATGATTCGGGTTGACTCCGTTGATTTTACGGTCGTTCCGGTGGAATTAAAAAGAGAACGCTCACTCTGTGATGAGGGCTCACGGGTGCTTGTTGAAGGCTGTGTAGAAGACACAATACTTCCTCAAAACTCAAAAACGGGAGGGTAGAAAAAAGGTACACCAAGCCGGGGGAGGGGCCCCGAAGGACCCCGCCCCGGACGGTGTATGGTGCAGTATCGGGACGCGGCATCGAACGCGCGCGAGGGCGAAAGCTACGGTGGGAGTAAGGCTGTGGCGGCTCAGTGGTCGCCGGGCAGACCATCCGGCCTGCTCGTATGCGGACGAATACCGGTCACCTTCGCGCCACGATCAGACACACCGTAGGCACGCTTCACGGCAGCCCGCGGGAACGGCGAAACGTTCGCCTTCTCACGCGCCTTCACGCCCTGCTCGTGCTCGGCGGAACGCTTATTCGCGCTCGTGCCGCTACGTCGCGCGGCGCCGGGCGCATCCTCACGTGCCGTATATTCGGGGCTCTGCTTCACCCACGAATCGACCAGCGCCGCATCCAGATTCATCTGCCTGGCCACGCGAGTGATCGCGTCGCGCAGGTGCATGTTTTCGGTGCCGACAAGGGTGCGAACCGCGCCAACAACCATCGCAATGTACTGCGGAGGGTAAGCCATGATGACTCCTAATCGAGCCGGCTGCCGCGCTAGATGGCGGGGGTGAAGCCAGCCTCCACGATAGCGTCCGCGACAGCCTGGGTGTTGAGGGTGCCCTCGTGCTCGATGGTCAAGGTGGAGACGCCGTCCTTGACGACGTCCACGGTCACGCCGGTCACGCCGGGAACTTCGCTGACCTCTTCACTGACGCTCATAGCGCAGTGGTTGCAGGTCAGGCCGGTTGCCTTAACGGTGGTGGTGCTCATGATGATTTCCTTTCGGTAATGGGTTGAAAACTTGGGTCCGCCCGGTGTTTAGGAGCGGGGCGTTTAGCTGCGCATGAGGCGGGAGATCGCGGCGGTTGCCTCTTTGACCTTGGCCTCTGCGATGGTCGGGTCGCCGGTGCGTTCGGATTCGACGGCGGCGCCGGTCACGCAGTGGCCGATGTGCTCTTCGAGCAGGTTCAGGGAGACGGCGTGGAGCGCCTTGGAGACCGCGGCAACCTGGGTGAGGATGTCGATGCAGTACTTGTCTTCATCGACCATGCGGGCGATGCCGCGGACCTGCCCTTCGATGCGGCGCAGGCGCTTGAGGTGCGCCTCTTTATTGGAGGCGTAACCGTGCTGGGTTTCGGGTGTCTCGCCGCTGCAGCATGCGCCGGTGTGCGCCTCGGACTGTTCCTTGGCGGGTGCGTCGGATGCGGTGCTGATCTGGGCGGATGTGCTGTGGCAGCACTGGTTGCTGGTGGTTTCCATGGCTCCAGTATATACCCTATGGGGGTATACTGCAAGGGGGTGTTACGAGTTGTTACGCGGTGAGGATGCGGGCTAGTCGGGGAGGGGCTTGTCGATAGGGGGATTCTTCGATAGGTTACGGCCCTTTCGATAGGTTAGTGACTTTAACGCGGGTTAAAGACCCGCGGCGAAGACACTAACCTATCGAAAGTTCCCCCGGTCCTCCCTTATGAACGGCGAAAAGCCACATGTGTTTCGAGAAGCCACCAAAGAAGTGGCTTTTCGAAACACATGTGGCTTCTCAGCATAAGACCCACGGGGCTGATTTACATGTCGGGCCAGTCGCGGTGCAGCGAATACTCCGTATCCCCGTCACCATTGTCGTTCAGATGCCAACGCTGACCGGTGCGAATATCGGCCTTACGCAGGCGCGGGTTCGGGTTATCTTTCTTGCCCATCGTTGGGTCGTTCTTGCAGCCCCAGCGAGTGTCGTCGTAGCTGCAGTCA
>NZ_KV830305.1:1541724-1543452 GCF_001836735.1 Rothia sp. HMSC061D12 | reverse complement strand
GTAGCTGCAGTCACCGGCTACGCGTCCCACGTCAACCCACCAGACACGAATCAGCAGCGGGTCACTGGTTGCCTGCGGGGTCACCTCCATCATCTGCCACGGGCCGCCGTCCACACGGAAACGAGCCGTATAGTGCACGGTCGCATAGGCGTGGAAGTTACCGGAACGCTGGTAGGCGTAACTGGTAGCGGTCTCACGCGGACGCTCACGAGGGTAGGTGGTAACCGGTTTGCCTGCCGTGTAGTTAGTGGCAGTATCACCATTGCCGTACTCGATGACGTACGAGGAGGGCATGAGCTCAATTTCGACGTGTCCTGCGAGCATGTCTGCTTCGAGGCGGTAGGGGCCTCCGTCATCGACGTAGAAGTTGATCTGGTCGCCCTTGTAGACGTTGGGGTCGCCTTCTGCTCGGCCAGTGCCTGCGGGGTTGTTGTAGGACTGGTGCAGGGTCGGCTTGCCCGGCTCTAGCGATTCTGCTGCATGGCGGATTTCCTCCATGACTTCTTCGTAGGTCGGGCCGGTGGGACCCGGGCTGTCGGCGCTGGTGAGAGTGCGGGTATCCTCGGGAACACAGGTTTCTGAGGTGCGGCTATACTTACCAAAGCCACCATCAATGTAGGTCCCATCGTCACGAACAATGAGATTGTTGAGTTTTACGTTTCCAATCTTTCCGCCCTTACCTACGCAGCCAAGGATGTTAGAGTCACTCTTGGAACGAATTACGGTCATGCCGTTAGCACCTTTGGAGGTGTAGGTATCTGAATTCTGATTCTGAGATCCTGATGTATTATTTTCTGTAACAATATTATTGTCTTCACCGGATGAAGTACTACTATGTTTGTTGTTCTTCTTAGGGCTTCTATGCGTTTGACAGATTTTTGCGCTATTGTCGGAGGAGCATTCATGGGTTTTCACTTCTGCCGTTGCAGGAGTATGTAAAGAAATCAAAATTATCAGAGCGAGAACCTGAGATCCAATTAGTTTATGAGTCCGCATTATATTTAATCCTCAACAGGTTCATAATTCATAATTTCCCATTTCTGCCCGTTGTGCTTCAGCTCAAATCTAAAGGTGTCATCGGTCTTATCGTCATTACTCCATTTGCGCCAGCTACCATCGGATTCAACATAGATTTCGTAATCCCACTCGCGGTAAGCCTTCCAAAAGTAGGTTTCACCATCTTCCGACCAGGGGTTACCGTCAGCAAGATAATGGTTTATACCACCAATAACCCATCCGCCGCTTTTGTACAGGTCCTCGACGCCTGTATAGGCCTTACGTTCGTCTTCAAAAGTAGGGGACATGAACTTGAAAGCCATCGAGTAATCGCCAGTTTGAGTACCGTAATTACCCCACAAGATCCAGGCATCCATCGTCTTGCGCATGCCTTCCAACGACTTTTCGTTGTAGCCGTCCTCCGGAACGTTAGGCTTCGGCACATTCTGTGCCGGACCGTACTTATCCGCCGGGCGGTACTCGCCGTCGGGTGCCTTTGATCCGCCCGAGTAGCCGCGGACAGTAGACGGGGTCGCGCTAGCCGAAGGCGAGTCAGATGCTACAGTCGAAGCCGCAGCGGTCTCGCTCGGTGCAGCGGATTCGGCGGCTGACGCCTCGTTATTTGCCTGCTGGCCACACGCCGCAAGCAGAGCGCCAAGGCTCACAAGTGCACCGCTGCCCAGCAGGGTGCGGCGATTGAGAATGGTCGAATCCATAGAAGATACGCTCCTA
>NZ_KV830305.1:1439417-1541624 GCF_001836735.1 Rothia sp. HMSC061D12 | reverse complement strand
ATACGCTCCTATCGTCGGTGATGGTGTGTTATCTAGTTACTAGTCGGGCTGCTTTTGTGGGTCGTACCTGACCACCGGAAGAAAACAGCCCCGTAGCGCCCAACAAACGCATCAATGCGCTGTGGAGCACTACAGTTACCACCCTACCGCATGTTTGCGGTCGTTTGCATTCTTTTGAGGGTGGTGGCGGTGATTGGTCATTATTCGGGCTTCTCAATGTTTTATGCATCAAATATCTCTGCTCCCGCGGAGGTGCAGCGTATGCAGAATTTGTGCCATGGTTTAGCGTCTTCGACCATGGCTTTTAACTACGACCAAAGACACTAACCTATCGAAAACCTCTGTCTAAAAAGCAGGCGGCCCCGGACGCACACGCATCCGGGGCCGCTTGCTGCGGTTATTTACATTCGGTTATTAGTCCCATTCGCCGCGCAAAATCTGCTGAACGAATTTCTTGGGCAGCCAGAAGGAGTGCTTCGTGATGCGGCTACCGTCGGGTAACTCGTCGGTATCCTTGAGCTTGCCTTTTCCGACAAACTCGCCAGGTTTAACTTCGTAGTAGGTTTGGGAGGCGTGAACCTTCGTAAAGAGGTATTTGTTCACCTTGCTCTGCGGGAAGTTAGTGGAGACCTTAAAGCCATCCTCACCATTCGGCTTGACTGTTAGCTCAACACCTCGATTAATGATTTCCTTCGTCTCTTGCCATACCCTCATCAGTTCAGGCTCTAGGGGCTCAGGGAAACCCCAAAACTTAATCTGATCCAGGCAGAAATCACCGGATTCATTCTCTCGGAAAACAACGAACATGAATTTCCTTGAGAAAATCTCGGCGTAAATATGGGACTCTTCCCACTCCTCTTCCTTCGCCAGTTCAATAAAACGGTAGTTCTTAAAAGGAGAATCCTCTTTAGGGAGCCCGTTTTTATCAACACGAATAGCGCGAATATTCATGTTTGCCTTTTTAAATTCGGCAGTACTGTCAATATCCGAGGAAAGGCCTAGAATTTTCCTCACAAGAGTGCTGTTGCGGCCCTTGGCGTTAAAGTTAACGTCAAACTTCTTACAGAGTTCTTTCTCGCTCTGGCCCCGGTACTGCAGAAGCTTTTCTTCAATAATCTGGGTAAAAGGCTTAGAAGTGTCTTGTGCTGCGCGAGCGATACTCTCCTGTTCCTCCTGGCTGAAAACCTTGGTGCGGAGGAGAGTCGTCATGTAGCTACTCTTTAGCGACCAGGCGCGCCTATTGGCCAACTCAGGGCCATAGGGCTGAGTAGTGCGATCCTTGTCTTTACCGGCACCCTTGCGGCAGGTCGAAAGATACATGCTGTCAGATTCGGAAAGCTCGTGCGCGCGTCCCTCCAGGACTTTCTGGGTAATACGTTTATAGTCCTCGAGAATGGTCGGCATATCCTCTTCGGGCCAGTCGAAAAGGAAAAATTTATCGGTGATATTATTCAAAATATCGCGAGTCTTTTGATATTTATAAAACAGAAGCAAAATATTTTGGCACTTATGCCAAAGGTGCGTCTGATAAAAATCGTCTAGGTTTTCCTCATGAAAATTAAACATGCTGAGGACTAGGCGTTCTTTGGCGGAAATAGTGCCGTTCGCGTTCACTCGGTAAGGGGTCGTTTTGATTTCGACCCTTGCCGCGGGAATATCGGGGTCCGGGGAATTATTGGGGTCAATCCCATAGGACAGCTTTTCAACGAGGCTGCCGTAGATTCCCTTGGAGAGCTTGCTAATTTCCTTGTGAGTAGTCGTTGAGGGAGTGCCCTTTTTCTTATCCTCATAGGTCTTGTACTCGGAGTTCTGGTACTCCTCCAAGAGGTCATAGAGTGAGCGACCAACGAGATTCTCCGCTGTGTATTTGAGGATGCTATCAATGCTCGAATTGTCGTAATCGAAAAGGCCCATGGTCGGTGTTCCTTCCGGAAGTAGAGGGGTGGCGGCGGTGCTGTTTCTTGCTCTCATGCTACGTCAGATACGGCAGCTGCGCTCTTTAGGTCGTCACTGGCTTTTCCCGAATCCACTTGATCTGAATAGCTGTTCTATGTTATAGTATTAGTATTCGAATATATTTACAGAGGACTATAAGGACTACTGACTCATGGATCAGAAAACCACCAGCAGTAGCCAGCCTATCCGAGTTATCGAGCTTTTCGCCGGTGTAGGTGGCTTCCGCTTAGGATTTGAAGGCTATAACGCCAACTGCATGACCCTGCCCTCCGCGGGCCCCTTCACGACTGTCTGGGCGAACCAGTGGGAGCCCCCGGGAACGGTTGGCCGCCAGTTTGCGGCACGCTGCTATCAGGAACGTTTCGGTGAAGAAGCAAACCTCGAAAACCGCGACATCCACGCCGTACTTGATGACGTGGAGGCGGGCCTCTACGAAATTCCCGATGCTGACCTGCTCTGCGGTGGCTTCCCCTGCCAGGATTACTCGGTCACCAAGCCCCTTTCGCAGTCGCACGGCATTGAAGGTAAGAAGGGCGTGCTCTGGTGGGATATTCACCGAGCGCTCGAACTTAAGACCCCCAAATATGTTGTTCTGGAGAACGTTGACCGCCTGCTGAAGTCGCCCGCTAAGCAGCGAGGGCGCGACTTCGCCATTATGCTCTCCTGCTTCTACGCGCTCGGTTACAGCGTCGAATGGCGCGTTATCAACGCGGCAGAGTACGGCCACCCGCAGAAGCGTAAGCGCGTCTACATTTACGCTGAACACAACGCCCCCGAATGGGATTTGTCGCGCCGCATCACCCACACCGGTGTTTTGGCAGAAGCGTTCCCGGTCAAAACTGCAGAATCTGAGGGTCTTCTCTCCGTCTTCGAAGAGCTCAATGAGGCCGATGAGTTCACCATCTCCGATGACCCCTACTACGAGACGGAACACTTCGGAATCGGTGCTAAGACCTCACCCTTCCAGATTGCCGGTGTCATGCAGAACGGCACCGTGCTCACCAGCAAGGTAGAGCCCGATTACCGCGGCGAATTTAAGACGCTCGGTGACGTAGTTCTTCCTGACTCTGAGGTGCCGGAACAGTTCTTTATTGCCCCTGACAAGGTACCTTCTTGGGAGTACCTCAAGGGTGCGAAGAAGGAAAAGCGTATCAATAAGGCAAGCGGCTTTGAATACTTCTACACCGAAGGCTCAATGTCTTTCCCTGACCCGCTCGACCGCCCGGCGCGTACCATCCTGACCGGCGAAGGAGGCTCGGGAGCCTCCCGCTTCAAGCATGTTGTGATTGGTGATTCCGGTGCGTACCGCCGTCTCGTTCCCGATGAACTGGATCAGCTGCAGGGCTTCCCCCGCGGCTGGACTGACACCGGCATGAGTGACGGTAACCGTGCCTTCTGTATGGGTAACGCCCTCGTGGTGGGTATCCCGCACGAAATCGGTAAGGCTATCGCCCGCCGACACAACCAGTAAGACATAACCAGTAAAACGCATAGGAGGTGCAGTAGCCCGAAAGCTACTGCACCTCCTTTTGCATGCCCGGCGGCCTAAACCAGAGCAGGCCTAAACCAGCGCCTCATCAAGCCAGCTCAGACTTGAGCGGTGCTCATCCAACAGCTCAAGAGCTCGGTTAGGCAACTCAACCTTCAGGCGGGCACCCGCCAACGACTGATACTGCGTATTTCCCAAACCGGGGTGTAGAAGAAGAGTCCGCGAAGAGCTCACACCCACCAGCTCACTATCAAAGAGCTTATGCAGATCTTTGCGTAGAAGCAGACCCTCATCCACTCGGTGCTCACCCTCGCGCGCATAGCTGTACAGGTGTGCCGCATCCAGCGCCGCCGTATGGCAAGCGCCCGTAAACGCACACATGCTTCCGAAGCGGTTCAACAGCTCCTGACGGAACTGCGGCTGGCCATTGCGAGCCTTGACGGTGCGCATCGTAAAACCGCCGCGAGGATTCACGGGAATCCCGCGGGCCTCACCAAGATTGAGCTGGTGAATACCCGAAGTGTTCAGGCTTTCAAGCCAGGTGAGGACTTTCGCGGTATCGAGGGCAACAATGCTGTTCTGAGTGTTGTATTTGCCGGGTACGCTCAGCGCTTTGAAAGAATCCTTATCTGCTGCACCGATAAGCTCAGTCCAGGTATCACCGTAGTAGGCAATGAACCGCTGAACCTTCTCGGCTTTCTGCGGCGGATTCTTATGCAGACGCTGCTCGGGCTTGAGATTGTCTCTCCTCAGACACTTCCCATCGCAACGCCACAGCCCATCGGATTTGAAGGTGATGCGGCTGCTTCCACAGCGGGGGCAAAAAGTCATGACCTTATCAGCTTCGTATGACTCAATTTTTCGGATAACGGCTGATCCGAGAAGAATCGAATTATCTCGAATCAGCACGAAGTCGCCCTCTCGAACGTTCTTGTGGTTGGGAACTTTCGAGTCGTAGACATAACGGAATTCCAAGGCGTCATCGTAGACTTTGCCGCTGGCGGCGCTTCGGTTCTCTTCGTCGGGAACGGAACGTAGCAGCCACGCGTGGGGGAGCCGCATGTCAGTTGCGGCGTGTTTGCTCGGGAGGCTGAGGGTCGTCACCACGGACGGGAGAACGAGGTCCGGCAGTGAGGGCGTTGAGTTGTTGTCCATAGCAGCAGCCTAGCAGCACGGGCGGTTTGCTGCTGCTTGGGTGGTCACCGGTTCACGGGGGAGGGGTGGTGGAATCCTGTAATTACAAAAATCTTGGAGGCCCCCCATACGCCTTTCCTCGAAAAGCCACATGTGTTTCGAGAAGCCACGTAACATGTTGCTTTTCGAAACACATGTGGCTTCTCGGCGCATAAATTCGGTGCAAAGTTCGGCACCCGCATGCACAACTTTCACCAGCCACAATGCTATTGATTCGCATCACAGGCCGGCGTTCTTAGGTATCCTTGGGGTAACACTCAGACAGAAGCCCGCCCTCCACCTCGAAAGGGGCCGCATGAAAACCTTCTGGACTAACCTACCCCTCACCATCCGCGCGGCAGTCATCTTCTGCTACGCCTACGCCGCGGTGCGCATCCTCAACCTCTTCTCTGAGGCAGGCACCGCACCGCTGACCCCGCGCACGCTCCTTGACGGTGCCCTCACCGCCGCGCTCGTCGTCGGCGCTCTCGCCCTGTACCTGGGTAACGCGCTGGGTGCCGCTCTACGCGCCCGGCGAGAAGGCTACGAGCCCCGCCCGGTCGGCATCATCGTCGCCTACGCGCTTTTCGTGGCGGTGTGCACCTACCTTGTCTGCCGCCTCATCGCTTACACCGTGGAGGCGGGGCTCACCTGGCTTTTCCCGCCCGCCCTCGACTCGGTTCTGACCGCCGTGGGTATGGCTGTTCTTGGCGTGATTAACTATGTGCGCCTCGACCGAGCATATCCCGACCGCCGCAAAGACTAACCGGGGGAGCGGCCCCAAAAGAAATCCCTGTAATTACAAAAAATCTCCCGCACCGGGTGGAGCACACCTCCAAGGCATGCCCCCCAGTGCGGGAGATTTCTATATCAACGGAACGCCGCAACCTTCACGCTACAGCGCCGCGTGCACCTTACAGGCTCTGTGCCTGAATTGCGGTGATCGCAACGGTGTTGATGATGTCCTCAACGGTGGTACCGCGCGACAGGTCGTTCACGGGCTTACGCAGACCCTGCAGAACCGGGCCCACAGCGGCAGCACCCGAAGACTGCTGAACAGCCTTGTAGGTGTTGTTACCGGTGTTCAGGTCGGGGAAGACGAACACGGTAGCCTGACCAGCGACCTCGCTGCCGGGCAGCTTGGTCGACGCAATGGACATGTTCGATGCAGCGTCGTACTGAATCGGGCCCTCGACCGCGAAGTCGGGGTTCGATGCGCGCACGAGCTCGGTTGCCTCACGCACAACGTCCACGTCTGCGCCAGCGCCGGAGGTGCCGGTCGAGTAGGACAGCATAGCAACCTTGGGGGTCACGCCGAACTGGCGTGCAGTCTCCGCGGATGCCTTCGCGATGTCGGCCAGCTGCTCTGCGTTGGGGTTCGGGTTCACTGCACAGTCGCCGTAGACCAGAACGCGGTCTTCCATCAACATCAGGAAGACGGAGGACACGATCTTGGTGCCGGGGCGGGTCTTGATGAACTCGAGCGAGGGGCGGATGGTGTTCGCGGTGGTGTTCACAGCACCGGAAACCATGCCGTCTGCGATGCCCTTGTAGACGAGCATGGTGCCGAAGTACGAGGGGTCGGTCATGCGCTCGCGAGCAGCCTCGATGGTGACGCCCTTGTGTGCACGCAGCTCAGCGTAGGTTGCGGCGAAGTCCTCGGTGTACTCGTTGTTCTCGATGTCGATGATGCGGATCGAGCTGGGCAGTTCGATACCCTCAGCCTGGCAGATTTCTGCGATCTTTGCGGGGTTGCCGAGCAGGATCAGGTCGCAGAAGTCGCGGCGTGCAATGATCTCGGATGCGCGCAGGATACGCACGTCGTAACCCTCGGGCAGGACCACGGAGCGGCGGTTTGCGCGTGCGGTCTCGATGAGGTTGTGCAGGAAGCGCAGCGGGGTCATGGATGCGGGGCGCTCAATTTCGAGGCGTGCGAGCAGTTCGTCCTTGTTGACGTGCTCGTCCCAACCGCCCATTGCTGCTGCGAGCTTGCGCTGGTGGCCGCTTTCGAGGGCGCCACGGACGCGGGAGACTGCGCGTGCAGACTTGAAGGTGTCCTTGGTGGTGGACAGCACGGGGAACGGTGCGTTGTCGATGAGGGAGCCGACTGCGGTGTTCTTGCCGGGCAGTGCGTCCAGGCCGCCGGTGAGCAGCACGCCGGAGGGTGCCGGGAAGGTCGGTGCCAGTGCGGATGCGAGGGTTGCTGCAACGATGTCTGCACGGTCGCCGGGGACGATGACGAAGTCGCCGTCAACGAACTGGTTCAGGAAGTTGGAGACGTTCATTGCTGCGACCTTGATGCCGTGAATATCGCGGCTGAGGTCTTCTGCCTTGATGCCTTCGGTGTCGAGCTTGAGGGCTTCGGCAACTTCACCGACGGTGGGTGCGTTCAGTTCGGGGATTTCGGGCAGTACGTAGACGGGCAGGTTTGCATCGCCGCGCTTGACGGACTTCTCGATTTCGTCGCGCAGCTCGGGCTCGGCGCGGCCGACGATGATGGCGAGCAGGTCTGCCTTGGAGGCGAGCAGTTCGGTGCGTGCCACGTCAACGGCGGTGACTGCTTCTTCGACGGTTGCTTCCTGCGCACCGACGATAGCGACGACGGGCAGGCCCAGGTCGCGTGCAATCTGGACGTTCAGGTCGAACTCGACGGAGAGTGCGTTGGCGGGCAGGTAGACGCCGTCGACGATTACGACGTCGCTGTTTGCGGCGACCTTCTCGTAGGCGGAGACTGCGCGTGCAGAGATCTCTTCGGTGTCGCCTTCTGCGATGAGTGCGAGGGCGTCGGTCATGGAGACGGCGCCACCGACCTGCTCCTCAGCGAGGCCGAAGTGCTCGCGGATGAGGCGTGCGACGGGGTCGTCAGAGATGGTTGCGCCGTCGAAGACGGGGCGGAAGAAGCCGACGCGGTCTGCGCGCTTGATGAGGGAGTCTGCTAGGCCCAGGGCGACGAGGGACTTGCCCGAGTTCTGGGACATAGCGGAGAGGTAAAGACCGGTGGTCATAGTTTTACTTTCCTTCTATGCGGATGTTCGGCGCTGGGTCCCGCGGCTGCGCAGGGGTGTATATGCTCCTGTGCGCGGGTGCGTCGAGCTTATAGGTCATCTTCTATCTTAAGGCGTTGTGGGGGTGGTGCCTAACAGGGTGTGCGGTGCGCTGCGTCATGTGGGCGGGCTGTTCCTCTGTTTGGGTGTGCTGTTTAGGGGTTGAGGATGCGCGCGTACCGTACGCTGTGGCCGGGCGCCCAGATGCCGCGTGCCTCAAATTCGATGCTGTTGCGCTGGTAGCCGAGGTGCTCGTAGAAAGAGAGCGCTCGTTCGTTTTCAGCCATGACCCACAGGTAGGAGTTTTCGTCCGGGTAGATGACGGATTCGTAGAGTGCCTGCCCGAGCCCGGTGCCGTGCGTGTGGTTGAGCGTGTACAGGTGCGTGAGTTTGCGGGTGCCTGCGGGCAGCTCGGGCAGGGAGTCGGCGCGTTCGAGTTCCCAGGAGGACTGCTCGCACAGGGAGAGTGCCAGGCCGACCGGCTTATCCCAGTCAATCTGCGCGCCGATGGAGCAGGAGAGTCCGCCGTCGGGGGTCCAGCCGGGTACGTCGTAGGCGAAGAAGCCGCGCACGGTGGGGGAGGAGATGTGGCGGCGGAAGTCTTCGAGGTATTCGTTGCGTTCGGCGCGGTGGCGGTCGGTGAAGCTTTCCCCGAGCGCGTCGAAGTAGAGCGGGTCGTAGGTCTGCTCCATGCAGTCCAGCTGCAGGTTCACGTATTTTTCGGCGTCGGTCGGTTCAATCGGTGCGAGCGCGTAGCGGCCCTGACATACAAATCCCATGGGTTCTAGTCTACTCAGCCGGTTTCTGCGGAGGTGGGCTCCCGCGGGTGCGTACGCTAGGGGCGTGCGGGCTGTCAGCTTGGCTAGTCGGCTAGTCTAGTGGGTATGGCGAAAAAGAGCAGGACACCCAAGAAGACCCAAAAGGCGCAGAAAGCCCAGAAGCAGCAGAAGAACCGCATCGACGATACCGAGAACACCCCCGTGCAGGGTGCCGCCGCTGGCGTGTACCCGATTTCTACGGGTGAGGCGGAGCTGGTCCCCGACGGCTACCATGCTGACGGCTGGTTGCTGCTCATTAATGGTGTGCAGTCTTCCCACGTGATTGTGGGTGAGCCCCGCCAGCTGGATTTTGAGTACATGCGCTGGATCGCGGCGGTCGTCTCCTCGCACGTGGCCGAGCACCTGGACGCCGCGAAGCTGCGCATCACCCACCTGGGCGGCGGTGCGTGCTCGATGGCGCGCTATTTCGCCGACCTGTACCCGACGAGCCGCAACACGGTCGTTGAGCTGGATGCCAAGCTCGCCGAGTATGTGCGCGCCTGGTTCGACATTCCCAAGGCGCCGCGCGTGAAGATTCGCGTGGGCGAGGCGGGTGCCGTCACCGCGACCTTCGCGCCCGCATCCCGCGACGTGCTGATTCGTGACGTATTCGCCGGGGACACCACGCCCGAGGCGCTCACCACCGTCGAGTTCACCCGCACCGTCGCCGAGTCGCTGGCACCCGGTGGCCTGTACATCCTGAACTGCGGTGACGGGCCGGCGCTGACCGGTGCCCGCGCGGAGGCGTCCGCCCTGCTTGAGGTGTTCGAGTACGTGTGCATTGTGGCGGATTCGGCAATGTTGAAGGGCCGCCGCCGCGGCAACGTCATTATCGCCGGTTCGCACGCGCCCCTGCCGGAGGCTGGTTCCGTGCAGGCTGCCGCTATCGCCCGTGAGCTCATGGGTGGAGGTGTGCCCGCCCAGTACTGGGACACCGCGCGGGTGCGCCAGTTCGTGAGGTAGCGGTTTCAGCTGTTGCATGGGTTTTCAGTAATGACTTAAGTTTTTCGGTGATAGGTTAGTGACTTCGGTAGGGGCTTTTAACTACCGCCAAAGACCGTAACCTATAGCCCAATTCGGCGCCCCCTCCACGGCAGACGCTACTATAGTGGCATGCGATACACCTACCTTGGCCCCTCCGGCACCTTCACCGAATCCGCCCTGCTGAGCGTCCCCGGCGCAGCCGACGCCGAACGCATCCCCGCCACCAGCGTGCCTGACGCGCTCGCACGCCTGAACGCGGGCGAGGTGGACGCCGCCATGGTGCCCATCGAAAACTCTGTGGAGGGCGGCGTGAGTGCCACCCTGGATGCCATCGCAGCCAGCGAGGGTGTACGCATTATCCGTGAGGTGCTCGTGCCGATCCGCTTCGTGCTGGTCGCCGCGAAGCCCCTTAGCATCGAGGACGTCAAGACCATTTCCACCCACTCGCACGCCTGGGCGCAGGTGCGCGGCTGGGCTCAGGAAAACGTGCCCACCGCGGCGTACCTGCCCGGCTCCTCCACCGCGGCGGCGGCTGTCGGCCTGCTCGAAGAGGGTTGCACCTACGATGCGGCAATCTGCTCTCCGGCGCTGTTGAACTACCACCCGGAACTGCACGTACTGCAGGACAACATCGGCGACAACAAGAACGCCGTAACCCGCTTCGTGCTGCTCTCCCGCACCGCCGACATCCCCGAACCGACCGGCTCCGACAAGACCACTCTGACCGTGCCGCTGCCCGCCAACCGCGCCGGCGCCCTGCTCGAACTGCTCGAACAGTTCTCCGTGCGCGGCGTGAACCTCTCCCGCATCGAATCGCGCCCCACCGGCGAAGGTATGGGCTCCTACTCGTTCAGCATCGACGCCGACGGCCACATCTACGAGGCACGCATGCGCGATGCACTGCGCGGCCTGCACCGCGTCTCCCCGACGCTGAAATTCCTCGGCTCCTACCCGCGCGCCGACCACGAAAACACCGAGGTCGACGCCATCCACTCCGATGGCTCCTTCGACGCCGCACACGAATGGGTTGAGTCGCTCTTCCCGAACGGTCGCCCCGCACAGCTGCAGCGCCGCTAGACACCCCCGCACCTACCCGCGCCCCACCAGCGCAAACCCCGCCCACAACCCACCGCAAGATTAGGTAGGATAAAACAGTGATTGATATTAACCTCCTCCGCGAAAACCCCGACGTCTTCCGCGCCTCCCAGCGAGCACGCGGCAAGGACGAAACCCACGTCGACCGCATCCTCGAAGCCGACACCGCACGCCGCGCACTCATCGGCGAATACGAGACCCTGCGCGCCGAACAGAACGCCTTCGGCAAGACCGTCGCAAAGGCACCCAAGGAAGAAAAGCCCGCCCTCGTCGCACAGGCGAAGGAACTGGCAGCCCGCGTCAACGAAGCAAAGGCAGCCTCCGAAGCGAAAACCGCCGAATACGAGGAACTGATCAGCAGCATCGAAAACCTCATCATCGACGGCGTACCCGTCGGCGGCGAAGACGACTACGTAGTCGTCAAGAAGGTCGGCACCCCCCGCGACTTCACCACCGAAGGCTTCGAACCGCGCGACCACCTCGAAATCGGTGAACTCGTCGACGGTATCGACATGGCACGCGGCGCGAAGGTCTCCGGCGCACGCTTCTACTTCCTCAAGGGCCAGGTAGCACGCCTCGAACAGGCACTCATGTGGATGGCGCTCGACCTCGCAACCGAGCACGGCTTCACCATGATGACCACCCCCACCCTGGTACGCCCCGAAATCATGAACGGCACCGGCTTCAACGTCAAGCACGACGACGAAATCTACCGCCTCGAACGCGACGACCTGTACCTGGTCGGCACCTCCGAGGTGGCGCTCGCCGGCTACCACACCGACGAAATTCTCGACTTCGAGAAGGGCGCGAAGAAGTACCTGGGCTGGTCCTCCTGCTACCGCCGCGAGGCAGGCTCCGCAGGTAAGGACACCCGCGGCATCATTCGCGTGCACCAGTTCAACAAGGCTGAAATGTTCGTCTACTGCCCCGTCGAGCAGGCAGAAGAGATGCACGAGAAGCTGCTGTCCCTCGAAGAGGAAATGCTGCAGCGCTGCGGCCTCGCATACCGCGTGATTGACACCGCCGCAGGCGACCTGGGCACCTCCGCAGCCCGCAAGTTCGACTGCGAGGCGTGGGTCCCCACCCAGGGCACCTACCGTGAGCTGACCTCCACCTCGAACTGCACCACCTACCAGGCGCGCCGCCTGAACATTCGCGAGCGCACCCCGGACACCGTGGACGAGGCAGGCAACGTGCGTAAGGGCCGCACCCGCTCCGTAGCGACCCTGAACGGTACCCTGGCGACGACCCGCTGGGTGGTTGCCATCCTGGAGACTCACCAGCAGGCAGACGGTTCCGTTGTGATTCCTGAAGCACTCCGCCCGTACATGGGTGGCGCCGAGGTCATCCCGGCAGTAGCTGCTGAGTAATCTCACAACCAGCTGAAAAACCCGCTCACCGCGTAAACGGTGGGCGGGTTTTTGCGTATCCCGGTAGTCTAAGAACTATGCCTCTATACCGTAAACTCCTTGGTGTTTCTGCGGCGGCGGCTCTGACCGCCTCCGTCACTCGTGCCCGCCGTGAAGCGCGCCGACGCGCTATCGAACTGGGCGCGCCCTTCGGCGTTCTACCGACCCTGCCCACCGGTGAAGCGCAGCGCGTGGGCGTGGTGTACAACCCGAGCAAGCCCGGCGCTGCGGCGGCTATCGAGATTCTGGAACGTACCCTCGCGGCGAACGGCCACCCGCAGCCGCTGGTGCGCACCACCCGCGTGGACGAGCCCGGTTCCGGGGCTGCCCGCGAGCTGATTGCTGAGGGTGTTGACCTGCTGATTGCTGCCGGTGGTGACGGTACGGTGCGTGCTGTGGCGGCGGCGCTGGCGCATTATGAGGGGCGCAAGCCGCGCCTGGGTATTCTGCCGATGGGTACCGGTAACCTGCTGGCGCGTAACCTGTACATTCCGGTGAGTGACGTGGCGGCGTGCGTGAATATTGCGCTCAACGGTGCAGGTCAGAGCGTTGATGCGGTTGAGATGACGACGACGAGCACCCCCGGCGAAGAAACCGAACACACGTTCTTTGTAATGAGTGGTGCCGGCTTTGATGCGCTCGTCATGAATGATACGAACGAGGATATTAAGGCGAAGTTCGGCTGGGTTGCGTACGTGCAGTCCGGCATGAAGCATATGCTGGGCAGGTCGCATCCGGTGCGCATTAGCGTGGACGGTGGGGAGCCTCGCATTTTGCCGATGCGGTCGGTGCTGATCGCGAATTGTGGCCGCCTGCAGGGTGGTATTCGCCTGGCGGATATGACGGATGTGAATGACGGTAATCTTGAGGTGATTGTGGCGTCGCCGCGTGACCTGGTGGAGTGGGGGCTGCTGATGGCTAAGGTTACGCGCCGCACGATTTTGGGTTCGCCGCGCGTTGAGTTGCCGGTGATTCGCCACCTGGTGGGGTCTGAGGTGGTGTTGGAGTTCCCGGATGGTGCGCAGCCGGTTGAGGTGGATGGTGACCCGGCACCGTCGGCGTACCGTATTAGCGCACGTGTGCTGCCTGCCGCCGTGGAGGTGGCGGTCCACCCGGACGTGCTCTAAACGTATAAACGCGGTGGGGTATGACCTATTGAAAGGTCGTGCCCCACCGCGTATTTTCGGGTCTACCGGTTTTTAGTTTTTAGGCTTCCCAGGTGATGAACTCGTCCGGGTCTGCGGAGCTAAAGCTCGGCAGAGTAGAAGGTACCCAATAGCGCCAGTCACCGTCGTGCCATTCCATCACTACGTCCCAGCTACGGTATTCACCCGAGGGAATCTGAAAGAGTAGACGCATAGTCGCGCGCTCCGGGGTGTAGGAGATATAGCGGTAGCCAGCAATGCGCGTTACAGTACGTGTCTTAGTATCCTTGAGGCGGTTCTGACGTGCTTTATCAGCACCTGGACCGACGACAGTCGGCATGTAAGCTTCCGGAGCCTCATTAATCTCGATGGTTGCCCACATAGCAGCGTAGAGCGCACCCTCAGCAGAATGCTCAAAGCAACTACGAATCGGCGAGTTTGCTACCGGGCCTGCGGTCTTCGATACCGGTCCAGTCCAACCTACATCAGTGGTCACCCAGGAGGTGCCCTTGGGGGCGGCGTCCAGTACCGACTGGTCGTCTGAGGCGCCAGCGCCGCAGGTGCCTGCCGCTACCGTTGAGGTGGCCTTCGACTGAGCCGCACCGTTCGAGCCGCCCGCGGCGGAGGTGTTGGAATTATCGCCGCCGCGCGGAATCAGCACGATGACCAGTACAACGAGCAGGGCGACGACAGCTGCTGCCAGTCCGAAAGCCCAGCGGGGGATAGTGACTCCACCCTTGTTCTCCATAACAATCTCCAAAATACGTAGACCCCGCAATTTCGGGGCGCGACAAACCCACCCCCCAGCAGGAGGGCAGAGATTGAATGAGTGATGAGAAACTATGCGGTGCCGCAGGAAAAAGCGTCTGATCCAGAACACAACATCGAGGACTGCAAGACGCAAAAACACGGCGGCACGTATTTATCGGTGTCAAAAGATACCCTATCATGCCTACAGATATCCTGCAGGCGCTCGCCCTGAGCTACCATGATATGAGCTGGACTGCACGAAAAACACCGAATTTCTACCGATAATCCGGTGCCAAACCATGCACCCGCTATGCGTCAACGCCCGACGCAGACACCAACCGCAGGCGGTCGCAACGCTACACTGCCCCGCCTAGACACATCACACCGATACATAGAACCGTTCATCAGAGAAAGCCCCTCTCCATGACCCGCAAAATCACTGCTGCCGCCGCTGTACTTGCCCTGCTCGCCACCGGTTGCTCTGCTAGCACCGATAGCTCCGCACCGGGCGGAACCCTCATCACCGGCGGAACCTCTACCGCCACCAGCACCCCCACCCCCAGCTCTACTACTCCTGCACCCGCAACCACCACCGCAGGTCGCACCCCCACCGTCACCGAGGTGACCGCCTCCCCGAGCGCGACGGAAAGCACCACCGCGGCATCCACCACTGCGGCAACGACCCCGACCCCGACCGTGAGCCTTGACCCCTCACCCCTGGCGGGAACCGGTGGTGGACCCCAGCAGCCCTCCAGCGTTCCCATCCTCAACAGCATCACTGACGAAGACCGTGGTCGCGCGCTTGAAACCGCGAAAGCAATTGTTGCTGCATACACTAGCGGCAAGCCGTACAAGGAATGGTCTGAAGAGCTCTACCCGATGGTCGATCCCGAAGTGCAGAATGAGTACGGCCCTAAATCGCGTATTGACCTTTTGAAAGGAACCGTAATCAGCGCTGAACTGGTCGATGACCCGACCCTGAAAGTTCCTGGTGGGGACAACCCCTACTGGCTTACGGTTAGCGTGCGAGTCGAGGGAAGCCTCAGCCCCGCCTACTACGTGCGTTTGCACCGCACTGCGGAGCGACCCAATAAGTGGAAGGCGTCTCATATCCTTGAGCCGCAGGGCTTCAACAGCTTTGTGAAGGAACGAATGAAGGAACAGAATAAGTAGAGCGGTGGGTGCGGCTTCCTGCTAGGATGCGCCCCTGCAGGGGTTTGAGTCGGGAGCCTACTGGCACCCTAACTACCTATTTATGACCTGAATTATGAAAAAAATCGCGGATTTTTTCACTATTTCCTGAAAATCAGAGGGGATAGTGAAAAAATTGGCGATTTTTTACACTATTTTTCTCGCCGTCCAGTCCGGTGCAGTTCTCGCTTCTAGACGCTGTGAGTCGGCAAAAATCCCATGTATCGGTTCTGTGGCTGTAGGGGAATTTATTTTCAAAATATTCTTGGGTACCCCAAAATACCCCCTTATCTTGTCAGGGGTATCCCCTATGGTCGTTATAAGAGATGTCCAAACAGGTTATCCCTATAGCTCGTGGAAGAGGAGGAAAGGCCATGGCTGAGAAAACCAGCACCGACGATGGTGCCCTGTACCGTGCCTATAAATTCCGCCTTGACCCCAACCAGGCACAAAAAGCTGAGCTGATGCGATGTGTAGGCGCAGCGCGCTGCACATTCAACCTTCTCAATGAATACAATCTTCAAATTCTCCGAAATGAACAGGAATATCGGAGAACCCGTGCCGCTGAAGGCATAGACTATGGGACTATCAACGGCGAGCTTAAGAAACTAGGCAAGAAAGATCCGGAATATAAATTCCTTGGACAAGCTGAGTATGAAAAGCGGTACCTAACCCCTGAGAAGCAACGTCATGAAGCTATCGCTCAGGCTATTGCTGACGGTGCTGACCCAGCTATTGTCTGGCCCGAAACTGAACGATTCACTGAGCCTTGGCTGCATACTATTGCTCGACGAGTCCTTGTTTCTGGGATAAAGAACGCTGATAAGGCGTGGGACAACTACAACAAATCCCGCATGAAGCAACGTGCCGGCGCCCGAATGGGCGTCCCTCGTCGTAAGCGTAAGGGCATCAGCCACGACTCTTTTACCGTCGACCGCGACCCACGTAAGGACGAAGTTGGAGCTTACGGCACCCCCTACAAGCAGGGCGAGCCTGAGTACGTGCGTCGTAAGGCACAGCTCAAGCGCCGTAGCATTAAGACCACCCCAACTATTGGGGACTACCGCCATGTGCGCCTCTCGCACCTGGGCGTTATTCGTACTCATAACACTACGAAGCCGCTGGTGAAGGCCGTGCGAGCTGGCGCGAATGTCAAATCCTACACTGTCTCCCGTGCCGCCAACCGGTGGTATGTCTCCATCCTCGTGGAGCTCACCCGCCCGTCTGCGACCCCTACCCGTGCGCAGCGTGCCGCTGGTGCCGTCGGTGTAGACCTGGGCGTACGATACCTCGCCGCGCTCTCTGACGAGCAGGCACCGCAGCGTTTCGCGCGGTACCCATCCTTGGAGTTCACTGGTGACGGTGTCCCCACCCTGGCAAACCCCCGCTGGGCACGTACCGCCGAGCGCCGCCTGGTACGCCTGCAGCGTGCCCTTGCGCGCGCTCAGAAGGGCTCTAACCGTCGTGCCCGTATTGTGAAGCAGATTGCACGGCACCACCACCTGGTAGCCTTGCGCCGTGAATCCGGTCTGCATCAGGTTTCTAAGCGCCTGACCACCGGGTACACCCTCATCGGGCTTGAAGACTTGGCTGTGGCGGGTATGACCGTCTCAGCTGCCGGTACCATCGAGGCACCAGGCAAAAACGTGCGCCAGAAGGCCGGTCTCAACCGCTCCATCCTCGACGCCGCTTTTAGTACACTGCGCCGTCAGCTGGAGTATAAGGCCAGCTGGTACGGCTCACGGGTACAGATTATTGACCGCTTCTTTGCATCCTCTCAGACGTGTAGCGCCTGCGGAGCACGAGCGAAAACCAAGCTCGACCTTCGCGTGCGTGTCTTTGAGTGCGCGGCCTGCGGTGTGCGGATTGATCGTGACGTAAACGCGGCACGTAATATCTGTGCGGAGGCTGTGCGGATGCATGAGGCGCAACTCGCCCCCGGCACGGGGGAGAGTCTAAACGGACGCGGAGTTGCTGACTCTGACACTACCGGTTCGGTGGTGTTGGAGGATGGGGCGTTGGATGCGTCAAGGCCAGCCGCCACGGGCGGCGGGTCACCGTAGGCGAGTAATCGTCTACTCATCCCCTTATATACGTGTGGAAACTGAATAATTTTTTTGGTCTTTGGCTGGGTATTGCGACTTGTGGCTGAGTGTGTTCCCCGTATGCGCGGGGATGAGCCCTGAATCAGTCCCGTACGCAGTGCGTAGGCGTTGTTTTCCCCGTATACGCGGGGGTGAGCTCGGCCGCCTGGGCAGGTACCTGCTGGTGACCCAGCGTTCCCCCGTATGTGCGGGGGTGAGCCCACCACCAGCAGCCCTATGTGACGGTTTAGAAGGCGTTCCCCATATGCGCGGGGGTGAGCCCGTTTGTCCCTTTGCTAAATGAGGGTGGCTGCTGCGTTCCCCGTATGCGCGGGGATGAGCCCATCGTGCACAATATCATCGCGTTGATCCGCATGTTTTCCCCGCATGAGCGGGGATAACTAGAGAGGTGCCGGGCTGCATGCTCCTCATTCTGCGTGCTTGCAGAAATGAGCTGGCATGTGCCTGGTTGCTAATCCTCCGGTAGCTTCTGACACCCCACCAAACCCGCGCCTCCTGCCCCGATGTCACCCCTAGTAAAAACCCCCGTTAAAAACACGGTCGGGGCCGTCTCGCACGCAGGCTCGAAAAGTGCGAGAATGGAACGAAAAGAAAACTACGAAAGAAGATACTTTCATGCTTATTCTCGTTGTGAACGCTGGTTCTTCCTCCCTGAAGTACCAGGTGCGTGACACCTCCCTGCCCGAGGCAGAGCAGATGCTGACCTCCGGCCTCGTCGAAAACATCGGCACCGACGTGGCCAACCACGAGGTCGCATTCGACATCATGTCCGAGAAGCTTGAGCCCGTCCTGCACGGCCGCGAGCTGCAGGCAGTCGGCCACCGCGTGGTGCAGGGTGCAGAGAAGTTCACCCACCCCACCCTGCTGACTGAAGAAGTTGTCCAGCAGATCGACGACCTCTCCCCGCTGGCACCGCTGCACAACCCCGCACACGTTCAGGGTATGCGCGCAGCAATGCACAAGTGGCCCTCCCTGCCGCAGGTCGCTATCTTCGACACCGCGTTCCACTCCACCATGCCCGAAGAAGCATGGCGCTACGCAATCCCCTACGACCTGGCTGACAAGTACAGCATCCGCCGCTACGGCTTCCACGGCACCAGCCACGAGTACGTCTCCCACGTTGCAGCTGACATGCTCGGCATTGCACGCGACGAGTTCAACGGCATTGTCGCACACCTCGGTAACGGTGCGTCCGTGACCGCTGTGAAGGGCGGCAAGTCCGTCGACACCTCCATGGGCTACACCCCGCTGGCCGGCCTGATCATGGGTACCCGCTCCGGCGACATCGACCCCTCGGCACTGACCACCATCCTGTCCCGTGAGGGCATTGACGGTGAACGCCTGGACACCATCCTCAACAAGGAGTCCGGTCTGCTCGCACTGGCTGGCTCCAACGACATGCGTAAGGTCGTTGAGGCTGCACAGTCCGGCGACGAGCGTGCACAGCTCGCACTGGACATGACCTCCTACCGCCTGATGAAGTACATTGGCGGCTACAACCTGGTTGTTGGCGGCGCGCAGGCACTGATCTTCACCGCTGGTATCGGTGAGAACTCCGGCGACTTCCGCAAGCTGGTCCTGGACCGCCTCGGCGCACTGGGCATCAAGTACAACGAGGAGGAGAACGCTAAGCGTTCCCCCGAGCCGCGCGTGATTTCCACCGAGGATTCCGCTATCAAGGTGCTGGTCATCCCCACCAACGAGGAGAAGGCTATCGCTGAGGCTACCGAGGAACTCGTCAAGAGCCTCTAAGCCCCACGCACCCCGCCGTGTAGGCGGCTCAGCGTAAAGTAATCCGCCGTGGTACCCATTCCGTATGGGTGTCGCGGCGGATTTCTTATGCCCGCGAGGCGGCGCGCTCCTTACGCTGTGGCGTGCTGTAGCGTCGCGAATGGGCATTCTATGAGAAAAAGCGCATTCACATTCACTAGTAAGTGCCCAAAAACGATAGAGTGGAATCAGATAACACTCGATACGAAGCGGACGAGACATGACTCAACCCCCTGAAAACCACCAGCAGCCCGGCGGGCAGTTCAACGCCCAGCCCGGCCAGCAGGCATTCCACGCCCCCGGTGAGCCCCTCCCGCAGGACCTCTCCGCCGGCTGGCTCCCCGAAGACGAACGCCAGAAGCCGGTCAGCCCCCTGCCCCAGCCGAAGCTCTTCGCCTACCAGTCGATGCTGCCGCCGAAGGTGCTGCACGCGCTGCGTCACCCCTCCGAAATTCCGTGGCTGGTCGCCGCCTACGCCGTCACCGCGGTCGGCTACATTGTGCTGTTCATGGCGCTGGCTGACCTGTTCAGCTCGATGATGCGTTACGTCTTCAGCTCAACCGGTGAAGGCTCGGTTCGAGTACCTTCCGGCAGCACCTCCGCAAGCCTGGAAGACCTGATTTTCCAGACGGTTGGTCTGCTCATCCTGGGCCCGATTGCCATCTTCATTGTTCGTGCAATCTACTACGCACAGCAGCGTGTTCGCGGTGTGCGCATCACCCCGACCCAGTTCCCCGAGGCGTACCAGATGCTCGCCGAAGCAGCTGAGGCGGCAGGCCTGCGCCGCGTGCCGGATGCGTACGTTGTTCTCGGTAACGGCACCATGAACGCTTTCGCGGCAGGTCACGGCTTCCGCCGCTACATCTGCCTGTACTCCGACCTGTTCGAGATCGGCGGTAAGTCTCGTGATCCGCAGGCGCTGCGCTTCATCATTGGCCACGAGGTGGGCCACATCGCCGCAGGTCACGTCGGTTATTTCCGTCTGATTTTCACCACGCTGTTCAACCAGATTCCGGTGCTGTCGAGTGCGCTGTCCCGCTCGCAGGAGTACACCGCCGACAACTTCGGCTACCGCTTCTGCCCCGAGGGCGCTGAGGGTGCTGTCAAGGTGCTTGCGGCAGGTAAGTACCTGAACAAGCAGGTCAACTTCGATGAGCTTGCCGACCGTGCCGTGACCGACCGCGGTCTTGCCGTCTGGTACGTGAACCTGCTGGCAAGCCACCCCATCCTCACGTGGCGTGCGCACGCGCTGCGTGACCGCACCCAGCCGGGCCGCCTGTTCTGGCGCCCGACGGAGAACCCGGTCAAGGATGCCGCACCGCGCGTTCCTGTCCTGATCCCGGCGGCGGAGCCGGTGCACATGTGGCCTGACCCGATTCAGTCCACCGAGTTCATGCGTGAACACCAGGATGTTTGGGCAGACCACACCCTGGAAACCGTGGACGTGTACTCCAAGCCCGAGAACGCCCCCGCGTTCGATGCGAACTCTACGCTGTTCGCTGGCTGGCTCACCGAGCAGGCTCGCGCCTTCCACGGCCAGCGTTGGGATGCGTACGCTGCCGCCGGTGGCGCGCCGGCACCGGGTGCTCCCGGTGGCCCGCAGATGCCCGCACCGGGTCAGCCTGCGCCCAATCAGCCTGCCTACGGTCAGCAGCCCGGCTTCGGTCAGCCTCCCGCAGGCCAGAACAGTGCAACCCAGAACGGTGCAGGCCAGCCCGCCCCTGAGCAGCCCTCTAATGGCCAGCCTAACGGCCAGTCTTCTAATGGCCAGTCTGCTCCCGAGCAGTACGGTTACGGCCAGTACGGCAACAACTCCTCTGAGGGTGGCTCGTACGGTTACGGCTTCGACGGCGATAAGAAGTAGTTCCTGAGCTGTAGCTCCTGAGCTACAGACCCAAGAACCTTTGAGAACCCGTCGGGGTGCGTGAGGCGCCCCGGCGGGTTCTGCCGTTAACCGCCTCCTGCACGACCCCCAGGTGAGAAGGGGCGCCCGCCACTGCATCCGCCGCGTGCCGCGGTCATAGAATGGAAACCATGCTTTCATCACTTCGCTCCATCAAGCTTGACCCGCTACTGACCATGCTCATTAGCGCGGTTATCCTCGCGATTATTGTGCCGGCGCGCGGCGACTTCGCCGAATGGTTCAGCACCGGAACAAAGTTTGCGGTCGCCCTGCTGTTCTACCTGTACGGCGCTCGCCTCTCCACCGCGGAGGCTATTCGCGGCCTGACCCACTGGCGTCTGCACCTGATGATTCTGAGCTGCACGTTCGTGCTGTTCCCCCTGGTCGGTTTGGCGCTTTCACCGCTACGTCTTGTGCTCGGTGATGGGTTGTACATGGGCATTCTGTTCTTGACCTTTGTGCCCTCGACCGTGCAGGCGTCGATTGCGTTCACCTCGATTGCCGGCGGTAACGTGGCGGCGGCGATTGTGAGCGCCTCGCTCTCTTCGATTGTGGGTGTGGTGGCGACCCCGCTGCTCGCCATGATGCTGATGAACACGGGCCATATTGAGTTCTCCGGAACGGTCTTCCTGGACATTGCCATTCAGCTGTTCCTGCCGTTTGTGCTCGGTCAGCTGACGCGCCGCTGGGTGGGGGAGTTCGCCAAGAAGCCGACCACCAAGTGGTTGGATAAGTTCTCGGTCATGATGATTGTGTATTCGGCGTTCTCTGCCTCGGTGGTGCAGGGTGTGTGGACGCGCGTGGCGTGGTGGCAGATTGTGCTGCTGGTCGTGCTCATGGCGATTATTGTGGTGTTCATGCTGTGGCTGACCGACCAGCTGGCTAAGCGCCTGGGGTTCAACCGTGCCGACCGCATTACGATTCAGTTCTGCGGTTCGAAGAAGTCGCTGGCGGCTGGCCTGCCGATGGCGATCATTATTTTTGGTGCGGGCTCGCTGGGTCTGATGATGCTGCCAATCATGATTTTCCATCAGGTTCAGTTGATGATTTGTACCTGGCTTGCGGGCCGCTATGCGCGCTTGGATGTGGTGGGTGCCGCCTCCGCGAAGGAAGTTCAGTAGGGGCTTGAACCCTATCTGCCGGGGTGCTCGGCGGGTGCTATTGGGGGCCTCTGAGCCTGTGAGATAAGCCTCTGATGAGGGGTTTTAATGGGTTCTTTGGGACTGGATGACCTGTCTATGAAGTGATATAGCGCGCATTCATCGAAAAACTCTCTGACTAGTGCATATGCGTGCAAAATGTGGTATTAGTACTGGTCAGTTGGTTTTCTGTGGGTTATATGCACTCTATTGCATCAAAGTGACCGGCGAGACAATCAACACTATCGGGTGTTGAGCGGCGAAAAAGCCCCAATTTTGCCCTAGAATATTTTGTCGATGGGTTAGACAGATTTGCATCCTGTATGCAAGAATTTATGACTCATGTGGGAATGGTTGAGATTCACTCCCTCACACCGCCCACGAGCATTGATGCAGCGGATTCACTCCCCGCCCGCATCCCGCACCGGAAGAGACTCACTCACTCAACCGGAAGGAAGCTCAAAACCATTTATTCACTCAAACACAACTGGATACACTCAGCTTAATGACGCGCTTAGATTCCATCTATGCGCTAATCGCTGTCTGTATCCGCCAAGAAAGAGGACACTCCATGGCTACCATCATGAGCGTGAACGTATGCGATTCCAAGTACAACGCTGACCCCACCGGCGTACGAGACTCCACTAGTGCTATCCAGAAGGCTATCGATGATGTTGCTGCGCAGGGCGGCGGCTCCGTGGAGATTCCCGGCGGCATGTACCGCGTCTCCTACCCCTTCATCGAAATGAAGCACCGCGTCGAGATTTTCGGCCACGGTCAGGCAACCCGAATCGTCGCTTTCACTGACAAGAGCATCCCGTCGTCCAAGAATGGTAGCTACGAATGCACCGGCGTTTTCCACACCGGTAGCTACACCACCCCCATGAGCGGTGGCACCAACCAGAACAAGCCCATGCGTATGGGCGTGCGTGACCTGTTCATCCGCACCAACAAGTACAACCTGCCGCTGGATTCTAAGAGCAACCAGATTTTCCTGGAGAAGCACACCCAGCCCGTCGACAACGTTGCAGGCGTCATCTTCCACACCCGCATTGCGGACGCTAACCCCGGTGAGCCGGACGCAGTGCCCACCCTGTCCAACATCGAAATCTGGGACACCGCCATTGGCGTTGCGATCCTGGGCCTGGACGACCAGGGCATGAAGATTGACAAGCTGCGCATCCGCCAGACCCTGCGCCAGGGCCTGCTGGTCGGCAAGCCTGTCGGCCACCCGCTGCGCCCCCGCGAGGGTGACACCCCCGGCGCGGCAGATAACAAGTTCTCCATGATTGACGTCTCTGACGCAAACATGAGCTTCGGCACCTACGCGGGTATCGAGATTTACACTTCTCAGTCCAAGTTTGAGGCGTCCACCAGCTGGTTCAACAAGCGCAACCAGGGTAAGAACGCCCTGTACGAGGTGAAGACTCGCCACGTGGGCGCAGGCTGGTTCATTCAGGGCACCCGTAACATGTTCATTGGCTGCACCGCCCAGGAGAACGCCGGTCACGGCTGGCTCGTGGAGTGGGGCAACAACCAGTTCATTGGCTGCCTGGGTGAGTCCTCCAGCTTCCAGGACGCTGTTACTGGCGCTGCTCGAGGTGACGAGGCGGCGAACTGGTACATTGGCCGTAACGCACGCGGTAGCCGCTTCGTGGCTCCTCGTTCGCACAACCCTTACAGCTGGGCGAAGGCTTCCCTGTACGGTTTCTACATTGAGAACAACATTCGCGATATGCACATTACGACTGCGTCTGCGAAGGATGACCGTATTGGTGAGAACAACATGGTCGGCCGCCGTGTTCACGTGACCGGCGCTATGGGCGATAACGTGCTCATTGAGGTGGATCATATTCGCCACGCGACTTTCGCGCCGAAGCAGCTGGAGAAGCGCGGCAACGGCGTGTTCATGGGCTAACCCTCACGGGTTAGGTCCTGCGAGCTGAGGCTCGTGATCACAAAATCTTAAAACGCATACGTCTGAGGGGCGGGGAGTAATCCCCGCCCCTCGGCGTTTAACCCGCACCCAAAACAGCCGAAAAACTGTAGAAAAACGGGGTAGGGGAGCAGGCATCACAGTGCCCGGTCATCGCCTCCACACGCCCAATGCGGTACCCTTGAGCAGGGAGGCAGGTCTGCCGGTGCACAGGCCCGCACACGCCAAAACACCCGCAGAAATGCGCCCAACACGCCGCACCACACAAACTCAACACTGCACCCACGCAGCACCGTACTCACCGCATACTGCCGTATTCACTCAATTCACTCACCACGCCGCCTTCAGCACCGAACGCGGTACCCATCGAAAGAATTGAGCCCCTCATGCCCGATACGCCCATGAGCGTCAACGCCATCAACTACGGCGCAGACCCCACCGGTGCCAAAGACTCCACCGCAGCCATCCAGCGCGCCGTTGACGCTGTCGCCGCACGCGGCGGCGGATCCGTAGAACTACCCCGCGGCATCTACCGCGTCTCCTACCCTTTCATCGACATCAAGCACCGCGTCGAAATCTTCGGCTACGGCTCCTCAACCGTCGTCATCGCGCACTCCGACCGCGCCATCCCCACCACCGCCAACGGCCACACCGAATACACCGGCGTGTTCCACGTCGGCAGCTACACCACCCCCGTCTACGGCAACTACAACGCCAACAAGCCCATGCGTATGGGCGTACGCAACCTGCACATCCGCACTAATGCCGCAAATACCCCCATCAGTAGCTACCCGCTCGATGCGCACACTGCCCCGCTGAATAACGTCGCCGGCGTCATCTTCCACACCCACCTGACCGGCGACATGCTCAACGAACCGGACATCGTGCCCGTTATCGCCGGCGTGGAAGTCTGGGACACCGCCATCGGCGTCGCCGTACTCGGTCTGGATGACCAGGGCATGAAAATTGACGACGTGACCATCCGCCGCACCCTCAACCAGGGCCTGCTGCTCGGCAAACCCGCCGGCCACCCCCGCCGCCCCAATGAAGGACAGAACTCCGGCGCGGCAGACAACAAGCTGCGCGGTATCGACGTTGCCGAGGCGAATCTCAGCGGCGGCTCCTACGCCGGTATCGAGGTGTACGCGGCGCAGGCTAAGTTCGAGAACTGCTCCAGCAACAGCAACCACCGCACCAGCAACAAGAACGCCCTCTACGAGCCCGCCACCCGCCACGCCGGCGCAGGCTGGATCGTGCAGGGTGAACGCAACATGTTCATCGGCTGCACCGCACGCTCCAACGCGGGCCACGGCTGGATTGTTGAGTGGGCGCACAACATCTTTATCGGATGCGAAGCGGAAGGCTCCAGCTGGGCTGGCACCGTCAGCGGTGCCGCAGGTGCTGACGAGGCCGCCAACTGGTACATCAGCCGTAACGCGCGCGGTACCCGCATGGTTGCGCCCGTCTCCTACAACCCGCCGGAGAAGCCTGCCTCCCTGTACGGCTTCTACATTGAAAACAAGATTTACGACCTGCGCATCACCGAAGGCACCGCCAAGGACGACCGCATCGGTGAGGGTAATATGCTCGGCCGCCGCGTGTACGTTACCGGCGCAATTGGCGCGAACGTGGTTATTGAGGTTGAGGAGCTGCGCCACTCCACCTCGCCCGCCGGTCAGCTCACCAAGGAAGCCTATAACGTGATGCGCGGCTAGTAGAGGCTAGTAGACACGCCCGAACCGGTCCAGGACTTTCCTGTGAATCGTGAGGGAGGCGCGTGTGCCCTAGTGGGCGCGTTATACCGCTATATATCAGCTAAAAATCAAAGCAGCTGTGAATGGAATACATACCATTCGCAGCTGCTTTGTCGTTTAGAACAATGTTTAATTTTTAGTTGATAAAAGTCTCAATCAAATATTGAATAAAATATTAATATGTACTTTAAACTTTCTATGGCGGTGTAAAACAGTCCATTCACTGTGCACCGCCATAGCCGTGCGACAGCATGCGGAACACGCACATCATTGGTACACGCCAAAACGGCGTATCGCCGCACGTCAGCCCCTATTCATTGCCGCTTCTCACTATTCCTCAACGCACTCCTTTCCCCTTTTCTTATTCGCTCCATTTGGCGACCCCGCAGTCGACCCAAAAATCGGTTCCTTCCGGCCGGTTCCCAACCACAATTACATAAGGAAAAATCCATGCTTCCGGTTATCTCTCGAGCGCTCACACCCGCTCCCCGCGCACGCCGCACTTTCGCCCTCACCCTCGCACTCGCCCTCGGTGCCGTACCCGTCACCTCCGCGGTGAGCGCACAGCCTGCCGCCCACGCTGTAGAAGCCCACGCCGCAAAACCCGTCGTGAACCTGCAGCTCGTCATCAAGGCAGAGCAGCCCAAGGACGACCCCAGTTACGTTGAATGCGTCGCCAACTTCCTCGGCACCATGAGCGCCACCCCCGGCGTGTGGGCGGTCTGCCACGGCTATCTCGACAGCGAAGAATACACCGTCACCCGCCGCCACAGCAGCGCAACCGTCACCCGCGGCCAGCTGGTGCGCATGCTCTACCGCATGGCGGGATCGCCGACCGTCAAGGACCTCCCGAAAACCTCGCCCTACAAGGACGTGCCCACCACCGACCCCAACTATGCTGCGTACATTTGGGCAGCGGATGCGGGCATCACCTCCGGCTGGGATGACGGGCTCTTCCACCCGGACGATTACGCCACCCGCCACACCCTCGCCGCGTTCCTGTATCGTGCCGCAGGTAGCCCCGACGGTGCCGCACGCCTGCGCCAGATCCGCCGTCCGCTACGTGCCGAAGTCAAGAAGGCTGAACAGTTCAAGACCGAAAACCGCTGGGCAGCCCGCACGCTCGGCACCTACCCCGAAGTCGACCGCGACGGTGACGGCGCGGCAGACGTGGTGGACCCCGCCAGCCCCCTGTACTTCTCCGACGCCCTGTACATGCTCAAGGCGTACGGCGATAAGGGCCTGAAGGTTGTGGGCACTCCCGCCGTTGACTAGGAGGCCGTTGACTAGGAGTAGTACCGACCAGCTCAGCGCTAACTAGATTCAGCGCTGACTAGCGCATATATTCACCGCCCGCCGGTGCGACCCGAAGGTTGCGCAGGCGGGCGGTGCTCTGTTCCGGGTGCTGTGCTGTTCTGGCAGGTTGCGAGCACCCGTGCCCGCCGTGCATTCGCCTCCGTGCAATGAAAGGCGCCTGCGCTGCACCCGCTAAGCTAGAAGGCATGAAGATTGCCACCTGGAACATCAACTCAATCCGCGCCCGTGAGAACCGCGTCGAAGACTGGCTCGACGAACACGACGTTGACGTGCTCGCCCTGCAAGAAACCAAAACCAAGGACGAAACCTTCCCCTTCGACCTCTTCGAATTCATGGGCTACGAGGTTGCGCACTTCGGCCTGAATCAGTGGAATGGCGTGGCAATCGCCTCCCGAGTTGGCCTCGAAGACGTGCAGCGCGGCTTCGATAATCAGCCGCACTTCGGTAAGACCGGCGAGCCCGAGGTGCTGGAGGCGCGCGCGATCGGTGCGACCTGCGGCGGCGTGCGCGTCTGGAGCCTCTACGTGCCCAACGGCCGCGGCCTGACCGACCCGCATATGGACTATAAGCTCCACTGGATGGAGGCGCTGTGCCAGAACGTGCACAACGAACTGGCTGCTAACCCGCAGTCGCAGCTTGCCCTGGTCGGTGACTGGAACGTCGCCCCCGAGGATGCCGACGTGTGGGATATAGACTACTTCCTGCGCAACGAAATGACCCACGTTTCCGAACCCGAACGCCGCGCCTTCGCCGCCCTACTCGAAGAGGGCATGGTGGACGTAGTACGCCCGCACACTCCGGGCGAGTACACCTACTGGGACTACCAGGCGGGCCGCTTCACCAAGGATGAGGGCATGCGCATTGACTTTCAGCTGTTCTCGCCCGCGCTCGCCGCACGCGTGGAACGTGCCTGGATCGATAAGGTGGAACGCGCCGGTGAAGGCGCAAGCGACCACACGCCGGTCGTGGTTGAGATTGCCGACTAATCCGAGCGTATAGCTTGCCGTAGAACCGCGTGTAGTAAGGAGGCGGGGGAGGGGTCCCTCGCCTCCTTGCTGTATCTGTAGGTACTTCTGTGTCTGTACTTCTGCCTTTGCGTGCCTGTTCCTGCGCGCCTGTCTCTGGGTTTCTGCCAATATTTTGGGGTTTTCTGTGTGGCTTAGTTGAAAAGTTCGGCTAGCCGAACTATTGTTAAATTCCGCCCGGGACGACAGGCAAAAGCGCATTATGATGCCTGCGCAGACACACCGTGTCCCTAGCGTCCCGGCGCGGCAAATTCCACACATCAACCACATACTCAAACCCGTGACTTCGAATGAAGGATGCCTCATGAACGCTTTCACCCCCGCAGGCAGCAACGCACGCCGCCTCGTCCAGGCGCTCTGCGCCGCCCTCGCACTCACCCTGCTACTCGTGCTCACCGGCTGCGGTAGCACCTCCAGCACCACCGAAGGCGCTAAGAGCAGCAGCGGCAAGAAGACTGTGCTCACCACCTTCACCGTGCTCGCAGACATCGCCCGCAACGTGGCAGGCGACGACCTGAACGTTGAATCCCTCACCAAGCCCGGTGCAGAGATCCACGAGTACGAGCCCACCCCCTCTGACCTGAAGAAGGCACACGCCGCCGACCTGGTGCTCGACAACGGCCTGAACCTCGAATCCTGGTTCGCGAAGTTCGTTGAAGAATCCCACGCTAAGCACGTGACCGTCTCCGAGGGGGTCACGCCCATCTCCATTACCGAGGACGCCTACGAGGGCAAGCCCAACCCCCACGCCTGGATGAGCCCCAGCAACGTGCAAAAGTACGTGGACGTGATGATTCGCGAATTTAGTGCTCTCGACCCGGCCCACGCCGCCGACTACAAGACCCGCGGTGAAGCCTACAAGAAGCAGCTGCAGGGTGTGCGTGACGAGCTCGTCAAGGAAATCTCCACCCTGCCCGAGAACCAGCGCGCACTGGTCACCTGTGAAGGCGCCTTCTCCTACCTGGCGGCAGACGCGGGCCTGAAGGAAAAGTACATTTGGGCGGTCAACTCCGAACAGCAGGCGACCCCCTCGCAGATTTCCTCCGCGATCGACTACGTGCGCCAGAACCAGGTGCCCGCCGTGTTCTGCGAATCCACCGTCTCTGACAACCCGATGCGCCAGGTCGCAGACGCCACCGGCGCACGATTCGGCGGCGTGCTCTACGTGGACTCGCTCTCCGAGGCGAACGGCCCCGTGCCCACCTACCTGGACATGATCCGCTACGACGCACGCACCATCGTTGCGGGCCTCAAGGGCAACTCCTAAACCCGGCATAAACCCGGGCTAAACCAGGGTCAAATCCGACCTCGAAAACCCCGGGTAAACCCCAAACCCCCGATAGGATAGGAGGGGCGGTCGCCTTCTTGGCTTCGCTCCTCCCACGCCGTTAACACTCACTCACACAGCACCCGCCCACACGGCACCCACTCAGCAACACGCAAGCAAGTACACCCGCCCCACGCATACGGTGACCACCAGAAAGAACACAAGGAATGAGCACTCTTCTCAGCTGCGAAAATGTGCACGTGAACTACGGGCCAGTCCGCGCCCTCACCGGCGCATCCTTCACCCTGGACACCGGGCGTATCTGCGGCCTGATCGGCATGAACGGCTCCGGCAAATCCACCCTCTTCAAAGCCATCATGGGGGTCGTGCCCATGCACGCCGGAAGCATCACTCTCGACGGGCAGCCCGTCGGCGGTAACCGTGGCAGCCGCGGCAAGAACGCGCACCACCACCGCGCCGGACTCGTCAGCTACGTGCCGCAGAGCGAAGAAATCGACTGGACCTTCCCCATCTCCGTGCGCGAGGTCGTCAGCATGGGACGCTACCGCAACCTCGGCATCACCCGCCGCCTGCGTGCCGCAGACCGTGCCGCCGTGGATGAGGCACTCGCCCGCGTGGAACTGACCGACCTTGCCGACCGTCAGATTGGGGCGCTCTCGGGCGGTCAGCGTAAGCGCGCCTTCGTGGCACGCGCTATCGCCCAGGGCGCCCAGCTGCTGCTGCTGGATGAGCCTTTCGCCGGCGTGGACAAGCGCAGCGAGGCGATGCTCATTCAGGTCATCGAACAGCTGCGTGACGAGGGCGCGACCGTGCTGGTTTCCACGCACGACTTGGCGAGCCTGCGCCAGTTCGCCGACGAGGCGCTACTGCTACGCGGCGATATTCTGATGCACGACACCCCCGAGAAGGTGCTCGCCCCCGAGAACCTGGTGCGTGCCTTCGGCATGGAAGTGGACGCCGGCGCGTCGGTCGCTGCTACCGGCACTACTGCAAACAGCTCTGCGGAAGGGAAGAACTAAATGGACATCCTCAACTTTCTGGTGGAGCCGCTGACCCTGCCCTTCATGCTCCGCGCGTTCGTGGTCACCGTCATAGCCGCCGCCGTCTGCGCCCTGCTCTCCTGCTGGCTCGTGCTGCTCGGTTGGTCGCTCATGGGTGACGCAATCTCGCATGCGGTGCTACCCGGCGTGGTGCTCGCCTACATTTTCGGTGCGCCCTTCGCAGTGGGCGCGGTCATTGCCGCACTCCTGGCTGTGGCGCTCATCGGCGGGGTGCGGCGTAGCGGCCGCGTGCGCGAAGACGCCGCGATCGGCATCGTGTTCACGACCATGTTCGCGTTCGGTCTGGTGCTGATTTCGGTCACGCCGTCGAATACCGACCTGAACCATATTCTCTTCGGTAACGTGCTGGGCGTGTCCTGGTCGGACGTCTGGCAGGTCGCTATCCTCGCGGTGGTGGTTGCCGCCGTGCTGCTGGTCAAGCGCCGCGACTTCGTACTGTACGCCTTCGACCCGGGCTTCGCGCAGGCGGTGGGGCTGCGTCCGCGTCTGCTCGGCGCGCTGCTACTCATTATGCTGGCGCTAACCTCCGTGGTGGCGCTGCAAATCGTGGGCGTGGTGCTGGTCGTGGCGATGCTCGTCATCCCCGGCTCCACCGCGCGCCTCATCACGGACCGGTTTGTGCCGATGCTCGCGGTGAGCGTGGGAGTCTCCCTGGCCGGCACGCTGACCGGCCTGTACGCCAGCTACCACGCGGATGTATCTCCCGGCGGTGCCGTGGTCGTCACGCAGGGCATACTGTTCGCCCTGGCGTACGTGTTCGCCCCGCGCTACGGTCTGCTGGGCAGGATGCGTGCCCGCCGACTCAGCACTGCTGCAACGAAAACTGAGCCCTCAGCTTCCTAAAACTAACTCAATACAGCGCTAGGCGGAGGCCCTTTACGGGACCTCCGCCTAGCGCTATTTTCTGAAATTCTAGGGTGCCTCTACCGCCCTGCGCCTAGCGCACCGTGCGGGACACGAACAGGGAGGCGGTCGCCTCCGCACCCAACGGAATAATGGTGCCGCCGGGCTTCACCGCGCCAGCCGCGTCCGTCTCGTGCAGGTTGCCGGAACCGGCACCGACCACGCTCACGTTCACCGCCTCCGAGAAGGGCGCACCCTCCTCAATGTGTAGGCGCACGCCGGGCACAAAACCGTGGCCCTGCAGGTAACGCAGCAGGCGCGGGTCATCATCGTTAATGCGTTCGAGCACGACTGTTTCGCCGGGTTCGCACTGGCTCAGCGGCACGGTCTGCGGAAAACTAATATGCCCCGAAGAATCCGGAATCGGGTCGCCGTGCGGGTCGCGGGTCGGGTGCCCCAGCAGGGTGTCGATGCGGTCCACCATGAAGTCGGATACCGCGTGCTCCAGAACCTCCGCCTCGTCGTGCACACGGTCCCAGGTGTAGCCGAGCGTCTCCACGAGGAACGTCTCAATGAGGCGGTGGCGGCGGATCATTGCCAGCGCGTAGGAGCGGCCGGTTTCAGTAAGCTCAATAGCGCCGTAGGGCTGATGCTCGATCAGGTCGGCGGCGGCGAGGCGCTTGAGGCCGTCAGATACCGAAGAAATGCGCAGGCCCATGCGTTCTGCCAGGGCGGATGCGGTGGCAGGGGTTTTGGTCCATTCTTCGAGGCTCCAGATTTCCTTGAGATAGTTCTGGGTGCTGACGGAAAGTTCTGAAAGAGGCATAAAGATAAGTCTACCTTTTCTCTGGTTTTGCCCGTCGAGCTACAGGGTATTCAGCGCGGGCTTAAAGAGCGTCCCGCCCGGACGGTTCACCCCTGGCAGGGGGTGACCATCACGGGCGGGATCAGGTGTTCGGTTCCGCGCTGGCAGGTACGAGAGGCTGGTAGGCACTATAGGCGGGCAAGCGCGAAAGAATGAGGGATGCGCGGCGGCGGTTAGGTGGCACGGCGGCGCGAACGGTCAATACGGGTCAGCAGTTCGATGAGCGCACCGCGTGCCGCCTGCTCCTCGTGCCAGAGGGAGCGGACGAGGGTGCGGCTGACTGCCTGGGTGGTGATGCCGAGCGCGGTTGCGGCGGCCTTCTGCTGGCCGCGTACGCCGGGTACGAGCAGGTTTACTACGCGCCATTCGGCGTCGGTGCGGTCGGCGCATACGCGGTAGAGCAGGCGTGCGGAGCCTGCGGCGAGGTCGGCGAGGTGGCGGTTGTCGGCGCTGACGCTGATGCAGCGTACGGGTGCGCCTCCTTGTGCTTCTTCGACGGCGAGGCGTGAGAATTCGAGGGCGTCGCCGGTGCAGTCGGTGGTGCTGACGGCGCCGAGTGCGCCTGCGAATCGGGGGATGTTGAGCTCGCCGATTCCGATGCCGACCCAGAAGCCGTTATCGCGCGCGGCAATGAGCGCCGCGTGGAGTGCGTCGCTGGCGCGGTCGAAGGCGCCCTGAATTTCATCAGGGTATGTCTGGGCGAAGGCAACACGCGGGTTGAGCTTTGCGAGTTCGTCCGACAGTGCAGTGAGTGAGTGCTGTGCGGAACGTTGAATAAAGGTTAGAACGAACACCTTCCTATTATGCCGTAAAACCTTCAACAAGCGGCGTAAGGTTCGCCGTAATACCGGCAACATTTAAACCCCTAAAAATGCGCATTGATAAGGGGAATTATCGTGAGCATGCACTGTGTGCAGAAATCCTCGAAAGGACGTAGAACACCCCCGAAAGGAAAATAATTTTCATGCAAGTGCACGTTGAATTATTCGCTTTCGGGGGCGTTGAGTGGAGTTGATAGACGGGGCTACCGCGGAACTACTGTGCGTTCGTTACCTGCGAGATATGCGGTAGCTGACGCAGCGGCTTCTGGAATACCATCACCACCAGCGACAGGAAAATGAACACCGCGTAGAACAGCGCCGTGTACGTAATACCCCAATCAACAATGAGGAAGCCTGCCAGCAGAACAGCCAGTGGGGTCAGCGCCATATTCGGGATGCCCTGCACCGAGTGCACGCGACCGATCATATGCTCCGGGGTGGACGCGTTAATGTACGCAATGATGCTCGAATTGAAGGAGGGGAGCACAATACCCGCCAGCACAATCAGCAGGCACACCGCCCACAGCATCGAATGAACCACCGGCAACAACAGGTAGCAGGCCGACATGATGGCCAGGGAGGTGATACCGAGCGGGCCGAGCGCAAACTTCTCGGTCAGCGGGCCGACCAGGAACGAGCCGAGCAGCACGCCCACGCCGAAGGCGCTCGCAAAGATGCCGATGAAGAGCGGGTGCGCGCCCTCCAGGGTGTAGTAGTAGATGAAGGTGAGCGGAATACCGACCGTTCCAAAGTTCGCAAGCGTTGAAACGAATGCAATGGACACCAGCACCTTGTTCTTCAGGATGTACTCGAAACCGGCTTTTGAGTCCTGCCAGAAGCTGGTTTTCTCTCCTTCTTCCTCTTCTGCGGGCTGCCGACTAGCACCGTAGCTCTTGGGCGCGACGATGAACGCCAACAGGTTCACAATCGCGTGAACGGCGGTCATGAGCACGGTCGAGAACCCGATAATGATGCCCGCGACCGGGCCACCCAGCAGGTTGGCGGTGGACTCGCGCGTCTCGCCCATACCGGAGGCGTACCCCAGGTGTTCCTTGGGCACTACGCGGGTGATGATGGACTGCTCACTCGGGTAGTCGAAGGTTGAAATGATGGCGGCGAGAGAAATCGTAATCACCAAAACGTAAATATTGGTGACATTGAAAACGAGGTAGAGAAGAATCGCAACCCAGGACAGCGACTGGCCGATACAGGACAGCGCCAGGCACTTCGAGGGGCCGATTCTATCAACCCATGTTCCGGATATCGCCCCGGCGCAGGTAGCGAGAACACCCGCGACAAAGAGGGTGATGCTCGCGGCCTCGGGGGAGCCGGTCAGCGCCAAAATAATGATGGGCGTGGTGATATAGCTCATCGAGTCTGAGAGCTGGTTGGCTCCAATGGCGAAGAGAGTATTTCGAAAATCTCTATTCTTGAGTAGCTCGGTGTTGACACTCATGGGGGACCTCCACTGTGTATGAATTACTGTAATCGAACATATTTTGATGTATTGCTTTACCTAAACTTTGTGGCTTAAGTTTGGCAAGATACCTAATTCCTTCATATGCGGCAAGTGATCCAGATATAAGGACTATAGGAGATATTGCAGCATTTATCTCTGGGACTTTATCTGTATGAGCTTCCTCGTAACCTAGACGAGTCATATTTCGTAGATTACTTTCACGGATGCATCTATAGCATCCTGTAACCTTTGGGTCATAGATGCAACAATTAATTATTGGGCCATTGTAGCTTGCATCAATCCATGGCTTACCAGATTTTAATGAAGCATCAGAGAACCAAAATGGTATATCGTCTGGACTGTCAGCGCAACGGTACACTAGGTCATATTCATTAAAATATTTAATGAGGTCATCAGAGGAAGTAATTTTCTTATCTTCGGATGTAATAAGAATTTCTGAATTTATTTTTTGGAGATTTTTCATGGCAGCCGTTGATTTTTTGAGCCCAAGGTCTTTTTCTGTGTATAGAATTTGCCTATTGAGATTCGACTCTTCAACATTGTCAAAATCAACTATGTGTATTTGAGATACTCCTGAAGAGGCTAAGTTCATGGCCACGGATCCACCAATTCCTCCAAGACCTACAATTGCAATCTTCGAGGAGGACAGAATATTTTGCACCCGAAAAGGGTCGCTACTTCCTGAAGTGTCAATCCAAGAAAAGAATTCACGACTTCTTGAGTACCTATTAGATTTTGTAGATAATTTAAGGTAGGATCCATCTTCTATGTGACCCATCGTTATGAGTGATTCTATAATTTTCTTTGAATTTTTAGGAGTTAATCCTAAAATTTCTGATGTCTTTATAACTACCTCATCTATCGTGTATTCTCCTGTTAAAATCTCATTCAGGTTCTTAAAATTTCCCGAGGGGTCATGAATTGTGTTTGATATGCCTTGTGTTATAGATCCAATAATGAATCTATTGTTTTTAATTTTTATAATTGAGTGACCAAATCGAAGCTTTGGGTACATTTTTCCATCTTTCTATCTGTTGGATGTTTGTATGCGTAGAGGGGCTCGAGTAACTGAGATTACCGAGCCCCTCTGGAGGTGGTTATTTACTGTCCGCCTACACGATGTGCCGGAGGACGGGTACCACCATGAGCCCTCTTGAGCTCATCTTCGGATGAGGTAATCAAATCCTGAATATCGAGTTCCATTGGTGTTCCTTTCGACAGATAGTCATCTATGGCTATCGAATCTTGGCTGAGCGAGTCAGCTCAACCCCCAACATCTGTTGGTGTCTTAAATCATAGTGGAGATATGAGTCATATGCATGAACTCATGTTGAAAAACTTTCCTCATTTTGAGTATTGACATTAGGGTTAGTTTGACTACAATTCATTCTTGGTGGTTCCGCCCGGCTAAACCCTGGCTAAGCTCTGGTCGAACCTCAGCTAAACCCGATTGCGGGCGCACCAAAGACGCCCGCAACGCAGCGGGCGGGGGAGTGTAGAAGAGCGCAGAATAAGGGCTTCACTAGGGGTGCTACTCCACCAGGCCCGCGAAGCCCGACAGAGCCAGCACCTCCTCAACATCCTGTGGCACCGAACGCGCCACCCACGGCGAATGCACCAACACCGCCTGCCACTGACCGCGCGACACCGCCACATTCAAACGATTCGGCGACAACACAAACCCGGCACCGCGCCCAGAATCAACCCGCGACGACGCCAACGACACCAACACCACTGCAGCCTCCTGACCCTGGAACTTATCCACCGTACCCACACGCACGCCAGCACCCGAAGAATCCGCCAAACCAGCAGCAATCAGCGCCTCACGCACACAATCAACCTGCGCGTTATACGCCGCCACCACAATGCAATCCTCCGCCGCCAACGGGCGCGGCTCAGCACCAGCCGCCGGAACCCACTCACGACCCAATAACTCGCGCACGCAATCCACCACCGCCTGCGCCTCCTGCACAGAACGCACCGAACAACCCGCATGCTCCACCGGATACGACACCACACCCGGCGCAACACCCTGCAAGGCGCGACCAGCCGTCGCCGCCGCGCTCGCCAACGCGCCATCATACGACAGCCACGAAACCCGCTCGCACAACGCCGAATCCATACGCCACGACTCACCCAAGAAATAGCCAAAACGAGGATCCAGCGCCGCCGCCCCGTCAGACAACCAGCCCAACGCCGAAACGTCCACCGGGTACGGGTGCACACCCGTCGACACCTGCGGCAACTGCTGCGGATCGCCCAACAGCAGCACCGAACGAGCCGCACGAGCCGCCGCCACCGTATTCGTCAGAGAGAACTGGCCCGCCTCATCAACCACCAGAACATCCAGCGACTCGGCAGGCACACGACGCTCACTCACGTAATCCCACACCGTGCCGCCAAACAGCAGGCCGCCCGCACCAGAAATCAGCTCCACCAGCTCAGAATCAGACACCTCAGACCACGGGGCGTCCGGGGTCACCGACTTACCGCGCAGACGCACCGCACGCGAAACATCAAAACCATCACGGGCACAGCACGCCACCATGAGATTCTCAATCACCGCATGCGACTGAGCCACCACGCCCACCTTCGCACCCTCAGCCACCAGGCGCGCAATCACATGCGAGGCGAGGAAGGTCTTACCCGCACCCGGAGGGCCCTGAACCGCCACATAGGAATGGTCGAGAGCGCGAACCGCCGCGTGCACGGCATCCACCGTGGGCAGGTCAGAGCCGGAAAAATCAACCTCAAAGGGTAGATTTTCTACATTTTTGGTGTTCGAGGTGCTCCTCTTCATGCGCGGCGCGCGGCGGAACAGCAAATCCGTGGAGGCACTTTTCACCCCCGTCAGCGAAGCCGCCGCATCGAGCACGCTCGGCAGGGTGCGGGACGAGGAGGGAGCCTCGGAGGGCTCGGAATCTTCATCGGATACGGGGTCATTAAGCACGGAGTCGTTGGGCATGAGCGCGCCGCCGAAGAGCAACCCGTGCACATCAGACTGCAGAGCCGCCTCAATCGTCGCCGTAGACACCGGATCGCCAGGACCAATACCCGAAGGCAGGGCACGGTGCGGCTCATCCTTCACGCGGATGCGCTCCTGCAGAAGCACCTCCAAGAACTCGCCAGCCGACTCGCCGGTCGACTTGCCGGACTCTGCGGCAGCCTCTTCGGGGTTCGCAGAATCCTCGGAACCGGCACGGAAACCACCCTGCGCTACCGCCAGCACACGCATGCCAAAGAAACCCGTCGCCGCCAACTCAGCGGGCACACGCTCACCCGGATTCGACGCACGGAAATAATTCAGCTGCGACTCCATACGGTCCAGCGCAATCTGCGGGCTCAACCCCGCCTCATACGCACAAAAAACCGCACGGTCAGAGGGCGCAATCACCAGGCTCGGGTCAGCCTCAATTCGCGCACGCAACAGGCGCACCTGCGCGCCGCGCACACGATACCAGCCGGGGGCGTCTTCAACCTCGGTGGGCTCCTTCATGGCGGCGGCTAGCGCCTCCAGGTCTGCGGGGGTGTTCAGAAGAGCATGCGCATGCTCCGCCGAAAGCACCTGCACTCGATCAAGGTACGCGTAATCGCGGCTCGCTACCCACGCCGTCGGGCCGTCCTCCAGTCGGCGAATGTGCTCACGCCAGAACGGGGCACGCTCGCGGCGGTGATAATTCGTCATGGATAGTAGCATCGCCGCCTCAAGCTCGCCGGCACCCCAGCCGTGCTCTGCCGCGTGCTCCTCTAGGGAAGCGAGCTGGGCATCTAGCAGGCACTGCAGGCGGTACTGTTCGCTGTCGTTCTCGACGGCGGCGGGCACCCGGTACATGACCGGGTGCTCCTCAGGTTCGGGATTCTCGGCGGTATCTTCGGCAGTGTCTTCGGTGACGAGCTCCGGGGCTTCGGTCGCGAGGGCAAGAGATGCCGCCGCGTTCAGGCACGCCGGGCACTCGCCGCAGGTCAGAAAATAGGGGATGCGCTCGGCAAGTTCCGCCGGTTCTACACCCTCGTTCAGCGCCTCGGTGAGCAGCAGGAGGCGCTGCTCCTGCAGGCGAATCAGCGGCAGAATGCGCGCCGAATCAACCCGGTGAGGTTGAGGAACGGGGGAGTGGTGCTCAGTATGCTCGGTGGGCCCCGATTCGGACCCCGCGCTGTACTCATCCACGCCGTGCTCCAGATGAAGGTCGAGGCGCGCGGCATTCTTGGTGTTCTCGGCGCTCTCGGTTGCACTAGCGGTCAGCAGGTGCGCCGCCAGGGCACCGCGCAATAGCGCCCGATACGCCGCCTCACCCAGGTGCGGGGTGCAAACGATTAGGGCGGTATTGCTCTCGGCGGTGCTGTCCGCAACCGGGCAGTCGAGGCGGTCGAGCTCCACCGTGTAGGTCAGCCCCGCCGCGGAGGTCGCCACCAGGGGCACCGGGCGCGCCGTACCACCCGCATGCTCACTGCTGACTACTCCACTGCCAACTACTGCACTGCCGATCATTCCTCCGGCGGTCAGCGCTCGCAGGCACTCGCGGTACGCTTCGCGGGCGCGCTCGGACTTCTCGGGGGCTGGGCGTGCAGACTGCTTCTGCGCACGCTCTCGAAGCTCGGTGTAGAGCCGCAACTCGCAGGCGGAGGTGGCGGTCAAATCAGCGAGGGTGAAGGTGAGGTTCATGGCGACTTTTCTGCTGGAGGAGAGAGAAACAAGGCGGGTGTGAAACCCTGCCGGGTGAGCGGGCGCGAGCCCCGGTGGAGAGAGGTGTGAGTACCCTACGCCACCCCTCGCCCCGAGAGGTTGATTTTCAGGTTTCACGTGAAACACTACAGAAAATCAACCTGCACGGGATGATTTAGGGGGTCTTTAGTGCTTCCGCAGTAGCTTCCGGCGCACTAGAAGCACTCGGCGCGGTCGAACGGTTCGCAATCGCCGCCGCGGCAGCGTCCACGCGTTCCTTCGCGGCGGGTAGCGCATCCGCACCGCCCAGATTGTTCAGAATAATCGCGAAAATCAGGCGGGTGCCGTCGGGTCGGGTCGCCACACCGCACAGCGAAGATACCGTGTACAGGGTGCCGGTCTTCGCCTGCACAAAAGTGCGTGCGTGCACGGCGTTCGCCGCACCAAAACGACCGGATAGGGTGCCGCTCACGCCCGCGACCGGGAACGTGCTCATCAGCTGCTCCGCATGCTCATCAGCATTCAGCAGAGCCACAACCTGCACGAGGGTTCGGGCGGTCACGCGGTCCGTTAAGGACATGCCGCACACGTCTGCCTGCACCAGGTTTTCAATGTTCACGCCGGCATCCACGAGTGCCTGGCGCACGGTCTGCTGTGCCGCTTCGCCGCTGCCTTCCTTACCTGCGGCAATGGCGGCGCAACGGCCGAGCACCTCGGCGAGGGCGTTGTCGGATTCGAGCATCATGTGTTGTGCCTGCTCCAGCAGGGTTGCCGATTCGACCGCGGCGATTTCAACTGCTTCCGCGGGGGCGGTGCGGCGCTCCGCGAGGGTGAAGCTCATGCCGGATTCCTTGCCGGCGGTGTTGAGCGCATCCACGAACGCCTGCTGGGCGGCAACCGCCGCATCATCCGGGCGCACCGGGTTGCTTGCGGTGGACTTGCCTGGCACCGTGTGCGATTCGAGCGCAATCGGGTGAATGGGCGTGATCTGGCCGGACGCCACGTCGGCGGCATCCCAGCCGGGGTTCACGCCGGGGCCGCTGAAGAAGGTGCCGTCAAGGTAGACGGGTAGCGCCGCGGTCGGCTTCTCGCCCTCGTTCAGCGCCTTCACGGTCAGCTCGGCGAGGGTGGTTAGGCCTGCGCGTCCGACAATCTGCTTCGGGTCAGAGGCGCCCGCGCCGAGCAGGGTGTCGCCGCCTGCCATGAGGTACAGTCCGGCGGAGTCGCGGGTGACGCGTGTGCGCAGGCGCGCCTGCAGGTTCGCGTAGTGGTTGAGTGCGAACAGGGTCAGCACCTTAAAAGTGGAGGCGGGTACGCGTGCGGTGTCGGCGTTGGCGGCGTAGAGGTCGGCGGGTGCGGTGGCCGCCTTGATGCTGGGCAGGTTGCCGTCCATGCCGGTGACGAGCAGGCTGTACTGCGGGTAGGTGCCGCCTGCGAAGAGCGCGGTGAGGGCGGCACGTAGCTGTTCCTGCTCCGCTTCGGGCAGTGCGGGTGCGAGGGTCGGGGTGGCGCTGGGGGTTGCGGAGGCGGTCGCCTCGACGGTGCCGGTGGGGCTGCCGGTTGCGCTGCCGGTGGGGCTTGTGGAACCTTCGGGGCGTTTCTGTTCGGTTGCGGCGGATCCGCAGGCGGTGAGGAGGAACATGCCGCCGAGGGTGAGGGCGGCGCGTCGGGTGAGGGTGGTGGTCTGGGTGTTGTGCTTGTTGGAAGGCATCTTTTGAGCATAGCGGGCGGATGGGGTGCCTATCGAATTTACGCGCCGGTGCTGGGATGCTCATGCCGTGTTCCTGCCGCCCCTCGCGGACCCTCTCTGGGCTGCCCGGTACGGCGGCCGGGTGCGCCGGCGGGGCGCGCTGGCGGGCGTGGGACTAGGCGGAATGTTAACTGTGGTGTGAGCGTGGTAAATTACGCTGGTTTTGGCGCCGAATACGCGGTTTCGGTGTGCGTGAACGGGTTACAATGGGTGAGTTCAACACCTAACTTTCGCACCTTGCGCGCCGAAGTCGCCGCGAAAGTGACTCTAACTCACGAGAAAGAAGGTTCCGATGGAACTCGACGTCACTATTGAAATTCCCCGCGGCTCCCGCGTGAAGTACGAAGTGGACCACGAGACCGGCCGCCTGCGCCTGGACCGTGTGCTGTTCACCTCCATGCAGTACCCCACCGCTTACGGCTACTTCGAGAACACCCTCGGTGAGGACGGCGACCCGCTGGACGCAATGCTGATCCTGGACGTTGACGTTGTTCCCGGCGTGCTGGTTGAGTCCCGCCCGGTCGCAGTGTTCAACATGACCGACGAGGCTGGCGGCGACGCTAAGGTTCTGTGCGTTCCCACCGACAAGCGCTACGACCACATCAAGTCCCTGGCTGATGTTCCCGAGCAGCTGAAGGCTGAGATTCAGCACTTCTTCGAGCGTTACAAGGACCTGGAGCCCGGCAAGTGGGTTAAGGGCGAGGGCTGGGAAGACCTGGCTGCTGCTGAGAAGATGGTCCAGGAGGCTATCGACCGTTTCGCAGCTGAGGGTCACTAAGCTGCCGCACCGTTAGGTGCACCCGGTTTTTGTAGGGGGCGTGTTCCCCGCTTTCGGTTCGTGCGAGTTTTCGCGCGTGCTGGAGGCGGCGGGCACGCCCCTTTTTGCTGTGCTCGGAGTTGTTGTCCAGGGCTTTGTTGAGGGGGATTTCAACAAGTACTTTGCACGGTTGGGTTTGTAATATTTCTGAAAGTTCAGATTTTTAAAGATATTTCTAAAGTTCTAGTTGCATAAATATTCAAGTTTAAAGTGAGATTTTAATAAACTTCAGGTTTACATTGATATATATTTTTTCACGAGAATGAAATATTTGCTTGTGAGTACTCGAAACGGTGAATTTTCAGAGTAGGGTTGAAGGAGTGTGGTGTAAGAGCGTCGACGAAGCGTAAACGCCACACACTAATGTCATCACTCAACTCAATTTAAGGACTATCATGTCTGAACTGTCACGCCGGCATGTGTGCCGGCTTTCATCATTTGCCCTAGTAAGTTTCTTCGTAGCACCTCAGAGCACGGCATGGGGTATTCAGGGCTCTGTTGGGTCTCCCCAGCAAATAGATGGGTGCACTGTTGCCCCGCTTCGTGAAGCATGGTTGCCGACTAATGGCGCAGATAATGTCATTCTGTGGTTTCAGCTCCTTCCCTTTTCGGGCCCCTATGCTGGGGTGCATACGCTTCCGTCGGTAGACCTGATGGGGAATCAAGGAGAGCGATTCTTGCATGAGGTAATTCGCCCCCATATTCGCCGTGATACAGGGCAGTGGCTGTCCAGAATTCCTTCGGGTCAGCAGATTATGGTTGAGCTTGAACAGCTGAGTGGATCGCAAGAATACATGGTGCAGATGAGTCGTTGGCAACCGGGTTCTATGGGATTGACAAGCCATTCTCCTGAGGGATACCCGGCTGCACCATCACTGACAGTGCGTGAGGACTCGGGTCTGAAGGTGGTTCGTGCGCGTGGTGCCTCAGTGGAGAGCACTGAGTATTTTTGTGGTGTCTACCAAGGGGAGATGAAGGGAAACGCATCCTTTGGAGAAGATGACGGTGCGTTTATTCAAGCTCAGCGCTGGGAATGGGGTCTTGAGGTTGATAAAGATATTTCTCAGCCGGAAGAGTTGTTTCAACGAGGGTGCTTTGGCGTGTATTTCCCGGGTCGTAGCGAATACGGCGGATCTACTGTGTCGGCTTCCTATCGGATTAGTGTTAGGACGCCGGGAGGCGTGTTGACATATACCACAATAGCTGCCCCATAAAACAATTATGGGGGTAATCGCAGGGTTGTGGATTCGGGAAATCTTGCTCTGCAAAAAGAGATGATTGATAGGGGGTTGGTACAGATTTAATAGAATTAAACACAAATCATCTATATGTATAGATATTCAGGAAAAATTGGTGGGTTGGCATTCAAACTATTTGAATGCGTTTGAACTACATGGCTTAAGAAAGGAATACAATATGGTTGATTATAGTAAATCAAAGCATGTGAATGTTTTGGATTTTGGTGCAGACCCAACCGGTACGAAGGATTCCGCACCAGCAATTCAAAATGCCATTAACTCGGTGGCCGCTGTTCCCGGTGGTGGTTCTGTCGAGATTCCTTCGGGAATCTATCTTGTGAGTAATGATTTTATTAATCTCAGGGATAGGGTAGAGGTGTATGGTCATGGATTTTCAACACAAATTATTGGGTTTAATAAAAACCCGAAGATTTTAAGAGATGTTGATGGTGACGATATGGAGTGTCAAGGGGTATTTCATATGGGGTCATACAATACCTTTGTGGGTGATATGGGAACAAATATACCAATGCGTTTTGGGGTACGGGATATGTTTATTCGTGCCGCCAATCTTAATCTTTTGAATCCTAATATTCGTAAAGGATTTTTTGAGTATCAAATTGCTCAGGGTAAGCACGTTGCTGATAATTATATACCGGATAATATTGCGGGCATTATTGTTCATACAAGATATAATATTTTTAATGAACCTGAAGCTGCCCCTATTATTTCAAATGTTGAAATCTGGGATACGGCAATCGGAATTGCCATCCTGGGTGAACATGATCGTGCTATGAAGGTTGATAAGGTCCGCATTCGTAAAACTCGCAGACAAGGGCTCTTGGTGGGAAAGCCGGTGGGTCATGTTCAGCGTAGAACAGAGAGTTTGAACTCTGGAGCTGCGGATAATAAGTTTGTGATGGTTGAGGTCTCTGATGCCAATCTTGGTGGCGGATATCATGGGGCAATTGAGGTGTACGGAGCTCAATGTAAATTTGTGGCATGTACCGCCTGGTTTGCTATTCGCAATAAGCCAAATTCCGACCTTTATCACGATAGAGATCAGTACCGCAGAAAGTCTGGTGCCGGGTGGGCGATTTTTGGCGAACGGAATATGTTCATCGGATGTACCGCTCAGGAGAATGGCGGGCACGGGTGGGTCGTAGGTTTCAAGGATAATCAGTTTATGAATTGTCTAGGTGAGTCCTCGAGTCTCGAGAATTCACTTATTCTTAAGGGAACTGCACGCACTGATGAAGCAGCTAATTGGTATATTGGACGAAATGCTTCTGGAGCACGCCTAGTATCGCCGCGTTCGGCTAATCCGAAAGTTGGCCAGCGTTCCTCGCGTTACGGGTTTTATCTGGAGAATAAGCTGGATGATATTAGTATTGTGGCCGGTTCATCGCGTAATGCCCGTGATGGTAATAAATTGACTTCGAATGACGGTCGGCACCTTTTCTTTAGGAGAGATCGCAGTGTCCCCTGGGGCAATTTCTATATTGATATTAATTTTGTGGTCTATAGGACCTCGCAAGATAATGAGATTAATCGGAATAGTCAAAATGACGTAAAAGTTTAATCATTCTGAAATAATTGCGCGGAGAGTGAATCCCGAGTATGTTCAAAGGGATTCACTCTTCTTCTACTCTCACACCTTTCACCGAGGATAGAAAATGAAGAAAAACCTCTCGACCCGTGGCGCGGCGGCACTGTTGGCGCTGGCTATGGGGTATATGGGTCAGGGCGTAGCCCAGGCGGCATACATTCAGCCGAAATCTGCACAGCCTGTAGAAGAGCTGGAATTTGATGTTAATTGTTTTGACATGCACTTCTATTACGGCAAGAACACTATGGGCAGTTTGGATTGGGCGGAGTGTACCGGCCTGATTACGAAGAAGCAGGTTGTTGGGCTGGCTACAACCCGTGAAGATAAGTTGCCGAACGGGGTCATGACCATTTCGCGTGGCCGCTTGCTGGAGTACCTGTACCATCTGGCGGGTTCACCCGAGGTGAAGAACCTGCCGGAGAAGTCCCCGTACACCGACCTGACTCCGGGCGATGCGCGTTATAAGGTTGCTATTTGGGCGACCCGGGTGGGCTTGACCACCGGTTGGTCTGATGGTTCCTTCCACTACGATACTCCGGCGAGCCGTGGCGCCTACTTTACTTTCCTTTATCGTGCTGCGGGTAGCCCCAAGGTGACTCTGGAATCCCTGGATGCGGCGAATGCTGTGCGTGCGGAAAAGGGTGCTGCTCCCATTAAGGAAGGGAGCGAGTTGCATCGAGCAATGAGTTGGGTTTATCAGCATGCTTTAAGGAGGCCCGATGATAACCTTGATAGTGTCTGGTTGAGTGTTAGCTACACCGAGTACAATACCTGGGAAATCAATAAAATACCGGATTTCTATTACGCTTCGTACCCTACTATTTTCACCCCTCTCGCGATTCTTGATTACCATGAAGAGCTGACGCCGATTGTGGCTCGTCTGCAGTCGCTGTCCTAGCGGCAGGTGAGCGGGAGGGCTTGCTGGGGGCGTGTTCCCTGCATCTGGTTCGTGCGAGTTTTCGTGCGTGCTGGAGGCGGTGGGCACGCCCCTTTTGTTGTGCTCCTTGGCTGTGATTAGGGGTACCGGAAGGGTGTGTTTAACCGAACTATTCTTCGGAAAACAGCCTCAGAGCACCCCTGGGAGTGCTATTATGGGCATATTACGAAGAATAGTTCGTATAACCTGAGGTTCTGCAGCGGTGAGGAGGAAACCCCATGGCATTCGACGCAACGAGGTTCGCACAGGAATTTGGCGCCCAGGTTCGCGCCGTCCGCAAGTACGAAAAAATCACCCAAATGGAGTTGGCGTGGATGGTCGGGCTCAGCGATAAAACAATCCGCGATATTGAGCGTGGGTTGCCCGGCCCGTCAATTGGTGCGGTCCTCAAAGTCGCCCAAGAGCTCGGCATCGAGCTGGCCATCACCAACCCCCTCACCTAACCCCTCCCGCACGCCTATATAAAGGAACCACCATGCAGAATGGACGCGCAGGACGCCTGCACCCCGCCGTCGGCACTGCCCGCCGCCACCTCGCCGCCGCCCTCGAAAAGCTCCTCGGCGCCGGAAGCATCAAAGCCACCGGACGCTCCCGCACCGCCTCCACCGCGGACGCCGCCGACCTGCCCCTGCTCCTGGTTGCCTGCAGCGGCGGCCCCGACTCCCTCGCGCTGGCAGCTATTGCCGCGCACTTCGCTCGCCGAGACGATGTGCGCGTAGGCGCCATCATCGTCGACCACGGCCTGCAAGAAGACTCCGCCGCAGTCGCCGCGCAGACCGCGCAGACCCTCACCGACCTGGGGCTTCACCCCGTCATCACCGAAAAAGTGCAGGTTCCCGTCGGCAACATGGGCCCCGAAATGGCGGCGCGTACCGCCCGCTACACCGCCTTCACCAAAGCCGTTGAAGCCACTGGCGCCCGCGCCGTACTACTCGGCCACACCCTCGACGACCAGGCAGAAACCGTGCTACTCGGCCTAAGCCGCGGCTCCGGCACACGCTCCCTTGCCGGTATGCCGCCCGTGCGCGTCGAAGGGGGCGTCACCTACCTGCGTCCCTTCCTCGGCCTGCGCCGCACCGACATGCTCGACATCTGCGACGCCGAAACCCTCACCCCCTGGATCGACCCGACCAACACCGACGAAACCCTCATGCGTGCCCGCATCCGCCACAGCGTGCTGCCCTACCTGGAGGAGCACCTCGGCGGGGACGTCGCCCGCTCCCTGGCGCGCACCGCCTCCGTAGCTGGCCCCGACGCCGAATACCTCGACGAGCAGGCACAGGTAGCCTACGAGCAGGCACTCCTACCCGCCGGAACCGCCGTGCGCGGCATCGAACGTGAGGATGCCGTGCTGCTGGACCGTGCGCAGGTGGCGGCGCTACACCCGGCGCTTCGATTGCGTGTGCTTGCGACCGCCTGCAAGACCGCCGGGGGAGAGAACCCCGGCTTCGAGCGACTGCAGGCGCTGGACTCTTTCACCGCCGAATACGCGGTGGCTGGGCCCGTTCAGATGCCCGGCCATGTGAGCGCGTACCGCCGCCGCAAAATTGTGCATCCGGCAACCGGTGAACGCCTGGACGTGCTCGTATTAGTGCCAACCCGACCCTAACTAGGTGCCCAGCTAGGTGCCTGTGGAGCCCCCTCAGCACACACTATCTGCGTGGTGAGGTGCGCCGCGGCGCCGTTTTAAGCCATACTTAAAGCGAACACCATCCACATTATCCGCCGTGGGAAGGCATGAAACCCCGCACCCGGGGCCCCCGGCGGAGGCGCAGAGCGTCTAAAAGAATACGAAGGAATACATCGTGCAGGCTATCGACGTGCAGGACGATATCAAGAACGTTCTCTTCAGCAAGGAAGAGATTAACGCGAAGGTCGCCGAACTGGCGGCGCGCATCGACGAAGACTACGCCGGTAAGGACGTGCTGTTGGTGGGTGTTCTCAAGGGCGCCATCATGATTATGGCTGACCTTTCCCGCGCTCTCAAGGGCCACTACACCATGGACTGGATGGCTGTTTCCTCGTACGGTTCCGGCACCAAGTCCTCCGGCGTTGTGCGTATCCTCAAGGACCTGGACACCGACCTGGTGGGCCGCAACGTCCTAATCGTTGAAGACATCATTGACTCCGGCCTGACCCTCGCATGGCTGCAGCAGAACCTGATTTCTCGCGGCGCAGCTTCCGTTGAGATTTGCACCCTGCTGCGCAAGCCCAAGGTCGTCAAGGCTGACGTTGAGGTCAAGTACGTCGGCTGGGACATCGAGCCCGAGTTCGTTGTTGGTTACGGCCTGGACTTCGCTGAGAAGTACCGCAACCTGGACTGCGTCGCAACCCTGCACCCGCACGTTTACTCCTAAGCCTTCACCTCAGCAACCCTGCTGTAGGTGGTTACGCCCCGCCTCCTCACGCTTGTGGGGGAGCGGGGCGTTGCTGTACCCGCCGGTGGATGTACGTGGAGGCGGATGTACCCGCCGCGGAAGATGCACTTTCACCCCCGCCGAGTGCTACAACCCTTTAGCCCGCAGGTGAAATAGAGAAGCCCGGTACCTAGCCGCCCGCCGGGGTAGGGTACATTTAAGGTTGCATCGTTGGGTGTTCCGGCTGGCATGCCGCAACCCCCGACGGGTTACAGCCGCAACGTAAGGACAAAGCATTGGCGCAAACCCCCAATACTCCGCAGAAAGGCTCGGAGGGCTTCCTGAAGAAGCTGATTAACGGCCCCTGGTTCTGGCCGGGTGCAGCTCTCGTAATCATGCTGGCTTTCCTCATGGCCTCCTTCTTCACTCAGCCCTCGCGTCAGGTGGACACCAACGTGGGTCTTCAGCTGCTCAACGACCACCAGGTCAAGAGCGCAAAGATCTACGACGGCGACCAGCGCGTCGAGCTGCAGCTTAAGGACGACTACAAGAAGGGCAACGACAACTACGGTAAGTCGGTGCGCTTCTACTACGTGCAGCCCCGCGGCGACGAAGTTGCTAAGGCAATGGAATCCGCCGAGCTGGAAAGCTACACGGACCAGCCGGTTGAGCACAGCTTCCTGGGCTCCCTGGTGTCCCTGCTCCTGCCGATTCTGATCTTTGGTGCGCTCTTCTGGTTCCTGATGGGACGAGTCGGAGGCGGCTCCTCCGTCATGAGCTTCTCCAAGTCCCGTGCGAAGAAATTCACCAAGGACAAGCCAGAAGTCCGCTTCAGCGACGTCGCCGGTGTGGACGAGGCGCTCGCCGAGCTGGAAGAAGTCCGCGAGTTCCTGGCTGAACCCGAAAAGTTCACCCGCCTGGGTGCCAAGATCCCCAAGGGCGTTCTGCTGTACGGTCCTCCCGGCACCGGTAAGACCCTGCTCGCCAAGGCTGTGGCGGGCGAGGCTGGCGTGCCGTTCTACTCGATTTCTGGCTCTGACTTCGTTGAAATGTTCGTGGGTGTGGGTGCGTCCCGCGTGCGCGACCTGTTCAAGGAAGCGAAGAGCGACCCCGCCGCCATCGTCTTCGTCGACGAGATTGACGCTGTTGGCCGCCGCCGCGGCGTCGGCATGGGCGGCGGTAATGACGAGCGTGAGCAGACCCTGAACCAGCTGCTGGTTGAGATGGACGGCTTCGACGGCAACTCGAACGTCATCGTCATTGCTGCAACGAACCGACCCGACGTTCTGGACCCGGCGCTGCTGCGTCCCGGCCGTTTTGACCGTCAGATTGGTGTGGACGCCCCCGACATGCAGGGCCGCGAACACATCCTGCGCGTGCACGCCGCAGGCAAGCCGATCGCTAACACTGTTGACCTGGCTCAGGTCGCTAAGCGCACCCCCGGCTTCACCGGTGCTGACCTGGCGAACGTCATGAACGAGGCGGCTCTGCTGACCGCCCGCGATAACGGCAACGTGATTGACGACCGCGCTATCGACGAGGCAATCGACCGCGTCATGGCTGGTCCGCAGCGTTCCTCGCGCATCATGAACGAGCACGAGCGTAAGGTCACCGCATACCACGAGGGCGGTCACGCCCTGGTCGCGGCGGCACTGCGTAACTCCGCGCCGGTCACCAAGATTACGATTCTTCCGCGTGGTCGCGCCCTGGGTTACACCATGGTCATGCCGCAGGACGATAAGTACTCCACGACCCGCCATGAACTGCTTGACCAGATGGCGTACGCGATGGGTGGCCGTGCGGCTGAGGAAATCGTCTTCCACGACCCGTCCACCGGTGCGTCTAACGACATTCAGAAGGCAACCGACACCGCCCGCAAGATGGTTACCGACTACGGCATGAGCGCTGTGATTGGTTCCGTGAAGCTCGGCGGCGAAGACACCGAACCGTTCCTCGGTGGCGGCGGCGCTTCGGCACGCAACTACTCCGACGCGACCGCGGCAAAGGTTGACGCTGAGATCCGCGCCCTGCTGGAGCAGGCACACGATGAGGCGTTCCAGATTCTGCTGGAAAACCGCGATATTCTGGACCGCCTGGCGTTCGCCCTGCTGGAGAAGGAAACCCTGCTCGAGAACGAGATTGCCGAAATCTTCAAGGATGTTCGCAAGCGCCCCGAGCGTGAGCACTGGTACTCCAAGCCGACCCGCGAGCGTACCGACATCCCGCCGGTGAAGGCACCGAGCGAGCTGGCTCAGGAGGCGCAGAAGGCTGAGGAAGCACCTGCCGAGGCGCCGACTGTTCCGGTAGCACCTACGCAGCCGTTGCCGCCTCAGGCGCCCCTCAGCGACCCGGACGCCGACCCGACCGTCGCAATGCCCACCCAGCAGTACCCGAACTACCCCGCCCCTCCGGCGCAGCGCCCGGAGAACGGCACCCCGAACCAGAATGGAGCAGAGAATGAGCGAGGCTAAGAACGCCGTCGACCAGCCGCGTATTGAGGCTGCCGTCCGTGAGATTCTGCTCGCGATCGGTGAGGACCCGGACCGTGACGGTCTGCAGCAGACCCCGGCTCGCGTGGCGCGCGCCTACGCGGAGTTCTTCTCAGGCCTGCACCAGGACGCCGGCGAGATTCTGGGTACGACCTTCGACATCGCCCACTCTGAGATGGTGCTCGTGAAGGACATCCCGTTCTACTCGACCTGTGAGCACCACCTGGTGCCGTTCCACGGCGTGGCGCATGTGGGTTACATCCCCGGCCCGGACGGTAAGGTGACCGGTCTGAGCAAGCTCGCCCGCGTGGTGGATATGTACGCTCGCCGCCCGCAGGTGCAGGAGCGTCTGACCACGCAGGTGGTGGAGGCTCTGGAGGAGCACCTGAACCCGCGCGGCGCGATTGTGGTGATTGAGGCTGAGCACATGTGCATGTCGATGCGCGGTGTGCGTAAGCCGGGCGCGAAGACCGTTACTAGCGCGGTGCGCGGTGCACTCATGAACACCGCAACCCGTGCGGAGGCGATGAGCCTGATCTTCTCGCAGCGCTAAGCACTCGGGATGAGCATATAGCTATACGACAGGGGGGGCAGGATTCTAAGAAATCCTGCCCCCTGCGCTATGCGGTCGCATTTGTTGGGCTGTATGACGAGAGCCCTTGCGTGAAGAGCATCATCAGCTGTAGAGTAGTACCACTAGTACCGGCACCACTCCTTCGGGAGTACAGGACCGGTCTTCTTTTTAACAACGCTACATATCGCGTTCTTTACGTACCGTTGTTAGCGCAAGCATGGCTGTTCCTCGCCTCATCTGAAACGAAACAACCGCGACCGGTTCCTCCCCTCATGGGTCCAGGACCGGTCATCGTTTTTAAATGATTGCCTTAGCAATACAGATGGCTTACATGTCGTGTAGGTACACCCTTAATATCCTTATATTGATATTATTAAAGAGTTCCAATGATGAAACGACATTAAGTAATGGATAGTGCATGCCTTCAATCGTAAAACCATTTAAAACATATGAACAGCAGGTTGGAATCTTGCGGCAGCGAGGTATGCTCGTAGGTTCGCAAGAACGTGCTGTTCATGTCCTCGAGCGTGTTAGTTACTACCGTCTGAGTGGTTACTACTATTCGTTTCGGCGGTCGTCGGGAAGCGGGCAGCGCTTGGATACTTTCGTGCCCGGAACGGTCTTTGAAGATATTGTGGCCCTGTATGAATATGACCGTAATCTTCGGTCTATTGCGTTTTCGTACTTCTCGCAGTTTGAGGTGTATTTGCGGTCTCGTCTAGGGAATTTACTGGGGGAAGTGGATCCACTCATATACGAGGATGAAGCCCGATGTGACCTTCAAGGTAGTAAAAGGCGCACTGCTTGGAATAGATTCACGAGAAAAAGCGAACAACTTATTCGTACTTCTGAGGAAGAATTCGTGAAGCATCACCGTGAGCAATACGGCGGGAAGTTGCCTGTGTGGGTAGTGGTGGAAGTTCTAGATTTAGGGGCTCTGCAGAATCTGTATTTGGTCTCCCCGCCAAATATTCGGCGAGATATCGCGAAAGCTCTGGGGTGTACTGACCCCCAACTGGAAACCTGGATTAACTCGCTGCGGGTAATGCGCAATATTTGTGCGCATCAAAGTAGGTTCTACAATAAGCTGCACCCAGAGCCTCGCTTGCCGCGTGTGTTGAGAGGTGGAAGAGTTGAGAGCCCTGAAATCCGTGAGGTTGTTGACCTATTTGGTGTGCCACAGGCTGAAGAGAACCATAAGATGTGTAAAACCTTCGGCATGCTCACCCTCCTCAAATATCTGATGGATCAGGGTGGAATCGGAGACACGGAATCTCTAACGCGGATCCTGAAGGAGCGTCCTAATATTTCCGTTCCTGGAGTTGATATCTCCCGGGCAATGGGTATACCGCAAGGGTGGGAAGAAACCCGTTTGTGGAGCTAAGGTTTTCACAGTTTATAAGCACACTAAAAGGGGCGGAGGTTTTCACCTCCGCCCCTTTTGCTGTGCGGTTGTGTCCCTCGGAGCCGCCGGCACCGGCAATGGTGCCGCACAGACCCCGAAGAAGACTCAAAGACCCTTAGTGGGCTTCATTCTTATCGTCCCAACCCAGCGCAAGAGTCACAATCAGGCCCACAGCAATAAAGCCGCAACCGGTTGCGGTGCCGAAAGCAATCCAGCGGACCGCGGGGGCGCCTTCAGCAAGCACAATGGTCACAAGCGCAGCAAGAGCCACCAGGGACAGGATCCAAGCGCCGGTCTTCATATTCACGATGAGTCACTTCCTAGAGTATGTATGTGTATGAGGTGCCCAACCCACACCGCTGTGACGCAGGCAGAGCATACCCTCCCAGGATACCCCTAAATCGGTATGCCATATGCAAATATGGCGCGCTGTGTCATCCGGCAGATTCGGTACGATTAAAACCATGACCGAATCCACCCGTGTAGCACCCCTGCCCTGCGATGCGCTCGCCGCCGAACGCACCCTCGTGATGGGCATCCTCAACGTCACCCCCGACTCCTTCAGCGACGGCGGCAAGCACTACGCCGCGACCGACGCTATCGCCCGCGCCGCCCGCATGATTGCCGAGGGCGCCTCCATTATCGATATCGGTGGCGAATCCACCCGCCCCGGTGCCGTGCGTATCAGCGTGGAGGAGGAGCAGCGCCGCATCCTGCCCGTCATCGAGGCAGTCGCGCAGATGGGCACCACCATCAGCGTTGACACCATGAACCCGCAGACCGCCCGCGCCGCCATTGCCGCCGGTGCGCACATCATCAACGATGTGTCGGGTCTGAACGTGAGCGATGAAATGATTGAGACCGCCGCGGAGCTGCAGGTGCCGTACATCCTCATGCACGCGCGCGGCACCTCCCAGACCATGGACAGCCTGGCGGAGTACCCGCGCGGCGTGGTCACCGAGGTTGTGGAGGAGCTGACCGGCCTGCGTGAGCGTTTCCTCGCCGCCGGTGTGCTGCCGCAGAACCTGATTCTTGACCCGGGTCTGGGCTTCGCGAAGGGCGGCATGCAGGATTGGGAGCTGCTCGCCGCCATTGACGAGCTACAGGGCCTGGGCCACCGCCTGCTCATTGCCGGTTCCCGCAAGCGTTTTATCGCAAACGCCTTGACCGCGGCGGATATGGCGCTGGCTGAGCGCCTGAACGCGAGTGGTTTCACCGCAACCGATGCGGGTGAGGCTGAACGCGAACTGTGGCAGCCGCTGTCGGAGCCGCGCCCGGCTCAGCACCGTGCGGCAGCCTCTGCGGCGGTGACCGCCCTGGTGGCGGCGCGCGGCGTGTGGGCGGTGCGCGTGCACGATGTGCCCGCCAGCGTGGATGCGGTGACGGTCGCCTCCGCGCTGCGCTCCGTAAGCTAAGGCTCTGTCAGCTAGAACCACCAACCCCGCCCACAACCTCCGACTACCCGAATACCATCTAGGAGACCCCTCAATGACCCAGGCAGATTACGCCCGCCACGACCGCATCACCCTCACCGGCATTACCGCCAAGGGCTACCACGGCGTGCTCGACTTTGAGAAGCGCGACGGCCAGCCCTTCGTCGTGGACGCGACCCTGTACAGCGATTTTTCCGCCGCAGCCGCTACGGATGACCTGACGAAGACCACGAACTACGCGCTCGTGGTTGACCTGATTCACCGCCACGTGACGAACGGTTCGCTGGATTTGATTGAGACCCTTGCGGTGAACATTGCCGAGGGTATCCTTGCGATGTTTGAGCTTGTGGAGGCGGCGGAGATTACCGTATCGAAGCCGCAGGCGCCGATTGAGTTGCCGTTCGGTAACGTTGCGGTGAGCGTGTTCCGTGAGCGTGCCGCGGAGCGTGTCGTGGAGGGCGGCCGCTAGTGGCTGGCACCCAGACAACCGATACGCAGAAGCCCAACACCCTGAAACACCGCGCGGTGCTGGCGTTGGGCTCGAATCTGGGCGAAAGCGAAGACACCCTGGAGCGTGCCGTCGCCGACCTGGTGGCGGGCGGCGTGCAGCTGGTGCGCGCCTCCGGGTTGTACCGTACCGCCCCGGTGGGTGGCCCGGCGGGTCAGCCAGATTTCGTGAACGCGGTCATTGAGGTGGTAACTGACCTGGGCGCCTACGAGTTGCTGAAGCTGTGTAATGCGGTGGAGGCGGCGCATCACCGTGAGCGCCTGGTGCGTTGGGGCCCGCGCACCCTCGATATTGACGTGATTGACTATGACGGCGTGATCTCTGAGGATCCGGTGCTGACTTTGCCGCATCCGCGGGCGCAGGAGCGTGCTTTCGTGCTGGTGCCGTGGGCGCAGATGGACCCGCAGGCGTACCTGACGGTGACCCGGCGTGCGGAGCCTTCGGGGGAGCGACCGGATGAGGTTCCTGCGCCGCTGAGCCGCGAGGTTGTGAACGTTGCGGAGCTGTCCCGCACGCTGCTTGAGGCGGATGAAGACGCTATTAGCTATATGCGTGAGATGCAGGTACCTGATCAGCCTTAAATGTGGCACTCTGGAAGGTAGAGGAACCTACCGAAAGGAAACACCATGAAGCCCCTGAGTTATCGGGCGATTATTGTGGCGGCTGTGTGCGGTGCCGCTGCCGCTCTTATGGTGAATTCCGTGATGATTGGCGCCGGTTTTGGTGAGCTGAATTTTTCGTGGATGCTCGGCGCGGTGTGCCTGCTGGTTGCGGCGGGCGCCGTGTGGCTGGGTGTGCAGGTGGCTCGTTATCGTCGTATTCAGACGCGTGAGAAGGTACCCCATATGGGCCCGATTCTTGCGGCGCGTGCGGTGGCGTATGCGCAGGGTTCCATCATGACCGGTGCCCTGTTGACGGGCTGGTGCGCTGCGATTCTTGGTTACCATGTGGCGATGGTGTCTGTGCGCGGTTTTTCGGTGGTCTTTTGGGAGGTTCTTGTTAATTGTGTGGGCAGTGTTGCCCTGCTGATTGCTGGCCTGTGGGCTCAGCATTGTTGTCGTATTCCGCCGGAGGATGATGAGGATGCGGCCTCCTCTTCCGGTGCTGTAAAGCCGCGAGAGGGAGGAACCTATGTCGGCTCCTAACCAGAATAGTTATTCGCCGAATGGCCAGTATGGGCAGGACGCCCAGCAGGGTCAGTATGGTCAGGGCCAGCCTGCTCAGCAGAACCAGTACGGGCAGTACCAGCAGGCGGCTTACGGTCAGCCTGGTGCCCCGTATGGACAGCAGACCCAGAATGACCAGCAGGTGCAGTACGGTCAGCAACCACAGTACGGCCAGCAGGTTCCGCCCGCTGCCGCGTACCCGAACGCGCCTCAGCCGGTTCCCCCTCAGTCGGTTCCCGGGCAGCCGGCACCTTCTCAGCCGGTAAGCTCCCCGGCTGTACCCCCGCAAGCCGTGCCGGAGCCGCAGTGGGTGCCCGCCGCCTCCCGCTACCTGACGGTTCGTTTTGTTCACACTATTTCTGCCTTGGCGTTCCCGATTCTTGCGGGTGTTGCCCTGTATTGTGCGGGTGCGTTCTTCGGCGGCCCGGAGGCACTACGCATCGTCGGTCTGGCGGTGGTCGCGGTGTTTGGTCTGTGGGGTCTGTGGTGGATTCTGACCACGCCGCGCCGTACTCGCGCGCTCGGCTACGCGCTGGAGTCGAATCACCTGATGGCTCGCCGCGGTATCGTGTTCCGTTCGATGAGCTCCATGCCGTACGGTCGCATCCAGTATGTTGATGTGGATTCGGGTCCACTGGAGCGCATGTGCGGTGTTGCCCGCCTGACGGTGCGCACCGCGGGTACGACCACCGGCACGATGGTGCTGTTCGGTATTCCGCTGAACGTGGCGGAGGAGCTGCGTGCGGATTTGGTGCGCCGCGCCGATGAGCGAATGGCGGCACTCTAATGAGTACCCCGGTTCCGAATAATAACGCCCCGAACTCTCAGGAGCAGAAGTGGTGGCGTGCCGATATCCGCACGTTCATCATGAACCTCTGGTTCATTATTCTGCTGGCGTTTGGCTTCTTCCAGAGCATTATCCTGAATATTTTGACCACCCCGCCGAACGAGTGGGGCGCGCGATTGACGCAGGCATTTGACGAGAACAGTAGCTACTTCAGCGCGACGTATTCGCAGCTTATCGGCTTCGCCGTGCTCGTGCTGATTCTGGTTGCTGGCTCGATTGACTGGTGGTTTACCCGCTACAGCCTGGACGATTTGGCGATTCACCGCCGTAGCGGTTTTCTGTTTAAGAAGAACCGCACGATCCGTCTGGAGAGCGTGCAGAGCGTGGACATTTCGCGTCCTCTGGTGGCGCGTCTGCTGGGTCTGTCGGAGCTGCGTTTTGAGGTGGCTGACGGCTCTTCGGAGGCGCTGCACATCAAGTACGTTTCTGCCCGCAAGGCGGAGGTTCTGCGCCGCACCGCGATGGCGAGTATTAACCTGCTACGTTCGGAGGTGGCTGGCCGCCCGGTCGACGTACTGCCCGATAGCATGCAGATTTCGGCGGAGCGCATGCCGGATGCGGATCAGCTGCATCAGCCGTTCGAGGCATCCTATGAGGCGTCCTATGGTGCGCCTCGGCAGGACGGTACCGTACAGGACGGCACTCAGCAGGTCGCGCCTCAGCAGGGCGCTCAGCAGCTCGCACCCGAGCAGTCTGCACCCCAGCAACCCGCTGTATCCCGCCGCGGCGCTCGCGGTCGTATGCCGATGCCGGTCGCGGCTGACCCCTCGCAGCCGCCGATTTTCCGCATCTCGAATGTGCGTCTGATTGCCTCCATCATGCTGGAGCACCTGGTGTGGCTGGTGCCCGCCGTGGCCCTCATGCTGGGTGCAGCCGTCTTGGCTGCGGTGGTGAGCGGTGAGAACCCGTTCTTCATTTTCATGGCGTTGCTACCCGGCACCTTCGTGCCGCTGCTCGGTTACTTGGGTACGTTGTGGGCACGTTTTGACGGTGCCGCGAACTTCAAAATCACCCCGAGCGGTCAGGGTGGTGTGACCCTGCGGTACGGTTTTACCGGCACTCACACTCAGAATGTGATGGTTGAGCGTATTCAGGCGCTGGTGGTGGAGCAGTCCATTCTGTGGCGTGTGTTCGGCTGGTACCGCATCAAGATGACCATTGCCGGTATTGGTGTTGAGCAGAACGATAACCAGAAGCTGGTGACCCGCAATGTTGCCCTGCCGGTTGGTAATAGGCAGGAGACGCTGATGGTGTTGCGTCTGCTTCTGCCCGCCCTGGATGAGGCACAGGCGCAGGTGCTGCTGGACACCGCCGACGGTTCGTTGAAGCGTCAGCAGCCGCAGGTTCCGGCAATGATTGTGACCCCTTCATCGGCGCGCTGGATGGACCTGCTCACCTGGAAGCGTAACGGCGTGACCACGGTCGGTTACACTGCCGGTTCGGTGCAGGCGACTACCCGCATTGATTCTGATGCGGCGCGTTCGAGTGTTGGTGAGCATACGCGGGGCGACCTGCTACTGATTCGTGGCGGCTACTTTATCCGCACGCTGTCGATTGTTCCGGTCAGCCGTGTGCTGAGCGTGAGCCGAGGTCAGGGCCCGCTGCAGCGTGTCTTCGGATGCGCGAGCGTGCATTTCGGTACGGTGCCCGGCCCGGTACGCACGCTCATGATGCACCTGCCGCCGCGCGTCTGCGAGGACCTGGTGTGGTTGATGACGGTTCGGCTGGAGGGTATTGAGCCTTACTACCGCGTACCGGTGATGAGTGGGCACCCCTAAGCCAGCCCGTCAGCTGAGCTTCCCCGCAGGGTTAGCGGGCAGCAAAACTACAGAACGGGCCCTGCCGTCGGTGTTCTTCGTGACACCGGCGGCAGGGCTGCCGTGAAAGGGAGAATATACTTAAAGCCGTGATACAGCATTCAAAACCTGCGCGTTTGGGCATTGGAATTATTTCCGCCGGGAGGGTCGGATCCGTCCTCGGTGCGGCTTTGCGCGCCTGCGAGCACACTATTGTGGGTGTTCACGCGGTATCTGAGGCTTCTCAGGAGCGCGCCGCGATGCTGCTTCCCGATGTGCCGCTGCTGCCGGTGGAGCAGATTGCTGAGCGTAGCGAATTGCTGATTCTCGCGGTTCCCGATGATGAGCTGCCGGGCCTCATCACCTACCTGGCGTCCTCGGGAAGTATTACCGCTGGTCAGATTCTGGTGCACACCTCCGGCCGTCACGGCACCGAGGTTCTCGCACCGGCGACCGCGCTGGGCGCTATCGGTTTGGCGATTCACCCCGCCATGACGTTTACCGGCATGTCCGTGGACCTGCAGCGCCTGAACGGCACCTGCTTCGCAGTGACCGGGCCTGCACCGTTCATCCCGATTGCTCAGGCACTCGTGGTGGAAATGGGCGGCGAACCCGTGCACGTTGCCGAGGCCGACCGAGCGCTCTACCACGCAGCCTTAGCGCACGCCGCGAACCACCTCGTGACCATCCTGGGTCAGTCCCAGCAGATGCTCGCCTCCATCGGTATTGAGGACCCGGCACGCTACATGGGGCCGCTCGTGCGAGCCGCCGTGGACAATGCGCTCGCCAGCGGTGAGGGTGCTCTCACCGGGCCCGTGGCACGCGGAGACGCAGGCACCGTGAAGGCTCACCTTCAGGCTCTGAATGAGTACTCAGAGCATGAGAAAACAGGTGATATTACAGACTCTTATGCCGCTCTGGCACACGCAACCGCAAAAAGAGCGCATAATAGAGGTTTGTTAAACGATGAACAACTGGGACGAATTGAGAATCTGCTGGGTGAGTCTTCGGACCGCAACCACCCCGGTGATATTGATGATTCAGCCCCCGAAAACAAGGAGTTCTCGTCATGACTGAGACTTCGATGCCCCGAGTCGTGACCACCATTGCGGAGTTCCGCACGGCAATCACCGAATCTCTTGCCGCAGCGCAGGAGGAACTGGACCGGGCAGCCCGCCAGGAGGCGGAGCAGAACGGCACCGCAGTTCAGTACACGAACGCATCCCTGGGCTACGTGCCCACCATGGGCGCCCTGCACGACGGCCACGCAACCCTGTTGCGTCGCGCCGCTGAACAGAATGATGTAGTGGTCGCCTCCATTTTTGTGAACCCGCTGCAGTTTGGCCCCGGCGAGGATTACGAAGCATACCCGCGCACCCTGGAGGCAGACGCTGCCCTGGCTGGTGCCGCCGGCGTGAGCATCATCTTCGCACCTTCTGTGGAGGAAATGTATCCCGATGGTGACCCGCTCATCCGCATTTCGAGCGGCGAGCTGGGCACCAAGTTTGAAGGTGCGACCCGTCCGGGCCACTTTGATGGCGTGCTGGCCGTGGTCAATAAGTTCTTCAACATTATTCGCCCCGCAGCCGGTAACCACCCGGTGAATGCGTACTTCGGTCAGAAGGACGCTCAGCAGTACATCCTGATTCAGCGTATGGTGCACGATTTCAACCACGACGTGACCATGCGCCCTGTGGCGATTGTTCGCGACGATAACGGTCTGGCGCTGTCTTCGCGTAATGGCTACCTGTCGGATGAGGAGCGCGAGTCTGCCCTGGTGCTGTCCCGCACCCTGGCGATGCTGCGTGAGAATTCGCTGAACCGTGGCTTCCACGAGATTGATTTGGACGGTGCGCGTGAGCGTATCAACTCCACTCCGGGTGTACGCCTTGACTACCTGGAACTGGTCGACCCGATGACTTTCGGTGAGCCGACTGAGGAGTCGGAGCGAGTGCTGGCACTGGTTGCTGCGTTCGTTGGCCCGACCCGCCTGATTGACAACATGGACCTGCGCTAAGCGTTCGTTCGTTTAGAAGAGTCCCCAACACACTACACAGATAGGTATCACTGTGAGCACTGAGCACACTGCCGCACCGGCGATTGCTGATATGTCCGAGCAGATGCAGATTCGCCTGGAAAAGCGTGCGAAGCTGATCGAGTCGGGTCGCGAGGCATACCCGGTGGGTCTGCTGGATTCTGAGGGTAACCGCGTGGAACCCAACCACATTGAGGATCTGCGCGCCGAGTACGATCCGAAGCTGGCTGCTGAGGAGCTGAAGGCTGGCGACGAGACTGACCGTGTGGTGCATGTTGGTGGCCGCGTGGTGTTCGTCCGTAACACCGGTAAGCTGTGCTTTGCGACCCTGCAGGGTGGCACCGAGGGTAAGCGCATCCAGGCGATGCTGTCGCTGGCTGAGGTTGGGGAGGAGTCCCTATCTGAGTGGAAGTCCCTGGTTGACCTGGGTGACCACGTGTTCGTGACCGGCCGCGTAATTGTTTCTCGCCGCGGTGAGCTGTCCATTATGGTGACCGACTGGAAGATGGCGTCTAAGGCGCTGCGCCCCATGCCGGTTCTGCATAAGGACCTGAACGAGGAAACCCGTGTTCGCCAGCGTTACCTGGATCTGATGGTTCGCGAGGAGGCTCGCGAGCTGGTGAAGAAGCGCGCCCTGATTACCCGCACCGTCCGCCGCGTGCTGGAGGATCACGGCTACATTGAGGTTGAGACCCCCGTTCTGCAGCTGGTGCACGGTGGCGCGACTGCCCGCCCGTTCCGCACTCACCTGAACGCTTTCGACCAGCCGATGACCATGCGTATTGCGACCGAGCTGCCGCTGAAGCGCGCTGTGGTTGGTGGTATTGAGCGCGTGTACGAGATTGGCCGCGTGTTCCGTAACGAGGGTGTGGACTCGACCCACAGCCCCGAGTTCACCACCCTGGAGTGCTACGAGACCTACGCAGACCAGTTCGTGATGGCTGAGCGCATGAAGGAGATTATCCAGTCCTGCGCGAAGGCTGTTGGTACCGAGCGTATTGAGACCGAGAACGGCACCATCGACCTGTTCGGTGAGTGGAAGTGGGTCGGGGTGTACCCGGGCCTGTCTGAGGCTGTGGGCGTTGAGATCACCCCTGAGACTGACGCTTCTGTGCTGCGTGAGATCGCTGAGAAGCACGAGGTGGACATCGACCCGAAGTGGGACGCTGAGAAGCTGGTGACCGAGCTCTTCGGTGAGATTGTTGAGCCGACCCTGGTGAACCCGACCTTCGTGTACGATTACCCGCCGAGCGCTCAGCCGCTGGCTCGTCCGCACCGTTCCGGTGAACCTCTGATTGAGGCGTGGGACCTGATTATTGGCGGTATGGAGCGCGGTACCGCGTTCTCCGAGCTGATTGACCCGGTCATTCAGCGTGAGCGCCTGACCGCTCAGTCGCTGCTGGCTGCTGCCGGTGACGATGAGGCGATGGAGCTGGATGAGGACTTCCTGCGCGCCCTGGAGCACGGTGCGCCCCCGATGGGTGGCCTGGGTCTGGGCATTGACCGTCTGATTATGCTGCTGGCGGGCGACCAGGATCCGGAGCGTCCGGGTACTGTGGTGCGTCAGCCCGGTATTCGTGAGACTATTCTCTTCCCCTTGATGAAGCCGGAAGCCTAAGCTTTAGCTTCACCTTGAGAGGCGATAATGCGGCGGGTGCCGCGGATACGGTTGTATCTGCGGCACCCGCCGTTTTGTGTGCACTGTTTTGCACGGTGTATAGCTCCCGAGGTGGGGTTTTCTGTTTGTTTGCACAGGTCAGGGGCTTTTTTCGGTGCTTTTTTGCTCTATTCTGGTGCTGATTTATGCTGCTCTATTCGTTCTGGTGGGGGTTTCTGTTCTTATACACGAATGTGTTGCGCAGAAAAGAATGAGCTGTTGGGATAGGATCAGAATTTCGCTTTTGAATAGCCTAGGAATGCCTGGAGTGAATGGCGTATTGTGGGTGCCCGTGCGGATGATGTAATTCCTGGGGATTGTTGGTGGTGCCGTGTTGTGCATTGTTCGATATTGTCCCCATAGTGTGTGCCGGAGGAATCCAAAGTATTTGCACTCTAAACTGCGCATTAATGTGTGCGGGGTGGGTGAGGATTTAACGGAGATGAACGGAATGGATATATCGCTCAGGGCGATCAGCGCATTGTTTCATTATTCAGGAAGTTTTCGGAATCTTTAATATATTTCTGTTATTATGTGAAAGAAAATTAGTACATAAATATATCCGGCACACTATTTTCTCAATCTCCGATAGAGGCTTTTGGGTTTATCCACAGGATATATGCAACAGATGAGGAGGTGCCTCAATGGCACAGAAGGTTCGCATCATCCTTGAAGACGATCTCGACGGTGGCCCCGCAGACGAAACCATCCGTTTCGGCCTGGATGGCGCTCACTACGAGATCGACCTGTCCTCCGCTAACGCAGCTCGTCTGCGTGACGCTATCCGCCCCTTCGTGGCAAAGTCCCGCCGCGTGCAGGGTACCGCTACCCAGCGCACCCGTGCACCCCGCGGCACCGCTGCTCCGGTCAAGCGCAACCCCGAGACCGCAGCAATCCGCGAGTGGGCTAAGGCTAACGGCCACAAGGTCTCTGATCGCGGCCGCATCCACCAGGATATTCAGGACGCATACTACGAAGCAATGAAGGCTCAGGACTAAGGGTTCTACGCATTGCGTGTAGCCGGAGGGGTTGGTTCTTTAAGGTTCTAAACCTCCGGGTGCTTAGGGCGGACGGTGTTATCACCGTCCGCCTTTTGTTTTGCCCTCTTGTATGTGTTGTATGTTCTGCATATCTGAATGGGGCGGATGTTTTATGGCTAATTCCAATTAACTATTTACATGTAAAATATATTGAGCTGGTTGATGGGGCAATCGGTGCAATACCGAGAAGGGTATTGGTTGAACGCAGGGGCATAGTGCACATTCGGATTCTGCGTTCATTTAGATTTCATGCATCGGCAGGAACACTAAAGGTGTTGGCGCATTAATCTCTTTGATGCTGTTGTTATTCGCCGGGATATTCCCTCTGTGTGCGGTGTGGGGTCTACCCTGAATAGATCCGAAAATAATAAGCATGCTACCGTGTGCTGTCGTGGAGATTTCCCCTGATACTTCCCCCGAAACCACGATGATTATCAGCGGAAATTCTGTTGCGGATTGCCTGGGATTTATGTGGAAATATTCTGCCAATAATCGAGCCGTATATATTTTTGCGAATTATTGAAATTTCTCACGCAAACATATAAATTTTTAAAAATTTCTGCAATATATTCACGCGCGTGCAGAAAACTAGGGGTTCCTGTGTGGGTCTGTGTGGCTTCTTGTGTGTTCTACTCTCCCCAGCACCTTCGTATCGGCGCTACCGCCCCTCAGAGCCCACTTGCAGAGCCTCCGCACCTGCTTTCCGGTCTCTCCCTCACCTGTGGAGCTACTCCTTGGAACCTCCCCAAAATCCCGCGGAACCCCCTCCTAAGCGCCCGAAAACACGCTCAAAACGCCCCGAACAGCTCATCTGTTCTCTTGATGGCGAACAGGCGCCCACACGCGGGGCATAAACCCGCAGCTCAACGTACTCTTGTATCAATAGGAAAATGCAAGGAGTGCGTAAATGTTTGAACGCTTTACCGATCGAGCTCGGCGCGTTGTGGTGCTTGCCCAGGAAGAGGCACGCATGCTCAACCACAACTACATCGGTACCGAACACCTGCTGCTCGGTCTGATTCACGAGGGCGAAGGCATCGGTGCTCGCGCCCTGGAATCATTGGGCGTTACCCTGAACGCAGTACGTGAACAGGTTCAGGACATCGTCGGCCCCGGCCCCCAGGCGCCTAACGGCCACATCCCCTTCACCCCCCGCGCGAAGAAGGTTCTCGAACTGTCCATGCGCGAGGCTATTCAGCTGAACCACGGCTACATTGGCACCGAACACATCCTGCTGGGCATGGTTCGTGCGAACGAGGGCGTGGCAAACCAGGTGCTGGTCAAGCTGGGCGCTGAGCCTGCCGCTGTGCGCCAGGCTGTTATGGACCTGATTTCCGGCTACCCCGGCAACAACTCCGGTGAGAAGGAAACCGCCGGCGTGGGTGCAGGTAACTCTCGCGAAGGCACTCCCGCGGGTTCGACCATCCTGGATCAGTTCGGCCGCAACCTCACCGCAGCAGCGCGTGAGGGCGAGCTGGACCCGGTCATCGGCCGCCACAAGGAGATGGAACGCGTTATGCAGGTCCTCTCCCGCCGTACCAAGAACAACCCCGTGCTGATTGGTGAGCCCGGCGTCGGTAAGACCGCCGTCGTGGAGGGCCTGGCACAGGCTATCGTGCACGGTGACGTCCCCGAGACCCTCAAGGACAAGCACCTGTACACCCTGGACCTCGGCTCCCTGGTCGCAGGTTCGCGCTACCGCGGTGACTTCGAAGAGCGCCTGAAGAAGGTCCTGAAGGAAATCCGCTCCCGCGGCGACATCATCCTGTTCATCGACGAGATTCACACCCTCGTCGGTGCGGGTGCCGCTGAGGGCGCGATTGACGCTGCCTCCATCCTCAAGCCCATGCTGGCTCGAGGCGAACTGCAGACCATCGGTGCCACCACCCTGGACGAGTACCGCAAGCACATTGAGAAGGACGCCGCCCTGGAGCGCCGCTTCCAGCCGATTCAGGTTGAGGAGCCCTCCCAGGAGCTCGCCGTGCAGATCCTCAAGGGTGTGCGCGATAAGTACGAGGCACACCACCGCGTCACCATTACCGACGAGGCCATCGAGACCGCCGTGAACCTTGCGGCACGCTACATCTCTGACCGCTTCCTGCCGGATAAGGCTGTCGACCTGATTGACGAGGCGGGCGCACGCCTGCGCATCAAGCGCATGACCGCACCCCCGGAAATCAAGCTTCTCGACGAGAAGGCAGCCAAGCTGCGCCAGCAGAAGGAAGACGCCATCAACTCCCAGGATTACGAGAAGGCCGCAGGCCTGCGTGATCAGGAGCAGAAGGTCCTGGCTGAGAAGGAAGAAGCTGAGAAGGCATGGCGCGAAGGCGGCGACGCATTCGGCACCGTGACCCCCGAGGTTATTTCTGAGGTTCTTGCTGCTTCCACCGGTGTTCCGGTCTACAAGATCACCGAGGAAGAGTCGACCCGCCTGCTGACCATGGAGCAGGAGCTCCACAAGCGCGTTATCGGCCAGGAGCACGCTATTGCGGCGCTGTCCCGCGCTATTCGCCGTACCCGTGCAGGTCTGAAGGACCCGCGCCGTCCCGGTGGTTCGTTCATCTTCGCCGGCCCGACCGGTGTGGGTAAGACCGAGCTCGCTAAGGCTCTGGCGGAGTTCCTGTTCGGTGATGAGGATTCGCTCATCACCCTGGATATGTCCGAGTACCAGGAGAAGCACACCGTCTCCCGTCTGTTCGGTGCGCCTCCCGGCTACGTTGGCTACGATGAGGGCGGCCAGCTGACCGAGAAGGTCCGCCGCAAGCCCTTCTCCGTGGTCCTGTTCGACGAGGTGGAGAAGGCTCACGCCGACCTGTTCAACTCGCTGCTGCAGATTCTGGAAGACGGTCGCCTGACCGACTCGCAGGGTCGCGTGGTGGACTTCAAGAACACCGTCATCATCATGACCACCAACCTGGGTTCGCGTGACGTGAACCGCCGCATCCCGGTTGGTTTCCAGGCGATGGACGACACCGCAGCCGACTACGAGCGCATGCAGGCACGCGTGATGGAGAATCTCAAGGAGCACTTCCGCCCCGAGTTCCTGAACCGTGTGGATGACATTATCGTCTTCCCGCAGCTCTCCGAGTCTGAGATTCTGCAGATTGTGGACCTGTTCGTGGGTCGCCTGGCTAAGCGCCTGGCGGAGCAGGACATGTCCATCGAGCTGACCAACGCTGCGAAGGTTCTCATGGCGGCTAAGGGTTACGACCCGTCCATGGGTGCTCGTCCGCTGCGCCGCGAGATGCAGCGCAACATCGAGGATGCCCTGTCCGAGAAGATTCTCTTCGGCGACATCAAGCCCGGTGAGAAGATCACCGTGGACGTTGAGGGTGAGGGCGACTCCGCGAAGTTCGTCTTCTCTTCTCAGCCGATGAAGGAGCTGGCTCTGGACTCGGTGCAGGAGCTGAACGAGGGCGAGTCCTCCGAGGCTCCCGCTGAGGCTCCCGCAGCTGAGGGTCAGGGCAACGACTAGGCTCTCAATAGCTAAGTTTTAGCGCACTAAACGCCTGAGGGGCGGTACCGGAATTATTCGGTACCGCTCCTCAGGCGTTTCTATGCTTTTATAAGCCCCAGGAGCCTCTAGGAGCCTTTCTGCGGCGGGTACTAGAGCGAGACGAGCACTATATCGCCCTGGGTGACTTCGCGGGCGAGAGAGTCCGCCAGCAGCCCCGCATAGCAGCGCTGCAACTGCTCCGCCGCGGGGGATAGGGCGTACAGCGCCTTGAGCGGACGGTGTACCGCCGCGGGTGCATTCGCCGGGAACGCCAGATCGGGCGAAGAAACCGCAGCGGGTGAAGAGGTCGTGTCGCCAGCCGAGGCTACACCCGCACCCAGGATGAGGTCGCGCTCCACCGGCTCATGCGCCGCACGCAGCACCGCCATGACCGCGCCGCGCACCTGACGGTCCGTGCCGTGCCAACTCTGACCCTTGGGGGTGTAGTCCGCCTCCGGCTTGCCTGCCGCAACCCAGGCACACAGATCCTCCACCGGGCACAGCTCGCAGGTCGGGGACTTCGCCGTGCAGACCAGCGCACCGAGCTCCATGGTCGCCGCATTCCACAGGCAGGAGGTGGGGGTATCGGCGGGCATGAGCGCCTCCGCCAGGCGAGTCTCAGCCGCCGTCAACGAACGCGAGGGCAACGCCTTACCGGACACAGCGCGCGCGTGCACGCGGCGGATATTCGTATCAATCACCGTGGCGCGCAGGCCGAACGCGAACACGCTAATCGCCGCCGCTGTGTAGGAACCCACGCCCGGCAGATCCAGTAGCGCCTCGTAGTCGGCGGGAACCTCACCGCCGTGCTGCTCCACAATCGCCACAGCGGCACCGTGCAGACGCTGCGCGCGGCGCGGGTAACCCAGGCGGCCCCAGGCGCGCACCGCTTCCGAGGTGGGCTCGGCGGCAAGGTCAGCGGGGGCGGGCCAGCGGCGCATCCACTCCTCCCACACGGGCAGCACGCGCTTGACGGGGGTCTGCTGTAGCATGAACTCGCTGATCATCACACCCCAGGGGGTGCACTCGTCGCGGCGCCACGGAAGGTCGCGTGCCTGGTCGAGGAACCACTGGTTGATGCGTTGGTGAAGCGCTTCAACATTAGTTCCTTCAGGGAGGTGTTGGGTAGGGGCGGATGCTTCTGTGGTCATCCGAAAAGCCTACGCCACGGGGCATATATTCCCAAAACCGCATGAACAGAGTTCACTGTGAATCTCAGGGTTAAACCCGGTATCCTTGAAGTATGTCTGAAAATGGTCCCGTTCTGCCTCCCGAAGTGTACCGCCGCCGTCGTATCGTGGCGGTTATTGCTCTGCTCGCTGTCATTCTGCTGCTGGTCGCCGGCGTGACCTCCATGGTCGGCATGATTAACGGCAAGAAGGACGCCACTGTAGCCTCCACCGCGACGGCTTCCGGTGCGCCCTTCCAGAGCTTCAGTGCTCGCCCCTCCGAAACTGCTTCGGCAACCCCGTCCGCTAGTGCGACTGCCTCGGCTACCGCAACTGCCTCGGCTAGCGCTTCGGTAACCCCTTCGGTGACTGCATCTGCAGCACCCACTGCAAGCGCGACCACCGCTACCCCCGTAGCAACCCCGACCGCTCCCGCACCTGCTCCGAGCGTGACCACTGCGGCTGTCGCGGCGGCATGTACCGCGAACGACCTAAAGGTGACCGTCACCCCCGCGAAGCGTACCTTCGCAGCCGGTGAGCAGGTGTCCTTCCACGTGACCTACACGAACTCCTCGAAGACCCCCTGCGCTGTGGGCGGCGAGGGTGCGAACACCGGCGTGGACCTGAACATCACCTCCGGTGCGGCTCAGGTGTACACCCGCAGCCTGTGCGCAGCGACTGCCGTTCAGAAGGCTGAGGTAGCCGCAGGTGCCGAGGCGGCAACCGACCTGGCGTGGGACCGTAAGATCAACGTCCTGGGTTGCTCTTCCGCTTCGACCGCTCAGAAGGGTTCTTACTGGGCGACCGCCACGGTGAATGGTGTGAGCTCGGCTCCGGTGAACTTCGTTATTCAGTAGTTCGCCTGCCTGATGTTCACAACGTCTGAACTTTCATAGTTTTTGCCCGTGAATGGGCGCGAAAAGCCCCCGTGCTGGATGATCTCCGGCGCGAGGGCTTTAGCTTTTATCTGGTTGCTACTTGGAGGCGCGAGGCTTGGCGAAACGGCGCTCGCCCAGATACCCGAGCAGGCTACCGAATGCGGTCCACTGCAGTGCCGCCAACAGCAGGGTGGACAGGTCGGTCACCTCAAAAGAATTGGGGATGACCTTGAACCACAGCAGCGGCAGGTAAATCAGGAACAGGATGGGGGACGCCCACACGAAGAACGGGACGGGGCGCTTGGTGCGTGAGTACGACATTGTGACCTCCTTGGGGTGTCAAGGTGCGGAGAAAACTCCGCTGTCACTGCATCATATCGTAAAACTAGTTTTGAGGGGTGGATAATCAGTTCCCTAGAGGTACTTCTCCAAGCTGCTCTCCGCCATGCGGGACAGCTGCTCACGCACCGTGCGGGCACGAGCCTCACCCACACCGTCCACGGCGCGCAGGTCCTCAAGGGACGCCGCCATGAGAGCCTGCAGGCTACCAAAGCGCTCCACCAGACGCTCAGAAATAGCGTTCGGGATGCTCGGAATGCCGGCAAGCAGGCGGAAACCGCGAGGCTGCAGGGGTAGCTCCAGGTCGGGGTTCTCACCAAAGCCGACAGTGCGGGCAATCGTGCGCAGATCCACGATGTCCATATCGTCCAGGTTCTGCAGAGCCTCAACGCCGGCGGTAATCAGCTCGTCGTTCACCTCGGGCAGGTAGTCGCGCAGAATCAGGTCGCTGGCGGTCATCTCGGGGGCGCGCAGCTCCTCCAGCTGCAGGGCAATCAGGCGGCCGTGCACGCCGAGCTCCAGCACGTAGTGGCTGACCTCGCGGATAATGCGGTTCACCATCTCCATGCGCTGCAGGGTCATCGCCACGTCGCTCAGGGAAACGTTCGATTCAATCTCCTGGGCAGACAGGTTGGAGAGCACCGAACGCAGACGCTTCTTGTAGCTTTCAAGGGTCTGAATCGCCTGGTTTGCGCGAGCCATCAGGTACTGGCTGTCCTCAACCATGTAGCGGGTGCCGTCAACGTACACCGAAATCACGGACATCGATGCACTCACCGAAATCACCGGGAAACCGGTCTGAATTGCGGTGCGCTCGGCGGTGCGATGGCGGGTGCCGGACTCGTTCGTTTCAATGGAGGCGTCCGGCATGAGCTGCACGCCGGCGTGCAACAGGCGGGTGGCGTCGCGGTCGCAGATGATAGCGCCATCCATCTTCGCCAGCTCGCGCAGGCGGGTTGCCGAGAACTCAGTGTCGATATTGAAACCGCCCGACGACAGGGAGGATACGGTGCGGTCGGATCCGAGTACGATGAGTGCGCCCGTACGGCCACGCATGATGCGTTCCAGGCCCTCGCGGAGCTCGGTGCCGGGGGCGATTCGGGCGATAGTTTTAAGCAATAGGTCACTATAATTCATCTGCACGAAAACCATTGTACCCGTAAGGGTGGTTATTGAGCCAGGTCAGGGGCGGAACGGCGGGCTAAAGTGCCTCAAAAACGAACGGATATTCTCGATATTTATACGGGAGTGCACCGGGCTAAACTATCTGCGTTTAAGAGTAAAAATGCGTTCTGTGGCACCCCATTTCGCCGTGACCAAACACCGCGCGCCATATCGCCCCAGACCCTAAAATAGACCCATGACCGCGCGCACGAAAAACACCAAAACCGCACCCGCCTACCGCTGCACCGAATGCGGCTGGACCACCGCCAAATGGGTAGGCCGCTGCGGCGAATGCCAAACCTGGGGCACCGTTGAAGAAGCCGCCGGGGGCACCCGCGCGCGTACCCGCGCCGCATCCAGCGTGCAGAAACCCGCCCAGCCCATCGCAGAAGTCGACTCGCGCGTAGCCGCATACATGAGCACCGGAAACCCCGAATTTGACCGCGTGCTCGGCGGCGGACTCGTACCCGGCGCGGTCATCCTCATGGCGGGCGAACCCGGCGTGGGTAAGTCCACCCTGCTGCTGGATGTTGCCGCCACCTTCGCGCGCGGCACCGCCGGGATTGCGGGGCAGAAGGGTGGGCAGAACAACCCGGTGCAGAACGTCCAGCCGCCGCGCCCGGTCCTGTACATCACCGGCGAGGAATCCGCCGCGCAGGTTAAACTCCGTGCCGACCGCATCGGCGCCATCGCGCAGACCCTCTACCTGACCAGCGAAACCGACCTCGGCACCGCCCTGGCGCACATTGAGCAGGTCAACCCTTCCCTGTTGGTCATTGACTCGGTGCAGACCCTCGCCTCCGCGGAAGTTGAGGGTAGCGCCGGCGGCGTGACCCAGGTGCGAGAGGTCGCCGCCTCCGTGATTGCCGCCGCGAAGGAACGCAATATGTGCACCCTGCTCGTGGGCCACGTGACCAAAGAAGGCACCATCGCGGGCCCGCGCCTGCTCGAGCACCTGGTGGATGTGGTCTGCCAGTTCGAGGGCGATAAGCACTCGAATATCCGCATGCTGCGCGCGATTAAGAACCGCTTCGGCCCCACCGATGAGGTGGGCTGCTTCGACATGCACGAGGACGGTATCGCACCCGTGCTGGACCCCTCCGGCATGTTTGTTTCGAGTACCCCGCACCCGGTGGCGGGCACCTGCGTGACCGTCACGATGGAGGGCCGCCGACCCCTGCTCGCCGAGGTGCAGGCGCTACTGGATCAGGCGGTGGCACCGGCACCTCGCCGCACTGTCTCCGGTCTGGATTCGGCGCGTATTCAGATGCTGTTGGCGGTGTTGCAGCGCCGCGCCGGGCTGAACGTGGGCAAACTCGACTGCTACGTCTCCACGGTGGGCGGCGCGAAAATTGCCGAGCCCGCCGCCGACCTGGCGTGCGTCATGGCGCTTGCCTCGGCGGCGCAAAATAAGCCGCTTCCGCGTAAGCTCGCGGTCTTCGGCGAGGTCGGTCTGGCGGGTGAGGTGCGCGCCGTGCCGGGCATCCGCCAGCGCATTGCGGAGGTGGGCCGCCTGGGCTTCACGCACGTGCTGGTGCCCGCCTCCCCGACCGGCGTGGGGGACGTGCCCGAGGGGGTCACCGTGCGCGAGGTGACCACCCTGGGCGAGGCGCTGGCACTACTCTTCCCGCAGAAGTAAAACAGCAAAAGCGAGGAGGGGGCTCCCGGCTGACGTGAAGGTCACCGGGAGCCCCCTCCGCTGTGTCTTGACGGTCGCCACTGACCCCGCTAGAACCCCGCTAGGAGGAGCGGCTCTCCTCCTCGTTCTCGTGCAACATGATGTTGATCGAGCGGGTGTGGAGCTTGTTCGTGCGGTGGGTGTTCACCGCGCTATCGGTCACGTCGTCAACCACCATGGAGTCATCCATGTCAGCGTCAACAATCGGGATTACCGAGGTACGCGGTGCGTGCTTCGTGACCGCCTCACCCAGGGGCACCAGAACCGCCACGGCGTCCTGGTGGGACATACCGGTTGCCTCCATAAAGTCGACCACGATCAGGCGGAGCATCAGCACGAGCGACTCGCCCTCAAAGGTCGCCACACCCATTGTGCGCGGCTCGAGGGTGCCGGCAAGCTTAATCATGCGCTCGCGTGCCTCCATCATGTAGTGCTCGCGTTCGCCCTCCGTCGGGGCAGACATGCCCAAGCCGAGGCTCTGCGCTGCCAACGACAGCTCGGTCAGCGCGTCACTGAGTGAAAGCTGCGCGGCAGTTCGTAGCTGCACGTGGTGAATCGTGGACGCCATGCGGCGGTTGAGCACGCGGTCGTTACGAATCGCCAAATCCACCGCGGCGAGGGTCTTCGCCATGCGCGCCAGCTCGCCCTTGCTCTTGCGGCTATTCCAGGACAGCTCGCTCATGCCCTGCGCGGTAATCAGGTCACCGCGGCATGCATCGTAGAGCGGCTGCAGGGCGCGCGCATCGAGCAGGCTCTGGTACGCCTTGTTGTAATCGTAGTAGCGGATTGCCTCGGAGGAGAGCTGGAAAACCTTCGCGAACGCATCCATGAGAGCCTGCGCGCGGGCACGCGGGTTCTTACGCGGGTCGCGCGGCATCAGATACATCGCGAGGAACGCGAACGCGCCACCGACGATACCGTCAAAACTGCGGGTGAACGCATCGTCAGGTACGGGCAGCAGCAACGTGAAACAGGCCTGGAAGCTGAGCTGAATCGTAAAAATAATGCCCTTATCAATAAATCGGGCAATAATCACGGTCAAGAAAAGCACCACTGCCGCCTGCCAGGTACCGTGACCGAGCAGGATCAGCAGAAGGTCGCCAATGAGAATGCCGAGGGTCACGCCGAAGGAGACCTCAAGGATTCGGCGGGAATGCTTAGCACCGCTTACATAGCCGAGGGATACGAGGGCAGCCACCGGCGCGAAAATGGGCTCGTGGTGGCCCAGGACGCGCTCAGCGAAAAGCCAAGCGCCCATAGACGCCGCAACAATCTGCACAGACTGAAAGAAGTCTGCTCGGACTCGGTGAATACCCTCATGAATGAACTGTCGGGTGTTCTGTTCAGTAGTGCGTAGAATGTCTGCGAATCGTGCCATGGGCACCATCATACCGGCGCACATGCGGTGCACAAGGGGGTAGGGGAGTGTTGGGTTGAAGTGTGAGAGACCCCGCGCCCCGAACCCCGCTTAGCGCCTCGGCTTGGGCGGTTTTGCGTGCCGAAACCTCAGCTTGCGTGCCGAAACCTCAGTGCAAGGGGCTTAGCCGCGAATCTAGCCGCGGAGGCGGCGCGCCACCCTCGCCAGCAGACCCGGCTGGGCGGGATGCGCCTCGGCGGGTGCTTCAGAATAAGCCTCAACGGTGACGGGGCGCGTCTGTTCTGCACCGTGCGCCCCGTGAATACCGTGCGCGCTGTACCCGCCACCGATTGTGCGGGCGCGCTCGAGCTGCCGGCGGTGCTCGGCATCCCAGGAATGCGCCCGGTCAGACATCGCCCACTCGAACCCCGCGGTGAGGGAGGTTTCGGTGAAGAGCTCGCGGGCGGCACGGACGGTCGCACCCAGCGGCTCGGGGAGCGCCGGAACCTGCTCCACGGCGGGGAAGGGCGCGGGTGCCTCTACTTCGTCCAGCTTTTCTGCGCCAGATGCAAGAATCTGCGCCAGCAGGTAGGCACGTTCGGCTCGCAGAACCTCCAGCAGCTCGGTGCGGCGCGCATCCGATGTCACCGCCGCGTGTCGCAGGGCGGCGGCAACCATCAGCTCGGGAACACCACCGGCGAGCATGCCCAACGGCAGGGTGAACTCGCCCAGCCCGTACAGGCTCAGGGCGCCGCCCACGCGCATCTGCGTGAAGGCATCCGGCACGAGGGCAAGCACGGGAATACCCGCCGCGGCGGAGAACACCGCCGGGTGGTAGCGGCTGGTCAGAGTAAACGCCGCCGCACGGTGCACGGCGATGCTCTGGTCGGCGTGCAGAATCGGTAGCAGGGTCGCCGGGGTGGATGGGCTGAGCCGCTCGGCGATGCGCTGGTGCGCCTGAATATCGCCGCTTGTCGGGTCCTGCGGGTCACCGTAGTGGCTCAGGAAAACGGGTGCGTAGCCGTGCTCGCGCCACATGCCGTCGAGTAGGCGCGCAATCTGCTGCGCCTGCTGGTCGGTGCACTCGTTGACGGTCACGCAGACGTACTGCTCCGGCAGCTCATCCAGCGCCTGACCTGCGGAAATACCCTCCGCATAGTGCAGGGTACGTGCCGGGGAAGCCACCGAGTAGTCGGTGGCGTCATCTACGCTCAGGCGCGCGTCAATACCCCGCTCACGGCACCAAGCGAGGGAAGAACGTTCACGCACCGTCACCGAGCGGGCGGTGCGCAGCATGCGCTCTAGAACCTGCGCGTCCTCGGGGCTGAGGACCGGGCCCAGGGACTGACCGGTCACGTACACGGGCACGCCCGCATGCTCGGCGGCACGCACCGCGGCGGCACGTTCGTAGAGCAGCCAACCGTAGCGGGAGTTGAGGTTACCGCCGCCGGAGACCACAACAGCGTCCATGGCGGCGATAGAGTCTGCAAACTCCACCATGCGCTCAACGATCTGCTCCAGCGGATGCAACACCTCGGGCAGCGCCTGCACCTGCGGTAACGCCACCAGCTCGGCGGTTGAGGGGCGGTCCCGGTTGGCGTGCAGCTCCACCAGGATGCACTCGAGCGCCGCAAGGGTCAGCTCGCGTTCAGCCGGTGCCCAGGGGAAGAGGAGGAACGGCAGGTACTCGTAGGGGGCGCCCGCCTCATGAGCAGCCGCGCCGATATAGCGCGCCGAATGGCCCACATCGCGGGTCATGAGGGTGACCGCCGCGCCGCCTTCGGAAAGTGCCTGGGCGCTCGCGATGGTCATGGCCTCGTCGCCCACGTGGTAAGTGTGCTGGCCAATATCGCCGATGACGAGTACGCGCGGTGCTTCATTAAAGTGCGGTGCTTCAGTAACGGGCAGTGCTGTAGAAGAATGATTGTTCTCTGCCACGGCTATGCGCCCTTCTCGCCGGTAGAACCAGTCTCATCACCGCGACGAGCCTGAGAACGCTGATTGAGCGAACGCTGCGCGAAGGAACGCAGTGCACGGCCCGGTGCGCGCAGGTGCTTCAGAACCCGCAGGCGCTCCTCGATGCTCTGCTGGCGGGACTCAATAGCCTGCTGACGTGCCTCAATACGCTCCAGGCGGCTCTCAATAGAGCGCAGAATGTCCAGGGATTCGCGGGTCAGATCGTGCCCGTCAATCACGCGGCGCTCCAGGTCAGCCGCCAGATGTGCCTGGTACAGGTATGCGCCCGGTCGGGCACCCGCCTGCAGATCCTCGCGGATAGCGCGGGCACGCACCATCGAATCGAAGCGGGCGTGATCAGCCTGACGCTTCACGCTATTCGCCTCGGAGCCCTCCGCGTCGGGGCGCAGCGACCAGTACGCCAGCGGCTCATCCACCAGCAGAATGTCTGCAACAGAGGCGGCACGTATGTTGAACTCCCAGTCGCCGACCACCGGCAGGGACTCGTCATAGAAACCGACGAGCTCGTGCAGGCTGCGGCGGTACAGAATGCCAATCGGCACGGCACGGTTCGTGCGGAACAGGAACTGCAAACCCATGCCGGGCAGGCCGTCGTGGAAAATACGTTCCTCGTACACCTCGAACTCGCCCTCGGCGTTTTCGCGTTCGTACCGCTCCACAATGCGGGTGGTGCACATGAGCGCGCCGCTCTCTCCCAGCGCGGCGACGGTGCGTTCCAGGAACTCGGGTGCCCACAGGTCGTCGTCATCGTGAATCGCCACGAATTCGGAGGTGGTCGCCGCCAAACCGGCGTTGGATGCCGCCTCCATGTTGTCGCCGGCGGTGGTCAGTAGCTGCACGCGGCTGGACCCCTGCGCGCCAGAGCCTTGCAAGCCCAGCGGGGATGCCTCAATGACGGCGCGGGTTGCCTGCTCGTCGCCACCGTCGTTAATCACGCAGACCGTGTAGTCGGTGAAGGTTTGCTGCGCAATATTCTCCAGGGCGCGGCTCAAGAAGCGGGGGCGGTCCTTCGTGCGGACCAGAATAGCTACGGTGGGAGAAGACATAACCACAATCAGTCGAGGGTGAGTGGGCGCGTGCCAGCCCAAGAACTCAACCCATTATGAAGGTGTGCACTGTTCAGACTCAACCCGCCGCCCGCCTATCCCGCGGCAGTGGGCACTGTGGGGTATGCAGCGTCCCTAAAATCTAGTGGATGGACTGTAGCGCCACCATTGCGAGCACTCCGAGCACAAAGCACGCCGGAATGGTTACCAGCCACACCAGAAGAATCTGCAGAACAATCCTGGATTTCAAGGCGTTAAAACGCTGGTTCACGCCCGCGCCGAGCGCCGAGGCGGTCGCCAGGTGCGAGGAGGAGAACGGCACCTGCAGCAGGAAGTAGCCGAGCACCTGAACCACGGCGGTGGTGCCCTGGGCAACTGCGCCGCGGAACGGGTCCAGACGCACCATCTTGTAGGCGAAGGTGTAGCCGATGCGGCGGCCACCGGTCAGCGTGCCCGCACCCAGGCTGAGGGCAATGATGAGGGCGCCCAGCAGCATCCCGCCCCTGGTGAGGGACTGGAGTAGCGCCGGGTCCATGATGCGTTCGCTCAGCAGCGCCCACAGCAGCAGGTACAGGTAGCCGGTCTGCAAGCCGTGCAGTAGCGAAATCGCGGAGGCAGACACCGCCAGCACCTCGCGGGCGTGCTGATTCACCAGGCGCGGGTTATGCCCCACCACGAGCCGGTAGAACGGCACCACCATCAGCCAGGACAGCAGAAAAATGAGCGGCGGCAGGTAGAAAAGCGGCAGTAGGGTCGCCCCAAAAATATGCGGCAGGAAGGCGAGGGAACCGAATCCTTCAGCGCCGTCCTCGAGTTTCGTCTGGGTCCACCAGCTCACACCGGCGAGGGCACCGACCAGTGCGTGAGTTGAGGAGGACGGCAACCGCAGGAACCAGGTGAGCACACCCCAGATAGCGCAGACGAGCAACGCCGCAACGATGCCGTTCAGGCCGGTGGTACCCTCCGGGGCGCTCACCCACGAGGCGGAATACTCACCGAGCAGCAGGAACGCACCGACCACACCGAGCACGTTGAAGAGCGCGGCAAGGTACAGGGCGGAGCGCTCGCCAAGGGCGCGGGTACGCACCGGAACAGCGACGGCGTTTGAGGCGTCGTGCACACCGGTCACGTAGACCGCGGCAATGAAGGCGCAGCAGGCTAGAAGACCCAGGAACATTAGGATTCCTGAACGATAATGCGGCCGATTTCGGCGGACACATCACGCATAGCGTTGGAGGCGGCGGTCAGCTGCGCCAGGAAGGTGGCGTAGCGGCGGTACCGTTCGGGGGTGTAGCGCTCGGCAATGTACGCGTCGTACTCTTCGGCGGTGCGCAGTGCCTGGCGGGAGATGCGCAGCATGTCCATCCAGTAGTTGTCGAGGCCGCGAATATCGGCGAGTTTGGGGATGACGGCGGCGGTCAGCACCGCCTGACGCTGAATGATGTCCAGGATTGAGGTGATGTGCGTGGCGAAGCCGTCAATGCTGTGCAGGGACAGCACGTGTGCGGCGCTGGTGAGCTTCTCAACGGCGTTGGTGAGCTTGCGTGCCAGCGTGTACAGGTCTTCACGCGGAATCGGCGGGGAGAAGGAGCTGCGCACCTCGGTGAGGGTGCGGAACAGCAGGTTCGTTGAGTCCGCCTCGTGGGTGAGCATGCGTTCGAAGAGTTCGGGGTACTCCGCGACGGGGGAGCCGACCATTTCAGAGAGCAATGCCGCAGCCTCACCGACCTGCGCTGAAATTTCAGCGAGGGAGGCGAGGGATTCGTTGGCGTGGGGGAAAAGTCGGTGCAGCATAGTTCCCAGTCTAACCAGTATTGGGTGCTGCGGGTGCGCATAGCCCGCGCGCATCTCATGAGCGCCCGACCTGCAAACGTTACTGTGGCGGCTTGCAAATGTTATAGCGCCGACCTGTTCGCGGTTGCGCATGAGGGTTTTAAACAAAAAACGGTGGGGGTCGATTTCTCGACCCCCACCGGAACGTTTAGGGATGTCGGGTTGGGAGCGCCTCTCGGCGGAAGGCCGCTCGAAGCGGCTAAAGATTTGGAGCCCGGGGCTACCTATTAGCAACCCGACATCTTGTAATTATTATCCACCCGCACCCGGCGCAGAGTCAATTAGAAACAGGCTTTTCACGCCTTTGCGACCCAATGTGGAACCTGTGCCAATTCGCGGCACGAACCCGCATTTTTAGGCGCTCAAACGTTGCAGAAGACTAGAATGCTTCGAGGCTGGTCTGCGATTTTTCCTGCGCAGAATCAGCCCCGGAACCCCCGCTAGCCTGCTGACCAGCCTCAACGGCGCGTAGCTGGGCGGCGACCGCCTCCAAATCGTGCGCGATCTGCTCCATCTGCTGAGCCTGACGCGGCAGGCGTGCACGACGCTCCACCGCCTCACGCTTCACCTCGTGGCTACCCGGAACCGCACCATCCTGACCGGCAGAGCGCGCATAATCGGTACGAATACCCAACGCCACCACGTGCGCAAACGCCGCGCAACGCTCCATCGCAATATCCATATCGCCGGTGTACAGGCCCGCCAGAATCTCATCAATCGTGCGGACCACCTCATCGGCACCGGGCGGGTCGGGAACACCCGCCACCACGTGCGAACGGTAATCCTCCGCCATGGCCAGCTCAAAGGCGCGGCTCACCCCGCGCGGAGAACGGTGCACCGTATCCCGCAGCCAGTACATGCGCCACAGCGCACCCGGCAGGGAGTGGGCGCTCGCGTGGGACCAGAGTTCGGCGAGCATCTCGATACCGTAGTCGTCGGTGAAGCTGACGAGCCGCTCGGTCATCTGTTCATCGGTGCCGCGTCCGCGCATCAGCAGGATGCGTGCGGAGGCGTGTGCCGCCTCTTCGCGTGCGGCGGGGTCCATGCCGCCTTCGTGGCGTTCAAACTTTTCGGCGGAGTAGAGGACGGGGCGGTGGTGGGTGCGGTGTCGGGTGCGTCCGGAGGCACCGGTTGATGCTGCGGGTGTAGACATAGGATTTCCCAGTGTACCGTTCATCGGCTGGGAGCCGGTAGTGTATAGTATTTCTATCTGCACACTTTCAGTTTTGTGTGGATAGGAGCGCCTTTAGCTCAGTCGGTAGAGCTACGGACTTTTAATCCGCAGGTCGTGGGTTCGAGCCCCACAGGGCGCACTAGCCGACCCGTCGCCTCCCGCTTTGCGGGGGTCGGCGGGTTTTTGCGTCTCCACCCTCATGCGTGGGGTTTTTACCCCGTGTTGATTCCGGGTGGTGGGGCGTATTCTGCCGGGTTGGTCTGGCAGTTTTTGATTCGTGTACGTTGACCTGAAAAGATGAGGAAACCCCGTGAGCGTCACCATTAAGAACCCCGAAGAGATCACGATTCTTGCCACTGGCGGCACGATCGATAAGTTCTATTCGGTGGCGGGCACCATGGATATTGGTGAACCTGCCGCTAAGGACCTGCTGGACCGCGTGATTACCGATATCCGTTTTGATATTCGCCCGCTGATTGGCAAGGACAGCCTGGACATGACCGATGAGGATCGTGCCGAGCTGACCGAGGCGCTGAACGCTGTCACTAACGACCAGGTGCTTATCACTCACGGTACCGACACCATGCCGGAGACCGCCCGCTACCTGGTGGAGCACGCCGACCTGGGCGATAAGGTTGTGGTGCTGACCGGTGCGATGCAGCCCGCCGTGATGGCTCGTTCGGATGCAGGTTTCAACCTGGGTGCCGCTATTGCCGCCCTGAATCTGCTGGAGCCGGGTGTGTACATCAGCATGAGCGGTCGTATTTTCCCTGCTGAGAGCGTGCGTAAGGACCGTTCTCGCGGTATTTTTGAGGGCTAGGATGGCTGACTCCGCTCGCACTCCGCAGACGCAGTCGGGTTCTCACGGCGCACCGCGTTCTGCCGCTGAGCTTGAGCAGGTGGAGGGTTCCTCGGATCTTGTGCCGCAGGAGCATATGTCGCAGGCGCAACTCATGCAGCTGCAGGCTATGGAAGAGCTGGAGCAGCAGGCTGACGAGTTCTGGAATGTCTCCAGTGATTACCCGCTGCCGGCTAAGAACTTGTACCTGGTGCGTGTGCTGCTGCTGGTGGTTCCTTCGCTGATTATTGTTTATTACTTCATCCGCGTCACGCTTTTCCCGATTGGTGCGGTGCCACTGGTCTACCTGGTGATGCACATGTGGCTTGCCATGATTTACCGGGCGAACCGTTCGGTGAAGTTGGTGCTGCTTGCGAATGTGGCATCCGGGGTTGCGGCTGCCATCATGACGGCGTTCTTCACCTATGTACTCGTGACCCTGCACGGCCCGCAGACTCTGCTGGACCGCGTGGGCATGTTCTATACGGTGACCCTGCTGACGGTGATGGCTTCCTTCGCGTTGGAGATCCTGTTCTCGCTGTTCTACAGTTTGGCGGTTCGCAGGAGCCTGCGCCGTAGCAAGCGGAAGAAGGCGGAGGAAGAGCGCCAGAATGCAGAAGAGCAGAAGGTAGCAGAGCCGAACGCGGAAGCTTCGCAGGCGGCGGAGCAGGGTTAACCTGCGCCTCAACAGGGCCAAATAATGATGCTGGGCGGCGTTGCCTGCGGCGCCCAGCTACTGCTCAGATTCCCTTAAAGTACGCGTGATACGGTAGAGACAGAAACACGACCCGCACCTGCCAGGAGGCCACTCATGGGCGCTACACACCTGAATACAGATGCCGCTTCATCCGAGGAACGCCCGGATGAGGATACCGGTATGCAGACTCGCTTTCAGGCGCCTATTCGTCACGTGACTCCTGCTACGCCGGAGGTGTCTGTCCCGCTGAACGCACCCCCGGTGGTGACTGGTTCGCATCCGGTTATTTCGGCGACTTCTACCGTCATTATTCAGGATGGTACGAACCCGCCGATTGTGGTGCGTACGCACCCGACGGGTCCGTTGCCGCCGTTCCCGGGGCAGGGTCAGGTTCCCGCTTTTCTGCGTACTTACACCGCTGAAGAGGTGAAGGAGCGCCAGCAGATGCTCAAGAAGAACCTGCTGGTCCGCGCGGTTATTCTGTGTATTTTGAGCCTGGTTGAGGGCCTCATTATTTCCCAGTACACGCAGCCGTTGGCGATTTGCTTTGGTTTTGTGGCTGCTCTTTACCTGGTGGTTCAGATGTGGCCTCTGATGCGCCCTCCTCGTGATTCGGCGGATGCCTCCGTGTATAGCGTCTGGGCTATCTGTTCCCTCATCGGGTATGTTGCGGTGGGGCTGGTGCTTTCACCCATCACGTTCCTGTTGTTGATGCTTGACTGGGCTGGGGTTTCGATGGGGCTTGACCCCATGCTGGTGCTCGTTCTTTTGGGCCTGGTCTGGTTGAGCGAGGTTGGCTTATCGTTGCTGACCATTTACCGCTTCAATAATTTGAGGATTGCGATGGCGAATCGGGCAGATCAGCCGTCGTTGCCTGACAGTATTTCTGCGACGGTTGATCCGTCTATTTCTTCCTAAAGTTTTTGAGGCGGCGCGGTAGATGAACACCGCGCCGCCACCCACACACCACACACTCGCTCATACATCTTCCGCACACTATCAGCCGACATCCGAAAGATTCCGCTATGTCCGCCGTTGAGTCCTCTCCGCCATCCGCTCCGAACACCACCCATCCTACGAAGCCTGCCACCCCGACCCTCGTGTCGGTGGCAGGTTGGGTTCTGCTCGCTATTGCTGTGGGCTGGCTGGTGCTGATTGGGTACACGGGTGTCACGTATGCGACGACGCAGCTATCGCATTTTTCGACCTGGCGTGCCCAGTCGCTGGTGGAGGCGCAGGCGTACTACCCGGTGATGTTCTTGCTGGTTAGCGCCTTCGGTAACGTAACCCTGCACGGCTTCTGCACGGTGGCGTACCTGCGCGGTTACCGTTGGGCGGCGCTGGTGCTTTCGGTGGCGTTGGCGTTGGGTGTGTTAGCGTCCCTGCTGATTATGCTGGCGGTTGCGGCTCTTTTGGGTACTCTGAATGGTGCGCCGAGCCAGGATGTTGAGCTGCTGCTCAGTAGCGCTTCACCGCTGTACACGCCCGTGTATATTGCTGCGCCGTACATGCTGGTGTGCGTGGTGGCGTTGGCGTTGGTGTGGTCTCGTCAGTCGCGTTCTTACATGGAGGCGCGCCGTGATTGGCGTCTGCGCCGTAGCGAGGACTACCTGATTTAGCCTTGCAGATTCTGGTCGTATAGATTCTAGCCGCGGGTTTCGGGCCTGCGGCTCACCGATAACATTATTCACCAACCACTATTCACCAACCACTGTTAGGATGACCCGTGCACCCTACTTCCGAACCTGCACACGAGTCCGTACCGCAGACGAGCCCCGGCGTTGCCAAGCGTACCTACGATGAGAGGGCGGCGTTTGAAGAGGCAAAAAGGAACCTCGGCATAGTTGGCGATAAGGAGCAACAATTCGACCGGGGAATGGCGATTCTCGGTAAAGCGTATTCCATTGCGATGATGCTCATTCTGGTGTACTTCCTCTTGGACGCGTACCAGATTCTCGTAACTGCGGGTCGTAGTTTGAACATCGGCTCGTTCATTGGCTATGCCGTGCCGAAGATTCTGCCTGACGCCGTCTTTGTGGTGCCGTTCCTCTGGTTCGTTCTGGACTACATCAAGGCAGGGTACGTTAATCCGCGCCGCCTGCTGATGCTGTACCTTCTGCTGTGTTCCTTGAGCGGTGTGCTCTCTTTTGCCGGTGTCTTTGGCCTGGCGCAGGTGCTTTTCCCCGCGTTTACCGCCCTTGACCCTGTATCGCATCCTGCTACCGCCTCGTCTATCGTGACGCAGGCTCTGGTTGCGGTAATTACGGCGGGTAGCGCCGTTCTCCTGTTTTTGCTGACTCGCCCGGCTGTGGGCGTGGTCCCGAGCCCCGCGGCGATTCGGGAGCAGATGCAGATCATTAAGGACAGCATGGCGGATGATGAGGAAGAGCCGACCCGTGAGGATGTTCTTCGTCAGATCGAGAAGGAAGAAGGCCCGGTCAAGGACTCTACCGAGCATCTGTTGCGTGAGCTTTCCGCCGATTATGCGTTGTCGAAGGACCCGGCGGAGAAGAACCGCCTGCTGGCTGAGATACAGCAGGTTCAGCGCGCCCAGAAGGCGGGTGTAAAGCCTAACTTCGGAGGCGCGTCTGGCGGGTCGGATAAGCCCCAACAGGAAGCGCACGATGGTGCGAAGGCTACCACCGCCTCCACCGCGCCTGCCGCGCCTCAGGTGGTGCTCCCGCCCCGCCCGAAGTCGCTGCGTATCGTCATGCGATGCTTTGTCGCCATTATGGCGGTGGAAGCAATCCATAAAATCTTCCTACATATGATTGATGGGCGTTCAGCTGGTGGCGTCGAATTATGGGTGGGTTTCATTATCCCCGGTATAGTGCTCCTCCTCGTTGAGCACGCCATACCGATGTTTGTCCTTTGGCGACTGTGGAGGGGCCGATTCTGGGCGTATGTCGTCATCTTTATTAGCTTCGCTTATATAGCTATCAGGGGCTTGATAGATTTTGTGAACACCTTCCTGACGACTGGTTATCTTTCCCGGTTGCTGAATGGTACGCAGACGTGGAGTTCTCAGTACTACGCGTCAGCTGTGCTGTCTGAGAATGTTGCTGACACCTTGATTACGCTCCTCTCCACCCTGATAGTTGTGCTGCTCATTAGCCGTTCCACCAGGATTTATATGGCTACCGCGAGGTTGGCACGGATGGAAGCACGCGAACAGGTGAACGCCGGTGACGGTTGGATTGTTGCGCATCAGGATGCAGAAACGCGTACTCACCTGGAAGAAGAACAGACCCGCAGGGAAGAAAAGGAAACTAACCGACGGGCTGAAGAAGCGGTCGCTCAGCAGTACAAGAGGGCCCGCCGTACGGATGCGCGGAAGAACTCCCGCAACGAACAGCGCGGCTACAAGGATACTTCCGTGTACACCGAGGAAGGCTACCGCCTCAACTAGGGCGGGAAGCCCCTCCCCATGGGGAGACTCTTTGCCACCTGCCCCGTGCTACAGCGCGCGAGGCAGGTGCGAAGAGAAGAAAGGAACAATGATGTCAGAACGTACCCCAAAGCAGCCGTTGAACGATCCGGAGTACACGGTTCCCGAGTACAGCGTGCTGTTGCCCTCCAGCGAACCTGAAAACAGCGCGGCAGAGGGCGATGCCGTCTCCAGCAACGTAGCTTCCGGTAGCGCCGCAGACACTAGCGCGGCAGAGGACAACGCACCCGGCGGCAGCGTCTCCGAACACGCCAGCACCCCCGAGCAAACCACTACTGGCTACCGGAAGGCGACCACCGGCTACACTGCCGCCTCCGAGCAGGTAATTCCGGAGCGCCCGAAGGCTATGCGCAGCGTCATGTGGTGCGCTGCCGCCATTATCGTGCTGGGGCCCCTGAGTAATTTTCTACCGATTCTAGGCCGGTCACATATCGATTTTGAGATGGTGGTGAGTGTTTTCTTCTATGCCCTGGTGGTTACCCTCATCCTCTCCGCCATCCCGATTTTTATTCTCTGGAAGATCTGGGATGGCCGCGAGTGGGCGCGCATTCTTACCATCATCTACTGCGCTCTCGCGGCTGCTAGCGGTGTGCTTATTCTTGCGGATAATTTCTCGGAGTTAAGCTCTAGAGCGGCTGCGGCGTCCAGCCTGGTGCGTATCGTGAGCGGCGTTTTTACTCTCATTCTTTACCTCCTGATGATTGTGCTGCTGACTCGTGCTCCTATTAGGACGTACACCCAAATCGTTAGCGGAGCACGTGCACTAGAACACCAGCAGATGATGTCTGAGACGAGACAGGCTGCCGGTCAGGTCCCGGCAGAACTTCGAGAACTTTTCGCTGATGACAAGGACGGCGAACGCATCTCATCAGAGAGAAACAACCCTCGCCCGCCACACCGTAGCGCTGGATGGGGCACGTAGAAAGGCGCAACAACGTCAGGAGTTCCGAGGCTAGCTCTCGGAATGGCGCACGTGATGACTCGGGTACCTCTGAATACGCTGAGAAAGGGTACCGCCTTCCTGGGGTGTGGCGCGCCTCCTTATATCCTTGGGGTAAGACTCTTTAACGCCCGCCCTGTGCACTGTAACGCGGGGTGGGCGCCAGGGGAGAAAGGAATGACGATGTCAGAACGTACCCCGAAGCAACCGTTGAATGACCCGGAGTACACGGTTCCCGAGTACAGTGTGCTGTTGCCCTCCGACGAGGCTGAAAATAGCACGGCAGAGAGTAACGCCGCCCCCACCAGTACCGCCCCCAGTGGCACTGCAGAGAGTAATGCGGCGGGGGACAGCGCACCCGGCGCCAGCGCCTCCGAGCAAACCACCACCGGCTACCGGGAGGCGACCGCCGGTTACGCTGTCGCCTCCGAACGTGCGGGTCGGGTACGCCCGAGGGCCCTGCGCAGTGCTAAGCGGTGCATGACCGTCATCATTATTCTGTTGCTTTTCAGGAATATTCAAACGTTCATACTCCTTAAGAATCTAACCTCCAGCTTGGGGGCGCTGTCTCTTCTCTTCACGCTGGGCTTCCCCCTCATCTTCATTTTTATCCAGATTTTCCTCTTCTGGAAGACCTGGGAAGGGCACAGATGGGCGCACATACTTATCCTCGTGTGTAGCGCCTACGAGGTCTTGAGCCGTATGTATTGGTTTGCGCAAGATTTCTTCATGGATTCCAGATATCTCACCTGGCTGATGGAATATTTGCAGTCCTACGACTCTATGGACCTGGCGATTTCTCTTCTCTTGAGTACCGCGGTTGGTGTTGTCATTACTATCCTCTACATCCGAAACATTGTGTTGCTGACCCGTCCCCCTGTGTGGGCGTACACGACTGCCGGCAGCACGCCGCATAGTCAGGTTGCCGGTCAGAATCCGCCAGAACCCGGTGCGAACTCCAACGAGGGCGGGAACCGCCTCAACTAGGGCGTTTGCCCCAGACGACACCACTATCACCAAAAGGTTCAGAGCATGAAAGGGGTGGGGATACCAGACGGTATCCCCACCCCTTTTGCGTTAAACATCGCAATCTTCTAGCTGGTAAAACCCTTTGAGTTGCCTAAAAGGTTCCAGTCTTTCTATAAAAAGCCCTATTTCCCCCTGGGCTTACCCTATACTGAAAAAGTATTATTCTCTCAGCTAACTACATCAAATAACTCTTTTAGGTAGGTTTCGCGTAAATCTACCTAAAAAAGTGGAACAAACACCGATTTGCACACCATAGTGCGAGCATACGAGAGAAAGAACGACGATGTTTAACAACGCTTCCGGCGCCTCGGCGGGCGCGCTGGCACCTCAGGCGCCTCAGCCTAATGCCGCAGCACCGAACTTTCCGGCACCGAACTTCGCAGCACCCGTAGCGGTGGCACCCCAGACTCCAGTTCCTGCTGGTTCTCGCCCCGTACACGGTGTTCCGGACGTCCAGCGTGCTATTAATCTTCCGTCGCGTCCCATTGCCATCTGGGCTGTATCCCTATTCTTGGTGCTGTACATGTCCACATACCCTCTACAGCCTCTTGTGGGTCTAGAATTTACGGGCGCTTACATGTTTGCAGGTATGACGATGGGGCTTACGATGGTTCTCCCTATTGTCCTTGGAGCAGTCTCTGCCTGGTACCTCAATGAGGGTTATGAGTGGGCGCGAGTGGTGATTATTATTGAGGGCGCGTTACGCATGATCCTGGATATTGTGTATGTAGTTCTCTGTGCCCACGTTTTCTTTGACAATGGATACAATTCGCAAATGCTTAGGGTGTTGTTCTTTGGCCCGTTTATGACCCTTGAAGTCTTGTGCGCGAAGCTCGCCTTTGATTTTATCAGCCGCATCGTGATTATTGTTCTTCTCTGCCAGCCGCAGGTGGGGCGATACATCCAAATGCGTGGAGACCTGCGACGCATGGGCCTAAAGTAACCCCGCGGAGGTAGTAACCTCGCGGAGGTGTAGCTGGCTTCCGGGGCATCACCTCCACCGGGTTTGAGAGAACGCAAAAAGGTGGGGATACCAAACGGTATCCCCACCTTTTCTCATCCCCGGCTCAGGAGCCGAGAAGGACTCACGTATTACTCAGCAGATTCCTGCTTCGCCTTCGAACGGCCACGCAGGTACTCGATAATAACCGGCACCACAGAAACCGCCACAATAATCACAGCAATGTACTCAATGTTGTTGTGCACGAACGGGATACCGCCCAGCAGCACACCCGCCAGACCAATCAAACCAATCCACGCAACCGCGCCAACAATATTCCACAGGTGGAACTTCTTACGGTCGTACGAAGAAATACCAGCCGCAAGAGACACAAAAGTACGAACAATCGGCACGAAGCGGCCCAGAACCAGAGCCAAACTACCGCGCTTCTGGAAGAACTCCTCAGTAGTGTGCAGGTTCTTGGTGCTCAGAATCTTCGCGTCATCCTTGAAGATCTTACGGCCGTAACGGGCACCAATCTGGTAGCCAACCTCAGCGCCAGCAATAGCGACCAGCACCAGGACCGGGAACGCAACCCACAGGGACAGGCCCATCTGCTCATGCAGCATACCCAGAGCAAAAATCAGGGAGTCACCCGGAAGAATCGGGAAAAGAACACCGGACTCAATAAATACGATAATTGCCGAAACTACCAGAACCCAGGGGCCGGTATCGAGCAGGAACTGCTCAAGGTCGAGGCCCAAGAGCGCAACCGGAAGATGCGCCAAAGCGGTGGCAAGAAAAGTCATGAAAAATCCTGAACTGTGAGTGGACCGCACGCACGGATCGGCGGCGGAGTAACACTAGCATAGAAAGCGTACCTATGGTGAACATTGTGCAAAACTATGCGGAGGCTGTGTATTACTGGCACAATTCTACCGGCATTTACGCCGGATGCACGGGTGAGCGAGGCGTAAATCTCCCCACCATCGCGGCTAAACATTCCGAGGTGACGCGGCGCTCGCGTGCCTCTCCAAGAAATGACCATCCGCAGAGCCGGAGGATACGGGGTGTGACATGATGGAAAGAGAGCACGGCGCGTCGCGGCGTAGCGATTGACCCAACCACCCACCGTTGGAGAGAACCATGAACCCCCAGCACCCAGCGTCCAGCCCCGCCGACTCCATGCATGCTGATTCCCTGCACACGGATCCCCTGCATGCTGAAGCCCGTGAAGTGTTGCGCCGCCTCACCGGCGTCGCTGATGCCGAGTTCCACGACGGCCAGTACGAGGCGATTCGCGCCCTCGTAGCCGACCGCGCCCGCACCCTCGTCGTGCAGCGTACCGGCTGGGGTAAGTCCGCAGTCTATTTCATTTCTTCCCTGCTGTTGCGTGCCCGCGGTATGGGCCCGGCGCTTATCGTCTCCCCGCTGCTTTCCCTCATGCGTGATCAGGTCGAGGCGGCATCCCGCGCGGGAGTGCGCGCCGCCATGGTGAACTCCGCGAACGTCACCGAATGGGATGAAATCCGCACCCACCTTGAAGCTAACGAGCTCGACGTGCTCCTGGTGGGCCCCGAACGCCTCAATAACCCGGCGTTCCGCGAGCAGTGGCTACCGTACCTGCTGCCGCGCCTGGGCCTGCTCGTCATTGATGAGGCGCACTGTATTTCTGACTGGGGCCATGACTTCCGCCCCGATTACCGCCGTATTGGTTCGCTCATTAAGTCTCTGCCGGTGGGTGTGCCGGTGCTGGCGACTACCGCGACCGCGAATGACCGCGTTAGCCGCGATATTGCCGAACAGCTCAGCACTGATACCACCGCACCCGTGCATGTGCTACGCGGTCCGCTGTCCCGCGAGTCCCTGCGCCTGGGTGTTCTGACCCTGCCTGATGAGGCGCAACGCATCGGTTGGCTGCTTACGCACCTGAACAGCCTGCCCGGTTCGGGCATTATCTACACGTTGACTGTCTCTGCGGCAGAAGATACCGCAAATGCTCTGCGTGCCAGCGGCTACGAAGTGCTCGCCTACACCGGCAAAACTGATCCGGATGAGCGGCTGGTTGCAGAGCAGGCACTCAAGGAAAACAGGGTGAAGGCTCTTGTGGCGACGAGTGCCCTCGGTATGGGTTTTGATAAGCCTGATTTGGGTTTTGTTGTGCACCTGGGTGCGCCGTCGTCTGCGGTGAGCTACTACCAGCAGATTGGCCGCGCCGGACGAGGTGCCGTCAATGCTGATGTTCTGCTCCTGCCCGGTCGTGAAGACCGCGCCATTTGGGAGTATTTTGCGACCGCCTCCATGCCTAACGAGGAACAGGCGCTGGCGGTGCTGGATGTCCTCGCCCAGTCCCCGGAGGGGTTGAGTATTACCGCGTTGGAGGCGCGCGTTCAGCTGCGCCGCTCCACCCTGGAGCTTCTGCTGAAGGTGCTGGACGTTGAGGGTGCCGCCGTGAAGGAAGGCAACTATTGGCGTCGAACCTCTTTGCCGTGGCAGTACGATAGTGCCCGTTACGCGGCGGTGGCGCAGGCGCGTGTGGTGGAGCAGAACGCCATGCTCGAGTATGAACGCACTAGCCAGTGCCGTATGCTTTTCCTGGCTCAGCAGCTTGATGATGCTTCCGCGACTGCTTGCGGTCGTTGCGATGTATGTGCGGGCCCCTGGTACCCGGTTGAAGTTCCCGCTGAGGCGCAACAGGCGGCACAGAGTAGCTTCAATACGGTGGGCGTGCCCCTGCAGCCGCGCCGCATGTGGCCGAGCGGGCTGGATCAGCTGATGGGTGCGGATGCGCCGCGCGGTCGTTTGTCTAAGGACGAGCAGGCTGAATCCGGTTACGCTTTGGCGCGTCTGAGCGACATGGGGTACGGTACTCGTCTGCGTGAGCTTCTGGCGACGAATGAGCTGGGCGAGCCGGTTGATTCTGAGGTTCCTGCCGAGCTGGGTCGCGCTTGCGTGAAGGTGCTTGCTGCTTGGGAGTGGTCTGAGGCGGGTCGTCCGGTGGCGGTGTTGACTCTGCCTTCGCCGGTGCGTCCCCGTTTAGCTCAGTCCCTGGGTAGGGGATTGGCATCGGTGGGTCGTCTGGTGGATTTGGGTCAGGTGTCTCTGGTGGGGGAGCCGCGTTTCTTTGGCGGTAATAGCGCGTTCCGTTGTGCGGATGTGCTGCGCTCGTACCGGGTGCCTGCAGAAGTTCTGGACTATGTGCGTGAGCATCGGTGCCCTGTTCTGCTGGTTTCTGATGTGGTGGATTCGCGGTGGGCGTTTACGGTTGTGGCGCGTGAGCTGCGGCTGGCGGGTGCTTCTGCGGTGTATCCTTTCTCTTTGGCTGCCACCCACTAGTTGCGCCCATTATCGTTTATTTATTCCCCTGACGAGGTTGTATGTCATATTCGGAATATTCAAAATTGACGGTCACAGACGGTTCTTCCGCCGTGCTCAGCGATATTCCCGCTCGCCCCGAACACAGCGAGTGGATGGTGCGCGCCCTCGCCGAGGGTGCCGCTGCAGGTGAGCGTGGTGAGATCCCTATCGGTGCTGTGGTGGTAGATGAGCAGGGTGTCATTATTGGTTCGGCAGGCAATACCCGCGAGCGGGAGCATGACCCCAGTGCCCATGCGGAGGTGAACGCGATTCGTCAGGCGGCGGCGCATCGCGGGCAGTGGCGCCTGGACGGTTGCACCCTGGTCGTGACCGTGGAGCCGTGCCTGATGTGCGCCGGCACGATCTTGGCGTCGCGCGTTTCGACGGTGGTTTTTGGCGCCTGGGAGGAGAAGACTGGCGCTGCCGGTAGTCGTTATGATGTACTGCGTGACGGCAGGGTTGCCCCGGCTCCCGAGGTTTATGCGGGAGTGCGTGCTGAGGAATGTGCGCAGCTGATGGTGGATTTCTTTAAGGAACGCCGCCCCTAACCGTCACCCGTGGTGGCGCTTCAGGAACTGTTTTATATAACGCGAAAAGCTACGTGAGAGCGCGTGGCTTTTCGCGTTATTTGTACGAAAACCCCTGTTTCTTTGAAAAATACTTCAAAAATTTCAAAATTGGTACCCAATTTCGGGCCAAAAGCCCACTACATCACACATGTCCGGGTCTACCATATATAGGCACTGGAGCCTCCGTCTGCCCGTGACTGAAAATAGATACCCCACGCAACCTGCGGAGTGCTCTCCAAAACTCACCTGAACCGTCCTGTATTTAAGGGGAATTATTCGTGCTTCGCGTTAACAATATTTGGGCTAAGGGGCGTCACCACGCCCTTTTTGGTCGTACCTCTTTTTCTGTGGGTCACGGTGAGGTCATCATTATTCAGGCTGATAGCCAGATGGAGCGTACTTCCCTTGGCCTGGCTCTTACTGGCCGTTTGCCTCTGTCGGGTGGCGAGATTTTTTGGAGCGCCGGCGATGAGGAGCCGCAGCCGATTTCGATGAAGAAGCTGCGCCGCATCAGCGACATTATCGATTCCCCCGATGTGACTGCCCCGGAGCAGCACATGCGCGTACACGACTATGTCTCTGAGATGCTCTCCTACAATCTGCCGATTTTTGGCCGTTCTCGCGCGAGCCGCTGGTTGAAGGAGCGCGGCCTTGAGGACCTCGACGGCCTGTGGATGGATGAGCTGGACGGCGAGATGAACATTGAGCTGATGACCGCCCTGGCGCAGAGTAGCCCCTCGGACCTGCTGGTTTTTGACACGCCCTCCCGTCATTTGAACCACACCTATATGTGGCTTCCGTACCTGGAGGAGCTTGCCGCTGACGAGGAACGTCCCCGTACTGTGGTGGCGATTGTGCCTCATATTTCGAGGGATTGGCGGGGCGCCCGTGCTGTGGTGGGTAGTGTCCACATGGATCAGGACGGCGAGTTTGAGCCGGCTGAGGAGCCTGCAGAAGAGCTGACTGAGACGGAAGAGCTGACTGCGGCAGAAGAACTAACCCAGACCGAGCCTGTGATTGACGTGGTTGAGGTGCGTGAGGTGGAAGAAATCCCCTTGACCTCTTCTATTCCTCTGGCCTCCGCGGCATCCGGCGCGCTCGGTCAGACCACTGACCATAAGACTGATAACCAGAAGACCAGCAACGAGAAAACTGTTGCCCAGAAGACCGCTGAGAAGGAGTAAGAATGACTGTTCTACGCGTGGCTCTTGTTGAGCTTAAGCGCCTGACCAGCGGTGTTTTGCCGGTTCTGGTGCTGCTTGCTATGTCCTGTATCCCGCTGCTGTACGGTGCCCTGTACCTGTACGGTAACTGGGATGCTTACGGTAATGTGAATGGCATTGTGGGTGCCCTGGTGGTTGAGGATGAGGGCGCGACGGATTCTGAGGGTCAGCAGGTGAATACCGGTGATGACGTGAAGAAGAATCTTCTGGATGCTGGCACGTTTGATTGGCGTCAGGTGCAGACCCGTTCTGAGGCTGTTGAGGGCGTGGAGAACGGCACCTATGACTTTGCGATGGTGATTCCGAAGGATTTCTCCCGCAATTTGCAGAGTGCCGGTTCGTTCAAGCCTGATGCTGACGGTAAGACGGGCACTATTGATGCGCGTTCGGCGGGTATTGAGGTCATTACGAATGACGCCAATAACTATGTGCTGACGAATATTGTCACGAAGGCGGGCACTGCGGTGCGTGATTCGGTGGCTGAGAAGGTCGGTAATTCGACGGCTAATTCGCTGTTGGCTAGCTTCACGACCATCCATTCGAAGATGGGTGAGGCTGCTGATGGTGCGTCGAAGGTGAATAACGGTACGGTGAAGCTGGCGGATGCTATCACTCAGCTGAAGGATGGTACTGCCACGGTGAATGATGGTGCCGTGAAGCTGAAGGATGGCACCTCCTCCTTGGCAGATGGTCAGTCCCAGTTGTTGGATGGCCAGAAGCAGTTGGCGGAGGGCGCCGCGAAGCTTGCTGATGGTGTGTCGACTTTGGATTCGGGCGCCGCGAAGCTGGATTCTGGCGCCGCGAAGCTTGCTGATGGTGCTTCGAGTTTGAAGGATGGTTCGTCGACCTTGGCTTCGGCGGCGGCGTCTGCTTCTGATGGTGCGTCGAAGCTGAAGGATGGTTCGGCGACTCTGGCTGAGGGTACTGCGAGCTTGAAGGATGGTTCGGCGGCGGTTGCGAAGGGCGCTAATGATTTGGCGTCGGGTATCCATCAGATGCGTGAAGGCATGGATCAGGCGGGTATTCGTGAGTTGCCGGCTCAGCTGAATGCGATGTGCATGCGCTTGCATGAGACGGATACTTCTGCTGGTAGTGGCGATTTTGGTCGTGACTTGTCGAATACTGTGGTGTCTGCGAGTGCGCAGAAGGTTCGTGCTCGGGTGACTCCGCTGGTTGAGGCGGGTACGTTGACTCAGGAGCAGGCTGATCAGCTGGTGGCTGCTGTTGATTCTGAGGAGACGAAGAATGAGGTTGCTGAGCTGAATCAGAAGGCTCTGCAGTCGCATCTGGCTACTCGTGATGCTGCCGCTGCTGATGCCCTGTCGAAGTTGAGCGCGTTGAAGTCAAGCCATTGTGTGTCTGATGGTACGTCGTCGACTGCGGCAAAGATTCAGACTTTGGTGGCTGGCGTGGATTCGCTGGATTCCGGTGCGTCTTCGCTTGCGAAGGGCGCTTCGTCGGTGGCTGATGGTGCCGCTCGCGTGGATGCTGGCGCATCCTCGTTGGCGTCGGGCTCGGCGACCCTGGCTGATGGTAATTCCAAGATTGCTTCGGGCGCTTCGAGCCTTGCGAGTGGTTCTGCGACTCTGTCCGGTGGCGCTTCTGAGCTGAAGGAGGGTACTGGTTCTTTGAAGAACGGCACTGCCGAGCTGAAGGATGGTAGCGGTACTTTGGCGGAGAAGGAGCAGTCTGCGGTTGAGGGTCAGCAGAAGCTGGCTGATGGCGCGAATGAGCTGAAGGATGGTGCGTCGAAGCTTTCTGATGGTACGGCGAAGCTGTCTGATGGTTCTACTCAGCTGAATGATGGTGCTTCCGAGTTGAAGGATGGTACTTCGTCGCTGGAGAGCGGTCTGGCTTCTGGTGCTAAGCAGGTTCCGAGCCTTGCGCCGACTGATCAGGCGAAGGTTGCGGATACGATGTCGAACCCTGTGACTTTGTCGCATGAGTCGCTGGCGTCGGGCCGTAACTATGGTGAGGGCATGGGCCCGTTCTTCATGTGTCTGGCGCTGTGGATTGGCGGCCTGATGCTGGTTCAGACGCTGCGCGTGATGAATAACCGCGCGTTGGCTTCGCATGCTCCATCGATTCGTGTGATGCTCGGTAGCTGGATGCCGTTTGGCCTGGTGGGTATTGCTCAGGCGACTCTGATGTTTGTCGTGATTAAGTTCGGTTTGGGCTTTGAGATGGCTCATCCGTGGCTGGTGTGGCTGTTCCTTTGCTACGTGGCTCTGGTCTTTACCGGTTTCATTCATGGTTTGACGGTGATCTTGGGTGCGCCGGGCAAGCTGGTTGCTTTGGTCATTCTGATTCTGCAGCTGATTACTGCGGGCGGCACGATGCCGTATGAGACTCTGCCTGAGTCGATTCGTTGGATGCATGACTTCTTCCCGATGGGTTATGCGGTGGCGGGTACGCGCCGTTTGGCTTATGGCATTAATGAGTCGAGCCTGTGGGGCATCATGCTGGTTTTGACTCTGTGGGGTTTGGCTGGTCTGGTGTTGGGTTACATTGGCACGCGTCGTGATCGTACGTGGTCGCTGAAGAAGCTTGCACCGGAGATTACGGTGTAACGCGCCCTGTTTGGTCGCACCGGGGAAAACTGTCTAATAAAATAGAGATATATCTGCAAAAAGGGAGGGAAGACTTCTGATGTTGCAGCGCCCTGTCGCTGAAGCTGCAAGTCGTCGTCCCGGCCGTACTGGTAAAACTCAGTTGAAGTTGTTCAACGCTGCCATGGATATCATGACCCAGAAGGGGCTTGAGTACGCCACTGTTGAAGAGGTGGCTGCCCGGGCGGGTGTTTCTAAGGGAACCGTGTATTACAACTTTGGTTCTAAGAAGACCATGGTGGATCAGCTGGTCCAGTACGGCACGCAGTTGCTGCTGAGCGATGCGCGTCGCGCGGCGTCGGTTCATTCTGATCCGCGTGAGGCGTTGCGGAGTGCTATTCGTGCCGCGTTCCAGTATCTTGAGGACCGTCCGGGTTTTACTCGGATGTGGCTTGCGGAGGCGTGGAAGGGCGCGGATGGTTGGACTGAGGCGATGAGCGATAACCGTCTGGATCTTCTGAATTATTTGGAGGAGATGACGGAGGCTGTGGCTCGCCGCTATACGGTTGATACCGCTCAGAATCCTCGTGCGATTGCGATCTCTATGTTCGGCGCGATTTACATGCTTGCCATGGATCGTGAAGTGCATCAGGCGGAGCGCAATGCTGAGGATGCAACGCGTGCTGTCATGCTGGTTGTAGATGGGTATATCCGTCATTAGGCGGACCTGTTGGGTCTGCAGACGTAGCCGGGACTTCGGTGTCGGGTGTCGAAAAGGGCACGGTTAAAGGGACCGTGAAAGAGGCGACACCCGGCTGCCGTACGCGCACGATATGTAGGCTTGTTCTTGCCCTCCTGTTGGGGGTGTGCTATAGTTTTCCACTGTTGGTGGTGTGTCCGAGCGGCCGAAGGTGCATCACTCGAAATGATGTTTGGTGTAAAAGCCAACGGGGGTTCAAATCCCTCCACCACCGCACCAACGAAAACCCGTCGAGATTCGTCTCGGCGGGTTTTTGCATGCCTGGATTGTTTTGGGATGGTGCTGGCGGGTGTTTGCGTGGCGGTATTCGCCTAGTTTTATAGGGTGTGTGCCACTTCCGGGGCTTTGCCGGTGCTTGCTGATTCGGGGCTGGGTAAAATCGTATTATGCGTATTAAGATTCTTGACCACCCGCTGGTCTCTCACAAGATTAGTGTTCTGCGTGATAAGAACACTCCGTCCCCGATTTTCCGTCAGCTGGTTGATGAGCTGGTGACTCTGCTTGCCTATGAGGCGACTCGCGAGATCCGCGTGGAAGAGGTTGAGGTTGTGACTCCGGTGGCGACTACTACCGGTGTTCGTATTGCTGATCCTAAGCCGCTGGTTGTTCCGATTCTGCGTGCTGGTCTGGGCATGCTGGAGGGTATGACCCGTATGGTCCCGACCGCTGAGGTTGGCTTCCTGGGTATGGCTCGTAATGAGGAGACCCTGGATATCGTGACTTATGCTGAGCGTCTGCCGGAGGATCTGACCGGCCGTCAGGTGTACCTGCTGGATCCGATGCTGGCTACCGGTGGCACTCTGATTGAGGCTATTAAGTTCCTGCGTAAGCGCGGCGCTGAGTCTGTGACTTGTGTGTGCCTGATTGCTGCTCCTGAGGGCATTGCTGCTCTGGAGAAGGGCGTTGAGGGCATGGAGAATGTTGACCTGTTCTTGGCTGCTCGTGATGAGCGTCTGAACGAGAAGGCGTACATTATTCCGGGTCTGGGCGATGCCGGTGACCGTCTGTACGGTCTGGCTGAGTAATAGCCTGGCTGAGCGAGCTTATTTGCTCGTTGTGAGTGGAGCGCCTCTGCATATGTATGTGCGGAGGCGCTTTGCTACGTCTTGTGGGTATTCGGTGGGTTGCGTGCCGCGGTGTGGCGGTGCGTGTCTAATGCGTCTGGGGCTTGGGTGGCGATGGTGCTGCTGGGTGTTGGTGCTGGCTTTTGCAACGCCCTCCCCATATGTGATTAGGAACACATTAAGGCATTTGAGAATACTTCAAAACTTCAAGCGTATTCACAGCTTCACATGAAAATGCAGGGTGTAACCCATACATAACAGAAACCGTGAATATTTATGTGGGAAAAAAGCTGAAAGCCTCAGGTTCCGCATGAAACCTCCCAAAATAGGGGAGGGCTATTGTACTCCTGTTACCGCCAGAGGTATATCCACTATGTCGAATCCGCTTGATTTATCCGTCAAATAGGAGAAATATTAAGTATGAGGATTGAGACTCGAACAGGTATTGGGGACTGTTTGACTCGGCGTCACTTCCGGCGCACCCCACACCATGTACGAATGGGATCCCGTACACAGACTTTGAGAGAAGGTTGAACCATGTCAGGCGCTGTACCTGGATATGTCCACATCTCCCAGCGCGGCCGCGCCGCTAAGCGTCAGGTCGTGCAGCCTCAGCGTCCCGCTGCTCAGGCCGCAACGTTGCGTCCGATGACTTTCTCAGCTGGCGACCCTGCCCACAAGCAGGCTCAGGAAAATGAGGCACGCGGCTTCGTGCTTTACGTGGGTTTGAACGAGGAACTTGCCGCTGCGAACGGCACCTCCCTGGTGCGTATCGTTCAGGATTTGCGCACCTATGCACACCATCTGGCACCTGAGTCGGAGTCCTACGCCGCTGTGGCGTTGGCTCCAGTGAACGCTGAGGGTAGCGACCTTGAGGTGGTGCGTAATGCGCTCGGTGATCCGACCGCAATGTACATGCATCCGGAGGCGAATGTCGCCCGCGAAGCAGAGACCACGAACAGCCACTCCTCGGGCGTTCTGATTGACCTGGCGCGCCGCGAGGTGTTCCTGGACGGCGAGCCGCTCATGCTGACCTTCAAGGAGTTCGAGCTGCTGGCGCACCTGGTAGAGAATTCTTCCCGTACCGTGGGTCGTGAAGAGCTACTGAAGGCGCTGTGGAGCTCGGGTGACGAGCATCCGCACGAGCGTACGATTGACGTGCATATTCGTCGTCTGCGTTCGAAGCTGGGCCGCCTCTCGGGTACCGTGCGCACGGTGCGCGGTCAGGGCTACCGCTTCTTTGAGCACCCCGAGGTTGTTGTCTGGGCTGCTCCGGAATACTCGATTTAGCGTGTGCAGAATTTAGCTTCTGTAGAGTGCACCCCGGTGTGCTGGTGTGATGCCGGTGCGCCGGGGTTTACTTGTGCCTGCCTGGGGGTGTTAGTGTGCTTGCTGTGGCGGCGTGCGGCACGTTCCGGCGCCCTCTAGATAGAATAGGTGTATGGCTGAAAATTCTTCCAACACTGCATCTGGCTCGCACCGCCGCGGGGTTAAGCGTCTGATTATTATGCGCCATGCGGAGGCTGATTGGGGTCTGAATGATTTTGATCGCCCGCTGACGAAGCGCGGTCATGAGCAGGCTGCCGCTGCTGGTGCCTGGTTGGCTTCGCGCGGTTATATTCCGGAGCAGATTATGTCGTCGTCGGCGTTGCGTACTCGCCAGACGACGACCTGGGTTTCGGATGGTTTGGGGGCGAAGGCGCCTACTGCTCATCTGGATGAGGGACTGTATGAGGTGTCTGCGTCCCGCATCATTGCGCGTATCAATAGTGTTTCTGAGAATGTTCATTCTCTGATGGTGGTGTCGCATCTGCCCGGCGTGCAGGATGCCGCGCAGCGTTTGATGAGCCCTGATTCTGACCCGAATGCGTCCATGGATGTGTACTATGGCTTCCCGCCTTCTTCCATTGCGGTGTTTGAGGTGCCGGGGGAGTGGGGTCTGCTTGATGGTGCGGATGCGCGCCTCGTGGATTTCAAGAGTTTTTAGGTCAGGAGCTTCTAAACTTCGCGCCTGAAACGGAATGGGTAAAGCAAAAGCCCCGTACCAGCCGGTACGGGGCTTTTAGTGGCGGAGACGGGGGGATTTGAACCCCCGGTCGAGTTTAACCCCGACCCTTCATTAGCAGTGAAGTCCATTCGGCCGCTCTGGCACGTCTCCACGGTGCGCTCGTGAGCGCATCCCTATAAGAATATAGGCTGTTTTGCGCTTGGTCAATTCGGCTTGTGAGGGGCGGGGGGTATATGTGGGTGGGATGGTGTTAGTTTCTTCGCGACCGTGATTTTGACCGTGATTTCTTTACCTGCGAGAAACGTGTGAATAAGGCGGTTTAACCTTTAAATACCCTGAATTTATGCGTTTGAGGTATTTAGGTGATGTAGTTTTGAGGGTAGAAGCGACATTGCGGTCCAGATAGAAAGGCTCCCTCCCGTGACTACCACCGTTCCTCAGATGCCCCAGGCTCCTCAGGGTGCTCCCTTCTCCTCTGTGAATAACCCGGCTTTCAATAGCCAGCAGGTTGCGCAGCCTGCGGTGCGTCCTGCGCAGTTTGTGCAGCCGGTGTATGTTCTTCCCGAAGGGAAGAACACGCATACCGTGGGTTGGGTTATTGCGATGGTCTCGGTCGTTATTGGTGTTCTTGGAACGATTAGTGTTTTTGTGCTGAATCATCAGACGGGTGGAGGTGCTTCTTTTGTTCTGGGCCTTGCGGGTTTGATTATGGCGATTGCTTCACGCCACCGCGGTCACATGCGTGTGGCTGGTGTTGCGTTGGGCATCATGAATATGCTGCTCGGTATCCTGTTTCGGCCCTTTGAGATGCTGCTGTTCGTTATGGTCATGATGCATGTTTAGACAATATCTTTCATAACTACTGGTCAGAGAAAGTCCGTGAGCGCCCCGTGCGCACGCGGGCTTTTGCGTACTCTCCTGCTTAGCTGGAGCAGTTTTTGTGGTCACCTGACGTGGTTTTTCGCCGTGGACTATGGGCTAGGGGCTTTGAGGTTCATAAGCATGTTCGATACACTGCATGAGTCCCAACCGATAAATAGAGAGCATCTCTGACGTTTTATCTTCCGATACAGCACAGCCAGAGGCGCCTCATCACTCAGCGAAGCGAGAAATCATGTCTGAAAACCCCAACAACCCCCAGCCCCAGTTCAACCAGGATCCCCAGTATGGTCAGCAGGCTCCGTACGGTCAGCCGGTCCCGACCCCCGAGCAGCAGGCTCAGATGAAGAGGGCGAAGATTCTGTCGATTCTCGCTATTGTATTTGGCGCTGTTGGTCTGGTCCTTCTCAGCCCGCTTTTCAGTGCACTGGGCCTGGCTTTTGGTTTGGCGGCTCTGCGTGTCCCTGAGCTGCAGACCCGTGGTCTGGCACTGACTGGTTCCATCATCGGTGGTGCTGCTCTGGTCCTGAGCATTATTGTTGTGGGGCTGGGTGCTATCAGGAACCTGGGCTAGAACCCTATAACGTTTTAGCCAGCATCCTCCATGGACACTGGCTACAGAAAGCCCGCGAGCGCCTCGTGCGCACGCGGGCTTTTGCGTACCTGATAAGGCGCGTATCCAGTGCTTCAAGGCGCATTGTGCGGGGTTGCATAACGGGTGTAGTTGTACCCATCCCATTCATGGGTTAGGGTGAATTAGGTTTAATACACACCAGCCGTACGAAAGTGAGATGCCATGTCTCAGACTCCTCGGGGCTCAGACCCCTACGACTACAACCCGGACTACAACCGTCTGAACGAGCAGTACAACCAGAACGGTCAGTATGGGCAGAATACCCAGTACGGACAGTACGGGCAGGGGTCTTACGGTCAGTACGGCCAGGGCTCTTATGATCAGTACTCCTACGACCAGTACGGTCAGAATTCGTATGGGCAAGACTCGTACGGCCAGAATCAGTACGACCCGTACGGTCAGCAGTACCAGCAGCAGTACCAGTACGGTCAGCCCATGATGATTCCCGTGGGTATCATTCAGAAGACTCCCGAGCAGCTTGCCGGTGAGAAGGCTGCTCAGACTTCCACGGTGCTCGGTATTATCAGCTTGGCTTGTATTGCGACTCTCAGCTGGTGGATGTTCGGTCTGCCCTCCCTGATTCTGGGTGTTATCGGTATCTTCAAGGCGAACGAGGCGGAGCGCTACGGCGCGGCTGCTTCGGCTGGTCGCATCATGAACTGGATTGGCGTAGCCATTGGTGGCATGTTCTTGGTGCTTTTCGGTGGCGGTATGCTGCTGGCGATTATGCTGGCTCTTTCGGATTCTGCCGCAAATTCTAGGCTCGTGGAGACTGTACAGATGCTGGCGCTTTTCTAAAATCTTTGTCTGTCTCGAAAAGGTGAAAGCCCCGTTCCTCATGGTGAGGCGCGGGGCTTTGCTGTATGTATGCCGTGTGTTTCCTGGATTGGGCTCGACATGCTTGTTCCCCAGGTGGGGGAGGTCTAGGGTGAAGTTAACACCCGGTATTGAAAGGTCGTGGATGCGATGTCGTCCTACTACCCGCAAGAGCCCAACCCCTTTGACTCAAGCTTTGGGTACAAAGGGTTGAAGCAGAATAAAAGCACGAGCGAACACTATGATGACTACAACCCGAATGACCGCTACGACCCTGATAGTCGGCCCCCGCTGACACCGCTCTCACAGAAGAGAAGAGAGTCTTTTGAACGGGATTTGGGGGAACGCGCATCCCAACTCTCACTTGCCTTTGGCGTGCTCAGTCTTGTCAGCGTTGCGGTATGGGGCTGGTGGCTTTTCGGTATTCCGTCTGTTGTGCTGGGTACTCTTGGTCTGTGGAAGGCTAAGGAAGCAGATCGCTACGGTGCGATTCCTGCCGCGGGTCGCGTATTGAGCTGGGTTGCCATCGTCAGCTTCGTGCTCGTGAACGCCTGGACACTGTGGGTGTGGCGCACCAACTAACGTGTATGGATTCTGAAAGGTTGTGGATGCGATGTCGCAGTTACCCCAAAATAATGAAACCTTCGATAACAACCCCGAATACGCCAAGCTCTACCAGGCGAACAACAGCGTGCAGTCCGACGCTGACAGTACGGACGACTGGGGACAATCTGTAAGCGAGCTACTACCTCCCGACGTGCAGAGGGAGCAAGCCGGTAAAAGAGCAGCGAAATTTTCCCTACTTTTTGGCTTCCTCGGCCCGCTGTCTTTCGTTCTAGGGTTTCGGTGGTCTGCCTATGGCTATGAAATCGGTTCACTCCTGGCTCTCACTGCCCCATTGCTAAACATCTTGGGTATCTGGCAGGCGTTCGTGGCACGACGATACGGTAAGCGCGCCATCGGTGGTCTGCTTCTTAACGGGCTGGGGCTATGCATTTTCATTGGTATCGTCGCCCTGATCATCATGATTCTGAGTGCTTTGTCTGGATTAAATGATTCAGGCCCGTCGAGGACCCTGAACGCTCTTATGCAGTACTGGAACTAGCCTCGAGAACTCAGAACCTTGAACACGAAAAGCCCCGCTCCTCATGGTGAGGTGCGGGCTTTGCTGTATGTATGCCGTGTGTTTCCTGGATTGAGCCCGACATGCTTGTTTCCCTGATGGGGAGAGTCTAGGGTGAAGTTAACACCCCTCGCGTGTGGAATGTGAAAGGTCGTGGATGCGATGTCGCAGCTGCCCCAAAACAATGAAGCCTTCGATTACAACCCCGAATACACCAAGCTATACCAAGAAGAGGGCAACGAGCAGTCTAACCCGGATACTTCTGACGAACAGCTACTACCCGCCAATGAGTCTCCGGGTGAGTTTTCAGATCAAGCGGCGGGTAAAAGGGCAGCGAACTTCTCCCTACTTTTTGGCTTCCTCAGCCCGCTGTCTTTCGTTCTAGGGTGCTGGTCTCTTGTCCGAGGTCTTGAAGAAAGTGCTCCGCAGATAGCTCTCCTTGCCCCAATCCTGAACATCCTGGGTATCTGGCAGGGGTTCGTGGCACGCCGGTACGGTACGCGTGCTATGGGTGGTCTGCTTCTTAACGGGCTGGGGCTA
>NZ_KV830305.1:1288490-1439317 GCF_001836735.1 Rothia sp. HMSC061D12 | reverse complement strand
TGGTCTGCTTCTTAACGGGCTGGGGCTATGTATTTTCATTGGTATTGCCGCCCTCATCATGCTGATTGTGCAAGCTTTGTCAGGTATCAACTAACGACGCCGGCTCGATAGTGAGCCCAGATGCTCTCTCGAGTCGATAGACACGTAACACCCGGTACTGAAAGGTTGTGGATGCGATGTCGCAGTTACCCCAAAATAATGAAACCTTCGATAACAACCCCGAATACGCCAAGCTCTACCAGGAAGATAACAGCGTGCAGTCTGGTACGGACGACCGGCCGCTACCTGCGAGCGAGCTACCTCCCGACGCGCAGAGGACACAAGCCGGTGAAAAGGCCGCTAACTCCTCCCTGATGTTCGGCTTCCTCGGACTGATGGCTCTCTTCCTAGGAATTGGTTGCCTTGCCAATGGCCTTGCAGCTGGTATAGTCATAGCCTTTGTTGCGTCATTCCTGAGCATCTTAGGTATCTGGAAAGCGTTCGGGGCAAGAGAGTACGGTGTCCCCGCCACCGGAGGTCTAATCCTCGGCATAGCAGGGATCATCATTGACCTTGCTATCATCGCCCTCATCTTATTGATTCTGCAGGCTTTGTCAGGCATCAACTAACGACGCCTCCGGCAACCCGAATTGGTGTACGCAAGAGCCCCGCTCCTCGCGTTGAGGAACGGGGTTTTGCTATATATGCCGTATATCTCGTGGATTGGTCCTGGCAGGCTTGTTCCCGCGGTGGGGAAGGTTTATGGTGGGTTTAGCATCTGTGTCGGTACGTGAAAGGTTGTGGATGCGATGTCGCAGTTACCCCAAAATAATGAAACCTTCGATAACAACCCCGAATACGCCAAGCTCCACCGGGGAAATAACAACGGGCAGCCCAACCATGGCGCCCCGGGTAACCAGCCACTACCTACGCGTCAGTTTTACCCGAGCTACCCGAGGAATATCGTCGGACCCACAGGCATCCTGGAAGAGGGACGCAAGTTGGCTCAACGGTCACTAACCTTTGGCATCATCAGCATGGTGCTTATCCTCGTAACGTTCTGGGTGCCCTACAGCCTTCTCGGATCTTTTATTCTGAGCATCCTGGGAATCATGTCTGCGCGAGATGCGGAACGTCGCGGTGCACCGGCAAAAGCGGGGCGTATCCTCTGCTGGATTGGTGTGATTCTGCCCATCGCCCTGTCAGTCCTGGCGGCTATTACCCTGCTGGTGCTTGTTTTCACCTTGAAGGGATAGCGTCGTAACCGGCTTAGGAAGTTTGGAGTGCCGAGAGCCGAATTTGTGGTCTTTCGTATTTGATATGCAAAGAGCCCCGTTCCTCATGTTGAGGAACGGGGCTCTTTGCACTCCACACATGAGGCGGAGCAGAAGCTAAAACGCGGATGGTAAGGGATTTGAACCCTTGAGACGGGGTCACCGCCTACTGGTTTTCAAGACCAGCTCCTTCGGCCGCTCGGACAACCATCCATGCACTCCAGAGACCGGCATTTTATGGCAATACCGTGCCGCAGGGCACTAAGAGATTATCGCACGTTGTATGCTTTCTGTAAATCGCGCACCGACGATGGTGCTTCCAGCAATGAGGAGGACTCATGAGAGCAATTATCGAGAATAGTCACGGTGGACCTGAGGCTCTGACAATCACCAAAGTACCCGCCCCCGTACCCCGATCCCACGAAGTTCTCATCCGCGTACACGCCGCCGGAATCAACCGCGCCGACGCCCTGCAGCGCCGCGGATTCTACCCGCCGCCCGCCGGCGCGAGCGCCATCTACGGCCTCGAAGTAGCCGGCGTTATCGAAGCGGTCGGTGAAGGCGCCTCCGTGGAGAACCGCGGCACCCCCGTCATGGCGCTCCTGCCTGGAGGTGGCTACGCCGACTACGTGACCGTACCGGTCGACCACGTGCTGCCCGTACCCGAACAGCTGAGCTTCGCCGAAGCCGCCGGTATTCCCGAAGTCGCGGCAACCGTCTATTCGAACCTGGTGCTCACCTGCGGTATGAGCATGAACCCCGCCGAAAACCTCAAGGAAGACGGCGAACCCGCGGTGGTGCTCGTGCACGGTGGTACCGGCGGTATCGGTGTGCACGCCATCCAGCTGGCGCTCGCCGTAGGTACCCGCGTGTTTGCAACCGTGGGAACCGAGGAAAAAGCAGAATATGTGCGCTCACTAGGTGCGGAACCCATTATTTATACCGAACATTCGTTCCGTGAAGTTCTGCTGGCTGAAACTGGTGGGCGCGGCGCCGACTACATCCTCGACGTCGTGGGCGGAAAGTACCTGGATGACAACCTGCACACCCTCGCCGACGGCGGGCACCTGTGCATTATCGGTCTGATGGGCGGCGCCAAGGCAGAAGTAAACCTAGGGTATATGCTCTCCCGCCGCCTGTCGGTGCACGCTACGAGCCTGCGCACCCGTTCGGATCAGCAGAAGGCTGAGATTCTGCGCGGTGTACGCGAACACGTGCTGCCGCTGATTGAATCCGGCAGGATTGGTGTGGGCCTGGACCGTATCTTCGACATGGAGGAGGCGGCTGCCGCCCACGAATACTTCGACTCCGGTCAGCATCGCGGCAAGATTGTGCTGCGCATGGTCTAGAAATCGTTGCGCCCCCGCGGTGCCAATTTAGGCTGGCGCCATTTTAGGTCGGCGCCGCGGGGAGTGTTGCGTGAGGGGCGTGAAGAAAAGCTGGGGTTGAAATAAACAGCTGACTGCTGACAGCTCGTCACTAAAAGAGATTTAGGGTAACCTAAGTATAGGGAGGTTTGCGGGTCGCCGCAGAGCGCATCACCGGCAGCCTCCACCGACCAACAAACACGGCACACACACCACGCAGAGGAGGACATATGGGACTTAAAAGCTACCTGCAATCGCGCCGCGACGACGCCGAACTCGGCAAAGGCATCTGGCGCCGATCCCACGACCGGTTCATTCGCGGCATTGACCGCTTCCACCAGGTCCTCGAACGCCTAGCGGCAACCGATTCGTCCACCTCCATGATTGAGCTCATCGTGCCGGACGCAAATGCGCTCGCCGACATGATTCCGCGCGTGCGCGCAGTCGCCATGGAGGCGCACCGCCTCGCCCCCAGCGACGGCGATATTCCCGCCTCCCCGTTCGGCACCTACTCCGACCTGAACCGTGCCCTCTCCAAGGCGGGTAACGCCGTGGCACTCTGCGCCGAAGCGCTCGCCATGGCACGTTGCTTCGGCAATTGCGCGAGCGCATGCGACCGCCAGGTGAGCGTACACCGCCGCGTGGAAACCGTCATCCAGCACATTGAAGACGCTGAGCGTCTGATTCAGCGCGCCCAGAAAGAAGCCGCCGGTGAGCTGACCTTCGACGACGGAATCCCCGTAGGCCGCACCCAGCTGGTTGAGGCATAACACCGGAGCCTAAATACCGGTCAACAGGCGGGTTAGTTTGATGTGCACCTCAACAGGCGATACGCTTAAAGAAGGGGTGTAGGACACTTCTTATGCGGTTCCGTCACAATGGAGGTGACGACACAACGCGATGGTACGCGCGGAAGAACCGCAGGCTTTTTCCTGCCCCTCTACGGCACAACCCAATGCACCAATAATTCACGGAAGAAGTCACACACCATGTTTGAATTCCACCGCAACGAGCGCGCACGCCAGCTGCGCCCCAGCCTCTCTCGTTCCTGGCTCCTCGTGCGCGCCAACTCCACTGAAGAAGTTTTTGAAGAGGCCTTCGAATCTGAAGCTGACTCCATCATCATCGACCTCGAAGACGGTTGCCCGCCCGAAGAGAAGGATGCAGCCCGCGAACAGGTCGTCCGCATGCTTAACTCCGGCGTGGTCGCCTGGGTGCGAATCAACGCCATCACCACCGAACACTGGTGGAAGGACGTCAAGGCCCTCAAGAATGTGAAGGGCCTGCGCGGCGTCATGCTCGCCACCGCAGAGCACGCCACCGACATCGACCGCACTGCAGCCGAGCTGCCCGCCGGTACCCCCATCATCGCGCTGATTGAGTCCGCACTTGGCGTGCACCACTCCGTCGAGATTGCCCGCGCAATCGGCACCTTCCGCCTCGCATTCGGTGCTGGCGACTACCGCCGCGACACCGGCTCCTCCGCAACCCCCATGGCGCTCGCCTACGTGCGTTCGCAGCTGGTCATCGCCTCCACCCTGGGTGGTCTGCCCGGCCCCATCGACGGCCCGACCCTCGGCGCATACGGTGCTGACCTCTCCAAGGCGTGCGGCTTCGCAAACGACCACGGCATGACCGGCAAGATCACCCTGGACATCCGCCAGACCGAGACCATCAACGCGGCATTCTCCCCGAGCGAGATCGAAATCGAAGAAGCACACCAGATGCTCGACGTGCCCCTCGACGGCCCCCGCGACGGCTCCTACCTGCCGCGCTACCTGCGTGCAAAGAAGGTCAAGGAACTCGCCAAGGTTTACGGTCTGTGGGGCAAGACCGACAGCGACTTCCAGCGCGCCTCCAAGTAAGGTGCTCGCCTAAAGTACACGCGCAAAAAGCCGCGCATCCGACCCCTGAACGGGGAACAGGATGTGCGGCTTTTGTCTGCCTGAAACCTCTGGCGCGCTACAACTTAGCTACTAGTTGCGGGGCGACTTGCCGCCCGTCAGCGCATGAGCGCACACGTATGAAGTCACCAAAGAAATCACAATCGGCACCAGGAACGAGGTGTCATCCTCATACACGGAACGGTAGAAGAACCACACCGCCAGGGAAACCACCAGCGCCAGCACGTACACCAGAGCAAAACGCATCGTGGGGCTCATCGGGCGTGCAGGGTCCGCAGAGGCGCGGCCTGCCTGCGAACGGTTCTGCAGACGCTGAGTATTTGAGGAATGAGAAGACACGAGAATCTCCTAAAAATCGATGGTGACATCCTGCGAGATACGTGACATCTCTCAGATGCTAAAAACCGCCGCAACACACCGGAAACCGGCACGCGTTACGGCGGATGTGGAGCCCCCAGTGGGATTCGAACCCACGACCTTTTCTTTACGAGGGAAATGCTCTACCCCTGAGCTATAGAGGCACATATGCGTTCGTTCCCAACCGCCCGAAAGCAGCCGACGAACAGTGCATACCCCGCAATAGTACCAAAAAGGCGGGGGAGAGGCTAATTACTTTCAGCACCGTGACCGCTACCGAGAGCAGACGGCAGAGAGCCTATGGTGTGCACTGCATTCACCCCGTAAACCCGCCCGAAGATAGGGAATGTTCAGGGCAGAGGCATACAATAAACCCTATACCCACGGCGGCTGGCAGCGTCTCACAGCGCATATCAACCACAGGCCAGTCCGCCACCCGTAGAGAGAGGAACTACCATGACTTCACCCCTCAACCGCCGCACCCTGCTGCTGGGCGTAGTGCCCGCCGCCGCACTGGGACTGAGCGCATGCGGTTCCAGCTCCTCCCAGTCCTCCGCATCGGCATCTGCGAGCGCCTCTGCAAGCACCGCCGCAACCTCGGCAAGCGCATCCGTGAGCGCCACTGCGAGCGCTTCGGCATCCGCCGATGACGGCTACGTCGGCTACCGCCTCAACCGCGAAGTACCCGGCGCAGGTACCGCAACCCTGTACACCGACTACCAGTGCCCCTACTGCGCCAAGGCAGAACCCAAGTTCGAAGAAGCCGCCAAGAAGCTCGACGGCGTGCTGAACGTGACCGTGCGCCACATGCCGCTGAACATGCACGCCAACGCCGTACCCGCCGCACTCGCCGTGGAGGCCGCAGCAGCTCAGGGTAAGCACGTCGAAATGGCGAACAAGCTCTTCAACACCCAGAACGACTGGAAGAACATCAAAGAGCGCGACAAGCTGCGCACCCTCTTCAACGACTACGCCAAGGAACTGGGCCTGAACGTCGAAGAATTCGACAAGGTCCTACTCGCCTCCGACACCGTCAAGCCCATCCAGCGCGACTACGAGCACGCCGTGAAGATCGGTGTGAAGGGCACCCCCACCTTCGCCGTGAACGACAAGGTCGTTGAGGGCCTGGATTCTTCCTCCTCGGTGGATGACCTGGTCAGCACCTTCAAGCGTGAAGCTGGCGTGAAGTAGTGGCGCACATTCAGCTCTCCGGCGGTCAGCGCGCCGAAATTCACCCCGACGGGTTCAGCGACCACGGCTACGTCCTCGAAATCGGTGGCGCCGAGCAGTCCCACGTGGACGTGCAGAACCCCGACTACGTGTTCTACGAGTACCTGCGCCGCATCGCAAACACGGTGGATGCGCTCGCCCCCGCCGGCGAGCCCATCACCGCCGCGCACCTGGGCGCGGGTGCGTTGACCCTCGTGCGCTACATTCAGGCGACCCGCCCCGGATCCCGCCAGGTTGCCGTGGATATTGAACCCGAGCTCATGGGCTTCGTGACCGACCGCCTGCCGCTGCCCGCAGGAACCGACTGCCAGCTCGTGGTGGGTGACGCCCGCGAACAGCTGGCGAACCTGCCCGAACTGCTGGGCGTGCCCGGCTTCGACGCGATTATCCTTGACATCTTCACCGGCATGGACGCGCCCGCCCACCTGGCGAACCGCGACTTCTACCGCGAACTCAAGGACGCCCTGAGCGAGCGCGGCATGGTCGCCATCAACGTGGGTGACGACGCGGGTCTGCCCTTCTTCCAGCTACAGGCAACTGCCATGCTGGAAGTCTTCGACCACGTGTGGTGCCTGTGCGAAAGCTCCATGCTCAGCGGACAGAACGAAGGCAACCTCGTGCTGGTTGGCACCGCCCGTGAGCTGGATGAGGACACCCAGGACCGGCTGTACGCGATGGGCCCGCATCCGGCGGAGGTGCTCACCACCGATGAGCTGCGCGACCTGCTGGACGAGCTGGCCGAGAGCTAAAACTGGAACATAAAACCGTTGAGGCGGGTACCTGGTTGGTACTTGCCTCAACGGTTTTGTATATGGGTTTTATATATGCCGCGCGCCGGCAGAATCCTGGTTTTACTCGGGCAGCGGCACGGGAACAGGATCCTCGCCGTCATCCTTCGGCTTGGGGGAACCGCCCTGCGTGGTGGTCAGCGTAATACCCACGCTCGCCGTCATCAGCAGGCAGATTGCCAGCCAACGAACCGAGCCCGTCTCCTGGTTCAGTAGCGCCCAACCGGCAATCGCCGCAATGGCGGGCTCCATGCTCATCAACACGCTAAACACCTGCTGTGGCAGGTTGCGCAGTGCCATCAGCTCCGCACTATAGGGAATCACCGAAGCGAACATGGCGGTACCAAAAATCATGAGGAGCAACATCGGATCCTGCGCCGCATTCCACAGCGGCTGAGGCGCCGGAACAATCGCCGCCACCGGGGCGATGAACACGGCGCCGACCAGCATCGCCACCGCCAGGCCGCTCGCATCCGGAACCAGGGCACCCACCTTCGCGCTCGAGCGAATGTACAGCGCCCAGAACACGCCGGCAATCAGCGCGAACGTCAGTCCCAGGTAGTCGGTATCCGTACCAACCGCCGCCTCGTAGCCGAGCACCAGCATGCCCGCCAGGGCACAAAGCACCCACACCGCGTCGCGGAGCCTGCGCGTCAGCATGGACGCCAAAGCCAGCGGCCCCAAGAACTCCACAGCAACCGCTAAACCAATCGGGATGCGGTCAATCGCGCAATAGAAGAAGCCGTTCATCAGACCGAACGTCATACCGAAAATGATGACGGCACGCCACTGCTCCTTCGACCACGACAGCGCACCCGGCGGCATCGTTCCGCCACGACGGGCACGCCAACGAGCCGCCAACCACACGGCACTACCCACCACAATGGAAGCAATCGCCAGACGGCTCACACTAATAGCCAGAGCGCCAAACAGCGGAAAGAGCGTCACCGCGAACGCGGCACCGAACTGCAGGGATGAGCAGGACATCAGCACAAACATAATGCCCAGCGCGGGGCGTTGGGGTGCGGTATGCGACAAAGTTCTCCTTCCTGCGCCTCACAAGGCGGTACTTCTCCACGTGTGTACATGCTGTGCCGCTACGGGGCAGAACAAACGCTCTAATAGCGCCGTTTTAAAGAGCGCGCCCCCGGGCAACACGAGATACTATCCTACTCGTTACCCGGGGGTGTTAGAAGCCGTCGACACGGCTACAGTTCAGTAGATTAGAGGCCCTTCGCCTCACGGTCAGCCTTAATCTGCGCAGCTGACGGGAGCGTAATGGAACTGGTCGCCATCTTCGCAATATCCACCGCGTGCGCATCCACCGCACCGGGGAGGTAACGATCGGGATCCTCCATAGTGCCCTCCTCCTGCGCCTTCTTCTGCGCACGAGCGTGAGAAATCGAAATACCGATACTCGCAGCCACCAGCAGAGCAATAGCAACCCAACGAACCAGGCCGGTCGCCTCACCAAGCATCACAATACCCACAGCCGCCGCAATCGCAGGCTCCAGGGACAGCACCACGCTATAAATATGCGCGGGCAGCAGACGCAGCGAAGAAACCTCACCCAACGCCGGCAGAGCAGAAGCCAACAGACCCATCAGGCAACCAATAGCCAACAGGTTCACATCCTGGGTCACCTTCAGCAGGTTGTTGCCGCTAATAAGGAACGGGAACGGCAGAACCAGCAGGGTAGAGACAACGTTACCCATGACCATGCCGCCCATGCCCGGGATGAGTGCGCCCACCTTCTCAGTCGCCAGAATGTAGGCGGCACGAGAAACAGCGGTCAGGACCGAGAAAATCACACCCATCAGGGCGAAATCTTCAGGCTTCGCCTGGGACTCAGCCGTCAGAATCGCCATGCCCGTAAAGGACAGCGCAATCCACACCAGGTCCAGCTTGCGGCGCGACATAACCGTCGCCAGAACCAGCGGACCCATGAACTCAATAGCCACCGCAATCGCCAGCGGAACCTGCTCAATCGCCACATAGAAGAAGGCATTCGCACCCGTCAGGGCGACACCGAGAACAATGACCGTCAGCCACTGTTGACGGGTCCACGAACGAATCTGCGGACGGAAGAACGCCCACAGCAGGATAGAAGAAGTCAACAGGCGCAGAGTCACCACGCCCCAAGGGCCCAAATCGCCCATCAGCTGCTTAGCAAGAGCCGCACCGAACTGCGCCGAAATAATCGCGCCGGTCGCGTACGCAACACCCAGCCCCTGAGTCGCCAGGGGAGAACGCGCAGCATTGGGCGTATGGGTGGAAGAAGTCATAGCAATCCTTATTAGTCCAGAAGAGGTGTCAGCCGCTATCTGTCATCAGGCGCAACCCGAATCGTCGTGAAACAGGTCACGCACTATGCAAACAATGAATAGTGTGTAATCTACGACAATTTTACGCGCTTTAAAATTGGGCGCAAATAGAGACCAAAACACCCTAACAACCCCTCAAAAACCTCCACGCCCTCGGTGAAATTTCACCCCCACACCCCACCACAACCCCTCATATCCAGGAAATATTCACCCAGCCGTGATTTACTGAGAGCATGCTTGACCCGAAGAAGTCTCTATTCGATGAAGACGGCAACCCCCGTCCCGCGCTAACCACCACCCTCGACAACGTACTGCGCATGCAACGACCGCTCGCGCTGTCCATCGTCAAAAAACTCCGTGAAGCGCACCCCGACGAAACCCCCGAACAAATCCACAAGCGCCTCGACCGCACCTACCTGCGCGACATCACCGCCATCGGCGGCGTCACCGGCGCATCCGCATTCGTGCCCGGCGTAGGTACCGTCACCTCCATGAGCCTGTCCGCGCTCGCAGTCGGCGGCTACCTCGAACGCACCGCCCTCTACGCCCAGGCAGTCGCAGAATTGCACGGCGTGCACGTACACGACGCCGAAACCGCCCGCTCCATGGTCATGGCAATCATGCTCGGTGACGAAGGCTCCCAGCTCATGAACACCGTGCTCCTGCAGACCGGCAAGGCAAGCGGCGTCTCCAACAAGTGGGGCATGCTGCTCGGCAACTCCTCCGGCGGCAAGATGTTCAGCGTCGAACGCACCATCCGCAATATGTTCATCCGCCGATTCCTGACCCGCCAGACCGGCGCACTGCTCGGCCGTGCCCTGCCCTTCGGCGTGGGTGCAGTCGTTGGTGGCGGCGCAAACCTGACCCTCGGTAAGGACGTCGTGCGCAACACCCGCCGTGCCTTCGGCGACGCACCCGCCTACTTCCCCGCAGAGCTCATGATTACCCCGCGCGCACCCCGCGTACAGGGTGGCGACGGCTCGGAAAGCTCCTCCGGCGTGGCTGGTGCCCTCCTCAAGGGCGTCAAGGACGCAGGAAAGACGGCAGGCAAGGTTTTCACCCGCGGCAAGGGCCACGACACCGAAACCGGCCACCGCCGCATGCTCGGCCGCTAAACCCGCTGGTCATAAAACCAGAACATAAAAAGACCCAACACGCTAAAGACCCCGGATCCCTAAGTTAGGAATCCGGGGTCTTTAGTGTTTAGCTTTGTTGATTAGCGGGCGCTACAGGCTACGCGTTCTTCGCGTGATCCAGCAGCTGAGCCGCAATACCGTTGTAGGTGTGCGGAGTCAGCGCCGACAGACGCGCCTCAGCCTCAGGGGAGAGACCCAGAGTAGCCACGAACTCCTTCAGACGAGCGGCATCCACGCGGTGACCGCGAGTCAGCTCCTTCAGACGCTCGTACGGGTTCTCCATACCGGGAACACCCGCGATAGCCTCCGCACGCATCACCATCTGGATAGCCTCAGCCAGGACCTCCCAGTTGGAATCCAGGTCAGCGGAAATCACGTCGGTCGCAATATCCAGACGCTGCAGGCCCTTCACCACGTTAGAGATAGCCAGCACCGAGTGGCCGAACGCCACGCCAATGTTGCGCTGAGCCGAGGAGTCAGTCAGGTCGCGTTGCCAACGAGAAGTCACCAGGGTCGAACCCAGCGAATCCAGCAGAGCGTTGGAGAGCTCCAGGTTAGCCTCCGCATTCTCAAAACGAATCGGGTTCACCTTGTGCGGCATGGTGGACGAACCGGTCGCACCGGCCACCGGAATCTGGCGGAAGAAACCAATCGAAATGTAGCTCCACACATCGGTGCAGAGGTTGTGCAGCACGCGGTTGAAGTGTGCGATATCCGAGTACAGCTCGGCCTGCCAGTCGTGCGACTCAATCTGAGTGGTCAGCGGGTTCCAAGTCAGACCCAGGTGCTCCACAAAACCACGAGAAATCTTCTGCCAATCAGCGCTAGGCACCGATGCATAGTGAGCAGCGTAAGTGCCGGTCGCACCGTTAATCTTGCCCAGGAACTCGGTCGCCTTCACGTGCTTGACCTGGCGCTTCAGGCGGTAGGCGAGCACGCCCATCTCCTTGCCCAGGGTGGAGGGGGTTGCCGGCTGGCCGTGAGTGCGGCACAGCATCGGCACGTCGCGGCCGTCCTCAGCCAGATTCAGCAGAACCTCAATCAGCTCCTCAGCGGCGGGGATCCACACGTTCTCAACGGCGTCCTTGATACCCAGCGCGTAGGAGAGGTTGTTAATGTCTTCGGAGGTGCAGCCGAAGTGAACCAGCGGCACCAGGTGACCCAGGCCCAGGCCCTCCAGGCGGCGACCGATGTAGTACTCGACCGCCTTCACGTCGTGAACGGTGACTGCCTCAATCTCAGCCAGCTCCGCCACAGAATCAGCGTTGAAATCGGTCACGATGGCGCGCAGGCCCTTCTTCTGCTCCTCGCTCAGCGGGGACAGACCCGGCAGTACCTCGTGCTCGCACAGGTAAATGAACCACTCAACCTCAACGTGGATGCGGTCGCGGTTCAGCGCCGCCTCAGAGAGGTAGTTGGTCAGGGGTGCGGTCACGGAAGCGTAGCGTCCGTCCAGGGGGCCCAGTGCAAGTTCGCCGGTGCCCAGATCAATACGGCCAGAAGGCAGGATGGTGTTATTGGTGTGAGACATAACTCTATTTTTGCATGAATTCGCTGAAAAAAAGAGGCGGGAAGAGCATATGGACGTGACGGGCGGCTGGGTTAGTTGCAGAAATATGACAAAACGAGGGGGTACGGAGGGGGCATTTTTCGGATGATAAGGGGCAAAAACGTGCGAATTTTTCGAAACAAGCCGGAGTTATCCACAGGTTGGCGTATTCCACCTGCACGGTCACCGCGGCAGATTTAGCCTAAAACAAACCCGCCGTGAAAGGACACACTATGAGCACCCTCGTCGACACCACACCACCACCCGTACCCCAGCTGCCCCGCATCGAACCGACCGATATTCTCCGCGCAGCAGGACACATGGGCATCGGCACCGCCGCCGGCCACGCCTTCGCCGAGCAACTCATGGCAGCAGCCACCCTCGCCCGAGCCAAAGGCGCAGAACTCTCCCATAGGATGCGCACCGAAGCCCAAGAAATCCGCACCGCACACCAACGCGCCAACGAACTCAACGGCGACCACTGGGCATCCGAAGCCGGACGCGCCTACCGGCGACAACTCGAAGAACACCGCGAAAAAATCCGCAACCAAGCCGAACAAGCCGAAAGCGCCGCCGCCATGATCGCCGCCGCAGGTGAAGAACTCGCCAACGACCTCACCTCCAAGGCGCAGGCAATCAAAGGCGCCGCCTCCGCCGTAGATAACCTACTCGGCAAACTCGCCAACGGAGCCGCGGACGCCCTCGAAAAACTCAACCCCGGCGAAATTATCGCCCGCTCAGGCGTGCAAAAAGCCCAGTCAGCGCTCGATTCACTCATGCACGTAAACCTGCCCGACGGGCTGAGCTCGCTCATCCGAACCCACTAACCTCACGCTAGGAGACACCATGCTTACCGGACCCACCGTTGCACCCATCGGTGACCTCAGCGACTCTGCAGGGCCCACCGCAGGCACTATTAGCGTCGCCCTTGAAGAAATGCCCGCCATTGCCGATGGACTCGACACCGTCAGCCGAACCTGCGCCGACCGCACCATGCCGATTCTCGGTATCGCCGCCGAAACCAGGCTCTTCCTCGGCATCAACGGACGCGCCCAGCAGGCTGCTGGTCTCTGCGCTGGCCTCGCTACAGACCTCGGCGGAAGCGCGCTAAAGTTCGGCGCCACCGCAGCAGCCGTCCGCGCCGCCCACAGCTCCTACCTGCAGACCGAAAATATTGTCGCAGGCTGGTTCGAATCCATGGGCATCGCAAAGGACGGCAAGCTACCCGACGGACGCAGCGCCCGAGACCACCTCCGCGGCCTCATCGCCGGAGAACCCGGCGAAGCTAACTACCTCATCAAGCTCACCATTCCCGAGCTTGGGTATTTCGCAGCCTATTGGGTATTGCCGCATTCGCCTGTAGTAGCAGCCATTATCTTCGGTTTCACCGCCTATATGGACGCCAAATGGAATCCCGAAATTGCTCGTCAGCGTATTGCTGGCCGACTCTCTGCTGTAACAAAAATACCCCAGGGATTTATTGAAAAAGTCTTGGCAGTAGGCGGAGTTGGAATCGTCGGCCCTCTCCGTGATCCGGATTCTGATAAGAAAGCGCATAATATGCGCACCGCCTCAGCCGACGAGTACGGGGTTAGCGCACATTCCGGCGATAAGGACCGTCTTACGGTGGATGCTAGCGCTGAACGTCTGCAGGCTGCTGCCAAGGCACAGGATCAGGAATTTGAGCGTTCACGTCAGGACCCAACTAAGGGTGAACGCGGTGCAGTACTCGTCACTGTCATGTACGAAGCAGGACATGAAGGCGACCCAGCCCATGCCCTATATGTGGTGAGTATTCCGGGGACGAACTTCCCATCCGTGGGTGGATCTCCTATGGACGTTCCCGGGGCTCTTCGCGAAGCACTGGGTAACGATACTCTGGAGAACCCCGCCTATCAGATGGTTCTGCAGGCTCTACGTGATGCCGGAGCGCCTCAGGGCGCCCGCGTGTATGTGGAAGGCTTCAGCCAGGGAGGCATGATTGCCTACAACATGGCGAATAGTACTGAAGTCGCCAAAGAAATCAACATTGTGGGTGTCTACGCTCAAGCCTCCCCACTACGAGGCCTACCGGCTAAACGCCGCGACTTTGGAGTGGACTACGTGGAAGGAGATGGAGACCCGGTTCCTGACTCTGCTCTGAGAGAAGACGGATGGAGCCCGGATGAACGCGATACCGCAATTACAATCTCAAATTTTAGACATGATAGCGGAGAATATCGAGAAACCCTGCAACGTGAAGGATACGGAAACCAGACTCTGGGGGCTCTTAGAGCAGCCATGGGCAATAAAGGTTACGTGCAAGGAGAGCAAAAGGTTACCTCGGGCTCTGCTATGTCAGATGGTTACACGTTTGAAGAACGTCTGAACGAGTATGGATTGCGTGGAGCTAGGTACACTAAACAGGCTCTTGATGCAGGGGTACAACTTGATCCTCGATTTTATTACGAGGCCCCAGACCAACTAACAGATGGAGAACTGCACCGAGTAGATAGTGTAGTGCGTGGCAACGTCGAAAATACTCGGCAGAAAATCGAAGATACCGTCTCAGATGTCCAGCAGGGCATGGAAATCGCCAAGCAGAAGGCGGAGGGTCTTCAGCGAGAAGCTGGAGAAGCCGCCTGGGCGCTTGCTAAGCAAATCCCCGCCGTCATCGAGGGTGTCCAAAAGACCATCCCTCATCCCGAGCCGACTCCGCAGGAAAAGCCTCATAGCCCGAAGCCTGCATGGCCCGAAATGCCTGTGCCGCAGATGCCCAAGGTGCCCATCCTACAGGGATACAACCCGCAGCATCTGCCGCCTGCCATCAAGATGCCCGGGGACCTGAGTCGTCCGGAGCCTGCACCCATCAAGATGCCGAGCGACCTGAGCCGCCCTGAGCCTGCGCCCATCAAGATGCCCACTCGAATCGAGGCAGAGGGACAGCTACCGCCTGCAGGTCTGATCCCGCCGGACATTCTGCCCAAACCTGCAGATCTGCATACGCACATCGAAAAGGCTGTTACTCAGCCAATCATCGATCAGCTGCAGCTCCCTAGTCCTGGTTCTGTGCTCAGGGACCCGTTCCCCGGGCCCCGACAGGGTGGAGACTACGGCGGCGTTGAGTCGCTCATTCCCATCCAGCCAGGCCAGAAGCCTGCACCCATGCTCCCGCCCAAGAGCATTGACCCCGGGTTCCTCGTCCCAGCTCCTCCCGAGAACATTGACCCCGGGTTCCGCGCCCCAGGCCATCCCGAGGACCTGACTCCCCTCGAGGAGCGTGAACCCCTGATGGTCTAAACACCGAGTCTAAAAGCACCAATCTCAACGGCTCGGTGGAGGGTGGAGGGGACGAGTAGAGAAGAGAAGAGAAAAGGAGGGGCGCCACCGGGAACAACCCCGGCGGCGCCCCTCCATCTTTGCGTACAGCGCTTGCGGCCAGTATCTGCTGCCTGCACAGCTACAGCCTGCTCGCGACCTGCTCTCCAGGTGAGAAGCGTTAGCCTCCGAGCCGCCCGCAGGCACATACTGGAACCATGAGCCAGTCAGCTGAACACGCCAACATCCCGGTCCGCCCCGTCTTCAACACCCTGCCCAGCTACGCGGCAGGCAAGCCGCCCGCACCCGTTGAAGGCCTCACCCAGTACAAGCTCTCCTCGAACGAGAACCCGCTGGGCCCCGTACCCGAGGTCGCGCGCGTCCTCGCAGAATTTGCGACCGCGCATCGCTACCCCGACCCGCTCTCCACCGCCCTGCGTCACAAGCTCTCCGCCCGACTGGGCGTGGACGCTGACGACATCGTCACCGGTGCCGGAAGCCTCGGCGCGCTCAACCAAATCCTCAAAACCTTCGCCGGCGTAAACGCCGACGGCGTGCAGGACGAGGTCATCTACGCCTGGCGCTCCTTCGAGGCATACCCGATCCTCGTCGGCATTATGGGCGCTCGCAGCGTGCAGGTGCCGAACCTGCACGACGGCTCACACGACCTGGACGCCATGGCGGCAGCTATCACCGAACGCACCCGCCTGATCCTGGTCTGTACCCCCAACAACCCGACCGGCCCCGCCGTCACCGAAAGTCAGATCCGTGCGTTCCTGGAGAAGGTGCCCGCCCACATCCCCGTGGTGATTGATGAGGCGTACTTCGAGTTCTGCGCCGCCTCCACCGTGCCGGAAAGTGAAGAAGCCCCGCTGAACGGCATGGACATCTACCGCGACTACGAGAACGTCATCATTCTGCGCACCTTCTCCAAGGCACAGGGCCTGGCGGGTCTGCGCGTGGGCTACTCAATTTCGCATCCGCAGATTACGCAGCACCTGCGGGTGGCGGCAACCCCGTTCGCCGTGACGGCGCTGGCTGAGGCGGCGGCTATCGCCTCCATCGAGCATGAGGATGCGGTGATGGAGCGTGTGAGCCACCTGGTCGCTGAGCGTGAGCGCGTGACCGCTCGACTGCGCGAGCTGGGCTACGATTTCCCGAGCACTTACGCGAACTTTGTGTGGCTGCCCCTGGGGGAGCGCACGGGTGAGTTTGTGCAGCTGATGTCTGAGCATGCGCTGTCGGTGCGTGCGTTCGGCACCGAGGGTGTTCGCGTGAGCATTGGCGAGGTGGAGGCGAATGACCGTTTCCTCTCGCTCTGTGAGGTCTTCGCGAAGGGGCTCTAGAGCGTCTTGTGAAGGGGTGGGGCACCCACTCGACCCTAATTGAACAATGTACTATTTTCCCTTGTCGAGGATTATTTAGAGTTCAATATTTGTGCCCCGGAGAGAAAAGTCTGGCCCTTAAAATGGTTTCAATGGCTAAATTAAACCTCCCATATATTCCCAAAAAAGAATATATAGGAGGTTTAATTTAATGATGTTCAAATAGTGAATGACAGGGCATAATACACTGCGTTATCAGCGTAACTGCCGCGAGATAAAGCCGAAAAGAGTAGACTGGTAACTATATATGCCCAGACCCTCACAGGCTTACCGGAACACCTCAAACCCTGCACCATCAGGTGAAAGTTGAGACTAAAACCCAAGCCGCTGAGGGCCAAGCCCTCGTCACGTGTGGAGGTTAGATGCACGAGAACGACAAGTACCCCGGAGTGCCCGAACGCATCCAGCTCATGGATGAAAACGGCACCGTACACGAACACCCCACCTACAGTCGGTACATCGAAGACGTCAACGCAGACACCCTGCGCGAGGCATACCGCCTCATGTACACCACCCGCCGATTCGACGACGAGGCAACCGCCCTGCAGCGCCAGGGTCAGCTCGCCCTCTGGGTGCCCAGCCGAGGCCAGGAAGCCGCACAGGTCGGTTCCGCACTCGCCTACGCGCCCAACGACTATATCTTCCCCTCCTACCGTGAGCACGCCGTCGCCCTGACGCGTGGCGTGGACTTCCGCGACCTGATCACCATCTTCCGCGGCTCCACCACCCACGGCTGGGACATGAAGGCACATAACTTCCACACCTACACCAAGGTGCTTGCCGCCCAGACCCTGCACGCCGTCGGCTACGCCATGGGTCTGAACTTCGACGCCGACATCGAGGCTGAAACCGGCCCCCGCCGCACCGGTCAGGGCCAGGCAACCGACCCCGCCGAGGACACCCAGAAGCCCGCCGTGGCGGTCTACTTCGGCGACGGCTCATCCACCGAGGGTGACGCACACGAATCTATGGTCTTCGCCGCCTCCTATAACGCGCCGGTGCTCTTCTTCGTGCAGAACAACCGCTGGGCTATCTCCGTGCCCTTCGAGGTGCAGTCCCGCGTTCCGGTGTCCACCCGCGCCGCAGGCTACGGCTTCGAGGGTATTCGCGTGGACGGCAACGACGTTCTCGCCGTGCTCGCCGTAACCCGCTACGCCATGGAGAAGATCCGCGCTGGTGAAGGCCCCGTGCTGATTGAAGCTGAGACCTACCGCCTCGGCCCGCACACCACCGCTGATGACCCCACCAAGTACCGCACCGATGCCGACCTGGAAGGTCCCCTGCGCCGCGACCCCATGTTGCGCCTCGAGAAGTACCTGCGCGAGCAGGGCTACGCCGATGATGCCTTCTTTGAAGAGGTTGCAGAATCTGCACAGCAGGTCGCGAACGGCGTGCGTGAGGCAGTGCTGAACTCTGAGGTTGCCGACTTTGAGTATTTCTTCGACCGCGTCTACGTGCAGGAACACCAGCAGGTGGAAGACGACCGCGAGTTCTACCGTAACTACGTTGCAGGCTTTGAAGAGGAGTAAGCATGAGCGAGAAAATTGAACGTTTGACCCTCGCCAAGGCGATTACCCGCGGCCTGGAAGACGCCATGGAAGCCGACCGCACCGTTGTCATGCTCGGTGAGGATATCGGCAAACTCGGCGGTGTGTACCGTGTGACCGAGGGCCTGCAGGCGCGCTTCGGCAACCGCCGCGTCATGGATGCGCCCCTGGGTGAGTCCGGCATTATCGGCACCTCCATCGGTATGGCGCTGCGTGGCTACCGCCCCGTGCCGGAGATTCAGTTCGACGGCTTCGTGTTCCCCGCCTACAACCAAATCACGAGCCAGCTGGCGAAGATCCACAACCGCACCGATAAGCAGTACACGGTGCCGGTGACCATCCGCATTCCGTACGGTGGCGTGATTGGTTCGGTGGAGCACCACTCCGAGTCCCCGGAGGCGCTGTTCGCCCACACCGCGGGTCTGCGTATTGTGACCCCCTCGACCCCGCACGAGGCGTACTGGATGACCCGAAAGGCGATTGAGTGCCCCGACCCGGTCATTATTTTTGAGCCGAAGCGCCGCTACTGGCTCAAGGGTGAAGTGGACTTTAGCGACACTTCCTTTGATCCGTTTAGCGCCCAGGTGGTGCGTGAGGGTACGGACGCGACCATCGTTGCGTACGGTCCGCTGGTGCCGGTTGCTCTGGCTGCGGCAGAGGCTGCCGTGGAGGATGGCCGCTCGATTGAGGTCATTGACCTGCGCTCGATTTCACCGCTGGACGTGCCGACCGTTGCTGCTTCGGTGGCAAAGACTGGCCGCCTGATTGTCGCGCACGAGGCGCCGACCTTCGGCGGTATGGGTGGCGAGCTGGCTGCGGCGATTACGGAGCGTTGCTTCTACAGCCTGCAGGCGCCAGTGATTCGCGTGGGTGGCTACTACATGCCGTACCCGGTGTCCCGTGTTGAGGAAGAGTACGTGCCCGATATTGACCGTATTCTTGAGGCGGTCGACCGCGCTTTTGACTACTAGGCATTCCCTGATCTGACGTATCAGCGTGTTGCGCTATGGCGGGTTGCGAGCCCGCACAGAATATTCCGTATAGGGTATATGCCCTAGTGAGAGGTAAAAATGTCCCAGATTTTCCCGCTCCCTGACGTGGGCGAAGGCCTGACCGAAGCAGAAATCCTCAGCTGGAAGGTGGCAGTCGGTACCGAGGTCGCCATCAACGACGTCCTCGTTGAAATTGAAACCGCGAAGAGCGTCGTAGAACTTCCCTCGCCCTTCGCTGGCACCGTCGAGGCGCTGCTCGTTGCCGAAGGCGAAACCGTTGAGGTGGGCACCCCAATCATCAGTATCTCCGGCGGCGACAACGCACCCGCAACCCCGGCGGCACCCGCCGCGGCAGAGGCTGAGTCCGGCACCGCACTGGTCGGTTCCGGCCCCAAGGCGGACGCTGTGAAGCGCCGCGCCCGCAAGCGCCCCGCCTCCGTATCCCAGCCCGCACAGGCTGCTGCGGCACCGGTCGCACCGGCTGTTCAGGCACCCGTGGCGCACACCCCCGCCGACTCGGCAAACCGTAACCAGGGCCTGCTGAGCGAGCTGGCTGAGCGCGCCTCCCGCTTTGTGGAGAACACCCCGCTGAACTCGGTGGTGCAGCGTCTGGCGCCCGAGCCCGCAGCGGCTCCCGCGCCGACTTTGGCTCCCGAGCAGGTTCCGCACCGCCCGACCCTCGCGCCGCCTCCGGTGCGTCTTGCCGCAAAGGAGCTGGGTGTTGACCTGGCGAATGTGACCGCTACCGGTGCGCGCGGCCAGGTGACCAAGCAGGACCTCATGAACTATGTGGCGCACCTGAGCGATGTGCAGCATAGCGGCGCCCGCCAGCCGTTCTGGCAGCCCGCAGCCACCCCCGGTGACCGCATTGAGCGCATCCCTGTGCGTGGCGTGCGTAAGGCTACCGCGAAGGCTATGGTTGCTTCGGCGTTTAGCGCCCCGCACGTGTCCATCTTCGTGGATGTTGATGCCTCCCGCACCATGGAGTTCGTGAAGCGCTTGAAGAAGTCCCGCCACTTTGAGGGCGTGAAGGTCACCCCGCTGCTGGTGCTTGCCGCCGCGGTCATTTGGGCTGCTGAGCGTAACCCGCAGGTCAACGCGACCTGGACCGATAGCGAAATCCAGATTAAGCACTTCATGAACTTGGGTATTGCTGCGGCAACCCCGCGCGGCCTGATGGTTCCGAACATTAAGGACGCTCAGGAGCTGTCCCTGCGTGAGCTGGCTATTGCGCTGAACAACCTGACCACTCGCGCCCGTGAGGGTAAGACTCAGCCCGCTGAGATGGCGAACGGCACCCTGACCATTACGAACATCGGTTCGCTGGGTATTGATACGGGTACCCCGATTATTAACCCCGGTGAGGTGGCGATTGTTGCCTTCGGTACGATCAAGCAGAAGCCGTGGGTGGTTGATGGTGAGGTTATTCCTCGCTGGGTGACGACCCTGGGTGGTTCCTTCGATCACCGTGTGGTGGATGGGGACCTGTCGGCTCGTTTCATGGCTGATGTGGCTGCGATTCTTGAGGAGCCTGCACTGCTGCTGGACCACTAGGCGGCACATTTGGGCTAGTCAGCACCGTATTGCTGGGTAGTTGAGGCCGTTTAGGATACAGATATTTAGATACAGAAAACCTCCGGTACCTTACGTAAGGTACCGGAGGTTTTCTGTATTCTCTAACGCCGAGGTGCGCGCTTAGAAACCTAAGTTAGGCGTCCTCGCGTGCCACCTGGTCGCTCGGGTACTTGTCCACACGGCGGTGGTACAGGCGTCCGCACAGGCCGCCGAGGATAGCGCCGAGGAAGCTCAACGACAGAACCAGCAGAACCGCGAGCAGACCGTTCGCGAAATCGCCCGCAATCAGCTTCTGCAGGGACAGGGACGCGACACCGTTCTGGAACAGCTGAGGCGTGAGGAAGGTCGCCAGGGACCCGATGATGAGCGCCATAATCTGCCAGAGCCACACGGCAATGCCCTGCTTCGCGCCGGCGAATCGTGCCATGCGTCCCGCCGCGTAACCGCCCACCAGGTAGGCGAAGAAGATGAGCACACTCAGCGCGACCGCGACCGGCACGGCGTTTGATGCGCCGCTGAAGAGGCGGGAGACCACCGAGGCGTACTCGATGGACTCGCTCTGACCGGTCAGGGTCAGCCACGACTGGATAGCCCACAGGCCACCGTCCATGAGGGAGATGGTGATTAGCCAGCCGAGCAAGCCGGGCAGCAGGTGCATGCGGGAGTAGCGGCTCTTCTGCATGGACAGTGCGGTTGCGGCGGTGAGGACGGGCTCTGCACCTGCCGCGCCTGCGGTACCGGCGGGGGTGGGGATGACGAAGTGGTCATCATCCGCCGGATTAGCCTGCGGGGTACTGGGTGCCGCATGGGCGTTGCCGGGTGCGGGCACCTCGTAGCTTGCCGCAGCGGTAGGTGCGGTAGCGGGGGCAGGCGCGGTAGTGGGGGCTGCGCCGCCGCGCACATTGTCCGCGCTGGGAGTTACAGGCTTGTCGAGCCAGCTGAGGTTGTCGGTAGCGGGTTCGCCCAAGTCAGCACCGGATTCCGCGCCCTGTGAGGTAGCGCTGGGGGAGAGGAGCGGCTGGGTTGCGGTAGCCGCCTCGGTGAGGGGGCGGGTCGCATCCTGCGAGGACTGTGCGGAGGACTGAGCCGAAGAGGCCGCCTCGTGCGCCTTTTCGTGGGCGCGGCGTGCGGCGTTCAGCTCCTCATCGGTCAGAACCACGGTGGGGTCGTCGGAGGAGAATGCCGCCTCCCACAGGTCACTTTCGGTGGGGGTGGACGCCGCGTCGGCCGGATGCTGCTGCGGGTTGTTGTTCTGTGCGTTCATTAAATCCTTTGGATTCTAGTCCTGGGTGCTGATTTAGCGGTTGCGGTCAGCGTAGAAGGCGCGTGCTTCTTCCAGGGCTTCTGCGGAGTAGGTGTGCGGGTATGCCGGGCGTTCGTTCTCGTCCAGGGTACGGACCACACGGCCGGGGTTGCCGACCACGAGGGAGTTTTCGGGGACATCCTTGGTGACGACGGTGCCCGCGCCAATCACGGAGTTCTTGCCGATGGTCACACCGCCCAGGATAATAGCGCCGCCACCGATCCAGACGTTGTCTTCAACGGTGATGGGCTCGCCACCTTCCCAGTATGCGGCGCGGTCGACCGGGTTGAGCGGGTGGGTGGGGGTGAGGAACTGTACGTTGTTGCCGACAAGCACGGTGGAGCCGATGCGGATCGGGCAGACGTCCAGGAAGACGCAGCCAAAGTTGAAGAAGGAGCCGTCACCAATATAGGTGTTCACGCCGTAGTCGAAGCGTGCACCGGGGCGGATGTGCGAGTGCTCGCCCAGGTGGCCGAGGTGTTCACGGTAGACGTGCATTGCCTGGGCCTGCTCGCCGCGTGCGTAGTGTTCTTCGGCGAGGACGGTTGCAGCGTGGATGCGCTTAGTCTGCGCGGCGCATTCGGCGTCGGGCATGTAGGCGGCGCCGGAGATCATGCGGTTGAAGATGTCGCCGTTGGGGCGCTGCGGGGTGTGCATTAGTGGGCTCCTCCCAGAAGGTAAGCAAGTGCGATGATGGCCATTCCGAACAGGATGACGACTCCTCCGGCGATAGCGAATCGTTTGGAAATTTCGCGGAGGAGCTTCTTGAACTGCTCGTCAGTGATGTCTTGCTGTCGTTTACTCATGCTTTAAGTATCCCAGAGTTGCTGGGTTCTGCCTTAGTGTTTCGGTGTTTATTGCGGTATCTGGGGCGGGTGTACCGTGTGATTTTCAGCGTGGAAAGAAACGGTGCTGAGTTGAAGCGTGAGGGTGTGGGAAGGCACAATCAATGCATGACTGAGGCTCAGAAGAACACGAATCTGCAGGATGCGGCGGCACCTGCATCCCCCGCTGGCGTATCGGCTGGTGCGCATCCGTTGGCGCATCGCCCCTGGTTGAAGAATTATTCTCCGTGGACTGCCCGCGATATTGAGCTGCCTGAAACCTCGCTGAGCCACCTCATTGACGAGGCGGTCCGCACCGTACCCCACAAGGTGGCGCTGGAGTTCTTCGGTGCAACCACCACCTACGCTGAGCTGGGCGATCAGATTGAGCGTGCGGCGGAGGGCCTGCGCGTAGCGGGTGTGCAGCCGGGCGACCGTGTGGCGCTGATTTTGCCGAACTGCCCTCAGCATATTGCGGCGTTCTATGCGATTTTGCGCCTGGGCGCGATTGTGGTGGAGCATAACCCTCTGTACACGGGCGCGGAGTTGCGCCACATGTTTGAGGATCACGGCGCGAAGGTCGCGATTGTGTGGGATAAGATCGCCTCGCATATTACGGGTCTTCCGGCGGATATCCGTCCGAACCATATTTATTCGGTGAACATGATTTCTGCGATGCCCGCGCTGATGCGTACCGCGCTGAAGCTGCCGTTGAAGAGTGCGCGTGCTTCGCGTGAGAAGCTGACCGGTCCTGCGCCGGGTACGGTGTCGTGGGCTCAGCTGGTGAAGAGCGAGCGTATTGACCCATCGCATCGCCGCCCGACCGCGCATGATATTGCGCTGCTACAGTACACCTCGGGTACGACCGGCCTGCCGAAGGGCGTGATGCTCACGCACCGCAACCTGGAGTCTAACGGCCGCATGGGTGAGGCATGGATTAACCCGGGCGATGACGAGGTGATTTACTCGGTTCTGCCGCTGTTCCACGCGTACGGTATGACCCTGGGCGTGACGATTGCGTCGCTGTGCCGTGCCCGCCTGGTGCTGTTCCCGACCGTGGACATGGACCTGATTTTGAAGGCGATGAAGAAGACCCGCCCGACCATTCTTCCGGCGGTTCCGCCGGTGTATCGCCGCCTGATGGATGAGGCGAAGAAGCGCGGCGTGTCCCTGGAGGGTATCCGTTATGCGGTCTCTGGTGCGATGAACCTGCCGCCTGAGCTGGTTGCCGAGTGGGAGGAAGCCTCCGGCGGTTTCATGGTGGAAGGCTACGGCCTGACCGAGTGCGCGCCGCTGGTGTCCTGCAACCCGCTCAATGACACTCGCCGTGCCGGTTTTATTGGTGTTCCGTTCCCCTCCACCGATATTCGTGTGGTGGACCCGGAGACCGGCGAGGACGTGCCTGATGGTGAAGAGGGCGAGCTGTGGGTGAAGGGCCCTCAGCGTTTTGCCGGCTACTGGAAGCGTGAGGACGAGACGGCGAAGACCATCACCCCCGAGGGTTGGTTGCGTACCGGCGATATTGTGCGCCTGGACGAGGACTACTTCATTCAGATTGTCGACCGCATTAAGGAAGTCATTATTACCGGCGGTTTCAACGTCTCCCCGACGGAGGTTGAGGTCGCCCTCAAGCAGCACGATATGGTCGCGGATGCGGCGGTAGTCGGTATTCCGTTGCCCGCCGGTGGCGAGATGGTGGTCGCCGCTGTAGTTCCCGCCCCGGGCCGGGTGGTGCAGGAGCATACTCTGCGTGAGCACTGCTATTCGAAGGTGACTCGTTATAAGGTTCCGCGCCGCATCGTGGTGGTGGATGATCTGCCCCGTTCGATGCTGGGTAAGGTTCTGCGCCGTAAGGTGCGTGAGCAGCTGATTGCTTCGGGCGAGTTCGATCAGTAGGTTGATTCCCCACCGCCCGTAACGGGTGGCACTATGGACGCCGGCTTGGGTTTTTGTACCCCGGGCCGGCGTTTTGTGTGCGCCTGAATACACCGTCAATGACGCTTTGTGACCTGGCAAATAATCACCGCATGACGAATTGTGACAAAATATGACGACCTTGACGTTCTGTGTCTCATGAATAGCCATTAACTTCCACACCCGCCCTTGTGCGTGCTGTAATTGTCCCATCATCATTCCCATCGGATGTGCTAGTACCAACGTGAGCACCCGGCGGAACGCATCATCATTCAACAGAAAGATTCATAGCCGTGAAGAAGTTTGCTGCTGCACTCGCAGTTGTCCCCATGGTCTTTGGCCTGGCAGCCTGCGGTTCCACCAACTCCTCCTCTTCCTCCAGCTCCAAGAAGGTCACCATCGGTGTGGTTGGCTCTGAGAAGTTCAACAAGACCCTGAAGGAAGAAGCTAAGAAGCAGGGTATCGACATTGAGTTCAAGGAGTTCAGCGCGTACACCGAGCCGAACCCCGCACTGGACGCCGGTGACATCGATATGAACCGCTTCCAGCACATCGCGTACCTGTCCAACTACAACGTGAGCGCTAAGAAGGACCTGCAGATTGTTGGCCCGACCGTCATCTACCCGATGGCTCTGTTCTCCAAGAAGCACTCCAAGTTGGCTGACATCCCCCAGGGTGGCGAGATCGTTATCCCGAACGACACCGTGAACGAAGCACGCGCGCTGAAGCTGCTGAAGACCAACGGTCTGGTTACCTTCAAGAACGCTGATGTTGACGCACCCACCATCGATGACGTGGACACCGCTAACTCCAAGGTGAAGGTCACTCCCGTCGACGCAACCCAGACCGTGGTTGGCATGGAGTCCGCTGACGGCGCGGTCGTCAACAACGACTTCCTCAAGGATGCAGGCCTGAAGCCCGCAGACGCCCTGGCTCAGGATGACCCCAAGACCGACCCCTCCGCTATCAAGTATGTGAACCTCTTCGTTGCTCAGAAGGACAAGGCTGACGACGAGACCTACAAGAAGATCGTTGAAATCTTCCACACCAAGCCCGTCATGGATGTTGTTCAGGAAGAGACCCGCGGCACCGCCGTTGAGGTTAACGTGAGCACCGACGAGCTGCGTCAGTCCCTGGCTAACGAAGAAGCCAAGCTGCGCGCCAAGAAGTAATCTTCTAAATACACGCCTCCTCTAGGCATACGCAAAGGCGGTAAGTCTAAGCACCCGATGCGGGTCACGACAGGCTTACCGTCCTTTGCGTACCGGCGTTAATGCCCTTTAGCGCCCCAACCACGACATATAACGGATACAAACTTATGAGTGAACTGGTACAGAGCTTCGGTGACAGCACCGAGCCCATGGTGGTTCTGGACGGAGTCTCCAAGGTCTTCGGCAACGGCCCCAAGGCGGTAGTTGCTGTGGACAACGTCTCCCTCACCATTAACCGCGGTGAAATCTTTGCAATTATCGGCTACTCCGGCGCCGGTAAGTCCACCCTGGTCCGCCTCATTAACGGCCTGGAAACCACCACCAGTGGCACCCTGACCGTTGGCGGCTTCGAAATTTCCGGCAAGCGCGACTCCGAACTGCGCGAAGCACGCACCAACATCGGCATGATCTTCCAGCAGTTCAACCTGATGAACTCCCGCACCGTGCTCGGTAACGTTGAGTTCCCCCTGAAGATTGCCGGCTGGTCTAAGAAGGACCGCCGCGCCCGCGCCCTGGAAATGCTCGAGTTCGTGGGTCTTGCCGACCGTGCAGGCCACTACCCGAACCAGCTTTCGGGCGGTCAGAAGCAGCGTGTGGGTATTGCCCGTGCGCTCGCGACCAACCCCGCACTGCTGCTGGCGGACGAGTCCACCAGCGCGCTGGATCCGGAAACCACTCATGAAGTGCTTGCGCTCCTTAAGCGTGTGAACCGTGAACTGGGTGTGACCGTCGTGGTGATTACCCACGAGATGGACGTGGTCTCCAGCATCGCTGACCGTGTGGCGGTCATGGAGTCCGGTCGTGTGGTGGAGCAGGGCAACGTCTACGACGTCTTCTCCAACCCGCAGACCGACGTGGCGAAGCTGTTCGTGGCAACCACCGTCAAGCTTGCCCCCACCGGCAAGGAGGCGGCTGAGCTGCGCGCTAACCACAAGGGTTACCTCATCAACGTTGAAATCGTGGAGGGTAACCAGGAGCTCGGTAAGGTGCTGTCCTACCTGGGTGCCCGTAACGTCCGCTTCAACATTGTGGGCGGCGGTATTGAGACCCTGCAGGGCAAGGCGTACGGTACCCTCACCCTGGAACTTCTCGGCGAAATCACCAGCATTGATGCCGCTGTTGCTGAACTGAAGACCGTTGCTCGCGTGCAGGAGGTGCGCTAAATGTTTGCTACTACTCTTCCGCTGGCTGCGTCTAAGACTGACTGGTCTGAGTTCCTGCCCGAGAAGCTGCTCCCGGCTATCGGCGATACGTTCTACATGGTGTCTATCACCATGCTGTGTGCCGGTCTGGTTGGCCTGATTGTGGGTGCTCTGCTGTACACCACCCGTGCAGGTAATATTTTCCAGAACCGTTTCGTGTACACGATCCTGAACATTCTGGTGAACGTGATTCGCCCGATTCCGTTCATTATCCTGATTGCGGCGCTGGGCCCGCTGACGAGCGCCGTGGTGGGTACCCGCCTGGGCGTGAACGCTGCGGTTTTCGCGATGAGCTTCGGTGCTGCGTTCGCAATTGCCCGTATCGTGGAGCAGAACATGGTCTCCATTGACCCGGGTGTGATTGAGGCGGCCCGCGCGATGGGCGCTTCGAAGCTGACCATCCTGTTCACCGTGATGATTCCCGAGGCACTTGGCCCGCTAATCCTGGGTTACACCTTCCTCGTTATCGGCGTGGTGGATATGTCCGCTATGGCCGGTTACGTGGGTGCCGGTGGTCTGGGTAAGATCGCGATTGTGGACGGCTACCAGCGCTTCAACGATGAGATCACCTGGGCTGTTGTGGCGATTATTATCGTCCTGGTTCAGCTGGTTCAGTTCATCGGTAACGCACTGGCGAAGAAGGTTATGCGCCGATAAACTCGTACCGCTTAGGTACAAGCTGATAAAGCATAGAAGACCCCCGGTCTGCTCTTCAGGAGCGGGCCGGGGGTCTTTCTTCATACCGGGGGAGGGGGCGCTAATTACTTAGCCCTGCGCCGCCTCAGACTGCTGTGCCGCCTCAAGCTTGGCGATCCAGGTGCGTGCCGCCTCCCAGAGCTGCGGGTCCTTGAAGGAATCGAAGCGCCCAAAACCGGTCGGTGCCTTTGCCGGGTCGGTGCCTTCCGGAACGTAAATCATGACCTTCGTACCGGCGTCACGTGCCGCCTGCGCGCCCGCGGGGGAGTCCTCGAACGCCAGCGCCTCGTGACCTTCAAAGCCGAGGCGACGTGCCGCCTCCAGGTACATGTCCGGGGCGGGCTTACCGGCCGGAACGTCGTTGCTGCTGACCCAGGTGCGCACCAGCGGGGCGTAACCGTAGCTTTCCATCTTCAGGGTCAGAATGTTCGCGGTGGAGTTCGACGCCACCGCAACCGGCATGTGCTCGCTCAGGAAGCCCAGGAACTTCTGCGCACCCTCAATCAGGTCCACGCCGGAGCTGATGACCTCGTGCTCGGTGGTGAGCAGATCCTTCATCACGCGTTCATGGTGTTCGGCGTACTCTGCGGAGGCGGTGTCCGGCTTCTGACCATTCTGCGCCTCGTAGGAGAGCAGGGCAAGCTCCTCGGCGACATCGGCTGCTGCCAGGCCGGTGAGGCGATGCTCCACCTCCTCGGTGAAGGGAACAGACCAGCGGGCGAAAAGCTCACGTTGCACATCGTTCCAGACGGTCTCGGAGTCGAGGAGGATGCCGTCGCAGTCGAAGATTGCGCAGCGGGGGAACCAATCGGAGGGTACTATGTGTTCAAACATAATGTCAGTCTCTCACAGGGTTTTAGGCTATGGAAGCGGTGGCCCGGTGCGTGAGAAAACATGCGGGGTTGCGCCTCGCCCGCAGAACGGAAAACCACATGAAGAAACCCTCCCGCTGCATCCAGAACGGACGCAACGGGAGGGCAGAAGCTAAAACAGCTTAGAGAGCGGACACCGGCTTATGAGTCACCTGACGCATAAACGGAATGGTCGCCAACAGGCCCACATAGACCAGCGCCAGACCCAGTGCAATAGCGCCGAAGGTCATACCGAACATCTTCGTCAGAATCTCACCGGAAAGACCCTGCGCCGCAATCAACGCCGTCAGCGGCAGACCCAGCAGCGCAGAAACCACGCTAATGAGCACCAGCGGACCGAAAACCACGGTAAGGCGCGAAGCCTGCAACATCCTCGTGGGGGTACCCATCATATTCAGCGAAGAGTACAGCGAACCACGCTCGTAAATGGCGGCGCTCTGGTTCAACACTGCGGAGAGGGTGACCAGCAGGTACGAGAAGAACAGCATGAGCAGCATGCCCTGGAACATGTCCGACATGATGGTCATGAAGGGGCCGGCGGCGGGGCCTACCTCCTTCGCCGTTTTGTTCATTTCACCCGCCAGAATCAGGATGGGGCCGAAGAAGGTCACCAAGAAGGTCGACAGCGCCACACCCGAAACCTGACGCCACGCCCCGCGCGGGGATTCCAGCACCGCACGGTAACCCAGCAGAACCGACGCCTTCTGGGTCATGCGCACACGAATCTTTGCGTATGCCCACACCAGGAAGGTACCAATCAGGTCGATAGCAACCATCATCAGCAGACCCGGCAGAGCAATGAAAATCGCTAGGTTCTTAATCGCGCTATCGGCACCGCCGTCCTGGAAGGGTGAGAACATGCTAAAACCCTTCGAGGTCGAAGCCAGAATCATCACGGCAATGACCAGAACAACACCGATACCCAGAGCAATGTAACCGGCGGAACCAGCCTTCGCGCGGGTACGCACACCCAGCGGGCTGATGCTGACCTTCGCCAGACCGAAGAGGGAGCTGAGAGCCGCCAAAACCATACAACCCAGGAAGCAGTAGAAAATCACGCTCACCGGCAGGAGCATATTCTCAGCACCCAGCGGAACGTTCATGAAGTGTAAAGCGCCAAAGGGGAAAATCAGCACCAGGTAGAGCAACAGACCGATAATGAAGCCCACGAGGGAGTACACCAGCGCGTCCGCAACGGACAGACCCACAATCAGGGTCGTGGAGGCACCAATCAGACGCAGGGACGCCAGACGCTCATCACGGCGGCGGGCACTCAAACGAGCAGCCGAAGCGCCCAGGGTAAAGAGCGGAACAATCAGCACCAGAGCGGCAACCCACGCCAAACCCATGTAGAGCTTCTGAATGCCCATCAGGTTGATCATTTCGTGGTCAACGTTGGCGTGCTCAAGCCAAGTACTCAGCGCCTGAACACCACCGGCAACCGTCAAAAACAGTGCCGAGGAGGCGGCAAAAGCCAGCACAGGAAGAATCGCCTGCGAACTCCATAGGGTTCGCTTGGCGAGTAGAGCATAGATTTGCATTATGCACCTGCCTGAGACTGAGCGCCGAAGCTCTGAGCGCCGGGGTTCTGTGCGGGAACACCGCCCTGGTTATTGCGCTGGTCGCTCACAATCTGACCGTCCTGCAGGTACACCACGCGGGAGCACGCCGCAGCCACGTTCGGGTCGTGAGTAACCACCAGCAGAGTCTTACCCTGCTGCGGAATCATGGTCAGCAGCAGCGCCATCACCTCACGCGCGGTCTTAGAATCCAGCGCGCCGGTCGGCTCATCCGCGAAAGTCACGGGGGCACCGTTCACCTGGGAGCGGGCAATCGCCACACGCTGAGCCTGACCACCGGACATCTCACCCATACGGCGGTCCAACATCTGCCCCAAACCCAGACGGTTCAGCAGGTCAGCCGAAATGGAACGCGCCTGCTGGCGCGGCACACCGGCAATCATCGCGGCGAGGGAGACGTTCTCCTCCGCGGTCAGCTCGGGAACCAACAGACCCTGCTGGAACACGAAACCAAACGAGTTAGCGCGCAGGGAGGTGCGCTCACGCTCGCTGAGGGACTCCACCGCCACCTGACCCGCCGGGCCATTGAACAGCACAGAACCGGCATCGAGCTTGATAATGCCCGAGAGCGCGTGCAACAGGGTGGTCTTACCGGAACCGGAAGGACCCATAATCGCCACAGACTCGCCGGGGAAAATATCCAGGCTCACGTTACGCAGCACCGGGTTATTGCCGTACGACTTGTGCAGGTTACGGGCAGAAATAATCGCGCCGCGCGCGAAGGGCGCCTGCTGCGCCTGCTGAGGTGCCTGAGCCGGGTAGCCCTGCGGCTGACCCTGATAGTAGCCCTGCTGGCCGGGCTGACTCGGCTGACCGGACTGACCCTGCTGAGCGGAATACTGACCGGCAGGCTGCGCCGCCTGCGGAGGGGTCATTGAATACGGGTTCTGAGCCTGGAACTGCGGGTTCTGGGTTTGAGGATGGTTCTGGGATTGAGGATTCTGCGTCATGACAACCTTCATTGGGTATGAACTAACGGAAGTACACTTCTATCATCTCAGCTTCTTGGCGGCTCACCCCTCCGTCTGAGGGCTGAAAAATATGGGAAAACCCTGAAAAAATTCGCCCGGCCGGGTGCTCAACCACCCCGCAACTCATACCGCGGGATGAGTGCGCTTCATGAGAGAATACGCCTCTTGCCCCCTTGAACTGCGCGGGGGCAATGCCATACTAGAAGGATGACCGACGCACAGAACACCCCCATCATCACTCCGGTAGCCGACCCCGAGGCAGGAACCCGCATCATCTTCCTGCGCCACGGCCAGACCGACTGGAACATTGACCACCGCTTCCAGGGCGGCACCGACATCCCCCTCAACGACACCGGCAGGGAACAGGTCCGCACCGCTATCGGCGCCCTGCAGCAGGCAGCAGCTGAGGGCACCACCGTGGACGCTATCGTATCCTCGCCCCTTTCCCGCGCCGTAGAAAGCGCCGAAATCGTAGCCGAAGGCCTGGGCGTACCCTACCGCGGTGCCATTGACGGCTTCCAGGAACGTTCCTTTGGTGACCTGGAAGGCCAGATCGCTACCCGCGAGCTGATTCTCGCCTCCCGCCAGTCCAACAATGCTTTCAATGTGGAACCGAAGAAGGACTTCCTCGCCCGCTCCCTCGCGGCGCTGAACCGCGTCCGCCGCGAATACGAGGGTCAGACCGTTGTGGTCGCCGCGCACGGCATGCTGATTGCCATGACCATGACCGCCCTGATCGCTGAGCGCCACCCCGAACTGCTCAACGAGGACGGCATCTACCCGATCCCGGTGAACGCCTCCCTGACCGAGGTGCCCCTGCAGTACCTGGACGACGCGATCGACCGCCTGGTTGTGCAGCACCTAGAGCCCGAGCTGAGCCCCGAAGAGGTCCCGGCGGGTGCCGAGAACACGACCCTCACCCTGATTCGTCACGGCCAGACCGACTGGAACAAGGCGAACCTGATGCAGGGCATCACCGACATTCCGCTCAACGACACCGGCCGCGAGCAGGCACGCACCACCGGCAAGAAGCTCGCCGACATGGGTCTGGAGTTCACCGTGCTGGTGTCCTCGCCGCTCTCCCGCGCCTACGAGACGGCGCAACTGGTCGGTGAGTACTTCGACCTGCAGGTGCACAAGACCTACCCCGAGCTGGTGGAACGCGCCTACGGTGCCGGCGAGGGCCTGGATATTCCCGCCCCCGAACGCCGCGCCCCGGAACGCTACTACCCGAACGTGGAATCCGAACGTGACGTGTACATTCGTGCGGTGCGCACCCTGCGCAATATCGTGCGTGAACTCTCTGAAGCCTCGGGCGACCAGAAGATTATTGCTGTCAGCCACGGCAGCTTTATCCGCCGCGCCCTCTCCGCAGCAGCCGGTGAAGAGTGGACCGTGACCGTGCCGAACGCCGAACCGCTCACGATTGACGTGCCGGGCCTGTTCGCGTGGGACTCGACCAAGCAGTTCGACGAGGTGGGTCGCCTTGTTTGGTAAAGGTTGGTCTGGCGCTCGCGTATGGCGACTGATTCTCTGGCCGGTCACGGCGCTGTACTGCGCGGTGGTGGCGAGTATCGTGTTCGCCCCCGTACACGTGGACGATAACGAGGTGGGAGGCCGCCTGGCGCAGCTGCTGGATACCGGCCACGCCGAGGGCTGGTTGCCTGCGTTCATCACCTATTCGAGCATCGAGCAGCTTTCGAACGTCATCATGTTCATTCCGGGCGGTTTTCTTTTCGCCCTGCTGCTCAAGCCGAAGGCTCGCCCGCACGTGCTGTACTCGGGATTTTTGGTTAGTGCCTGCATTGAGACGATTCAGAGTTTCATGCCTGATCGCACCGGCGACCCGGTGGATGTACTGATGAACGGTTCGGGTGCTCTGCTGGGCGCGGCGGGTGCTCTGGGTGTGCATCGTTGGCGTCGCGTGCGTCGCGAACGCAAGGGTAAGTAAGGATCTGTGCCTGTTGGAGGCGCCGGTTCCGAGGGTTCTCGGAGTCGGCGCCTTAGGTTTTTGCCCTGTTAGGGCGCGGTAGCGGGGGTTCTTGCTGTCTTGAGCGTTGGGGAGAAGCAAAACCCAACAGTTCATTAGGTCAAACAGACATAAACAGGCAACAGCTCGCAAATAGGTGTGGTTTCGGTAGGGAACATCCGGGTAATATTCCAGCAAATACAGCGTTTTATATTGACTTACCCACAAAAACCCACATAAAATCAAGTATTACCCTAAAGCGTTCTGCCAACTCACTGAAACCATGTCTTTCACGGCTCTCTAGCCACGCAGAACGCAGACGAGAACACGCAGATTTCCTCCCCACTAGCCCAAAGGAACACCGATTTATGTTCGCAGAAGAACGCCGTGCCGAAATTGCAAAGCTTGTTGCCTCCGCACGTCGTGTCAACGGCGCTGACCTTGCGCGTCGTTACGATGTGACCATGGAGACCGTGCGCCGCGACCTCGCCGCACTGGAAGAAGCAGGTAAGCTCCGCCGCGTCCACGGTGGCGCTGTCACCATTGAGCAGTCCACCTCCCTGGAGTCCTCCATCTCCTCCCGACAGGGCATGAACACCCCCGAAAAGCGCCGCATCGCCACCAAGGCATACCAGATGCTGCGCGACTCTGAGGCGGGCTCTATCGTCCTGGATGCAGGCTCCACCATCGAAATTCTCGCCGACCACATTGGCGCCGAGAACTTCAGCCTCAAGACCGGTAACGACCGCATCATTATCACCCACGCACTGCATATTGCGGTGAAGCTCGCGGAAGCTGAGGGTGTCACCCTTGAGCTGGTCGGTGGTCAGCTGCGCAAGATGACCTGGGCTGCTGTTGGTGCACGCGCCGCTGAGCACTTCGGCACCATGCGCCCCGATATTGCTTTCATTGGTGCCAACGGCATTGAAGCCCACTTCGGCATCTCCACCCCCGGCATGAACGAAGCCATTGTCAAGACCGCGATCTGCAAGTCTGCTCGTCGCGTGGTCCTGCTCTGTGACTCTGCGAAGTTCGGCCAGGAATCCCTGGTCCGCTTCGCTGGATTTGAGGATATTGACACCCTCATTACTGATCGTGAGCCCGAAGGTGCCCTTCGTCAGGCACTCGAGGCCGCAAACGTTGAGATTGTGATTGCCTAATGATTATTACTCTGACCGCAAACCCCAGCCTGGACCGCACCATTGAACTGGGCGCGCCCTTGGCTCACGGTGCCGTGCAGCGTGCTGTCGGCGCTGTGCAGGACCCCGGCGGTAAGGGCGTGAATATTTCGCGTGCCCTGCAGGTCTCCGGTGTTCCGACTGTGGCGATTGTGCCCGGTGAGGCCACCGACCCGGTGCTGACCGCACTACAGGCTGTGGACGTCGAGTTCGCTAACCTGCCCACCGGCGAGCCGATTCGCTCGAACATCACCGTGGTTGACCCGGACGGTACCACCACCAAGCTGAACGCCCCCGGCACCGTTTTTGATGCTGAACTGCGTCAGAAGCTGGACGAGCTGGTGGTTGAGCGTTCCAAGGGTGCCGACTGGGTGGTTCTGGCTGGTTCGCTGCCTCCGGGTCTGGAACCGACCTACTACTCCGAGCTGGTGGCGGCACTGCGCGCCTCCGGCTACGAGGGCAAGATTGCTATTGATACCTCTGAGGCGCCGCTGATTGCGACCGTTGCCGGTGAGCACAAGCCCACCCTGATTAAACCTAACTCGGAGGAGCTGGCTCAGCTGACCGGTAGCGATAACTGGGAGGAGCTGGAGGCTAGCCCCGAGCTGACCGCTCGCACCGCCCAGAAGCTACTCGGCGACGGCATCGAGTACGTGCTTGCCACCCTCGGCGGCGGCGGTGCAGTGCTGGTCACTGAGCAGGGTATCTGGCACGCTGTGCACGAGCCGATTCAGGTTCGTAGCACTGTGGGTGCCGGTGACTCGTCGCTGTCCGGTTTCTTGATTGCTCACACTCGTGGTGAGGATGCCCCCGGTTGCCTGGTTCAGGCGGTAGCTCACGGTTCGGCTGCTGCTGCTCTGCCCGGTACCCGTATGCCTTCGCTGGAGCAGACCACTCCTGAGAAGGTCACTGTTCGTCAGCTACAGCTCTAATTCGAGCTGTTTTCGCACCTCCAGCTTTTATTCTCAGAAGGGAATATAAGCTGGGGTGCTGTGCGCATATGTCGCACATATACGCACGCTGCACACTCAACACACACTGCGCACACTTTGAACTCATATAGGGGAGAGGCTCGGCACCGCTGAGCGAATCCCCGCCCCAACACATACCCGAGGAGGGAATATGTCTGATCTGATCACCGCAGATCTCGTCCTGCTGGACGAGAACCTCGGCGAGACCCGATTCGACGTAATTGCCAAGCTCGCCCAGGCAGTCGTAAATGCCGGACGCGCTACCGACTTCGAGCAGCTCTACGCGGCTGCCGAGGCACGCGAATCCAAGACCGACACCGGCATCCCCGGTGGTATTGCGATTCCGCACTGCCGTAGTGCCGCCGTGACCGAGCCGACCCTGGCAATGGCACGCCCTAACCCGGCAGTTTCCTTCGGTGCTAAGGACGGCCCCGCCGACCTGATTTTCTTCATTGCTGCACCCGATGGCGCTGACCAGGCACACCTGAAGCTGCTGTCCACTCTGGCACGCTCCCTGATGAAGAAGAGCTTCACCGCGTCCCTGCGCGATGCCTCCTCGGCTGAAGAGATTGTTGAGCTGGTCAACGGCGCGCTCGGTGTGGGCGAGAAGAAGGCAGAGGCTAAGCCCGCCGAGGCTGCGCCCGCCGCCGCACCTGCTGCTGAGAAGGAAGCCCCCGCCGCTCCGGTGAAGAAGATTGTTGCTGTGACCGCATGCCCCACCGGCATCGCTCACACCTACATGGCTGCGGATGCCCTCAAGTACGCTGCTGAAGAGCTCGGCTACGACCTGAAGGTTGAGACCCAGGGCTCCTCGGGTAACGAGAAGCTGACCCAGGCTGATATTGATGCCGCAGACGCCGTGATTTTCGCGGTGTCGGTGAACGTGCGTGAGCGTAACCGCTTCGCCGGTAAGCCCTTCGTCGAATCCCCCGTCAAGCGCGGTATTGACGAACCGAAGGAAATGATCGCGGAGGCTCTGGCTGAGGCTGAGAACCCGAACGGTGCGCGCGTTGCCGCTGCCGCATCCAGTGCCGAGGACAGCGCAGGGGCTACCGAAGGCGCATGGGGCTCCCGCATCTACAAGGCCGTGATGACCGGTATCTCTTACATGATTCCGTTCGTTGCTGCCGGCGGTATTCTGGTCGCCCTGGGCTTCGTGTTCGAGGCAATCACCATGCCGAACCTCGGCGATGTGAACACCAAGGCGATTCTCGAATCGGCAACCCTGTTCAACCTCGGTGATGTGCACTGGACCCTGTACCTGGGTGCTGTTCTGCAGACCATCGGTGGTTTCGGTCTGAGCCTGATGGTTCCGGCTCTTGCCGCGTACATTGCGTACGGTTTGGCTCAGCGTCCCGGTATTGCTCCGGGCTTCATCGCCGGTTCGGTGGCTCTTGCCGTGAACGCGGGCTTCCTCGGCGGTATCGTTGGCGGTATTCTCGCCGGTCTGATTGCGTACGCTCTGGGTACCTTGAAGCTGCCCCGCTGGCTCGGCTCGATGATGCCCGTGGTCGTTACTCCGCTGGTGACTTCTCTGGTTGCCGGTCTGCTCATGTACCTGCTGCTCGGCGCACCCCTCGCTTGGGTTATGACCACCCTGCAGGATTGGCTGACCTCCATGTCTGGCGGTTCCGCTCTGGTGCTGGGTCTGATCCTGGGCGCAATGATGGCTTCTGACCTGGGTGGCCCCATCAACAAGGCTGCTTACCTCTTCGCAACCGCTGGCCTGTCCTCGGGTGCGACCGTGAACCAGGAAATCATGGCTGCCGTCATTATCTCCGGTATGGTTCCGCCGCTGGCTATGGCTCTGGCAACCACTCTGCGTCCCAAGCTGTTCAACGAGAACGAGCGTGAGAACGGTAAGGCTGCGTGGCTGCTGGGTGCATCCTTTATCTCTGAGGGTGCTATTCCCTTCGCGTCGGCTGATCCGGCTCGCGTGATTCCTTCGACCATTGTTGGTGGTGCTCTTGCTGGCGCTATTTCGATGAGCGCTCATGTTGCTTCCCCGGCTCCGCACGGTGGTATTTGGATTATCGGTCTGGCACAGAACCCCCTGATGTTCCTGGTGGCTGTTGTTGCCGGTACCGTTGTTTCGGCACTCGTGTACGTGGTGCTGAAGTCTGTGGGTGCCCGCTCTAAGGCATCCGCATAAAGGCCGTATAACCTCACCTTCATTTGATCGTCTGTTTGCAGGCGTGAGCGTGAAAAAACACGTTACACTGTAGACAAACCACAGATAGGACATGAATTTATGACTACCTACAAGGGCGTCGGCGTATACGCCGGCCGCGTTATTGGCCCCGTTCTTCAGATGCCTAAGCCCATCGAGGAACCCAAGGACGGTCTGCGTCTGAGCGGCGAGACCGCTGAGGCTGCAGCGCAGCGCATTAAGGACGCATCGGTCCGCGTGAAGGAAGACCTGCTCGCTCGTGCAGAGCACGCTAGCCGTGACGGCAAGGCTGTTCTGAAGTCTACCTCTCAGATGGCTACCGACCGTGCACTCATCAAGAGCGCTATCAAGCTGGTTGAGACTCAGGAGATGGCTCCCGAGCGTGCAATTTGGGAGGCTGCAACCTCCTTCGCTGACCAGATGGCTGCCCTGGGTGGCTACATGGCTGAGCGCGTCACCGACATCCACGACGTGCGTGCCCGCATTGTTGCTGAGCTGACCGACCAGCAGGCTCCCGGCATCCCCGTTTCTGATGAGCCGTTCATCCTGGCCGCTATTGACCTGGCACCGGCTGATACCGCGACCCTGGACCCCGAGAAGGTTATCGCCCTGATCACCTCTGACGGTGGCCCCCAGGCGCACACCGCTATTTTGGCTCGCGGCCTGGGCCTGCCCGCTATTGTGGCCGCTAAGGGTGTGACCGAGATTGCTGACGGCACCGTCGTCTACGTGGACTCCAATGAAGGTATCGTTGACACCGAGCCCACCGACGCTGACCGTGAGGCAGCAATCAAGTACGCAAACCGTAAGCCCGTCGCTGACTTTGACGGTCAGGGCGTGCTGGCTGACGGCACCCGCGTTGAGCTGTACGCAAACGTTGGTGACGGCAAGTCCGCTGAGAAGGCTGCAAGCCTGAAGGCTGAGGGTGTTGGCCTGTTGCGCACCGAGTTCGGCTTCCTGGGCCACGACTCTGAGCCTTCCATTGAGACTCAGGCTAAGACCTACAAGTCTGTGTTTGACGCATTCCCCGGAAAGCACATTGTGGTTCGTACTCTGGACGCTGGTGCTGACAAGCCCCTGCCGTTCCTGAACGTGAACCCCGAGGAGAACCCCGCACTGGGTGTTCGCGGCTTCCGTACCGACTGGACCGTTCCGGGCGTTCTGACCCGCCAGCTGGAGGCTATTAAGGCTGCTTCGGAGGACTCCGACGCTGACATCTGGGTTATGGCTCCGATGATTTCGACCACCTCCGAGGCACGCAACTTCGCGAACATGCTCAAGGAGATTGGCCTGCCCGTTCACGGTGTGATGGTTGAGACCCCCGCAGCTGTGATGAACGCTGAGGCTATCCTGGGCGAGGTCGACTTCGTGTCCATCGGCACCAACGACCTGACCCAGTACACCATGGCGGCTGACCGCCTGCTGGGCGACCTGGCGCACCTGAACAACCCCTGGCAGCCTGCAGTGCTGAAGATGATTAAGATGACCGTTGAGGGTGCTCAGCGTGCATCGGTCACCGCGGGTAAGAAGAAGTACGTGAGCGTCTGTGGTGAGGCTGCGGCTGACCCGGCTCTGGCTGTTGTTCTGATTGGTCTGGGTGTTGACACCCTGTCCATGAACGCTGGTGCTATTCCCGCTGTGGCTGCGGTTCTGAAGTCCGTGACCAAGGAGAAGGCACAGCAGATTGCGGCTATCGCTCTGCAGCAGATTTCTTCTGCTGAGGCGAAGGAGAGCGCACGCAAGGCTCTGCCGATTCTGGACGAGCTGGGCCTCTAAGCCTTAAACGATTCCGGGCTCTGCCTGCCGCTCCTTGGTGGGGTGTGCTGGGCGGTGCCTGAGTCCATGAAAATGCCGGGTGTAGAGTTTTATTTCTGCATCCGGCATTTTTGGTACTTGTTAGCGTATGGCTGAACGGTACAATTTATAGAGTAAGGGCGGGTCCTGAAGCGCCCCGTTCATTTAGAATAGGTACTGATATATTTTCGGTTCCTTGATCAAAGGAGAAACATAATGGCAGAGCGCGAAGCCACTATTGCAAGCCGTGTTGGCCTGCACGCACGTCCGGCAGCTATCTTCGCTGAGGCAGCTGGCGACCTCCCCGTCGAGGTCACCATCGCAGCTAAGGGCGAGCCCGCAGATGAGGCTATGGACGCTGCATCGATTCTGTCCCTGATGTCCCTGGGTGCAAAGCACGGCGACGTTGTTGTCCTGCGCGCAGAGGGCGAAGGTGCTGAAGAGGCTCTGGACTCGCTGGTTAAGATCCTCGAGACCGACCACGACGCTGAGTAATTGACTTTCGCCTCTGAAGTGACCCCGAGCGGTGCGCTTCGGATGCTGTGAAGGCTACAGCCTTAAAGCGTGAATATCCCGTCACTTCGGTGGCGGGATATTTTTTTGTTATGAATAATTCATTTCTTATTGAGGTGCGAGTGGGGGTAGGTGGGGGATATTTCTCTGCAAATCTTAATGTATATATAACCTTTATTTTTCCTCGAAAATAGCTCTAGAAATATCTCCCAAAATATCTTCTGTACAGTAGTGACCTGGATTTCTCTTCATATCAATGAAGCCTTCTGCCGTAAGTGCCGCAGAGCGCTTTTTGCTCACAAAATCACCGGGCAGAAAAGTGATATTTCTGCTCTCCAGTGCTACCGCAGAATCGTGCCCTTGTTAGACTAAAAAGGCACTGTCTATCTGGGAGGGACATTGGCAGAATCGAGGAACACCCCCGCGACCCCCACATCGCGGGAAGCTTCGCATGCAGGCGAAGCAAATACTGCCGCAACGGAAGGAAGCGAGCAGAACACCACCGCTGGCTACATCGCCGGTAAGCGCGGTTTTCCCCTGGTTTCGCTAGACCAGGTCACCGACGAGAAATTGCGCCGCGTGCTGGCTCAGCATGCCGCCTCCGCGACAAGCCAGGAGGGCACCGTCGCTGCAGAAGCTGTCGGTGATGTACTGCAGGAGGCCGCCGCGGATATGGGCATTACCGCTCAGGAGCCGGTAGAGCCCACCAGTGACCCCGAGCTGACCCCTAACGGTCACGGCGCGCGTACCGTCATTGACCCCTCCCTCGTGCCTGACGACGACCTGGACGCCTACCGCGAGGACCCCAACCCTGTCACCTCCAGTAACCTGGTGACCGAGGCGGCGCTGACCCGCCCCTCCCAGCCGGTGCCCATGACCGGCATGATTCCGCAGGTGCCCAACTCCCACGCAGCCCGACGCTACGGTGCGGAGCCTACCGCCGTGCCGAAGACCGGGCCCGTCTCGATGCCCACGACTACCGTTCCGCTGGTCAATGGAGGCTCTCGCGGCCTATTTGGACGCGGTAGCGGCGGCCGCTGGGGTTCGCGTCGCCTCCGCTCTTTTGTGCGCACTGAGGAGGCGGCACCCGCCGCCCCGCGCGGTGCCCAGCGTATTGCTCAGCGCCAGTTTGTGCCGATGATTCGTACTGAGGAGCATGAGCGTCGTGAGGCGTTCCGCCGCGAGAAGGAGTACGCTCGCGATACGCTGAACTTCACCCTGCGTCTGGCGGAGGCGATGTTCCACTACGGAGCGGACGCTATGGACGTGGACTCGGCGATTATTGCGGTCTCTTCGGCGTACGGGCTGGACTCGGTGGAAGTCGATATTACGAACCAGTCGGTGACCATCAACTACACCTCGGACCCCGATATTTACATGGAGTCCCGCATTGCTAAACGCAATACGAACGCTGACGAGCGCTTCACGCACACCCTGGTGCGTGTGGTGCGTTCCTCCACTGAAAACTATGAGGCGCTCTCTGAGGTCTACGGCCTGATTTATAAGATCACGCGTGGCGGCATGACCCTGGAAATGGCCGATGTGAAGCTGAACCAGATTACGCACCGCCCCAAGCCGTTCCCGCCTCTGGTGGTGTGGCTGGCGAACCTGGCGTGTGCTGGAACCCTGACGGCGGCGCTGGGCGCGAGCTTTGCGACGGCGTTGAGCGCGGCGATTATCTTTATTCCCGTGTACCTGCTGATTCAGTGGTTGAGTTCGATTGGTATTCCGGCGTTCTTCCGCATGGCGGCTAGTGCGGGTCTGATGACCTTCTTGGCGATTTGGCTGGGCGGTGAAGGGTCGATTCTTTCGGTGCTTCAGCGCCAGGGTGAGCCGATTTCTGCGCCTCTGGTGGTGGCGGCGGGCATGATTATGTTCTTGCCGACTCCGCGTCTGGTGGGTGCTGTGCAGGATGCGATTAATGGCTTCCCGGTGACGGCTGCGGGTCGTTTTGTGTCTACGGGTATGAGCTTCTTGGGCCTGGTGGTTGGTATTGCGACCGCGGTGAGCGCGATTAATATTTTCAACGGCCCGACCCTGGATATTGAGCAGCTGCGTTTTGAGCCGACGACCCCGTTGGTGGCGTCGTTCTTCTTCTTGGTGGCGATTGCGACCTTTGCGATTACCTTGCAAACGAAGCTGGTGAAGGTCGGCTGGCTGATGCTGATTACGGGCTGTGGCCTGGCTGCGTATTACAGCTATGAGCTGCTTGCTGGCCCGAGTACCGGTCGCGGCCCGACGGCGTGTGCGGCGGTTGTGATTGGTGCGTTGAGCACGTATTTTGCGTACCGTCTGCATGTGCCCCAGGCGATTTTCTCGATTCCTGCGATTACGTTCTTGCTGCCGGGTCTGTCGTTCTTCCGCGGTATGTATCTGCTGACGGTTGAGACGGACGTGATTCTGGGTATGCAGAACATGATTACGGCGGTTTCGATTGTGGTGGCGATGGCGTCGGGTGTTGCGTTGGGTAATTACACGATGCAGTATGCGCTGCAGCATTTTACGACTCCGCGGAATGTGGAGCCGGTAGAGACTGCAGATTCTTAGCCTTATTTTCAAGGGTATATAGCCAATATTGCATATAATGGGCGCATGAAAGGGGCGGTAGCTTGCGAGTTGACCTCGCAAGCTACCGCCCCTTCGCTATGCCCTTGTGCTGGGTCTTGCGTAGGCTCTCGTACTGTGCCTAGCGCACCGTCCAGTCCACCGGTTCAGCACCCTGCTGCACCAGCAGAGAATTCACGGTCGAGAACGGGCGCGAACCAAAGAAACCACGATGCGCAGACAGCGGCGAAGGATGCGCCGACTCCACGCTCGGGTACGGTTGCAGCATGGGTGCGCACTTGCGTGCATCCGCACCCCACAGCAGGCCAACCAGCGGCTGATTGCGCGCAACCAGGGCACGGATAGCGCACTCGGTGATTTCCTCCCAGCCCTTGCCGCGATGCGAGCCGGCATCCGACTCGCGCACGGTCAGAACTCTGTTGAGCAGCATGACGCCCTCATCTGCCCAGCAGGACAGGTCGCCGTGATTAGCCGGAGCGATACCCAGGTCGTCCTCAAGTTCCTTGTAAATATTGTTCAGCGAACGAGGCAGTGGCATACCGCGGTGCACCGAGAACGACAGGCCCATCGCATTACCGGGGGTGGGGTAGGGGTCCTGACCAATAATGAGGACCTTCACCTGGCTCATCGGGCGGCGGAACGCATTAAAAATATCGGCGGCAGGCGGGAACGTGCGGTAACCCGCCGCGTGCTCCTCACGCAGGAAAGCGCCCATGGCGTGAATCTGCTCTTCGACCGGGGCGAGGGCTGCCGCCCAATCCTCGCTCATAATGCTGCTGAGGGGCTGGTTCATGAATCTCCTCGGGGAATTTCCTGGGGGCTGATGCGGCTCCGGCGGTCACGGTGCCGGGCGCGCTACGGTTACTTCTCTTCTAGACTAGGGGATGACGAATACGCACGCTAGGAGACGCCAGCCGCGGCAGGTAAACCATAGACAGGAGGCAACGTGCTAGAACAAGAACGCGCTGAAAGCGCTGAGACCCAGGCGAAGGCTCAGACAGAGACCCAGCCGGAAGCGGAGCAGCAGCCCGGCGGTCTGACCCCGGTCGAGCGGCGCATCCTTGAGGTGGAACGCCGCCGCTTCAAACACCAGGGCTCCAAGGAGAAGGCAATTATTGCCGCAGGGTTCACCCCGATTGCCTACTATCAGCGCCTGAATGTGATGCTGGACGACGAGCGGGTGCGCGCCGCAGCACCGCAGATTATCGACGTCCTGCGTGCCCGCCGAGACGCTGACTAGCGCAAGAGTGAGGGGCGTGCTGAACGCCGCCCTGGAGCCTCCCTGTTGCTTTCCTATCGCACCGCACATCGCAGGTTCAGGTAGAGATTGAACACTGTGCGGCGTCCGTCTCTTTCACAGCCGGTTGCGGGGCGTTCGCGTTGGTTCCCGCTAATTGAGACGGTACTCTAGGTACTAGAACACCAAGACCGCACCTTCATCTGCCGCGCCCGCGCACCATGCAGGACGGCGCGGTACCAGCCGGTAAACAGAGACCCGTGAAATGAGGATAAATGAGCTACCCCCGCGATGAATTTGACGAGGTAGACGAGAACACCGCCCGCCGCGGAACCTACCGCGCGGTCAACGTCGACCCGGCAAAGAGCCCCAAGGGTGCTATCCCCCTGGTCGCCGCCGGTGTGGTTGGCCTGCTGATTGGCGGTGCAATGTACGTGTACGCGCCGCGCACCGCCTCCCCGCAGTACTCGGCGTCCACCGCGAAGAGCAGCTCTGCTCCCGCAAGCGCGTCGGCGTCTTCTGCGCCGGCTACCGCCTCCGCTTCGGCGAGCCCCACGAAGACTGGCCTGGCTGAGTCTATTTCGGTGGCGGTCTACAATGCGTCTGCTCCGGCGGGTAGTGCCTCCAGCGCGGCGGCTCTGCTGACTGGCTACACCATCAGCGAGACCGCGAACTACACCGGGGCGGCACCTGCAACCAGCGTGGTCTACTACGCTGAGGGCTACCAGTCGCAGGCGCAGAGCATCGCCTCGAAGCTGGATATTTCGCAGGTACGCCAGGCGACCGCCAACGTTGAGATGGGCAACCACGAGGTGATTGTGGTTCTGGCGTCGGATTACACCGGCTAAAACCCAGTCCGCGTCGCTTCTGTAATTACAAGTTTTCTTTCAACCCCACCCGTGCAATTCCAATCGCGCACCGGGTGGGGTTGATGCTTTTAACGCCCCTTTTGACGGGGTTGATGAGCGCAGATTAAGCACTGGGCGATTAACCCTTCAACCTTGGGCTTAAACGTTTGCTCCATGCCGGTGCGGGTGCCACAATTGATGTAGCGTTCGGGTGCTTTATGCCCTGCTCTGCCCGCACCTCCGTAACGGGGGCGTTGTGGAGGGGCAGCCACCCGATTTTAGATGTACCGCACCCGCAGGGGTGAAGGAAAAAATCCGATCGTCCAGGAGGACACTTATGGCAAAGCTCATTGCTTTTGACGAAGAGGCACGCCGCGGCCTTGAGCGCGGTTTGAACACCCTCGCCGATGCAGTGAAGGTGACCCTCGGCCCCCGCGGCCGCAACGTTGTGCTGGAGAAGGCGTGGGGCGCCCCCACCATCACCAACGACGGTGTCTCGATCGCGAAGGAAATCGAGCTGGAGGATCCGTACGAGAAGATTGGTGCGGAGCTCGTCAAGGAAGTTGCTAAGAAGACTGACGACATCGCAGGTGACGGTACCACCACCGCTACCGTTCTGGCTCAGGCACTGGTTCGCGAGGGCCTGCGCAACGTGGCTGCTGGCGCTGACCCGCTGAGCCTCAAGCGCGGCATTGAGAAGGCTGTTGAGGCTGTGACCGAGGCTCTGCTCTCCTCCGCGAAGGAAGTTGAGACCGAGGAAGAGATCGCTGCAACCGCGTCTATTTCCGCTGGTGACGCTGAGATCGGCAAGCTCATTGCTGAGGCAATGGAGAAGGTCGGCAAGGAAGGCGTCATCACCGTTGAGGACTCCAACACTTTCGGTCTGCACCTCGAACTGACTGAGGGTATGCGCTTCGACAAGGGCTTCCTGTCCGGTTACTTTGTGACCGACCCGGAGCGTCAGGAAGCAGTCCTGGAGGACCCCTACATCCTGGTTGTGAACCAGAAGATTTCGAACGTTAAGGACCTCGTCCCCGTCCTGGAGAAGGTCATGCAGTCTGGCAAGCCGCTGCTGATCGTTGCTGAGGACGTTGAGGGTGAGGCTCTGGCTCTGCTGGTGCTGAACAAGATGCGCGGTTCCATCAAGTCTGTGGCTGTGAAGGCTCCGGGCTTCGGTGACCGCCGTAAGGCTCAGATGGCTGATATCGCTATCCTGACCGGTGGCCAGGTCATTACCGAAGAGGTTGGCCTGTCCCTGGACGCAGCAACCCTGGACATGCTCGGTTCCGCTCGCAAGGTTGTTGTGACCAAGGACGAGACCACCATCATTGAGGGTGCAGGCGACGCAGCGGCTATCGAGGGTCGCGTTGCTCAGATTCGTGCAGAGATTGCTAACTCTGACTCCGACTACGACCGTGAGAAGCTGCAGGAGCGCCTGGCTAAGCTCGCCGGTGGTGTTGCTGTGCTGAAGGCTGGTGCCGCAACCGAGGTTGAGCTGAAGGAACGCAAGCACCGCATTGAGGATGCTGTGCGTAACGCTAAGGCTGCTGTTGAGGAGGGTATCGTCCCCGGTGGTGGCGTTGCTCTGATTCAGGCTGGCGTAAAGGTCTTCGACAAGCTGGAGCTGACCGGTGACGAGGCTACCGGCGCGAACATTGTGCGCGTGGCTATTGACGCACCGCTGAAGCAGATTGCTGCTAACGCTGGCCTGGAGCCGGGCGTTGTGGTTGACCGCGTTCGTTCCCTGCCCGCTGGTACCGGCCTGAACGCTGCGACCGGCGAGTACGAGGACCTGATGGCTGCTGGTATTGCTGACCCGGTGAAGGTGACCCGTTCGGCTCTGCAGAACGCTGCGTCTATTGCTGGTCTGTTCCTGACCACTGAGGCTGTTGTTGCGAACAAGCCGGAGCCCGCTGGTGCGGCTGCTCCCGGTGCGGACGCAATGGGCAGCATGATGTAATGACTTTTTGTCCCTGATGGGGCAAAAAGTTATGGAATCCGTGGCGCGCGAAGCGTGACACGGTGGTGACCCGGCGCTGGTACCTAAACCGGCGCAGGCCCACGCATCCGTATGAGGCGGGGGCGGCTACCCATGAAGGGTGGCCGCCCCCGCTTTTGTGTGCCCATGCGTCCTGTCCCGGCGGTGGAGGCGGTAGAATGGCTCCTTATGGAATGTGCCTATTTTCGTGATGACCTCTGCTCCTCCTGCCCCAGAATTGAGACCGCCTACACCGCGCAGGTGCAGGCGAAGCAGGAGCACGCCCGCGCCCTGCTCGCTAACTACCCGCAGTTGCAGTGGCTGGACCCGGTGACCAGCGCGGAGGCGGGCTTCCGCAACAAGGCGAAGCTCGTGGTGGGCGGTTCGGCGAAGAACCCGACCCTGGGCATTGTGGATTACCGTACGGGCGCCTCCACAGATCTTGGCGAATGCCCGCTCTATATGGAGCCGATTCAGGCTGCTATTCCGGTGCTGCGTGAGCTGATTCAGCGCGCGGACCTGACCCCCTATGATATTCCGAATCGTCGCGGTGAGCTGAAGAATATTCTGGTGACCGCTTCGGCGGCGGGTGAGCTGATGGTGCGTTTCGTGTTGCGTTCGAAGAAGCTTCTGGTGCCGATTCGTCGCCAGATGGACTGGCTGCAGGAGCGGCTGCCGAACCTGGCGGTGCTGTCGGTGAACCTACTGCGTGAACCGGTGGCGCGTGTTGAGGGTGATGAGGAGATTATTCTCTCGGAGCGTCAGACTCTGCCGATGCAGGTGAATGACCTGACTCTGCATCTGCGCCCGCAGAGCTTCTTCCAGACGAATACGAAGGTTGCTGAGGCGATGTATGCGCAGGGCCGTGAGTGGGTGCGTGAGGTGGCTCCGCGCTCGCTGTGGGATCTGTACTGCGGTGTGGGCGGTTTTGCCCTGCATGCCGCTTCGGTGATGGATGGCGGCTCGGTGACGGGCATTGAGATTAGTGCGGAGGCGGTTGCTTCGGCACAGCGCACGGTCGCTGAGTACGGTCTGGAGGGCGTGGACTTTTCGGCTCAGGATGCGCCGGAGTTCGCGGTGTCTTCGGGCGCGGTGCCGCAGATGCTGGTGGTGAATCCGCCCCGCCGCGGTATTGGTGAGAGCTTGTGTGCGTGGATTGAGGGTTCGGGTATTGACCGTGTGGTGTATTCGAGCTGTAACGCGGTGACTTTGGCGAAGGATCTGGAGCGTATGCCCTCGTATGCGCCGGTGCAGGGCCGTGTGCTGGACATGTTCCCGCATACGGACCACTATGAGGTTATGACGTTGCTGAAGCGCGGGTAGGTTTCTCGGGTCAAGCGCTCATTCCTATCCCAAGTCCGCGAGCAGATACATAACACTAGGGCGCGAGCAGGTGATTTTTGGCCGAGCAGGTAGTATTTTTCCTGCATGCTCGGCCAAAAATCACCTGCTCGCGGTGTTATCAGGGTTGCCCGCAACGTGGCGGAGGTGAGGCGATGATGCCCCGAGGCGATATACAGAGCACAGTCATGCACCCGCACGGCTCTTTGCCTCATTCCGCGATTCCTGCGCCCGTATCGCTCGCGCAGTCGGGCCGAGAATGAACGTGAATACGGTGGCGATGATGAAGAGTGCCCCTCCGGTAACAATGGTGTTGATCGCGCCGAACGCTGGTACCGCCCATCCGGTGATGAGGTACCCGACCATACCCGCTAGGGAGAAAACCACACCCATGAAGCTGTAGACGCGCCCGCGCATGTGTTCGTCGATAGCGTCTGCGAAGAGGACTTGCCCGAGCACTTCTTCGGGTCCGTAGAACATGCCCCAGATGAACCAGAGCACGAGTACCGCCCACAGCGCCGGGTGTAGTCCCATACTCAGACAAACGGCGCCGTAGCCGAGTCCGGAGATGCACATCCACCCGCGTTTGGTCATACGCACCCGCCCGGCGCCTGTACCGACGCCGAGTTTGGCTGAAAGCCAGGAGCTGATCACGCATCCGGCGGCGTAGACGGAAGTTGCGATTCCGAAGGCGGTGTAGTCGTGCCCGAGGCCGCGGGTGAGGTATTCGAGCATGGGCAGGGTGGTGATGGGTACGGCGGCGATGGAGAGGAACCAGAAGGTGAGCATACCGCGCACGATGGGGTTGTGTGCGGTGTAGGCGGCGCCTTCGCGCAGGAGTCTGCCGGTGTGGTGTTCCTGCACGGTGGCGGTGCGTTCGGCGTGGGTGAGGTCGTAGTTGCGTATGGTGGCGACGGTGAGGGCAGCGAGCAGGTTGAGGGTGCCTGCGAATCCGACGGCGAGGGCTGGGGTGGTGAAGGATGCGACGGCGGCTGCGATGGTGGGGCCGAGGGTTTGGGCGAGGAAGATGAGGCTGCCGCGGCGTGCCATGTATTTTTGGTAGTCGTCGCCGAGCAGGGAGGGCATGGCGGCGGAGGCTGCGGGGGATGAGAAGGTGCCGAAGGTTGAGACGAGGAATGCGATGGTGAGGAAGGCGGGTAGTCCTGCGGCGGCGTAGAGGGCTGGGGATGCGATGAGTAGGGCGGCGCTGGCGAGCCTGAAGCTGACGGTGAGGGTTTTGCGGTTGAATTTGTCGGCGATAGCGCCTGCGAATGGTGCGAAGAGGATGACGGGGACTGCCTCGACGACCATGACGATAGCGGAGTGGGCGAGGTCGCCGGTGGCGCCGTAGGTCAGCAGGGGCATGGCGATAGCTTGGATACTGGACGCAAGAGCATCAGAAACCTGCGCGGTCAGGAGCGTGAGCTGCCCGCGTGCGTTCAGCGGCGTTGCTGATGTGGGTTTTGCGGTCGCGTCTGGTGTGTTTGTTGGAATGCGCGACGCAGGTGATTCAGGGTGCTCAGGCGAAGGGTCTGTGGTGCGTCTCATAATACTGTGGATTCTATCACGGGTAAGAACGCTGTAACCGAGGCGAAACAAGACACAAGATGCGCGAGCAGATAACAGTCCGTTATCTTCTCGCCGAAATATTATCTGCTCGCGGTGTTATCGGGGTTGCCCGCAACCGGGCGGTGGCGTCTCGGGCTGGTTGTGTCCGAGGCGCCACCGCTTTTTCGTTCCCCTCTAGCGGGCGTGAAATTCTATCCCTGCGCCGCGAAATCCTGTGCCGCGAGAATACCCGCCGCGTACGCCGCCTGGCCTACGTGCTGGGCTGCGTCGTCAATCAGGCTGACCAGGCGCACACCGCGAGTCACCGCCGGAGTCCACGAACGGTCAATAACCTCGCTCAAATCAGCCTCGCTCAGCGTCTGCGCGTAGGCCGCGAGCGCCTCGCCGGTTGCCACAAGGTACTCCACCAGCAGGGCAGAATCTGCAACCACGATGGAGCGTGCCTGCTCGGGGGTGTGGCCGTAACCTATGGTGTCGCCAAGCTCGCCCAGGTTGAAACGTTCCCTGAAGCCCTGAGCCTCCCAGACCTGCGGCTGACCATTCAGAGCAGAAAGCTGCATGTCCATTTGTCGTCCGGCGTGCCAGAGTAGCCAGGCGATAGAGTTCGGGTGCCCGCCCGGGTGGGCGTTGAGCGCCTCAGCTGATAGCCCCTTGACGGCTACGGCGGCTTCGATGCCGGGGCGGCTGGCGGCGTCACGCAGAATATCGTGGGTTTTCATAAAGTCCTCCTGAAAATGTTGGCTGCTCGTAGGCTGGCTTCTCGTAGGGAGCCGGGTAGTTTCAGTCTACGCCCGCACGGGCTGAGGGGCGGCTGGGGCCAAGAAAAAATGTGGCGCACGGGAATAATACTCATTTCTTCCCGTTGAACTCTGTGAAGACATCATTATCTAAATTTCACAGGAGAATATTATGACCACCCCCGCTCAGTTGCACTTTGACATGGTCGTCATCGGCTTCGGCAAGGGCGGCAAGACCCTCGCCGGCGCATACGCCAAGACCGGCAAGAACGTTGCCCTCATTGAACAGTCCAGCGGCATGTACGGCGGCACCTGCATCAACATCGGTTGCGTACCCACCAAGGCGCTCGTACACCGCGCCGACGAGTTCCGCGCCAGCGGCGAGCGCAGCCTTGAAGAAGCAAACGCCGCCTACGAATCCGCCGTGGTTTTCCGTGACAAGCTGACCGGCATGATGCGCGCCAAGAACCGCGAGATTCTGCTGTCCAACGAGACCGCTAAGCTCATTGACGGTCACGCACGTTTCGTCTCCGACACCGAGGTTGAGGTCACCGCGGGCGAGGACACCCTGCGCGTTACCGCCGACTACTTCATCATCAACACCGGTGCCGTGTCGGTTATCCCGCCGATTGAGGGCATCCGCGAATCTGAGCGTGTGCTCACCTCCACCGAGCTGCAGAAGCTCACCCCGCGCCCCAAGCGTCTGGGCATTATCGGTGGCGGCCCCATCGGTGTTGAGTTTGCCGGTATTTTCTCCTCCTACGGTACCGAGGTGACCATTCTGGACGGTGCACCCGCCCTCTTCGGCCGCTACGACGAGGACGTTGCCCAGGTTGCCCGCGAGATTATCGCAGACCAGGACATTACCGCTCACACCGGCGTGCGTGTGCAGTCCTTCAAGGACGGCGCTGACTCGGTGACCGTAACCTACCTCGACTCCGAGGGCGCTACCCGGGAGCTGGAGGTGGACTACGTGATGGTTGCGACCGGCCGCAAGCCCGCCACCGAGGGTCTGGGTCTGGAGAACACCAGCATCGAAACCAATGACCGCGGCGCAATTGTCGTGGATGAGCACCTGCGCAGCACCGTGCCGAACATTTTCGCGCTCGGTGACGTGAACGGCGGCCCGCAGTTCACCTACATCTCCATGGATGACTACCGTGTGGTGCTCTCCCAGCTGGTCGGTGACGGTTCCCGCTCCACCAAGGACCGCAAGGCAGTGGCTTCGACCATTTACATGAACCCGCCGCTGTCTTCCGTGGGTCTGACCGAGCGTGAGGCAATCGAGGCTGGCCACAAGGTGAAGGTCGCTTCGAAGCCGGTTGCCGCGGTTGCCGCGATGCCGCGCGCGAAGACCCAGGAGAACCCGCGCGGCATCATGAAGTTCGTGATTGACGCGCAGACCGACCAGATTCTGGGTGCCCAGCTGCTGGTAATCGAGTCCATGGAGGTTATTAACCTGGTGGCTCTGGCGATGCGCCACGGCATTACTGCTTCGCAGCTGCGCGATGAGATTTACACTCACCCCTCGATCACTGAGGGCCTGAATGAGGTTCTTGCCGTCGCGGCGCCCGTGAACTAGTTGAACTAGAATCGCGTCTGGATTCGCGGTTCGTATAGCGTTTCTGCTTGTCTGAGTGCTTCCCTGCCCGTTCCTCCCGTTGTGCTGTCAACGGAGGTGCGGGTGGGGAAGCATTTTTGTTAAGGCTCATATATACCTAGTCGCTAAGCATGCCCTAAGATGGTTATGAGATAAGCGCAAGCTCACCGATTGGGTGGTCAGCGCGAGAGGGCTCGGAGGAGACACCCACTCGCTGCTACACCCACCACAGCGCATCGCCTGCGCCGCGCATACAACCGAAAACCAAAGGCACGAACCGGGAGAATCATGGCACTGCCCAAAATCAAGCCCTACACCTACGTCGACCGTGAACACAGCAACCGAGTGAGCTGGCCCGTGGACCCCTCCCGCGCTGTACTGCTCGTGCACGACATGCAGGTACACTTCGTCCAGGCTTTCGAAGGGGCCAACCTGGGTGAGGGTAACGACAACCCGGACGCCCAGATCAACATCGCCATTCGGAACCTGCGCCGCCTCATTGACGCCGCCCACGCCGCCGGAATCCCGGTCTACTACACCGCGCAGCCGCCGCGCCAGAACCCCGAAGACCGCCGCCTGCTCATCGACTTCTGGGGCGACGGCCTGCAGAACGACGAATCCGCCCGCGTGCTCGACGAACTGGCACCCACCGACCGCGACACCGTGCTGACCAAGTGGCGCTACTCCGCGTTCGTGCGCAGCCCCTTCGAGGACCTGCTCAAGGAGTCTGGCCGCGATCAGCTCATTATCGGCGGCGTGTACGCGCACATTGGCTGCCTGACCACCGCCCTGGAGGCGTTCATGCGTGACATTCAGCCGTTCATGGTTGCGGATGCGCTCGCCGACTTCTCGGAAGGTGAGCACCGCACGGCGTGCGAGTACGCTTCGGGTCGTTGCGCCCGCGTGCTCAACACTGCAGATGTGCTCGCAGACCTGCAGAAGGCTGAGGCTACTGAGGAGGCGCGCGCATGAGCTGGGTGATTGTGACCGGTGCGAACGGTGGTATTGGTGAGGCTACCGTCCACCAGCTGATTAAGAACGGTTATTCGGTATTTGCGGCTGACCTCGCCGAGCAGCCTATCGCCTCCTTCGGCACCTACGGGGACGCCATCTTCCGCTACCGTTCCGTGGACGTGACCAGCGAAGAGTCCGTCACCGCCCTCGCTAACGCTGTGGCGGCACTCGACGAACCCATCACCGGCGCGGTACTTGCCGCGGGTATCGCCCACAGCCAGCCGCTGCTGGAAACCAGCTTCGACACCTGGAAGCGCCTGCACGCGGTCAACTCCGACGGCGTGTTCCTGTGCCTGCGTGAATTCGCCCGCATCATGATTGACCAGCAGGAGTCCGACCCGACCAACAGCCGCTCCCTGGTGACGGTCGCCTCCAACGCGGCGCGCGTGCCCCGCGCGGAATTCGGCGCCTACGGTGCGTCCAAGGCGTCGGCGGCGCGTGTGAGTTCCAGCTTCGGTCTGCAGCTGGCTGCGCACGGTATTCGCGTGAACTCGGTCTGCCCCGGCACCACCCGAACCCCCATGGTGACCGACGCCTGGGAGGGTGAGGACCGCTCCGCCCTGCCGGTTGCCGGTAACCCGGAAACATTCCGCCTGGGTATTCCGCTGCGCCGTATTGCTGACCCTGCGGATATTGCTGCAGTGAATGCTTTCCTCATTTCTGAGGCGGCACGCCACATCACCATGCAGGAGATTGTCGCCGACGGCGGCGCCACCCTCTAGCGGCTCCTCGCGCCCGGCCTGTGAATACCCGGCGCGAACCTACACACCACTGATAGAAGTACGATGACGAACCTTCCTGACTTTATCTTTGCCACCGGCACCCGCGTCCTGCGCGCTTCCGGTGCGATGACCCCTGTCACCTTTGATAACCCCCTGGACGAGGCAAAACGCGCCGGTAGCGCCGTTGTGGGTCTGATTCCTTTTGACCCGGACATGCCCGCCTACCTCTTCGTGCCCGAACGCCTGGAAGAGCAGCAGGTACCGGTCCCCGAGCAGACCGTAGAACTTGCCGAGCCGGTATCGGTCACCGGCCGGCAGAACGACCGGTTCCGTGCCGCCGTGGCGACCGCCGTGGAGCGCATGAAGGCGGGTGAGCTGAGCAAGATTGTGCTCTCACGCGTGCTGACCGCCCGCTACGCACCCGGCACCCTCAACCTGGAGGCGCTGTACAGCAACCTGCGCGCCCAGCAGCGTTCCGCATTCAACTTTGCGGTGCGCCTGCCCGATGGCGAGCGCGGCATGACCGGAAGCTACCTGATGGGCGCCTCCCCGGAGCTGGTGTTCCGCACCGAGGGCCGCGCCTTCAAGACTCACCCGCTTGCCGGTAGCGCCCCGCGCATTGCCGAGCCCGGTAGCGCCGAGGACGAGGCGATTCGCGACCGCCTGTTCGCCTCGCCGAAGGACCGCGGCGAGCACGCCTACGTCATCAACGACATTGCCGAGCGCCTGGCACCCATCGCCGAGGAGTTGAACGTGCCGCAGGTGCCCTCTCTGCTGAAGACCCCGCAACTGTGGCATCTGGCGACCCCCATCGACGGCGTGCTGAAGGAAGGTCTGACCTGCCTGGACGGTGCCCGCGCGATTCACCCGACCCCCGCGATTTGTGGTGCTCCCACCGAGAAGGCGCTGGAGCTGATTCGCCAGCTGGAGTCCTTCGAACGCCGCTACTTCGGCGGCCTGGTCGGCTACATGGACGCCGAGGGTAACGGCGAGTGGGCTCTGGTTCTGCGCTGCGCCCAGGTTAGCCCGGATGAGGCGGTGCTGTACGCTGGCGCGGGTATTGTGGCTGAGTCCGACCCCGAGCTGGAGCACACCGAAACCGGCACGAAGCTCGGCAGCTTCGGCCGCGCACTGGGTGTGGACACCCTGGGTGAGGATACCCTCTAGGCTCTGTCTTGAACGCCTTGACGAGGCGGAATAAAACGACAGAATAAAACAGCAGAATAAAACGACTGAACGCGCTCGCTGGCATGGCGGGCGCGTTCCGTCGTTGTATGAGTTGGTAGGGGATTGAGCGCGACTAATCGGTGAGCAGGCGCTTGAGCTCCAGGGGAGTAGCCACCGGCAGAAGCTGAGCCTCAACCTGCGCGGGCTCACCCTCGGCAGGGTTCTCCACTGCCAGGGCGATGAGCATCTTCTGCGCGTGCTCGGGGTTCTCCGCATCGGGGAGCGCCACGGGTACCCACTGCAGGCTAAAGCTACGCTCGATAGCCTCGCCGCCCTGAGGCATGGGTGCGCTAAAGGTCGCACGCGCGATCAAACTGTCCTGAGTCAGTACACGCAGGGTGCTAGACTCGGGGGCGCTGTTGTCCAGAAGGTCCCCCGGGACCTCCTCGTTCATAGCAAGTTCGAGCGCATCCAACAAGTCATCGGTGAGCTGCACCCGAACCAGGGAGGGCACCACGCTCAGACCGTGGCCGGTCGCTTTGAGCACCGCCTCCTTAGCGGTCCACAGCGCCACCGAGAGCAGGTGCAGTACGGGGGCGGGGCGTTCCTGCGCCACCCGCTCATAGAACGTACGTTCTTCATTGGAGAGTGCCAGACGTGCAAAACCGGAGAACAGGCGCGCATCCAGAGTCTCAACATCCACGCCGAGTACCGCCGAGGGGTTACGGCTAAAAGCGCCCACGACCAGCGGGTTCACCTGCGACATATTGAAATTCACGCCCGCAATACGCGGCTTGCCGTGCTTCTTACCGCTGGTGCACAGGGTGCAGGAACGATCCACCTCAATCTCAGAAGCGGCACTTGAAGGCACATCCAGACGCGCCGCCGCCATGGCGCGCATGAGCGCCTGAGTACTCAGGTAGCTGACCGCCGCCGTGGAGGTCGGCAACTGCGCCGCATGCTGCTGCTCGGCAAGACCCAAGTAGCTCAACCAGCTAAAACGCAGGGAACCGTACATGGTGCGGGTGGGGAGAGCGAAAATCTGCACGCGCTCGCTCGGGCGGGCGGTAGGGCGCTCCGGGCGCTGTGCGCTGGGTGTTTCGGGGGCAGAATAGCTCATAGGTTTAGTGTACCCGCCCGGCATTACGGCAATTGGCGCTACGAGGCTACTTGAGGTTGTCCACAGCCTTGACCGCGCGCTACGCACCCTCGCCGCCGGTGCGGTAAAGTCATCACAGACATCATTACGGACTGCCGCCCGCACGATAGAGGGGCGGCACAGAAAGAAGGTACCGTGAACAGCACGCAAGAAATCATTGCCGCCGCAGACGGCTCGGCGCTGGGCAACCCCGGACCGGCGGGCTGGGCATGGTATATCGACGACGACCACTGGGCGAGCGGCGGCTGGGCGCACGGCACCAACAACATGGGTGAGCTCAAGGCGGTCCTGGACCTGTTCGAGGCGACCGCATCCCGCCCGGAGGCGAAGCTGCGCGTGTACTGCGATAGCCAGTACGTCATTAACTCGCTGACCAAGTGGATGCCCGGCTGGAAGAAGAAAGGCTGGAAGAAGTCTGACGGCAAGCCCGTGCTCAACCGCGACCTTCTGGAGGCGCTGGATGCCGCCTTGGCGGGTCGCGACTACGAGTTTATTTGGGTGAAGGGCCACGCGGGCCACGAGCTCAACGAGAAGGCAGACTCCCTGGCGAATGGTGCCGCGCGCGCCTACCAGGAGGGTTGCGAACCCGCGCACGGTCCCGGTTTCGGTGGCTCTGCTGAGCCTGCTGCGGCTCCGGCTGTTGAAGAGCCAATTATGAACGCTCCCGCGGCTGAACCGGCACTCTCTGAGTCTTCCGCGGATGCCCACCTGCCCGTGCAGGAATTCACCGCCGCCGAGATTGAAAACGCCCAGCGCGGCGTGGAGAGCCTGCGCTTGTCCGGTCTGCTGCGCCCCGCTTCCGCGGTGAACGCCCCCGACCCGGAGGCGGTCCGCACCCGCAAGGAGCAGCTGGCGCTCGCGGCAGAACGCGCCGCCGAGCGTGACGCAAAGGCACTGGCACGCCAGCAGGAGGAGACTGCTCAGCAGGCTGCCAGCGCCGCGCAGACAGAAGAAGAGGATGACCTGACCGGTCTGGAAGAGTTCGCCGGCATGGACCCGAACGACGTTGACCCGGCGGAACTGCTGGGCGAGACGGAAGAACAGGTAGCAGAGCATGCGGCAGAACCCGCCATGGAGCCCGCTGTAGCACCCGTGGAGGAAGCGCCCGCTCAGCCTGTTGCACCTGTTCAGACTGCTACGCCTACCCAGCCCGCTGAACCTGCACCGGTGGCACCCGCGCCTGCCGCACCTTCCCTGAACCCCGAGGAAGCCGCCGCCGCTGAGCAGCTGCTGGAGAGCCGCGGCTCCGTCATGGAGGCGGCGCAGCTGGAATCCATGCTGCACGAGCGTCTGGTGTGGGTGACCGCCACCGGCAAGTCGGTGTCCCGCTCCTCGGTGTTGCAGTACCGTGAACGCGCCTTCACGCAGCAGGGCGCCCCGCTCAAGCAGGGTGTGCAGGTGCTGGACTCTTCCAACGTGCTGGTTATGGCTGCGGTTGCTACCGCGCGTGGTCGCGTGAGCCGTTCGAGCATCTGGCATTACGACGCTGAGCGCGGCCTGTGGCGTCTGCGTTTCCGCCAGGAGACTCCCGCCTCCTAAAACTCAGCCGCCTAAAGCCCGGGTCATAATGCTCGGGCTTCTAGGTTTGTGCCTTTCAAATTTCCACGCAATAAAACCCCGCCGCATCCTCAAGTACGAGGATGCGGCGGGGTTTCTCTCAATAGATGTTCGCCGCCTTCTGGCGAATCTGGCTGGCGGTGTGCCGTGCGGCCGGGACCTTTTAGCTGCCCGGTCTGCCGCCTGCCTGCGGGCGGGCTGTAGAATCTGTAGCTCTGACCCCTTAGCCGACGAACATGGAGGCGTTAGCCTGCTCGGTGTCTGCGTAGTTCACGCCTGCGCGGGTGAGCGCCTCGTTGATCTGGGTGATGGACGCTTCGACCTGGCGCTGGGTTGCGTGCCACTGGTCCAGCACGCCCTGGAAATTTGCGGATGCGGAGCCGGTCCAGGAGCTCTGCAGGTCGTGCAGGGAGGCGGTCATACCGTTGACGTCTGCGGTGATGGATGCGACGTAGGATCGTGCCTGTGCGCTCTTGGCTGCGATGACTTCGGAATCGACATTGAACTGTGCCATGGTTTTTCTCCTTTGAGATTAGGTGGGGTGGGGCGGTTGCCCCGGGTGGCGCTTGGGGTTTGGATCTCTGGAAGGGTTGAGTTCCTGACCGGAAGCTTGTTATCACTATATCTTTCAAAATGCATCAAATAAGCTAAAAAATGATGAATTGATAAATCTGTGGATAAACCCGCCAGGTTGGCTCCACCATCTCGAAAAAATCGAAAACCAGCCTGAAAATGACGCCGCCATGACGCGCACAGCAAAACCCCCGAACCGTAGAACACTCAAGTTCCACAATCCGGGGGTTTATGCGTCAGTGCTATTTCATCAGCTGATCGTCCGAGACGGGCGGCGGATAGAACGGCAAAGAAATCACGAAGGTAGCGCCGCCACCATCGGTCTCTTCAATGTGAATCCTGCCTTCATGCTGCTCGATAATCGCAGCCACAATGGACAGACCCAGACCCGTACCGCCGGTCTCACGCGAACGCGAGGTGTCGGTGCGGTAGAAACGCTCGAAGACGCGCTCGCGGTCCTCGCCGTGAATGCCGGGGCCGTGGTCGCGCACCTCCAGCACGGACAGCGGGAAGCCGTGAACCTCTTCGCGTACGCCCACCGCAATCTCCAGGGGAGAGCCGTCGGGGGTGTAGCGCATGGCGTTGGTCAGCAGGTTCGCTACGACCTGACGCAGGCGTGATTCGTCGCCGAGTACGGTTGCGGAGGTCGGCGCGACCTCTTCGTTCAGACCCACCAGGGACACTGCACGGTCGGGTGCCGTAGCGTAGGCGTCGTTCGTAGCGTCCACCGCAAGGTTGAACAGGTCGAAGGGCGCCAGCTTGGATTCGCGGCGCTCATCAATACGCGCCAGGGTCAGCAGGTCTTCCACGAGCTGACCCATACGCTTGGACTCCGATTCGATGCGGCTCATCGCGGTAGCGACAGCCTCATCGGTCGGTAGCGCGCCCTGACGGTACAGCTCCGAGTAGCCTCGAATACTGACCAGCGGGGTGCGCAGCTCATGCGAAGCGTCACCCACGAAGCGGCGCATTTTCGCCTCGCTCTTCTCGCGGGCTTTGAAGAGCATTTCAATCTGGGTGAGCATCGTGTTCAGCGAAACCGCGAGGTTACCGATCTCGTTGCTGGGGTTGTAGTCCTCAATACGCTGAGAGAGGTCACCGGCAGCGATCTTGGCGGCGGTCTGCTCCACGCGAGCCAGCGGCTCGAAGGTGCGGGTCACAATCACCCAGGTCATCGCAATGGCGGAGGCAAGAGTCGCCAAACCAAACGCGAAGGTCAGCACGCCCACGAGGGCGACCACCTGGTTGGTCTGCTTCAGCGGCATGGCAATAATCAGGGATGCCGCCTCCGTCAGCCCGGAGGAATCATTCGACTCGATGGGCACGGCGAGCACACGCCAATCGGAGGAGCTGCCCACCGAGTTGACGGTGACCGCCTCCTCATTTTGCTTGCGAACCTTCTCTTCGGTCCAGCCCTGCAACGCCGGCTCGCTGAACTGCTCGCTGTCCTCGGACTTGAGCGAGTACAGTACGTTGCCGTCCTTATCGAGCAGGTACAGGCGGTAGGTGCTCAGGGATCGTTCCTGATTGCCGGAGGGGCGCACGGTCGCCAACTGCACGAGTGAGGGGGCGTTGCTTTTCATCTCTTCATCCAGCTGGTGCACCATCTGGGCGCGCAGAGCGGAAATCGCCACCAGGCTCGTCACCGCAATGGAGAGGGCGATGAGCATGGAGGTGATGAGCACCAGCTGGGTGCGAAGGGAAAGAGACTGGGGGATCCGGTCGAGGGGTTTGAGCGCCACGTTAGCCTCGAGAACCGCGAATCATGTAGCCCACACCGCGCTTGGTGTGGATGAGCGGCTCGTGGTTTTCACGGTTGTTGTCGATCTTGCGGCGCAGGTAGGAAATGTAGGACTCAACGATGGAGGAGTCACCGTTGAAGTCGTACTCCCACACGTGGTCAAGAATCTGCGCCTTGGACAGCACGCGGTTGGCGTTGAGCATCAGGTAGTGCAGCAGGTTGAACTCGGTGGGGGAGAGGTCAATCTCTTCGTCACCGAGGAACACTTCGTGGGTGTCCACGTTCAGGGTGAGGGCATCAACGCGCAGTACGGCGTCGTCCTCTTCCTGGACGCTGCGGCTACGGCGCAGAATCGCGCGGATGCGGGCAATAACCTCGTCGAGGGAGAAGGGCTTGGTGACGTAGTCGTCGCCGCCAGCACCCAGACCGGTGACCTTGTCTTCGGTGGCGTCCTTCGCGGTCAGGAAGAGCACGGGGGTGGTGGTGCCGTTTTCGCGCAGGCGGCGGGTCACCTCGAAGCCGTCCATGCCGGGCATCATGACGTCCAGGACGATGAGGTCGGGGTTTTCGGCGTGTGCCTTTTCGAGGGCTTCGCGGCCGTTGCCGGCGGTGACTACTTCAAAACCGGCGAAACGCAGGGAGGTGGCGAGCAGTTCAAGAATGTTGAACTCGTCATCGACGACTAGGAGTTTTGCTTCAGCAGACATACTCTATCTTTCTCTCTGAATGGCAGGCTGTACTTGATAAGTGAATGATGTGTGTGTGAGCTTGCGGCTCAAATCTTTATGCCTTGTTGCGGCGCATGACCGACAGAATGAGTGCGGCCATGAGGGCGATAAAGGCGACGGGTAGGAGGACCAGCGGAATCTGGCTCATGAGGGCGGGCGGCGTTGCCCCAACCCACTTCATCACGAGCATGGCAACTCCGGTGAGCAGACAAAGCAGGGCGAGAATCGCGCCGCCTGCACCGAGCCAGCGGATGGCTCCGGCGTAGGGAAGGGGCGCGGGCGCCTGGTCTGCGGTGCTGCGCGTGTCCTGTACGGGTTCATTACTCATGAATTTAACGGTATCAGCTCACACACAGCTGTTCGTGGGCGAAGCCCCAGATTTAGCGGTTTGAGACCCAAATTCACAGCGTATGTGAAGCTTAGGGGAGCGACCGCACTGTTTGTGCACGCGAGATGCTTTAATAGGGGTATGTCTGAACAGGTTATTGAACTGCTCCCCGAAACTACGCCCGCTACTGACGCGCCCGCAGAGTCCGTTGCGCCTTCTGCCGCGCCTGAGAGCACCGACGAGGGTAGCGCTGTACCTGCTGAGACTCAGCCCTCCGTGAACGCCGAAGAACCTGCGGCCGCTGAAGAAGCAGCCGCTGAGGAAGCGCCGGCAGAGAACGCGGAGAAGGCCGAAGACTCCACCCCCGACCCCTTCACCCCGCTGGATGAAGAGGTGGGCGCCCCCTCCCTGGGTGTTCCGCACAAGCTGCGCCGCACCTCCAAGGTGGATGAGATTCTTGCCGCCGCCAAGGATGTGGCGTTGCAGGGCGTTCAGGAAATCGCCCCGGCACACGCTATCGGCCTGGTGCACCACGTGCGCGCCGAGGAAGAGCGTCTGAGCACTCACCTTTTCGAGTGCACCCTGCCCGGTTACCGCGGCTGGTTCTGGTTCGCGACCCTCTCGCGTGCGCCTCGCTCCCGCGTGGCAACGATCTGCGAGGTGGGCCTGCTGCCCGGCGACGACGCGCTCATTGCGCCGGATTGGGTGCCGTGGGCTGACCGCGTTCGCCCGGAAGACCTGGAGGAGAACACCGCGCAGGAGAACGCAGAGTCTGCTGAAACCGCTGAGGCAGAGGAATCTGCTGAGCCCGCAGAGAACAAAGCGTAAGAGAACGAATCTGCCGTGGAAGAAACCGCTTAGGCTGAGTCCGCAGAGTAAGCCTACCGTCTACTCCTCTTAATAAGGGGTGGGTTAGCAAAAGCGTATATATAAGGTGTCTTGAGTCGTCCAATGAGTTTTCATTGGACGACTCAATAACTTAAGCCGTGGCAAAAGCCGCTGAAAAAGTACATAATAGATTATTGAATAAGTAACGACTTAGGCAGTGCTATCTAAGTACTGTTGCGGTGATAGCTGGGAGAGATACATGACAGACCTCATCGATACCACAGAGATGTATTTGCGCACCATCCTCGAACTGGAGGAAGAGGGCATCGTCCCCATGCGTGCGCGTATCGCTGAACGACTCGAGCACTCCGGTCCGACCGTTTCCCAGACCGTGGCACGCATGGAGAAGCACGGTCTGCTCACCGTTGAGCCGGACCGCCACCTCGAACTGACCGAGGAAGGCCGCCACAAGGCGGTCGAGGTGATGCGTAAGCACCGCCTGGCTGAGCGCCTGCTCTCCGACATTATTGGTCTGGAACTTGAGTACGTGCACGAAGAGGCATGCCGCTGGGAGCACGTCATGAGTGACAAGGTGGAGAAGCGCATCCTGGAGATGCTCAAGGACCCCAAGTTCTCCCCGTACGGCAACGCTATCCCCGGCTTGGAAGATCTGGGCCACACCAGCGAGAAGAACGACGAGCGTACCGTGCCCATGTCCCTGGCCGCGCGCGACTCCGGCCCCGAGGACCGCTTCACCATTTCTCGCTTCCCCGAGTCCATTCAGACTGATGTTGAGTTGCTGAAGCTACTGGCTGACGCAGGCATTGTCTACGGCGCTTCGGTGTCCGTGGTTTCCGGCCAGAACGATGACGTGATTGTTCACGCCGACGGTGAAGAGGACACCCTCTCCCTGGACATGGACGTGGCAAACGCGATTGTGGTCAAGCGCGGCGGCAACCTCTAAGCTCTAGTTCTGAGAGTCCGCTAACCCAGTTCACGCTTTAAACGGTGGTATCGCCTCCCTTGGTGGAGGCGGTGCCACCGTTTTTGTGTCTGCGGCGGTTTATATGGTCTTACGCTGGGATCCGGGTTGAGGCGCCTAGCGGGCGGGGCGTTTCAGAGTTTGGTCGTGTGCGCGGGCGCATATACTCCTCTCTCAAAGTTTTAGCAACTGCGCTCGAGTGCATTTTTCGTGTTTTTCGCTTAAATCTGAGGTTGAAACTGAGGGAAACGCCGGTATCTGAGCAATCTCTGAGGGTGGACGCTTAAGAGACGAGGCTCATTTTTAAGAGTTTTGAACCCTGTCCTTAAGGGGTGGTGGTGCCTTAAAAGCGAATGTGCATCCTTGTGAAATGCCTAGTCAAGCGCCTTAAGTCGCTTAAGCTCCCACAAATAAACGGGTGTCTAGTCAGTCCAATCCGCTCTGTTCCGCCGGGGGTGAAAGTCCAAAATTTAAGGCTGAAAGAGGTGACAACTGGGAGTTTTCTGTGTATTCTCTTTTCTGTGCCCAAATCCTAATCGTAAGAGGGCACCGTCGAAGCGGTTCCGCTGAGTTCTGCCAACGCTTCGATGAACGTCTACCCAATATGGCAGAAGCGGGGGACCCAATCCCCAAGCTGGGATACGGCTTCTCAATCGAGAGGCCTCGGGGCTAAGTCACTTCGGTGGCCGAGCGAATCCATGCTCGAGCCCGACAGCTCACCTCGTCAGGCAATGGAGGAATTACCAATGGCTAACAAGATCGTACGTACCGCAGGTGCAACCCTCGCAGCAGGCGCAATCCTGCTCGGCTCGACCGTTCCCGCGAACGCATTTGCACAGATCCCCGCTGCTGCTGATCTGTCCTACGACTACACCAACTACGAGTTCGACTACACCAGCTACAACACCCCCGCAACCACCTACGTTGCACCCCAGGCTCAGGCACAGCAGACCTACGTTGCTCCCGCAGCAACCGAGGCACCCGCTGCTCCCGCAGTTGAGACCTCCTACGTAGCACCCCAGGCTGAGGCACAGCAGGCTTACGTTGCACCCGTTGCAGCTCCGGCACCCGCTGCTCCCGCAGCTTCCACCGGTAACGCATCCCGCGACGCAATCGTTGCAACCGCAATGAGCGGCCTGGGCGGCGCATACGTTTGGGGCGGCAAGACCTTCGGTGCATGGGACTGCTCCGGCTTCACCTCCTGGGTTTTCGCTCAGCACGGCATCAAGCTGACCGCTTTCACCTACGCAATGAAGAACGAGCTGCGCCCGACCGCTAACCCCCAGCCCGGCGACATCGTCTTCCAGAACGGCTACAGCCACGTTGGTATCTACCTGGGCGACGGCAAGATGATCTCCGCTCTGAACCCCACCAACGGTACCCTGGTGCACCCCACCTCCTGGATGTCCGTTGACGGCTACTACACCGCTCTCTAAGCCTTAGCGCATAAGAGCTGGGTCTAGCCCAACATACTTCTCAAAAGGCGCCTACCCCACACGGGGTGGGCGCTTTTTGCGTACCCGAGAGATTCTATGAAAATACCGCCGAGAATGCGCCTTAGTACGGGTGCATTCTCGGCGGTATGTGTTTTAAGTGTATGCGGCTAGGATGCGAGAGCCTGCAGAAGCCCCTGCGGGTCCTGCGCCCACTCGCTGAGCTCTGCCTGCAGATTGGCCCGCGCGGGCTCCTCCCAGAGATGCAGAGCCTGTTCGGAGAGGAAGATGCGCTTACGCCCTAGGATTGAACGCAGGAAGGTCGTACGACCGGCACGGAACGCCTCATCGTCAAAATGGGAATACTCGCTACGCACCCCGCGCAGGTAGCGGCGATAGCGTGCCGAATCAGCCGCCAGGATAGCCATATCGGCATCGAGGAAAAACTGAATATCCGCCGGCTCATAGCCCGCCGGTAGGTCGGCAGGCTCGGGCAGCTCGTGGGTTGCCGTGGCGCGCACCAGAAGGCTCACCATCTGCAGCTCGTCACCGCTGAGTAGGCCTGCGGTAACCAGCGGCTCCAGGGAGGTGTTCGCCAGCTGCTCGCTACGGCGCTCATCCTCACCCGGCGCGCCCTCATAGACCGCATCGTGGAACCACGCCGCCAGAACCAATGCCAGGGGAGTAGAACCCTGCGTGCGGTGTGCGTAGAGGCGGTCCAAATCGGTGAGCATCTGCGAAAGGTGCCCGCTGTGGTGGTAGGCGCGGTGCGGATGCTCCCACGCCTGCAGCAGGTTCTCACCCAGTTCCGCCACCTGCGCCGTGAGTTGAGCTTGGTTCACGGCAGGGGCCTCCACATGCTTGAGGCGGGGTGTATTAAGGCGGGGCGCAAACGCCGCCTCCCAGGCGCGAAGCAGACGCGGGCGAATCTTTTCCGGGCGTTCCTGCAGGGGAATCCGTAGACCGCTGGCAATGAGCGTGCGAGTCAGCTGTGCACCGCTGAGCTCCTTTGCGCCCGCCCGAACCAGCTCATCGTAGAGGTGCGCCGGAACATCATAGTGGTCGCGGTCGAAGGCACGCTCACTGATGCCCGCCGCTGCGGCGAACTCGTGCAGTTCCGCCAGGGACACATCGGAGATGAGGTGTGAGAAGACGGTGCCGTGCGCGGGCCAGGTGGGTGGGTCAATGTAGATGCTCATTCGTATATTGTAGGAGCGGTTCTGCCGCCGGGTGCGGGTGTCTTCGGGCGGTGAACACAGGGCGGTGGACAAGGGCTGTGCGGACTCGCGGTGCGGGGTGCTTTATACTGGATAGGTACGCCCTCGTAGCTCAGGGGATAGAGCACTTCTCTCCTAAAGAAGGTGTCGGACGTTCGAATCGTCTCGGGGGCACACAGAACCGGTATTTACGCCGGTACGAGAAAACCGCCCGTCGCTTGCAGTAGCAGGCGCGGGCGGTTTCTCTGTTTCTGCACGTAACGAGTACTCAAGAAAATACGTTATAGCTGAGACAGGTCAATCTTGCCCATCAGCAGGATCTTCTCGCGAGCGGCCTTATCCGTCATCAGCTCAGCAATATTATGCGGGACAACCTGCCAAGAAATACCCCAGCGATCTACACACCAGCCGCAACGCTCCGCCTCAGGTATAGCCGAGAGCTGCTCCCAATAGTAATCAACCTCCTCCTGAGTACGGCACGAAAGAACTACCGAAACCCCCGGCGTGAATGTGAAATCGTGGAAAGTGCCGGAATCAGCAGCCGCCATCCAGGTGCCGTGCAGGTTGAAGTCGGTAAACATGACCGCATCTGCCTCAAAGGGGCTACCTTCCGGATAGTGGTACAGGGTGCCGCGGCGGGCATCATCAAACATGGAAATCCAGCCGTTGGTGGCTTCTTCTGCATTGCCGTGATTCGTGCCGCCAAACATGAAAGAAGGCACGACGAAGGGTCGCGGGTCGCCTGCAGGATTGGTAAGCATCAGCTGCCAGGTCATACCAAAACGATCACGCACCCAGGCGTAGCGTGGGGAGAAAGGATACTCACCCAGTTCCATCAGCACACCGCCGGTACTTAGCTCTTCGTAGAGTTCATCGAGGTATGCTCGCGCTTGCGCCTCACCACCGAAGAGGAGCGGGTCAAAGTTTAGGATGCAACTGATGGACTGGTTCGGGACGTACCGGTCATCACCATTAATGAGCGAGAGCTGGAAACCGTGGATGTTTAGAATCGTCGTGAATCCGGGCACCTGTTCAATGATGGAAGCATCGCGAAAAACCCTGGTATAGAACCGTGCGGCTTCATCGGCTGAGCCATTGCACCATAGGGCTATTGAGAGGCTCGGAGGTAAGGTCTGGGTCATGCGGTCATCCTAGCATGACTATTCTGCGCCACCGGTGTGCCGTTGCCGATTTAGGTTGTGAGGCTGATTGACCGAACGGGTGGGAGCCGCGGAGTAAATGCGGTAGCATGGAATATCGAACGTGTATTCTAGGCAGCGAGGTAGATGATGAGCGACAAGCCCGAACAGCAGAAGCAGCCCTTCACCGAACAGGACGGCCTCTTCGCCGCCGAACTCGTCACCCCCGCAGCACCCGCACCGGCTGACCTTGCACCGGCTGACGAGCCGCCCTTCGATCCCTACTACGACGTACCCCCTGCCGAGGACGACTACTACGCCCCTCCCATGGACGCCGCAGTGATGGATGCTCCGGTGATGGAAGCGCCCGCACAGGACGTACCCGCAGCCCTGCCTACCGGCATGCCCGCCTACGGTACCCCTGCTAATAGCGCGCCCGTTCCTGAACCCGGCGTGCCCGCAGCCTTCACCGCCGCAGACCCGCTCGGCGACTTCATGCCGCCCGCTTACCGAGTCGGCGGCTACGGCGATGACTTCGACCCCGCCGACCCCTACGGCGAACGCACCCACAGCCTCAATGCGGTGGACCCCGCCTCCCTCACCGCCGGGCTCAACGAACGCCAGGAAGAAGCCGTGCTGCACTCCGGCTCGCCCCTGCTCATCGTCGCGGGCGCCGGCTCCGGCAAGACCCGCGTGCTCACCCACCGCATCGCCTACCTGCTTGCAACCCACCGCGCGACCCCCGGCCAGATCCTCGCCATCACCTTCACCAACAAGGCTGCCGCCGAAATGCGTGAACGTATCGAGGCGCTGGTCGGCCCGCGCGCCAAGCACATGTGGATCTCGACCTTTCACAGCTTCTGCGTGCGCGTGCTGCGCCGTGAGGCCGCCGCCCTGGGCCTGAAGTCCACCTTCACCATCTACGATTCGACCGACTCGCAGCGCCTGCTGAGCCTCATCATCAAAGAGCTCAACCTGGACACCAAGAAGTTCACCGCCAAGGCAATGGGCAACCGTATTTCCGCGCTGAAGAACGAACTGGTCAGCGCTGAGGCGTACGCCTCCCGCGTGGCTAGCGATAACCCGTACGAGAAGACCATCGCGCAGATTTACACCGTCTACACGCAGCGTCTGCGCGCCGCCAACTCCCTCGACTTTGACGACCTGATTGGCCGCACCGTCTTCCTGCTGAAGAAGTTCCCCGAAATCGCCAACTACTACCGCCGCAAGTTCCGCCACATCCTCGTGGACGAGTACCAGGACACGAACCACGCCCAGTACCAGCTGGTGCGTGAACTGGTCGGCGCCCACGTGAAGGCGCCGGCTGATCGCGGCCCCTACCCGGACGCGGTGCCCCCTGCCGAACTGACCGTGGTGGGTGACTCCGACCAGTCCATTTACGCCTTCCGCGGCGCGGATATCCGCAATATCACGGACTTCGAGAAGGACTACCCGAACGCCCACACGATCCTGCTCGAGCAGAACTACCGCTCCACGCAGAACATCCTCTCGGCGGCGAATGCGGTCATTGAGCGCAACCCCGACCGCCGCCCTAAGAAGCTGTGGACCGCCTCCGGCGCGGGTGCGAAGATTATCGGTTACGTCGCCGAATCCGAGCACGCCGAGGCACGCTACATCACCCGCGAAATTGACCGTCTGGCGGACGAGCACGGCGTGCAGCCCGGTGACGTCGCAATCTTCTACCGCACCAACGCGCAGTCCCGAACCCTCGAGGACATGCTCATGCGCGCCGGCCTGCCCTACCGCGTGGTCGGTGGTACCCGCTTCTACGAGCGTAAGGAAATCAAGGACGCGCTCGCCTACCTGCGCGCCCTGAGCAACCCCGATGACGACGTGAACGTGCGCCGCATCCTCAACGAGCCCAAGCGCGGTATCGGTGCCAAGTCTGAGTCCGTGGTGGCGGAGTACGCGAGTGCAAACCGCATCTCCTTCTACGCCGCCGCACGCCAGGCAGCCGACATCCCCGGCCTGGGCGCCGCCGCGGTGAAGAAGTACGCCGAGTTTGTGCGCCTCATGGATGACCTGGCGCAGATTGCCCGCACCGAACCCGCCGCAACCTGCCTGGAAGCGGTCCTGGAGCAGACCGGGTACCTGGCGGCTCTGCGCGCCTCTAAGGACATTCAGGACGAGTCGCGCGTGGAGAACCTCTCCGAGCTGCTCGACGCCATGGTTGAGTTCGAGACCGAGAACCCCGGCGCCGACCTGGAGCAGTTCCTCGAACACGTGGCGCTGGTTGCCGATGCTGACTCGATCCCGAACCGTCCCGCCAGCGCGGAGGGTGAGAACGCCTCCGCCGCACAGATTGCCGCCGAAGCTGCCGAGGCGAAGGCGCAGGGCATGGTCACCCTCATGACCCTGCACACCGCCAAGGGTCTGGAGTTCCCCGTGGTGTTCCTGACCGGCATGGAGCACGGCCTGTTCCCGCACCAGCGCGCCCTGACCGACGAGAAGGAAATGAGCGAGGAACGCCGCCTTGCGTACGTGGGTCTGACCCGCGCCATGGAGCGCCTGTACCTGACCCGCTCCGAGACCCGCACCATGTGGGGCAAGAGCCAGTTCAACCCGCCCTCGCCCTTCCTGGAGGAGATCCCGGAGGAGCTGATCGAGTGGAAGCGCACCGCCGGTTTCTCTGGTTTTGGTGCCTCCGGCATGGGCGCGTACGGCGCTCGCGGCGGTGGTTCCTATGGAGGCAGCTCCTACGGTAGCTCGTACGGTGGCGGTTACTCGGGCGGTTCGCGCTCCGGATACAGCTCCGGCTACGGTTCCGGCGGCTACTCGGGCGGCTACGGCTCGGGAGGTTACAGCTCCGGTGGCTCGCGTGGCTCGTACGACCCCTACGAGTCCCGCCCCGCACGCCGTTCCGAGCCGTCCACCGCGGATATTAACGGCTCGGCAAGCTACGGGCTGGCGGCGGCTGCCGCCTCCTCGAAGGTGACGAACCGCTCCCGCGTGCACCAGAGCAAGGAAATCCCGACCCTGGCGGTCGGCGATACCGTGCGCCACACCAAGTTCGGTGAGGGCCGCGTGCTCGCCGTTGAGGGTAGCGGCGATAAGACCGTGGCGAAGGTGCGCTTCGGCTCGGAAGAGAAGCGTCTGCTGCTGCGTTACGCGCCGCTGGAGAAGGTGAGCTAACGGGTCAGGGCTGAGAACCTGATAGTACCGATGGAGGGGCGGGTACCTGCGGGTGCCCGCTCCTCTTTTGTGCGCTGTACCGGGCGTGTTGTCCGCCTGGTGAGAAAGGCCCGGATGCTCTTCTGCGCGCGGCGGTAATGTCGCGTTTTCGCCGGTATTTCGCGGCGGATGGGGCGCCGCGTGCTCGGGTTAGTTACCCGGTACGCAACCTTTGGGTAAAACGTACCCAAAATATGTGTGAGCTGAGTCGCTAAAATCTCAGATTTGGGGCTCTGTGAGTGCGAGCTCACGCCGAATCCGATAGAGTAGAGACGAGAGAAATTCCCCGCGTCAATGATGCGTGTGCGCCGGGTGCGAGAGACCCCTATCGCACCGTACCGGCCGCATGGGGGAACCTCCTCTAATGACCAGGCCGAGTGCACCAGTACTCGGCACCACTTCGAAGAAGAAGGACACCTGTGGACCTTTTCGAATACCAGGCGCGCGAGCTCTTCGCCAAGCACGGCGTTCCCGTGCTCAAGGGCATTGTTGCGACCACCCCTGAAGAAGCAAAGGCAGCAGCTGAGGAAATTGGCGGCCTGACCGTCATCAAGGCTCAGGTTAAGACCGGCGGCCGCGGTAAGGCTGGCGGCGTTAAGCTCGCAAAGTCCCCCGAAGAAGCTTACGAGCACGCTAAGGCAATTCTCGGCATGGACATCAAGGGCCACACCGTTCACCGCGTGCTGGTCGCTGACGGCGCAGACATCGCCGAAGAGTACTACTTCTCCCTGCTGCTGGACCGTGCAAACCGCTCCTACCTGGCAATGTGCTCGGTTGAAGGCGGTATGGAAATTGAGCAGCTCGCTGCTGAGCGTCCCGAGGCACTGGCAAAGATCGAGGTTGACCCGCTGGTCGGCCTGGACCAGGCTAAGGCTGAAGAAATTGCTAAGGCAGCAGGTTTCTCCGCAGAACTGCAGGAGAAGGTTGTTCCCGTTCTCGTCAAGCTGGGCGAAGTCTACACCAAGGAAGACGCAACCCTGGTTGAGGTTAACCCCCTCGTTCTGACCCCCGAGGGCACCATCCTCGCCCTGGACGGCAAGGTCTCCCTGGACGACAACGCAGAATTCCGCCAGCCCGAGCACGAGGCTCTCGTGGACAAGTCCGCTGAGAACCCGCTGGAAGCTAAGGCAAAGCAGTTCGACCTGAACTACGTGAAGCTGGACGGCGAGGTCGGCATCGTTGGTAACGGTGCAGGTCTGGTTATGTCCACCCTGGACGTCGTTGCATACGCTGGTGAGAACCACGGCAACGTCAAGCCCGCAAACTTCCTTGATATTGGTGGCGGCGCGTCCGCTGAGGTTATGGCTGCTGGCCTGGAAATCATTCTGGGCGACGAGCAGGTCAAGAGCGTTTTCGTGAACGTCTTCGGCGGCATCACCGCATGTGACGCAGTGGCAGACGGCATTGTGAAGGCTCTGGAGATTCTGGGCGACGCAGCAACCAAGCCCCTGGTTGTGCGCCTGGACGGCAACAACGTTGCTGAGGGTCGCCGTATCCTCTCCGAGGCGAACCACCCGCTGGTTGTTCTGGCTGAGACCATGGACTCCGGCGCTGACAAGGCAGCAGAGCTCGCTCACAAGGCGTAATCGCCAGCAAAGGATTTCAAGGAAGTAATATGTCTATCTTTGTGAACAAGGACTCCAAGGTCATCGTTCAGGGCATCACCGGTGGCGAGGGTACCAAGCACACCGCACGCATGCTCGCAGCAGGCACCAACATTGTGGGCGGCGTGAACGCTCGCAAGGCTGGCACCACCGTCACCCACAAGGCGAAGGACGGCTCCGACATCGAGCTGAACGTGTACGGTTCCGTAGCTGAGGCTATGGAGAAGACCGGCGCGAACGTCTCCATCGTCTTCGTTCCCCCGGCCTTCACCAAGGCAGCAGTTCTCGAGGCTATCGAGGCTAAGATCGGCCTCGTCGTCGTCATCACCGAGGGCGTTCCGGTTCAGGACTCCGCAGAGTTCTGGGCAGCTGCTAAGGCATCCGTGGACGAGAACGGCAAGCAGATCACCCGCATCATCGGTCCCAACTGCCCCGGCATCATCTCCCCCGAGGAGTGCCTGGTTGGTATTATCCCGGCGAACATCACCGGCAAGGGCAAGATCGGTCTGGTCTCCAAGTCCGGTACCCTGACCTACCAGCTGATGTACGAACTGTCCGACATTGGTTTCACCACCGCTATCGGTATTGGTGGCGACCCCATCATCGGCACCACCCACATCGACGCTCTGGAAGCTTTCGAAGCTGACCCCGAGACCGAAGCAATCGTCATGATTGGTGAGATCGGTGGTGACGCTGAGGAGCGTGCTGCAGAGTACATCAAGGCAAACGTGACCAAGCCCGTCGTTGGTTACATTGCAGGCTTCACCGCTCCTGAGGGTAAGACCATGGGCCACGCAGGCGCTATTGTCTCCGGTTCCTCCGGTACCGCTCAGGCGAAGAAGGAAGCTCTGGAAGCAGCAGGCGTGAAGGTCGGTAAGACCCCCTCCGAGGCTGCAAACCTGATGCGCGAAATCTTCGCAGCGAAGTAAACAGCATAGTATTGCGGCAGATGCCGGTAGTCGAAAGACTGCCGGCATCTGTGCTTTTAACGCCCCCCGCTGGCACCCGCAAATATTGCACTAGAAAGTAAGCTTGTGCACACAGTGCCACAAAAAGATGTAAGTACGACCATAACCTTTGTATACTTGAGGACATCGAGCCTAGTCAGAATGATTCTCTAACCAGGTTTCAAGAAACACCACCACTCACAGGAGATCACCACACTCATGACTCAGCCCATCTCTCGCCGCACTATCGCCAAGGCAGGCGTCTGGTCCGCACCCGTCGTCGCAGCCTCCGCAGCAGTACCCGCATACGCAGCATCCAAGGAAACCCCCGGCGTGCAGTACGGCGTGTACGTCAGCGTGCAGAACAACGGCGGCTACGTCGGCTACGCATCCTCCAACAACACCGGCACCATCAACCCGGCAAGCCCCGAGGCACACTTCACCGCCTCCGGCACCCCCGACTCCGACATCAACTGGGACGACGCAACCTCCAAGCCCAAGAGCGCAACCTACGTCAACGGTGAAGGTAAGTTCACCCCCGTCACCAACTCCCAGACCGGCGCAAACGGCGCGTACATGTCCTCCAGCGGCTTCTGGTGGTCCGTACCGACCAAGGACACCGCAACCGGCACCGGCTACATCCCCGGTAGCAGCGTCACCCTCGCAGCGGGTGCGACCTTCGTGACCGAGGTTGAGTACACCGTCTCCGCCAGTGCCCAGTCGCTCCTTAAGTTCGGTAAGATCAACGGCCAGGCATGGGCCCCCTCCGGTCGCAAGCTGACCGGTAAGACCACCGAACTGGTAGCCTCCGCAGGCCAGGCAAAGTACCTGTCCGTGGCACAGACCGCTGGCACCTGGACCGCAGAAGTACCGACCGTCACCAAAAACTCCGACGGCACCTACACCTTCAAGGGTCGTATCGTCTACACCACCAGCAAGGCGTACACCATGAAGCAGTCCGGCACCAAGTACTACAGCCAGACCAACTTCATGCCGGCGCAGCTGCGCTTCCCGGCAAATGACGGCTGGGTCTCGTACAAGCAGACCTCCAGCGTGCAGGTCGCTAACCTGACCTACTCCGGCAATGGCGCAACCGGCTCGGAGAGCGTTTCCGGTCAGGCCACCACCGCGGAGATTCACCCGTAATAGATCAACCCCTCATGCAGGGTAAGAACATATAGAAAACCCCCGGCGGATACACTGAATGTATCCACCGGGGGATTTCTGCATCTGTATAGTTCTCAAATGCTTGAAAACGAATTCCAGAGCGGCTATATACACTTGTTGAGAGCTTATTGGGGGGTGTTGCAACTAGCCGACCGTCGTGCCGAAGGCCAGACCCAGCAGGTAGGTCACAAACGCCGCGCCGAAGCCAATTAGAATCTGGCGAATACCGCGCTTGAGCGGGGAAGCGCCCGAAAGCAGACCCACCACGCCGCCGGTGAAGCCCAGCGCCGCACCCACAAACAGCAGAGACAGCACCATCGCGAATACACCCGACAAGCCAAAGATATAGGGCAGAATCGGAACCAGTGCACCCGAAGCAAAGAACGCAAACGAAGCAGCGGCGGCACCAATATCGGTACCCAAAGCCACATTCTCCTCACGATCCTCATCCTCGCGGTGAGACAGCGACGGATCGCAGTCACAATCCAAGTAGCCGAAACGCTCCATCGCACGGTGATGCGCCGCTTCCGGCTCCATGCCGCGGGCGCGGTAAATGAGCTCCAGCTCGTTCGAGTCCAAATCCAAATCGTGCGCAACACGCAGGGTCACCTGGGTCGGCTGGGAGGCATCCAGCAGCTCGCGCTGAGAACGCACAGATACAAACTCACCCGCAGCCATCGACAGTGCACCCGCCAGCAGACCCGCAATACCCGAGAGCAGGACCATTGAGCTGGATGCGCCCGAGGCAGTAATACCCATAGTCAACGCCAGGTTCGACACCAAACCGTCGTTAGCGCCAAAGACCGCCGCACGGAAATTACCCGAAAGCTTCTCCCTGCCACTGGTCGCCAGGGCACGGATAATTTCCTCGTGAATCGCCTCATCAGCCGCCATTTCCTCGGTGGCGTCCGGATCCTCAGCGTAGGGGGAGCGGGACTCGGCGCGCTGAGCCATCGCCAGAATAAATACCGAACCGAAGTTCTTCGCCAAGAACTGCAGCACCAGAGACTGCATGGACGGGCGCACGTGCACATTCGCGTGTTCGCCGAGCATGTCACGCCAATGCTGCTGGTGACGCTTCTCCGCCTCGGCAACCTGCAGCAAGATTTCGCGGTCGGTGCCCTCGGCACGGCGAGCCAGGTAGCGGTAGATGCGCGCCTCCGACTCTTCATCAGCCAAGTAGCGGCGCCAACGCTTAATCTGCGCGGGGGAGGGGGAAGTAACCGCACTGTGGCGGGTCGGCTTGTGCTCGGCTGCGTCAGCCTGAAGTTTCTCGGTCTGCTCGCCGTACGTGTCTTCGCCGTGCTCGTTCGGGGCGTGCGTGCTCATATCTCTCTTTCCGCCGGATGCGGGTCGCGCCGGGTATCTCCCGGGCGCGCAATCATGCGTTTAATCTGTGTGTTCTGAGTTGATCAGTGAACCACTGTAGAGCACTCCGAACAGAAAATCTAGGACGGCCTAACCCGATAATCATGTTCGCCTCAACGTACTTTGTGATACCGCACGGGCGAGGATTCAAGGGGCGGGAAAGGTAAAAGTGCCGGGAAGAAGCGGGGCAGCTTCGAGCATAAAAAGCCGGGTGGGTGCACCCTCCATAAGGAGAGCGCACCCGCCCGGTTTCGTGACTCTACAAGCTAACGCCTATATGACGTGCCGCCATAAGTAGGCTGCAGTTTAGAGGCTACAACTTAGATGGTTGCGGCTTAGATGTTGCCTTCGCCGTTTTCCAGGAACGCGCGGATGAACCACTGGAACTTCTCCAGCTCAGCGGTCTGACCGATCAGCAGGTCCTCGGTGACGGGGTCGGACTCGCCAGCGAATGCAATCGCCTTGCGGTGATCCTTGATCACACGGGTGTACACGTCGTTCAGGGCGTGCAGGTGGTCAGCAACGCGTGCGCGGCCGACGGGGTAGTCCTCGACGGTGCGCTGTGCGACGAGTGCGCCAGCCAGGCCGTTGGGGGTTGCACCCAGGGTCGCCATACGTTCTGCGATGGCGTCGACGAACTCGCGGACGGTGTCGACCTGGGGGTCAATCATTTCGTGAACGGCGATGAAGCCGGGGCCGGTCACGTTCCAGTGAGCGTGCTTCAGCAGCAGGTGCAGGTCGTTCAGGTCATGCAGACGTGCCTGGAGAACCACGGAAATGCCCTTGCCTTCTTCGAGGGTCAGGCCGGGTGCGGTGTAGTTTGCGAATGCCATGATGGTCTCCTTCATGATGCTGTGATGTTTGTGGTTCGGTGGGATTTGTTGCCCCGCCGAATCGTTATTATGAGTAAATCATTTTAAGGAACAACTGTCAAAGTTATTTTGAGTAATTCGTAATAAATTGTCATCTGTGTGTCGTGCCGCACTTAAAAGCTCCTGCCCAAACGTGCCAGCCCCAAATGCCCGCGTGGCTCACCGCTCAGGCGCGCACAAAGGGTGGGAGGCGCGGTATCTCATATCGCGCATCCCACCCTTTATGGTGAAGCGTATTCAGTTTTCTGTAGAGCTTTCAGCCTGCAAACTACGCGGCTACGCCAGCGCGCGAACCGCCTCCAGGGTCAGCTCCTCATGCTTGAGGCGCGCGGTGCCCAGCTCCGCCGGAACCTCCAGCTCGCCCGGCACAACAATGACGCGCATACCCGCCGCGGTTGCACTGCGCACACCCGAAGGGGAATCCTCGATTGCCACGCACTGAGTCGGGTCAACGCCCAGGCGCTCGGCTGCCAAAAGGTAGGGTTGCGGATTGGGCTTGGGGTGGGTGGTCTCGTCGTTGCCAATAACCACCGAGAACGTGCCCTCGGGTGCCGCATTCGCGGTGCGGCGAGCCACGGAGGTGGTCGCATTCGTGACGACTGCCGCCGGAATCTGCGCATCGCGAACCTCCAAGAGGAAACGCTCAACGCCGGGCAGGAACTCGACCGGCTGCTGCGCCAGGGTTTCGTGCACCTTTGCCACCAGTCGATCGTTAATCTCCTCGTCCGGCAGGTTTACGCCGCGCTCACGCAGGCGATCCAGGGTGAACTGCATGGATAGGCCCAGGCAGTCTAGGGTGTCCTGCTCAGTCCAGGTGCCACCAAATTCTGCGGTGAGAGCAACCTTTGCGGCAGCCCATACGGGTTCAGTATCGACGAGGGTTCCGTCGTGGTCGAAGAGAATAGCGGCGGGGAAGGTATTCGTAGTCGTCATGTCATTAAGCCTACCGGTTTATTTCTGGGGAGAGCGTAGGGTAGCGTCCCCAGTCGTCACCAAAAAATCTGTGCCCGCGTTCTGGGGGTTCTTGGCGATAGTGAGCAGTGCATCGGCGACGTCCTCACGGGAAATCGTGGGGATGCCTGGAGTTCGCTCGACCTTAGCCATGTCAAATACCTTCACCCCGCCCTTACCGGGCTTATCGGTCAGCCTGCCCGGATGCGCACGCGAAATATACGGCTGGTATTCGGCGACCAGGGCGTCCGCCTTAACCTTGTCGGTAAAAATGCCGCGCATGATGACCTTGCACACCAGGCGCATGGGCAGGGACGCGGTCCGTACCGTATCGCCCACACCGTAGGCACTCATCAGAACGCAGTGCTTTACGCCTGCGCCCGTGACCGCCTCCATGATGATGGGCAGACGCTCCTGCATGAACGTGGAGGAGAGAAACTCTCGCACCGTGGCTTTCTGGCCTAGGATGCTCACCATGACGTCCTGCTCGGAAGAAGCTGCGGCGAGCTGCTCGGCATCGTTGAGGTCGCCGGGAATAATCGTGAGGTTCGGGTGGGTTCCCAGTAGCGTTCGCGCCTTATGGGGGTTGCGCACGTAGGCGGTGACGGTGTGCCCCTCCTCTAGGGCTTTGCGGGTGAAGAAGTAACCGGTGCGGCCGGTTGCACCTAGAATCAGTATTTTCATGTGGGTCCCCATTCGTGACTGTAATTGTTGCGGGAGCCAGCAAGCGCCCAGCCTCGCAAGTACCCAGTCCGGTCAGTATAACAATGCGGTTTTGACTGGGGCTTTTGTTCGGGGTCAGGGGCTTGCGGTGCGTGGCGAAGATGTAGCAATCGACCCGGATGCGGCCGAACCTGAAGTAACCCCCGAAACAAGCCAAAAATGTTAACCAGTGAGTGAATACCTTGAGTGTTCAACCTAGGTGAATGCGGCGTCACATCTTACGAAGCAAGCAGTATTAGTGGCTCTTCAGAGTTGAGTGTGGGTGGAGGCATCTAGGCCTCCTGCGATGAGGAGCATTCGGAGTTGGTAGTTGGTGGGGTTGCGGTAGCCTCTGGCGGTGCGTCTGCCTAGTTCAATAATGTCCGTTGATGGCTTCCGTGCGGCGCGTTGCTTGCTCCGCCGGTATCGAAGTAGGCGTCGAGCGGGTCCTTCCACATGCGTAGGGTTCGGCCCAGGCGAGCGATTTCGGGGATGGGACAGGCTGGTAGGCGCTGATTCCCGACGATTTGCCAGAAGAAATCAAGGACGCCTACGAAAACGCACACGCTCGATAAAGCCGTTCGCTACCCATGGTACTCCGGCAAGGAGCTCTTTCCGGGCAGAACGAAAAAGAAAGCCTCCGAACCAGAAGGTCCGGAGGCTTTCTTTTTCGTTATTTCGCTATCTTACTAGCCAGATCGGCAGCCTCTCTCGCATTGGTTGCCATGCCCATGTACTCCATGCCGTAGAGCCCGGCGAAGCGGCTCACGGTGGACTCGGCGCGTTCCAGCATCGCGGGTGTTGGAGCTGCTCCCTGGAAGATGAAGAAGAGCCGCTTCCCCGCCCATCAGTCTGGTCAAGAGGTGAAGCCGCACAGGTATCCGGGTATTGCGTTCACCTGCAGGAATAAATCCAGATGTGGATCATGCAGCATCGATCTCACCTCGTTTTTTGTTTTTTCGATTCACAATATGTGGTAGGAAGGTCACCTCACATCCTGCCAGAATAACTGCAAACATGTTAATCGGCGGATAAACAAAGATCGCCAGAACAATGCCAATTGCCTTAATGCTCAGGTCAGCCGCAACGATTTTCCGGTTACTATAGTCCAACGCGCTCGTCGAGCCATTAGCCCTTTCGACCGCTCGCGCAAGCGCCATGTTGGATAGTGAAACACAAATCACCACCGCGCTGTAAAGCATCTGTGCAAAAAGGCTTGTGAAGTGGTCGCTCACAAAGTCTGTCACATACGGGAAGAAAGAGGCGAAAAACAGCATGATGATGCTCCACCAGATCACCTTGTTGTCTATCTTCTCGATCCTGTGCCAATGGTTATGCATATTCACCCACATGGCGCCAAGCCAGAAGAAGGAAATCGCATAGGAGAAGAAATGCGCCCTGAGTGCCCAAAACGATGCCCAGTCAGCTGTCGCCGGTTTCTCAAGTTCCAGCACCAATATTGTCATGATGATCGCCAATATCGCATCCGTAAATGCGGTGAGTCTTTCTTTGCTCATTTTTCAGGAGCCCCTTTCTTCTTCACATAGACAAGTCGTAGCGTAGCTTATCGAGCATATCAACAAAGACCTTATTGATGATGCCCTCTTTCTTGTTTATCGGCCTACTAATATACGGTGCGGAGGTGCCAACCATCTGCGCCTGTGTGACACCTTTTTCCAGACATTTTACTTTTATAAGGATCTCGACCTCTACCCTCAACCCCGCTCAACACCCGGTCACCCACACTCAACTCGGAAGAGCCGCTAATCAGGCAGTCTCAGATGACGCTGGGGGCAACAGATTCGATTGGTATTCAATCTCGCCGGAACGCACTCCGGCATAGAACTCCATCTTCGAATCAATAAACTCCAGATTCTCCTTAAGTAGCGCGATTTTGTCCTCAACAACCTGGCGTTGCGCAATCAGCATGACTTCGCGCTCCGGGATGCTCTCTTCTCCCTGGAGACAAAGTTCCATGTAATGGCGCATTTGCTCGATACCCATGCCGCATTCGCGCAGGCAGTGCAGGCCCTTGAGCCAGGCGATGTCGTGGTCGTCAAAGACACGGTAGTTGTTCTCATCTCGCACTACTCGGGGGACTAGACCGATTTTGCAGTAGTAGCGCACGGTTTCAACCGCGATACCACTGACCTCAGCTGCCTCCTTCGTTGAATACAACCTACTCATGAGTGCCTTAGCTGTTGTTACGTCGCTGAGCAATCAGATCGGTGAAGTAATCCACCGTGCCGGTTGCCTCGTGATCAAAGAACAATGACGCCCCGGCGTCCAAACCTGCGATAGTGGCCATATCCGCCTCAGTCAGAGCGAAATCATCAATCGCGAAGTTCTGCTGCATCCGCTCCGGGTGTACTGACTTGGACAGTGCCACAATCCCACGCTGATACAGCCAGCGCAACACCACTTGCGCCACTGACTTACCGTACTGCTGGCCAATACCAGCCAACACTGGATTGTCGAACATGCCTGAGCGGCCTTCACCAAAGGGCGCCCACGCTTCAACGGTAACTCCGAGCTTTTGCAGCTCAGCAACCCGCTCCACCTGCTGATGGAAGGGGTTAATCTCAATCTGGTTAACCACCGGATAGACAGTGTTGAACGAACCCAGATCATGCAGGCGAGCTGAAGTGAAGTTAGACACTCCGATGGAGCGAATCAGCCCATCCGCCTGGGCTTGCTCCAGGGCACGCCAGGAACCGTAAACATCATTGAACGGCTGATGCAACAGCATCAAATCCACATATTCAAGCCCCAGCTTCTCCAGAGAAGCCTTCACACTGGCATAGGTGGCATCCTCACCATAGTTGTCCAACCAGACCTTCGTAGTGACGAACAGTTCGCTGCGGTCGATCCCGCTGCGACGGATACCCTCACCTACGGTCTCCTCGTTGAAGTAAGACTGTGCGGTATCGATATGGCGGTAGCCGACTTCAATAGCCTGAGCCACCACATCAGCAGTCTGCTCGGCCGGAATCTGGAAAACCCCGAAACCCTGAGCAGGGATGGAACGACCGTCAGACATGGTCAACGCGTCAAGCATGACACTCTCCTTCTTCAGTCAATGAATGGAACATAATCATCTAACAACTTGGGAGCGGCTCCCAAGCAAATCCAGCGAGAGTCCGATCAGTATAACAATGCAGTTTTGACTGGGGCTTTTGTTTGGGGGTCAGGGGGTGTGAGGTGGGGCGAAAAATACGAAAATTTTTTTGCAGGAGGCTTGCGAAACATAATTGAGTGGAGTAGACTCAAGTTATGTAATGCGGGGGCGCATAGGATAAGCCCCTCGAAATGCGAAAGGAACACCATGGACAACAAGTTCACCACCAAGAGTCAAGAAGTCATCTCGGCGGCAAATACTAACGCTCAAACCGCCGGCAACCCCACTATTGAAACCGCGCACATCCTCAAGGCCCTCATGGACCAGCGCGAAGGCGTCGCCGTAGCAGTCCTCAAGGCTGCAGGCCTGGATGTAGACGCTATCTCCGAGGCAGCATCCGCCGAAATCAAGAAGCTGCCGAAGGCATCCGGTGCCTCCGTGCAGAACGCCTCCCTCAGCCGTGCAGCGCTTTCCGCTCTGCAGGCGGCACAGACCCGCGCCCAGGGCTTCGGAGATACCTACGTTTCTACCGAAATGATTCTGCTGGGCATTGCCAGCGGAACCGATAGCACCGCAACCGCAATGCACAAGCTCGGCGCTACCGCAGAGCTCATCGCACAGACCATCCCCACCGTCCGAGGAGACCGCACCGTGGACACCCCCGACCCCGAGGGCACCTTCCAGGCGCTCGAAAAGTACGGCACCGACCTGACCGCTATTGCTCGCGCAGGCAAGCTCGACCCGGTCATCGGCCGTGACTCTGAGATTCGCCGCGTTGTGCAGGTGCTTTCCCGCCGCACCAAGAACAACCCCGTGCTGATTGGTGAGCCCGGCGTCGGTAAGACCGCCGTCGTGGAAGGCCTGGCGCAGCGCATGGTTTCTGGCGACGTGCCCGAATCCCTGCGCGGCAAGACCCTGATTAGCCTGGACCTGGGCTCCATGGTCGCAGGCGCAAAGTACCGCGGTGAATTCGAGGAGCGCCTGAAGGCAGTCCTCGAAGAAATCAAGAAGTCCGAGGGCCAGATTGTGACCTTCATCGACGAGATTCACACCGTTGTCGGTGCTGGCGCATCCGAAGGTTCCATGGACGCAGGCAACATGCTCAAGCCCATGCTTGCTCGTGGCGAGTTGCGCCTGATTGGTGCCACCACCCTCGACGAGTACCGCGAGAACATCGAGAAGGACCCCGCACTGGAGCGCCGTTTCCAGCAGGTGTACGTGGGCGAGCCCAGCGTGGATGACACCATCGGTATTCTGCGCGGCCTGAAGGAACGCTACGAGGCACACCACAAGGTGCAGATCGCTGACTCCGCGCTGGTTGCCGCAGCAACCCTGTCTAACCGTTACATTCCTTCCCGTCAGCTGCCTGACAAGGCAATTGACCTGATTGATGAGGCAGCATCCCGCCTGCGCATGGAAATTGACTCTGCACCGGAGGAAATCGACCAGCTGCGCCGCGCTGTGGACCGCCTCACCATGGAGGAGCTGGCACTTGCCGATGAGACCGATCCCGCATCGGTTGAGCGTCTGGAGGCGCTGCGCAAGGACATGGCTGACAAGAAGGAACAGCTTGACGCCCTCAACGCTCGTTGGGAGGCCGAGAAGGCTAGCCTGAACCGTGTGGGTGACATCAAGACCCAGATTGACGAGCTGCGTTCCCGCGCAGAGGTGGCACAGCGCGAGGGTAACCTCGCTGAGGCATCCCGCCTGCTGTACGGTGAGATTCCCGCAAAGCAGGCTGAGCTGGAAGAAGCACAGCGTGCCGAGGACACCGCCAAGAGCGAGTCCATGGTCTCCGAAGAGGTCACCGCGGACGATATCGCCGAGGTGATTTCCTCCTGGACCGGCATTCCCGCAGGTCGCATGATGCAGGGTGAGTCCGAGAAGCTGCTCGAAATGGAGAAGCGCATCGGTGCCCGCCTCATTGGCCAGGAAGCCGCAGTGGTCGCTGTCTCTGACGCTGTGCGCCGTGCCCGCGCCGGTATTTCCGACCCGAACCGCCCGATTGGTTCCTTCCTGTTCCTGGGCCCGACCGGTGTTGGTAAGACCGAGCTGGCTAAGGCACTGGCTGAGTTCCAGTTCGATGACGAGCGCGCCCTGGTGCGTATCGACATGAGCGAGTACTCCGAGAAGCACACCGTTTCTCGCCTGGTCGGTGCCCCTCCCGGATACGTCGGCCATGAAGAGGGCGGTCAGCTGACCGAGGCTGTACGCCGTCGCCCCTACTCGGTGGTCCTGCTCGACGAGGTCGAGAAGGCACACCCCGAGGTCTTCGACATCCTGCTGCAGGTGCTCGATGACGGCCGCCTGACCGACGGTCAGGGCCGCACCGTGGACTTCCGCAACGTCATCCTGATCCTGACCTCGAACCTCGGCTCGCAGTACCTGGTCAACCAGGACCTGCCCTTCGACGAGCGTTCCGAGAAGGCCATGGAGGTTGTGCACCAGGCATTCCGCCCCGAGTTCCTCAACCGACTGGACGACATCATCATGTTCCAGCCCCTGTCGGCTGAGAACCTGGGTCAGATTGTGGGTCTGCAGGTCAAGAGCATGGCTAAGCGCCTGGAGGACCGCCGCCTCACCCTGAACGTGACCGAGGCAGCCCTCGAGTGGCTGGGTAAGACCGGCTACGACCCGGCGTTCGGTGCCCGCCCGCTGCGCCGCCTGGTTCAGCGCGAGATCGGTGACCGCCTGGCTCGCGGCATCCTCTCCGGTGCCATCCACGACGGCGACACCGTGACCGTGGACGTGAACCCGGACGTTGCCAGCGACGGCCTGTCGGTGACCTCCGAGCGTGAGCAGAAGGCTGAGGACTAAAACTCAACCGGCTGGCTGGATAGGCCCGGTTACTTGGCAGGGCCCGGCTTGCTGGGCGGACTTAGCCTGTGGCTGAGTTTGCACATTCGAAACCATAAGAAATAGGCTGTGGGGTACCCTCGAAAGGGGGTGCCCCACAGCCCTTTAACGTGCGAGAACAACGTACGAGAGCACAGAGCATAGAGGAGAAGAATGGACCGCTGGACTGACCAACAGAACTTTGCCGCAGCCGGTGAACAGCGCGAAGAAATCGCCTCCGTGCACCGTGCCGCAATCCGCTCCATTCAGCGAGTCGTCTCCGAGAACGCCACCCCGCACGACGAGGGGTACGCCGCCGCGGGTATTGCCGAGCTACTCAAGGCGGGTAAGGTTCTCGTGCTCACCGGCGCGGGCGTGAGCACCGAATCCGGCATCCCCGACTACCGCGGCCCGGGTGGTTCCCTGCACGATCACCGTCCCATGACCTACCAGGAATTTCGCTACGATGACGCCGCGCGTCAGCGCTATTGGGCGCGCTCCTACGTGGGCTGGCGCCGCATGCGCCGCGCCCAGCCGAACCGTGCCCACTATGCGCTCGCTGAGCTGGAGCAGCTGGGTGCCGTGAGTGGTGTGATTACGCAGAATGTGGACGGTCTGCACGCCCGTGCCGGAAGCTCTAATCTGCTGGCGCTGCACGGTGACCTGTCGCGTATTGTGTGCCTGGACTGCGGTCAGGATGAGGGGCGCGAAAGCCTCGATACGCGCCTGGATGCGGCGAACCCCGGCTACCTGGCGCGCCTTGAAGACGAAGACCTGCGCGTGAACCCCGACGGTGACGTGGAACTGGACGACCGCTACATCCGCGATTTTCAGATGGTGCCCTGCCTCGCCTGCGGTTCGACCCGCCTCAAGCCGGACGTGGTGTACTTTGGCGAATCCGTGCCCGCCGAACGCAAAGCGCTCAAGGATGCCATGCTCGCCGAGTGTTCGGCGCTGCTGGTGGTCGGCTCCTCGGTAGCGGTCATGAGCAGCTACAAGATTGTGCTGGAGGCTCTGCGCGCCGGCAAACCGGTCGCCATCATTAACGGAGGTCCGGGACGCGCCGATGCGAAGGCAACCTACCTGTGGCGTAGCGGCGTGGGTGAGGCGCTGGAGCTCATGCTTGACGAGATTGACGACTAAGTAGCACTGGCACAACTAGGTGGCGCCGGCACGACTGGGTAACGCTGGCGCCCGGCGAATTTTGCCGCGCGTGCACTGACCTGTAGTTGGCCCGTCATTAACTGCACGAAAGTGCTACTTTGTGGCGTAATTCATTTTAAATAGCCCCTGGACAGGCGGATACACCCATTACGCGAGGATAAAATGATGGGATGGACATTCGACACACTATCACTCGCTTCGGTGCCACCGCCCTGATTGGTTGCGGCCTGGTGGTTACCGCAATCCCCGCAACGTTCGCTCAGAACGGCGAAGAGTCCGTCACTCACGTCTACTCCGACAAGGCTACTTCCCACATTTCTGAGGTTTGGTACAAGGGCGAAACCCTGAAGGTTACCGGCGAGGGCTTCCTGACTCAGGACGGCACCTCCGGCTCCGTTATCGCTATTAAGCTGAACAAGGGCACCGTCAAGATTGACGGCCAGGACTACCTGGAAGTTAAGGCTGACGAGAAGGGCAACTTCTCCGTTTCTATTCCCTGGCAGGACGACCTGGAGAACCGCATCTCCGTGGACGTGTACCTGCTCTCCGGCTCCCTGAAGGATAACGACACCTCCCGCGGCGGTAAGGCTGCGACCGTGAAGATTGAGGCTCGTTCCGTTCAGGAAGCAACCCCCTCCGCAACCGCTTCGGTGAGCCCCTCGGCGACCGCGAGCGCTTCGGCTTCCGTGGTGGCTACCCCCTCCGCTTCTGTTGCACCCTCTGCATCCGCTACCCCCTCGGCTTCGGCTACTGCCGCTGATGAGGTTGTTGCCTCCGTAGATGCTGAGATTAAGAACCGCCCGGCAACCTCGGTGAGCCCTTCGGCTACCGCGTCGGCTTCCGCTTCTGTGGTTGCAACCCCCTCTGCTTCGGCTTCTGCTTCCGCATCGGCTTCCGCTTCGGCCACTACTGAGCAGAACGCACCTGTAGCGAACGAAGCGAAGGATCAGCTGGGTGATTCCACCTCCGCTACCGAGCAGGTGACCGCTTCGGCTGAGAGCACCCGCTTCGCGAACTGCGCAGAGGTTGCGGCTGCTGGCCTGGCGCCCATTCACGAAAGCCACCCGGACTTCCGTAAGAAGTTCGACAACGATGGTAACGGCCTGGGCTGCGAGGTTATCAACAGCGAGGTGACGGACGGTTCCTCTTCCAACGGTTCCTCGGGTTCTTCTTCCCGCAACTCTGGCGGCCTGGACAACCTGGGTAGCGGTTCCTCCTCTTCGAGCAATTCCACTTCGAGCCGCGCTCAGCGCTCCTCCCTGGCTAACACCGGTGCTTCCAACGCCTTCACCATGGCTGGCCTGGGCCTGGTAGCTCTGGGTCTGGGCGTTGCTGGCGTGACCGCTGTGCGTAACCGCAAGAACTCCTAAAACTATCGTCACCGCCCGGTGCGGTGCGTGAGAGTCCCCTCTCCTGAACGCTTTTGAATGTTCGGCGGAGGGGATTCTTGCGTTTAACGGGGTGGTTTTTGTTGGCGTGTTGTGTCGGTGGGATGGCGCATGTACTTGCTGGTTTCTTCAAGTCTCAATTGAGACTTTAGGGGTGCACGGCGGTGCAAAAGGTCTCTATGGTTCAACCATGCCTTCAATAAACCTTCAAGAAAACCCCGGTTTGTGAGTCAGGTCATGGCAAATTGGCGTCTTGGGAGCCGGTATCCCAAGCTTCGCTCGTTAGAATGGGGGGCATGAACATTCGAAACAACATTGCACGCATCGGTGCCACCGCCCTCATTGGCTGTGGTCTCGTTGCTACTTCCGTCCCCGCAACCTTCGCTGTTGAAGGCGCGCCTCAGACTGTCTACACCTACGCAGACTCTGCACAGTTCATTGCCCCCGACACCTGGTATGAGGGTCAGGGCCTGAACATTGGTGGCGAGGGCTTCAAGACCGCTGACGGCACCTCCGGTTCCGTTCTGGCTCTGAAGCTGAACAAGGGCGCCGTTAAGATTAACGGCCAGGACTACCTGGAAATCCACGCTGATAGCGATGGTAACTTCTCCGCCACCATCCCCTGGCAGGAAGAGCTGCACGGCAGCGTTTCCGTTGACATTTACCTGCTGTCCGGCTCCCTGAAGGACGGCGACGTTCCCCGTGGCGGTAAGGCAGCTACCGTGACCATCAAGGTTGCGGAGCAGCCCGCACCGGCTCCCACCGAGGACCCGACCCCCGCTCCTTCCCAGGATTCGACCCCGGATCCCACCCCCGAGCCGTCCAAGGACGCAACCGCTGAGCCGACCACCGAGGCTCCCAAGCCTGCTGAAGAGACCTCCGCACCCGCAGTTGAGGACGCTAAGGAAACCAAGCCCGCTGAGGACCAGAAGCCTGCCGAAGAGCAGAAGTCTGAGGATCAGAAGTCCGATGAGCAGAAGTCTGACAGCGAGCAGCACTTCCGTTTCCAGAACTGCGCCGACGTTGAGGCTGCAGGTCTGGCACCGATTCACAAGAGCCACCCGGATTACCGCGAGAAGTTCAACGCTGACGGCGACGACTATGGTTGCGAGCAGCCCGTTGACTACGAGAACTCCAAGAAGTCTGACAGCATCAGCCTGAGCTCCGGCTCGAATGACAACCTGGGTTCCGGCGACAACCTGGGCTCCGGTTCCTCGAACGCATCCTCCAAGAGCTCTTCTTCCCTGGCTAAGACTGGTGCATCCGGTGCAATGACTGCTGCTGGTCTGGGCCTGATTGCTCTGGGTGCAGGTGGCGCGACCATCGTTGCAACCCGCATGCGCAAGAAGGCTTAATAGTGCCTAGTCGCTAAGCTTTTAGCTACTTTGATGGGCTCCCTCCATATCGGAGGGAGCCCATTTTTTGTGCCTTTTGAGGCTGTTAGGGATGCTGGGAACGGCGTGAAAGAAGCAAAAAATTACGGACAAATAGCACCACTGACAAGGCTGTTTATCGGAGACGCATAACACTTATCTCTAAGTTAAGGCGAGCACAGGGTAAACACAGACTCGCACGGGAATCTAGATACTACAAAGAACGCACAGCTTGGAGCTGAAGAACAGGCAGCGAAGAGCATAGCGGATACCACGACACAAAGCTGGAGAACCCCGATGAATATTTTGACCATGGCGATTGCCGATGCCATAGCCATCGCAGCCCTCTGCACCCTCTACATGGTGCGGCATCGCAACCGCGAACTGATGATTTCCTACGCGGTCATCAACGCCGGCATCTTCACCGTCTCGGTGGCGCTGGTATCCGCCGGATCGAACGCATCCGCTATGGGTATGGGCCTCTTCGGTGTCCTGTCGATTATCCGATTGCGTTCCACCGCCCTGAGCCAGCGCGAGGTGGGTTACTACTTCGTAGCCCTCTCGGTCGGCATGATCGCAGGTGTGAACATTAGCCCGGCGTACATCGCCTTCGGCCTCATGGCTACCCTGGTCGGCCTCATCGCGATTCTCGACTCGCGTAGCGCCCCGGTCTCTACCGATCAGACTCAGACCGTTACCGCCGATCGTGCAATCAGCGACGAGGAAGAGCTCAAGGCATACCTGAGCGCTCGCCTGGGTTACACCGTCACCTCGGTCAGCGTTACCGAGCTGGATATGGTGAACAACCTGACCCGCGCCACCGTCACCTACCAGCCCAAGGAAACCCCCGAGGGCGGCACCCCCGCGGCAGTGGAGGCGGCTCAGCCTGTAGCCGCTCAGACGGTAGCATCGCAGGCTCCTGCGGCTTACCCGGCAGCACCTCAGGTTCCCACCGCCGAGGCGCACACCACCCTGGACACCCGGATGGTTCCGCTCCAGCGCACCCCGGTAGGCAAGTAAGACCAACCGGTATAAAAGCCTCCGATTCACTCCAACCTCACAAACATCTCCGATACCCACGACACGCCGCCCCAGCGCACAGCCCAAAACGCAGGGGCAGCACCCCAGAAGGACGAAGACCCATGACTAATGTAGCCGCAAACATCATCCCCGCAGAGTGGAAGAGCATCAGCCTGGAAGCCATGAACGAGAAGGCAGCCATGCAGACCCGTGTGGACCGCAAGTACATTGTCGACGCAGAAACCGCCGCCAAGGTACTCTCCACGCTCGACGCAGACGCCTCCGTCATGGAAATCAAGGGCCAGCGCGACTTCGCCTACGACTCGGTCTACTTCGACACCCCGCAGATGCAGAGCTACCACTCGGCAGCCTACAGCCGCGAGGACACCTTCAAGATTCGTACCCGTAGCTACCTGGACTCGGAGCTGACCTTCCTGGAGGTCAAGACCGACGGTGAGCAGGACATGACCGTCAAGAAGCGTATCCCGTACACCTTCGAGAACCGCGATCAGCTCACCGCGGAAGGCCACGAGTACATCACCGCAGCACTCGGCGATATCCTCGCAGGCCCCGTGCACAAGCTGGAGGCGGTCCTGACCACCGGCTACCGCCGTACCACGGTCTTCCTGCCGCAGAGCGAGAAGAACCCGGTCGCCTCCCGTATGACCGTAGATAACGCCCTGACCTGGACTCCTCTGTCCGAGAACATCCTCATGGCGGGCGTGAACTACCGCAACTTCCACGGCAACCTGGTCGGCACCACCTACGGCCTGCCGAACGCGGTCATCATCGAAACCAAGTCCGGCGTGGAGCCCTCCGTGGCAGACCAGCACCTCTGGGATGCGGGCATCACCCCCGCGAAGATTTCCAAGTTTGCAACCGGTATGGCGGCGCTGAACCCGCAGCTGGCAAGCAACAAGTGGGAAGAAACCCTGAAGAACTGGATGCACCTGGAACCGGTTGAGGGCACCCGCCTGAACGTGGATGACATGACCGAAGAGGATTACCAGAAGCTGCTGACCGAGCGTTCCGCAGCCGCCTAAAACGGCAATCTGGCTCAAACAGCGATCTGGGATGCGCGGGTAGGGTAGTGCACCTACCTTACCCGCACCCCCCAGCCCCAGCTCCGCTGAATCCCGAATCTAACCCCGAACGAATCTAACCGCCGAACCAAGCACAACATCGGCTTTATTCGCCCCACACAGGCAATAACCGCTCTCACACATATTCACATTTCACATACGTCTTACCCCTGTGGCGCTGGCTCTACACGAGTGGTCACCCAAACACAAAGGAAAACCCGTGAAAAAGAGCAATATGATTAAGAGCGCAACCTCCATTACCCTCCTGGCAGCCTTGGCGTTGACCGGCTGCTCGGCAACCTCGGCATCGAATGCCAGCGCATCGAGTGCAATCAGTACCTCCGCTTCGAGCACTTCGGGCACCACGTCGAAGGTGGCAGATTCCTTCTCCACCGACGTGAAGAGCGGCGCGAAGCTCGCCGAGGACACCCACTACTCCGCGAAGGACGTCACCTGGGATTCCTCCAGCGAAGTTACTATCGATCTTTCTAACCCGACCGCGACCGACGGCGTGACCGTCAGCGACGGCGTCATCACCATCACCAAGGCGGGCAACTATAAGCTCACCGGCACCTACGAGGGCCAGATTAAGGTTGAGGCAGCCGACAGTGACATGGTCCGCCTGATTCTGAACAACGCGACGGTCACCAACTCCACCGGTGCTGCTATCAACGTTGTTGAGGCGGACGAGGTCGTTATCTACACCGCCTCGGGTACCACCAACACCGTCTCTGACGGCTCCTCCTACTCGGATACCGCCAGCGGTAGCCCCGACGCAGCTATCTACTCCAAGAGCGACCTGACCCTGGCGGGTGAAGGTACCCTGAAGGTTGAAGGTAAGTACGAAGAGGGTATCCACACCTCTGACGGCCTGGTCATTGCCTCCGGCACCCTGGAAGTGAACGCGGCAAACACCGGCATCAAGGGTAAGGACTACGTCGATATCCTGGACGGCACCATCACCGTGACCGCAAGCCAGGACGGCATCAAGGCAACCAATGACACCGACGGCAACCGCGGCTGGGTACGCCTGAGCGGCGGTACCGTGAACATCTCTGCAGGTGATGACGGTTTCAAGGCTGAGCGCGTGCTTGAAATCTCCGGCGGTACCCTGAACATTACCCAGTCGAATGAGGGTATTGAGGCGCAGTACATCAACATCCTGGACGGCACCGTGAACGTGACCAGCTCGGATGACGGTATCAACGCCTCGTACAGCACCACCAGCACTAGCTCGACCGGTACCGAGTCGACTTCGACCTCCACCACGCAGACCACCCAGACTGCGCAGACCAACCAGACTGCACAGGGTAACGCTGCACAGGGCGGCCAGGCTGGTCAGGCTCCCTCGGGCGGCCAGGCACCCTCCGGTACCATGGGTCAGCCCCCGGCTGGCGGTGGCGCAGGCGGCGGTGCGGGCGGTGGCGGCGGCACCTTCGAGGTCGTCGACGCAACCATCAACATCACCGGCGGTACCGTCACCGTGAACGCGAACGGCGACGGCATCGACTCCAACGGTACGGCAGCCCTCTCGGGCGGCACCCTGGTCGTGAACGGCCCCTTCACCGGCGGTAACACCTCCCTGGATACCAACGGCGACCTGCTGCTCAACGGCGCGACCGTGACCGCAGCGAACTCCGGTGACATGTTCGAGGCGCCCGCAACCTCCTCCACCAGCGGCTACGTGAAGATCAGCAACGTATCGAACCTGAGCGCCGGCACCACCGTACAGGTGACCGACTCCTCCGGTACCGTGGTGGCGAACTACAAGGTGACGAACTCCAGCACCGCGCTGATCCTGGTCTCCAGCTCCAAGATCACCAAGGGCCAGAGCTACACCGTGTACACCACCACCGATAGCGTGGACGCCTCCAGCACCACCCTGGCTTCTAACGCCACCTCGCTCGGTTCTTTCACCGCAAGCTAGCAGCTCCTTTACTGCAAGCTAGTAGTTCCCTTGCCGCAAGCTAAGCGGTAGGAGCTGCCCCCCTAAGCTCCGTGCGGGATGTCATGACCTGCACGGTACCCTCTCTGAACCCGGTCTTGTGAGTGAACCGGTAAGGAGAGACACTCGCCCCGCATCGGATGTAGCGATACGTCCGATGCGGGGCTACGTGTTATCTAGGGAGTTGTTATCTAGGGAATGTGGCGTCTGAGGTATAAAAGGCTACCGGTGCAAAATAAAACGGTTGTTCCGGTGCGAAGAAGTGCTTTGATACGCAAAATAGGTGCCGCTGAGCGAGACATTCAGGGCTGAAACAGGGTACTCTATAGTGTAGTAAAGACTGTTGAACGATCCGAGAGCGATGCGCCGCGCGCGCTGTTCGCCTCGGACAGGATGAAAGAGGGGGTCACGCCATGGGGCGCGGCCGTCAGAAGGCTAAAGCAACAAGGCAGGCTCGGGAGATGAAGTACTTCAGCCCCGAGACCGACTACAGCGCACTCGAGCGCGAGCTGAGTAGCGCGAAGAAAACTAAGTCCTCCGATTCGTCCCGCCGTCGCTATGACGACGAGGACGACTACTCGGCATACGCAGAAAAGTACGCGTCCTACGAGGATGAGGCATAAAGAATACGCGGATTGATTCGGTGCATATCGACTGAGCGTATTCGATAGATGATGAACCGGCTTGAGGCCCCGCACGGGGTGCTCAGCCGGTTTTTTCGTGCCCTCTGAGGTGGCCTGTGGGTCGGGGGAGAAGTGGGGGTATCTGGCGCCCTCAGATGCTTGGTGCACAAAGCCAATACACATGTTTATACATAGGCATGCATAGCATCTTCTGGTAATAAAGCATGGGCAGTAATAAAAAAGTTTGAAATGAATAAGCATGCATAGCTTCTGCACAGCTTAGTCATGCCTGGCACAGAGAATAGCCCGGCATTCTAGAGACATGAACAACGAACAGAACATGACTCAGAACATTGACCAGACCACCCAGACCGCGGCAGAACAAGCAACCGCCGCACAAACCGCCGCAGAGCAGAAGCTAGCCAAGAAGAAGCTCACCCGTCGAATCTTCATCGGCGGCGGCCTCGGCGCACTCGCAGTAGTCGGCGGCGGCGCAGGCTGGGCATACAACCGCTACCTGGCAGAGCACACCGAAATCGAGGACACCACCGCCTACGAGGCGGCAGCCGCCCAGGCAAACGCAAGTGCCTCCGGCTCCGCCACGGCAGACCCCACCGAACTGACCGGCGTGAAGGTCAACGGTCAGAGCCTCACCGCTAACGAAGGCTCGATCACCATCACCTCCAACACCACCGGCAGCGGCTCCGACGCGGTTGTCTCCTTCGTGGCAGACATCAAGCTCGACAACGCAACCCTGCTGCGTAGCGCCTTCGCCAACAACAAGTTCGGCCAGAACATTATCGACACCCCCTCGAATATCGCCTCCGAACACAACGGCATCTGGGCGATCAACGGTGACTACTACGGCTTCCGTACCACCGGCATCGTGATCCGAAACGGTGTTGTCTACCGTGACGCCGGCGCTCGCGAGGGTTTGGCCTTCTACCGCGACGGCTCCGTCAAGCTCTACGACGAAACCGCAACCAACGCCCAGACCCTCGTCAACGAAGGCGTGTGGAACACCCTCTCCTTCGGCCCGGCACTGGTCAAGGACTCCGCGGTTGTCGACGGTATCGACAGCGTCGAGGTGGACACCAACTTTGGTAACCACTCCATCCAGGGCAACCAGCCGCGAACTGGCGTGGGTGTGCTTGGCACCAACCACCTGGTCTTCATCGTGGTTGACGGCCGCTCCACCAACTATTCGCGCGGCGTGACCATGCCCGAGTTCGCGCAGATGTTCAAGGACCTCGGCTGCGTCAGCGCCTACAACCTGGATGGTGGCGGCTCCTCCGCCATGGTCTTCAACAACGAGCTGGTCAACCGCCCCCAGGGTGGCACCAAGGAGCGTGGCACCAGTGACATCCTCTACATTGCAGGGAGCGCATCGTGATTATCCTGATACCCGCCTATAAGCCGGACCAGTCATTGGTCCGCCTTGCCTGGGCCCTGCGCGAACAGGACCCGGGAGCCGAAATCCTCGTCATTGACGACGGATCCGGCAGCACCTACGCACCGATCTTTACCGAACTGCGTATCGACGGCGTGACCGTGCAGACCCACCCCTCCAACAAGGGCAAGGGTGCGGCACTGCGCACCGGCATCGCCTGGGCGAAAGCAAACCGCCCCGGCGAGGTCATCGTCACCGCCGATGCGGACGGCCAGCACCTACCCCAGGACATCTTCCGCGTGGGTGTGCGCACCGAAACCGCGGCGTCGGCAGGCCAGAAGAGCATCGTGCTCGGTGTGCGTACCAAGCCCGACCCCAACGCCGGCGAAGAAGGCACCAAGGTGCCGCTACGCTCCAAGATTGGCAACAGCGCAACCGTAGGCTTCTTCGCCCTGGCGACCGGCGCCCGCGTGGCAGACACCCAGACCGGCCTGCGCGGCTTCACCCCGCAGATCCTGGACTGGCTACTGCAGATCCCTGGCGATAAGTACGAGTACGAGTTCTCCATGCTGCTGCGCGCAACCCGCGCAGACGTGGACCTGGTACAGGTACCCATCGTGAAGGTCTACGAGCCGGGCAACCCGACCAGCCACTTTAGGCCCCTGCAGGACTCGGCGCTCATCTACGCACCGCTGCTCGCCTTCCTGGCCTCGTCTTTCCTGACCGGCTTCCTCGTGGATGCTATCGCCCTCTTCATCCTGGTGGGCTTGGGTGCTCCGCTCCTGGCAGCCGTAGTCGGTGCACGTATCATCTCGGCGCTGACGAACTTCACCGTCAACCGAATGCTCATGCACGACGGAGGCGCACGCCCCTCGGCATCCTCCTCGCTGGTGCGGTACGCCGTGCTGGCGGTGGGTATCCTCGCAGCCAATGCGGCTCTGATGGAAACCCTGACCGGCCTGGGAGTATCCCTGCTGGTTGCCAAGATCCTGACCGAGCTGATCCTCATTCCGGTCAGCTTCGCGGTCCAGCGCCGCTGGGTTTTTCTACCCGCCCAGAGTCAGGAAAAGCCGCGAGAAAAGGCGGTGGCAACCAACGCGCCTTCGGGTCTGCGTGCGGTGAGCAGCTACGAGTCCGCTCGCATGGAGGCAGCCGGTATCCGTACCGGTGTGCGCGCCTCCCAGGTACGTCCCTAGCGCTTTCTACCTAGCGTCCAGCTCGCTAGGGGCGTACCCCAAGATTTCTCCCACCCGTCAGTCGTGAGGGTGGGTGGGAGAAGCAAGCTGCCGCATCAGATGCGGCAGCGTTCTGTTCACGAAAAGCCCCCGCTGAGAAAACTCAACGGGGGCTTTTTGTATATATTTGGCCTTTCAGAAGCCTATTGGCTCACCGGCTTCCGAGCTGGCAACATACCGATTACTGACCGGGAATCAGACCGCCGGGAGTAATCAGGAACGGCGGGTTGTGGTTAACAGCCGGGTTAGTCACGTAACCAACACGAGCCGCACGGGTCGGGTGCTTAGGAGCACGCTTCGGCCAGGGCTTCACCTGCGGGTTCGGGTCCTTCTTGCCCTGCACCATAGCCAGCGCGCTCGCAGCGTTCACAATGCCGGAACCGCAAGCGTTCACATCGCAGGTGAGCGGCTTGGAGCTCTGCTTCAGAATCTGCTTTGCACGCTCAGCGGTCAGGGAGGGGTCAACGGACTTCATCAGGGCAATCACGCCAGCAACCTGGGGTGCTGCCATGGAGGTGCCGTCGTACTCGGTGTAGCCCGCACCCTTGGAAACGGTGGTACCCAGATCCACGGTGGACATGATGCTGCTGCCGGGGGCGCTCACATCAACAAGCTTGCCGTAGTTCGAGAAGTCGCTACGCTTACCCTCCTGGTCGGTAGCGCCCACCACGATCGAACCGCCGCAGTTAGCCGGAGCGACCTTGGAGGTGTCCTGACCATCGTTACCAGCTGCGACCACGAGGATCGCGCCGCGCTTGTTCACCTCGGCAATAGCCTTGGAGTAGGTTGCGGGGCAGGTGCCCTCGCCGCCGAGGGAGAGGTTAATGATCTTGGCGGGGTTGGAGTTCGCGGGAACGCCCTCAACGGTGCCGCCGGCTGCCCAGACCATTGCATCCGCAATGTCGGAGTCGTAGCCGCCGCACATGCCCAGGGCACGCACGGGCAGGATCTTGGAGTTCGGTGCCACGCCGACGATGCCGCGCTTATTGTTCATAATTGCGGCGATGGAGCCTGCAACGTGGGTGCCGTGCCAGTTCGACTCGCTTGCCTCAGAGTCCGCGTCGCAGACGCCGGCTTCTTCCCAGTTGCCCTGGTCGGTCGGGTCAGAGTCGCGGCCGTTGCCGTCACGGGCAATGGAAGGCTCGGTGATGAAATCGTAGCCGGGCAGAACGTTAGCGTCCAGGTCGGGGTGCTTGACGATGCCGGAGTCAATCACAGCAACGGTCACGCCAGCACCCTGGGTGGTCTTCCACGCCTCGGGGGCTGCCAGGCCCTTGGTGCCGTGCAGGTTCCACTGCTGCGGGTAGAGGGTGTCGTTCGGTGCCACAACCTGGTCCGATGCCTGCGCAGCCTTGGCGACCTGAGCCACCTTGGAGGTCGCGGCGCCACGAGCACGCGCGTTCGAGCGGCGCAGCAGGTCGGGCTCAACGGATGCGACGGAGGGGTTGGAGCTCAGAGCCGCCATGTACTTCTCAGCCTGCTCTGCGGTGAGCTTGGAGGAGAGGGTCACCACGGTCGCCTTCTGGGCGGTGGTGCGTACGTAGCTGGTCTTGACCTTCAGCAGCTCGTCGATGCTCTTCACATCGGAGCTGATGCCCTGGTAGAGGGAGTCGCTCCAGGTGGAGACCTGGGTGCCTGCGGGGCTTGCCCAGTTGATGCCACCGGAGTTCAGGGCGCTGTCGGTGTAGGTGATGACGAAGCGGTTGAAGCCTGCCTTCTGCTGACCGGAGCTGAGGGAGGAAATAGTGGTGTGCGCCTTGGCGCGTTCGGCGCCGTTAGCCTTGGCGGGTGCCGCGAAGGATGCGGGGGCGCCCAGGGTCGCGATGAGTGCTGCGGCGGTGCCCAGGCTCAGCGCGGTGCGTGCGATGCGGCGCGCTGAGGGGTGAGTGGTAAAAGACATCGGGGTCCTTTGCGTATGTGAGTGCCGGAAGCGGCAAGTGGGTTGGTCATCCACTCACATAAATGCACTTTTGAGAAAATATTTGCATTCTTTTGCATATTTGCTTGTGAGGAGCGAATAGAAAAAGAAAATGCACATCACTGCATTGATGTGTATTTTTCTCTAAACTCCCGTGCGGGAGTTCTTCGGAAGTAGTTTATGTGGTGAGATATCGCTATCCTAGCACCTTTTCCTATGTATCTAGCGCCTAAAACTCGATAGTGTGGCGCAGGTAATGAGATTTTTCTTTCATGTAAATGCAGATAAAGAAATGCCTAGTCGAGATATTCTCATGCCTTAAAGCAGTGATTTAAGTTTTGCTCATCTTTATATAAAATGAGGTGCATCACATCATATATTTTATTCATAAAGTAACTGAAAAAGGGTGCTAGAGTATCTCACGGTGCGTACCCGTGCATGCACATTGTGAACCCACAACGTAACCCCGTACTACGCACCAACACCTCACTCTTCCGTATTCACTCGTACCGAATGCGCACCCGCGCCCTCAATGCGAATCGGCAATGTTGCGCCGAACCGTGCATACCCGGTACCACTCACACAAGGACGTCCATGCTTCGCATTGCTCGCCCCTCGCAGGCACGCTCCTCACAGCGTTCCCTGCTGAGCTTCGTCACCGCAACCTGCCTGCTCTCAGCAAGCGTCATCCCCGCCGTGGCGGTACCCACCGCGCAGGCAAACCAGGCTTCTAACGCGGCACAGGCTTCTAACGCCGCGCAGACCTCCAACACTGCACAGATTTCTAACACCGCACAGGCAACCCAGTCCGCGCCCGTGGCGTACAACCGCTTCATCATCACCTACACCGAGGACGCGAAGAACGCCGCCTCCACCGACGCCACCGCAGACCAGATTGACTGGTCCGCCGCCGCCGGCACCCAGCAGGCAACCTGGAGCGACGCACTCTACGCGGGCATCACCTCCGACGTGCAGAGCATCGACGAGCTGCTGAACATTAAGACCAGCTACGTCCGCTCCACCGCGCTGGATGCCAGCGTGGTCACCACCTCCGCGGAGCTCACCCCCGCCCAGGCGCAGCAGTACATGAACGCCCTGAGCGCGAACTCCAAGGTTGCCTCCGTGTCGCCGGATATGCGCCGCTACGCCACCGTGGACAACACCTCGGAGACCGTCAAGATTAACGACCCGAAGATGAACCGCATGTGGTCCCTCACCGGCGAGAAGGGCGTCTCCGCTCTGGAGGCGTGGGGCACCACCCGCGGCAAGGGCGTGACCGTGGCGGTGCTGGACTCCGGCATTACCGCCCACCCGGACCTGGACGCTAACGTGCTGCCCGGCTACGACTTCATTGCCGAATCGGCGTTCTCCAATGACGGCGACGGCCGCGACTCCGACCCGACCGACGCCGGCAACTGGACCGTAGATAACCAGTGCTTCACCGGTTCGAAGGCGACCGCCTCCGACTGGCACGGCACCCACGTGGCGGGCACTATTGCCGCTATCGCGAATAACAACGAGGGCATTGCCGGCGTGGCACCCGAAGCGAAGATCGTGCCCGTGCGCGTTCTGGGCGCCTGCGGTGGCTTCGACTCGGACATCACCGACGGCATTATTTGGGCTGCCGGTGGTAGCGTGCGCGGTGTCCCCGTAAACCAGAACCCCGCCCAGGTCATTAACATGTCCATCGGTAGCGAGGGCACCTGCACCACCCCGTACCGCCAGGCGATTGCTCAGGCGAATAAGCGCGGCTCCATTGTGGTCGTCGCAGCGGGTAACAACAACTTTGATGCCTCGAAGTCCAGCCCCGGCAACTGCGAGGACGTCATCAACGTGGGCGCAACCGATAAGAACGGCAAGCGCTCCTACTTCTCCAACTACGGCTCCCGCGTGGACGTGAGCGCCCCCGGTGGCGACCGCCGCTACTGGGGTGGCGGTATTCTCTCCACCCTGAACGCCGGCAAGACTGCTCCCGGTAAGGCCGACTACGCCGAGTACCAGGGCACTTCCATGGCGGCACCGCATGTTGCCGGTATTGTGGCGCTCATGAAGGCGGTCGACCCGAAGCTGACGTACGCTCAGGCGAAGAAGGCTCTGCAGTCCACCTCTCAGGGTGTTGAGTGTGACCAGTCCGCGTGCGGTTCCGGCATTGTGAATGCGGCGCGCGCGGTTCAGCAGGTCCGCTCCGACCGTGAAGCTGCGGATGCTGCCGCGGCTGAGGCAGCACGCAAGAAGGCTGAGGAGGAAGCCGCACGTAAGAAGGCGGCTGAGGAGGCGGCACGCAAGAAGGCTGAAGAGGACGCTAAGCGTCAGCAGGCCCCTGCACCGAAGGTAACTCCTGCACCGAAGGTGACCCCGGCTCCTAAGGCTAACCGTCCGGTGACCCGCCCGTCCCGCCCGTCCCGCCCGGTGACTCGCCCCTCCTACCCGTCGCGTCCGCGTCACGGTCACACCTCCCGTTACCGCTCCTGGTACGGTGCATCCGTGAACACCTACCCGAGCAGCGGTTACCCGAACAACACTTACCCGAACAATGGTTACCTGGGCTTCGCAACCGGTAACCACCGCTAGTCACTGTTATTAGTCGAAATTCTTTTTAGGCGTGAAAAGCCCCCGATGAGTTCTCTCATCGGGGGCTTCACTATGCCCGTAAACCGAGCCTAGCTACATCATGGGGTAGCTTAGCGCTGCTCTTCAGCCTCGCGGGGCTTCTGCGCGGGGTTGGTGACCAGCGGTTCGTCCTGGGTGATGGGCTCGGCGTCACCGTTCAGGTCGTAAACCTGGGCATCTTCGGGGATTTCCATGGCGGGAGCGCCGGGAATCCGGTCGTAGTCACCGGTGAGGCTCTCGCCGTTGGCTCCTGCTGTGAGAGCTTCTGCGGTTGCTTCGGCTGCCTCGTCGGTGGTGGCTCTATCGGCAATCTTGGTGTTAGACGTTCCGGCGCTCAGTCCCTTAGAGATTACCTTGATTGTCTTGCGCGGTCGCAGGTAGGTCACCTTGCCGTTCGCGTCCAGGTTTCCAGCCTGTTTAGCCAGTTTGAAGCTGTTGATAATACCTCGTCCACAGAAGTACTTATCGCATTTGATGCGGTTCGTCCCCATGAGGGTGAACGCCTCCTCGACCTGCTTGGTGGTCATGGAGGTGCCGTTGACCAGCTGCTGCGCCAGCAGAGCGGAGACGTGCGGTGCCGACATGGAGGTGCCGCTCTCATAGTCGTAGCTGAACTTAGTATTATCAGGGCGGTCGAGGCTGTTCATGGACAGGGTGAGGATGTTTTCACCCGGTGCCAAGATGTTAACCCTCGTGCCGTAGTTCGAGAATGATGCTCGCGTGCCAGCCTTGGTGGTTGCACCAACCGTGATGACGCCCATGCAGTTGGCGGGCGCGTACTTGGACGCCTCCGTGTTGCCGTTACCTGCCGCGGCGACCACGATTGCGCCCTTGGAGCGTGCAATGTTGATGGCGCGCTGGTACGCGGCGGGGCACGTGGTTACGGTGCCGATGGACATATTGATAATCTTGGCGGGGGAGGCGTTGTCCGGTACTCCGTCAACGTGTCCGCCAGCAGCCCAGATGATGGCGTCGGCAATGTCTGAGGTGCGGCCACCGCATCGGCCCAGTACGCGCACGGGCTGCACGCGGGCGAGGTCGGCAACGCCGACGATGCCCATGCGGTTATTGCCTCGGGCACCGATAATGCCAGCAACGCTGGTGCCGTGCCAGGTGGAGGTGTGGGCGTTCGCCTGGTCCTTGCAAAGGTTGTAGGGTGCGTAGTCGCCTTCATCCCTGGGGTTGGGGTCGCGGCCGTCGCCGTCGCGGGCGCTGAGCGGGTCGCTGACGAAGTCGTAGCCGTTCGCCATGCCGGTAACCAGGTCGGGGTGCGGCACGTAGCCGGTGTCAAGTACGGCGACCTTCACGTTTGCGCCGCGGCGCAGGCGCGCGTTACCGGTGTTCTGAACGCCGGTGGTGGGGTTGGTGAGGTTCCACTGCTTGCTGTACTGCGGGTCGTTGAACTGGAAGGTGATGTCGCCCTCTGCGGCGGGGTAGTTGATGTAGTCGGGCTCGACGGAGGCTACGTCCGGGTCGGAGGCGACCTTCGCCATGAACTCCTTCGCCTCGTTTTTGTTGAGGGTTTTGGAGGTCTGGATGACGGCGTCATCGGTGGAGGTGTTGTGCAGGAACTTGGTGTCGACGTTCATCGCTTCGCTGACGACGTCGACGGTGTCCATGATGTCGTCAACGATGCCGCGAATAGCGTCCCAGTCGCCGTCGCGCAGCATTTTGCGCTGCTTGGCTTCGTTGGTGTAGGTGACGATGAATCGGTCGAAGTTCTGCTGGGGGAGCGTGCCGGGTGCCGCCGCGGTGGGGGTGTTGGGGCGTGCCGCGCCGTTGCGCGTGAGGGTGAGGGGGCTGACGGGCCCTTCAATCTGGGGTGCTGCCTGAGCTGCTGCCAGGATGGCTTCGTCGCTGGGTGCCTGCGCGAGGACGGCGGGCAGGTCGCCTCCGAAGAGGATGGCGCCGGCGGCGAGCAGGCTCATGGCTGCGCGTGCGGGGCGCTTGCGGCGGGTGCAGGGGCGAGGAGGTGTTTCGGTGCGCTGCGCGCCGATGTATGGAAGCCTCATCTGGTTCTCCTGATGTAGGTGGTATGCGGACTGTGTGATGTGTACTGGTGTTTCCGTCTGTAGGTGCGCGAGGTGCGTATAGGGTTTTTACGGGGCAGTAAAAGAGGCCTTTTTGGGCGCGCTGAAGTAATGAATGGGGTGAGGGAATAGCGTTTCTTTGACCCTTTTTCGTACCGAAAGAACTCTTTTTTGGACGGTGTGCAACGTACATTTCTAAGGTATCACTTCAAGGTGAACTTGAGGGATTTTTGAGGTGCTTTTCACGGGTTAATGTGCAGAAAATCAACCTCTGGAGGCTGAATAGCGCCCAATGATTGAGAGTTTATGTAAGTAAAGCTTGAGGGTTGGAATATGCGAGGCAGGATATGCGGCACCTCTTGCTGACAGGGGAGAAAAATAAATGTTTTAACACTATGGTGTAAGCACTAGAATGCATTAAAAATGCAGTTGATAGCAAAAAATAAAAATAGCCCAAAATACGCGTGAAAATAAATAAAAAGCTGGCATCAAACACACGGGACAGCACGCCCCGCCGGTAGACACACAAAGACCGGGGCGGCCACCGCATGGGTGACCGCCCCGGTCTATAGAATCATCAGCACCAGCAAGCTGGCGCTCGCTACCTGCTGGAGAAAGCGTCCTTAGGAAGCGTAGGAGCCCAGCAGGCGAACCGCGCCGCCGTCCACGCCCTTAGCGCCCTGAACGTAATCGGGGTTGTTTGCCTCGGGCTCGCCGGCGGCAACAACATCACCCATAATCCAGGAGGGGATACCGCGGTCGTTCAGGCGCTTGGTAGCAGCCTCAGCCACGGAGGGGTCAACGATAGCGATCATGCCCACACCCAGGTTCAGGGTGCGCTCCAGGTCAGCCAGGGGTACGTTGCCCAGCGAACCAATCAGGGAGAAGATGGCGGGAATCTGCCAGGTGGAGCGGTCCACGCGGCCCTCCAGGCCCTGAGGCAGAACGCGAGCCAGGTTAGCAGCCAGGCCGCCGCCGGTCACGTGCGAGAAGCCGCGCACACCGCTACCGGTGGTGCCGTCTTCACCGTTGACGGGGAATGCCGCCGCCAGGTCCAGGCAGTCCGCAGCGTACACGCGGGTGGGCTCGAGCAGTTCCTCACCGATGGTGCGGCCCAGCTCGTCCACCTGACGCTCCAGGCCCCAACCGGCAACGTTCAGGACCTTACGGACCAGGGAGTAGCCGTTGGAGTGAATACCGGAGGACGCCATAGCAATCAGCACGTCGCCTTCGCGCACGCGGTCCGGGCCGAGCAGCTCATCAGCCTCAACCAGGCCGGTTGCTGCGCCCGCAACGTCGTACTCGTCTTCAGCCAGCAGGCCGGGGTGCTCAGCGGTTTCGCCGCCAACCAGGGCGGTACCAGCCTGTGCACATGCGCCAGCAATACCGCGAACGATGTCAGCGATGCGCTCGGGAACAACCTTGCCGGTGGCAATGTAGTCGGTCATGAACAGGGGCTTAGCGCCGCACACGACGATGTCGTCCACGACCATGCCGACCAGGTCGTAGCCGATGGTGTCGTGAATATCCAGAGCCTGCGCGATAGCGACCTTGGTGCCCACACCGTCGGTGGAGGTAGCCAGGTAGGGCTTGCGGTACTTGACCAGCTCGGAGACGTCGTACAGGCCCGCGAAGCCGCCCACGCCACCAACGACGGAGGAGTTGTGGGTCGCCTTGATAGCGCCCTTCATCAGCTCAACGGCGCGATCGCCAGCCTCTACGTCAACGCCTGCGCTCGCGTAGGTTACGGTGGTGGTGTTCTCGCTCATTTAGGATTCCTTCGGGGTAGTGGTAGCGGAGGAGTTTGCGGGGGTGCGGTCCTGCTCGGTGAGCAGTGCTTCGAGGTCGGCGTCGGGGCCGGGGTTGCACATGCCCATGCCGGCGTCGTCTGCAGCAATCTGTACTGCGGAGGCGTCGAACTTCGTCTCGAGAGTTTCGGTGCCTTCGCGGGTTTCGATGGAGACAGCCTCGGCGTGCTCGGGCTTGGAGGGGACGGGGCGTTCCACGGTCACCTCTGCCGCCTTGCCGGCGAGGGGGCCGCCCTTGCCCTTCTCTTCGGAATCGAAGAGGGACTTGCCGCGTCGTTCCTCGCTGGGCAGCTCAATCGGGTATTCGCCGGTGAAGCATGCGGTACACATGTTTTCGGCGGGCTGCTCGGTGGCTGCCATCATGCCGTCCTGGGAGATGAAGCCGAGGGAATCGGCACCCAGGGAGGAAGCGATTTCGTCCACGGACAGGCCGTTCGCAATCAGCTCTGCGCGGGAAGCGAAGTCAATACCGTAGAAGCAGGGCCACTTCACGGGCGGGGAGGAAATACGAACGTGCACTTCCTTCGCGCCGGCTTCGCGGAGCATACGCACGAGGGCGCGCTGGGTGTTACCGCGAACAATGGAGTCGTCAATCACGACGAGGCGCTTACCCGCCACCACGGACTTCAGCGGGTTCAACTTGAGTCGAATACCCAGCTGGCGGATGGTCTGCGAGGGCTGAATGAAGGTTCGACCCACGTAAGCGTTCTTGACCAGGCCGTTACCGTAAGGAATGCCTGACTCTTCGGCGTAACCAATCGCGGCGGGAACACCGGATTCGGGGGTAGGCATGACCAGGTCAGCTTCAACAGCGTGTTCGCGGGCGAGCTGACGGCCCATTTCTACGCGGGATTCGTAGACGCTACGGCCGGAGATGGTGGTGTCCGGGCGCGCGAGGTAAACGTACTCGAAGACGCAGCCGGCAGGCTTTGCCTCAGCGAAGCGCTGGGAACGCAGGCCGTTCTCGTCGATAGTGATGAATTCGCCGGGCTCAACTTCGCGCACGAAGGACGCGCCGACAATATCGAGTGCCGCGGTTTCGGAGGCGACAACCCAGCCGCGCTCCAGGCGACCGAGCACGAGGGGGCGAACGCCCTGCGGGTCGCGTGCGGCGTAGAGGGTGTGCTCATCCATGAAGGTGAGGCAGAAAGCACCGCGCAGGGTGGGCAGCAGGTCGAGCGCTGCTTCTTCGAGGGAATCGAAGTCGTGCTCCGCCAGCAGGGCGGTGACGAGCGCGGTGTCGGTGGTGTTGCCCTGGGCGAGCTCGCCGTGCTTGGGAGGCTTGCCGCCGTTCTTAGCAATCACTCGGTCGTAAAGGTCAGCCGAGTTGGTGAGGTTACCGTTGTGCGCCAGGCAGAGCGTGCCGTGCGGGGTGGTACCGAGGGTGGGCTGTGCGTTAGCCCAGTGGGATGCGCCGGTGGTGGAGTATCGGGCGTGGCCGATAGCGTGGTCGCCGGGCATGGAGCTGAGGGTGGCTTCGTCAAAGACCTGGGAGACGAGTCCCATATCTTTGTACACGTGGATACGTTTGCCGTTGCTGGTTGCGATACCTGCTGATTCCTGGCCGCGGTGCTGGAGTGCGTACAGGCCGTAGTAGGTTAGCTTTGCCACGTCCTCGCCGGGTGCCCAGACGCCGAAGACGCCGCAGGCGTCCTTGGGGCCGTGGTCAATCGGATCGAGGTCGTGAGTGAGTTTTCCGTCGGGGCGAATCAATTCACTGTCTTTTCGACGATGGGACTGCGGATGCGTCTGCGCGGGCGCAAGACGGATGTGTGTTTCTGTACTCGCACCTGCCTGTGTGTGCGGTAGCATACACCAGACCCTTAAAAGTGTACCGGGTTTCAATGTAGACGTGGTGAAGGATACGCTAAATACCTCAGTATGGACCATTAGAACAGGCAACAAACACGCCAAATTACGAAAACTGCGTGGGCCTGCGGGCTCGTAGCAAATTCTAGAAGAGCGGCAGCAGGGCAGAGAGGTCACTACGCTCCCCTGAAGCGTCAAGCACCCCAGCGGCAACCGCCTGCTCCCATGAACACGCACCCAGCACCAGCGCCGCCCACACGAGCGGGCGCGCCTCCACCACGGACGGCGGGGTGCCGCGCGTATGGCGAGGACCCGCCACGCACTGGGTCACGCCCAGCGGGGGTACACGCACCTCCACGCTATTGCCGGGGGCGAGGGTCGCCAACTCTTCAAGGGTGAAGCGAACGAAGGTCGCACGCGCCGAACGGGGGAGCGCGGCAAACGCCTGCTCCACCTCCGGGCTATTCAGCAAGTAGCTGTTCAGCAGGTACTCGCCTCGGGTGTGCGAATCCGCAGGCTCGCCGGCTGCCGCACGCTGCGCCTCAAAGAAAGCACGCACTTCGCGTACCGCTGCCATGCCGTCTGCTTCGGAAGTTTTACGTCGAATCGCCACGATTAGTCCTCTTCCGGGGCGCCGGGAACCAGATCCTCGCGGGTGAAAAGCTCCTCGTGCACGCGCAACTCGCCCACCTCAACCGGCTTGCCGTCCACGTAGCCGCCGGTTACCGGGCGCACCACGAGCGGCAGCAGGCGCTCGCATTCTTCAGCGCTCAGGTAGCCGCCAGCGGTGAGAGCGCGCAGAGCCACGGCGTACATGGCGCGGTGCGAACCGTCGCTCATCTTTACCACCACGGACGCACCCGAACGCAGACCGATGCACAGCACGCCCTCTGCGCCGCCCTTGACGATTGCGTCGAGTTCTTCACTGAGCACGGTGTCGGGGGAGCCGGGTGCCTGAATCAGTTCGGGGTAGTCCACCATGGCGGTTGCGACCGTGGAGGCGCGCGCATCCGCCCCGAGGTTGCGGATTGCCGCACCCAGGGTCGAGTAGGCGCGTGCGGCACCGGCCAGGGAGACGGCGTGCACGGGCGCACCGCAGCCGTCAACGCCGATTGCGGCTACGGGCTCGCCGGTGAACGCCTCAATTTCTTCGGTGATGACCTGCTGCAGCGGGTGGGCGGGGTCGAGGTAGTTGTGCAGGGTCCAGTTCTGCGAGCCCTCTTCAAGATCGCCGCGCTCAAGCTTGGCGGTGCACGCCCACAGGAATGCGGCGTGCTTGCCGGAGCAGGGGTGCGCCAGGGGCGTGGCGGCAAGGTTCGCCTGAACCATTGCCTGGCGTGCCTGCTTGTCGGAGGGGAGTGTGGGCTTGAGTGCCAGGTTTGCCGGGGTGAGCGGGTTGGTTTCGGTGCTGCCCTGGGTGAGTACGTCCTGCACAGCGCGCATCTGCTCGAAGGTGCCTCGATGCGAGCCGCAGGCGATGGCGACCTGGGAGCCGCGCAGGGGTGCGCCCGCCTTCATAGATCCGATGGCCTGCAGCGGTTTGGCGGCGGAGCGCAGGTAGAAGGGCTCGTGAATGTCGCCGAGGGCAAGCTGCACATCGCCGTCGGGGCCCAGCAGGATGAGGCGGCCGCGGTGGCGTGCCTCAATGAAGTTGTTGCGGGTGAGCTGTGCGAGTTCTACGTCGAAGGCGCTGCTCTGATGGGTGGTGTGAGTGGTTGCCTGTGGGGTGGTGCTGTTGGTCATTCTTCTAGTTTAAACGGGGCGTGCGGCTTGACCCTATTCGTGCTCAGCGGCGCGGAGCTAGGATAGGCTGGCGCGGTCGAGGGAGAGCCCTGTGAAGAGATTCACGCCCACTACGGGTTGAAGTTATGAGTAACTCATTTTTATAATTGAAGTGTGCTCAAGCGCAACGGGTAAGACTAAGGTAAGTGAGCGAGGCACAGCCCGCACGAACCGAAAAACCCAGCACCGCATAGGACCGACCACGATCGACGCCCGACGAACCATTCCCGCGCCTCGACGTACCGCCTCATGAATATGGCGATGACCAAGGCAGCGGCAGATGAGCAAAACCCCACCCCGTCAATCGATGAGCTATGAGTGTATCCACGGTTCATCATCTCTGACATGCCCCAATATGCAGTCTGAGAACGGGCGTATGTATCCAGTTAGGAAAATGATGCGGCCCCGGGGTCCTATATCTAGGCGAAACTAGTTAGACGCGACCCGGTACGAATATGCATCCTTAACGCCCCTCACCCCTCCTTGATTGGTGAGCGGCAAACCATGTAAAGGAGTACATCCATGGCAGAGCAGAACAACTCTTCTTCCACCACCCCTAAGAACACCGCAGAAAAAAGCGGCATGAGCGCTGAATCTGAATTTCACGCCAAGTTTTTCCCCATTCTTGCGCGAGTCGCTTCGATTACTGCCGTGCTCATGTATGTCTTCTACTTCCCGCAGATTATCGGTAACCTGAACGGTCACAAGGGCGACTGGATTCAGCCCCTGGTAGCCGCTATAAACTGCACTCTATGGTTGCTGTACGGCCTGTGGCGCCCCAAGAAGGACATACCAATTGTCATCGCTAATGCCCCCGGCATTGTTTTTGGTGGTCTTGCGGCTGTGACAGCATTGGTTTAACCCGAATCAAAGCCACCTATGTTGTGGTGAATACTCACCCGATGCGGTTCTTCTCTGATAGGCATTCTTTTGAGCGTGCCGCTAGATGAGAAGAGCCGCATTTTTAGTGTTCCCAGCTCACATTTTTAGCGTGATAGCGGGTACCCTGAATAGCATGAAGGTTTTGGTACTGGGCCCCGGCGGCCGCGAACACGCAATTATTCGAGCGCTTCTGCGCGACCCTGAGGTAACCGAGGTGCACAGCGCCCCCGGCAACGCCGGCATTGCCCAGGATGTTCCCGTCCACGCAATTGATGCGAATGACCCCGCCCAGGCAACCGCCCTGGCACGCGAACTGAACGCCGACCTGGTCGTTATTGGCCCGGAGGCGCCCCTGGTCGCAGGTGTCTCCGATGCACTGCGTGAGGCGGGCTTTGACGTTTTCGGCCCCTCCGCAGCTGCCGCACAGCTGGAAGGCTCCAAGGCGTTCGCTAAGCAGGTCATGGAAGAGGCTTCCGTACCGACCGCCCGCGCCTACGTGGCAACGAACGCCGCTGAGGCGCAGGCGGCGCTGGACGAGTTCGGTGCACCCTACGTGGTGAAGGACGACGGCCTGGCTGCAGGTAAGGGCGTTGTGGTGACTGAGGACCGCACCGCGGCACTGGAGCACGCTCAGGCTTGCTTCAACGCTGGCGGCACCGTGGTCATCGAAGAGTTCCTGGACGGCCCCGAGGTGTCCCTCTTCGTCATCTCTGACGGCAAGAACGTTCTGCCGCTGTCCCCGGCTCAGGACTTCAAGCGCATTTTCGACAACGACGAGGGCCCGAACACCGGTGGTATGGGCGCCTACACCCCGCTTCCCTGGTTGCCCGAGGGCTTCGTGCAGGAGGTCGTGGAGAAGGTTGCCCGCCCGACCGTGGCTCGTATGGCTGAGCGCAGCACCCCGTTCGTGGGCGTGCTCTTCTGCGGTCTGGCTGTGACCAGCCGCGGCGTGCGCGTTATCGAGTTCAACGCGCGCTTTGGTGACCCGGAAACCCAGGCGGTTCTGGCGCGTCTGCGCACCCCGCTGGGTCAGCTGCTGCGCGCGGCTGCTCGCGGTGAAATTTCTGAGGGTACCGAGCTGGATTGGGATCCCCGCACCGCGGTTGACGTGGTTATGGCTGCCGAGAACTACCCGGACACTCCCCGCAAGGGTGACGTCATCTCCGGTCTGGATGAGGCAAACGCGCTGGAGGGCGTGCACGTGATTCACGCGGGCACCGTGGTTTCCGGCGAGGAAATCCACACCGCCGGCGGCCGCGTGCTGGCCGTCGTGGCGCTCGGTGAGAACCTGGGCGCCGCCCGCGACGCCGCCTACGAGGGCGTTCGCGCTATCTCCTGGGCTGGCGCGCAGTACCGCACCGATATTGCGCTGAAGGCTGTGGAGAACCGCATCCACATTCCCGCTCCGCGCGGCTAAAACCTAAGGTGACCGGCTTCCCCGCTTGAGGGTGGGGGAGCCGGTCGCTTCTTTGCCACTCGCTTCTTTATTCCTCGCCGCCTCAGCTGTTCCCCGGTTCATTTCATCGGCTCGGGGGTGCTGGCGGCGGCGACCGGGGCAGGGTGGGTTCTCAAGATTGTGCCGTATTGATGCTCAATTGGCACTATCGGGAGCCGTGCCTGTCGCGGTATTGTAATTACACAGACTTTTTGCATCCACATCACACCACCTCATCAGGAGAAATTCTCATGACTTCTCGTTCTAACCCCGTGGAGATTCCTGGCTGGACTCACATTTATTCCGGCAAGGTCCGCGACCTGTACGTTCCGAATGAAGAACGTTTTGACGCTACCGGCCTGACCGTCAATGATGACGCTGAGCTGCGTGCCGGTTCGGTCATGGTTGTTGCCTCGGACCGTATTAGCGCGTTTGACCGTATTCTGCCTACCGAGATTCCGGATAAGGGCAAGATTCTGACTCAGATGTCCCTGTGGTGGTTTGAGCAGCTTAAGCAGGTTCCGAACCATGTGCTGTCCACTGACGTTCCGGATGTTGTGGCTGGTCGCGCGATGATTTGCCGTTCGCTGAACATGTTCCCGGTGGAGTGCATTGTGCGCGGTTACCTGACTGGTTCGGGCTTGGCGGCGTATAACGAGACCGGTGAGATTGCTGGTGTAAAGTTGCCTGCGGGTCTGGTGGATGGTTCCCGCCTGGAGACCCCGATTTTCACTCCGACCGGTAAGGCTGAGGTGGGTGAACATGATGAGCTGGTGACCCGTGAGGAGCTGTACGCTGAGGTGGGTCAGCCGGTGGGTGAGCGTCTGGAGGAGCTGAGCCTGGGCCTGTACACCACTGCGGAGAAGATTGCTCGTGAGCAGGGCATTATTCTGGCGGACACCAAGATGGAGTTCGGTACTGATTCGTACCGTGGCGAGATTACCCTGGGTGATGAGGTTCTGACTCCGGATTCGTCGCGTTTCTGGGATGCTCAGCAGTACGAGCCGGGTCGTCCGCAGCCGAGCTTCGATAAGCAGTATGTGCGTGACTGGCTTCGTTCGCCGGAGTCGGGTTGGGACGGTTCGGATAACGTGCCGCACCTGCCTGAGGAGGTTGTGGAGAAGACTCGTGCCCGTTACGTTGAGGCGTATGAGCGTCTGACCGGCACGAAGTTCTAAACTCAATATTTCGGACCGAATAAGTCTTTGAGATAGCTAAAGGGCGGTGCCCCGGAAGGTCATTCTTCCGGGGCACCGCCCTTTAGCTATGTGGGGTTATGAGGTTGAGTGGCACATCCTAGCCGGCGTGAATGTTCTCGTGGCACAAATCCTCGTGCAGAATATCCCGCGCCGGATGCTGCCGCGCCCGCTCCTCCGCCGCCCGGTCAGACAGCGAATAGAACCATGTAATGTGCTCACACACCCGCTCATAGGCTGCCTGCTCATCGTGAGAGGCAATCGCCTCAATAATGCCGTAATGCTGCTGCTGCAACGTGCGCTTGACCGCCTCCCAATCCTTCAGGAAAGGAACCGCCTCCTGCACATAACTCATCGTCGCCATATGCAGAGAGTCAATCACCGTATCAAGCACAATATTGCCGCCGAGCTTCGACAGCTCATAGTGAAAACGCGTATCGCAGAAGTGGAAGCGCTCATCGCTGATCTGCTCATCCATCTCCGCCAGATGCACGCGCGCCCGCTCCAGCGCTGCCGCACGCTCCGGAGTGTCCGGCGCGGCAGCTGCCGCACGCGCCGCAGGACCCTCCAGCAGCAAGCGGGTTGAGACAACGTCCTTCACCGGCAGGCTACGGGTCGCAATGTGCATGCGTAGCGCCCAGCTGAGCGCATCCGACGGCTCAGAAATGATAATCGCGCCCGACTTCGGCCCCGAACCGGTGCTGGAACGAATCAGACCCAGCGCGTTCAGAACCCTCAACCCCTCACGGACCGAGGGGCGGGAAATGCCGTGCCGTGCCGCCAGCTCACGCTCGGAGGGGAGCTTATCGCCCACACGCAACTCACCCAGGCGCAGGCGCCGCTCAAAGGTCTCCAGAATGATGCTGTAGCTGCGGTCCGCCAGAATCGGCTGGCGCTCAACCACAGGGGGCGCCTCTGCAGGCTGGGTGTCGTCAAAAGAACGAGGCATACTCTCTCCTGATAACGAGGCGGATAACGAAAAGAAGTCTCGACTCAGCATGTTCCCGAGAACTATCGGGGCAACCTGTCGAGTCATAAGGGGCATAAAAAGCGGGGCGGCAGAACCGATAAGGTTCGCCGCCCCGCCGTGGCCACCGGAAGATACCGGGGCGAATGTCCTACGGCCCTTGAGGCTTCCACCTCAAGAACTCTCTAAGGGGCGAGCCTCAGATTAGGGAACCAGGAAGGACAGAACGTTGGTCTGCAGGAAGACCAGGACGCAGACGACCACGAGCATACCGAAGGACCAGGGAAGAACAGCCTTGAGGATGTCGGATTCCTTGCCTTCCATGTCCACGGAGGTAGCAGCAATAGCCAGCGACTGCGGGGAGATCATCTTACCGACCACACCACCGGTGGTGTTAGCAGCCAGCATGAGCTCGGGGGTTGCGCCGTGGATACCTGCGTGCTGCAGGTTCTCAGCAGCAGACACCTGCAGCTTGGAGAACAGTGCGTTCGCGCTGGTGTCCGAACCGGTCACAGCGGTACCGATCCAGCCCAGAGCCGGTGCGAGGAACGCGTAGACGGTGCCCAGGCCAGCCAGGAAGGTACCCATAGCAATGGTCTGACCGGAGAAGTTCATGACGTATGCCAGTGCCAGAACCGAAGCAATGGTCAGGATGGACCAGCGCATGCGGTAGACAACGGAACCGAACTCGGTGAAGATTGCCGGGAACTTGAAGGCGTAGCGGCCCTTCTCGTTGAAGAAGAAGTAGACCACAGCAACAACCAGACCGGAGATGATCAGCAGGGTGCCGGGGTTGGACATCCACGCGAAGTTGTAGACTGCGTCCTTGACGGGCTTGCCGTCAGCGGTGACGAGGCGGGAGCTCAGAGCCTGGATGTCGATCTTGAGGACGAAGCTCTTCAGCCATGCCTTCAGGCCTGCGTGCAGGTTAGCAACACCGAAGATTGCGACAACGATGACGTAGGGCAGCAGTGCCATCCAGACGCGAACGGCGGGCAGAGCTTCCTTCTCTTCAGCCTGTGCGGGCAGGCCGTAGCGTTCACGAACGCCCTCGACGCCGCGCGGCTTCCAGAACTGCAGGAAGATAACAGCAACACCCATGGAGACGATGCAAGCAACAACGTCGGTCAGGTTGAACGCGGGGGTAGCAGCGGTGACCCACTGGGCAATTGCGAAGGAAACACCGATGATCAGTGCGGGCAGCCAAGCGTCCTTCAGACCCTTCATGCCGTCGAGGATGACCAGCAGGATGAGGGGAACGAGCATTGCCAGGAACGGAGCCTGGTGACCAACGATGGTTGCGATAACGTGTGCGTCCTTGCCGCCAACGTCAGCTGCGGTGGTAATCGGGACAGCAACTGCGCCGAATGCCACGGGCGCGGTGTTAGCAAGCAGAACGGTAATAGCAGCCTTGAGGGGCTTAACGCCCAGGGCGAGAATCATGGTTGCGGTAATTGCAACGGGAGCGCCGAAGCCAGCCAGTGCCTCGAGCAGACCGCCGAAGCAGAATGCGATGAGGATAGCCTGGATGCGCAGGTCGCCGCCGCCGAGGCGGTCGAAGACGCGGCGCAGATCTTCAAAGCGGCCGGAGAGAACGGTGAGCTGGTAGAACCAGATTGCACCGAGGATAACCCAGCAGATGACCAGGCCGTAGATGCCACCGCGAACGGCGCCCAGACCGGCGAGGTCAGCGGGCATGTGGAAGCCCAGGACTGCTACGAGGATAGATGCTGCCAGTGCCACGAGTGCGGACCAGTGAGCGCGTGCCTTAACGCCCAGTAGCATCACAAAGAAGGTGAGGAGGGGAATGGTTGCCACGAGCGCGCTGAGGCCGAGGCTACCTCCCACTGCATTGGTTACAGCGGTATAAGTTTCCACTGGAACTCCTTTGGTTCAGGGTGTGTCTTGTGTGTGGTCAGACCATAGATAATCCCGCCGGGGAACGAGTCGTTGTTTCCCATGCGGGGATGTGGTCAGACCATTGATCGCATGTTTAGAAGAGTACCGGATAGTGTGGTGATTCACCAAAAGTGACCTGACTCATTTTCGCGACTAAGGGGTGTTCGGCGGGCTAGCACCCTGTGAATTTACCGAAATATTGCGACTCTGACAGTTAATGCCAGCTTCTGAAACTCAGATATTTCTGAAGGCGTAATGAAATGGGTGTATGAGTGATTGGCTTATCCAGTAAGAAATCTCCAACTGTGGGCACATTCCCGAAAAGAATGTTGTGTTAAAGAGGAATCACCCCACGAAACAATCATTAATGCTTCAGAAAGGCGGATTTCTAGGGGGTTTAGCTGCAGAAGATGTGCGTTTGATAAATGTTCAATAAATAAAGAGGCATAGGGGATAGGGTGAGGCTGAAAACTAGATGAGGTCATATATACCGGAAGGTAGGGAAATATACCTTAAGGTCAGGTTGACCTAACCGGTTATTTAACAAGGAAAGTATGTGCTATTCCAACTAGAGAAAAGCCGCCCAACGGTGTTAAATGGCTAGGAAGATAAAAGACATCACCACGGTTTCTGATCCCACCGCATCCCACCTCCACTTGGGGCGCGCACATTAGCCGGAACCATCCGGCCCAGCTTCCCCGACTCAATACATCTGAGTCGCTTCTTTGGAAGACCGAACTTGTTCGGACTGTGCCCCGCCTGCCCCAGACGCAGGCGGTGAGACCGAGAAACTCTGAACACAGAGGAAAGGACGGACAAGTCATGCGCATTGCACTCTTCTCCACGTGCATCGTTGACGGCATGTACCCCCGCGTAGCACGCGCCACCGTCGAAATTCTTGAGCGCCTGGGCCACGAGGTTGTCTTCCCCCCGAACCAGACCTGCTGCTCTCAGATGCACGTCAACTCCGGCTACTTCGATGACGGTTACGAAGTCATCAAGAACCACGTTGAAGCTTTCGACTCCTGGGACTGGGACGTAGCTGTTGCGCCCTCCGGCTCCTGCGTTGCTTCCCTGCGTCACCAGCAGGCAATGGTCGCACGTAGCCGCGGCGACGAAGCGCTGGCTCTGAAGGCAGAGCAGATCGCTTCCCGCACCTTCGAGCTTTCCCAGCTGCTGATCGACATCCTCGGCATCACCAACGCTGCCGAGCAGCTCGGCTCCTACTTCCCCGAGCACGTCACCTACCACAGCTCCTGCCACGGTATGCGTATGCTCGGCCTGGGCACCCGCCAGCAGGACCTGGTCCGCACCGTCGAAGGCATCAAGTACACCCAGCTCGAGGGCATGGACCAGTGCTGCGGCTTCGGTGGTACCTTCTCCTTCAAGAACGCTGACGTCTCCGGCGCAATGGTCAACGACAAGGCAGACAACGTTGAAGCAACCGGTGCTTCCGTCTGCACCGGCGGCGACTGCTCCTGCCTGATGAACATCGGCGGTGCGCTGATGCGTCGCGGCTCGGACGTTCAGACCATCCACTTCGCTGAGATCCTCGCATCCACCAAGGAAAACCCGCTCAAGATCAACTCCGAGCGTGTTGAGCTCTCGATCGGCTAAGGAAAGATAAGACCTCATGACCGCTATTCAGCTTGGTATGCCCAAGGTCGTTCACTACGGCGAGGGCAACATTTTCGAAGAAACCCCCTTCCCCAAGTACGCGAAGGAAGAGCTCAAGAACGAGCAGCTACGCGCCAACCTGCGCTTCGTGACCCACGCGATCCGTAACAAGCGCGCACGCGTCACCGCAGAGGTGCCCGACTGGCAGGACCTGCGTAACACCGGTGAGTCCGTCAAGAACTACGTTCTGGCGAACCTGCCCGAGCTGCTCGAACAGTTCGAGCGTAACTTCACTGCCGCAGGCGGCCACGTGCACTGGGCACGCAACGCCACCGAGGCAAACCAGATTGCTTTGGACCTGATCCGCGAGCAGGGCGTGGACGAAATCATCAAGATTAAGTCCATGGCAACCGCAGAGACCGGCCTGAACGAATTCCTCGAGGAAAACGGCATCAACGCTATTGAGACCGACCTCGCGGAAGAAATCGTCCAGCTCGGCCACGACCGCCCCTCCCACATTCTGGTGCCCGCAATTCACCGCAACCGCCGCGAAATCCGCGACATCTTCCTGCGCGAAATTGAGGGTATTAACCCGGACATCACCGATGAGCCGGCAGAACTGGCAGAGGCATCGCGTAACCGTCTGCGCAACAAGTTCCTGAACACCACCGTGGCAGTTTCCGGTACCAACTTCGGTATTGCTGAGACCGGTACCCTGACCATCGTGGAGTCCGAAGGTAACGGCCGTATGTGCCTGACCCTGCCCGACACCCTCATTACCTTCATGGGTATTGAGAAGATTCTGCCCACCTTCCAGGACTACGAGGCATTCCTGCAGTTGCTGCCCCGTTCCTCCACCGGTGAGCGCATGAACCCCTACACCTCCATGTGGACCGGTGTGACCCCCGGTGACGGCCCGCAGAACATGCACGTCATCCTCATCGACAACGGCCGTACCGCCGTTCTGTCCGACGAGCTGGGTCGCCAGGCACTGCGTTGCATCCGTTGCTCCGCTTGCATGAACGTGTGCCCCGTGTACGAGCGCGCAGGTGGTCACGCCTACGGCTCCACCTACCCGGGCCCCATCGGCGCGATTCTGTCCCCGCAGCTCTCCGGTATCGAGGCTGCAGAGAACAACTCCCTGCCGTACGCATCCTCCCTCTGTGGCGCATGCTACGAGGTCTGCCCCGTGAAGATTAACTTCCCCGAGGTCCTCGTGCACCTGCGCGCTAAGGACGTCGAGTCCAAGCACGCTGTCCGCGAGTTCGAGGGCAACAAGAAGGCTCCCTTCTCGCAGATGGACGGCATGATGCTCGGCGCGAAGAAGCTCTTCACCTCCGGCAAGATGATGTCGATTGCAGAGCGTGGTCTGCCCATGTCCCGCCTTATTACCGGCCGCAAGCACAGGATCACCGCTGTTCCCGGTATCGTCGGCGGCTGGACCGCTTACCGTGACATCCCCGAGCCCCCCAAGGAATCCTTCCGCAACTGGTGGAAGAAGGAGAAGGGTCAGGCTCCGGCACGCGATAACGCTCAGCGCGTTGACATTCAGGCCCTCATCGAGGCTAACAAGGGTAAGGCAGCTGAAGCGGCTGCAAACGCTAAGGCTGCTCAGGAAGCCCGTGAAGCTAAGGAGAACAACTAATGTCCTCTGCTAAGGAAGATATCCTCGCACGTATCCGCTCGTCCCTGGCTGACGCACCCGTCGCCCCCGAGCCCGTACGTAACTACCGCCGCGTCAGCGAGCTGAATGAAGAGCAGACCATTGAGATGCTCGTCGACCGCCTCATTGACTACAAGGCAAACGTGTTCCACGCGAACAAGGAGAACATCTCCGAGGTCATCGCAGAGCGCCTGGGTGAAAAGTCCACTTACGTGGTTCCCGAGGGCCTGAACATGGAGTGGCTGCCGGCTGACACCGCTAACCGCAAGCGCGTCACCGACTCCGGTAGCACCCTCAAGCCCGGTTGCCTGAGCCTGAAGGAACTGGACGCAGTTGACGCTGTGGTGACCGGTTCGACCGTCTCCTGCGCAGAGACCGGCACGATCTTCTTGAACACCAACCCCGATGAGGGTCGCCGCGCCATCAGCCTGGTGCCCGACCACCACATCTGCGTGGTGCCCCGTTCCACCGTGGTGGAGCTGGTTCCCGAGTCGATCGAGCGTATCACCTACACCCGCCCCGTGACCATGATCTCCGGTCCGTCGGCAACCAGTGATATCGAGCTGATCCGCGTGGAGGGCGTGCACGGCCCCCGTACCCTGGACGTCATCATCTACGACGCCTAAGGTAAAGCGCCAGAAGGCGAACCTCTAAAGAAACCGCCCGAGAGCTAAGGCTCCCGGGCGGTTTCTTTATGTCCTCGCGGCTTCTAGCTGCAGAAGCGAGGCGACAGTCATGAGCGCACAAAAACGGTGGCGGGCCCATGTTTCCCGCCACCGTTCTGTGCTTTATAGGGTGGTGTATCGACGGTTAGCGTCGTAGCGCCCCGTGAGGGTGCTTAGGCGCGTGCGTCGAAGTGCTGCAGACCGGAGTCCTCGCGGCTACCGCCCTGGCCATCGCCAACATCGTGGTAGTCCTTGATCCACTCGATCTTCTGAACCCACTTGACCATCTTGTAGCCGTGCATGGAGTCCGCACGCAGACGGAGCGGGCCACCGTACACATCGGGCAGGGGCTTGTCGTTCATGCCCCACGCCAGGATGGTCTCATCTTCCATTGCCATGGAGATGTCCAGGCACTCGTAGTAGGGTTCGGTCGGGCGGCCGTCGTAGGTGTGGCCCACGTGGCCGAAGGAGGTCACCATAACGTAGCGTGCCTCGTCGGTCTTCTCGACCAGTGCGAGAACGTCGCGCAGGCGCACGCCCTCCCACTTGGCGATGCCGGTCCAACCCTGCATGCAGGTGTGCATGGTGATGTTGACTTCCTTGCCCAGCTGCTTGAGCTCGTCAATGCTCAGGGACTTGGATTCCTTCACCAGGCCGCCCAGCTCCAGGCGGTAGTCAACGAACTCGTGCTCCTTCAGGCGGTTCCACTCGGTGCTCTCACGCTCTGTCGGCGGGCGAGTGTTAACCCAGTGGAAGGGCGAGATGTCGGCATCGGTGAAGGTCTTCTTCTGCACCTGACGGGAGGTGATACGGTCCAGCAGGACGTTACGAATCGGCTGGGTCAGACCCCAAATGAAGGTCTGGGTGAATCGCAGGTCGCGCAGGGACCAGTACGAAGCGAAAATCCACAGGGCCACAGCGAAGACAATGCCGCCAATGAGCATGGTGACTGCCTGAGCGAACTGTGCTGCGTCGACCTCGTTGTAGGGCTTGTTCAGCATCATGTGGGCGATGTTGTACTGGGGGTGAACCACGAACACCAGCGCCACGTGAATGACGGTGAAGACGCAGTAGAACGCCATGCCCAGGAAGTGGATGGAACGTGCGGTCTGGCGGTTACGGAAGAGGCGCACGTAGCCGGGGAAGCGGCCGCAGAATGCCGGGCTCATAATCGGGCCGGTTGCAATCATCAGCGGTGCCACGATGAACACCACGGTGAAGTACATGATCTGCTGCAGAGCATCGTACGGCTGGAAATGCTCAATCGAGGGAATCTGGAAGCCAGCGTAAATCTGGATGGATTCCCACGCCTGCGGGATGATGTCCCAGCTGGTCGGGACGATGCGGCGCCACTGACCGGTCAGGAACAGCAGGGAGACATATACCAGACCGTTAACGATCCAGATGACGGTCACCAGCGCGTGCCATGCGCGGCCCAGACCAATCTGAGCCTTACCGGGCAGAGAAATCAGGGGAGACAGGGTGCGCTGGTCATCGCGCGCAGTAAATGCACCGGGGGTGGTAGGGACCTTGTCCTTGGTGAACTTGAGCCACTCAGACCCCGGGGTGCAGTGGTTGTTCCAATACAGGCGGGGGTGAGAGGCGAGAACTTCCCAACCTGAACGAATCAGGAAGCCCATCATAATGAAGTTGATGAAGTGCGTAATTCGGAGCCAGGCCGGGAAGTCCAGCTCTACGCCACCAGTGCTCGCGGTGAGGAGTAGTTGGTGCATGATATTTCCTTCGGAAATGACTGTGTGTGCAGACAATCGTTAGGATTCAGTGCGAGGCCTTGAGATGTGAGGTTAGAAATAATTACCTTTCTGAACCATATGATCCTCCTCCGTGGTTGGGAGCCGCCGGGGGTATCGTCGCGGATACTCCCGAAAGGGGCGCCTCCCGTGTGTGAAATGAGAGGCGCGCCAGCTCCCGCTGGGGCGGAAGCGACTCTGTGTATGTATGTTGGTTTATGTGTGTTTTAGGGAAATTCCCTGTCCGCTTTTAATTTTATAGGACAAAGTGTCAGTCGAGAAAGCTAAGACACGTCATCTTCTGTAATATTTGCATAAAAAATCCGAATTTAAGGAGGATTCTCATCTTCCCGCGGTTTATAAGGTTATTTGGATGTAAAAAGCCCACCGCAGCCTCAAGAGAGGATGCGGTGGGTTTTGATCATATATGTGGGATGCATGTTGGTTTGCAGGGTCTTATCTGCCTGGTATTGTGTGGTTTTGTAAAGCTAAACCCACATAAGGTTGGGGTGACTGTAAGCGGGACCCCCGCTCAAACCGGTTCATCAACCCAATCTTGAAGGACCGAAGCGCAATCCGGCGTCGCCGCAGCTACTTCTCCGCAGAACCAGTAGTCTTCGCAGAGCCGGGCTGAGCCTCCGAATTAGACTGGGGCTCAGAATCAGACTGGGACTTCAAACGAACCACCGGAATCATGCCCGTGGTCAGCTTCGTCTGAGCATTACGCTGAGCCTTCAACGCATTCATCTGCTCCTTACGGCTCGGCTCCTGCTGAACCGGCTGACCAGAACCAAATGCCTGACGAATACCCAATGCCCACAGCGGGAACAACAGAACCGTCAGCGCGCCACCAGCCACCAGCAGCGACGCCGTGGACTCCTCCAAAAGATCCGAACTGGTCGCAACCTCCGTCACCGCCACAATAATCGGCAGACCCGCAGCCGAATACAGAGCCAACTGCGCCTTCTGCGCACGCGTGGTCAGGCCCGAACGGGTATCGAAGAAATGCTCCGCCAAAAGAACCGGAACACCGCGGCACAGCAGAATGCCCACCACCACGGCAAGCAGACCCAGAGGATTCGCAAACACCGCAGACACGTCAATGCCCATACCGCTGACCACGAAGAACAACGGAATCATGAACGTAAAACCAACCACCTCAAGGCGGCGAGTCATCATATGCAGAGCCGCCGGAGGAGTCAGAGTACGCAGAATCAGACCCGCCGCAAACGCACCCAGCACCGCATCCAAATCAAAGAGCGCGGTGCACATAATCAGGGTCGCCAGCAGGAACATCGCAAGACGCAGAACCGTCTGGCCGGTCGTATTCGCCTCCGCAGCCATAATCTGGCGCAGACCCGGCACATGCGCAAACAAGCGGTGGGGAATCAGTGCCGTAATCACCGCAACCACCATGAACGCCAGCAGCACCACAAACGCCATGCCCGGCGAACGCGACGACAGCAGCAGCGAAATAGCGAAAATCGGCAGAAGCTCACCCACAGCGCCGTGCACCAGCACCGCATTACCCACCGGCGTACCGGCGGCGCCATGAGACTTCAACATCGGCAGCAGCGTACCCAGAGCCGTAGAACTCAGCGCCACACCCACCGCAACATACGTATTCAGCTCACGCGAGAACGACGTAATCACCGCCGCACCCGCCATACCCAAGGCAAAACACACAAACCACGTGGCAATAGCGCTATACCCCTGACGGCTACGCAGGGACGACACATTAATCTCAAAGCCCGCAATCAAAAAGAGCATGCCCAGACCAAGCTCCTTCAGCAGCGGGATACCGCCCTCACTGCTGGCAAGGTTGAACATATTTGGGCCAATGAGCAGACCAAAAATGAGCAGGAAGACCACATCCGGAATCTTCTTACCCGTCAGACGCGAAAGAATCGGGGACAGCAACGCAACCAGGGTAATCCAGAAAATGGACACAAACTGGCCGCTATCGTGGCTCGATCCTTCCGAGAGGGTCGTACCCGAGGCAAGAAGAGCACCGGAAGTTCCCCAATCCGTCAGAAAAAGAGGGGAGAAAGTCGAAAACATAAAACCTCAACGTGGTGTATGTGCAGGTGGGGCGCGTTTGAGACAGTAAACGGGGCAAAAACATGCGCCCGCTGGATTACCCCACCTTTAAGAACGTACCAATGGTACACACCTACCCCCACATAAACACACTTGAACAGCACTCACCAAGGGCGAAAGGCACCGGTCAACAGCCGGCAGAGAAGCGGCATGAGAGCAAAACCTCCGCGCCACCGCCGGACCAGACACAGCTTCCACCGTTACACTTAACACCTATGCCAGCGCATCCGGCACACACCACCGGAAGCGGCACACAGACTCTCAAACACGGCACTACAAGGAGCGAGGACATGGCAGCAGGGCGCACACAACCCATCCCCACCGTCAGCAGCGGGGCACGTGCCGCCTCCCTCGGAGGCACCCGACGCGACCTCGGGCTCGACCTCGCCCGCGCCTTCGCCGTGCTCAGCCTGCTCATCCCCTTCGGATACTGGCTACAGCTGATCCCGGTGTCCTGGAAATTCTGGATTCCGCAGACCCTCGTGCCGGCTGAACCGCTCTTCGCCGCAATTCTCGGCGTAGCCGCCTGGCGGTACGCACGCACCGCAAACTTCCCGCAGCTCTTCGCCGGAACCATCGTGCGATTCCTCGCACTACTACTGCTGGGCGTGGCGCTCATGCAGGGCATCACCTACCTGCCGCAAACCGGCGTGACCGTACCCGCTCAGGGCTTCTCCTACTCCCTGCCCTTCGACATGCTCGTGCACCTGGCACTACTCACCCTGCTGACCCTATTCGTCGTGCACCTGCCCCTCTGGGCAGTCGCAGCGCTTGCGGTGCTCACCAGCCCCTTTATCACCTGGACCTACACCCTGCTCATGGACGTAGCCGCCCAGGCTGATGCGTGGACCGCCGTGCAGCTGCCCTTCCTCGCAAGCCACGGCGTCAACCACGCCCAAAGCGCTCAGCTCATCTGGGTCATGTGCCTGGGCATCGTGCTCGTTCGTCTCTACGACAACCTGCAGGCAAAGCTCGCAATCCCCGTCGTACTCGCCGTACTGGCGCTCGCCGTGTACCGCACCTTCAACCCCTACACCGAGCTGGGCTTCCTCAACAGCCCGCAGGTACTACTGACCCTGAACCTGGCTGCAACCATCTACTTCTGGGCTGAATGCGCGCGCCTGCTCTCCGCGCAGGCGGGAATGCTCACCCCCGTTGCTCGCCTGGGCCAGATGTCGCTGAGCGCCTCCATTGTTCTGAGCGGAATCATCATCTACGCCGGCCCCACCATCAAAGCATTCACCGTCGGCGAGCACTACGTGGCAACCGGAGGCTGGGGCACCGCCGTGTACTGGAGCGCCTTCCTGCTGCTCGGCGCCGTCATCGCCCTGGGCTTCTGCACCCTCTGGTCGCGCATGGCGCGCTCCGTAGCCGGACGCGGCCCCCTGGAGGCGATTCTCGCCCTTATCTCCGGGCGCGGCTAAATACGGCCGTATAACGTACAAGCGACCCCTTACCTGCGTTTCTGCGCGGGGAAGGGGTCGCTTTTATACACTCAAGCTCTGCACCAAAAATACTGTGGCAGAAATACTGCGACAAAAATACTGTGGGTACGACAAAGCCCCGGTCCAGCGGACCGGGGCTAGTTGTCGGGATGACAGGATTTGAACCTGCGACCTCGTCGTCCCGAACGACGCGCGCTACCAAGCTGCGCCACATCCCGATGTTGACCTATCAGCGAATACCGTAGGCAACTCACCTAGGATAACCCAAAAAAATTCAGAACGCAACACAGCGGCACGCCACCGGATGTTGGGGCGGCTCAGAAGCGCCTAAGCGTCAGCCTCCTGAACCTGATTCAGCTCATCCCACGAGGCGTACATTGCCGCAAAACGACCGCCGGAGGCAATCAGCTGCTGCGGGGAGCCATCCTCCACCACGGAGCCCTCATGAATCACCAGCACGCGATCAGCGCCCAAAACCGTCGAGAGGCGATGCGCAATCACCAGCGCCGTACGCCCCGCCAACACGGTACGCAGCGCCGCCTGAACCGCACGCTCACTCGGAATATCCAGCGAAGCCGTCGCCTCATCCAGAATCAGCACCCGCGGATTAGCCAAGAACACGCGAGCAAAGGACACCAGCTGACGCTGACCCGCCGACAGGGTAATGCCGCCGCGACCCAGACGCGACTCGTAGCCGTCACGCAGACGCTCAATGAACGCGTCAGCGCCCACCGCCTTAGCGGCAGCCTTCACCTGCTCATCGGTCGCCTGCGGGTTACCCATGCGGATATTCTCCAGAATCGACGCGGAGAACAGGAACACCTCCTGGGTCAGCATGAGCACCTCACGGCGCAGCTGCACGTCCGCCAGCTGGCGAACATCCACACCGTCAATACGCACCTGACCGGACGAAACATCGTAAAAACGAGCCACCAGCTTAGCGATAGTCGACTTACCGGCACCCGTAGCACCGACCAGCGCAACGGTCGTACCCGGCTCAATGCGCAGGGTTGTCTCCTTCAGCGCGTGACGGTCCGACGTGTACCCAAAGACCGCCGAATCCAGCTCAACCAGCGCACCCTGAACCTTGCCGGATACGCCCTCAGCGGTACCGTCAGCAGACTCCACGGCGCGCTCATGCGGATGCTCCGGCTCAGCAACCTCCGGCTCCTCAGCCAAGAACGACGAGAGCTTCTCCAACGCGGACATCGCCGACTGGAACATGTTGTAGAACTCAGAGAGCTGCATGACCGGCTCAAACACACGGTTCGCGTAAATCACCAGTGCCAGCAGGGTACCGATCTGCATGGTGCCGCCCAGCACCGCGTAACCACCCAGTACCAGCGCACCGGCAATAAACACATTGCCCAAAAGCATCAGCACGGGCGAGTAGATGCCGAAAATCTTAATCGAATCCATCACCGCCAGGCGGTAACGCTCCGACGCCTGGGCGTACTCAGTGCGCATCTGCGCCTCCGCACCAAAAGCCTTCACCGCACGGATACCCGTAAAAGTCTCCACAAAGCGGCTCGTCAGATGTGCAGACTCGGTACGCATTGTGCGAAAAACCGGTACAGCCGTCTTCTGGAACCAGCGCGTCAAAAAGTAAATCGGCACGCCCATGACCAGCATGAACAGGCCAATACGCCAATCCAGCAGGAAAATAGCGACCGCAGAAATCACCATGGACAGCAGAGTAATCGCCAGCTGGCTAATGCCGCTGTCCAAGAAGCTACGGACCGTATCAATATCGCTGGTCAAACGCGAAATGACCTTGCCCGAAGTGTACCGCTCATGGAACGACACGCTCAGCGACTGCGCGTGACGGAACACCCGCTTACGCAGGTACACCACCACACCCAGCGACACACGCACCGTGTACGCCACGTTAACCCACGAGAAAATCGCGGTCACCGCCGTAGCCGCCACAAAAAACACCAGCAGGGTCAGCAGGACAGAAGCATCACCCTGCTTGAGCGGCTCAATCGAACTATCCAGGACGCGGGCAATCAGAATCGGCGCAATCGCCGAAGACCCCGACACCAAAAGCACCGAAATAATCGACAGCGCCAACGCCCCACGATGCGGGCGCAACATCTGACGCAGCAGAGCCATCGAGCGTTCACGGGTTTCCGCGCGCTCCTGCGGGGTCATCTGCTCCCGCGGCTCCGCCGGACGATGATGGGCCATTAGCCCTCCTCCATCGTCATCAGCTGGCGGTACTGCTCCGAAGAATCCATCAGCTCAGCGTGAGTACCCTCAGCCACCACGGCACCATCAACCATCAGCAGCACGCGGTCAGCCAGAGCCACCGTGGAGGGGCGATGCGCCGTCAGCAGGGTAGTGGCACCGCCCAGGCCCTCCAGACCCTCACGCAGGCCGGTAATAATGCGCTCCTCGGTGCTCACATCCAGCGCCGAGAACGGGTCATCCAGCAGTAGCACGGAGGGGCGCTTCGCTAGGGCACGCGCCAAGGACAGGCGCTGACGCTGACCACCGGACAGGTTCATGCCTTCCTCACCAATGACGGTATCCAGACCCTGCGGAAGCTCCGCCACGAAATCGCACGCAGCCAGCTGCAGCGCGGTCTGAAGGGTCGCCTCCAGCTCTTCCTGGCTCGGGTAGTCCTCATCCTCGGTGCCGCGCTCGTACTGCTCGGCAACGCCCATCAGCACATTCTCGCGGACCGTGCCGGAGAAGAGCACCGCCTCCTCAAAGACGAACGCGGTCTGGGCTCGGACCTCCTCAATAGACATGTCGGCGGTATCGCGGGTGCCAAAACGCAGGGAACCGGAGGTCGGCTCGTAGAAACGCGGAACCAGCGAGAGCACGGTGGACTTACCGCTACCGGTTGCACCGACCAGCGCCAGAATCTCGCCGGGGAAGACCTTGAAGTTCACGTCCTTCAGCACGGACACCTCGGGTGCCTTCACCTCAGAGTCTGCACCGGTAGCCTCTGCAGGAACAGCGGCAGGCGCCTCGGCAGCGTCGTAGCTGAACTGAACGTGATCGAAAGCGACAGATACTGCGCCACCGCTGGGGTACTGCATAGTTTCCTTCCCGGAGCCGCCCTCGGCGGACTCTCCAGCTACTGTTGACGAATCAGAAGCACTCTGCGGATGCTCGGGCCCAGACACAGCCCCGGAGCCACGGACCAGCGGCACCGCCTCAAAGCCAGGCTCGTCCATGACCTCGTTGTGGCGTTCGAGCGCCACCTTATAGCTCAAATAGGCAGACATCAGCGCGGTCGAGCGCGTCACGTGGCTGAGCACGGTCGTCTGCACCGCAAAGTAGGCGGTCATCGCGCCCAGGCTCAAGGTGCCCGCCGCAACCTGCGAAGCGCCCACAGCCAGAGCCACCGCCGTGGAGACACCCACAATCAGACCTTGATACAGGGCAACGCGAGCCACCAGCATCGACCTGCCGTACTCGCGTACCTGCAGGGCATCCACGGACTCGGAGTATTCCTGAATCTGCTCGGGGGAGCGGCCCAGCGCCTTAATCACGCGGATGCCGCGCACCGACTCCTCAATGCGGGTGGAGAGGTCGCCCGTCATCTGCTGAATCTCATGCGAGGCACGGTAGTACTTGCGGGTAAAGTTCACCAGCGACAGCACCAGAATCGGCACGGTCACCACGAACACCAGCGCCAGGGTCGGCGAAGAACGCAGCATGAAGAAGCCGCCGACCAGGAACATCACCACAATAGTCAGTAGCTGCACAATACCGAAGGACAACCAACGGCGAATCGTGCCCAAATCGCTCATGGAGCGGGTCAGCAACTGACCGGAGGGCCAACGGTCCAGCAGAGAAAGCGGGGCGCTGAGCAGGCGGTCAAAGAAGTTCATGCGCATGGACAGCTCAATCGTGGAGGTCGGGTCCACAATCAGCCAGCGCCTCCAATACATGAAGGAGGCGTGCGCAATACCCAGCAGAAGCACCAGGCCGCCGGCAATCCAGATGGCGCTTTCAGTGGTGCTCTGCGAGAGATGATCCACGATAATCTGCAGCATCTGCGGGATGGCAATCTCAAGGGCACCGGCGCCGAACGCCACGAGCAGACCCACACCCCAACGCACACGAATCGGACGCGCATAAGCCGCCAGGGTGCGCGGAGCACGCTGACCGTGCGCGTAGTCAATCGGGTCGGGGGTCGGCTCGCTCGCGGTCTCCAGGAAGGGGTTGCGGCGGCGCTTAGTCTCGTGTGCTGTAGAGGCCTCAGACATTAGCGGCGACCACCTGCCGAAGCGGCGGCGGTAGGCTGCTCCTTATCGCGAGCCGTAAGGGTCACCAGAATCGCCTCCGGCGGGCAGAACAGACGCACCGGAGCAAAACGAGAGGTACCCAAACCGGCAGAAACCTGCACCGGAACACCGGACTGCTCGCTCACACCCTTCGCACGCGAAGGCGGCAAATCGCAGTTACTGACCAGGGCGTGACCGCCGGGCAGGCAGACCTGACCGCCGTGCGTATGGCCGGCAAAAATAGCCTGTGCGCCATCCTGTACGAAACGGTACAGGGTACGCATGTAGGGGGCGTGCGCCACGCCAATACGAATGCTCGGCTCCTCATCCTCATCGAAGGCACCGGGGGCGAAACCGGGGTGCTCATCGTAGCGCAGGTGCGGGTCATCCACACCGGAGAACTCCAGACGCAGACCCTTGAGGTTCAGGGTGTCGTAGCGATTGATCAGGCCCGTCCAGCCGCGCGACTCGAACGCCTCGTGCATCCGCTCAATGGGCAGTGCTACGCGCGAGCCCTCCTCAATCATCTGCGGGGTGCGCGGCTGCCACAGGTAGCGTGCCGGGTTCTTGAAGACGGGTGCGAAATAGCAATTCGAGCCGGGCACAAACACACCGGGGAAGTCCATGAGCGGGTCGAGAGCCTCCAGCAGCGGACCCATACCGTCCACGTGGGAGAGGTTATCGCCCGTGTTCATCACCAGATCCGGCTCCAGGGCAGCCAGCGAGTGCATGAAGTCAATCTTCTTCTGCTGGCCCGGAATCATGTGCATATCCGAAATGTGCAGAATCCTGAAGTCGGGGCTACCGGCGGGCAGCACCGGTAGGGACTCGGTGCGGAGCTGAAAATTATTCAGCTCAATAAAGTGCCCATACGCCGCCGTGGCGGCCCCCAAGGCTGCAGTGGCGGCTACCGCCCCCGCAACCTTCTTCAGGAGCGGGGAGGAGCCGCGTGCGCCGGGGACCGCCACGGGGACGCGGGCGTTGACTGCGTTTTCACACATTATCAATCGCCTTTCAGGCTTCAGCTGATGAGCTGTGATTCTAGCTGTACGACAGAACCTTATCGCTGGGGGTGGTGAAGTCCTTCGTGTCGTACTTCGGGGCCATCGTCTTCATGAACGACTGCCACTGTGCACCCGCGTAGGTTGCACCATCGACGTACTCGAGGACTCGACCGTTAATGCCCACACCGTTCAGGGAGCGGAAGCCGAGGTTGTTCGAACCAACCCAAGACGCGGTGGACAGGCCACGAGTGTAGCCAACCTGCCAGGTCTGGGAGGAGTTATCGTTCGTACCGGTCTTCGCAGCCGAACCGTTCGGCAGGCCAATGCCACGCTGGGATGCGGAACCGCCAGGCTGGATAACGCCCTTCAGAACCCAGCTGACACCGTTTGCGATGTCCGGCTCAAGAACCTGCTCGCACTGGTTCTGGTATTCCTTGAGGGTCTCACCGTTGGTCTTGGTGATCTTATCGACCGGGCGGGGGGTGCAGTACTTACCCTCAGAAGCGAAGATAGCGTACATGGATGCGCTGGTCAGCGGGGAAATACCGTACTTGGTACCACCAATGTTGGTACCCAGGTCGGGGATGCTGTGCAACGGCTCGCCGGTGCCGTCCAGTGCGTGCATCTTGATGGACAGGTCGTGCACATCGCACAGGTCAATCTGGGAGAGCATGCCGTACAGATACGAGTTCAACGACTGGCGAATACCGTACGCAGCGGTACCGTAGGTCAGACCGCCGTTGACTGCGTTCTTGTAGGACCAGCCGTTCGCCTGACCGGTGTAGTAGTATTTGCCGCCGTCGTAGCACTTGGCGTTCCAGCCGAAGCTGGTGGGCCAGAACAGCTGGGTGCCGTTCACGGTGCCGTTTGCGCCGCGGCCGGTTCGGAGCCACTGAGCCAGAATAATCGGCTTGAAGGTCGAGCCAGGCTGGAAGCCGCTGGTACCGCCGTATGCGGCATCAACGTTGTAGTTGTACTCGGTCTTCGAGTGGTCGTTCGCGTCAGCAGGGGTGCCGAGCTCGGTGTTCTGAGCCATGGCGATGACGCGGCCGGTGCCGGGCTCAACACTGGTCAGTGCGGAGTTCACGTCGTTCCAGTTGGTTGCTGCCGGCTGGGTGGAGTCAACTGCCTGCTTTGCCGCGGTCTGAGCTTCGGGGTTCAGGGTGGTGACAACCTTCAGGCCGCCACGCTTAATCGCGGTGTTACGCAGCTCAGCGGTTGCGCCGAGGGACTCGTCCTGCAACAGGTAGTTGACCACGTAGCGGCAGAAGAACGCCTTGTCGCCCGCCAGGGAGCAGCCCTGGGACTTGGGGTGGACGTTGAGCTTAATGTCGCTGGCGATGGCGTCGCTGTATTCCTTGTCGGTAATCTTGCCGTCGCGGAGCATGGTGCCCAGAACGATGTCGCGGCGTTCACGGGCGAGTTCGGGGTTCACGGTCGGGTCGTACACGTTCGGTGCCTGCACCAGACCTGCAAGGAGCGCGGACTGAGCCACGTTCAGGTCCTTAGCGGAAATACCCCAGTAGTACTGTGCAGCAGCCTCAACACCGTAGTTCGAACCACCGAGGTTCACGATGTTCAGGTAGCCTTCAAGGATTTCGTCCTTGGACTTGTTCTGCTCCATAGAAATCGCAAGCTTCATCTCGCGAATCTTTGCGGCGTAGGTCTTGTTACCGTTCAGGGTTGCGGTAGCGCCCTCACCGCGAGCCACAGCGGCATCAACGATGAGGTTGTTGACGTACTGCTGGGTCAGGGTGGATGCACCCTGACGGCGGCCGCTACCGGAGTTAATGATGTTGTTCAGGAACGCACGACCAATACCGATAGCGGAGACCGCACCGTGCTTGTAGAAGTCGCGATCCTCCACCGAGACGATAGCATCCTTCATGTTCTGCGAAATCTGATCCAGCTTGACCGGGTCGCGGTTCTCTTCGAAGAAGGTCGCGATTTCGGTCTTGCCGTCAGCAGCGTAAATAGTAGAAGGACGGGAGGAGATGCCATCGGCAATGTCGTCAGGAAGGTCCTGGAACCATGACATCGACGCGTTCGCGACCATACCGGCACTCACTGCCGGGGGTACGACAATAATTGCCGCGAGGAAACCGGCAATCACGCTGAACGCGAGGAACTGCAAAAAATCTCCCGGGCGGCGACGCGCACGGGTTTTCTTAGATGAAGCCATTCATTCAGTTTATCCCATGAAACTGTGAGAAGAAGCCCGTCTCGGCACCCCACAGGGAGGTGAACTTCTCCGCCCTAAGAATAAAGCCTCAAAAGCCGCGGACATTGACCGAAACCATAGTGAATCCCTTTTACTTATTCGACCCTGAAAGCTAGGCTAGAGGGTATGAAGAAATGGGAATACGCAACTGTACCGCTGATGATCCACACGACCAAGGCTATCCTCGACAACTGGGGTGAAGACGGCTGGGAGCTCGTCACCGTGCTGCCCGGTGCTTCCGCACCTGCCGGTGCAACCCCCGCGTCGAACATGGTCGCTCCGACTCAGGGCAACCCTATCGCCTACTTTAAGCGCGAGAAGGCTGACTAAGAGCAGCGTACCCGGCGGTCACCTCGCTATCTCGGCTCTCCCTTTAACTAGGGGAGCGCGGGAATAGATGAGGAAGGCCGCCGGTTAGCCGTTTAACTGCTGCCTGAATATCAGTAGCGTTTAGATTTGCGGCATTTCCCCTATCACCGTTTGGGTGCCAGCACCCGCCATCCTTCTGGAGTAATCATGACTGAATCCCGTATTGAAGCACGTATCCGCGAACTCGGTTACGAACTGCCCGTAGCACCCGCCCCCGTTGCCGCCTACGTTCCCGCGGTGACCTCCGGCTCCTACGTGTACACCTCCGGCCAGCTGCCCTTCGTTGACGGCGCCCTGCCCGAAACCGGTAAGGTGTCCGACTCCGGCGCTGAAGGCTTCGTGACCCCCGAGGATGCGAAGAAGTACGCGGGTATCAGCCTGCTCAACGCCCTGGCAGCGGTCAAGTCCGTCATTGGCGACCTGGACCGCGTGCAGCGCGTCGTGAAGGTTGTTGGCTTCGTGGCATCCGAGGTGAACTTCACCGCTCAGCCCGCCGTCATTAACGGCGCATCCGAACTGCTCGGCGAAATCTTCGGCGAGGCAGGCCAGCACGCCCGCTCCGCCGTGGGTGTTCCCGTTCTTCCCCTCGATTCGCCCGTAGAGGTCGAGATTATCGTTGAGTATGTCTAATCTGTACACCGGCGCGCTGCCGCTGTCTGCTATTCGTGCTGCCCAGGCTCAACGGGCAGCACAAAGTGGCGCCCAAAAGACGGTGAACGGTATCGACGGTCACGGATCCGGCGAATCGCAGGATATCAAGACTCTGCCCCTGCCGGTGCAGGAACGCCGCTTCGGCACCCCCACCCCGGCTGAAGGCGTGGAACGCCCCCGCATGTTTACCGGCCGCCAGTCTGCGGCTAACCCGCGAACCTCCTGCATTCAGCGTCTCTACACGATTCCCGAGTTCATGCGCACCGCAGCCGAAAGTTGGCGTGAAGGCGGTAACGAAGGTGCGACCGGCTGTACGATGCGCCAGGCGGCATCCGTCATTTTTGTGCGCGACGGCGACAACGGCCTCGAAACGATTCTGACCTACCGCCCCGGCACCTCTCCGCTGGGCGTGGTCGCGTTCCCCGGTGGTACGGCTCTTCCCGGTGATGATGAGGCGGCCTCCTGGGTCGGCCCCGGCGCCGAATACTGGGAAGAACAGTTCCACTTCTCTGACGTAACTCAGGCACGCCGCAGCGTCATGGCTGCCATCCGTGAGTCCTTTGAAGAGACCGGCATCCTACTTGCCGGTGAGGACGACCAGGATGTGGTGGAGCGCTCTAGCACTCCCGAGCTCATGAGCTGGCGCGAAGCGGTTGCGGCGCAGGACAAGAGCTTCTCAGACTTCCTGACCTCCAGCGGTTTGAGCGTGCGCGCCGACCTGCTGCGCCCCGTGGCGCGTTGGCAATCCCCGGACTTCTTCCTCAAGCGTTACGACATTGCCTACTTCACCACGGCGCTACCCGTAGGCCAGGACCCGAAGCTGCTACTCGGTAAGGGCGTGTGGGGCGACTGGCTGAACGTGCGTGAACTGCTCGAAGCCAAGGACACCAGCGAACTCGGTGACCGTATCGGCCAGTCCAATACGGTGGGTCGTACCCTCGATCAGCTCATCACCCCCGGCGTGATGTGCATGCTCGAGTCGCTGGCGAAGGCACAGACCTCCGTGGCGTGGCTGTCCAAGCGCCGCAAGATTGAGGTGAAGAAGCCCGTGCTCGTGACCCACAACGGCGCGTGCATGCTCTCCTTCACCGAGGTGGTCCCTGCGACGACCGGATCCATGTACACCGGCGCGATGGGCGTGCTCTAACGGGTGTGCCGCATCCGCTCGCTCATGAGTGAAGCGTTAAAGAAATCAGGAGCCGTTTCCCCATGCAGAGGGAAACGGCTCCTGATCTTTTTAAGTCGTGCGTCTTTAGCGGGAACGCTGGCGCAGGCGGGGCAGGTCCAGAATGACCACCGCGCGTGCCTCCAGGCGGATCCAGCCACGAGAAACGAACTCGGCAAGAGCCTTGTTCACGGTCTCGCGGGATGCGCCAACCAGCTGTGCCAGCTCTTCCTGGGTCAGCTCGTGAGCAACGAGCACGCCGTCGGTTGCCGGGCGGCCGAAGCGGTCAGCTAGGTCCAGCAGCGCCTTGGCGAGGCGGCCGGGAACGTCGGAGAAGACCAGGTCAGCCAGTGCCTCGTTAGCGTGGCGCAGGCGGCGAGCCAGAGTCTTAATAACCTGATCGGAAATCGAAGGATCCAGCTGCTGTGCACGCTTGAAGGACTCGTGCTTGATGGCAGCCAAGCGGGTCTCAGAAACAGCCACAGCATTGGTCGAACGGGGCGAAGGATCGAAGAGAGCCATCTCGCCGAAAACGTCACCGGGACCCATAATCGCGACCATGTTCTCGCGGCCGTCAGCGGCGGTGCGGCCCAGCTTGACCTTACCGGAGAGCACAGCGAAGAGCTGGTCATCCTGGTCACCCTCGTAGAAGAGGACAGCGTTGCGGGAGAGGTCAATCTCCTGAATGTCATCGGTCAGCAGAGCGAAAGCTGCATCGTCGAGGTTAGCAAAGAGAGGGGTACGACGGAGGATCTCGAGATCCATAAAGTTCTCCTAGATATGAGGTGATGAGCCGAAGCTCGTAAATGTTCAGTGAGTGAGCCCGAACCGGTGTCATGCGTCTCAACATCTGAAATGTGAGAAGGCTCAAGCTAGTGTGACATATTCAACTGATATGAGCGTACCCTAAAAAAGCGCTTTATGCATTCCGATATAGGGCGCTTTACAGCAAAAGTTATTTCTTTCGAGAAAATTCAAAGCTTACCCACAGGTTCAGCACCTAATATCAAGCATCCAGGTGTGTACTTTTTCGGTACCAAGCACGCTGACACCCTCATGACAAACCCTCATGACAAGGAGGCGCACCGCCTCCACACGCGGTACGATGCGACGAGGCAGAACCCGGTCTCAACAACCCCGGAACCGCCCGTCACGCCCGCCGCAGGGTACAGCGTGCCACCACACTCACCGGGCACAGCCCGCACCAACCACAATGCGCACACCGTGACCACTTCTACCCACCAAGGAGGCAATTAGTCGTGACGACCGGCATCAACCTGCTTGATATTGCTATCCCCATCATTCTGCTGCTCTACTTCCTCGCCGGAGTCCGCAGCGGATTCTTCACCACCCTCGGAACCTTCCTCGGCCTGGGCCTGGGCGTCTGCGCTGCAGCCTGGCTCGTGCCCCTCGCCGTCGCCTCCGTGGGATCCCAGTGGAGCCTCATTACCGCCGTCGGTGTGCTCATCATCTGCCTGACCATCGGACAGTGGCTCGGCCTCGTCGCCGGACGCACCATCCGCCGCGTCACCGACATTACCCCGCTCAAGGGCATTGAACGCTTCTTCGGCGGAGTGCTGAACCTCGCCGCCTGCGCCCTGGTCATGGTCGTGCTGACCATCTCCATGCGCACCGTGCCCATCCCGCAGCTCAACACCGTGCTCAGCGAATCCAAGACCCTCTCCTGGATGGTCGCCTCCACCCCCGAGGTCGTCAAGGACCGCATCAACACGGTACGCAACGACGTGCTCGCCTTCGGAACCATTCCCGAAGTCAGCCAGCTCATCGCCCCCGAAACCAGCGCCCCCACCCAGACCGTAGAATCCGCGGCACTGGACCGGGCGGCAGCCTCCGTGGTTGAGATTCTGGGAGCCGCAGAGCAGTGCGGCTACACCTCCACCGGCTCCGGCTTCGTCGCCGATAACGGCCTGGTCGTCACCAACGCCCACGTGGTCGCCGGCGTGACCTCCCCGGTCGTACAGGACTCCCGAGGCCGCACCTGGCCCGGCACCGTCGTCTACATGGACAGCGAACAGGACATCGCCTTCATCAGCGTCCCCAAGCTGCCGCTTGAACCGCTGAACATCGGCACCAACGCCGCCGCAGGTAGCCTCGTAACCTTCATGGGCTACCCCAAGGGCGGCCCGTTCAAGGCACTGCCCGCCACCGTGCAGGGCATCGGCAACACCCAGACCATCGACGCCGACACCGGCCGCGCCAACGCCATGCGCCAGGTCTACCAGCTGGCAGCCGACGTGCAGCACGGCAACTCCGGCGGCCCCGTCCTCGACGAAAACGGCAACGTGGTCGGCGTGATCTTCGGCAAGGCAACCAGCGGCCAGACCGGCTACGCCATCACCGCAAGCACCCTCAAGCAGGCACTGGCTGAAGGTGGCGACAACACCGCCGCTGTCTCCACCGGATCCTGCCGCAAGTAACTAGCCGCTAGACAGCGATAAAAGTTCAGGCTCCCGCCCTCAAGTAAGGGACGGGAGCCTGAACTGTTTAACAAGGGGGGGGATAGGCGGGGCTATTCCGCCCAGATGCTGTGCTGCTACTCAGCGAGGTGCTGCGCTGGGTTATTCCGCCAAATGCTGGGCGAGGAAATCAACCGCCATAACGTAGCCGTATGCGCCCGCACCGGCAATCACCGCAGTAGCCTGCGGCGACACAAACGAATGATGACGGAACTCCTCACGACGATGCACATTCGACAGATGCACCTCAACCACCGGAAGCTCAGCCGCCTCCAGCGCATCATGTAGCGCCACCGACGTGTGCGTATACGCCGCCGGGTTGATAATAATCGCCGCACTACGGGTACGAGCACGCTGAATCTCATCCACCAGCGCACCCTCATGATTCGACTGCATAAACTCAACATCAAAACCATGAGCCGCCGCGCGCTCACGCACCATACGCTCAATATCGTGCAGAGTGGTGTAGCCGTACACCTCGGGGCGGCGCTGCCCAAGCAGGTTCAAATTCGGTCCATTAAGCACAAAAATCGTATCTGACATAAAACCAGTGTGGCACAGCGAGCGACCGCACAGCAGGAGCCGACGCGAACTGCCCAGAAAATGACGGGGAGGGGCGAGAAACGCCACGAGCTAAGTACGGTGAACCTCGCTACCGCACACACCCAAAGCCCGGTAACCTCGCGCTATGACCGAGAACGCCATCCGCACCGAAGTAGACGCACAGAACACCGCGGCAGAGAATGCCGAATCGCTCCTGCAGATTCGCTTCGTCCCCGAATTCAAGGCAGCCGCAGCAGCCCGCCGCCTCAAGGCACGCGCACCCGAAAGCCACCTCGCCACCGTGCGCCGCGCCCGCAAGATTAACCGCATCCTCGGTGAAACCTACCCCTACGCCGTCGCAGAGCTCGACTTCGACAACCCCTTCGAGCTGCTCATCGCCACCGTGCTCTCGGCACAAACCACCGACGTGCGCGTCAACTCCGTCACCGGTGCACTCTTCGCACGCTACCCGGACGCCGCCGCGCTCGCCTCCGCACGTACCGAAGAGGTCGAACCCTACATTCAGTCCCTCGGCTTCTACCGCGCCAAGGCACGCTCCATCGTCACCCTCTCCCAGCAGCTCGTCGAACGCCACAACGGGCAGGTCCCCTTAACCCTCGAAGAGCTCGTAGAACTCGCCGGAGTCGGCCGCAAAACCGCAAACGTGGTGCTCGGAAACGCCTTCGACGTGCCCGGACTGACCGTAGACACCCACTTCGGCCGCCTCGCCCGCCGCATGGGATTCACCACCGCAGACGCCCCCGAGACGGTCGAAAAAGACGTCGCCGAACTCATCGAACGCAAAGACTGGACGCTCTTCTCACACCGCATGGTCTACCACGGCCGCCGCATCTGCCACGCCAAAAAGCCCGCCTGCGGCGTATGCCCCGTCGCCGACCTCTGCCCGTCCTATGGCGCCGGGGAGACGAACGAACAAGCAGCACGTAAACTCATGAAATACGAAATGGCACCCGGCCGAGAAGACTTGCACCTGCGATTCCTGCAGGGCGCAACCCGCCGCGAACTCATGGCAGAAGGCTACCCGCTCAGCGCCTAATGGCACCTGAACCGGAATGCATCCGCGCAGAAGAGAGGTACACAGATGAGCGCACCCGAGCAATCGGTACAATCCGAACCGGCGCAACCCGAACAGGTGCAATCCGAACAGGTGCAACCCGAACCGGCGGGGCAGGATGCACAGCACCCCGCCCAGCAGGCGTTGACGGCTCTCGCAGAAGGCGGCGTGGAATTCGATGTCCAAGCCCTGTTGCGCAGCGCACCCGCCAGCCCCCTGAGCAAAGAAGCCGCCGTACTGATTCTCTTCGGCGTGCTCGATGACTCGCCCTCCACCGGCGAATTTGACGGCTGCCCCGACAACGTCAGCGCCGACCTGGACGTGCTCCTGCTCGTGCGTGCCACAACCCTGCGCTCACACGCCGGTCAGCCCGCCTTCCCCGGCGGCAAAATCGACCCCGAAGACTACGCGCTCGCCGAAACCACCGGCGAACCCGTCGCCCACATAGCCGCCCTGCGCGAGGCGGTCGAAGAAACCGGGCTCGACCCCGCCGGTGTGCAGGTCCTCGGCCAGCTGCGCACCCTGCCGCTGCCCATCAGCAACTTCATGGTCACCCCCGTTATCGGCTGGTGGAACAGCCCCGTGCCCGTCGAGGTCGTCGACCACAATGAGTCCGCGCTCATCGCCCGCGTGCCCGTGCGCGACCTGCTCAACCCCGCCAACCGGCACACCGCCTACGTCAAGCGCGGCCGCACCTCACACCGCACCCCCGCCTTCGAGGTGCGCATGCCCGGCGGCGAAGAATTCACCGTCTGGGGGTTCACCGCGATTCTGCTCGACCGAATCTTTGACTCGCTCGGCTGGACCGTGCCCTGGGACAAGAAAAAGATGCGCCCGGCACCCGGCTACGAAGAATAAAGACTCTCGCGGAATAAGTCCCTGACTTGCAGATACGAGGTGTAGATAGGGGCGGCAGGTAGCTTGAACGAAGCTACCCGCCGCCCCTATTTTTGCCTTTATTCGCCCGCAGATTATTTACCGTCTGCGTAGTTGTGCACCCGCGCCACCGACACCGGAAAATCAACCGGCACCCGACCGAAGAGCAGACGCGCCGCCTCCGCAGCACCCTCACGTACAATACGCTCCACGCGATCCGCCTCCAGCTCAGGACCGCACAGCAGAAGCTCATCGTGCAAAAAATACACAATGCGGGTGCGCATCGGCATACCAAAAATCCGCTCAGACAGCAGACGAGAACGCACCGCGCCCATCCAGCACAGAGCCCACTCAGCCGCCGTACCCTGAACAATAAAATTGCGGGTCATACGCCCGTGCGCACGCGCAGTCGACACCGCACGCGACTCAGCCGCCGGCGAAGACCGATCAGCCACAATCTCACGGAAACGCTCATCCACCGGCGGGGACGTACGACCCAAAAAAGTCGTCACCTGCCCGCCCGCCTCACCAATGCGCGCGGCACGCTCCGTAAACTCCATCGCCTGCGGAAAAAGCGCCGCCACATGCGGCAACAGGGCACCAATCTCACCGCTGCGACCGCCATACATAATCGCCAGCATGCCCACCTTCGCGTGGGAACGCTCCGTCAAACCCACACCCTTCATGCGCGCCAGCTCGGCAATACCCGCATACAGGTCAGCGCCACGACCCGCCGAAGCGAGCGCCTCATCACGGCTCAACGCCGCCAAAATACGCGGCTCAATCTGCGAGCCATCCGTCACCGTCAGCACCTGACCCTCCGGCGCCTGCACCGCCTGACGAATCTCCGCAGGCAGCTGCAACGCACCACCGCCGGAAGCGCCCCAACGCCCGGTCGCGGCGCCACCCACCTCAAGATGCGGGCGGAACGCACCCTCAGAAACCCAAGTATCAGCCCACGTCCAGCCGTTAGCAGTCCAAATACGGTACAGCTTCTTATAACGAAGAATCGGGTCAACCAGCGCCCAACGCTTCTGCCGCTGAGCCGGAATCGCATCCGCCCAACTCTTCAACTCCCACGAACGCGTAGACTTCACCGAAACCCCCGCAGACTGCAAAGCACGCAAAAGATCCTGCGGCGAATCCGGGTTCAACGACGGCATAAACAGCATGCGCTGAATCTGCTCCGCCAACTCCTGCATCTTCTGCGGACGCTCACCAGGCGCCGGACGCGGACCCAACAACTCGCACAGATGCTCATGATGCGCCTGCACATTAAACGGGATGCCGTAATAACCAATCTCAGCCGCCACCAACGCACCGGCAGATTCAGCCGCCGCCAAAAGACGCAACCGCTCCGGGTGCCTTGACTCGCTAATAGCGCGCGCCTGTGCCAGCCATTCACGCATCAGCACACGCACCACCGGATGCTCCGGCAGCAGAGTCACCGGGCCCGCCGCCAACTGCGGGGCAAAAGGCTCATGAGGCGCCGCCTCAAGGAAATCGGGGGAGGAATCTGCAGAGGAATCGGCAGGTGCGGCGGAAGAGGTGGCGGGCGCACTCAAAAAATCAGGGCCGAACAGCTCCTCCTGACCCTGAATCTGCCGCGCCATCGGCAGATACCCCTGAGGCTCGGCCGCCTCACGCACATCAGAAAGATCCAGCACCGGGCTGTACTCCACAAAACCGCTCGGATGCGTAGCGGCAGTCGCCAAAATCCGCTGCACCAGACGCAAATCATGGCACAGATGCACCCGCACCCCGCGGCGCAGAAGCAACGGGTCAACATGGCGGGTATCAGCCCAAATCCAGCGGGGGAAACGCGTCTGCGCCGAATCTGCCGCCTGCCGCTCCACCTCTCGCACATACGCTGGAAGATTCGCCGCACTCACCCGATCCGCACGTGTAATCCGCGGAATAAAGGTCGGGTCCTGCAACTGCTCAGCGGTCGGCGCCGAAAAATGAAAAGCACCCCACGAGGTCACCGGCTGAGCACCGCGCGGGGACGCACCCGCGGCAATAGCCGAGGTGACCGGGTGCGCGGGGGTGCCGGTCTGGGCGGTAATACCCGCGCCGGTGGCAGGACTGAGCAGAACGTACATTCTTCCATTATCGAGGATGTGCCGGTAGAACGGGTGGTGCGTGGTTATCACCAGAATTTACGGGTGGTTTGTCATAAAAGCGCCGGATGCGTGCGTTTTGTTCGTTTGAGGTGCGTGCATCGTGGATATTTCAGGGTGCGAGAGGAGTTATCCACAGAACGCTCATTCTCTTAAAAATTCGGGGCGGGCGCAATGCTCTCCTAGAGCCATGAACCCCGCCATGAACCCCTCCAACAATCCCGGCAGCCCCAACGGTTGCCCGCCGCGTGCCGTACAGGGCGTGAATCAGCCGGGCGCACAGAATACGGGCGTCCAGAACACCCGCACGCACTCGCTACCCGCCCTGCTCATTCCCGAAGACTATCGCGCCCGCGCCGTCGCCCTGCACGCCCGCGAACTGATTCTGCGCTCGCCGCAGATGAGCGCTACCGCCCTGAACGGTTTTAGTGGCGGGTTCGGTGGCGGACTCAATGCTGAGTTTGAGAGGGTAGGGGAGCGTACGCCCGCAGAGGGTGCAATCGCCGCGGGGAGTGCAGCCCCCGCGGGCAGTGCAAATACTGCGAGTGCTGCGGACGGTGGATTACTCCAGGAATCCCAGCCCCTCCGCGAGATTCTCGAAAACGCCGTGGACGAGGCAATCTGCGCCATCGACGGTGGACACCTGGGGAACACGAACGCAGAAGGAACGGGCGCAGGCGGAACTAATGTGATGAAGCCCCGAAAATTCCGCACCAAAACGGTGCAACCCGCGCCCGCCTCCTGGAGTTACCCCAGCGTGGAATACGTGCCCGTCAACCGGCAGACCGCGCTGCGCTACCTCGCCGCGGAACTCTACGGTCTCGGCGCCCTCGACCTGCTCCTTGACGAGGGGCAACGCGCCGGAACCATCACCGATATCTACGTGAACTCACCCTGTGATATCTGGGTGGGCATCAACGGAACCACCCGCCCCGTGGCGCTGAGCCTCGGCAATGAGCGGCGCGTGCGTGACCTCGCCGAGCGGCTCATCCGCAGGCACGGCGGGCAGCTGGATGCCGCGCATCCGGCGGCTGACATTAGCGATGAGCACGGCAGGCGTATCCATGCGATTATCCCGCCGCTGAGCGAACGCACCCGGCTCTCCGTGCGCCTACCCGCCCGCGAGCGCCCCACCCTGGCGCAGCTGCAGGCTGCGGGGCTGTGCGATGAGGCGACCGCCGCCTACCTGCGCCGCATGATTGCCGAACGCCGCGGATTCCTCATTAGCGGGGGCACCGGCACTGGCAAAACCACCCTGCTCAATGCCCTGCTGGGGCTGTGCACGCCGCAGGAGCGCCTCATTTTGCTCGAAGACACCCCGGAACTTGCACCGCAGCATGAGCAGGTTATTGCCCTCAAAACCCGCGCCGCCAACTCCGAAGGCGCCGGCGAAATCGGGCTGGGTGAGCTCATTGTGCAGGCGCTACGCATGGGCCCGGATCGGCTCGTGGTCGGTGAGTGCCGCGGCGCGGAGGTGGTGCACCTGCTGACCGCCATGAACACCGGTCACCGCGGTGCTGGAACGACCCTGCATGCCAATAGCGCGCAGGCGGTGCCCCTGCGTTTGTGCGCCCTGGGTGCACTCGCCGGGCTGGATAGTAGAACGGTTGCTCTACATACGGCGACGGCTTTTGAACGCATTATCCACCTGGAACACCGGGATGGTCGCCGCCGCATCGAGGGTATCTACAGTCTGCACCCCGCCACACAGGGGAGTGAAGAGTACCTGCAGGTCAGGCGTATTTCTGTCGAATCCAATGTTGGGTACTAGCCCCCGAAATGGGGGAAACGGAAAACGTGAAAGGAGGAAGCAATGAAGCAGAAAGAGAAGAGTAATGGAAGCCCTCGCGGACGCTGGGCTGAGTGCTGGGTTGAGCGTATCGCCGGGCCCGCCAGTGCCGAGGAAATGCGCATGTGGCCGCTCATGTTGCGCACCCTCGCGCTGAGCCTGCGCGCCGGTATTCCTCTGCAGGAAGCGGTGCACGCCAACCCGGGCTCCGGGCAACTCGGGGAGTCCGGGCAGTTCGGGGAGAACGAGCTGGTGCAGGGTGCGGGGAAAACGCACGCAAAGAAAACAACCGCCCGGAAAAGCACCCGACTCCGACGAGCGCGAAGCTCCTCGCCGCTCTCCGAAGACTACGGGCAGAAGCGGTGCGCCGAAGATATTCGCCGCTTCACGCAGGCGCTCGCCACGGTCACCTCCTGGGGTGCCCCAGCGCACCTCGCCTGCGCCCAACTGCTCGAAAACAGCGCCCGGATGCGCCCGCACAGTCGCGAGCGCCTGCACGACCTGCAGCTGAGCCTTCGTATGAGTGAGAGCGCCGGCGCGCCGCTCGCCACGAGCCTGGAACGCGCCGCCGAACACGCCGAAGAACGCATTGACGCGCTCCTGGGTAGGCAGAGCGCCCTCGCCGCACCGCGCGCCACCGGCAGAATCCTCTCCTGGCTGCCGTTGCTCGGCCTGGGTCTGGGTGTGCTCATGGGAAGCGACCCCGTGGGCGTGTTGACCGGCTCCATTCTCGGGGCGCTTACCGGCTTGCTCGGGTTGGGGCTCGCCTTTGCCGGGCGACGCTGGACCGCCGTGCTCGTGCATCGGGCTGAGGTGGAGAGCGCGGCAAGTAGTGGAGCCGAACAAACCTCGAACGTGCCGCCCGTCGATACCGCCCTCGTGCTGGAACTACTCGCCGCGCAACTACGCGCCGGGCTCGCACCGCTCGCCGCCCTGGGCACCCTCGCCGAGGCGCTCAACAGCCGACCGCTACACACGGTCTGCCAGCGCCTACAGATGGGCAGCGGTTGGGGGAGCGCCTGGTCGGGCTCCGCGGCGGGAACCTTCGGTGAGCTGCGGGATGCGCTCGCCCCCGCCTACACGGGCGGCGCACCCAGCACTGCGCTACTGCTCTCCCTCGCCGATGCGCACCGCCTCAGCGAGCGCCGCGCGGCAGAACGTGCCGCAGGAAGGCTCTCCGTGGCGCTCGTGGTGCCCCTCGGGCTGTGTTCGCTACCCGCCTTTATCTGCCTGGGTATTGTGCCCATCCTCATTTCGCTGCTACCCACGCTGACTGGCTAAAGAACCAAGCCCATAAGCGCTGTTGACTAGCTGAAATGCCGAAAAGTTTAGACCCTCGCTCTGCGCCTCGAAGGCAGAAGAGCACCCACCCCGCCCCGAATGACCGGGGCGCAACGAAAGGAAAACCAATGACGAACACCCTCTGCGAAGCAATCCGCCACGACCTGCACCCGGGCGATGCCCCGATTACTGCCCCGGTCGGCGCACCGCGTGAAATTCAGGCTCACGCACCCGGTGCTGAAGCGCAGACCATTCTGGGTCCCGTACCGCTGTCCGTTGCCATTGCAACCACCATGAAGCAGCTGCGCGAAGAATGCCCCGAGCTTTTTACCGATGTTGAACTTTTCACCGGCGCTGAGCAGAAGCATGCCGGCCCTAGGATTGACCCCGCCGAAATGGAGATGGATATGAACACTGACCGCCTGAGCCCCGAGCAGGCGCTGACCATTGCCCGAGCGCTCGCCGAGGGCTGCACCCTGGACGAATGCGGCGCCACCTGCCGCAGCCTGGGTGAGCACGCGCCCGGCTGTGCCGAATACGTGCCTGCTGAAGGCGATGAAAAGACGCCCGCTGAGTATGCCCCGGCGGGTGATCCGGAGGAGGGCGCCTCCACCGCGGAGTACGGCATTGTGATGCTTGCGGCGGTCGGCTTTGCTGGTCTGCTGGTGCTGATTCTCAAGTCCGATGAGGTGCGTTCCATGCTCCTGGATATTGTGCGTAATGCGCTGTCTATTGCGGGCAATACGGGACTGCTCTAGCGCTTTTGAAAATTCCATCGTGGAGTTTTGCTCTAGGTGCTATGCACCCCGAAAAATGAGGCAAGAAAGGAGGAATAAAGAATGAATGCTCATGTGAATTTGGGTGCTTGGTGGCATGCTCAATCCGCAGGTAAAACCGGGGCGGAATCGGTGCCCGATACCCCGCACGAGGACGCCGCAGAAGAGGGTGTCATCACCGCCGAATTTGCGGTCGCCCTACCCGCCGTGACGGTGGTGCTCGCCCTCTGCCTGGGCGCCGCCTCCACGGGGGTTGCGCAGCTCAAGGTGGAGGAATCCGCGCGAACGGCTGCCCGCGCCGCCGCCCGCGGAGACTCCGAGGCGCAGATTCGCTCCGCCGTCAGTCGCATCGACCCGGCGCAGAGTGTGCAGATTTCCGTTTCTCCTGATAGCGCAGTTGATGCAGGGGAGGGGCGCGCCCGGCAGGTGCACGTGCGGGTGAGCCGCCCCGCCCCCGGCGTGATTGGCTCGACGACCGGCTGGGTACTGCGAGCGGACGCCCATGCCCGCGTTGAAGGTGGTGCTGGCAGTCAAGAAGGCACTGGCGCTCAGGAAAGCGCTGACAGTGAAGAAAGCATCGGCAATGATGGTGAATAAAAGCTCGGTTCTCGCCTGCTCCGCGGAAGAGCAACCCGAAGAGGGTAGCGGCACCGTCCTCGCCCTCGCCATTATTGCCGCGCTGCTGGTGCTGACCGTGGTAATTGCCGGGCTCATCGGGGTGGTTTCTGCGAATCGCAGGGCGTCCGCCGCCGCCGATTTGAGTGCGCTCGCGGCGGCGGATGCCTACCGCGGGCTCACAGAGGGCGACCCGTGCGCGGTCGCAGCGGACCTTGCCGAACGCCACGGCGCGCACCTGGAATCCTGCACGTTTCCGGATCGCCCCGAAACGGTGGAGGTGACGGTCGCCGTCCCCGTCGCAGGACCCATGGGCATGCTGGGCCCGGCGAGGGTGCGTGCCCGCGCCGGGGCTGAGTCCCCCGAGGAAGAGCTTCCCGAAGAAGAGCGCGCGGCGGCGGGGGACGCGGAGGAGCTGAGCCCCGATGAGGTTGCCGAGCTGGAGGAAGAGCTGGGAGCCGAGCGGGACTCGGTGCCCGAATCTCCCGATCCGGAAGGCCCAGTCGACCCAGAAAACCCCACCGACTAGGCTTTTTGCGCTCACCGGGAGTTGTCATCCCAGCTTGCGTGACCTGTGTTCCTACACCTCCGCCATACTCCGCAACATTGCCGTCAGCAGCGCCCGCGCGCCGTGTTTGCTGAGCGGCTCGTTGCGGTTGCCGCATTTGGGCGAGTGCACGCAGGAGGGGCAACCGTTTTCGCATCCGCAGCTTTCGATTGCTTCAAGGGTGGCGCTCAGCCACTGCGCAACCGCGTTGAAGCCGCGCTCGCTAATGCCCGCGCCGCCGGGTGCGGCGTCGTAGACGAAAATGGTGGGCCTGCCGGTGTCCACGTGAAGCAGCGTGGAGAGTCCACCCAAATCCCAGCGGTCGCTGGTGGCGATGAGCGGCAGCAGTCCGATGGCGGCGTGCTCGGCGGCGTGCAGGGTGCCGGGGCCGTCCTCTTCGGTTACGCCCGCGCCGAATAGGTAGCTGGGCTCGAAGGTGAACCAGACCGCCTCGGTCATGAGCACTTCCGGCGGCATGGGTTGCGCTTCTTCGCCCAGGTATTCGCCGCCGTAGACGGAGAAGCGCCGGTATCCGGTGACCTGGTCGGTGACCTGAACCTGCCCGCGGTGCATGGTGAGCGGGGCGAGCTGCTGCGCGTCGGTTTCGGGGATTGAGATTTCGGGAGCAAGCTCGCTGGGAACCGCTTCCCCAACATTCTGCGCACCGTAACTAACCCGCGCACGCTCCGCCAGAATACGCACCTCGGTGCTCTCAACGGCGCGCGTGTAGTAGTCCGGGTAGACGCGGCTGAGCAGAATCACGCGCTCGCCCTCGCTGAGGGACTCGACCACGTACTGCGCGCTCTGGTGAATGTAGATTGCGCCCGGGTGCCCCTGGCTCATGGCGTGTGCGGCGTCCATGGTGCCAACCAGGGTGCCGTCTTCGGTGTCGATGAGCTGGTAGGGTCCGCCGCCGGTGCCGCGGATATCGACCAGGTCGGCGGCGGATTCGGCGTGCGTCCAGTACCAGCCGTCCGGGCGGCGACGCAGGTATCCCTGCTGTACCAGTCGGTCCAGCAGTGCGGCGGTGTGCGGTCCGAACAGGCTTAGCTCTTCGGTGCGGATGGGCGCCTCCTGCGCGGCGGCGCACAGCTGCGGGGAGAGCACGTACGGGTTCGTCGGGTCGAAAACAGTCGCCTCAACCTCCTGCCCGAAGATTGCCTCCGGGTGGTGCACCAGGTAGGTGTCGAGCGGGTTGTCGTCGGCGATGAGTACAGCGAGCGCATCCTGACCGCTTCGGCCCGCGCGGCCCACGCGCTGCATGAAGGAGGCGCGGGTACCCGGCCAGCCCGCCACGATGACCGCGTCCAGTCCGGAGATGTCGATGCCCAGTTCCAGGGCGGAGGTGCTCGCCAGGCCGAGCAGTTCGCCGTTGCGGAGTTTGCGTTCGAGTTCGCGGCGCTCTTCGGGGGTGTACCCGGCGCGGTATGCGGCGACGCGGTGGGAGAGACCCGCCTCCACCTCGTCGAGGTAGCGTTGGGTTTTCTGAGAGAGGATTTCTACGCTGCGGCGCGAACCGGCGAAAACCAGGGAGCGGGTGCGGGAAAGCACCAGGTCGGTGAGCATTTGCGCGCCCTGCTCCACGGGGGAGACACGGCGCGGCGCCTCCTGCTCAGCCTTCGACTGGACCGCCTGCTGCTGGGTGCTGCGGGCGCCCTTGGCGAGCTGATCGTGCGCCTTGGGCGGCATGAATTCGGGCTCCCAGAGCGCGACGGTGGTTTCACCGCGTGCGGAGGTGGACTCGGTAACGGCGGTGACCGCCTGCTGCGGCACGCCGATGAGCTTGGAGAAAGACTCGACCGGGTTGGAGCTGGTTGCGGAGGCGCCGTAGAACACGGGCACGGTGCGGTAGAGCGCGCAGACGCGGCGCAGGCGGCGCAGCAGGTTGGCGATGTGTGCACCGAAAACGCCGCGGTAGCTGTGCGCCTCGTCGAGCACCACGTAGCGCAGCCCGCGCAGGAAGGATGCCCACTGCCGGTGGTTGCTCAGGATTGAGTAGTTGAGCATGTCCGGGGTGGTGAGGATGAAGTTGGCGTGTTCGCGGATCCAGCGGCGTTCGCCGGTGGGGGTGTCGCCGTCGTAGCTTGCCGCGTGGAGTCCGGGTAGGTTGTAGGAGGTGAGGGCGGTGAGCTGGTCGGCGGAGAGTGCCTTCGCCGGTGAAATGTAGAGAACGTTCGCTCTATTATTGAGGTTTTCTGCCACCGAATACGCGGAAGTTGAGCTCACCGGCTCGCCACAGGATGCACGATAAATAGCGTCCAGGGTGGGCATCAGGTAGCTCAGGGTCTTGCCCGAGGCGGTGCCAGTCGCCACAATCACGTGCCCGCCGCTGCCGGTGCTCTTCGCGTCTTCGGCGTGCGCGGGAGCCGGTGCTTCAATGCGCCCAGGCTCAAGACGCTCAGCTTCAACCCGCTCAGCCTCAATGCGCCCCGCCTGCCAGCCGTAGCGCGCCGCACTCGCCGCCAGCGCCGCATCAAGACCCGCGTGGGCGGCGTTCGCCGCCTGCACCTGGTGGGCGTAGGGCTCGGCAATGCCGAGCGATTCGAAGGCCTCCACCACGCGCGGATGCAACCACTGCGGCCACGGCGCGTAGCTCGCCTCCCTGGCGGCAATGGTGTGAATATGGGTCACCTGCTCGGGCAAGGTTCCGGTGCGTGCCGCCTCCGGCAACAGGGACGCCAGTACCTGCTGTGCGCTCGCGGGTAGCTCGCGGTAGCGCGGCGTTTTTGGGTGCGCCGCAGACTGCCCCTGCTCGTGCGGGTGTGCGGGCAACTGTTCGGGGTGCTGGTTGGCGTTCTGCGGGGAGGTGCTGTGCGGCATGGGTTCCATTGTAGAGCGGCGGGCTAAAACCCGACCTGCCGCCGGTCACGCGCTACCCTGAACGCCGGCTCCGAATCCGGCTCCGAATCCGGCTCCGAACCCGCTCGGATCCTGCCCTGACCCCGGGCCTAGCCCCCTAACCTAACCCCGCCCTAATCCTGTCCCAGAACCGCCCCAGTACCGCTTCTGTACTGCCGACCCCGTAGTCAGCGCGCACATATCAAAAAATCTGCATACTTTAGGCGTATATGACGATAAAATAGTTTCGTGGCTCAAAATAAGATTATTCTGTATTACCAGTTCGCCCCCATCGCCGATCCGCAGGCGGTCATGCTCTGGCAGCGTGCCCTCTGCGAGAAGCTCGGCCTGCGCGGGCGCATCCTCATTTCCAAGCACGGCATTAACGGCACCCTCGGCGGCGAAATCAACGCGGTCAAGGCGTACACCAAGGAAACCCGCAAGTACCCCGGCTTCAAGAACATGGAGTTCAAGTGGTCCGAGGGTGGCGCGGAGGACTTCCCCCGTCTGTCCGTGAAGGCACGCGACGAGATTGTGGCTTTCGGTGCTCCCGACGAGCTACAGGTGGACGAGAACGGCGTCGTTGGCGGCGGCGTGCACCTGAAGCCTGAAGAGGTTAACAAGCTTGTTGAAGAGCGCGGCGACGAAGTGGTCTTCTTCGACGGCCGTAACGCATTCGAGGCGAAGATTGGCAAGTTCAAGAACGCTATCGTTCCCGACGTGCGCACCACCCACGACTTCATTCGCGAGATTGAGTCCGGCAAGTACGATCACATTAAGGATAAGCCGGTCGTCACCTACTGCACCGGTGGTATTCGCTGCGAGATTCTCTCCGCGCTCATGAAGAACCGCGGCTTCAAGGAGATCTACCAGATCGACGGCGGCATCGTGCGCTACGGCGAGAAGTACGGCGATAAGGAACTCTGGGAAGGCTCGCTCTACGTCTTTGACAAGCGCATGCACATGGAGTTCACCCCGGACACCGTCACCATCGGCAAGTGCGAACAGTGCGGCGCCCCCTCGAACAAGTTCGAGAACTGCTCTAACGAGAACTGCCGTGAGCTGGTTCTGCTCTGCCCCGAGTGCGCAGCTGATGACGCGAAGCGTCATTGCGTGCCCGAGTGCTCGGTGGACCGCGAAGCAGCTGAGGCGAACGCCTAATGGCAGCCGCTAAGGGCGGCGCGGTTCAGATTTCTGAACCTCGCATTGAGGAGCACCCGGCGATGGTCGTTGCCGGCGTTTCGCAGGTGTTCCCCCTGGACGGCGACTTCTCCTCGCTGTGGGATGAGCTGAATCAGAAGGCGTCCCCGGCGATGCTGGATGTTCTGAACGTGACCCAGTACCTGGGCGTGTGCACTCAGCCGAACCCGAAGGGGCAGGTCCGCTACACGGCGGGCTTCCTAGTTTCGGAGCCGGCGAGCGCGGCGAAGCTTGGTCTGGGCGTGCTGGAGTTGCCTGCGAGCACCTATGCGGTGGTTGAGGTGACCGGCCCGATTTCGGAGTCCATTCCGGCTGGCTTTGCGAGCTTTGAGGAGGCGTTCTTCGCGAAGAATCCGCAGTACCGCCCGGTGGGTGGTCTTGAGGTGTACGGTCGCGGCGATATGCAGGCGGCTGATTACCGTATGGAGCTGTGGGTTCCGCTGGCGAAGCGTTCCTAGGGCAGTTTGTTTCTGCCGTTGTAGTTGCAGTTTTAGCTGTTGAGTAGAAGGGCCCGGTGGTGCGATGCGTTCGTGCCGCCGGGCTTTTCTGTGCCCTTTTCGGCTATATTTTGCGTCAGCATTTTGTGGCGGTATGTGTGCGCCGGGTGGGTGGGGTGTGCAGGCGGGTGAGGCGTGCGGGCGGGTGAGGTGTGCGGCGAAAGGGGAGTGGTGCTCTGTGTGTAATACTCCGAAACAAAATACTTGACATGTAAAGTATTTGGGTTTAGATTTAAACCACCAGCCCGGCACTACACGAACCCGGGCGCAACCCGCAAAGGAAAAAACAATGAGCACCCCCACCAACCCCGGCACCCCGCAGCTCGACGAGTCCATCCGCATCAGCCACCTCGAACCCATGCACGGCGACGAGAAGAAGCTCGGCTTCCTCTCCTTCGGCCACTGGGCTGAGGTCCCCGGCTCCCGCGTGCCCTCCGCCGCAGAATCCCTGCACCAGGCAATCGACCTCGCCGTAGGTGCCGAAGACATCGGACTGGACGGCGCGTTCTTCCGCGTGCACCACTTCGACCAGCAGCAGGCAACCCCCTACCCGCTGCTCTCCGCAATCGCCGCCAAGACCGAACGCATCGAGCTCGGCACCGGTGTGATTGACATGCGCTACGAAAACCCGCTCTACATGGCTGAACTTGCCGCCATGGCAGACCTTATTGCGGCGGGTCGACTGCAGCTTGGCGTCTCCCGCGGCTCGCCCGAATCCGTTATCCGTGGCTTTGAGAGCTTCGGCTACTACCCGGCAGAAGGCGAAAACGAGAGCGACATGGCGCGCCGCCACCTCGACATTTTCCTCAAGGCAATCGAGGGTGAGGGTATGGCGCCCAGTGCCCGTGTGGCGGGCAAGTACGCCCCCGTCCAGCCGCAGTCGCCGGGTCTGCGCGAGCGCATCTGGTGGGGCGCGGGCACCGATAGCACCGCCGTGTGGACCGCGCAGAAGGGTCTGAATCTCATGTCTTCAACCCTGATGCTGGAAGATAGGGGCATTCCCTTCGATCAGCAGCAGGCGCAGCAGATTCGCCTTTTCCGCTCCGAGTGGGTGAAGGCGGGCAATTCGGGTGTTCCGCGTGTTTCGGTGTCCCGCTCGGTGCTGCCCGTTATCGACGAAACCTCGGCACGCTACTTCGGTCGCCGCGCCGCGGAGGACTGGCAGGACTACACTGGCATTATTGACAACAGCTTCTCCCGTTTTGGTCGCAGCTACATTGGTGATCCGGCGGATATTGCCGAAGAGCTCGCACGTGACGAGGCGGTTCAGGCGGCGGACACCGTGCTGCTGACCATCCCGAACCAGCTGGGTGTGGACTTCAACCTGAAGATGCTTGAGGCAATCGTGAAGGAGGTCAAGCCCGCGCTGACCACCAAGTAAAGCCCCTGAGGTGAAGACTCCGCAGAACCTTCTGCGCTAGCAGGGTTTCGCGCCAGCGTGCCGCCGTCGCTTCCGTGATGGGCGGTGGTCGCTGATGAGCGCGAACTCTGCCGCCTCCCGAGGGCAAGGGCGCGGAGCACGTGCGGCAGCCCGCACAAGTGGACAATTGGTCAGTTATCACTGTATAGTCATCGTATGCTGACTATTGCTTCACACCTCGACGTCATGAACCGGCTCGGCCGCGCCATGGCCGACCCGACACGTTCCCGGATTCTGATGACCCTCCTCAGCGGCCCGAGCTATCCAGCCGTGCTCTCGCGCGAGCTGGAGCTGACCCGCTCGAACGTGTCCAACCACCTGACCTGCCTGCGCGATTGCGGAATCGTCGTCGCCGAGCCCGAGGGCCGCCAGACGCGCTACGAGATCGCCGACCCGCACCTCGCCGCGGCACTGACGTCCCTAATCGACGTCACGCTCGCGGTGGACGAGGCCGCGCCGTGCATCGACCCGGCATGCTCGGTGTCGGGCTGCTGTGGAACGGCGGCGGGAGCATGAGCGAGACCCTGACCACCGCGCGCCGCGCGATGCTGCACCGGCGCGTCCGCTTCATCGTCGGCTTCACGATCACGTACAACGTAATCGAGGCAATCGTCGCAGTCTGGGCAGGCGTCCTCGCCTCGTCCGCGGCGCTCATTGGCTTCGGGCTCGACTCGGTTGTCGAGGTACTCTCGGCCGCGGCCATCACCTGGCAGTTCACCCGCAAGGACCCTGAGCGGTGGGAAACGGTCACCGTCAAGGCCATCGGTATCGCGTTCTTCGCGCTGGCGGCCTACGTCTCAATCGACGCGGTGCTAGCCCTGGTCGGCCAGGAGGGCCCCGACCGCAGCCCGCTGGGTCTCGGTATCACCGCGCTGAGCCTGGTCGTCATGCCTCTGCTGGCGTGGATTGAGGTCCGCACCGGGCGGGAGCTGGGCTCCAAGAGCGTGATGGCCGACGCCAAGCAGCTCATCCTGTGTATCTACCTCTCCGGTGCAGTGTTCATCGGCCTCGTCCTCGACAGCCTGTTCGGCTGGTGGTGGGCTGACTCGGTCGCGGCGCTGGTCGTGGCGGTGCTCGCGGTGCGCGAAGGCCTGGAGGCCTGGCGCGGCGACGTCGAGTCGCCGTTCGAAGTGCTAGAGGACCTCGAAGACGAGGACGACTAACCCGTCACCCGACGATGAAGAGCCAGTGCTGCAACCCAGACATGCGCTACGAAAACCCGCTCTACATG
>NZ_KV830305.1:1225495-1288390 GCF_001836735.1 Rothia sp. HMSC061D12 | reverse complement strand
AAAACCCGCTCTACATGGCTGAACTTGCCGTCATGGCCGATCTCATTGCGGCGGGTCGACTGCAGCTGGGCGTGGACTTCAACCTGAAGATGCTGGAGGCAATCGTGAAGGAAATTAAGCCCGCGCTGGCCACCAGGTAAAGGTCCTGAGGTGAAGGTCCTGGGGTAATGACCCCGTGCCAAGCTGTTTCCAGCGCTCTGTAACGCGCTGAGGTGCTTGTTTCCTTACAGCTTGAGCCACACATACAGCGATGCCCCGGCAGGCACCCGCAAGGGTTCTCGCCGGGGCATTACTATGCTTACGTTCTTAGAAATCCTTCTGTCTAGAAATCCCTCTGTCTAAAAGTCTTTCGTCTTTTCCCAAGGCTCAATAGCGCCCGGAACCACCTCAAAGAGCGGATGCGCACACGCCGCCAGCTCGCCGCGTGCCGCCAGGCGCTCGCTCAACCGGTGCTCCCACTCGGGGTCGCGCCCCGCCACCTTGTGCCGCAGAAAGGCGAGCTCGTACTCCAACTGACCCAAAGGAACGGGAATCAGGGCGACCGAAGCATAAGGGTTTTCTGCCTTGTCAGCGCAGTTTTTATCGGTGTCGTTTTTGCCTGCGCTATTTTCGTTTGTACTATCTTTGCCTGCATCATGTTCGCCCGCGCCAATCAGTGCACGGTTGAACGAGTAGCCGCGGGCATCCGCCTCATCCACCAGCCCGGACAGGTAGGCGGCAACCGCCTCCAGCGGCTGCGGATGCGCGCGAAAACGAATCAGCTGCGGATGGTTCGTGTACCCGCGAGTCAGACCCCGCAGAACCTTCTGCGCCAGCAGGGTTTCACGCCAGCAGGCGACCAGGGCGCGGCGATCGAGCAGACAGGGGTGAAGGGACCAAATGCGCACGCCTAGCCCTGCGCTTCGGCAGTGCTCTCGTCAGCCGACGTTGCGCCCGCGTGCTCGTCGCTAAAGTGCAGGAAGCTCTTGAGTACCAGCTCGCGCACCGCGTGCAGCAGGGTGTCGCGCGGATGCTGCTCCTGCGTACCGCGCACCGCGGCGGCAGCCTCGTCGTATTCGGGCCAGGACAGCAGCATGGCAAGAGCCGCCACGATCTGACCCACGGCAAGCTCACCATCGCTCGCCGACGCAAAGCCAGCCGTCTCGGTGGAGAGCAGCTGGGTGCGGCACAGACCCGAACCGGCACGCAGCAAAATGACGCTGGGATGCTCGGCGCCGGGGCGGCCGTGGCGTTCCTCGGTGACGTCCTCGGCAACCTCCAGGTGTGCGGTTAGGAGCGCCTCATCGTCCATGGTGGCGAGGCGGTCGTAGCGGCGCACGGACTCGGTGAGGGCGCGGGCGATGGGCTGCTGAATCGGGTAGGTGATCTCCTCGAAACGCTGCAGGGGCTCGGTTACACCTGCCGCGGTCGCCTCGGTCGGGCGGCGCAGCCAAATCATGCCGAAACCAATAGAATGAACGTTCCGGGAAGCGAAGTCGTTCAGGTACGCCACGTAGGTCTGTTCGTAGTGGCTGCGGTCGCGGTTCTCGCTCGCATCCTTCAACCAGGTCTCCGCGTAGGAGGCGGGGGTCAGCGCCTCACGCTGAATAAACCACGCCTCCGCGCCGCCGTCGGCAACCCAGGCACGCGGACGCTCATCCCACGGGCGCGGTGCGTCCGGATCTGCCGAATCGCGAATAATTTCCCAGTTGCCCAGCATCTGCGCGCGGCCACCGGGCACCAGCACCGACGGCAGCGAACGCACCATCGTGCTCACAATTTCGTCACCGGGCAGGCCGCCATCGCGGTAGGTGAACTGCTCCTCGGCGCTCTCACCGGCAACGCGCGGGGTAATCACGAACGGCGGGTTCGACACCACCAGGTCGAAAAGCTCACCGGCGACCGGTTCCAGCAGGGAACCCATGCGCAGGCTCACGCGCGCCTGCGGGTTCTGCGGATCAATATTGAGTGCCTGCGCGTTCAGCAGCAGGTTAAAACGGGTGAACGCCAGGGCACGCTCCGAAATGTCGGTGGCGGTCACGTGCTCAGCGTGGGCGAGCAGGTGGAAGGTCTGAATACCGCAGCCGGTGCCTACATCCAGGGCACGCTTGACGGGGGTGCGTTCGGTAATCTGCGCCAGAGTCAGGGAGGCGTGACCAATGCCGAGCACGTGATCCTTACGGAGCACGCCGGGGCGCTGATGCGCACCCAGATCGGCGGCAACAAAGATTTCGGTGCCGTCATCGGCGGCGTGCGGACGCAGGTCAACGCTCGCGGACCAGCGGGTAGGATCCGCAGCGTCGCGCTCAATCAGCGCGGCGTCCGCGAAATCCTGCAGGGTATCGCCGAAAACCTCGGCTGCCTCAGCCTCGGTGAGTGGGCGAGCCAGCAGGAAAAACGCCAGCAGACGCGCCAGGTTCTTCTCACCTGCACTGTAATCACCGCGCAGAATATGCTCCACACGCCACAGGCCCGGAACTACTTGGTCGCGAGCCATCGCCTCAGCCGCCTCAACACCGAGCAGCTCCTGCACAGCGTCATAGCTGTAGTTCAACGCCAGCAGGCGTTCACGGATGCGGGTCAGGCGGGCGTAATCATCGCTGCGGGGAGCATCCGCAACGGCGGCGTACTCGGGAGCGAAAGAGGCGGCAGAAATAGTCATGCACACCATTCTACGCACCCGCCGCATCTGCCCGGGCGCGCCCACAGCGTATAGGCGGCAGCGCAATGACACAGCCCCGACCCACCCACTGACCAAAACCGTCATCTGCGCAAGAGCACCCACCCCATCGCATACACTGAAACCATGAGTAACCTGTACCCCGATGAAAGTATCAGCGTCGACAAGTGCTGGGAGCGTCTGCACGCGAACACTCTCGGCCGCCTCATCCTCACTGACGGACAGCACGTCGATGTGCTGCCCGTGCTCTACGCCGTCGCCAGCCAAGACGACAAGCAGGAAATCTACATCCGCACCACCCGCGGCAACAAGTTCTCCTCCGTGGTGGTCAGCCGCCGCGTCGCCTTCGAAATCGACGAAACCCTCGAAGACGGCATCCGCTCCGTCATCGTGGTCGGTATCGCCCACTGGCTGCCGCCGGAAATGACCCCGCAGATCGTGCGCACCTTCGACCTGCCCGACTCCGAAACCCACGAAATGCAGTGGGTGCGCATCGCGCCGCAGACCGTGTACGGCCGCGAATACCCGTTGCTGCCCGCATACCTGGACGGCACCCACCCCGACTCTGACACCCTCACCAGCTAGAAACGCAGGTGAGCGGGTGCGGTGCGCCCCAGCACCCGTCCCCATGTACCCCGTGCACACACCACCGCTCCGGTACCGTATGATGTACCGAGTACCCTGCGCACTCGTGCAAGCTCAACACGCCCGGTCCTCATCAACCAGAACCGTGCCAGCTCGCCCGGTGCCGGGCCACCGCGCGCTCGCCGCATGAAACGCACCGAGCGCACCACATCAACCCAACATAAACTACACCCCCACCGATCACCTCACCCCGCGTACACCACGCCCCGCCGGCGCCCACAAGCGCCAGCGTAGGTTATGGTTGAATACGTAGCTTTTCAACACACAGATAGAGGAGTGCCGTGCCCGCTCAGGCAAAGACCGGAAAAGCCCTGCTGATTGTGGAGTCTCCCTCCAAGGTCAAAACCATTAGCAGCTACCTCGGCGAGGACTACCTTGTCGACTCGTCCATGGGCCATATCCGCGACCTTCCGCAGCCCTCCGAACTGCCCGAAAACCTCAAAAAGAGCCCCGTCGGCAAGTTCGCTGTCAACGTTGAAGAGAACTTCGAACCCTACTACGTGGTCAACCCCGACAAAAAGAAAAAGGTCGCCGAACTCAAGCGCAAGCTCAAAGAAGTAGACGCGCTCTACCTGGCAACCGATGGTGACCGCGAAGGTGAAGCCATCGCATGGCACCTGAAGGAAGTCCTCAAGCCCAAGGTACCCGTCTACCGCATGACCTTCCCCGAAATCACCCGGGAAGCCATTCAGCGTGCCTTCGGCGAACTGCGCGACATCGACCTGCACCTGGTCGACGCACAGGAAACCCGCCGCATCCTCGACCGCATCTACGGTTACGAAATTTCCCCCGTACTCTGGCGCAAGGTCGGCCGCGGCCTCTCCGCAGGTCGCGTGCAGTCCGTCGCAACCCGCCTCGTGGTTGAGCGCGAACGCGAACGCATGGCATTCGTCGCCGCCAACTACTGGGACCTGACCGGACGCTTCCTGACCGCAGCCTCCGAAGGCTTCGACGCCAAGCTGGTCGCCGTAGACGGCAACCGCATCGCCACCGGCAAGGACTTCGCCGACAACGGCACCCTCAACACCTCCAAGGTCACCCACCTGAACGAGGAAGCCGCCCGCGCGCTCGCCGCAGCCCTGCAGTCCGCCGCGTTCTCCGTACGCTCCGTTGAGACCAAGCCGTACAAGCGCCGCCCCGCAGCGCCGTTCACCACCTCCACCCTGCAGCAGGAAGCCGCACGTAAGCTGCGTTTCTCCTCCCGCGTGACCATGCAGGTGGCGCAGCGCCTCTACGAAAACGGTTACATCACCTACATGCGTACCGACTCGGTGGCGCTGAGCGAGCAGGCCGTCAAGGCCGCTCGCCGCCAGGCCTCCGAGCTGTACGGCGCCGAGTTCGTGCCCTCCGCACCGCGCGTGTACACCTCCAAGAGCAAGAACGCGCAGGAAGCCCACGAAGCAATCCGCCCCGCCGGTGACACCTTCCGCACCCCGGACGCTGTACGCGGCTCCCTGTCCAACGACGAGTTCCGCCTCTACGAGCTGATTTGGAAGCGTACCGTCGCCTCCCAGATGGCTGACGCGACCGGTTCCACCGCCTCCGTGCGCCTGGGCGCCGTGGCATCTAACGGCCAGGACGCCGAGTTCGCAGCATCCGGTACCGTCATCACCTTCCGCGGCTTCCTCGCCGCCTACGAGGAGGGCGTTGACGCATCCCGCGTGGCTGAGCGTGAGGCGAAGGACGCTGAGAAGCGCCTGCCGAACCTGACCACCGGCGAGGCTCTGACCGCAGAGGCGATTGAACCCGCCGGCCACGAGACCCTGCCGCCTCCGCGCTACACCGAGGCGTCCCTCGTGAAGACCTTGGACGAGCTGGGCATTGGCCGCCCGTCCACCTACGCGGCGGTTATTTCGACCATCATGGACCGCGGATATGTGAACGTTCGTTCTGGTTCGCTGATCCCGTCCTGGATCGCGTTCTCCGTGGTGCGCCTGCTCGAATCCAGCTTCGGCCCCTACGTGAACTACGAGTTCACCGCGCAGATGGAAGAAGACCTCGACCGCATCGCACGCGGCGAAGAATCCCGCGTCGAATGGCTGGGCGAGTTCTACTTCGGCGGCGGCTCCAAGCGCGGCCTGAAGCCCATCGTCGACAACCTCGGCGAGATTGACGCCCGCAGCATCAATTCCATCCCGATTGCGGACGGTATTGTGCTGCGCGTGGGCAAGTTCGGCCCCTACCTGGAAGCCGAAGGTACCCTCGACACCGAGACCGGCGAACTGACCGAACCGATTCGCGCGAACGTACCCGCCGACCTGGCACCGGACGAACTGACCGAAGCGAAGGCACGTGAACTGCTCGAACAGGGCAAGTCCGACGGCCGCGTGCTCGGTGTGGACCCGGTCTCCGGCAACCAGATTGTGGCACGCGACGGCCGCTACGGCCCCTACGTCACCGAAGTCATCGAAGAGATGACCGAGGAGCAGATCCAGGCGTACCTGGACGCGCAGCCGACCGAATACTACAAGAACGGCAAGCCCAAGCCGAAGAAGAAGCCGAAGCCCGCTAAGCCGCGCACCGCGTCCCTGTTCAAGTCCATGGACCTGGCGACCGTGACCCTGGAGCAGGCACTGCAGCTGATGAGCCTGCCGCGCGTGCTCGGTACCGACGCTGAGGGCGTGGAGATCACCGTGCAGAACGGCCGCTTTGGCCCGTACCTGAAGAAGGGCACGGACTCCCGCTCGATTGGTAGCGAGGACGAGATCTTCACGATTACGCTGGAGCAGGCGCTGGAGATTTACTCCCAGCCGAAGCAGCGCGGTCGTGCGGCGGCTAAGCCCCCGCTGGCTGAGCTGGGCGTGGACCCGGTCAGTGAGAAGAAGATCGTGGTGAAGGACGGCCGCTTTGGCCCGTACATCACCGACGGTATTACGAACATTACGGTTCCGCGTGCTGAGTCGGTCGAGTCGCTGACCCACGAGCGTGCGGTGCAGCTGCTCGCTGACAAGCGCGCGAAGGGCCCGGTCAAGCGTAAGACCGCCGCGAAGAAGACCACCACGGCTAAGAAGACTACTGCTAAGAAGACGACCGCAAAGTCTACTACCGCGAAGAAGACGACCACTCGTAAGACTGCGGCGAAGAAGACTGCTGAGTAGCTCTTCTACCTGAAGGCGCAGGATGCGTCCCGAAACCCCCGCGTGGGGGAGGGGCGCCTCCTGCGCCTTTCGCATGCCCGAGGAAGGTTTTTATACCCGTGCTGTGCTGATGTTGGGCATCCGCCCGGATTGTTTGCGGAGTGAGCCGCGCCTCTGACAGACTGGAAGAGGCGCCGCACCTGCGGTACCGCACACAGACAATATCCCGCCGCGGGGCGGGGGAGGGGAGCGCATCGTGCGCCTGGGAGTTATGGATGTCGGGTCGAATACGGTCCACCTGCTACTGATTGACGGCAGCCCTGGAGCACGCCCCGAACCGTACGCGTCGCACAAGATTCCGCTGCAGCTCGTGCAGTACCTCGACGCTGAGGGCAATATTTCGCAGAAGGGTGCGGACGCGCTGACCCGCTTCGTGACTAGCGCCCGTGATTTCGCGATCGAGAATGAGGCGGAGGACCTGCTGGCGTTCTCCACGAGCGCTATCCGTGAGGCGGGTAATGGTGCGGCGGTGCTGCATCAGGTGCGTGAGCAGACCGGTGTGAGCCTGAACGGTATTTCGGGTGATCAGGAGGCGGCGATTACGTACTTTGCGGTGCGCCGCTGGCAGGGCTGGGGTGCGGGCCGCATCCTTGATTTTGATATTGGTGGCGGCTCGTTTGAGTTTTCGACGGGTACGAATGCGTTGCCGGATGCGGCGATGAGCGTGCCGTTGGGCGCGGGCCGTTTGACGCGTGAGTTTTTTGATGAGCAGCCGCCAAAGCCGAAGCAGGTGAAGCGTCTGCGTAAGTATGTGCGTGAGCAGATCGCCCCGGTGGCGGAGAATTTGCTGCGTTATGGTGCGCCGGATATGACGGTGGGTACGTCGAAGACGTTCCGTTCGTTGGCGCGTATTTGTGGTGCGGCGCCGTATTCGGCGGGCCCGCATGTGAAGCGTGAGATGCATCTGCAGGATTTGCGTTTGTGGACTCGTCGCATGGAGGCGATGACGGTGTCTGAGCGTGCTGATTTGCCGGGTGTTTCGAAGGCGCGTGCGGAGCAGATGCTGGCGGGTGCTATCGCTGCGGAGGCGGCGATGGAGGCGTTTGGGGTTGAGACGATGCGTGTGTGCCCGTGGGCGCTGCGTGAGGGCCTGATCCTGAAGCGTATTGAGCACCTGGCGGAGGGTACGGGTACTCCGGTCAACCCGAAGACCCTCCTGGGTGAGTAGAACATGATGATGAACCCCGCAGGCTGGTGTGTAATGGGCACCGGCTTGCGGGGTTCAAGTTGTACTTTATTGTTTCGTGATAATCTGAACGCAGACAGTTACACAACGATGTAAAACGCGGCTGTCTAGGAAGTTTATCCACCAACAAAGTTGTCGGAAAGGAAGTGCAGATGGGCGCTGAAGAGGAATCTAGGAAGATTCAGAAAATTATTGATAATATAAATCGTGAATGGGGCGAAGAGCATGAAGAAAAGCGGAAAAAGATATTAGCAGATAACATTCTTGTGAATCCTCTTTTGTTGATTTTGATTGTGTCAATTATCTATCTGTCGCCTTTTTTTGTTTTTATGACGCCAGCTTTGTTTTCGCCGAGTGAGGCTCGGAAAGTACCCTGGGAAATTGTGTCATCCGTATTTAATGCCCCTTACTATTTTTTTGACCTACGCGTTAGTGTCATTGTGTCCATTGCTAGTATCCTTTTAAGTTTGTATGTAAGTGTTGGAAAATATGCTGACGAATCTAGGGAGATATTTGTAGCGGCACGCCGAGCTGCGTATAGAAAATTTGCAAAGTTTGTTGGTTATATTATTTTCTCGGTGTTTGTTGTTAATTTTTGGCATGGTTTACTTGCGGGATATTTTCAAGGTGGGCTATCTGTGTCAATTCCGTTTAGGGCACTAGTAGAATCTCCTGACTGGGGTAGAAATATTGTCCCTGAAAATATGGATTTATCTCGGTATGGCGAGATGCCTCTATGGATACTTATATTTTTTGCTTGGTTTACTATATCATCAGCGTTGATGTTGACGTATAACGAGGAAGATATTTTGGTTCGAAATGTTTCAAAGATTCGTAAGTATAATCGAATTTCAAATTTAGGGGATGAAAGTATCTTATTTTCATACTATTTGGCCAAGAAATCTTTTGAATCTCCTGAAAGTGACCCCTTTAAGAAGGGGCTAAAAAACGTTTTTATTGGGAATTCTCAGAGGAGTTCGTCGCTTCTCTCCTCGCGTTACATTTACTCGGGATTTAAATTCAACCTGAAGATGAGTGATATTTTATGGAATATTTCTATCATTAAACTTGTCTATACTCTACTCTTTCTGGTTGTCTTGACTGATTTTGTTGGCTTAATTTTTTGGGGTGAAGGTTATCCGATTGGAATAAGTTGGATTCCAATTGCCTTTGTCTTAGTTGGTGAGGTGGCGCTTCTTTTTTCGAATATTAATTACTTGTATAAAGAGATATACACTTCTAGGAAGAAAAGTATGTCACTGCGTGAGAAGGCGCATGAATATTTTAGCTACAATGGAGAAAATATTTTTATTGGGTTGATTATGCGAATCCTAATGGCAATCCCGGTAACTTTATTTTCTGTGTATCTAATATGTCAGGTGTTTACCTCAGGCGGTGATTGGTCTTCTAAAAAGACTGAAGCTCTTGTGATTGGATCGCTTGATTTACTGTCTGCGGTTTTGGTCTATTATGTTGTTTGTAAAATCAAGCGTATCCTTAGGTCGCTCATTGAAGATGGAAGTAGAAAATGTGTAAAGAAGGAATTTGCTGAGTTTATTAATGGCTCTAAGGGGGAATTTCTAAAGGAGCCAAATTACTTACTTATTCCGTATTTTTATTACATGATGTTGGATATTGAAAAAGTGTACTCTAATTACAAATCTAAAATGGGTAATAGAGAGTAGTGTTTGCCGATATATTCTTAAATCCTATTTATAAAATTCTGGTTAGTCTATATAAATGTAGAGAACTCATGCAAGATGATGATTCTTTGGTATAAAGCAACTACCTGGGATTGGGTTATTTGATAGATGTGTGTTTCCCTAGATTTTCACTCTAGGGAAACACACATCTATCAATTCGAGATTATATCCGTTGATATCTCTCAAACTATGCTCTACTTCTTAGAGTCGAACACCCGCGTCCACGCCCAGAGGGTCAGCACCGCCGTACCCCCCCCGCAGAATTTGTGCCATGGTTTAGTGTCTTCTGCCATGGTTTTTAACTACGACCAAAGACGCTAACCTATGGCACAACTTTCAGCGCAGCACGGTAAAACAAGAACGGCCCCGGATGCACGCGCATCCGGGGCTGACCCCTCGTTTCTTAGGGGGATTTTATCGCCATTTTGATACAATTTCAGAGGGTGTAATTAGTGCACAGAAGGGTTGGAGTATATTAATATATGGCAGAATTTTTCACAATAAAACGTAGTGGCGCAACAAGAGAAATAATTTTACGAGAGACTATTGGAGGCATCGATGGCTTTTCTAGGCTATAACAAAGACGAAAAGTTAGAATTTAATTACAAGAGGGCCTGCGGGCTGTGGCTAATTGTGGTGGCGGCAGTTATAGTAATAGCCACCATGGCCGGAGGAAAACAAATAATAAACATGCAGGTATTCAGTATCGGCTACGTCGTCAGCTTTTTCTCAATCAACATGAATAAAAAGGTGCTGAATAGACTAGCCGATGGCCCTTCGAGCGAATTTCAAAAGAAAGTATCTTCACGTGCCGTTATTCTATTGTTTGTCTTAATGGTTTTGCTGGGCGGCCCATTCTTCGCAACTGAAAATTGGAGATTGATTTGGCTAGGGGCACTGATGGCAACCGCACTGCATTTCTTCCCTTATTATTTTGTGCATGGAAAGTCAATGATATACCTGGGTCTTATCTGCGCCATTAATGTTTTCGTAGGATATGTTTGTGCTGACGTTCCACTAGAGGTAATTGCATATATTGATGCGGCAATTAAGCTCATGTTCGGAATTTATCTACTATTTCTTTCAAAGCCATCAAAGCAAATATAAGGCGCAGCTTGTCGATATGCTAAAAGCGGCCCCAAACACTTCCGTATCCGGGGCCGCCTGCTAGGAAAGGAACAATCACCGATGATGAACCAACTACTGTTAGCGCAGGTGCTAGCTGAGGGATTCAGTTGGGATTATCTCTGGCATTGGACTCATGACCAGGATCTCGGCAAGGTGCTGATTTCTGCAATTGCACCGATTGCAACGGCAATCATTGCTGCTTTAAGTCTTATACTGAGTGCCCGCAGGGAGACTAAGCAGATGGAACTCTCTAAACAAGGGATGCCACCTGAGTTAACTCGTTATAAGGCCTGGCTCGAAGTATCAGAGAGTTATAAAGAGCTTGTCAAGTTTGGAAATGTAGATGCGCTTTCTGTAGCTTCTGAAGAATATAGGGAGATTGAAGCATCTCGAAAAGCTGCTCTTGAACGAGCTGTGTGGGAGCGAAAAGTTCTTAGCGTCTGTTCGGATACAAATGCCCAGAAAAAGATACTTAATCTTCCTGAGCGGTTTATTGTTGGCGAGTATCTGAGTCTCCCCGGATATTTCCCTAAATTTCAATCAGCGCGCGGTGTGGTAGTGGAGCTCATTCTACAGGGAATATTTTTCCTTCAGCTCTTGTCTAGTGTTTTTGTGCCCGTATATCGCGATGTGAATTCTAGTTATGTATCTGGAAGTTTTAATCTATTGACCATTATTAAAGTTATATTGGCTTTGTTTTTAATTGGTTTATTGGTCTATATCCCCAGCTCGCTTCGAAATTATGTTTGCTCTGAGAATCTTGCTGAGTATTCGTATCTTAAGGTTCTCCAGGGTTATCTGTCCAAGAAGGAGCTTAAAAACCTTTTAACGATGGTAAATACCTATGGTAGAAATGCTGGAAGAGTGAGAGTTTCAATATGGGATAGAGATTATAGTGAATATGTATGCCTCCCTGATTATTGGAATATTAAATATGTCTCATTATTGATAAAGTCGCTGATAGCTGCTTCTCCGTATTGGGTGTTGTGTTTATTTTCTAAATTTATTCATGGAGAATGGGGTTATTACGGGAAATATAAGCCAGAGATATTTGGGGTTGATGCGAAGGATGATTTGAAACAGGGGGCTATATAAGAATTTTTAAAACTGTTTTTAGTATCGAAGAGAAAATAAGGTTATCAAGATAGTTTCCTTATCGGGGGGCTGCGGGAGTGTCTTTAAATCGTGCAAAATTTGTGCCGTAGGTTAGCGTCTTCTGCCATGGTTTTTAACTACGACCAAAGACTCTAACCTATGGCACAAATCCGTAACCCATGACCGAATCCCCCTCCGTGTCAGGTAGATGAGAGCCGGTTATGGGTTATGACTTAGTCCTTTCGTCGATAGGTTAGTGTCTTCACTGCGGGTTAAAGACCCACGGCGAAGGCACTAACCTATCGAAAACCTCGGTCTAAAAAACAGAGCGGCCCCGGATGCACACACGCATCCGGGGCCGCCCCTATTTCTGAAAGCTACTTCTTAGTGCCGAACGCCCTCATCCACGCCCAGCGGGTCAGCACCGCCGTGCCCACCGCAACCGCCATCGGCAGCCACGCACTCGCACCCTGACCCGTAAAACCAATCAACAGAGTCAGCGCAGACAGCGGCGCATTCATCGACACGCCCAAAAACGCCGCCGTACCCGTCAACGCCGCCGCATACAACACCATCGACGCACCACCCGGCACCCCGCCCAAACCCGGGAACGCCCACAGTACCAGCGCCGCAACGCTAAACGCGGCCGCCGCACCCAACGCCAAGCCCGGCGTCAACGTACCGCCATACGAACCGAAACGCAGACTCAACACCACCACGGCAGCCTTTGCAACAGCCAACGCCAACACATACACTGCCGCCGCCGCAGTCAAGTCGTCCGCCGCCGCATCCAACGACACATTAAACGTGTGCTGAGTCAGCAAACGACCATTACCCAGAATCTCCGGAAGCCACAGCGAAACCACCGCGACCAGCGCAAACGCCACCGGAATACGCCACAGAAGAGAACGGTCCTTCGCCTTCAACTTCTCCGCACGCTGCGACAACGCCCTAAAACCCAACGCCAACGGAGTCAACACCATACCCGTCAGCGCAGCCACCGTCAGCATCGTCGCATCCAACGGAAGCTGCGGCACCGGGTACGTCGGCTCATTGACAATCACCAGATTCGCCGTGACCGTCGCCGTCCACACCGTCACCGCACCCACATACAGCGACCGCAGGCTCAGACCAACAGCCATCGCCTCCACAAGATACACCACGCCACCAATCGGCACCTGATACACCGCCGCCAAACCAGACGCCGCACCCGCCGCCACCAGCAGACTACGCTCACGAACACCCAACAGCGGGGCACCATCAGCGCCCACAAAACCAAGACGCTCCAGCAGATTCGAGGTACGGCCAGCCGCCAAAGCACCCAGCTCACGAGGCGCGACTTCCTTACCCACAGGAGAGCCCGCACCCACCGCAACAATCTGAATCACCGAATGGGCGATCTGCCGCCACAGCGACGGGGTACGGTCCTCCTCGGTAGCACCGGCAATCTGCGACTTCACGTCGACCACACGCCGCCCACCGGACTGCAGGTAGTACCAGACCAGCGCCACAAACGGGCCCAGCGCCGCCAAAACCAGGGCACGACGCGCAGGATCGGCGCCGTCAGTCACCATCGGGTGATGCCCCTCAGACTGACCGAAAGTTAGCTCCTGCATAAAGTCCAGAACATAATGCAGAGCAATCGCACCCAAGCCGCTGAACACACCCGTGACCAGCGCGGCAAGGGTCAGCCCCAGCAGGAGGCGAAACGAAAAAGAACGGAAACCCGCAGGATTCTGCGGGCTATTCGGGGAAGAACCAGTATGAGAAGACATAGAAAAAGAGATTTGCGTGTTGCGTGCTGTGTGGTTTGAAGGCTTCATGCCCGGCACAAACTGCCGCGGGTGAAGCTGTTTTCATTCTACGCCCGCAGAATTACGCCCTCCCCGGCATGCCAGAACGTGAGAATCGGAGCCCCGCGCATTGGGTCGCGGAGCCTGAGGTGAAGCCGCCGCCCAGAAAACGCGGAAGAAACACGAGCCAGGTCACATGCCCGTAGCCGCACCCGCTATGCTGGAAGGGTACGCCTCTACGCGCCCGCCGCGCACCGAACAGTAGCCCCCGGAACACACGGGCGGCACGCCTGCCGGCACCCGGCGCAGGCACCCCATTAGGAAGGATCAACGATGACCGCAACTATTGCTTTTCTCGGCACCGGCTCCATGAACGGCTCTATCGCCGCAGGTCTGCTCGCTGCAGGCCACGACCCCGCCCACATCCGCGCTACCGTGCGTAGCGAAGAATCTCGCGCCGCCCTCGCCCAGCGCCTCGGCGACAAGGTAGAAATCATCACCACCGGCGGCGAAGCTGACGGCAACCACAAGGCAACCGCCCACGCAGACGTCGTGCTGCTCGGCGTGAAGCCCTACGGCATCGTTGAGCTTGCCCGCGATATCGCACCTGCCCTCGCGCCGAATGCTGTTGTGGTGTCCGTTGCTGCTGGCGTGACCCTCGAAACCCTCGCCGAGTGCCTTCCCGCAGGTCAGCCCATTGTTCGCTGTATGCCGAACACCCCCTCTTCCGTGGGCAAGGGCGTGCTCGCCATCTCCACCACCGACACCGTGAAGGACGAGCAGAAGAAGCTCGTCGAAGAGGTCTTGGGCACCGTCGGTCTGGTTGTTGAGGTCCGCGAAGATCAGATGGACGCGGTCACCGCCGTCTCCGGTTCCGGCCCGGCATACGCGTTCCTGCTTGCGGAGGCGATGGCAGCCGCAGGTGAGAAGCTCGGCCTGGACGCAGACACCGCCCTCAAGCTTGCCAGCGCAACCGTTGCCGGTGCGGGCTTCCTGCTCGACACCAACCCGGATGCACCCGCCCTGCGCCGCGCCGTGACCAGCCCGAACGGCACCACCGAGCGTGCACTGAACACCTTCGTGGACGGTGGCCTCTTCCAGCTGACCGAGGACGCGATGCGCGCCTGTGCGGCACGTTCGGCGGAAATGAGCCAGCTGTACACCGCTGACGAGGACTAACCAGCGGAGACTAATACCGTCCGGTAGTATCCCCCTGACTAGCTGAAACTATAGAAAAACAGCCTCCTCCCGGCAGAACGGGAAGAGGCTGTTTTTCTATGTCTAATCGCGGGCTTCTCAAGGCAGCGAGGAAAAATGCGCTTAGGGCCGCGCCGCAAAACGCTCAATCAGGTCCACCTGACCGGACACGATCAGAATGTCGCGCGAGTGAATGCGGGTGGTTGCATCCGCGTAGGTGAAGTCCTCACCGGGGGACTTAATACCGACCACGGACACGCCGTACTTGGAGCGGATATCCGACTCGGCGAGGGTAAAGCCGTGGGTTTCCTTCGGCGGGCGCATCTTCGCAATCGCGAAGTCGTCATCAAACTCAATGTAGTCCAGCAGTCGACCCGAGACGAGGTGCGCGGCGCGGCGGCCTGCGTCCGCCTCCGGGTAGACCACGTGGTGCGCGCCAATACGCTCCAGAATCTTGCCGTGTGCGGGGGTAATAGCCTTCGCCCAAATACGCTCCACACCAATGTCCACGAGGTTCGCGGTAATCAGCACGGATGCCTCCACGGAGGTGCCCACACCCACCACGGCGGAGCCGAAATCGTCCGCGCCCAACTGGTGCAGGGTGTCGATATCGGTCGCGTCGGCGGAGACCACGTGCGTCAGCACGCCGGACCACTTCTGCACCAGCTCGGGGTCCTTCTCGATGGCGAGAACCTCTTTATTCTGCAGGCGCAGCTGGGCCGCCACCGCGGAGCCGAAGCGTCCCAGACCAATCACGAGGACGGGGGCGTTATGTGCACTAGCCAATGGTGGGCCTTTCTTCGGGGAACTTGTAGAGGCGGCGGCGTGAACGCAGCGCCAGGCCGGTCGCGGCGGTTGTGGTGCCCACACGGCCAATGAGCATCAGGCCGCTGAGCACGTAGATACCCGCCGGCGGCAGGCTGGAGGAGAGACCATTCGAGAGGCCGCAGGTCGCGAAGGCGGAGATGACCTCGAAAATGACTTCCTTGAGGTCCGCGCCGCTAATAATCAGAATCGACGCGGCGCCGACACCTACCACGGTAGCACCCATAACAATCACGGAGATAGCAATACGCAGGGAGGACTCGGGGATGGTGCGGTTGAACGCGACAACCTTCTGATCGCCTCGCGCCTCAGCAAGGATAGACAGGGCAATCACGGCGATGGTCGTGACCTTCACGCCACCCGCGGTCGAGCCGGAGCCACCGCCAATGAACATGAGCATGTCCGTCAGGAGCGTGGAGACGGGGGTAATGCTGCTCATATCGACCAGATTGAAGCCGCCCGAACGCATCATTACAGAAGCAAAAATGGCGTTCAGAACCTTGTCGCCTGCGGAGTAGTCGCCGATGGTGGCGGGGTTGTTCCACTCGAAGAGACCCCAGAAGAACGCGCCAAAAGCAAAGAAAAACAGGGTTGTCACGGTGGTCAGCTTCGCGGTGAGCGACCAGTGGCGGGGGCGGAAAGGATGATGCTGAATCGCAATGAAAACAGGGAAACCGAGCGAGCCCAAGAACACGGCAATGCAGATGGGCACGAGTAGGAAGAGATCATGGCCGTAGGGCACGATGCCGTCTGAGTGCGGGGTGAAGCCTGCATTGTTGAAAGCTGAAATAGCGTAGAAGATGCTGTGCCAGATGGCTTGGAACGGGTCTTCGCCGAGGGTCAGGAAACGAGGAATCAGCACAAGCGCAATGATTGCCTCGATGGAGAACGAAGCATAGGAGACGCTCTTGATGATGCCACCGACCTCGCCAAGACGGCTGATGTTCAGGTCTTCCTGTGCGATGAGCTTGGTGCGCAGACCCATCTTACGGCCGATAGCCAGCGCCAGCAGGGAGGTAATGGTTAGAGTGCCCAAACCACCGACCTGACAAGCCACAAGAATCATTGCCTGACCGAAGGTGGACCACTGCTCGGCGGTGGAGACGGTAGTCAGGCCGGTCACGGTCACCGCGCTGGTAGAGGTAAAAAATGCGTGGTGGAAAGGCGCGGGCTGCCCATCATTGGAGGAGATGGGCAGTAGCAAGGTGAGCGTAAAGAAGATGATGACCAGCAGAAACGCAGTGATTGCGGTGCGCGAAGGCGAGGCAAGAACGGTCACGTCAATAAAGTCACGGAACCGTTCGAGGGTCTGCAGATTGAACCCCATGGGGGCGCGCTTACGCTGAACCTCGGAGGTTTCGCTCACGTGGTCGCGTAGGGCAAGCAGACGATCGAGGTCAATACCGGGCACACTCGTGAGGATGCTAAGGTTTTCGGCCTCGAGACGGTCGCGTCGACTACGGTGAACCTGCTGCTTTTGGGGTTCGGATGTGGTGCCGCTGAGGGTGTCCCAGCGGCGGTTGAGCTGGCCCTGGGGGTGGTGGTGTCGGCGCCGGGTGCGGCGGATGATGCGTCCCATGCGCCTCCTTCAGCTGGTCTGGGTGTTGGTGTGTTGGGTGGCGGATATGTGCCTGTTTTGACGCCTTCTAGTGTATCGCGCCTAATGTGTGCGGAGGGGGTTGTAGTTGTGGTGGCTTGGGGCTAAATATGTGAGCCTTGAGAAGACGCATAGTTGGTTTTGTGGGTGGAGCCACGAAAACTATATATTCTGAATTAGCTATATAAGTATTGAGGGTCTGGGTGGCTCGCATATGCCTAGGATGAGATACAGGAAATCTCCACGAGATGTGATAGGCACTTCATGCTTTTCTCCCCTTCAGTGCTTCATATTGAGGTAGCATTCAGCGGTCTTTCAGAATTTTTGAAGGTAATTTCCGTATCAGCCTCATTCTAAGCTTGAGGCGTCACTTTATATGTCATAATCGCTATATGCATTCTGATGTTTTTTCTGTCATCGCGGATCCGACTCGCCGCCGAATTGTGCGTATTCTCGCTGAGCAAACCCACACGGTGGGTGCAGTGGTTGAAAAGCTGGGCATGAGCCAGCCGACCATTTCGAAGCACCTGAAAGTCCTTCGCGATGCAGATGTGGTCTCCGTGACCGTGGAGGGGCAGCGTCGCCTCTACTCCCTGAACCCGGATGTATTCGCCACTGTGACCGAGTGGATTAACGAGACCGTTCAGATTGCACGCCAGTCCAATGAGGCGCACGCACCCGTGGCACTGCCCGGTGGCGTGACTGCATCTGCCTCCGACAAGACGGCAGCTGAGAAGCCGGTCGAGAAGACCTCCGAAAAGAGTGCTCCGAAGCCCGAGGCGACCGACTCCGAAACTCTCACCGTTGAGGCACCCACCTCCGAGGAAATCGAGCAGGCCCGCATTCAACGCGCCCGCGCACAGCACCTGACCCCCAGCGCGCGCATTTACTCGCGCCCCGCGGAGCAGGTTGCTGATAGTGCCGCTTCCGAACCTGTTGCTGAGAAGGCAGGAGCTGCTGAGCCCATCTCGCAGGAAGAGACAGTGGATAGCACCCCGATGCGCCCCTTCACTCCCGCATCCTACGGTTACGACGCTGGGGTGACCCCCGCGGCGTCGGCATCCCCCGCTCAGCCCGCTACCCCTGCGGCACCTGCTGAGGTGAAGCCCGCTGAGACCACCAAGACCACTGAGGCTAAGCCTGTCGTAGCGCATAAGCCGGTGGTATTCCCTCAGCCTGCGGCTGTAGTGTCTTATGGCACCGACCCCGCTGCGGTTGTGGGTGGTTCGATTCAGCCTATCGCTGTGATCCCCGAGGCTGTTGCGCTTGAAAAGGCCGCCGACGAAAAGGTTGCTGTTGAGAAGCCTGTTGCACCCGCTGAATCCGTCACGGAAGAAGCAACCGGCAAGGATTTTGCAGCTGAGGAATCTGCATCTGAGGATTCTGCAGCTGAAAAGTCTGTGATTGAGAAGAACGTAGTGGATGAAGCCTCGGCAGAAGAGCCGGTGAAGGCTGATTCTGCTGAGGAAGCAGCTTCGCCCGCAGAAGCTACTGAAAAGGATGAGCTCGCTAAGGGCGAGCCTGCCAATGATGAGCTCACCAAAGATGAGCCTGTCGAGGGTGAGCCTGCTAAGGCTGAAACCTCCGCTGAGGAGCCCGAGTACCAGACCATGCCCTCCTACGATTCGGTGTACCGCCCCAGCACTGAGACGAACAGCGCTGAGGCGAAGGATAACCACCGCGGTGGCCTCTTCGGCTTCCTGCGTGGCCGCCGCCGCTAAAACGGGCGGCTAGGGTCTGCCCTGCCGATCACTTCCGGCATTAACTCTCTGTAAAACACACACTCACTCACTTTTTGACCGAAAGACGCATTCACGTGGCTATTCATCGTAAAATTCTGCGCTGGCTCGAGAACGAACTGTTCGAGGGCAATATTCAGCTGGGCCAGGACCTGCCCAGCGATAGCGAAATTGCGCGCGCTATTGGTGTGAGTCGTTCCCGCACCCGCGAGGCTCTACGCACCCTGGAAGATATGGATCTGGTGCAACTGTACAACGGCCGCGGCAAGGAAATGCTGGTACACCTGAGTGATGAGCCTGCCGCTGCCGCGAGTGCCGCTCTGCGCCTGCACATGTCCAGTTCGCGTTACCCGACTCGTGACTTGGTGCAGACCCGTATTCTGCTGGAAAGCTGGGCGATTGCGCGTATTGACCCGAAGACCGTCTCCTTCGCGGAGATGGACGAGGTCCTGGAGCAGATGGAAGATTTCGACCTGTCGATTCGTGACTTCCTGGAGCTTCTGTTGACGTTCCACCACCAGGTGATGCGTTGCGGTGGTAATGAGTTGCTGGTGGGTCTGCTCGCGTCGGTGCGTCAGCCGAGCTTTGAGTCGATGCTGTCGCTGGTGGGTCGTATGCCGCTGTGGAGTAGCGCTGTGGAGCGTCTGCGTGCTGAGAGCCGCGCTATTGCGGAGGCGCTGAAGGCTGGCGACGCTGCGACTGCGCGTGCCATGGTGATTGGTCAGCTGCGCGGCATGTATTCCGATGCCGGTATTGACCTGGAGCAGGAGGCGACCTCGGCGAACGGTCTGCCGGGCGAGCCGATTGCTTCTGAGTTTGCGCCGGTTGATGTGGATGAGTTTGCCGCTGATGACTTTGATGATTTGATGCAGGATGACCCGTCTTTCGCTGATGCGGAGGCTCTGCCCGCCGCAGATGCACCCGTTGCGGCACCCGCTTCTGTGGAGCCTGCGGCTGAGCCTGTTCAGGCTTCTGCTCCGTCTTCTGTCGTGGAGTACACGGTGCCTGAGGGCGATATTGTCTACATTGAGGAGACTGCTGCTGAGACTCCTGTGGAGCGGGTTGATGAGCCTGCTGAGGTTCTTTCTAGCTCTAACGCTTCTGGCTCTGACAAGGTAGAACGTTCCATTCCCGCTGTTGCTCAGCCCGCACCTGCTGCTCCCGCGCAGCCTACCGCTCATTCGGTGAGCGCGGATGTGCCGCTGAGCTTCGGCACCCCGCGCCGTAGCACCTCGGTATCGCAGGTTACCCCGGTTGCTTCTGCGGCACCGGTTGCTTCTGTAGCGGCTAGCTCCCAGACTCTCGCTTCCCAGCCTCTCAGCTCCCAGACCCCCAGCGGTCAGCTGCCGAGCGTCCCTGCCGCGTACGCGCAGGAAGAGGCTGAGGGCCCCGCGAAGGTTCTGCGTGCCTCCACGGCGGCTCCGCGTCGTCGTAGCGGTCAGATTATTTCTCCGGTGCGTGCGACCATCATTAAGCCGGTGGACCGTAGCAAGGTGCTGACTGCGCCTGCCCGTGCCGCGCATCCTGCGGCTGTTGTGACTGCCGCGGCGCCTGCGGAGTCTGAGTCGGCTGAGAATGTTCTGCGTGCCCCTGCACGCCAGGAGGCGCCCGCTGCTGAGCCGGCTGAGCCTACCCGTCTTGAAGCGGCTGCGACCATCCACGATACCTACGAGAAGCTTCCGCATGATGAGCCGGTGCAGGAGCGCGGCGGCATCTTCTCGAAGATGAAGCGTTTCTTCGGCGTGGATGTGTACGAGCCTGAGCATGACGAAGCGCAGGAGAGCGCCGAGAAGGAGCAGGTTCTGAAGGCTGAAACGAAGCCCCAGCCCGAGTCCCAGCCCGCTATTGATCAGGAGGCACTGGCTCGTGCCGAGGCTGAGCGTGCTGAGCGTCTGAAGGCGTTGCACGCGGCGGCTGAGGAAGAGGTATCCGTAGAAGAGCCGGTTGAAGAACCCGCTGAGGCTTCTGATCCTGCGCAGGAATCGGCTGAGGAATCGGTAGAGGCCGCCTCCTCGGCTGAGGAGAGCACTCCTGATGCTGCTGTAGCTTCTTCCGGTTCGGTGCTGTCTCATGGCCGCGCTAAGGGCTCGAAGAAGTCGAAGAAGAAGCGCCGTTAGGGCTACCGAATCCCCGTTTTCGCTCCGAGATATCCTCGATATCCCCGCGGGAAAAGCGGAAATTCAGGGAAAAACTCCTGAAAAGCCGCTCTCGAATGGTGAAAATGGGGGTAAACCTAGTACTCTAGGTAGGTAGCGCTCTAAAACGCAAGGGTATTTCTGTGCCTAAAATGCGTTTTGGATCGGTTATACCGGTATAAATATCCCCGGGTAGCTACCGAGTCGAATGGCTCGGCCGGGTACGAGTAAAGTGAGGAAATCCTATGGGTTCCGTTATCAAGAAGCGCCGCAAGCGTATGTCCAAGAAGAAGCACCGCAAGCTGCTTCGTAAGACCCGCCACCAGCGCCGCAACAAGAAGTAAATAGACTTCTTTCGCCCCGCCCTCCGCATGGAGAGGCGGGGTTTTTGCGTTCCTGCAGTTTTGGCGGGCTGGGTTTTGTACGCCGGGTTTTGTATTTGTAGAGGGTATGTGCGGGTCACCTGTTTGGGGTGCGGCGCGCTATCTGAGAGACTGGGATTATGACTGAAACTTCCACCATTAAAGTTCACCTCATGCGTCACGGCGAGGTGCACAACCCCGAGCGTATTGTGTACGGCCGTCTGCCCGGCTACCGTCTGTCCGATAAGGGCCAGCAGATGGTGCGTCTGAGCGCCGAGGAGTTCGCGGCTCGTGCTGAGCGAGGCGCCCGTTTCGTGCATCTGGTCTGCTCGCCGCTGCAGCGTACCCGTGAGTCTGCCGCCCCGGTTGAGGAGCTGCTGGGTCTGACCGCGCAGCCGGATGAGCGTGTCATTGAGGCGGATAACTACTTTGAGGGTCTGCACGTGAACGCGCAGGAGCTGCTGAGGAACCCGCGTCACTGGACGAAGCTGTACAACCCGGCGCGCCCCTCCTGGGGTGAGTCGTACCTGGATCAGATTCGCCGTATGGCTGCAGCTGTTCAGGATGCGGCGCGTACCGCCTACGAGCGCGGCGGCGAGGGTGCGGAGGCGATTATTGTGTCGCACCAGCTGCCGATTTGGATTACTCGCCTGGGCGTTGAGGGCCGCATGCTGCAGCATGACCCGCGTGCCCGTGAGTGCAACCTGGCGTCGATTACGACTCTGGCGTTTAGCACCACTGATTTTGAGCATGAGATGCCGCATTTTGTGGGGTATGCGGAACCTGCTGCGCCGCTGTACGGTGGCGTGATTCAGCTGCCCGGTAGCTAAAACATCCGGTAGCTAGTTCCTGAAGCTGTTTTTGGGCATAGTAAGAGGCTGTGAGCCCATCCGTTACGGATGCGCTCACAGCCTCTTGCTGTAAACCTTGAGGGGCGCACGAGCTGCAAACCTAGCTGTCCTGACTAGTTCTGCCCGTTACTCTGATTCGGCGTGCCGTCCTCGGGATCCTGCTTGTTGTTCGACTCTGCTTCGCGGCTGCGGCGTTCGCGTTCTGCTTTTGCTTTGAGCCAGCGCAGGTATTCCTCATCGTCGTCGGGGGAAGATACCGAGGGCGCCGGGGTGCTGCGTCGCTGACCGAAGCCGTGGCGAGGAGCGCCTGCTGCGGGCTGTGCTTTGGGGCGGCCCAAGATAAGCCACATGAGCGGGCCCACCACGGGGAAGAGCAGGGTGACGAGAACCCACAGCCACTTGGGCAGGGTTCGCGCCTCGTGTGCGGGGGTGCGGACGGCGTCCAAGAGGGTGTAAAGGGTCAGCCCCACGATGAGGGCGGCGCCGCCAATAATCAGCATGGCTCGAATCATAAGCACTACTATGACATACCGCCGCGTTATTGCGGAACTGTGAACCGGGTGCCCGCCAACGGCGTAACGGCGCGGCAATCCGGTGCAGATTTGTACGTCGGCTTAGTAGCCGGTGAACACCTGAACCTCGTGGCTAATAATATCCAGCGAGCCCAGCCACACGGCGAGGGCAAGAATCACGGAGTACACGAGCGCCACAATACCCGCCTGCTTGAGCACGGGGATCAGGTCGCGGCCGCCGCGCGTCCACACGGTCACGCAGGAGTGGATGGTCGGGCCGACCAGCAGGAAGATCAGCAGGAACCAGGGATTCTCATCGAGCAGGAGCACGCCCAAGCCCAGCGCCAGCGCCATCTCCACAATGTAGGTGATGCGCGACCAGCGTTCGCCCAGGCGCACCGCCATGGTCAACTTGCCCGCCTCAATGTCGGTGGGAATGTCACGCACGTTATTCGCCATGAGCAGCGCACAGGAAATCAGACCAATGCCGATAGCGCCCACCCAGCCGAGCAGGGTCAGGGTGTGCGCCTGCGTGTAGAGGGTGCCCAGGGTCGCGACCAGACCAAAGTAGACGAAGACGAACACATCGCCCAGGCCCATGTAGCCGTAGGGGTGCTTGCCGCCGGTGTAGCCCCACGCCGCGAAGACGCTGGAGGCGCCAATCGCTAGGAACCACCACTGGTTCGCCAGAGCCACCAGGGCAAGACCGGCAAGCATCGCTAGACCGAAGCAGGCGAAGGCGGCGTACTTGACGGAGCGGGGGCTTGCCACACCGGAACCGACGAGGCGTAGCGGACCCACACGGTCTTCGTCGGTGCCTTTGATGCCGTCGGAGTAGTCGTTGGCGTAGTTCACGCCGACCTGCAGGAAGAACGCGACGAGGAACGCCAAGAACGCGTAGAGCGGCTTGAATTCGTTGACCTCGTAGGCGGCAGCTGAGCCGGCAATAATGGGGGCGACGGCGAGCGGCAGGGTGCGCAGGCGAGCGCCTTCAATCCATTGGGCGGCAGTTGCCACGGGGGTTCCTTCCGGGTCTAAGTGCGTATGATGCGTGGGTGTTGTGATGCGAGGGTCAGGGCGTGCGGGCGGCTGTGTGTGCGGGGTGAAAACCCGCGGATGAGCCTGCTTTAGCCCTGACGATAGTCTCTGTCCAGGATACTGTATATTTCTGCGCGGTCCGGCTTGCCGGTACTGGTGAGCGGGAAATCCGGCAGGATGCTCAGCTGCTTGGGTGCGGCGGGGGCGCCGAGCTTTTCGGCGCAGCGGGCACGCAGCAGGGCGCTGAGTTCTTCGTTCAGGGCGGAGCTCATGCCGTTGCCTGCTGCGGAGGGTGCCAGCGCGGAGGGCACGAGCGTGACTGCGGCGGCAATGGCGGTGCCCCAGCGGGCATCGGGTAGCCCGACCACGCAGGCTTCGCGTACGGCGGGGTGCTCTTCGAGGACGGTCGCCACGGCGCGTGCGGAGATTTTCACACCGCCGCTGATAAGCACGTCGTCGCTACGGCCAAGCACCTGCAGGTGCGGCTCGCTACAGTTCTCGTTGCTATCGGGAGCTGCTACAGGGGTCAGCAGTCCGTAGTCGTCGGTGCGGTACCAGCGGGTGCCGTCGGCGGCGGTGAAGAAGTGCTCGGCGGTGCGGGCGGCATCGCCAATGTAGCCGTTGGCGAGGTGCGCGCCGCTAATCCAAATGCGACCCACCTGCACAGGATCTTCATGCGCCGGCTCTTCATGCGCCGGCTTCCCACCGATATTCGGTACAGCAGGCATACCTTCTTCGGGCATGAGCTCCACCCGCACGCCGGGCAGCACGGAGCCGGAGTAGACGCATCCGCCGGCGGTTTCGGCACTACCGTAGGTGGTTACCGTATTCAGCCCCAGCGCGGAGGCGGCGGCGAGCAGGTCGGCGCTGGCGGGAGCGCCTCCAAGCAAGATTCCGGTGAAGGAGCCGAGCGCCTCGTGAATCTCAGCGCCCAGGCGCGGGTCGGTGTCCGCGCTTTCGAGGAGCTTATGCAGCTGGGTGGGCACCAAGGAGATAAACCGGCGTGCCGAGCTCATCTGCTCAACCGCCTGCAGGAATACCTCCGGGGTAAAGTGCACCGGCTCGGTTACGGAGCGGGCAATGACCGGGGAGGTCCCGGCGAGCACGGAGCGGGCGAGCACCTGCGCACCGGCAATATAGTGCGCGGGAAGAGCCATCAACCACTGCGAGGCGGCATTCGCGTTAGCCTCGAAGAAGTTCTCGGTTGCTGCCGCGCTGGCGGCAAGGGCGCGAGCGGTCAGTGCGGTGCGTTTGGGGGTTCCGGTGGATCCGGAGGTGCCCACCACCAGGGCAATAGGCTCCGTTACCCCTATATTCTCAGCCCCCGCCGCATAGTCACCCAGCAGCTGCTCAAAGGCACTCAGCATGGCGTGAGGGTCGGCGGGCTGATCGGCGCGCACCTGTACCGCCTGCGGGTGCAGGGCAGCCTCCTGCGGGGCGGGGGAGGGCGCGAGCCCGGGTACGGGGGTGTTTATCATGGCTAAATCCTTAGCGGCTGTGTGTAACGGCTGCGTGCTGTTATGCGCCTGAGCGTGTCATATGCGGGGTGGAGGAAAGACGCGGCATCAAATGCGCCGGAGCCGGATTCTTAGCTGAGGGTCTCAGGGGTGAATCCGGCTCCGAGCCTGTTCATTTGAAGCTACTAGAAGTAGTAGGGGTAGTTGGACCAGTCCGGGTCACGCTTCTGCAGGAACGCATCGCGGCCCTCCACGGCCTCGTCGGTCATGTAGGCCATGCGGGTGGCCTCACCGGCGAAGACCTGCTGGCCGAGCATGCCGTCGTCGGGCAGGTTGAAGGCGTACTTGAGCATACGGATTGCCTGCGGGGACTGGCGGGCGATGTGCGCCGCGTATTCCAGACCCTTGTTCTCCAGCTCGGCGTGGGGGACGACGTCGTTGACCGCGCCCATTTCGTACATGCGCTGGGCGTCGTATTCTTTGGCGAGGAAGAAGATTTCGCGGGCGAACTTCTGGCCCACCTGGCGGGCGAGCAGCGCCGAACCGTAGCCTGCGTCGAAGGAGCCGACGGTCGCGTCGGTCTGCTTGAACTTGCCGTATTCTTCGGAGGCGATGGTCAGGTCGGCCACCACGTGCAGGGAGTGACCGCCACCGGCTGCCCAGCCGGAGACAAGGGCAATAACGACCTTGGGCATGGTGCGGATGAGGCGCTGCACCTCCAGGATGTGCAGGCGGCCCGCGCGTGCCGGGTCGATGCTTTCTGCGGTCTCGCCGCTGGCGTAGTGGTAGCCGTCGCGGCCGCGGATGCGCTGGTCACCGCCGGAGCAGAAGGCCCAGCCGCCGTCCTTGGGGGAGGGGCCGTTGCCGGTGAGCAGTACGGTGCCCACGTTAGAGGTCATGCGGGCGTGGTCGAGGGCGCGGTAGAGCTCGTCCACGGTGTGCGGGCGGAATGCGTTGCGCACCTCGGGGCGGTCGAAGGCGATGCGCACGGTAGGCAGATCGCGCAGAATCTCGCCGTTTTCGTCGCGCTCAACCTGGCGGTGGTAGGTGATGTCGGTGAAGTCCTCGAAGCCCTCAACGACGCGCCAGTCGGCGGGGTTGAAGATGTCCGAGACCTTTTCGGGAAGTTGTGCAGTCATAGACCCTATTTTACGGTGCCCGCGGTGCGGCTCGTCGAGGCCGGGGAACAAGGCATGCTCGGCATAATATTCCAATAGCAGAATATGATGCGCGGGGAAGGGTCTCTGTCCTTGCGCTCATACCTGTATCTTGGCAGGTTAAGACCCTATAAACAGACCAAGGCCCGGACCGCGTGTGTGCGGCCCGGGCTTCTCAATATGAAATGGATGTTATTTATCCATTGATAATTTTATCGATTAGAAGCGGCATAGCACTAGAAGGGTTCGGCCCTATCTGGTTAAAAGCCATATTTGGGTCTTTTCTTTTAGCTCTAATCGATGCTTCATGATAATTGCCAATAGGAAAATCTTTATGCAAGCCCTTATTGTTTCGGCCTTTCATAAAAGGGAAATTTTTGCATATATCTTTTACCCGTTTATTTATATCAGAACTTGACATGTAACTATTTGGAAAGTCATCAATATGCCATAGTAGCCATACCTCAAATTTAATATTTGTAACCACTATAGAGACACCCTTTTGGGTGGCGCGAATAAGAGCTTTCTCTAAATTTTGGTGTTGATCAACATCGATAACGCAAAAACGTTCAGAATATTCATTTGTGTTGTTTAGGCATCCTTTAAGGATGCTCATCGGGTCGGTCCCACTGGGTTTATCGACAACAAAGTCAACACTGGTATTCTCTGAACTAATTTCTTGTTTGAGGCGGTCAAAATATTCTTGTTCAGTATTTTCTCCTTCAACGCATATAAGTATTCTTTTTTTAATAGTACGAGATTTGCGGGGGTCTCGCCGAAAGCTACTCCTACCATTCCTGCTGCGCATCAATATCCCCCTTTGTGGTGTAGTCAAAGGGAGAAAAGTCAACAAGTGGCTTGAACAGGCTGGCTGCCGTAAAGGGTACCGCTCCGTATACTCCTGATAAGTAGAGACGTTCAATATCCTTATCCTCCTTATGGGGAAAGTCTCCTAAGGAGAATAGGTCGGTGACCCCTTCTCGGTTTTTCTCGGTAAACCATATATTGTTATAGGTCAGCCCAAGTTTTTCTTGCTGGTTTAGAATTGTAGCGTCATGAGTTGTAAAGATTAACTGGGCACCCTGGGTATTAATGGATTTATCTGTAAACAGACGGATAAGAAGATATACCAAGTATGGGTGCAAGCTAGAATCTAGCTCATCCCCACACACAATTCCCCCAGACCGTATAGCCTTGAGTGCAGCAAAAGATACTACCAGCCAGGCCAAGGTGCCATCACTCTCATCCCTCAAATATAGGGGAGATGGATTAGTGTCACTGGAATGGTGGATAAATTCTAGGCGACGTTGGATTAGTTTTTGTAAACTTCGTTTTTCTGTACTACTAGTCTCATCGCCTTGATTTGAATCTTGAGCAGAAGATAAGTTTCGCATGAGGTCAAATAAGATTTTTGGTGGAATGTTAGAGTCGGAGCTATTTGGGTTATTAGGGTCGTATTCACTTTCATGTCGCCACAATTTAACTTTCTGAATTCCGATATCAGCAATTTGCAAGAGTGATTCAATCTCTTCGAAAGATATTGATTTGTTGTCCAGGTCACGCACGATGCTGTTGATGCGAGATTTTTGATCTTTGGCAAGGAAAACGAAATCTATCCCATTTGAAATCTTTTCTGATATGTTCTGGATTACGTCGTTTCGTTTTAGAGTTAGTGCTCGAGAAAGTATGAGCTCACGGCTAGTTACTTCTACCTTCTGAATTCCAGCCGCAAATGAAGTTTTGTATTCCCCGGAATCCATGCTCTCTCGAGTGAATATTTTTTTCCAACGTTTATTGGGGATATAGTCTAGATATTCAAATACAATACCTTGTTCAGACGTGCTAAAACCATATCGATAGCGCACGTCATCGATAAGAAAATCTAACTCATAAACGCTTTCCGAATCTCTGCTCTTCTGGTCCAATTTAAAAGGGGCGTAGGGAAAACTATCGCGATTTTGCCAGGACGTAGATGAGTACCTGACTGCGGCTATGAAGTACCACAGAGCATCAAGGAGATTAGATTTTCCTGATGCGTTGGCACCAAATATACCTGCTACTGTATGTATGGAATCGTCCCAGGTTTTACCTGAGCTAGGAGTGAGCGTCTTAAAGGATGGGTCTAGAAGCTCTAAGGCAGTCTCGTCCCTGAGGCTCTTGTGGTTCTTTACTCTGAAACTAAGGATTTTCATGGTTTGAATATATCATGCCCTTCTTGATATAAGCGAGGAACAGAAAACTGGTACCTTTCCTGTGGAAAAGGAAATAGCCCGGCACTACAGACTGTAGTACCGGGCTGCCGGGGAGGGTGGCGAGCCTACGTCCTCACTTCCGATAAAGGTTCTGAAGGTTTGCCAAGCTGTTCTCGATGTATCCTCTGAACGCGGAGGTTTATTGCATCAAACCTTTACTTGACCTTTGCGAGCTCAACCGCGCGGTCGAACTCTTCGTCAATGGCGTCGTTCTTCTTGTAGGTCATGAGCGAAACCACGATGGCGACAAGCAGCGCCGAAGCGAAGCCGGGAACCATTTCGTAGAGCACGGACTTCAGCGGGCTCTGACCCCACGCGAATGCCACAACGGCACCGGTAATCATGGAGGCGAGTGCACCCTGGGTGGTCAGCTTACGCCAGTAGAGGGAGAGCAGAACGGTCGGGCCGAATGCCGAACCGAAGCCCGCCCACGCGAATGCGACCAGCTGCAGAATGGAGCTGTCGGGGTTCCATGCCAGGGCACCTGCGACCAGTGCCACGATTGCCACGCCTGCACGGCCGAGCCACAGGGACTTGCCGGCGCTGAGCTTCTTCGAGGAGAAGATGCCGTAGAGGTCCTCCACGAGCGCCGAGGAGCACACAATCAGCTGCGAGGAGAGGGTGGACATAATTGCCGCCAAAACCGCTGCCAGAATCAGACCGGCGATGAAGGGGTGGAAGAGGATCTGCGAGAGGTCCAGGAACACGGATTCTGCGGTTTCGGGGTTGGTGAGGGACGCCTCGGGGTGGCGTGCAAAGTATGCGATGCCCATGAACGCACCGCTCAGTGCACCGAACACGGTCAGGACCATCCAGCTGATACCGATGCGGCGGCCGGACTTAGCGTCTGCGGGGGTGCGCATCGCCATGAATCGCACGATAATGTGCGGCTGGCCGAAGTAGCCCAGACCCCATGCGAGGGACGAAACAATACCGGCGAAAGTGGTGCCCGCGAAGATGCTCAGCGCGTCGGGGCGTACCTGGCTGATGGACTCAACCACGGGGCCCACGCCGCCGAGGTCAATGATGGTGATGACCGGAACGGCGATCAGCGCTGCGAGCATGAGCAGACCCTGAACCATGTCGGTGTAGGATGCGCCCATGAAGCCGCCGAAGAGCGTGTAGAACACGGTGATGCCTGCCAGCAGGAGCATACCGGTGTGGTATTCCTGACCGAAGGAGGACTTGAAGAACAGACCGCCGGACACCATACCGGAGGAGACGTAGAAGGTGAAGAACACCAGAATCACGACACCGGAGACGATGCGCAGCACGCGCTTGGTGTCCTTGAGGCGGTTGCTCAGGAAGACGGGGACGGTCACGGCGTCGCCGGCAACTTCGGTGTAGCTACGCAGTCGCGGTGCCACGAACTTCCAGTTGCACCATGCGCCGATGGTCAGACCGACGGCGAGCCACGCCTGGGAGAGACCGCTGAGGTAGACGGCGCCGGGCAGACCCATGAGGAGCCAACCGGACATGTCGGAGGCGCCTGCTGAGAGAGCGGCGACGGTGGGGGAGAGCTGTCGCCCGCCCAGCACATAGTCGTCAAGACTGTTGTTTTTGCTATTTGCCCATAGGCCAATCGCGATCATGGCAACAAAATAAATCGCCAGAGCGATGACCTGGTATGTACTCGCGGCCATAATGTTCCTTCTCTCCTGGTGATAGTGTGCGCCTGTGTGTATTTATGCGCTACCCCATAACTTTATGAGTGGCATAGGATACAGTCTAGGCTCTGAAGGGCTGAAAATAAAGTCTATTTGACGTTAAAGAGTTTGAGTCTGTGGAATAAATATGTATAAGCTGTGTAAATCCTATGGTCGTACACGTGGGGTGCTGTGGGAGCGTGTGCGAAAAAGTGCCCGAAAAACCCTTGAAATTCAGGGTTTCGGGCACTTTAGTGCAAGAGATGCAGTTTAAAAGCAACGCAAACGTTCAGAGCCGTATGCATCTGAAACGAATTAAACGAAAAATTTAAAAGCCGTTCGGAGTGTTGAACTGTTACACGACAAAGTCACAGAGGCTTAGAGATCCCTCACAACCCACGGCTCAGTAGCCATACGAGCCGGGTCAAAACGCTCCAAAATCGCCGCCGCATTGGGCACCGGAACATCCGCCGAATGGGCAGAACCATCAGCGTTGTACACCGGAATAGACGCGGCAATCCACCCCAAAATCGTGGGGATTTCAACGCCCGCTTCACGCAGCTGCGGCAGAGTCACCGCGCCGTCACGCTTCGCCAGACGTTTACCCTCCTCGTTCAGTGCCAGCGGCACATGCGCGTAACGCGGCTGCGCCAAACCCAAAAGCCGCGCCAAATACGACTGGCGGGGCGCAGAAGGCAACAGGTCATCGCCGCGCACAATCTGCTCAACCCCCACAAACGCATCATCCACCACGGAGGTCAGGTTGTAGGCGTAGGTGCCGTCATTACGCACCAGCACAAAATCATCCACCAGACCGGTGTAGGTACCGTAAAAATCATCCTGCACGGTGTAGCTCGTGCACTCGGCGCGCAGACGCAGAGCCGGCGGACGCTGGGTGCGGCGCTCCTCCCGCTGCGCCTCTGTCAGCTCGCGGCAGGTACCCGGGTACGCACCCGGTGCACCGTGCGGGGCGCTCGACGCCTCCTGAATTTCGCGGCGGGTGCAGTAGCACTCGTACACGAGGCCCGCCTCGCGCAGCTGCGCAACCGCCTGCTCATAGGCGGCAAGGCGCGTGCTCTGATACAGAACGCCCGCTTCCTTGCTCTCGGCGCCTTCGCTACCCTCAATGTGTTCTGCTGAGGCGCCGGGGCTCGCATTCCAATCCAGACCCAGCGCCGCCAAATCTGCAATCTGACGTTCCGCCGCGCCCGGGCGCACGCGATCCAGATCCTCCACGCGCAGGTAGAAGGGCTTGCCGCCGCGGCGCGCCATCGCCCACGCCAGAATGGCGGTACGCAAATTACCCAGGTGCAAGTCCCCCGAGGGGGAGGGGGCGTAGCGTCCGGTGCCGCTGGGGAATGGCTGATCTGTAGGAACCGCAGTAGAGGAGGTAGAGGAAGAAGTCATACTCCTATCCTATAGGGCGCGATTTCTGGTTCCTGCTCAGATCCCCACAGGCTCCTAATCGGCGCTGGACTAGCAGGAGGAACGTGCTACCCGGCTAATCAATCTGTGGAGGTTGTCAAGCATCACGTATCAGCTATCCGTAGAGGCGAAATTGTGCAGAATGATGCACTTTCATCCCTTTAGAGGCGTGCAATAGTGCAAAAATATGTTCTCCAGAAGCCCGAATAGCCCCTCAGTCGCCAAAAATTACAGTAGGGTTGTATCTATGGCTCGTACTATTGAACTCGCAGACGGCGTGTACCGTATTGCGACCGACAACTACCGACTGAACACCGGACTGGTCCTCGGACTGGAACGGGCACTTGTCGTGGATACCGGCGCAGGTCCCCGTCAGGCAACCGAAATCTATGATGAGGTTCGCCGTCTCACGCGCCTTCCTATCACCGTCGTAAACACTCACGGTCACTATGAGCGTTTCTTCGGTAACGATGTTTTCGCGGCAATGGGTGCCGAAGAATTCTGGGCGCATCCTCGCGCCGCGCGTGCAATTCGTAAATACGGTGAGGCGCAGCGTCCCTACGTCGAGACGCTCGAACCGGAAATGGCGCACCACCAGGGTGCAGCCACCAACATTATTGTCCCCAACCGCCTGGTCGCCAACAGCGGTGACGGCATTACCTTTACCCCCATTGACCTGGGTGAGCGTAGCGCAACCCTCATGTACATGGGTCCCGGCCACACCGACGGCGACATTCTGGTCGGCATTGAAGATGTGCTCTTCATGGGCGGTCTGATTGAAGAGGGTACCGACCCCTACTTTGAGGATTCTTTCCCCGACCGTTGGATCGATACCCTCGGTGCGGTGCTCGAATTTGATCGCTACCGCGTGTTCGTGCCCGGTAACGGTGAGCCGGTGGACCGCACCTTTGTGGAGCGTGAGCGTAACACCATGGTGACCGCTATTGAGTCGATTCGTTCCTCCACTCTGAACCGTGAGGATGAAGCAACTACCGCGGCAATGTATAAGCTGCCGTATGCGCCGGGTGCGACTCGCTTCCTGCTGGATCGATTGGCTCAGCTTGAGAACGCACCGGTGGCGGCGTACCTCGATGCGGAGCACCCGGATACCAGTGGTTTCACGGGTCCGATTACTCTGGGTCAGGCCTCGTACTAAACCCCGTATGCAATATGCCTCATGGGGCATAAATACAGGTGAGGGCTGGTTTCTGTGATAGAAACCAGCCCTCACTTTTTATATACTCATAACCTTTTTAATGCTGAACGTACTGGGCGCGCATTGCCTCGCAATCAGCCTTCAGGGAGGTGGGAACCTCACCCATTGCCTCGCACAGCTGAACGAAACGGTGGCGCCAATCCAGATGCTGCAGCGCCTGACGGATCTGCTGTTCACCCTGTGCCGGGGTCCAGCGGGAGGCGGCCTCGGTAACCTGTGCAAGGCCCGCACGAGCATCCGCGTGATTAATGTCGATGGTTGCGCCGTCCCAGAGAATCTCGCGTACGGTGGTCGTGTTCGGAACCTTGCCGACCACGGTCACACCCGAAGCCAGCGCATCGGTCCAACGACCGGTGATGTACTCCTTGGTCGGGTGAGTGTAGGGTGCCGGGCTGACCGAGGTGGAGAACGCCAGCAAGAACTTCGCTCGGTTCAGCGAATCCTGCAGATGCTGAGCCGACTCGCGATCGTTCGCGCCGAAGGGCGGGCGGCCCTCAAAGCTCAGACCCAGCTCGGCGGCAAGGGCGGCGGTCGCCTCGTCATCCTCGTAGGCGGCGGGCTGACGACCCACGCGTAGCAGGTCGGTGCTCTTCGACTCCAGCGCAACCAGACGGTCGTTGAACTTGCTCCACACGTCCGCGCCCCAGGGTAGAACGCCGGGGTTCTTCACGCCCGCGGCAGTCCAGGGCTGAACATCGTCAACGTCCGCAACGAAAATACGGTCGTAGGTGGAGGACTTCGCCACGGCGGGAATACGGTCGTCCCAGAAGCTATCAATCACCCAGCCGTAAATCGCGCCGTAGCGGCGGAACGCGAAGGAACGCTGCGAAATGGCGTACAGCTGACCGGGATCAGAAGCAATCACCAGGCAACGCTTGGAGCCGCCCTTAATGCGGGGCAGACGTGCCAGAAGCTTGGTTTCCTTGCTGAGGGACGCGCCCACATCTACGGTGTGGACGGTGCCGCCGGTGTAGCGGGCGAGAAGCTCCGCCATGGCGTGCACGGGAACCCAGCCGGCTCCGGAGGGGACGGCAACAATAATATCGAGTGAGCTCATGAGAATCCTTGGGAACACAGCCCGCCGTATGCGCCCGGCTTACCGGGGCAAAACCCCGGGGCGCAGGCGGTATGCATCAGCGGCAAGACCGTGAATGTTGATCAATGATAGATATGGTGCCTCACCTGAGCAGGCGCGCAGAAAACGCGAAGGTAGCGGCGAGTGAAACCGCTACGACCGGCTAGCTTTTAGCCACGAAGGGCTACGGCACAGGTAGTTTTTAGTATATCGGTGAACCCCGCGTACGGGGCTTAGCCCACAGCCTTTGTGTGCGGCTTTAGGGTGTGTGAATGCGCACCTCAATGCCCGATTCGGTCCCAAAACCGGCAGCCATGCGCGCCAAATCAGTATTCGGGGCGGCAACCACCGTGAAGAAACGGTCCACAGCGGCGGTGAACTGCTCCTGACGAGCCATATCACCGTGTTCAAGGGTCGTGAAAATACCGCCGCCGGCATCGTCAAAGACCTCAACGCGCAGTTCAGGCAGAAGCTCAGTATTCGGCAGGTTCAGCGAGGACACATCGTGCTGGAAGGTCAGGTCACCGCACAGCAGGGTCACCGGCAGGGCGGCGCCACCAATAACCGGGTGGGAGTTCTCATCCACACCGGCAGGGTAGTAGCCAGACAGAGACACACCGATAGCGGTCGCAATCGTGCCGTCAATACCGGCTAGACCGCGATTAGCAAACACGCGTGCGGGGGCGGGCTCGCCCAGGGCGGGGGCTGCCGCATCCAAATCACGCACCAGGTTTGAAGAACCCAGCACCATGAGGCGGCGCTGAGCCACCGCATCCTGCCAGACGCGGCGGGCGTAGGAGCGGCCGGCGGTGCGGTTGCGGTAATCGGTGTAGTCAACCGAGCTCTCAGCGCTGTCTACTGAACTCTCAGCACCGGGGTGTTCGTAGGCGGCAATGGCGCGCAGGCACTCATCCTGTAGCCCGCGGGCGGGCTCAACCCACTGATCCAGCCAGCTCAGCTCGTCCACCAGCTCATCGGTGGCAGTAGCGGAGGCGCACGCAAACTCGGCGAGCTCGCGCGGGGTCGGCAGCTCCACGAAGGAGCGAGCGCCCGGCTCGTACCAGCTGGCGCGGCGCGGGGCGTAGAACGCGCACTGAATATCTTCGCGTTCCAGCAGTGCGGTAATCGGGCGCGAAAGCGTCGGGTGGCCAAAGAGCACCACACGCTCAATCTGCGCGGCGGGGGCGAACGAACCATCAGCGAGCAGCTGCGGGTAGTGAGGAATGGAGGTTGCGCCGTGGCGCGCCTCGGAGGAAGGCTCCGCAAACAGCGGCAGATTCAGCACGCGCGCAAACTCCGCCGCAAACTCGCCGGCACCGTCAGCGGCAACCACTACGGTGCGGTGCGCCGGAGTGAACTCCGCCAGGTCCGCCTGCGCCTCCAAAGATTCCAGAAGCCAACGCTGCTCGGCGCTGGAGAGTCCTGAACCTTCAGCGCGGGCGGCGCGGGCGCGACCCTCAGCCTGCGGGTCGTAATCCTCCAGCAGGCTCTGCGCCCACTGCGGCAGCATCTGCGCAAAACGGCCAGAGGGGGTCAGCGGCGTATCGAAACAAATGTTCAGGTGCACCGGGCCAATCGGCTCCGCCGACTGCTTGCGCCAATGCTCGGCGCTACGACCGGTCAGCGCATTCAGACAGGCGGCAAAAGCCTGAGTCTGCTCGCCCTCCACCTGCTCGGGGTAGGAGGTCAGATCGGCTTCAGCACGCACAAAAGGATGGAAGAAACTCGCCTGGCGGGTCGTCTGATTCACGCCGCTACCGCGCAGACGCTCCGGGCGGTCCGCGCTCAGCACCGCCAGGGGCACACCGGCGTGGTACGCCTCCATGACGGCGGGCACGTACTCGCCCAGTGCCGTACCGGAGGTGCACACCAGACCCACGGGCTGACCGGACGCCTTGGCAATACCCAGGGCGGTAAAGGCTGCACTTCGCTCGTCCACGCGCACGTGCGCAATGAGGGCGCCGGCTTCAGCGGCGGCGGCAATAGCGTACGCAAGAGGTGCGCTGCGGGATCCCGGAGACACGACAACATGCCGCATACCGGCACGAATCAGCGAATCGAGCACGGATACTGCGGTGAGCATGGCGGGGGTTGAGCGGTTTTCAGTCACCGTACCATTCTAATGCCGTAAGGTTTTTCATTCAGTTATGGTTACCCTTCACGGGCGCAACCTTGATAACTGCAGTCTTCACAGTCCGCAGGCGCGTTCCAGCACCCGGTAGCAGGCGGTGACGCGCTCCACCCACCACTGGCGGGTCTGCTCATCGGTGGCAAGACGCTCCAGGCGCTGCGGGCTGGGGGTGATGGTGCGCAGGTCCATGAACCCGTCGCGGGCGATGAGCGGCTCATCGGTGACATCCTCAGCCATGAGGGAGACCGTGCCCAGACCGCACCCGTACCTCAAGGTCGGTAGGGAGGCCGCCAGAGAGGCACCGGTGGCAATGCCCACCGAAGACTCCAGCGCAGAAGACACTACCGCCGGAAGCTGCGCCTGCTCCACCAGCGCGAGCGCACGGCGTACACCGCCCAGCGGCGCCGCCTTAATAACCATCAGGTCCGCGGCGTTTGCGCGAGCCACCTTCAGTGGGTCTTCCGCTTTGCGGATTGACTCGTCTGCGGCAATGCGGGCGGGCAGCCCCTCCTTAGCAATGGCAAAGCGGAGCGCAGCCATATCCTCAATGGATGCCACGGGCTGTTCGGCGTAGATAATGCCGTACTCGCAGAGCTTGCGCAGCGCATCAAGGGCACCGGCGAGGGTGTAGCCCATGTTCGCGTCCACCTTCAGGCGTGCATTCGGGAGTACATCTCGTGCAGCCGCCACGCGGGCAATATCATCGGCAAGGCTCTGGCCCTTCTCAGCCACCTTGATTTTGAGTTCCTGAATCTCACCCTCGTACTTGGCGAGCACCTCCGGCACACGCTCCGCCGGTACCGCGGGCAGGGTCGCGTTCAGCGGGATGCGCGTACGCACCGGCTCCGGGGCAGGCAACCATGCCGCCTCTAGCGCGCAGGCAAGCCACGCGGCAGACTCCTGCGCACCGTACTCGAGGAAGGGCGCGAACTCGCCCCAGCCATACGGGCCACGAATCAGCGCGCTCTGGCGGCTATTGACCCCGCGGAAGGTGACCGTCATCGGAATTTCGACCGTAAACAGGTTCTCCAGAACCTCCTGCAGGGGCGGTAGGGGAGTGTTCGTGAGGTGAAAACCGTAGCCGAGAGGCGGCACGCTCATACTGGTGTTCAAGGTATCTGCCCTTCTTTGATGCGATATGAGCTCACCATAACATTCTGGGGGCGGGTGGGTGCGCTCGCACCCTGTTACGCATTCTCTGGAAACTCTCAGGTTGTGGTCGAAAAAACTTTAGTTTTTCATAGCTTAACCTGGGATAGTAGGTAGTTATTCGCCCGAGAACTCGGACGGTGCCTCGCATAAAACGGCAGCTTGGGGGCTACCGTTTTGAGGGGCTGGCATCGGCGGGCTCGGGTATGGCTAACAGACATGAGGGCAAGAAGGTACGAAGGGGTATGAAGAAGAAAACACCGGCAAATACATCGGGTTCGGGAAACTCCGGTTGGGAGAGCTCCGAAAACCTCGATGCTACCAGTGTGCTTCACCCCGCTGATGTGCATGCGGCCGCTGCTGACAATGCGCCCACTACGGTGTTTTCCTCTGATGAGACTGCGGTGCTCTCTGATTATCAGGACCCGACTCAGGCGCTTTCTGATTATCAGGACCCGACTGCGGTGCTCTCTGATTATCAGGATGCTACCCAGGTGCTCGCCTCCCACGAAACGGCTACCCATGCCGCTGCGCACAGTGATGACCGTACGAAAGTTTTGACGGATTACGGTTCCTCGCCGGCTCACGAAGCTGCGCCTGCAGGTTCCATGAATACCGGTTCCGCGAACGCTGAATCTGCGAATACCGAAGTTATTTCTTCGCACCCCGACACCTCAGAGGTTATTGGCGCGACTCGTCCTTTGCCGCGCGCCTACCGTGCCCCTATTAAGATTCCTGAGACGATTCCCTCGCCGCAGGAACGCGCCTCTCAGGGGAACTACAGCGCGGATGAGCCCATGCAGGCTACGCGCCGTTTGGACCCGCCGAAGCCTCCGGTGAGCGGTTTCCCGCTGAACAATCAGATGGGTGCTTCCCCAATGGGTGCGCCTCAGATAGGTGCTCAACAGCCTCTTCCCACGCGTGCGATGCCTCCGCAGGCACCTGTGCAGCCGGTGGCTTATCCTCCCGAGGCGTATCCTGCCGCCGCCTACCCGAACGGTGCGTATGTTCAGACCGGTCAGGTTCCCGTGGATGCTTCGGGCCGCCCGGTGAATCGTCCCGGCGAAGAGCAGGGGCATCATCTTCCGAGTACCGGTATTTTGATGCGTCACGTGATGGCGTTGCTGTTCTTGGGTCTGTCTCTCTACGGTGCGTTTGTGTTCTTCATTTACACGGCGACCGGCCAGCAGGTTGATGAGCAGGCGTACACCGAGTATGCGCATCAGTTCAAGAGTTACCGCGGTCCGACCCTGACTGCGCTGGATTCTTTGCCCACGATTGTTGGTGTGATTGCGGTGCTGGGTCTGATTGCGGTGCTGATTTGGAAGCACCGGTTCCTGCCCTCGCTGATTGGAGTGCTAGTTGGGGCTGCGGCGGTGACGAGTACGTATCTGCTTAAGCACTATCTGATCGTGAAGCCCGACCTGGGTGTTCAGGAGGCGCTGAGCAACTCGGCCCCCAGCGGCCATACGACCTTTGCGGCGGCGGCTGGCGCGGCGCTCTTCCTGGCGGCGCCTCGTTTTTTGCGGCCCACGGTGGCTCTCTGCGCGGCGTTGGCGACCTGCCTGACGGGTGCCTCCACGATTATTAACGGTTGGCACCGCCCGGCGGATGTGGTGACCGCTATTCTGGTCACCGCCATCTGGACGGTTGTGGGTATGGGCGTGTTGCGTTATGTACGTCCGGCAGATTTTGCGGTGCCGGCGCGTGGTGGTTTGGTGCTGGTGCCGTTGATGACGATTGCGACGCTGTTCCTGTCGTTCTGCGCGGTGATCCTGTATCTGATTGCGATTTTTGCGCCGATTCCCGGTGGTGCGTTTACCGCGGCGACCTGCATGATTATTGCGGTGAGCTTTGGTACGACGGCGTTGATGGTGAACCTGTTGCGTCCGCGTAATAGTAATCGCTCCGCCTATTCGAAGGTGTGGAGTTATCAGTAGACGTTGTTCCCCTCCCTGCTCGGGGTGTTTCAGCTCGGTGTGAGTTGAGGTATTGTCCGGGTGCGGGGAGGGGAATACAATATAAGTAATTTAGTATTTTAAATACCAATAATAGGGAGGGGGTTGCGCACCCCCTTTCACTCACCCCTGAAGAGAAAGGTGCGTACCATGGCAGGTACCCACGAAGGCCGCGTCCTCGTATTCCCCCAGCTCACCGAAGCGCTGACCCCCTTTGAAGATAAGCCCCAGGCCCGCAAGATCGTTGATGCCGACGGCGGCAACCTGACCCTCATGGAACTGGCTGCAGGCCAGTCCTGGCACGAGCACCACAGCGTCCACCCCGTCTTCGTGCAGGTGCTCAAGGGCGAGGTGATTTTCCACGTGAAGGACCGCGATATTACCCTGGTGCCCGGCAAGCCGATTCACGTGACCGCCAAGCTGCTGCACTCCCTGCGTGCCGTGAAGGACTCTACCCTGCTGGTGACCATGCTGACCGGCGAATCGCACCCCGAACCCAAGGTCAATATTGACGTCGAAGAGGTCTAAACCCCGACCCCAAAATCCCTAACCCCAAAACATTAGCTCGCCGCCGCATCTGCACCGGATGCGGCGGCGAGCTTTTTCTCTGTCCTCTTGCCCTCACATATGCCGGCGGAGATTACCCTCACGCTACGCCCTGAGCTTTCTGCACGCTCGTACACCCTGCGCGGGCGTACCCTGAAAAGTACACTCCCGCTATCATCACAGGGAGCAACCCGAAAGGATACGCAATGCCCAAGTCACTGCAACGCCCCGTCGTTCTTCTCACCGGCGCCAGCTCCGGTATCGGCTACGACGTGGCGCCGCTGCTGGTGCGCTACGGCTACACCGTCTACGGTGCCGCCCGCCGCGTTGAGAAGATTGAAGAGCTCGCCTCCGAGGGCGTGAAAGCGCTCAGCCTGGACGTTACCGATGAAGCATCCATGGAAGCCGCCGTGCAGCAGATTATTGACGCAGAAGGCCGCATTGACGTGCTCATCAACAATGCAGGCTACGGCTCCTACGGCGCCATTGAAGATGTGCCTATCGACGAGGCACGCCGCCAGTTCGAGGTGAACCTCTTCGGTCTGGCGCGTCTCACCCAGCTTGTGCTACCGCATATGCGCGCACAGGGTAGCGGGCGCATCCTGAACATCTCCTCGATGGCGGGGCGCATTACCATGCCCCTCGGGTCCTGGTACCACGCCACCAAGTACGCCCTCGAGGCGTTCAGCGATGCTCTGCGCATGGAAGTTGCAGAGTTCGGTATTGACGTGATCATTATCGAGCCCGGCGGCATCAAGACCCCCTGGGGGCTTATCGCGGCAGACCACCTGGAAGAATCCTCCCGAAACGGCGTCTACGCGGCTCAGGCACAGCGCGTTGCGGCAAATATGCGTAAGCTCTACTCGCCCTCCTCCAACCTCTCGGAGCCGAAGGTTATCTCTAAAACTATTCTGCGAGCCCTGGAGGCGCGCCGCCCCAAGACCCGCTACCTCGTGGGTTTCGGCGCTAAGCCCTCCGTGTTCCTGCATACCGTGCTGCCCGATCGTCTCTTCGACAAGGTGGCGCGCCGCATCTTCTAGGGCCGGAACAGCCGCGAACTAGAGCATTAAAAAGCGGGCGGTGCTGCGCGAAACAGAATGTTTCGTACAGCACCGCCCGCTACGTTTTTCAAGAGCTAGTACTAGTCTACTACGGCGTGGGTCGGATCGAGCACGCGCGCCAAGAAAGCCTGAGTACGTTCGTGCTGGGGGCTGCCAATCACCTGATCGGCGGGACCCTCCTCCACGACCACGCCATCGGCCATGAAGACGACCTTATCGGCGACCTCGCGGGCAAACGCCATCTCGTGAGTCACCACGATCATGGTCATACCCTCATCGGCAAGGTTGCGCATAATGCTCAGAACCTCACCGACCATCTCCGGGTCGAGGGCACTGGTCGGCTCGTCGAAGAGCATCAGGTCCGGGTGCATGGACAGTGCACGTGCAATAGCCACACGCTGCTGCTGACCACCGGACAGCTGAGCCGGGAAGCGGTCTTCCTTGCCCTCCAGACCAACCTTGGCGAGCTGCTCGCGGGCAACCGCCTCCGCCTCAGCCTTGGAACGGCCCAGAACCTTAATCTGAGCGATCGTGCAGTTATCCAGAATGTTCAGGTGACCGAACAGGTTGAACTGCTGGAACACCATACCCATGTGGGTACGCACGCGGTTAATGTCTACGTCCGGGTCGGTGACCTCGGTATCGCCCACCATGATGGTGCCGTCGTTCGGCTCCTCCAGCAGGTTCACGCAACGCAGCAGGGTGGACTTACCGGAACCCGAAGGACCGATGAGGCACACGACCTCGCCCGGCTCGACCTGCATGTCGATGCCCTTGAGAACCTGAACCTTGCCGTAAGACTTGTGCAGGTTAGAAATGCGCACCGAGGAGGCGGCCATGGATGAAGTTGAAGCAGTCATAGTATCTTCCGTAATCCGTATCTGTCGTTGCGCTTACTTGCGGCCCGCAAGCTGGGTGCGGCGCTCAAAGTATGCGGAGAGCTGGCCCAGCGGAACAGTGATAATCAGGTAGCACAGACCCGCAACCACCAGGGGAGTCAGGCCCGCGTTAGCGGCGGTCAGGCCCTCACGACCGAACTTCGCCAGCTCGTACTGAGAAACCGTCACGCCCAGCAGGTACACGAGGGAGGAGTCCTTGGTCAGCAGGATAACCTCGTTGGTCAGCGGGGGCAGAACCACGCGGAACGCCTGAGGAATAATGATCGAAATCATCGCACGAGTGTGGGACATGCCCAGGGAGCGTGCCGCCTCCATCTGGCCCTTCGGGATCGCCTGCAGGCCCGCACGCAGAACCTCACTAATGTAAGCAGCCGAAACCATACCCAGGGACAGGGTCACCGGAATCAGGTTATCCACGAAGCGGATCTTGAACGCCAGGGGAATACCGTAACCGAACGCGAAGAAGACCAGCAGCGCCGGGATGCCGCGGAAAAGCTCCACGTACAGGGTCGCAATCCAACGGTAGGGAGCGATAGAGGAAATACGCATGAGCGCCAGCAGCAGACCGCCGGAGAGGCCCACGATGAAGCCCAAGGTGGTGTACAGCAGGGTGTTCTTCAACGCCACGGTGATGACGTCAGGGAACTGCTGAGCCGCAACGTCCAGGTTGAATACCTGCTGGCTGAGGGTCTTCCAGTCAGCCAGAAGAATGGCTGCCAGGGCGATAACTGCCAGAAGGGCGTACTGTGCGTAGCGGAAGAGCTTCTGCTTCTGACGGGGTGAGAGTTTAGAGGACATGCGTTTTCTTATCCGTGTGCTGTTCGGTCAAGAGCGTTTTATACGCTCACAAGGATAGAGGCCGGAGAATCCCCCAACCCAAAAGTAATAAGGGTACTCCTGAATTGGGGGAGGGGCTAGTCGGCTAGGTGTTTAGGAAGCGGAGGAAGAGGCGCTCGCGGAGGTCGAGGAGGTGGTGCCCACCCACTTGGCCTTCATCTTGTCGAGTTCGCCGTTTTCCTTGAGCTTGGCGATGGTAGCGTTTGCCTTGGTCAGCAGTGCCTTGTTGTTGGAGGAAACTGCTGCGGCAATCTGCTCGGTGTTCTCGGAATCCTGGTAGGCGATCTTGAAGGAGTCCGGGTCGTTGGTCAGTGCCTCGGATACCACGGAGAGGTTCGCTGCGACTGCCTTGACCTGACCGGTCTTCAGGGCGGAGAACATGAGGGAGGTGTCTTCGTACTGGATGACCTCTGCACCGTTTTCCTTGGCGTAGGTTTCACCGCTGGTTGCCTGCTGCGCACCAACGCTGACACCCTTCAGGTCTGCGGCGGAGGTGATGGAGGAACCCTTGGGGACCAGGATTGCCAGGTTGTCGTCGAAGTAGACGGTGGTGAATTCCATCTTGCTCTTACGTTCGTCGGTCACGCCGATACCCGCAAGGGCGATATCGCACTGACCGGTGGCCAGGCCGGTTCCGGAGTCCAGGCCCTCGAAGCTGATGGAGGTCAGCTGAGCCTTCACGCCCAGATCAGAGGCGATAGCGTTGGCGATGTCTGCATCCAGGCCGACGATGGTGCCGTTTTCTTCGTATTCGAAGGGCTTGTAGGGGGTGTTGGTGCAGACGCTGAGGGTGCCGGACTTGACGAGGCTGACCTCGCCGTTGGCGTCGGAGTTCTCGTTGGCGGTGGAGACGCAGCCGGTCAGCGCTAGGGGCAGTACTGCCAGTAGTGCGAGGGGCTTAAGGGATGCCTTCTTGAGGACTGCGGTGTTCATTGGGATGCTCCTGTGTGGGGTGTGCTCTATGAAATCTATGGTCTATTGTGCGCGCCTATGTTAAAAAATGCAAGTATATACATAAATATTCATAAATTTTTGCTGAATATGAATAATTTACACCCCCAAAAACTGAATAAAACCCCGAATTAGCGACTCGAAAACCACTTCAGAACGCACCTTAACGCACCGTGCGACACTACTACGGTTTACCCAACTATCGAATCTAGTAACCTCCATGCCACAATTGAGAGCGTGAACGCAGAGAAGAACACCCGCGCAACCCGCGCAACCCTAGACAAGAAAACCAGCGACATCGCCGCCATGTTCGATACCGTAGCCGAACGCTACGACCTCATGAACGGCATCCTCTCCCTCGGCCAGCACATCTACTGGCGCAAGCAGGCAGTCGCAGCCGTCGACGCGCACCCCGGCCAGAAAGTGCTGGACGTAGCCGCAGGTACCGGCGTCTCCTCCGAACCCTTCGCCGACGCCGGTGTGGACGTCATCGCAGCAGACCTCTCCGAAGGCATGCTGGATGTGGGCCGCCGCCGTCGCCCCGACATGACCTTCGTGCAGGCAGACGTCACAGCCCTACCCTTCGACGACGAAACCTTCGACGCAGTGACCATGTCCTACGGCCTGCGCAACGTCGCAAACTACCCCAAAGCGCTGAGCGAAATCTACCGCGTGCTCAAGCCCGGCGGACGCATCGTCATCCTCGAGTTCTCCACCCCGACCTTCGCCCCCTTCGGCGCGGTCTACAAGAACTACATCATGAAGGCGATTCCGCCGATTGCCCGCGCAATCTCCTCCAACCCCGAATCCTACGAATACCTCGCCGAGTCCATCATCGCCTGGCCCAACCAGCAGGAACTGGCGCAGAAGTTCAAGGAGGCGGGCTTCACCTCCGTGCAGTACCGCAACCTCACCGGCGGCATCGTCGCCATTCACCGCGGTTTCAAGCCTGAAGCACACAACGCATAGACACCGCGTTCACACACCACCGAAGACACCAACACCAAGAAGATAGAAGACACCGTGAGCAACGCAGAGCAGCCCATTGCCGCAACCGACCTGCTGGGAGACCTCGACCTGAAGCTTCCTGCAGGCTTCGAACTCATCGCCGCAGACCCCAAGCTGGGTCCGCAGATTCTTTCCTCCCTCGCGCGTATTGAGGAGCGCCTGGCAGAAGCCATCGCACAGACCGATCACCTGGCGGATGTTGCATCCCGCCACCTGCTCTCCGCGGGCGGCAAGCGTGTGCGTCCCCTGCTGGCGCTGCTCTCGGCAGCTGTCGACGGCGAAATCAACGACGAGGTTATCGAGGCCGCCGTGGTCGTTGAGCTGACTCACCTGGCAACCCTCTACCACGACGATGTTATGGACGACGCCCCCAAGCGCCGTGGTGTGGACAGCGCCCAGATGATTTGGGGCAACTCCGTCGCCATTCTCACCGGTGACCTGATCTTCTCCCGCGCATCCCTGCTGGTCTCCGAGCTGGGTACCCGCCCCATGAAGATTCAGTCCCAGACCTTTGAGCGTCTGGTGCTCGGTCAGCTCTTTGAGACCACCGGCCCCCGCGAGGGCCAGGACCTGCTCGACCACTACATCGCGGTCATTGAGGGTAAGACCGGTTCCCTGATTGCCGCTGCCGGTGAGTACGGCTCCCTGCTTTCGGGCGCTTCCGAAGACGTCATCTCCATGGTCAAGGCGTACGGCGAGCTGGTCGGCGTGGCATTCCAGCTGGCTGACGACGTGATTGACATTGTGAGCGACGGCAAGACCAGCGGTAAGACCCGCGGCACCGACCTGCGCGAGGGCGTGCCGACCCTGCCGACCATCCTGCTGGACCGCGCGGTAGCCGCCGGCGACGAATCTGCTATTGCTGTTCGCGCCCTGCTGGATGCAGACCTCAGCTCCGACGAGGCTCTGGAGACCGCTGTGGAGGCGCTCGCCGCCCACCCGGTCACCCAGGAAGCATGGCAGATTGCTTACGACTGGGCGGACCGCGCGATTGCCGCGATTGCTCCGTTGCCCGAGTCCACCGCGAAGGCTGCGCTGGAGTCCTTCGCTCACGCTGTGGTTCACCGCGAGGGCTAAAATGCCTCACCACGTAACGTGTGCGCTGGCGTAAGCGCTGATGCGTCTCATACTTCAAAACCCCCGCTGAATCCAGTCAGATTCAGCGGGGGTTTTCTGCATTATGGCTAGTCAGTACCGGTTTTCAGGGCAGGTATGAGCGGGTGCCCTGTCCCGCATAGTTCCGTATGCTGGGGTCTCCTTGACCGCTATATGCCTTTAAGGTAATCCTTATAGGCATGCCTGAGGCGCACATCCACCCTTCAGACGTTTGACGGCTTCCACGCCCACCCCGTGTTGGAGAGCCGTTTACTATTTCTGGACGCGAGCAGAGCCCACCACTCCGACGGGTTATTCTCGCACCAACCATCCGCGTCCCCACACATTCGAGGTTTACAACTATGGGAGCATCTACCCCTAAGGCGCCCACGAAGCGCGAAGGCTTCTCTAGCCGTCGCGTCTTTATCTTTGCCGCCATCGGTTCTGCTGTTGGTCTGGGCAATATTTGGCGTTTCCCCTACATCGCATTTGATAACGGCGGCGGCGCCTTCATGATTCCCTATATTGTCGCCCTGCTGACCGCCGGTCTGACCTTCCTGTTCTTTGACTACGCAATCGGTCACCGTGCGCGTGCGTCGTCCCCGCTGGCTTTCCGCCGTCTGAACCGTAAGACCGAGTTCATTGGCTGGTGGCACATGGGTATCAACTTTGTCATCGCTATCTACTACGCCGCTATTGTGGCGTGGGCTCTGCGTTACATGGTTTTCTCCTTCACCAATGAGTGGGGCGATAACCCGAAGGCGTTCTTCCAGGGCGAGTTCTTGAAGGTCGCAAAGGATCCCGGCGTCTCCCTGGACTTCAACATGAACATCCTGATTCCCATGGTTCTGGTGTGGGGCGTTCTGCTCGCTGTGATGGCTCTGGGTGTTCAGAAGGGCGTGGGCGCAGCCAACATTATCTTCATCCCGCTGCTGCTGGTCATGTTCGTTGGTTTGGTGATTTACTCGCTGACCCTGCCCGGCGCTGTGGACGGTCTGAACGCTCTGTTCACCCCCAGCTGGGACTCCCTGGCTAACCCGGACGTGTGGGTTGCTGCGTACGGCCAGATTTTCTTCTCGCTGTCCATTGGCTTCGGCATTATGGTCACCTACTCTTCCTACCTGAAGCCTAAGACTGACTTGACCGGTTCCGGTGCTGTGGTTGGTTTCGCGAACTCCGGTTTCGAGCTTCTTGCTGGTATTGGTGTGTTCGCTGCTCTGGGCTTCATGGCTCAGGCTGCTGGCACCCAGGTGAGCGAGGTTGCGACCAGCGGTATTGGTCTGGCGTTCATCGCGTTCCCGACCATTATTTCTCAGGCGCCCGGCGGCGTGCTGATTGGTATCCTCTTCTTCGGTTCCCTGCTTTTTGCTGGTTTCACCTCCCTCATTTCGATTCTTGAGGTGATTATCGCCGGTATTCAGGACAAGTTCGCGACTTCCCGTCTGGCGTCCACCATACTGGTGATTGTTCCGATGGCTCTGATTTCGCTGCTGCTGATGCCGACCACTACCGGCCTGTACGTGCTGGATATTCTCGATAACTTCGTGAACCTCTTCGGTATTCTGGCTGCCGGCCTGTGCGCCATTATCGTGGTTGCATACGTGGTGCGTGCTCTGCCCGCTCTGGCTGAGCACCTGAACCGCTACTCTTCCATCAAGGTCGGCAAGATCTGGATGGGTCTGCTGGCTGTCGTGACTCCGCTGGTTCTGGGTTACTCTCTGATTCAGAGCGTTATCAAGCTGATTGCGACCCCGTATGAGGGTTACCCTGCGGATCTGCTGGCGATTTTCGGTTGGGGTATGAGCGCACTGCTTCTGGTTGGTGCGATCGTTGTTTCTCTTCTGCCCTGGTCGAAGAAGTCTCGTGCGGCTGAAGAGCCGCCGGCACCTCCGGTGATTTCCGGTCAGGTGGAGCACGGCCACGTTGATTCGACTATTACCCGTTAGGAGCCCTCATGTCTATCTCCGCAATTGTGATGCTCATTGTGGCAATCCTGATCATTTGGGGTGGCCTGGGTTTGGCTCTGCTGAACCTGCACCGTCATCCGGATCTGGATGCTCTCGATGCTGCTGCTGAAGCTCAGGGGTCTGAGCTTTAGCGTGTGAACGCGACATAAAGTGATGCCCCGCAGGCTAACGTCTGCGGGGCATCACTTTGTTGTATGCGGGAGTGTATTTTGTGCGGGACAGTGTTTTAGCCGGGTTGGGGAGAGCTACTTGCTCTGTACGTCTTCAGCTTTTACGAGCGGGATCATGCCGGTTTCCGGGTCGGACAGCGCGGAGGCGCGGTAGGAGCGGGAGGCACGCACCGCATCCACGGTGAAAATGATGAGCGCAATCCAGATGAGGCTCAGACCCAGCACCTTATCGGCGCTCATCTGCTCGTGCAGAACGGTCAGCGCCAGAACAAATTGGATGGTCGGGCCCAGGTACTGCACCATGCCAATGACTGACAGCGGTAGCGCCTTGGTTGCCGCCGCAAAGAGCATGAGGGGCACAACGGTGACCACGCCGGTGGATGCGAGAAGCCAGAAGTGCCCGGCACCTTCGCTGAAGAGGGTCATTTGTCCCTGAGCATTGAGCACAAAGAGGGCGGCAATGCCGAAGGGCGCCAGAATCAGAGTTTCGAGAGAGAGTGAAACGATGGGGCTCACGTCGTGGGCTACGCGTGCCTTGAGCAGGCCGTAGATGCCGAAGGAGAACGCCAGGCCCAGACCCGTCCAGGGCACCTGACCATAGATGAGGCTCATCATCAGCACCGCGATACATGAAATTGCGACGGATACCCACTGCGCGGCGCGCAGGCGCTCCTGCAGGAAAATCACGCCCAGCACCACGGAGACCAGCGGGTTAATGAAATATCCCAGGGACGCATCAATCGTGTGACCGCTGGTTGTTGCCATCACGTAGATAAGCCAGTTCGCGCAGATGAGGAACGATGCCGCCGTTAGCACCAGCATGATGCGGCGATTCTTGAGAGCGCGGCGGAAGTCCGCGGTTGCCCGCACAATCGGTAGTAGCAGGGCGCAGAAAATGAGGGAGAAGACCACTCGCGCCACCACAATCTCAATCGGTCCTGCTGGCGCCATCAGCACAAAATACAGGGGGAGCAGACCCCAAATGATGTAGGTGCCGATGATGGTGATAAACCCGTTGCGGGTGGTGTGCTTCTGCGTTTCTGACATGGTTTCGTCTGACCTGATTCTTCGGTTACGTTCTTCTAAGCTATTCATCGGGATGCGCCAGCTGGGTACCCACACAGGTTTCGATGCGCGCACACTACTGTACCCGATACGGGGTGCAGCATACGCTAGGGACGCCTCAGGCGCGGTACCACGAGGATACCGCGCCTGAGGAATGCTGCGTATTCGGTTTAGAGGCCGAAGAAGCGGGAGAAGAAGCCCTTCTTCTTGGGCTGCTCTGCCTCGCGGCGTGCAGTTTCTTCCTGCTCGCGGCGGGCTGCCTCTTCGTGCTCTGCCTGCAGGTCGGGAGCTGCGCCAGCGTTGCGGATGGGCTCCACGTGCTGCTCTTCGTATTCTGCTGCATCCTGCTCAGCCTCTGCGGACTGCTCAGCTGCAGTCTCAACGGCGACCGGCTCCTCAGCGTACTCTGCGGAAGCCTCAACGGTCTCGTACTCGGGCTGCTCGGCGCCGATGGACTCGTCGGTGTAGACGCGAGCCTGCTCGGTCTCCTCTGCCTCGTACTCGCCGGGCAGGGTCTCCACGGTGACCAGGCCGGGCTCTGCGTACTCTGCCGGCTCCTGATCGAAGGGAGCTTCGTCGGCGGGGTAGAGGTTTTCGGTGCTCTCAACGCCGGGTACCTCGGTGTCTGCGACCGGTGCGTGCTCGGCGATCTCGACGGCGCGCTCTGCTTCAGCCTCGGCACGTGCGGCGGCGCGTTCTGCTGCCTCCTGCTCGCGCTGTGCGTTCTGAGCGGCTGCCTCTGCGGCTGCCACGCGCTCAATCTCGGTGCGCAGTGCGGCGAGGGATTCGCGACGCTGTGCGGCAGCGGCTGCGCACTGCTCCAGAACCTCGGGGCCAACCTGAGGCTCAGCCTGCTCGATGCCGCTGATGCGACCCTCGTCGAACCACAGGCGCAGGGCACCGTCGGTTGCGGTCAGCACGGCGGTTGCCTCGGTGTCCCAGGCGATGTGGAAGCCGCGCTGCTGAGCGTAGGAGTCCACCGCCAGAACCTGGTTGTGGATCTCTTCGCTCTGCAGGGTCTTAGCGATGACGCGGCCAATACCCTTGTAGGTCGGTGCCTCGAGGGTCAGCTCAGCGCCCTCCAGCAGGGTCCATGCGCGCACGCCAGCGCCCGCGGGCAGCGGGTAGTGTGCGTACAGGCCGCTGATGGTCTTGGTTGCCAGGGTCAGGCGGCGTGCCAGGGACTCGGAGAGGGGCAGCTCGTCGGTGGTCAGTTCGGCCAGGCCGTCACGCTCACCGGTTTCGCGCGCCTGAATAGCGGCGGAAACAACGGAGTCGGGGAAGTAGCCCAGCTGCTGCCAAGACCAAATCCAAGTACCGCGGTTCTCGGATTCGGTGCCCAGCAGGTGCGGCTTGAGCGAAAGCGGGGGAGTGGTCTCAAAATCCAGAGACTGGGAGGTGAAGTCCACGTTCCACTCGGAGGTACCCACGAGCTCAGCGAGTCGAGCCTGGTACTCGGTGGAGATAAAGATCGATGCGTCGATAAGGTCCTGCAGAGAATTCGTCATGCTTCAAGATTATCAACCTTTTAGCGTTCACTATGCCGTGTATCCCCGGTTTTGGGGTGCGCTTTAGGCGTATTGGACGTTAAGAGGGTCGAATGGGCCGCCTAGAGGGGTTCAGGGGAGAGGTAGAGCATATATCTTTCGGCGTAAACTATCTGCGTGGAGTGCCCGTGTTCGTTAGAATCGAAGAGACGGCTTCTTCCGGCACCCTGTAAGCCGACACTACGACCGAACACGGATGCCTCCAGCCGCGCCGTATTCACACTCAAGGATGTATAAACTATGACTGAACCCCGCCTTGCCGAGACGAGTAGCCGCGCCGCGCGCATCCAGGACGCGCTGAACAACATTGGAAGCTGGCTGCTGGATGTCGTTAGTGTTGACCCCGGCTGGAGCGAAATGGTGCTGGACGTCAAGCCTCTAGCAGGTCAGATTTTTGTGCGCGTGCGTGAATTCCGCGACGGTGAAGAGTTCATTGGTACCATCGGCCCGCTCAAGGACGGCTCACCCATTATTGCTGAGGTCCGCAAGCTGCAGCGTGCCGCCTACGACGGTAACCGCGGCACCTGGTTCACCGCCTCCATCGTGGTGGCGGCAACCGGCTGGCCGAACCCGCAGTTCAGCGTGGGCGCCTCCTATAACCGTGATGATGAGCCCGCCAGCTGGAAGAACGAGGGTACCCTGACCGCAACCGACGTACGTGAGCACCTGGCTGAGTTCCCGCGTGATGCGTCGCGTATCCCGCAGTGGGCTCGTGAGCGTATGGAGGGCCGTGCCCGCCACTCTGCTGCCGCGGCGCTGTCTTCGAGCGAGCACGAGATCCCGAACCCCTACCTGGTCGCTGCCCTGGAGACTTTCCGCAACGATGTGCAGGAGCGAACCCTCATTAACGTGGTTCGTACCATGCTCGGCGGCGACGTTCTGCTGGATGCGACCGGCTCCCTGCTGATTCCGTCCGAGACCGACCCGATGGGCCCCGAATCGGTGCTGACCCACCAGGTCATCCGCATGCCCGAGACCGGTATGCAGGCGCTGTGCGTGTTCTCCTCCTCCGAGCACATCGGCAAGAGCTACGTGCGTCAGGAATCCGAGGGCGACGAGCTGATTCTGCGCGAGCCGGCGATGAAGGTTTTCATTGACTTCCTCAACAACGAGGCGCTGGACTTGATTGTGGTTGACCCCGGCACCGACCACGAGTGCTACATTGAGCGCGCTCAGGTGCAGTGGATTGTCACTTCTCCCCGCAATGACGGTGCGAAGTTGGCGCTGACCCAGGACAACATGCAGATGCTGCTCGGCTCGCTGGTCTCCCCGGTATCCGTGCTGCTGGTGGGTGTTGACCCGGCTGACCCGTCGGGTACCTCCTTCGTCTTTGACCCGGATGAGAACGGTAACCCGCAGAGCCTGCTGGTGTTCACCTCGCCCATTGAGATTGCGGCACTGGACCCGCATATTGAGGTGCGTTCGGCGAACGCCCTGGACATTCTGCGCTACGCCCTGGAGATTGGCGCACCGAGTGTGAAGGTGAACGCGATTAACCCCTCCACGGTGCTGACCGCGGCGCAGATCCGCGAACTGCTGGAGATTGTGGGCTCGCAGCCCCGTATGGGTGCCTAAGCTCCTGCATTAAATAACTTAAACCGTTGAGGCGGCGACACGAGTAGTGTCGCCGCCTCAACGGTTTAAGAGCTCTCATGACCGAGCCAACGTATTCCTCAGGCTATGCCGCCAGGATGCGCGCTGCCGCCTCCTGCTGGGTTCGGGCGAGAGCCGCCTCCTGTTCGGTCTGGCAGTCTACGCACACGCCCTGGTAGAGTACGTCTGCGCTGAAGAGCGCCATGCCGTGAAAATCGCTGGGGGTCAGGCAGGGTGCGGAGCCAACCGCGCAGTCCACGTCTTCGACCTTGCCGCAGCGTACGCAGAAGGCGTGGTGGTGGTTGTCGCCCGTTCGGGTTTCGTAGAGGGCGGGGGTTCCCGGCGGCTCGAACTTACGTAGCAGGTCGATATCGGTCAGGTCGGCAAGAATAACGTAGACCGACTGAACCGTGATGGCGGGGATGCGCTCGCGGACTGCCTGCACGATGGTGTCGGCGGTGGAGTGCGGGTGTTCCTGCACTGCGTGGAGTACGGCGAGGCGCTGCTTGGTGACGCGGCGGCCCTTGGTGCGCAGACCGGTGGTCCATGCTTCTTCGAGCTGTTCGGGGCTCATGGCTGAGAGCAGGGGTAGGCCGGTGGTGTGGGCGCAACCGGTGTTGTGATGGTCTGGGCTCTGGGTCTTCTTCGTATCGGAGGTTGTCTTTGCGTCGGTCATAGGTTTAAGTCTACACATTATTATGAGAAATTCATCATTATTTTATGAAAAGCTCATAATAAGCAGGCAGGGCGTCCCTTTCATCCACTCTGTGGCGCCCCTCCTCACCCCGGCCTCGGGTGTGAAGAGATGCCGTACAATCAAAGAACCTAGAGTAACCCGTACCGGCGATCACCATCAAGGAGGATAGGGTCATGGTGTACGACTTCACAAACCCCATCTACATTCTGCTGATGATTCTGCTCTTCGGTGTGCCCATCGTGACCCCGGTGATTTACGGCCAGTACCGTAGCACTACCACGGGTTTTGATCTGGAGGGTCAGCTGATGCTCGGCCTGCTCTTCATCCTTTTCCTGGGTGCTTACAGCACGATTCTGCTGCTCGGTATTTTTCCGACTGCTACGGCACAGGTGCTGGAGCAGGTGCCCCTGGTGAATATTCCGGGCGCTATTCCCTAATCCCTTTTGAGCTTTCGGCGCATGGGTGACGCTCTGGGTGAATCCGAGCGCCATAAGGTGCGCCCGCGGGTGCTTGCACGTATTCTATAGAGTCAAGTACACGCTGTACGCACTGACCTAATTGTTCAGGAGGATACCCATGCACAGCCATAACAACGGACTGAAAACTGCCCTGTTGATGGGCTCCATGGTGGGCATGATGCTGCTCATCGGTGGCCTGCTTTCGGTGAGCTTCCGGACCTCCATTTTTATCTGGATTATGGGCCTGGTGAGTTTGGGTTCGGTGGCGTACACCTACTGGAACTCCGATAAGCTCGCCCTGCGCTCCATGAATGCGTACCCGGTCAGCCGTGAAGAGGTTCCGGTGCTTTACGACATTGTGGAGGAGCTGTCCTCCCGCGCGGGCCAGCCCATGCCCGCCCTCTATGTGGCACCGACCATGACTCCGAACGCGTTCGCGACCGGTCGTAACCCGCAGAATGCGGCGGTGTGCTGCACCGAGGGCATCCTGCAGTTGCTAGATGAGCGCGAGATGCGCGGCGTGCTCGGCCACGAGCTGATGCACGTGTACAACCGCGATATCCTCACCTCTTCGGTGGCGGCGGGTATCGCCTCCATTATCGGTACTGTGGCTCAGTTCCTCTCGTTTGGCGCGATGTTCGGCGGATCCAACCGCGATGGTGAACGCGCCAACCCCCTCGCCATGTTCGTGGTTGCCATGCTGGCTCCCATTGCTACGCAGGTCATTCAGATGGCCATTAGCCGCACCCGCGAATTTGATGCCGACGAAGATGGTGCACGTCTGACCGGTGATCCGCTGGCTCTGGCTTCGGCGCTGAACAAGCTGGAGAGCGGTGTGTCCATGTATCCGATGGACCCGAACAACCGCAACACGGAGGCGGCGAGCGCCATGATGATTGCGAACCCCTTCGGTTCGCTGAAGAACATGCTCTCTACTCACCCGCCGATGGACCAGCGTATTGCGCGTCTGCAGCAGCAGGCTCGTGAGATGGGGCAGTACTAAGTCTTTTCTTCGCTGAATCATCCGGGCGCGAGTGTGTCACTGTATGCATGTGACGCTGTACGAATATGACCCGGCGTGACGATTATGACCCGCGATGACGGGTTGGCAGACAAAAATCCTCGGGGTGGCTACTGTGGAAGTAGCCACCCCGAGGATTTTTGTGTAGAAGATTTTACGTTTCGGCTTCTAACCGCCTCCCTCACCCATTGCTGGGCGGGGAGCCTCGCCTGAGTTTAGCGGTAGTTGACGAACTGCAGGTCAATCTCAAGGTCAGCGGACTTGAGCATTGCAATGACTTCCTGCAGGTCATCGCGGGACTTGGAGGAGACGCGCAGCTCATCACCCTGGATGTTTGCCTTCACGCCCTTGGGACCCTCTTCGCGAATCATCTTGGAGATCTTCTTCGCCTGGTCCTGCGCGATGCCTTCCTTGATGGAGCACTCGATACGGGTTTCCTTGCCGGATGCGTAGGGCTTGCCGGAGTCCAGGGACTTCAGGGAGATGCCGCGCTTGACCAGCTTGGACTGGAAAACGTCGAGCACTGCCAGGGCGCGCTCTTCGGCGTTTGCCTTGATGAGGATCTTATCGCCGGAGTAGTCGATTTCTGCACCTACGCCGCGGAAGTCGTAACGCTGGGAGATTTCCTTCTGCGCCTGGTGCAGTGCGTTGGAAACTTCCTGCTTGTCCACCTTGGACACAATGTCGAATGACGATTCGCTAGCCATGGGCTTTCCTTTCGTGAATGAGGTGCTACTGGCACCGGTTAGTACTAGCCTACCGGGTTGGGGCTCTTGTTCACAGCTAACTATCAGAATAACGGGCCTGTTTTACAGGTGTTACTAACCTTAAAAGAGGACAATAGAAACATGACCACTCCTAACCTGTCCACGACGGACCTGCGCACGAGCGAGGAAGCTCGCGACCTGCAAACCCTGCTCTTCATTGACTTGCATACCTCTCTGGGCGCTGAGCCCGAAGGTATTCCTGAGGCTGAGCGCCTCAACGAGTCTGACCACCACGATATTCATCTTGACCTGCATGCGGAAGAGTCTAAGCATTCTCCTTTTGAAGGCATTGGTATTACTCTGACTGAGCCTTCGCTGGTGGCACGTTTCCGTGGCGTTCGCCGTGACCTGGAGCGTGAGATTGCCGGTGACATGTGCACTGTGGAGCAGGCGCGCCGCTATCTGGAGCACCTGGAGATTGTGCTTCTGCTTGAGCAGGATGGCGATACTCCGTCCCGCTCCTTCTAAAGCTGCTGTAGGCATTGGCTTTATTCACGGCTTTATTCATGAGGGCTTTATTCAATTAGGATGAGGGCGCGGGCGCTGCGATAGATATGCGCGGTAGATATGGATGCGCGGTGAGCGTGCACCGACGCTCTGATGTGACGAAAAGACGATAAATATAACCAGATATATAACCTTCGTCACAAAACCCTGTGTGAAGTGTACAAGTCCCTAAAACTGCTGTAGAGTAGTCTCTGTTCGCTTGAGCGAGCAACTAGCACCTAGCTAGGCGGCAGGTTACCCGAGCGGCCAAAGGGGGCTGACTGTAAATCAGCTGGCACTGCCTACGGGGGTTCGAATCCCTCACCTGCCACAAATAGCCCGGTTACGAAAGTAACCGGGCTTTTGTGTATCTAAAACCAGTTTCAGGGTGGCTCCCGCAGCGGCCTTCCGTGGGTGCGCCCGTTTTTCCCGATGTCCGCGAGGGGCTTTCTTGCGGGAGGGGAGGGAGAGCTCACACGGGGGCTTTCGCCTGCCGGGTCGTGCGCCTCCATCACCTGGTGCGGAACCTTTCGCGGGAGCCTCCGCGACACGCCCGCGGGCCGGCTGAAACTGCCGCGGAAAGAGCCAACTATGACGGCAATTTGTCATATCTTTCACAATGTTTGAATCCCAGGGCGAACAATTAGCGATTGGGGTCTTGAGGGTGTAGCTTTATCTCATGGCTACTATTGAAATTACTCAGCAGAACCTGACTGCTACCGTCGAGAGCAATGACATCGTCTTCCTGGACTTCTGGGCAGATTGGTGCGGTCCCTGCAAGCAGTTCTCCCCCGTCTACGAGGCGGCTTCGGAGAAGCACAGCGACATTGTTTTCGGCAAGGTTGACACCGAGGACCAGGGCCAGCTCGCTCAGGCAGCAGGCATCACCTCCATCCCCACCATCATGGGCTTCCGTGGCGGTATCCTGGTTTACCAGCAGGCCGGCGCACTGCGCGAAGACCAGCTGGAGACCGTGATTGGTTCGATCCGCGAGCTCGACATGGACAAGGTCCGTGCAGAAATCGCAGCAGCAGAGGGCTCTGCAGAGAAGAAGTAAGCTCACCACCACAAAAGAGCTTGAACGGGGCGCACCCGCCGGCACAACCGGCTGGGGCGCCCCGTCCCCTTTTAACCTCGTTAGGGTGCATGCGTGTTAGCGGTCGCGGTGATCTTCAATGGTCATGCGCGCCCCGAACCTCTGCTTTGAGAAGCCAGAAGCATGCATGAGCCGCACCAGACGTTGCCGATGCGGGCTGTAGGGTACCAGCAGGGCGAGCATACCCGCATCATCGGTGCGTTGACCGGTGAATAGCTCACCGACCGCGTGCGCCAGATGGTAGTCGCCCACGCTGATGGCATCTGGATGCCCGCACACACGCTGCAGAACCTCGGAAATACTCCACGGGCCCACGCCGCGCACAGTGTGCAGGCTCCGCGCCAGAAGCGCCACGTCGCCTTCTGCCGCAATGTTTTTCAGAGACTCGGCGGAACGAGCGTAAGCGTACACGGCATCGTAGCGGCTTTTATCAACGCCCGCCCGATGCCAATCCCAGGTGGGAATCGTCGCCAGGGTCCGGGCGCTTGGGTAGACGCGCATGCCTTCGGGCTGATGCCCCAACCCGGTCGATGGGGCGGGGGAGCCGTACTTTCGCAGAACCCAGCCTAAGGTTCTGAACGCTTCGGTCTGGGTGATGCGCTGCTCCACAATGGCGTTGAGCATCTGCCGGTCCAACTGCCCCGAGGCGCTGAGGCGGAGCCCCGGATTCTGCCGCCACGCCTGCTGAATACGCGGCGGAAGAGCCTCAAAAGACGACAGCGCGCCAAACTGTTCGGCGGGGTCGTGCAACCCCAGCCAGTACGTCATTTCCTGCGCCAGCGCCTGAAGATCGGCTCGCGCCTGCATCTGCTGATCTGCGGCACTATAAGAAACCCAGATGCGAATACGCACCGGGCGCATCAGCAAGCGATGCAGGGAGGGGAGAGCCTCGGCGCGGGCGGTCACCTGCTCGGCTGGCTGCGCCAAACGTTCGGCGTACAGCACCGCCGGGAACTCGTGAAACGGCGTGCGAGCCGTCACCCAGATTCGCTCGGCACCATCCGCGCGGCTCAGCGCACGATACGAAAGATCCTGAGCACCGCGGCGCAACGAACCCAAAGTCTGCGCCAACTGCACCGGAACATGCGGCTCAATCACAACCTCGCACGCCTCGGGAGCCAGAGCGCCGGGAAGGGGCGAAGCGGCGGGGGAGAGAGTACGAACCTGAACGCGCGGCTGGCTAAGAATGGTAGGCTCCTGAAGAACATCCGCAAGCGCTGGCGCATAGGGCACACCAGCTGCCGCCAAAGGATGCCGGATGCGCCGTGCACCCGCTGCCGCGCGGCTACCGGAGGTCGCACCGCCGGGGTTTGAGGAAGGAAACGTACTCACCCCACCAGTCTATGCGCCCAAACCGGGCAGCAACATCCGCGGCAGATAATTGCGGACCAAGATACAAAAAGTGCAGGAAGGGCAGGCACGCCACTAATGCGATACCCTAAAGGGTAGAGCGAGAACGAACGCAAACTCCGCCACCGGCACGACACAGGCTATGCGTTCCGCCCGTTCACAAGGGCGCCCACGCCCGGACACGCACCCCGGACATACACCCCGAGAGAAGGACGCCTATGGCAGCGGAAGCACAAGAAGCATCCTCGAATACTGACGCACCTGAACAGAAGAACAGCGCCGCCACCAGTGCGGGCCGTACTCAGCGCGCCAAGAAACAGCCGCGTCAGTCCCTCACCGAGCGCGTCAAGAGCATCCGCCCCCTCGAACTACTACCCGGTCTGCTGCTTGCCGCCGCCGTCATGGCGTTGTACACCTACTACTCGCTGCAGCAGATGAAGCACTGGATTACGCCCTCCTGGGACCTGGCGATTTTCACCCAGATGGCACAGGCCTACTCGCATTTCTCCGTGCCCATCGTGCCGATTAAGGGGCCCGACTTTAACCTCTGGGGTGACCACTTCCACCCGATTCTGGTGCTTCTGGGACCCATCTACGCGCTGTTCCCCTCGCCGACCACGCTACTGGTCGTGCAGAACGCCCTGGTCGCCTTCGCAAGCTTCGCCATTGTGCGCTTCACTCAGCGTGCCTTCGCGCTCGCCCAGAAAACTGAAGATGCGCAGAAGAACGAACCTGCGCAGAATGCTCAGTCCGCAAAACTTCAGAGCGTCATCCCGACCCTCACCGGTCTGCTGCTCGGCGCCGGATTCGCCCTCAGCTTCGGCGTTCAGCAGGCTATCGCCGCCCAATTCCACGAAGTAGCCTTCGCCGTGCCGCTGCTTGCCATGAGCCTCGGTTACCTGGTGCTTGCCTCACGAGTGAGTGGCACCGAACGTGCCCGCTACCTCGCCTACGCTTGCTGGTGGTCCCTGCCCATTGCCTTCGTCAAAGAAGATATGGGTATTACTGTCGCAGCCATCGGCCTCATCATCTTTATCCGCACCGGCTGGTTGAGCACCGCTGTTGACATTCTGATGCCGCGCCTTTCCGCTGGTACTCCCGCCCCCATGCGTGCCCGCATGCAGCAGCTCTACTCCTCGTGGGCACGCACCCCCGCCGTCGCAGAATCCACCATGGTCATGATGTGGGGTGTGTTCTGGTCTGTCGTCGCCGTCTACGTGATTCTGCCCTACTTCAATAGCGGTGGAAACTTTGATTACGCCGACAAGGTGAACTTCTCCGCAGCCTTGGGCGACCCCTTCGGCTCAGCGTTGCAGATGCTCAGTAACAACACCAAGCTGGCAACCCTCGGACTGCTGCTCATTACCGGAGCTGTCCTCTGGGTGATTTCTCCGCTCGCGGCAATTGCCCTGCCGACCCTCGCCTGGCGTCTGCTCTCCACCATGGAATCCTACTGGGCAAGCACCTGGCACTACTCGCTCGTGCTCATGCCCGTCGTCTTCCTCGCCCTGCTCGACGCCGTCATGTGGATACGCTACGGAGTGGTTCCCGCTGCGATTCCGGCGCGTTTGGGCGCGCGCGCAGCCGATAGCGCCTCCGCGCAGGAACCTCAGACCAATACCGAGCCCGGCCGCCTCACCGCCACGGCACGCCGCATACCCGTATGGGCTCTACCCGCCGCGGCGCTCTTCCTTGCCGCCTCCCCGATTTTCGTGCCCGGCTCCCAGCAGCCCCTCGCGTCCCTGGGTAATGCGCAGTTCACCGCCTCCGCGCTGACTACGACTGACCAGATGAAGCAGGACGCCGTCCAGAAGGTACCTGAAGGGGTATCGGTCGCATCTGACCTGTCGATTCTGACCCAGCTGATTCCCGGTCGTACCGTCTACTGGATTGGTCACACCGGTGAGCCCGCCCCCGACTACGTGGTTATCGACCGCAGGAGCAACTCCTGGGGCGGCAACCCGCCGACCAACGCCGCACAGTACGCGGCCGACCGCTACGGCCATTCCTACGCTAAGTACGCGACCGTTGGCACGATTGATATTGTGCGCCGCGTAGACTAGCCTCTCGGTTCAGCGGCTCAATGAGCGCCCACCCCGCAAACGCTGGGGTGGGCGCTCGCATTTAAGAGATGAGGTTTTAAGCACCTTTTTATGACTCAAGTGGGGACCCTGCTGTACACTGGATAGAACTGGATAGAACACGGGAACCCCCGATGAAGGTCTTGTGCGCACCCGGCACCCAAGGTGGTGCTGGAATTGTAGGTGCGCCGTACTCACCATCACCGATTGATACGCCCCATAAATTTGCGGTTCACACCGTACACGCGGGCTTCTCTTAACGATCTCTGGTCCAGCGTCTTTACTGCGTCTGCTGTAACAGACACACCACCGCCGTAGAGCGGGAAGGCGAACCACCAGGAATACGTGACATTGCATGTGAGCATTACCCACCCTGTACACCCCTGATTCGCAGGGACTACTGTGCGCCAAGCACAGAGTACGAATAGGCGTGCGGATAATGTGCCGAGAAATTCAAGACCACCCCCAGCAAAAGCCGCTACCCGTAGCATCCGCAGAACACCTCTGCAGAATGCGCCGGTAACGGAGGACCCCTGGACGTTCTACTCCCCAGGGGATGATGTGTGGCTGGGCCGTGAAGGGGACACCCGGTAAGCGCCGAAAAGCGTGCGCTTCCACCCCTACCGTATAGAGGAAAAATTGACTGAGAATACTGCTACCCCGGCCGAACTGAACGCCGAGGCAGAGACCGTTGTGACCACCGAGAACATCACCGAGAACACCGTTGAGAGCCCTGCTGTAGAAGCAGAAGAAACCACCGCCGAAGAAACTGCCGAAAAGGCTGAAGAAGAAGGCGTACGCTTCACCGACCTGGGCCTGGACCCCCGCGTCCTGGCAGCCCTGGAAGAGGTCGGCTACGAGAAGCCGTCCCCCATTCAGGAACAGACCATCCCCCTGCTGCTTGACGGCCACGACGTGGTTGGTCTGGCACAGACCGGTACCGGTAAGACCGCAGCATTCGCGCTGCCGGCACTGTCCCGCATGGCTGAACTCGCCGACATCAACGGCGTCTCCCGCGACACCCAGGTCCTGGTCCTGGCACCCACCCGCGAGCTGGCTCTGCAGGTTGCAGAAGCCTTCTCCTCCTACGCGACCCACATGGAGGACTTCACCGTCCTGCCCATCTACGGTGGCTCCCCCTACGGCCCGCAGCTGGCTGGTCTGCGCCGCGGTGCGCAGGTCGTCGTCGGTACCCCCGGCCGCGTGATTGACCACCTGGAAAAGGGCTCCCTGGACCTGTCCAACCTGCAGTACCTGGTACTGGACGAGGCAGACGAAATGCTGCGCATGGGCTTCGCCGAAGACGTGGAAAAGATCCTCGAGGGCACCCCCGACAGCAAGCAGGTTGCGCTCTTCTCCGCAACCATGCCCAACTCGATCCGCAAGATCGCTCAGCAGTACCTGAACGACCCCGTCGAGGTTCGCGTCAAGGCAAAGACCACCACCAGCGCAAACATCACCCAGCGCTACATGCAGGTCATGCACTCCCACAAGCTGGACGCAATGACCCGCGTGCTCGAGGTTGAGAACTACGACGGCATTATCGTCTTCGTTCGCACCAAGAAGGAGACCGAGGAGGTCGCCGACAAGCTGAAGGCACGCGGCTTTGCGGCAGCAGCGATTAACGGTGACATCCCCCAGCAGCTGCGTGAGCGCACCGTTGACGCCCTGCGTGACGGCCGCATCGACATCCTCGTGGCAACCGACGTGGCGGCACGCGGCCTGGACGTGGAGCGCATCTCCCTGGTCGTCAACTACGACATCCCCCACGACACCGAGTCCTACGTGCACCGTATCGGCCGTACCGGCCGTGCAGGTCGCGAAGGTGCCGCAATCCTCTTCGTCACCCCGCGTGAGAAGTACATGCTGCGTCAGATCGAGAAGGCAACCCGCCAGAAGGTCGAGCCGATGCACATGCCCACCGCAGAGGCAGTGAACGAGACCCGTAAGCAGCGCTTCGCACAGCAGATTACCGAGACCATCGAGTCTGAGGACCTGAGCTTCTTCCGCGAGATTATCGAGGACTACGAGAACGAGCACGACACCACCGCTGAGGACATCGCAGCCGCACTGGCTGTTGTCGCCCAGCAGGGTCGCCCGTTCTTCCTGGATGAGGAAGAGGACATCGCGCGCAACTCCCGCCCCTTCTCCGACGACGATTCGGACCGCGGCGGCCGCAAGGCAAAGCGCGCGCGCAACGACGAGGGCATGGTCAACTACAAGCTGAACGTTGGCCGTTCCTCCCGTGTGACCGCAGGCGCTATCGTGGGCGCGCTGGCTAACGAGGGTGGAATTAAGGGCTCCCAGATTGGCTCCATCGACATTCGCCAGCACTTCACCATTGTTGGCCTGCCTGAGGACCTGCCCCGCGACTTCTTCGACCGTCTGCGTGACACCAAGATCGCTGGCGAGTTCATCAACATCCGCAAGGACAACGGTCCCAAGGGCGGCGGCGGTGGCCGCGGCTTCGGTGGCGGTCGTCGTGAGGGTGGTTTCCGTGACTTCGATCGCCGCGAGGGTGGTCGTCGTGAAGGTGGCCGCCGCGAGGGTGGCTACCGCGGTAACCGTGAGGGTGGCCGTGACTTCGGTGGCGACCGCGACTTCAAGCGTGGCGGCCGCGATTTCGGTGGCAAGCGCAATGACCGTGACTTCGGCGGTCGCGACTTTGGTGGTCGCGATAACCGCCGTGAGGGCGGCTACCGTGGCAACCGTGAGGGTGGCCGTGACTTTGGCGGTCGCGACTTCGGCGGCCGTGATAACCGCCGCGAGGGCGGCTACCGCGGTAACCGTGACGGCGGCCGTGACTTCGGCGGCCGCGGCAAGCGCTACTAAGATTCCGGCTAAGCCTGAATTCGCGGTATGAGGGGCTTGCTGAGGCTATCGGCAAGCAGTCTTGTCATCCGCAGATGAGTCAAAGACCGGCAGGGGAACGATGAGCTCTCCTGCCGGTCTTTGTGTGTCTGCGTCAGCTGGAGTGATGGTGTCTGGTCGATGCTGGGTGCTCATGGGGCACCGTGGAGAACAAGTAAGCATCAAATGTGGCGTATGCCATAGCTTTTCCGCTTGCGAGCATTCCTGAAGACCTGTATAGTTTTACCTGTTGCCCCGATAGCTCAGTGGTAGAGCGCCATC